>NZ_JAVLAS010000001.1:0-1322685 GCF_032190635.1 Levilactobacillus zymae
GCCGAGGCACTCGCCGAAACGATCGCCGTGGAGCGACTGACACTAGCGACGGTCGATTCACTGGCCGAAGCTTGTGCGGAGGTCGACGCGGAAGCACTTTGGCTAGCCGCCGTAGAGGTTCGAGAAGCGGAGTTGGCCGACAAGAGACTGACGTCGGATAAGGACCGTTCACTCAGACTGGCAGTTGACAACGAAACACTGGCACTTTGACTAGCCTGTGCCGACAAGTCGGCGCTGGACGCTGTTGGCCGAAGCCGAGTTAGATGCCGACAAGACGCTCAAGGGAATCCAGCGCTTGAGAAACGGCGGCGGAAACCTTGGCCGAAGTCGAAGCCGACACACTCGCGGAGGCACTGGCCGAAGCCGTACTCATCGAAGCCAAGCTGGTCGAGATGTCACTCAAGGAAGCTTCGGAGACCGAGGCTTCAGACAATTGACTGGCAACCGCTTCGGAAGCGGCACTCAGGCTATCATTGGAAGCACTGACCGCGGACTGCTGACTAGCTAATGAATTCGATTGGGCGCTCAGGCTGGCGTTAGAGAGACTCAGCTGCGAAGCAGAGATCAGCGATTGCTGACTGGCTTCGACTTGTGACGCACTCAGACTAGCGGCACTCTCACTTAACTCTGAATTGTATTCAGAGTTGGAAGCGGCACTCAAGCTATTTTCTAGCGATGTCAAGGCATCGCTTTGGCTAGCTTCACTCTCAGAAACCTCGCTGAGGCTGTTCAGAGAAGCTGTGACGGAATCCCATTGACTAGTCGAAACGCTAGCACTGACACTGGCCGACTGGCTAGCCGATTGACTGGCCGTCGCGGACGTGACACTGTTCGAGTTTGCCACGGAGCTGGACGTCATGGCGGATTCGCTGGCCGATTGACTAGCCGACGTTTGCGCCGTGGTCCGTGACGTAGAAGCTGCGGCACTGGCATCGGAAACCGACCGGTCACTCAGACTGGCGGCGGAGGCAGAAGCTACCGCGCTCTGACTAGCGCCACTCACAATCTGTGAATTCAAGCTGTTCGTGGAAGCGGAATTACTTGCTGACAGTTGACTCAACGATTCCAGGCTCATTGACGCGAAGCTCTGGGATGTGACACTCATCGAAGCTTCAGACTGACTCACTTCGGAAAGCTGACTGGCGATGGACGTCGATGCGTCACTAGCGCTGACCAGCGATTTGGAAGCTGCCGAGGCTTCGCTGGCTGCGGAAGCCAAGTGGTCACTCAGGCTAGCGTTAGAGGCACTGATCTCGGAAACAGACATCATCGATTGTTCACTGGCGTCCGAAGCCGAAACAACGCTCAGGCTATCGTTAGAAGCACTGATCTGTGAATCGTATTCAGAGGTCGAGGCATCGCTGATACTGTTCTCCAGCGAAGCCAAGGACTCGCTTTGACTAGCTTCGATCGTGGACTTGTCACTGACACTGGCATCAGATTCGGAGATTGACGCCGACTGACTGGCCGAAACGATCGCGCTATCGCTTGCGGAGTCGGCAGCCGATTGACTGGCGACCTGCGAAGCGTCACTTTGCGACGTGGCTACGGAAGCCGAAACACTCGCCGAAGTCGACGCCGACGCACTTTGGCTAGCCGCCGTAGAGGTCCGGTCCGTGGAGTTGGCCGACAAACGGCTCTCATCGGTAGCGGAACGCTCACTCAGGCTAGCGGCGGAGGCCGATGCTTCCGCACTTTGACTAGCGCCGCTGGCCACCTGTTCACTCAGGCTGGCAGCGGACGTGTTATTGCTGATTGATGCGTTACTCAAGGAGGCATCACTGACGGAAACCAGGCTGACCGACAAGTCGCTCATCGAGGCTTCGGAAGCCGACATTTCGGAGTAGCGACTCCCTTGCGAGTTCACGGCTTCGCTCAGGCTGGCCGTCGAGGCATTGTTATCAGAAAGCTGACTGGCCGTCGAAGCGGACAGTTGACTCAAGCTTTCATTGGAAAGACTTTGTTCAGATGCGGAAATCACAGACTGTTCGGACGCGTTAGAAGCCGAGAGTTGACTCAGGCTAGCGTTGCTCTGACTGATCTGTGAATCGTATTCAGAAGTCGAGGCATCGCTGATACTCTGTTCCAGCGAAGCCAACGACTCGCTTTGACTGGCTTCGATCGTGGACTTGTCGCTGACACTGGCATCGGAAACGGAGATGGAAGCCGAGTCACTGGCAGAAATCGTCGCACTGGTGTCGGCCGATGTAGAAGCCGATTGACTAGCCGTCGATTCACTGGCACTGGCCTTAGCCGAATCAGCCGCGGAGACCGTCGCCGATTCACTGGCTGAGGCACTTTGACTGGCCGCCGTGGAAGTTCGCGACGTCGAGTTCGCCGACAAGACGCTGGCGTCGGAGACCGACCGTTCACTCAGACTGGCCGTGGAAGCCGCTAAGCTTTCACTTTGACTAGCCTGCAGGGACTGATCCGCGCTGACACTGTTGGCCGAAGCCGAGTTGCTTGCAGACAACTCACTCAAGGAACGATCCGACGTCGAAACGGTAGCGGAATCAGAAGCCGAAACGGAAGCCGAATCAGCCGCGGATTGAACGGCGGATGCCGTGCTCTTCGAAGCTTCACTGACGGAGTAATCACTCATGGAGGCTTCGGATTGGCTAACTTCAGAGAGTTGACTATCGGCGGACTGACTGGCCGCACTCAGGCTGGTCTCGGCCTCACTGACCGAGTTCAGTTGGCTGGTGACGGAGTTCAGGTGCTCGCTGACACTAGCGTTACTCATGCTCTGTTCGGATTCAGAGATCATCGATTGTTCAGACGCGTTAGAAACTGATAGGTCGCTCAGGCTAGCGTTACTTTGACTGATCTGTGAATCGTACTCGGAAGTCGAGGCATCGCTGATACTCTGTTCCAGCGAAGCCAAGGACTCACTTTGACTGGCGATGGAAGCCGACTTGTCGCTGACACTGGCGTCAGAAACGGAGATGGAAGCCGAGTCACTCGCGGAAATTGCCGCGCTGGTATCGGCCGATTCAGAAGCCGATTGAACGACCTCCGACCGACTAGCACTGGCCTTGGCCGAATCATCGGCGGAAGCGATCGCCGACTCACTCGCCGAGGCACTCTGGCTCGCGGCGGTTGAAGTCCGCGATGTCGAGTTGGCCGACAAGACGCTGGCGTCGGAAACCGACCGGTCACTGACACTGGCCGTCGAAGCCGCCGCACTCGCACTCTGACTCGCCTGACTCTCCAGCTGACTGGTCAAGCTGGCTTCGGACTTAGCAATGCTTTGCGATTGTTGACTCAGGGAGGCTTCGCTCTCGGAGACGTTGGATAATTGACTGGCAATGAGGCTGGTTGAGGCATTCGCTGAGGCAACTGCCGAAGCTTGACTCTCGGAAGCAAAGCTATTGGACGTGTCACTCATCGAGGCTTCGGATTGCGATAATTCGGATAACTGACTGTTCAGAGATTCGGAAGCCGCACTTTGACTGGCTTCAGAAGCACTCATCGCAGAAACCTGGCTGGCCGCCGAAGCGGATAAGCTGTTCAGGCTAGCATTCGAAGCACTCAATTCGGATTCGGACATCATCGATTGCTCGTTGGCGTCGGAAACGGATTGGTTGCTCAGGCTCGCGGCACTTTCGCTGAGTTGAGAATTGTAATCGGAGTTGGACGCCGCACTTAAGCTGTGTTCCAACGAAGCGATGGATTCACTCAGACTAGCTTCAGAGACGGACTTGGCACTGACACTGGCATCCGAAGCGGACGTCGATGCAGAGACCTCAGCCGAATCAGCAGCACTTTGACTGGCCGACTCGGAAGCCGATTGTTCAGCATCGGAGCGACTGGCACTGGCACTAGCCGATTCAGAAGCCGAAACGCTAGCCGAGTTGTCGGCCGATTCGCTTTGGCTGGTCTGCGTTGAGGTCCGCGACGTCGAGTTCGCCGACAGGATACTATCATTCGACAATGAATGTGCGCTCAGGCTCGCGGCCGACTCGGAAGTTGCGGAGTTCTGACTCGCGACGCTTTCGGAGTACTCACTCAAACTATTAGCGGAATCGACGTTACTGATCGACTGGGCACTCAACGAGGCTTCACTGGCCGAAATTTCACTTAAGGAAACCTGACTCAATGAGGCTTCGGAAGTCGAGGCCGCCGACAACTGACTGGCGACAGACTCGGAAGCGACACTAGCACTGGCATCCGATTGACTCATTTCAGATAACTGGCTGGCCGTCGAAACAGAAGCGTTGCTCAGGCTGGCGTTCGAGGCACTCAATTCGGATTCGGACATCATCGATTGCTCGTTGGCGTCGGAAACGGATTGATTACTCAGGCTCGCGGCACTTTCGCTGAGTTGAGAATTGTAATCGGAGTTGGACGCCGCACTTAAGCTGTGTTCCAACGAAGCGATGGATTCGCTCAGACTAGCTTCAGAGACGGACTTGGCACTGACACTGGCATCCGAAGCGGATGTCGATGCGGAAACCTCAGCCGAATCAACAGCACTTTGACTGGCCGACTCGGAAGCCGATTGTTCGGCATCGGAGCGACTAGCACTGGCGTCGGCAGAATCAGAAGCCGAAACCGTCGCGGATTCGCTGGCCGAAGCCGAAGCACTGGCCGCGGATTCAGTCCGGGACGTGGAAGCCGCCACGCTGGCATCACTAGCTGACCGTTCGCTCAGACTAGCGGCAGATGCGGACGCTAATGAATTCTGGCTTGCTAACGATTCGGAGACCTGACTGACGCTGTTTGCGGAAACCGAGTTGGAAGCTGATTGATCACTTAAGGAGGCTTCACTAGCGGAGATGCGACTCAGAGACGCCCCACTCATCGAGGCTTCGCTCGTGGAGAACTCGGACGCTTGACTCGCCGCGGAAGCAACCGTCTGACTCACACTCGCCGAGGCTTGACTGTTGGCCGAAGCCTGACTGTCAAGTTGACTCTGGTGAGCACTGACACTGGCATTACTCAGGCTCAGGGCTGATTCGGAAATCGCCGAAACCTCACTGACATTGGAAGCCGAAAGGTCACTGAGACTGGCGTTACTTTGACTGATTTGCGAATCGTATTCAGAAGTCGAGGCATCACTGATACTCTGTTCCAGCGAAGCCAAGGACTCACTTTGACTGGCCAGGTCCGTAGACTTCTGGCTCAGACTCATATCGGCATCGGATAACGAAGCAGCTTGCGAAGCCGAAACCTCAGCACTCGCTGCGGCCGAAACCGTGGCGGACTCGCTCGCACTAGCATTCGCAACGCTGGTAGCGACGGAATCGGAAGCAGAAGCACTCGCCGAGACGCTGGCCGAGGTGCTTTGACTCGCCTGCGAAACCGTCCGGGAGGTGGAGTTGTCATTCCAAACACTGGCATCACTAGCCGACCGGTCACTCAGACTGGCAACTGAGGCCGAAGCCGCAGCACTTTGACTGGCGATCGATTGAGCTTGTTCGCTCAGGCTAGCCGACGTGGACGCCGCAGCACTGGCGACGTCACTCAGGGAAGCCTCACTGGCGGAGATCAGGCTCAGCGAAGCATCGCTCATCGAGGCTTCGGACTGACTCAGTTCGGAAGCCTGACTGTTCAAGGCTTGCGAGGTCTCACTGACACTGGCATCGGAAGCACTGACTGCGGACAGCTGACTAGCAATCGAGTTAGAAACTTGGCTGAGACTAGCGTTACTTGCGCTTTGATCAGAAGCCGACATCATCGATTGTTCGTTGGCGTCGGAGACGGATTGGGCACTCAGGCTAGCGTTCGACTCACTAATTTGCGAATCGTAAGACGAGTCGTGCGCATCGCTTAAGCTCTGTTCCGCGGACGCGATGGCGTCACTCAGACTGGCTTCAGAAGCGGACTTGGCACTGACACTGGCGTCAGATTCGGAGATCGAAGCGGCTTGAGAGGCCGAAATCTCAGCACTGGTTTGTGCTGACGTAACAGCCGAGGCACTGGCCTCAGCCGAGGCGTCACTGGCTTCACTCGCCGTAGAAGCAGAAAGCTCAGCGGATGCACTACCCGAAGCACTTTGACTGGCTTGCGAAGCCGTTCTGGACATGGAATTGTCGGATAATAAACTGTCATCGGCAGTGGACCGCGAGTTCAGACTAGCCGCTGAAGCGGATTGATCGGCACTCTGGCTGTTACCACTGGCGATTTGTTGACTCAAACTGTTGGCCGAAGCCGAGTTAGATGCCGACAGAACGCTAAGCGAGTTTTCACTGGCGGAAAGCTGACTCAACGACGCGTGACTCATCGAGGCTTCGGATTGTGAAACTTCGGAGGCCAGGCTCTGGGCCGATTGAACGGCGTCGCTGACACTGGCCGAAGCATCACTGACACTAGCCACCTGACTAGCGGTCGAAGCGACGATTTGACTCAGACTCGCGTCACTCAAGCTTTGCGCCGAAGTGGACATCATCGATTGCTCGTTGGCATCGGAGACGGATTGGGCACTTAAGCTGGCGTTCGACTCACTGATTTGCGAATCGTAAGACGAGTCGTGCGCATCGCTTAAGCTCTGTTCTGCGGACGCGATGGCGTCACTCAGACTAGCTTCTGCGGCGGACTTGGCACTAACACTGGCGTCAGATTCGGAGATCGAAGCGACTTGGGAAGCCGAAATCTCAGCACTAGTTTGTGCTGAAGCAGAGGCCGATTCACTGGCCTTGGCCGATGCATCACTAGCTTCACTTGCCGTGGAAGCGGAAAGCTCAGCGGACGCACTGCCCGAGGCGCTTTGACTGGCTTGCGAGATTGTCCGGGACATGGAGTTGTCGGACAACAAGCTGTCATCGGCGACCGACCGGGAGTTCAAGCTGGCGACCGACGCAGAAACGTCGGCACTTTGGCTGGCGCCACTGGCAATCACGGTGCTCTCACTGGCGGTCAAGGAAGCATTACTCAACGACACCTCACTGGTCGAGGCTTCACTGGCCGAAATCTGGCTCAGAGAAACCTGACTCATCGAGGCTTCGGATTGTTCAATTTCAGAAATAGCGGCACTGGTCGACACAATCGCGTCACTCACACTCGCCGCGGAAGCCGAGTTCTCAGAGACTTGGCTGTTCACGGAGTTCAGCAGCTGACTCAGGCTATCATTCGAAGCGCTGAGTTGCGATTGTGAAACGGCCGATAAGTCGCTGGCGTTACTCTGAGATAACGAAGCCAGGCTGGCAGCACTTTCGCTGTCCACGGCACCACTAGCGGCGGATAACTCACTGCTGATGGCCGACGTGACTTGGCTCAGGCTATCGATGGCTTGCGAAACCGTTGCTGACTCACTCGCCGAAACGCTTGCGGAGTCACTCGCTGAAGTAGCCGCGGACTCACTTGCACTGGCGGCCGTCGTACTTTGATCAGCGGAATCACTGGCCGAAGCAACGGCAGATTCACTCGCCGAGGTACTTTGACTAGCGGCCGATGGCGTCCGGGACGTCGAGTTGGCCGACAAGATGCTGGCATCGGAAACAGACCGGTCACTCAGGCTAGCCGCCGAAGCGGAAGCCGATTGACTCTGGTGCGCGGCCGAAGTCGATAAGTTACTCAAACTAGTGGTGGAAACCGAGTTGCTAGCGGAGACCTGACTCAGAGAGTCCAAGCTTAACGAGGCGTCAGCCGATTCCTTAGCGGACGCTTCGGCTGACTGTTCCGCGGAAGCTGCCGCGGACGTGACGGCCGAGGTCGAAGCGGAATTGGCGGCGGAGACCTGACTTAACGAGGCCTCGGATTGCGACAATTCGGATAATTGACTCTGCAGGCTGGCCGTCGATTCACTCGCACTGGTTTCGGCACTGGTGATAGCGGACAACTCGCTGTTTTCGGAAGCGATGTGTTCACTGACACTTGCGTCACTCAGGCTTTGTTCGGAAGCCGAAATCGTGGATAACTCGGTGGCGTCAGACTGGGATTGTTCACTCAGGCTGGCTGCCGAGGCGCTGATTTCGGAGTTGTGGGTCGAATCGTTAGCGGAACTCAGACTGGCTTCACTGGCACTAACGGCGGAAAGCACGCTGGTTTCCAAGGAAGTCTTCTGACTGAGGCTGGCCATCGATTCAGCGATCGAGGTCGCAATGGACGTGGATTCGTCCGCGCTTTCACTGGCCGATTGACTGGCGACTTGACTCTCGTGGGCTTGGCTCGTGCTCTGCGAAGCGGAAACACTGGCCGAAGCGCTGGCCGAAGTCGTCGCGGATTCACTCGCCGACGTTTGTTCGGACGTCCGGGACGTGGATGCGACGACACTGGCATCGGATTCGGACCGATCACTCAGACTCAGGTCGGAAGTGGAGTTGACTTGGCTTTCGCTGGCGACGGCGGTGGAGTGCTCACTGACACTGTTCATCGAATCGGCACGGCTTTGCGAAGCGTTACTCAAGGATTCCAGACTCTCAGAAACCGCACTGGCTTGACTAGCCGATTGACTGGCCGAAGTCGTCGCGGACGTCAGGCTCATCGAGTTTTCGGAAGCGAAAATTTCGGAGGCCGCGTTCGATAAGGACGTAACCTGACTGTCGGCTGCCGACTCGGAAGCGGAAAGGACGGATTGTTCACTCAGAATTTGTTGCGATTGGTTACTCAAACTCCGGTTCGATAAGCTCATGGCCGAAACGGAAATTTCGGACTGGACACTCGCGTCGGACGCCGATTGGGCGCTCAAGCTGGTGTCGCTAGCCGCCATGGCCGAAGTTGAGTCTTCACCGGCCGCACTCAGGCTAATCGATGCCGAAGCGACCTGGGATAAGACTTGGGACTCGGACTGTTCAGCCTGACTCAGGCTAGCCGTGGAAGCCGAAATCTCGGCAGATTCGCTAGCGTCATCACTGACACTCTGGGCCTGTGATTCAGCGACCGACCGATCAATGATCGACTGGCTAGTGCTGTCATCGGCCGAGGTCGAGGCAGACGCACTGGCCGAGTTGCCGGCGGATTCACTCGCGGAGTCCTGAGACGCGTTCCGCGACGTGGAGTGAGCCGAAAGTTCCTGGCTATCGGAAGCGGACCGGTCGCTCAAACTCGTCTGGGCGGAAGCGGTGCTTTCACTTTGACTAGCATCGCTGACTAACCGGTCACTGGTACTGTCAGCGGAGGCGGAAACGCTCTGCGACAGGTTGCTCAGGGAATCCAGACTCAGCGACATCCGGCTGAACGAGGCGTCGCTCATGGACGCTTCGGAAGCGGACAACTCGGAGTGTTGACTCATAGCCGACCCTTGGGCGTCACTGACGCTGGTTGCGGCCGAATTAACGGCCGAAGCTTCACTGGCATTAGCTGAAGCCAGGTTACTCAGACTGGCGTTAGAACGACTAATTTGTGAATTGTAAGATGAGTCACTGGCCACGCTGAGACTTTGTTCCGTGGAAACCACTGCCTTGCTCGTGCTGCTTTCTTGTTCAGAACGCTGGCTGATACTGTTCAGCGAGTAGACTGCGGATTCGGACTGATCAGCGGAGTCGGACGCACTCTGCGACGCACTGACGGAGGCCGTTTGGCTAGCCAGTGATTCGCTGGTTGCCACGGACGTCGATACGGACGCGGACGTGATGGCCGACTTGCTGGCCGATTGACTCTGCGAGGTTTGTAATGAATTCCGGGACGTCGATGTCGCTGACAAGACACTGATATCGGACAACGACTGTGCACTCAAGCTGGCCACCGAGACGCTCACGTCAGCACTCTGGCTAGCGATAGCGGACTGTTGGTCGCTCAAGCTAATTGTGGAATTCGAATTGCTTTGTGAAATTTGACTTAATGAGGTTTCACTGAAGGAAACCTGAGCCGAACGACTAGCTTCTTGACTCGCCAGACGGCTGGTCGAAGCGGCCGCGGATTCTTCGGCGGACTTTTGACTCTCAGAATCGGCACTCATCGACTCGTGGCTCGCATATTGCGCACTAATTGAGGCTTCAGATTGGGACAATTCTGAGTTTTGACTAGCCAGCGAGTTAACAGCTTCACTCGCACTAAGCGAAGCAGCGCTGGCAGCCGAGACTAAGCTGGCATCGCTTTGCGACAGGTCACTCAGGCTGGCGTTCGATAAGCTCAATTGAGCCGAGGCAACGGCGGAGGCCAATGCCGCGTCGGAAGCCGATTGATTACTCAAACTCTGTTGGCTTTCCGAGAAGGAATCACCGGTCTTGCCGTCATTACTAATGCTCGTCACAAAGGAAATCACTCGTGATTCACTGGCAGCAGCTTGGCTTAGACTAGTTTCAGCTGAAGCCATCGCGGAAACCACCTGCGAAACGGACGCAGCATTTTCACTGGCCACAGCGGAAGCAACCTGACTAGCCGCCGACAAGGACTCTGCGGCGACTTGCGATTCGGAAGCCGAGACGGCCGCCGAAGCATCCGCGGATTGACTCTGTGACGTTTGTAACGACGTCCGGGAGTCCCCCATCGATGCCAAGGACTGACTATCATCGGCGGAACGCGACATCAAGCTGGCTTCGGAAGCCGCGGTGTCTTCACTCTGACTAACCGTCGCGGAGTTAAGACTATTCAAGCTGTTGGCCGAAGCCGAGTTGCTGGCCGACAGGATACTCAACGACGCATCGCTCAGGCTGTTTTCGGAAACGGAAACTTCGGACAACAGACTGGTCATCGAGGCGGAGAAGGCACTGGTGCTCGTCGCCGAAGCGGAGATGGACGCCATGGTGTTGCTGATCTCACCGGACAAGACGCTCAGGCTCTGATCGACTTCACTGGTCTGCGCCGTGGAAGCCGAAGCCTGAATGCTGGTATTATTCAACGACTTCAAGCTCAGGCTATCAGCCACGGAGCTCAGCGTTGAGTCTTCCGAAATGCCATTTTCACTAGCCGACTGTTGCATCGACGTCAGGGACGCAACCACCTTAGAATCCGAAGCGGACGCGTTACTCAAGTTGCTCAGAACTTGGGAAACGGCGGCCGAAACATCTTGTGACTGCGACGCGCTGACACTGGCGGACTCGGAAGCAACGGACGCTTGGGTCGCGATGGACTGAGATGCCGACTGGCTGACCTTAGTAGAGATAGAAGCCGACTTAATTGCCGAAGCACTAGCCGACTCGGAGGCCGTCACTTGACTGTCGGTCAAGGAGCCACTGACAATCTTAATGGTGCTGTCATCGGAAACGGACCGGTCACTCAGACTATTTAAGGAAGCCGACAACGAGGCGTCTTGACTCGCGGCCTGGCTCATTTGTTGACTTAGGCTGAGTAAGGAATCGGAATTGAGTTCCGAAGCGGCACTCATGGAGGCTAACGCACTATTGTGGGCATCCAGAATGCTGGTCGATTCACTGGCCAAGACCCGGCTCATCGAGGCTTCGGATTCCGAAATATCGGACATCATGTTGCTATTAGCCACGGACTGCGACACCGCGTTACTTTCGGAGACGCTGACCTCGGACATGATACTGTTGTCGGAGTCCACCCGGTTACTGATACTTGCTAATGAAGCGGAAACCACGGAGTTCGAGTTGGCGATAGATTGCGACACAATCAGATCGGACAACGAATCCTTGGCACTCTCGTCAGACATTGACTGTTCACTCAGACTGGCAATGGAGGCCGACGTCTGGGAGTTCACAATGAGCTGGGATTGCGAAGCTAAGCTAGCACTCTGTTCCGCAGAAACGACTTGCGATAAGGCAACCGATAAGGATTCAGAAATTTGTGACAAACTACCAAGTTGACTGGCACTGATCATGGAGATAACGCTGACCGATTCGTCACTCATACTCTGCCGAGCTTGAGAAACCTCGGAGTTGTCAATGGCAATCGAAGCCGAAGTCGACGCACTCGCCGAAGCTTCAGCACTTAACGATGCGTTTGAGAGGGAGTTCGAGACGGATTGTTCACTTAAACTAGCCTCAGACTCCGAAATATCCTGCGAATTTTTAATGGAAGTGGAAGTTTCACTGGCAACCGAGAGGCTCTGAACGGTGCTGGTCGACGCACTCGCCGAAGCACTGACAGAGGCTGATTCGGAAGCTGATTGACTGGCGGCCGCCGTACTCTTCGAAGCACTTTCACTGGCTTCAGAGGTGACGGAGACTGAGTTCAGACTTGCATCCGACATCGACCGTTCACTCAAGCTAGCGTCACTAGCGGACGCCTCTTCAGACTGACTGTTTTGCGAGTCGGCGTCAGAGATCGACCGGTCGCTTAAACTCTTCTCGGATTCAGATAAACTGTTAATAATGTCGCTGACGGATTGTTCACTAGCCGATTGGCTGGTAGATTGACTCTCCCATTGCGACTGAGAAACTTCACTGGCCGATTGACTAGCGGAAGTGGAGGATTCTTGCGAAATGATGTAAATGTGGACCGTGGTCGTTACCGTTTGATTACTAGTTGGGTCCGTTAAGCTTAACGGTACGTCGTAAGTTCCGACGGTATTGAAGCTAACTTTCGAAAGGTCAGCCTTAACTAAGGTCGTAGATAACCAGTGCCCCTGAGCATCGGTGGCACTGTCAACTAAGTTCAAGACAAAGCCTTGACCCGCAACGATTGTCTGGTCATGGGCGTTGATCTTTGGTAATAGATCCTCATTGTCCGTCTGCTTGATTTCGATGGTTCCCGTCATGGCCATCAGGCTCGTGACGTTCGGCAGTTCGTGATTGGTAAAGTAACTGGTTCCTTGACCGGCCTGTAAAGCGGCAATCAACGCCTCAGCACCCGCTTCGGTCAGGTGGTACGTGTAGCTACCTACCTTACTGTCATCGTTATCGACCGTGAACCCGGCGCTATTCAGCGTCACACTGGTCCCCGTCGTCCCGTCGTTCCAAGTTGGCGTCAACGTGACGTTGTTTAATAAGCCACTGGCGTTGGTACCCGTGTAGCTAGCTGTTTGATCGGTCAGGCCGGTGTACTCAAAGGCGGCCGACTTCTTATAAGTAAAGTTAATGGTTTGCGCGGTCGTGACGTCACTTAAGGAAACTGGGTTAGTGGAAGACACACTCCACCCAGCTTCTGGGGTTGGCGCGTAAATCTGGGCATCCCCACCCAATAAGACGTTAACGGTCTTACCGGCCGTGGCCATCGAAGTACTGGAGAACCCGGTATCGCTAGAACTAGTGGTGATGGTGACTTGAACCAGGTTAGCATTATAGCCATCAGTAAAGGCCCGGCCAGGGTTAGCCTGCCCATAAAGTGACGTCTTCAAGAGACTCCCTGTATCGGTTCCGGTTGCATCATTCTGATAATTTAATCCATCATAGGAACCAGCGTTATCTACGGTCGGAATTGTCCCATCGGTTGAGCTTTCATATTGTTGCTCAGCCAGTGCGGCCCCGGCATTGAAAGCCTTATCGGCTAAAGCCAATTCTTTTGCATAACTTGAAACAAAGACTTGTTGGGCAATGTTAGTGAGTGCGTTAGTGTTTGAAACGGTCAAAGCCTGGGTTGCCATAGTTTCGGTTCCCGTGCCGGCTGTTCCACTGACTGTCGCCATAAATTGCGGTAAGTATCCGCCCAACCCCCCAGCACTAACACTTGTAATTTGACTAAATGATAGTGGATTAGTATCGGTTGTCAAATCGCCCTTCATAGCTGCATGAACTGCATTATCAGCCGCAACCATTGCCCGGAAATGGGCATCCGTAACGTTCAGTGTTTCCCGAACTTTATCATAAGTCATGTTAGGTGCCGCGGTAATCGTATTTTCATAAGACCCACTGTAAACAAACGTATGTGCTAGATCTTCATCAGGAAAGTTTTCTAGACCATCGTTGTTAATACTAGTCTTATCTTTATTAGTATTGAATTTATAACCCGTTGGATCAGCAATGTAATCATTAACTGCATCTTGAACTGTCTTGTATTGGTTATCATACATTTCTTGGATAACCTGTAATGCCCCAGTACCAGTTCGAGTGTAAGTATTACCCGAATATGAATGACCTGCGCCAGCCAATTCGTTCGCTTCGGTTTGAGAAATCTTACCATCCGCAACTAATTGGTTCACAATTTCATCTGTGGTAGTCTTCTGATTACCCAATAGAGCATCATTATCCGCCATAGTTGCAATATTACCTAAAACTTTTTGTCCCCAAGCATAGGCAGCAGCCTGAACTACCGTTGATAAGGCAGTTGAGGTTGACGTATCCGCGATAGCCCCTGGATTAGTTACGGAAAAACCGCTAATACTAGCGTAAGTGGTCTTGCCTGCTTTAGCATGGCTATCAGGCACATTCCCATAAACAAACCCCGACATGATATCGGTAATAGCGTTGTTCATTCCGATAGACCAGTTGGCTACAATAGCATTCAAAGCGCTGTCTTTAATCCCAGTATAAATGGATTTCAAAATTGGTGTGTTCAAGACATCTGTCAGTCCCAAAAGACTAACCATTGATTGTAAGTTACCATTTAAAGCAACTGCATCGCTTAAATTGTCAGGCGCATACGAATCCTTGTATAGACTACCACCAACGGAACGAATATCCCCAATTGCTTCATGGGTAATCCCGTTAATGATCGATGGGGCCAATATCTGCGCATAAATATTGATAGCATCAATTGTGTCACTAATATCAGCATTCGCCGAGTTGCTAGAATCACTGGTATAGCCTAAAACGCTCTGAGCGTATGTCGGTTTAGCAGTTAAAACCAGATTTGTCAAAGCACTAACTGAAGTTGCGATTGTCCCGCCGGCAGAACTCCCTGTCAGATCAGTAGACGAATAGTTCTGATTAATCATTTCCTCTGCAGTAGAGAGATCTCCGGATTTCCCATCAATTCCATCGAGCCAAGACTGAAGACCCTTGGCGTAATCGCGAATATAATCTGAATAGCCTTGGTTATAGTCCTTAGTGTTATAGCTCTTAAAAAGATCTAAATGAGCAAGGTCTCCGGAAAAACTTGCGCTAGTATTATTTCCTCGATAATCGCCCAGTGTATCTGTCCAAGTAGGTGCACCGTAACCGGTAGTACTCTGTAACGAACCATCACCGTCCGTATAAGCACTCAAGAGTGCAGAAATTTGTTTAACCGCTGTCGTGATACTCCCCGGCGATACTAGATTTCCAACATTTGCTCCGGCAATTTTGATGTTATTAATATATGTTTCCAGTGCCGTCTTAGCATTGCTTACCCCTAAATTATAAGCTGTTCCATCTGTGTAAGTTTCTGGTGTCGACAACGGATTAGACACCGTATCCAAAGACAGTGCCATCGGCATAATCGACGCGGCCCGGCTGATTCCTAATAACGAACTAAGGGTCGCCGCACCGTAATTTTCTTCGATGTTGTCCATCTCAACGTACAGTTGTTCTTCAGCTAGACTGGCCTCTGCACTAGCCGAAGCATTCGCGGACGCCGTAGAGGGATCAACCTGGCTGGCACTCGCAAGACTGGTATCGGTATCCGTATCCGTGGTACTCGTAGAAGCACTAGTCCCGTCAGAACTAGTGCTGGTTAGCTTACTATTTTCAGTCGTACTATTGGAGGCCGCATCCTCACTAGTCGTACTGGTGGCCGTCGTCGTGTCGCTCGCGGTGGACGTTGCTGTCGTGTCCTTGCTGGACGTACTGGTCCCCTGAGTCGAAGTCTTCGTCGTACTGGTTTGCTCAGTCGCGTCACTGGCGGTCGTCGTGGACTTGGTTGAAGTCGTCGACGCTTCTGTCGTTGATGTGGACACACCGGTCCCGTCAGTCGACTTGGTCGTGGACTCGCTAGCCGTACTGGTACTGGTCGTCTCGGTACTAGTCGTCGTGCTGGTGGAAGCCGACGTCGATTGGGACGTCGCCGGAATCGTTCCAGATTCCTGCGTCGCCGCGACATCTTTAGAATCTACTTGTTGTGCAGCCCCCGACGTGGTATCCGCCTTAGCGGAAGAACCATTAATGGTTCCCAGTCCGAGAAGGCCACCCAGCGTCGAGATCCCTGCCACAAGCCATTTAGTTCCTGCCTTGTACATCTTAAAGTGCTTCTTGCTGTTCGACCGAAACAGCTCGGAAGCCCTTTTTGGATCTAAACCTTTCATGAAATCGCCCCATTAACCTTAAGACCTAAGAAATACTAAAATTTATTTATTCCAATAGATAATTTTATATTACCACATTTTAGGGGGCGTGGATAATTTCGTTAAATGTTTTTGCGGTAAATATTCTTCTATAACAGCTATCGCGGGAGATTGTGTATTTTCGGCTCTCCTAACAAATTAAAAATAACCAAAATACACACTAAACGGTTTTTTCCATTTTGGACGTCATTTTTTTCGGTGGCGTGTCTCGCAAGCATTCGTTGAAACCGCTTTATATCAAGCGTTTCGCGATTAGTTAAGTCGTTTTTTTAACCAAGTTTTCCGGTTAACTTCGTTTCTTATAGGGTAAACCGTCTATAATCAATTCGATTGTTCTCAATAAGTAAGTTTTGCGCTGACAAAATCGTCGTTGATCCCCGGTGTAATCGCGTTTCAGTCGCTTTTCGGGTGAAAACTCAACGATCGAACCGCCTCCCGGTCTTTCACAAGGTAGATGACTTTTAATTTTATTTTGATTTGGTCAAATTTTTTTACCAACGGGACCCGTGACACCAAAAAAGGGTGGCAACTTCCCGCAATGGGAAATCGCCACCCCGCATCAATTTGGTCATTAGTCGATGCTAATCTTGTGGTTATTATCTTTGTCCGTTTCCTTCGGTAAGGTCAGGGTTAAGATGCCCTGATCATACTTCGCACTGACCTGCTTCAAATCAATGTTTGGCAGGTAGAAGGCCCGGGCAACGTTTTGACTTGAACGTTCCTGCCGTAAGATCCGGCCGTCGTTGTCCTTGGTGTCTTGACTGGTCTTAGTGGTCCCAGAGATCCGGAGTGTGTCGTCCCGGTAGTCAACGTGAATGTCTTCCTTATTAAAGCCTGGCATTTCGGCGGTGACAACGTAGTCCTGATCGTGTTCCACCACGTCCGTCTTCATTGGGTTATCGTTACCGTTAAACAAGTCACGCCCCAAGTTGCCAACTTCATTGAAGAAATTCATTGGATTAAACAAGTCATCGTTCCGGTTCATCATATCATTAGTCATAATCAATAACCCCTTTCAAATTACTTTGTTACGCTTTACATTTTCTATAATAGTCAGCATTGGTCAGAAAAGTAAATAATTAGCGCTCGACTTTTATAGTGCTAATTATCAAGCCTAATCCCACTAGATACACGGCTATGTGGTTAAAGATAACGCAATCGACTCGCCAATGGCCAATATTTTATCAAACAAAGGTCAAACAAAAACTAAATGGTAATGACCAGTGATCCGAACCGTTCGCTAATTTAGTGGATGCCCCCGCAACCCGTTCATAGGGGAGTTCTAAAATGGTGCCACTAAGCACTACCGAAAATTAGCACCGAAAATAACAGAATTTCCGCCCCGTGACCGGGGTGGTCGAACCGGCTGAGCCCCACTCCCACGGGGCTTCACGGAAAAAGGCCCATTTCAATAACATTTTCCCCTATATCCATTCCACAACATGCTATAATTGGAATTACCGATTACCGCTAAATCAGAAGAATCTTATTGATTCGGATGGAAAGAAATGATTAGGATGCCATTCTCACATAACCGAACACCTGAGAGATACGTCAGACAGATGCGGGCCGTCACTGCGTTGGCCCCCAAGTATCGGGCCATGTCCGACGACAACTTGAAAGCCCAAACCACGCTCTTCCGGCAACAATTAGCTCAGGGGAAGTCCCTCGACTCCCTGAAGATTGCTGCCTACGCCGTGGTGCGCGAAGCCGATCAACGCGTATTGGGCATGTTTCCGTTCGATGTGCAGGTCTTAGGGGCCCTAGTCATGCAAGACGGCAACGTTGCCGAAATGAAAACCGGTGAAGGAAAGACCCTGACCGCGACCATGCCCATGTACCTTAACGGCTTGACGGGGAGCGGGAATTTTCTAGTCACCGCCAATGAATACCTGGCTTACCGGGACGCGGAGAAGATGGGCCGGGTCTACCGTTGGCTGGGTCTCACCGCCGTTCCCGGCGTTGCGCCGGCCGGTGGCGATCCTCACGACCGCAATCTCAAGGAGATTTATCAGGCCGACATCGTTTACACCACCAACTCAACGCTAGGCTTCGACTATTTAATGGATAATTTAGCCGGTACCGCCAGTGAACGCTTCCTCCAGGGCTTCCACTTTGCCTTACTCGACGAAATCGACGCAGTGTTACTGGATTCGGCACAAATGCCGCTGATCATTTCCGGGGCTCCCCGGGTCCGGTCCAACCTCTTCGGCATCGCCGACCAGGTGATCTGCCTGTTACGGCAAAACATCGACTTCGAACGCAGTAACGATCACAAGAAGGTCTGGTTCACGCCCAAAGGTATCACTCATATGGAGGAATACCTGGGCTTAAGCGATCTACTGACCGCTCCACACCGGACACTGTACCGGCACTTAGTCTTGGCGTTAAAGGCCCACCAAACCCTCACCCGCGACCGGGATTACGTGGTCGACGAGGACGGGGTTTCTTTGTTGGACCTTTCGAACGGCCGTAAATTAGCCGGGATGAAGCTCGAAGCCGGTCTCCACCAGGCGTTGGAAGCCAAGGAACAGATGCCCGTGTCCAACCAGACACGGACCATGGCGTCCATCACCTTCCAGAACCTCTTTCGGATGTTCAGTCACCTGAGCGGGATGACCGGGACGGCGATGACCGACGCGGCCGAGTTGCAAGAAACCTACCGGCTGTCGGTCGTGCCTATTCCGACCAATAAACCGTCGCAACGAATCGACTTGCCCGACCAACTCTTCATGACCACCGACCAGAAGCTGGAAAGTGCCGTGCAGATGGTCAAGCAAGCCTATGCGGTGGGCCGGCCCGTGTTAATCGAGACCGGGTCCGTGTCGTTGTCCAACCTCTTCTCACGGATCCTCCTGCGAGAAGAAATCCCACATAACCTGCTGAACGCGCGGAGTGTGGCCAAGGAAGCCATGATCGTCAAGGAGGCCGGACAACCCGGTGCCGTGACCGTCGCCACTTCCATGGCCGGTCGGGGGACCGACATTAAGCTGGGCAAGGGCGTCAAGGCGCTCGGTGGTCTCCTGGTCATCGGGACCGAACGGATGAATTCCGCACGAGTCGACAATCAATTACGGGGCCGGACCGGTCGACAGGGGGCCCCCGGCGAAAGTGTCTTCCTGGTCTCCATCGAAGATACCATTCTCCTGGAGCACGGGCCCAAGTGGCTGCGGCGGTACCGGCGCCGACTGGACGACGCGAAGCGTAAGCAATCTGCGGGCCGCCCCGCTAAGCCCGTTCGTAAGCCCTTCCTCACCCGGCACCGCTTCAAGCACCTGATTACCCAGGCGCAACACAACGCCGAAAAAGATGACCGGCAGGCCCGGAACCAAACCCTGCAGTATTCCGAAATCATGCGGGTTCAACGGGATACCATCTACGCCACGCGTCAGGAAATTATGACCAAAAAGGACCTCACGCCGTTACTTGCGAGCGTCTTTCGTATGGCGGCGAAGGCCTTTACCCAGAAGCATCCCCGTGCCACGCGCAGTGAGCTCGCCGACTACGTCTTAAACACCATTGATAATCATCTGGTGGTGGCCGACGTGATCGATCAAGATTGGCACGCCGATCGGCCCAAGGAGACCGGTCCGTTTCTTCAGAAATTAATGGTCGACCACTTGACGCAGAAGTTTGCGGACATCAACGACGACCAACAAATCTACTTTGAACGGATGTGTCTGTTGAAATCACTCGATAACGCCTGGATCGACCAGGTCGATATGCTCCAACAATTACGGCAGATTGCCACGAACCGGAGCACGGCCCAACACGATCCGTTGCTGGAATATCTCAAGGACGGACGCAAGGCCTTCGGTGAGATGAAGCAAGACTTCGCCCGCGATGCCGTGCGCAACCTCTTATTATCCGAGTTCGAGTTCAAGCCAGACGGTTCCATCGACGTGACGTACCCGTAACTTCGATCGCCACTAAGTTAGACTCCCTATTTAAGTCATCATTCAGGAGGTGTCACGATGACTGTGATTATTCCGGCGTGGTCTCGCGACGCGCTCAGGCTGGCCGATACACCAGTCGTTAAATTAGCCCGACTCTTCATCGACAACCAAGTCCCCGTCGAGCTCCTACTTTTGCAACCGTTACCGTGGTTACGTTACCAGTTAAAAACCAACCAGCTCACCTCGTTGTCCTGGTGGAACGTCTTTGACGACCTGCAACAGGTCCACCAGGAAGGCGGCCTCCCGTTAGGCTTAGAAGACCTGGCGCTGCCACTCGATACTCAGTTCGTCTACCTCAGCGACACGGTACTCCTCCAGCGAGCCGGTCGCCTCTACGGTGAAGTTCACTTTCACCCCGCCGGCTTTGTCAGCTGGGTCGAAACCACCGATACCAACGGCCAACGAACCGTCAGGGTGTACGACGACCGCGGCTTCTGCTCGACACAAACCGTGTATAATGACCGGGGCCGCCGGTTGGCCACCCTCTGGTTCGCCCCGGACACCCACCCCGTCATGCGCCGACTAGCCGATAATCACATTCAACTACTCGCTGCAGACGGCAGTATCCAGCAGCGCTACGAGTCCCTCGACGAGCTGATTACCGAACGCACCCAGGCCCACCTGGCCCAGCGCTCCGATCTCCTTATCAGTGACGCTAACCCCGGGACCGCCACGATTCTGACCCAATTAGCACAACGGCACCGGTTGGCCTACCTGCTCTCCACGCAGCTGGCCCCGACCTTGCCCGAAGACCTCTTGGGCGCCGTGGAACGGGTGATCGTTCCCACCACGCAGATGATTACCAAGTTCAAGGACGTCAACGCCGACCTGGGCACGCCGATCGAAGCCGTTTCACCCTACGCAACCACGTTTGCGCTGGGGAACAGTACGGAGTTGCCCGAGACCACGGTGGTGTGGGCCGTTAACCACCTGACGACCACCGCTCAGACCGTGGTCGCCCAGCAGATCATTGCCTGGCTGGTCCAAGACGAACACCATTACCTCACCGCCGTGGTGACCTCGCAGGCCGCCATTCAAAAAATGACGACCCGTTTACAGCAGCAAGTGCTCTCACAGGCCGGGATTCCGCTGGATTCGCCGACCGCCCAACTGTTACAGGGATTGCTGAATCAGTTACAACAAAAGCAAGCCGTGGACCGAGAACAATTGCCCGATGAGGTTCTAACGGTACTCGATCAACTCTTACGCATCCAAGTCCTTTACCGGCTCAACGACCAACAGCGTCAACGGGTCTTGGGCGGTGCACGCGTCTTAGTCGACCTGGGGGCCATGCCGGATTTGCAGCTTCAGATTGCGGCCATCAGTGCCGGGATCCCGCAAATCAACGCCACGACTACCGGGTACGTTCACGACCACCAAAACGGGCTGATCATCGCCCAGTTGCGGAAGCTGGGACCGGCCTTGGATTATTACTTAAAAACCTTAACGCACTGGAACGAAAGCTTGGTGGCCAGCATTGCTTCGTTGGAAAGTTTGGCCGAACCCAAGCTACTCGCTTATTGGAAGGAGGTTATCGCTCATGGCAAACAGTCGTAAGATGCCCGTCGTGCAACTCGGGGGCCAACCGGTCGTCCAACCGGCGGCCCTCGCCGCGGACTACCAATGGTGCTACTTCCCCGACCGTGAACAGGATCGCCGGATGCCGAACACCCTGCGGACGCCAGCCGGTTATCTCCTACCGTTCTGGCGCAACGCGTTATTCTTACTGCCACTCGACGATGGCACCACTTGGCGTAATTTAGATCTTTTAAAGCTACTCCCCGCCAATCACATTCTCTACGATGATGCCGCCGAGCTGAGCCCCGAGGTCCAAGCCCTCTTTGAGCTCAAGGGAGCTTTTGCCGTTAACATGAACGATCCCGCTACCTTGACCAACACCATTAACCGGGACTGGTTCCCCGGTCAGGATTCGTTTAAGCTCGATCATGGCAGTCTACGGGTCCTGGGGACCTTCGAAGGGACCGTCCACCGGTTTGGTCGCTACCACCTACAGCTCACCGGTAACTTCGGTCAGGCCTTCCAACCCGTCGTGGTGTGGGAAACTCAGGGTTACGCGGGCCGCAACCGGGACCTGACCTTCCAACCCGAATGTCAGGCCAGCGACGACGTCTTGGTCCGCTACCAGCTGACGCTAATCAATCAGACGACCGACCAACCGATCCACACCCTGACGTTTAACCCCGCCGATTACCCGACCGGTAAGACGTTACATTTGGGGGATATCGACTATTACTACACCCTGAGCGTCTTAGCCATGGGCCAGGGACAACTCGATATTGGCTTAGTCCACATCTCCCGGGGGCGCGAACGCTTCGGCAGTCTTTTCCCCGGCGGTCAATTCCATCACGTGCCCGGCAGCCTCAACGAAAACTTCTATTCTTACTTCGATGCCGGCGACATGCGGCCGCCCCTCAACGTGTACTTCAGCGGGTTCAATATGTCCGATCACTTCGAAGGAAACTTCATGATGGAGCGCTTCGGGGCCCCCTTCTTGCTCGTCAGCGATCCCCGGTTGAACGGGGGGGGCTTCTACGTGGGCAGTGACGCCTTCGAACAGCAATTTGTCACCGTGATTCAAACCACCCTTAAGCGCCTGGGCTTTGCGCCCGACGACTTGGTCCTCTCCGGCATCTCAGAAGGGACCGTCGCCACCTTTTACTACGGGGCCCTCTTAAAACCACGGGCCATCATCGCCGGTAAGCCCCTAATCAACTTAGGGACCATGGCCACCAACGGCCGGATCAAGCGGACTCAGGACTTCCAGCCGTCATTTGACCTCCTCTTATCCCACACCGGCGATGTGACCGCCGAAACGGCTCAACAGCTCAATCAACGGGTCTGGCACCGTTTCAAACAGGGCGACTTTCACCACACCACCTTCGCCGTGGCCCACATGTATCAAGACGACTTCGATAACACAACCTTCCCGGAGCTCTTCGACTGGGTCACCGATCAGTTTCCCCACGTGCGCTTCTTGCATAAGGGCGTCTTAGGGCGACACAACGACAACACCCCGGCCATCAACGCCTGGTTCGTTAAACAATTCCGGATGATTTTGGCTTCGGAATACGACCGGCACTTCGCCGACGAGGAGGTGGTGCCCTCATGAGTCTGGCTTACCTCTTACTCTGGCCCCGGCACCTGCATAGCACCTACGAATACGGCTGTCAGGTCAGCGTGACCCCCGAACACGTGGTGACGTACCGGGCGCCACTAATGCCGCCCGGCGAAGTCATTCACGATTGGCGCTCGCACCGCAATTACGGCCTAGAGCACCTGACCGCCGAGCTCCCCATCCTGCAACCGGAGATGACCTATTATTTACAAGGAAACATCACGGTCACCGGTGGGGGCGTCTACTTGCGGTTAAAGTTCTTCGATCCCGAAGGCGCCGAGATCACGTCGACCATCATCGACGGCACCTCGGGGAGCTTCGAGATGCCGGAAAATGCCATCGACTACACGCTCGAACTGGTCAACACCCATCATGAACGCGTCATCTTTCGCTCGCTCCTCTTGATGGACAGCGCCACCCACGAGCAGTACACCCTGACCGTCGACCAATTCGCCGGCACCGTTCAGGCCCTCATGCCTGACGCTCAAGCCGCCCACGTGGCCCTAGAAGTCCGCGAGGGAGCCACCAAACCGGTGGTCATCTCGCCCGGCTGCAACAATCTCACCGTGTTCGTTACTCCCCGGCAACTCCGGGATGAAAATTGGCTCAAAAAAATCGTTCAAGAACGTCACACCTTCTTAGCGCACCAGCCCCCCACCGATCCCGTTACCGCCGGGGTCTCGGCCTGGCGAGTTAAGCAGCGTTACTGGCAATCACGATCATTTCAGGAGGATCAGCAATGATATTTTTTGTGAACGGAACTATCGGCATGGGGAACTCCGGCGTCGAACACGCCGAATTCTACAGAGCGCAGGTCTTACAACAGGCCGGCCTCCCCTATAAATACCTGTTCTACCGACTCAACCGAGACCTACAGGCCCCGATGCGCCGGTGGGGCCTTGCCAACGACCAGGTCATCAACATGTGGGAGTACTTCACGTTAGGCGAAGACTACCTCTTCCACGGCGTCCAAAAGGCTTACAAACATAGCACCAAGTTGGTGATTGACTCGACCAACACACACCGGAAACGGGATACTTACACGGAAAGTGGGCTCCACGTGGTCGACCACATGATCAAGCACCCCGACATCCACAAGAAGACCAACCTCTTATTAGTGGGCTCCAACCACGTCGAAATCTTCAACATGAACACCGGCCAGAAGATGGCCAAATTCCTGTTCTACGACGACCCTCACCGGAAGGTCATCCTGCGTAATATCCACCTGTACCATCAAGCCGGTGGCGAGCACCTCTTCTTCTCTAACGGGATGCAACTGATTCGGTACTTCTTCGATCGGTTGAACCTGGCCTATAACCAGAAGAACATTTACATGATCGACCGGGGGACCGATCCCGAAGTGGCCCTGTTCAGCCGGCACTCCGATAAGTTGAAGATCGTCGACGTGATTCACGCCGACCAACTCAACAACCGTAAGGACCCTCGTTATCCGTTGTTCAACAACTACAACGAGTACATGCTGACCCACCTCGACCAGGTCGACAAGGTCGTGGTCTCCACGGAACAGCAGCGTCAAGACATGCTCCTCGACTTCCCCCAGCGGGCTGATCAGATTGTGACCATCCCCGTGGGTGGGGTTCGCGATAACCCGCAAATCGACCTGCAACACCGCCCAGGTGATCCCATCAAGTTCGTCACGGCCTCCCGTCTGGCCATCGAAAAGCACGTGGACTTCATCGTCAAGGCGCTGGTCAAGCTCCATGATGAAGACGGTGTAAACCTGACACTGGACATCTTCGGGGCCGGCGAGGAAGAAAAACGCATCAAGCAGGCGATCGAAGACGGCAAGGCCGGCGACTACATCACCATGCGGGGACAATCGGCCACACTGGACCAGGAATACCCCAAGCTTGATGCCTACGTCTCCGGGTCCTACTCCGAAGGCTTCGGCTTGACCTACATCGAAGCCATGAACGCCGGGCTCCCCATTGTCACGTTTAACGCGCGCTTTGGGGCCCAAGACCTGGTCGATGACGGTCAGACCGGCTTCCTGGCTGACTTTAACCGTGAGGATGCTGACTACAGCGTCGAACAGCTCCACCAGGCCTTACAGAAGCTGATGGCCGCCGATTACGGTACCTTACGGGCCAACACGGCTAAGAAGATTGAACGTTACCAAGATCACGTGATCGCGGAAGATTGGAGGAAGTTAGTCGATGCGCTATGAATTAGTTAATGGTGTCCACACCAACATGGACGTTTGGCAACAGGAAAAGAAACTCTTACAGGCGGAGAAGTTGCACCTACTCTCCATCGGATCGGCCCCTAACTTTGCGGGTACGATGAAGCAGGAAGGCATCAAGCACAGCGTTAACCTGTACGACTACATCACCAAGCGGACCGCTTACAACCCCGATGACTACCTCTTCTTCAACCGGGCCCCGGTTCCGGACGGCACCAACATCTTGATGAACGCCGACGGGTACCTGGCGCTTGAATACGACGGCGCGCCCATCGGTCAGATGAAGCTCTACCCGAACACCAACCGGGCGGTCAAGGAAATCGACTACTTCAACCCGGACGGCTCTAACGATATGATCGAGGAGTACGCTACCGACGGCCGGCAGTACACCCAGCTGTTATACGACCAAGGCAAGCCCCAGGAATTCGACTTTTTGAACCTCAAGGGCCAACCCGTCATCCGGTATTACTACTACGAAGACGTCCTCAACTACATCACCATTGAAGACCCCAACACCCAAGACGTCCTGGAACACTACGACAACTTGAACGAATTCATCTGCCAACAGGTGGCCAAGTTGCTGACGGTCCAAGACCAGGTCACGGTCTGCTACATGGGGATGGAAATGATGGCACTGCGCTACGCCAAGTCGCACAACATTTTGCGGCTGTCCGAAGACCCGATCGACGAACAAGGCGAGGTCCGCGGTAACCTACTGGGGATCTTGACCAACGATATTCCGTACATGCAGGAAGTGCAGATGACGCAAGCAGCGTACAACGCACTGGCCTTACGCAACATTCCGCTCGACAAGGCCACGGTGGTCGCTGACTTAGACGACTAAACCGCTTAATTTTAAAAGAGCTTACCTTAGCCCAGTATTCCGGGCGGAGGTAAGCTCTTTTGATTCGGTGCGGCAACAAAAAAGGCATCCCCGCAAGGACGCCTCGAATTACTTTAAGTTTAACCCTTGAATGATTCCACGTGATCGGGTGGCGTGACTAACTTTTCGCCAACTTCATGACCTAAGATTTCCAACGCCTTTTCTCGGGTTGGGATGACATCCATATTAAAGATGATGGAGTCAATGTCCCCGCCGGCGTAGTCGAATTGTTCGAAGTAGACGTACGGATCGTGATCGTCGTCATCGTTTAAGAAGTGCTGCGTCACTGCATCCGCTAATGCGGTTGCCCAAGGCAACTCTACCATCTTTGGTAGATCGTGTTTCGTCACATACCCCGGTTTTAAGATCAGTGCAGCCGCTTTCTTAACATCCTCTGCGGGAATGTCAATTTTCGGTTCTTCTGCTTTGTCTTTCTTTGGTGTATCTGCCATAATCCAAAATCTCCTTTAACGTTTCTAAATTCAGTCTAGTCCTTTTTGGCGTAAACGTTAAGCCGTCACACCCATTATTTGTTGGATTAACCGGTCAATAACTTATGCATTTAATGGCTAGTCTCCCGTCTCGGTTAAACCCCTCGCCGACCTAACCTGGGTTACAGCCGCAACCGCGATTTTTCAATCAGTTAAGCGATTTCACTGACTCGTTGATAGCCAATTTCGGAATTCCCCCGAATAATCACCGTGTTCGGTTGCGTTCAGGCCCCCAAGGGCGTAGAATTTGGGACAATCTGATATCTACAAAATGACGCGTAGACGCGTTATAATGGAAAGATAGAATAATTGAAATGAGGAATGATGTGTGGATAGTGGTCAGATAGTTGTGAATTTAGGGATTATTTTAGTAACTTTCTTCTTTGCAGCTTTCTTTGTGGCTTGTGAGTTCGCTTTAGTCCAGACGCGCCCTAGTGCGTTACAGGAAAAAATTGACGAACGCGACAAGCCTTCGACTAAGTTAAACCGGGCCATGAAAATGGTCACGAACTTAAATGAATATTTGTCAACGACTCAGGTGGGGGTTTCCCTAGCCGGAATCATCCTGGGGTGGATTGGGGAAACCTTCTTCGTCGATATTCTGTTGGCGGGGATTGCCCCCATGCACATCACGGGCGCCACTGCGCACACGGTGAGTGCCATCATCGGGGTCCTGTTATTGACGTACTTAGAAGTGGTCTTCACCGAAATTGTGCCGAAGAACATTTCCATCGATATGCCGATGAAAGTCTTGATGCTGGTGGTCACGCCGCTACACTACTGCCACGTGATCTTCTACCCGTTCGTCTGGTTGTTGAACTCCAGTGCAACCGGTGTGGTCAAGCTGATGGGCCTAAAGGTTGCCAATGAAAGCGACGAGGTCTTCTCCCAAGCCGAAATTCTGAGCCTTTCCCGCAGTGCCGTGGAAGGCGGAGAACTGGAAAAGAACGATTTAGTGTACATGCAACGGGCCTTCGAATTAAACGATAAGGTCGCTAAGGACATCATGATCGACCGAACGCAGTTGACGGTCATCGACATCACCGCTACGGTGAAGGAAGCCCTGACCATGTACCTGCAGGAACGGTTCAGCCGCCTGCCGGTCGTGGCCGATAACGACAAGGATAAGATCCTCGGTTACGTTTACAATTATGATTTGATTCGCCAACAACAAGTGGATTCGTCCATTAAGATTGATAAGTTACTGCGCGACATCACCACCACGCCCGAAACCACGCCGATCACGCAGGTGTTGCAACAAATGATCAAGCACCAGACGCCAATCGTGGTCGTAGTCGACGAATACGGGGGTACGTCTGGGATCATCACCGACAAGGACATTTACGAAGAACTCTTCGGGACGGTCCGCGATGAGATCGACGACGCCAACGACCAGTACATCTTTAAGCAACCCAACGGCACTTTCCAGGTTAATGGGAAGATGACCACCTACGACTTCGAACGGTACTTTGCCGTGGACATCAAGGACTTCGAATCCACCGATACCGTTACGTTAGCCGGTTATATTATCGATAATTACCCCGACGTCAAGATCAACGACGTGATTCATTTGGAGAACTTCGATCTCAAGGTGTTGGATTACGAAAACTCCTTCATTAATTGGTTCGAGGTCACGGTTAACCCCGTGCAACCACAACAACCCGTCTTAGATGCCGACGACACGCATTAAACTCAAAAATCGTCCCGCTCAACCGTCAAGTTGGGTGGGACGATTTTTATTTGGATACCGCATGGCGTTGCCGGTACCAAGCCATGACCCGTTTAAGCCAGAATCGTTGTGGCGTCGACGCCATCCCCCGATTAGCGTCAACTCGATTGCTCAGACTTAACGGTGTGGCTAAAATTTCCCCTAACTCTTTCAGTTGAGCGGGCGCCGGGTTACAAATTGCGCCTTCCCATCTGTCGATGACCATCGGCTGGACACCCAGTCGTTGTGCCAAATAAGCCTGTGTCATGTTTCGTCGCTTACGGGCGACGCGAATCTGTTGTCCTAAGTCCATGCTATTCTCCCCCTAGCTCTTTGAAGAGTATACCATGAACTATTATTTGTTGAACAGACGTATTGGGAGGTTGATTAGACGACTTACTCATTCATCAGTTTAACGACCTAATCGAAGGCGACGTTCCGGCTAGGTTAGTCGGTCTAATAGACTAACCGTATAAAACCATCAACTTAGCTCGTCTTCAAGACTAGCTAATCCCTACACAAAAGGGGCATCATCACTAAAGCTCAGCTTAGTGGTGACGCCCCTAGTTCATGACTGAATAACCTTACTTCGCGTGTTTAGGTAACCGCAAGGCCAGTAAGAAACCAGCCACGGCTAAGACTAACGTAAAGTAGAAACCGTAATGGGCCCCATTGGTGAAGGCCCCGGCAGCTTGGTGCGCGCCGTTCGCAAAGTACGCGGCTTGACCAATCCCTAACAGGCTGGTAGCAATCGCCGTTGAGATGGCCCCGACCACCTGTTGTAAGGTGTTCATAATGGCACTCCCGTCGGCGGCGATTGGGCCGGTCAACGCGTTTAACCCGTGCGTTTGTGATGGCGACATCGCTAACGGTGCCCCGATCATCAAGATCACGTGGGCCAAGATGACGTACCACACGGCACTGTGGGTGGTGGTCAACGCCAACATCAAAGCCCCAACAATCGAGATGACAAAGCCCAGCATCGCTGGCTTGCGGGGACCAATCTGGTCATACAACCGGCCGGAAATGGCGGAGACGATGGCGTTCATCAGGCCACCGGGGAACATGATGATCCCGGTCAAGGCCACTGGGACCAGCAAGCCCTTTTGAATGTACATGGGTAACAGGTACATTGCGGACAGGATAATCCCAAAGTTGATCATTACCAGGCTCGCGCCGACCCGGAAACCGGGAATGGCGAAGGCCCGCAGGTTCAAGATGGGATGGTCCATGGTCAGTTGCCGGTGGGTGTACCAGGCCAATACCAGAATCCCGACGATCAGGCTGCCCAGAACGACGGCCGAGCCCCAACCGTAATCACTGGCCAGGCTAACCCCAACCACTAAACTCCCAAAGCCCACCATCGATAAGAGAATGGACAGGAAGTCGATTTTCGGTCGGGTGACCGGTGCAATATTTTTCAACGAAGTGACGGCAAACAGAAAGGCAATCACTAAGAACGGAATAAACAGCCAGAAGATCCAACGCCAGGACGCTAATCCTAAGACTAGACCGGCCAGCGTCGGTCCGACGGCGGGGGCAAACATGATAACTAACCCCACCATTCCCATGGCGGCCCCTAACTTATAGGGCGGGAAAATCTGCATCGCGACGGTAAACATCAGCGGCAGGATCAGCCCGGTGGCAATCCCTTGAATCATTCGGCCTAAGAGTAAGACACCAAAGCCAGGTGCCGACGCCGAAATGGCGGCTCCCACGGCGAAGTCCACCAGGGCAAATAAAATAATCTGCCGGGTGGTGAACCACTTGCTAATTAAACTCGATAACGGTAATACAATTCCAATCATCAGCATGTAGCCGGTGACCAACCATTGCACCGTTGCCGTCGAGACGTTTAGTTGCACCATCAATTGTGGTAAAGCAATGTTCAGTGACGTTTCACTGAACATCCCGACGAAGCCCCCAATCAGCATGCCCATCATGGCTAGCATGGGATGGGCCACTGGGACCCGGGCAGTTTTGGCTGCTTGGTTATTTTGTACGGTATCCATTGGTTTTTCACACTCACTTTCATTTCAACACAATGGATTACTCTACCAGAAAAAATTTTTCCTCGTAAGTGTTTTTTGGTAAAAAATTAAGATTAACCGTTTTCACGCTGGGCAGCGACGATTTTTTCCCGCAATTCACGGAGTTGGGTGGTATCGGCGGTCGGATCCAGCATCAAGCGGTCGTATTCAAAGCGCAACCGCGGGAGGTCGCTGGCCGGAACGCCCTGCGCCGTTTGTCGCGGATCGATTAACTGCTGGTCGGTCAATTGGACCGTACGGGTCGCCACCTGCTGCCGGAAGGTCTGGTCATGGGCCACGAACAGCACGGTGCCCGGGTACCCCACCAGATAGTCGGCCAAGGCCTGTAGTGCCGGGAGGTCCAGGTAGTTGGTGGGTTCGTCGAGCAGCAATAAATTGCTAGCGCTGACTAAGATGCTCAGCAGTTGGAGCTTCACCTGCTCGCCACCACTCAGATCGCCCACCAACCGGTCGTAAAACTTGGCGTCTAAACCAAAGGCCCCCATGATCTGGCGGGTCCGATCGGCATCCAGCGTGGTTGCTTTTTGCATCACCTGCCACACGGTCTGATTGGCGGGTAAGGCGGTCATGTCCTGGTAGAAATAGCCGATCCGTGCACTGGCCGCCAGGTGGGTCTACGCGTGGTGGGCCAATAAAGCGTCCAATAACGTCGACTTGCCGCTCCCGTTTGGACCGGTCAGGGCCACCCGTTCGCCGGGCCGAATCCGCAACGAGGCCTTAGTCAGCAGTTGGTGTTTGCCCCGCTTCAAGGTCAAGTCGTTGATGTTGACCAGGTACTTGCCCGTCACCGGTGGCAGGTCGGTGGCCACCAACTTGATGCCCGCGCTGGTGTGCGGCTTGGCGGTGGTCACCTGCTGATCCGCCCGGGCGGCTAGGTCGTGGGCGTTGCGTTCCAGGCGGCCGGCATTTTGCTCACGCAGGGTCCGGGAATTCGAGCGTTCCGCGGCGCTCATCCGCCGGTTGCCCTTGCGCACCCGGTGAGCCTTTTCGCGCTTCTTTTGGGCCGCTAATTGGAGCTTACGGCGTTCATTTTGCTGGTTCTGGTACTGGGTCAGATCGTTGGCGTCCCGTTGCTGCTTGGCCGCAAACGTCCCGTTATACTGGGTAAAGGTCCCTTGATCAACCACCCAGAGCTTGGTGGCGACCCGCTGCAACAGGTCGCGGTCGTGGGAAATCAAGAGGAGTAGGCCGTCGAAATGGCCGAGGGCCTGACTTAACCAGGCCTGGTGATTATCGTCTAGATTCGCGGACGGTTCGTCGAGAATCAGGATCTCGGGCCGTTGCGCGAGTGCCCGGCGGACCCGCGTCAACATGCTTTGGCCGCCAGACTGGCCCTGCGTCGGCGCAATCTGAGCGACCCGGATCACGGGTGCGGTGACCTGTCGTTGGCCGGTAAAGTCCCGGTCGGTCCCGGCGATAATCTTAGCCAGAGTGGTCTTGCCCGCCCCGTTAGCGCCGACGATGCCCACCCGGTCGCCGGTCTGCGCGGTCAGTTGGGTGGTGGTGAAGAGCGATTGGCCCGCCACGGTTTTGGTGATGTCATTTAAATAAAGTTGTGTCAAAAAGTCGTCCCCCTTTAAGTGCGTGGCGACTGCGGGTTAACTTATGCGGACACAAAAAAAGTGACCGCGTTTTCCTGACGAAAACGGCGTCCACTGGTGGTTTAACGTACCCCAGCCGACGGAACCAGCAGTCTCCATTGAGAACCCACTGCGCCCCTTGACGGGTGACACAGGAGTCTAACAATCGAGTCTACTTAGTTGCGCATCGGCGGAAATACCTCGTTCTTTCTTAGAATGCTTACAGGATAGCATAGTCCGTGCTTGCTGACAAGTCGGGGCAAAATCCGGCGCGCATTTTCTCCCGAATCCGAGTACACTGGAACTAACCTAACGAGCGGAGGAATGCACATGCAACCACTACGGATTTTATTCATTTCAATCGAGGGCAACACCCGCAACTTCGTGGAACACCTGACGGACTACGCGCAGGCCCAGCACGCTGCGGACACAACGCTACCGACCATCGAGGCCACCGAGATCAGTGACGCCAGCGATTTTTCGGCCGAAACGACCCCGTACTTTTGTTTCGTGCCGACCTACTTAAACGGTGGCAACGGCATCGACAACGGCGTCAAGGAACTGATGACCAACGTTCTCGGCGAGTACATCGCCTTCCAGGATAACGCTCAGCACTTGATCGGCGTCGTGGGGAGTGGCAACCGGAACTTTAACGAGCAGTACTGTCTGACCGCCAGGCGCTACGCTAAGCAATTCGACGCCCCATTTATCGCCAACTACGAATTACGCGGCGTCCCGGCCGACGAAAAACGGGTCTACCAAGCCATGGTTACCCGGATGAAAGAAGTGCTCAGCAATGACTAACCCTACTTTAGCCACGTTATTGGCACACCGCAGTATTCGCCGGTTCACCGCCGAAAAGCTGACCCCCGAAGAAATCACCACGTTGGTCACGGCCGCCCAACACGCGCCCACCAGCACGTTTTCTCAACAATACAGTATTTTAAGCGTCACCGATCCCGCGAAATTAGCCGTGCTAGGTGAAATTACCGGCCACCACTGGTTGGAAAGTGCCGGGCACTACTTCATTTTTCTGGTGGATCAATCCCGCAACCAGAATTTGGTCCCGCAAACCGCCACGACGACGGCCAATCTTCACAGCACGGACAAGCTACTCGCCGGTATTTTCGACGCCACGATCGCTACGGAAGCCGTGGTCACGGCGGGCGAAAGCCTGGGGCTGGGCAGCACCATTATGGGCAGTATTCTGAACGATGTCCCCCGCTTGATTCAGCTCTTTGACCTGCCAGAACTGACCTTCCCGATCCTGGGGCTGGCCATCGGGCATCCGGCTGAACACCCGGAACACAAACCACGCCTCCCCCAGGAACTCATGCATTTCGAGAACACCTACCGGCCCATCACGGCTACCGATCCGCAGGTAGTGGCCTACGATGCCTTATTGGCGCATTATTACCAACAGCGAACCACCAACCAACGGGAAGAGACCTTTACTCACCACCTCGCCACCGAACTGAGTCGCGATCCGCAGCAACGGGCCGGGATTCTGGCGGCATTGCAGCAACAGGGATTTTTAACGAACTAACAAATACGTCGTAATCGAGTTCACGATTACGACGTATTTTTAGATCATTATACTTTAAAGTTCAATTCCTTTTCAGACGCTTTAGTTGATAACTTACAGCTTTTTTCAACACTATTTTGAGACTTCGATTTAAACATATTGCCAATTTCTTCAACCGATACATCCCGAGTTTCAAAACCGTAAATACTTAAAATTACCGCACAAACGACTAATAAAGATCCGATTACCACAAAGACCACTACCTGTCCAAAATCAGTTAACAACCATGCGATTAAATACGGTGTCAGAATTGCAACAATCCGCCCAATCGCATCCGCAATTCCGAGACCTCGCATCTTGGTTTCAGTGGGCCAAACTTCAGGTGCGTAAACCGCAGAGGAAAAGGCATTATAAATATACAAGATAAACGTTAGACCCACACCAATCAGAACTATCCCAAGATCCGTTCTTTGAATTGAATAAACATAACCCAAAACGGCAATGCCCAGTATTAAAGTGACGCCAAACCACTTCCGAGGGAACTTATCAATAATGAGCGTTGAAAAATAAGCACCACAAGGTGCCCCCAGCATAACCAGCATAGTCATCAACAATGACTTACTAATATCAAACCCGTTATTTACAAAGATAGTGGGAATCCAAACCGTGATGGTGTATAACGATAAATCCATCGCAATTAGCGTAACGGAAGAGACCAACAACCGTCTTCCTAAATCCCCATGAAAAAAGCTACCGACCTTTAGCTTCGACTTTGTTGGTTGAACCAGACCTTCATCGGTCGTCGCTGGTTTGAAATGTAATTTTCTATTTTGAGACTTTTCAATACCAGCAACAACATCATCAATAATCGCGTTCCCTTTAGCGACTTGATTATTCGTCATACACCAGCGTGGCGACTCACAGAGATACTTATGTACAAAATATAAAATAATAAACGCGGCACAGCCACCCACAATAAACACGGTTCTCCAACCAAGATACGGAATCATTAAATAGGCCGCAATTGTCGCGATAACTGGCGATAGATTTCCTAAGAACGAAATTCTTGCTGACCATTTCCCCCGAACTTTAGCCGGCATTAACTCCGTAAAGGTCCCATACCCGATGACAATTCCTGCGCCCATACCAATACCCATTAGGCACCGACAAATAATCAGAGTCCACATATTCGGAACCAGTGCTGCTAAAAACGCAAAACTTCCAAACGTTAAAATACAAATTTCATAGGCCTTTTTACGGCCAATCTTATCGCCTAAAATCCCGCCAACTAACGAGCCAATAAAAAATCCTAACATCATTGCTGAGGAGAAAAAGGCATTTAAATAATTATTAGACCAGCCTATTTTTACCAAGTCAGCTAAAACAGAACTGCCAACGGAATTTAAAAAACCATTACACTGCAGACCCATCCCCAACATAAAAAATACTTCCCAGTGCCATTTTGAAATTGGCAATTGATCTAGCTTGTTCAAATTATTACGCAATTAAAACACCGCCATTCCAGTTTTGTAAACGTTTTCTATACTTTAAATTTACACGTCAAATAAACATAAATCAACCGTTCACAAGCCAATTTACCGCAACGTTCTGGTTTGACCTATCGAACGATAGATAAGTAAAATAACGCCTATTTACCTCTAATTTAATTTAAATACATTTAGTATTCAAAAAAATCGGATAATTAAGTATAATAATTCATTTTAAGTATATTTATAATTTTAATCTATCGACCGATAACTTAAAAATTCACAAACTTTCTAGGGCTAATTTTACAATATTTTTTTGATTGTGATTCTGAAAACGCCTGTATAAGTAGATTTTCGCTCATTAACATCAAATCAAATTAAAAAACATTTCACAAATTTTTGTTTTGGTGCTATATTGAAATTGCGGATAGCTACCTGCATACAAATTAATAAAAATCCTATTTGTGGTTAGGAGGAGGTTCGATGAACAATAAACAATTCCCTAATGCCGGTCCTCGACTAGACCGACTACCAACGAGTAAATTTCACTGGAAGATTTTCGGAATTGTCGCAATTGGCTTACTGGTGAACTGGAGTAACGCAATCGGTGGCCTGATTTTGGCTCAACTATCAAGAATTGGCTGGACAACCAACAGTATTAGCGCTACTTTTACCGCGATTAACACTGCCGGAATGTTCTTAGGTGCACTCCTTGGTGGGATAATCGCGGATCGCATAGGCCGCCGAAAGAGTTACATGCTTTTCGTTGCCTTACATGTCATTTCCATGATTATTGGCGCGATGTCACCTAATATGACCTTTTTAATCATCCTGCGTTTCTTTATGGGCTTCGCTTTAGGGGCGTTAATCACCACTCTTTTCGCCGCCTACACGGAATACGTTCCTTCAAGAAATCGTGGCACCTGGTCCTCCAGGGTATCCTTTATTGGAAATTGGTCTTATCCAGTATGTTCGTTAATTGCCATGGCCATCGCCCCTCTACTTTCGCCAAATATGAATTGGCGAGTTCAATTACTTATCCCTGCCATCTTAGCAGCTCTAGTTTTCTTCCTTGTTTTGAAAGCGTTTCCAGAATCACCAAGATGGCTAGAAACTCAGGGTAAGTATGACGAAGCCAATAAAATCTTGGATAAAATTGAAGCCGATACTGAGCAATCAACTAAACAATCACTTCCTGCCATTCAGGAAGTTTCACACGATGAGGAACAACCTTCAACACTCCCTTACTCCGCACTTTTCCATGGCGCCTTGTTAAAACGGGTAATTCTAGGTTCTGCTGTTCTCATTGCCATGAACGTCGTCCAATATACCCTGATTAATTGGTTACCCACTATCTTCTTAGCAAAAGGAATCAATTTAAAGGACTCTGTCTTTTTAAACACGATGAATATGTTTGGTGCGCCAATCGGTATCTTCATCACAACTTTTATTATCGATAAAATCCCTCGTAAAGTTCTCGGGTCGAGCCTACTAATCGTGATTGCCATTCTCGGTTATTTCTACTCGCTGCAAACGTCATTGATGATGATTTCCGTTGTTGGGTTCTTTTTAATCATCCTGGTTTACATGTACGTTTGTTTCGCATCGGCCGTTTACGTTCCGGAAATTTGGCCAACTGCAGCCAAGGTTCGCGGATCGGGATTAGCTAACGCTGTCGGGAGAATTAGTGGGATTGTGGCACCTTATGGTGTTGCCTATTGCTTAGATAACGTAGGTGTTACCGGTGTATTTATTATGTTAGGTGCAACATCCTTAATCGTTGCCGTTGTCATTATGTTTCTAGGAATTGAATCACGTAACCAATCCGTTGAAGAGATTGGCGAGGTTCAAGAACAATCAGCTAATTAACACATAAACATTTTTATAAAAAATTACTTAATTAAAAGGAGTCCTTACACATGAAAGCCTTAGCACGTTATGGTAAAGAATTTGGTGGCTACAAGATGATCGATACCCCAGTTCCTGAAGTGGGACCTGAAGATGTTTTACTCCGGGTCAAGGCTGCTACGATCTGTGGTGCGGATATGAAGCACTACAAAGTGGAGAACGGTTCGGACGAGTTCAACTCAGTTCGTGGCCACGAATTTTCTGGTCAGATCGTTAAGGTCGGTGATCAAGTAACCGATTGGCACGTCGGTCAAAGAGTCGTTTCTGATAATAGTGGCCACGTTTGTGGCTACTGCCGCGCCTGCGAAAAGGGAGACTTCTTTGATTGTGTTCACAAAGTTAACTTAGGGCTTGATAATAACCCTTGGGGCGGTGGCTTTTCTAAGTACGTCCTCGTCCCCGGTGAAATTCTCCGCATCCACAAACATGCACTATGGGAAATTCCCGATAACGTTAAATACGAAGAAGCTTCCTGCCTAGATCCAATTTGTAACGCTTACCGTGCCGTTGCTCAGCAATCCCACTTACTTCCTGGGGAAGATGTGGTCGTCTTTGGTGCCGGTCCACTGGGCTTATTCTCAGTGCAGATTGCGCACAACATGGGAGCTAACAACATTGTCCTAGTCGGGATGGATGCGGATGCTAAGACCCGCTTCGGTATTGCCAAAACTTTAGGTGCAACGCACACCATCAACGCCTCCAAAGAAGACGTGGTGGCTCGTTGCCAGGAAATTTGTGGTAAAGATGAATTAGGGTTGGTTATTGAATGCTCCGGGGCAAGCATTGCTTTGAAGCAGGCCATTGAAATGGTTCGGCCAAACGCAGAAATTGTCCGGGTCGGGATGGGATTCAAACCATTTAACTACCCTATCAACCGAATCACGGAATGGAATATCAGTATCATTGGTCACATGGCTTATGATTCAACCACTTGGCGTAACGCTATTCGCTTATTACAAGCCGGAAAGATTAAAGTTGAACCAATGATTACCCACCGTCTGGGCTTGTCTCACTGGCAAGAAGGGTTCCAAGCTATGGCCGACAAGGAAGCCATCAAGGTTGTTCTCCACTACGATTATCCGGATGCCGACGATGAAAATGATTTTTAATAGCTAGTATTAAAGAGGTACCGCCCAAACGGTACCTCTTTTAATATGCACTCAGTTACCAATACTCTTAACGAAATCCTTAGCCGACTTAAGGTCTCAAATACCATTCAACTGATCTAGCTGTTGGTAATAATGACTAACTTCTTGCATAGCAGGTTTGGGAATCCGGTTAGCAAACATCAACCCATCCCCCGAGAAAGCACCATCATTATGGTGATCGTCAAAATCTCCACCGTACCGTAACACCCTATTACCAGTCACTTCATCCTTTACATACAACGCTTGATCAATAAAATCCCAAATAAAGCCACCACAATCTTGGGGGTACTTTTGAACCAGATTAGCATACTGCGCCAGTCCCCCCACTGAATTGCCCATTGAGTGCATATATTCGCAAAAAATCAAAGGTTTATCTGGACGTGACTGCAAGTATTTCTCGGCCTTGTCTGGAGACATATACATCCCACTTTCAAAATCCGAGATTTGTGTACGATAAGCTGGATTACGACTGACACCTTCATAGTGCACTAACCGCCGTGAATCATGCTCATGATAATAACGGTCCAATAACATCAAATTATCCCCAGCGTACGATTCGTTTCCTAACGACCACATCAAAATAGACACATGGTTTTTAAGAAGTTCAAAATTCGCTCGGGCACGGTTTAATGCCATGTCCCGCCAAAGGGGCTGTGATCCAGGTAAATTTTTCTCTGGATGTCCGCCTACCCAGGTTCCGTGAGTCTCCAAATTGTTTTCTGCCATGACGTAAATCCCAGAACGATCACATAACGAATACCACGCCGTCTGATCAATATAATGACAGGTTCGGACTGCATTAATATGATTTTCGAGCAACGTTTGCATGTCACTCTCCATATCCTTTAATGTAACGACTCGCCCACTATCTGCATCCCATTCATGCCGATTTACGCCGTTAATTACTAGCCTATGCTGGTTTAACCGTAAAATATTCTGTGAGTCAATTTCAATCTGACAAAACCCGAAGTCATACGGGACAACTTCTTCAATCTGTTGATTTGAATTAATTATTTGGAAAACAACCCTATAGAGTTCAGGGTGATGGTTACACCACAAACTTACGGCAGCCAATTGGCCAAAGTCAATCCTCAACTCCTCTTGATTGATTGGTATCCGCTGCGTGGCAATCAACTGGTGAGTAGGATCATAAAGAGCGGCTGCTAAGGTGGCCCCCGTTAGCTTTCCCTTAATTTTCAAGTCGCAAGTTAACTGCGCCTGATTTTTGCTAACTTCCGGATGTAAGTATAGATCGTTCACATGAGTTTCTGGCCATGCGACTAATTCGACGTTCCGGAAAAGGCCAAAGAAGCGGAACATATCTTGGTCTTCTAAGTAGGCCGCCGTACTAAATTTAAATACTTCTACCGCCAGCCGATTATCGTGTGGCTTTAGATACGGCGTTAAATCAAACTCATGCGGTGCAAAGCTATCTTCGGCGTACCCCACAAAATGGCCGTTTAACCAAACATACATTGCACGTTCAGCTCCCCAGAAGATAATGTGGACCTTCTTGCCGATAAAATTGGGTGTGAGATTAAATTTCTTTATATACTGACCAACCGCGTTATCTTTCCCCTTAGAAAAGGATTGCTTCAGGTCATCTTTAGAACCATAAAAACGACGAATCTTTCCTGACCATGGGTAAGCAATGTTAGTATATTGATTCTGATCATACCCGGCCATCTCAATATGCTCGGGTACCTTAATTTGATTAAAATGTGTCATTTCATAATTGGGCTGATAAAAAGTCTTCAGTCGTTCCATTGGATTATCCGCATAATGAAATAACCATGATCCATTTAAACTAGCCACCAAACTACTCTGAGTCTCAGAATTACTAGCATAAAACAAATGGTCACTATGCGCCGGCACCTCGTTCACTTGGAAAACCGTTGGGTCATCTAACCACGAAATCTTTGCATCCAATCTAGCCCCTCCTTATAAAAAAAGTGGGTGATTAAAACCCATCGGCTTTAACCATCCACTCCTCATCTCACTAATAATTTTTAGCACTCGGCGTCGAAGAAATTAACAGCATCTGACCACTAATCTCCCACGTTGACACATCGTGTGGAATGATAAAGTGTTGGCCCTTGACCAAAGAATAGTGTTTACCAGCTACCGTTAACGTTCCTTGACCACGAATGACAGAAAACAGCATATACGGACCTCGGCGATCATCATACTTTACCGTATCATTAATGTCATTTTTAAAGACTGAGAAGTAACGCGATTGTGGTGGCCCCACTAGCTCTGTAATGGTTGATTTCCCACATTGAACTGAATCTTGATGTAAGTTAGGCTGCTGAAAAGGAACTGTAATGACATCCAACGATTGCTGAATATGCAGTGCTCTCTTCTTACCCGTTACTTGATCAACTCGATCCCAATCGTATAAGCGATAGGTCGTGTCCGAGCTTTGTTGTGTTTCCAAAACTTCTATTCCTGCTGTAAGCGCATGAATCGTCCCACTGGGAACATAAACGAAATCTCCAGACTTGACCGGTTGTTTTCTCAGTAAATGTTCCCAATCGCCCTTTTGTACCATTTCTGTCAATTGCGCCTTGGTTTGCGCATGATGCCCGTAAATCAAATACGCTCCTGGTTCCGCATGAATAACATACCAGCACTCTGTTTTGCCTAAATCATGCGCATTAGCTGCCGCATATTCATCCCCTGGATGTACCTGAACAGATAGGGGTGCTTCGGCATCTAAGATCTTGGTTAACAACGGAAACCGTTTCATTTGGGGGTGTCCAAATAGTTCCGGTTGAGTAATATATATATCGGACAAAAGCTGTCCTTTATACACCCCGTTAGCAATCTGATTAGGCCCATGCGGATGGCCAGAGATGACCCAACACTCTCCAATATCTCCTGCAGGTAGATCGTAATCAAAATCACGCTCTAATTGCCGGCCTCCCCATAACTTTTGATGGAAAACTGGCCTTAAGAAAAGTGGCTCCTGCATCTATACTACCTTCTTTACATGACAACATACTTAATTTTTATCTTTCTGAATCTGGTTTAGCGCTAATGCAAAATTTCCAATTGTCGCTGACCCATTGTTTTCTACCAGTGGCCGCACAATATAGCTTTCCAACGGTGGTAATGAAATATAATCATTAATAAGTTTTTTATATTGATCACGGATTTTTTGGATAAAGGTATCATTGAGAACGCTTCCACCCAAAACAAACTTACTAGGCCTTAACGTCATCGTCGTTTGAATCAAGGCTTGCGCCATATAATAGGCCATAACATCCCAAACCGGATCGTTTAATGATACATTCTCACCCCGTTTACCCAAACGGACCTCAAAAGTCGGTCCTGACACGAGGCCTTCTAAGCAATCATGATGGTAATGGCAAACACCGGTAAAATCTCGATCCTTTGGGTGACGTTTAACAAAAACGTGTCCCATTTCAGGATGTCCTAGATCGCCAATGAACTTTCCATTATAAATAACGCCAGCGCCAACCCCTGTCCCTACGGTGTAGTAAACTAATGAATTTAATTGCTGCCCACGTAGCCGACCAACAATATATTCGCCATATGCGGATCCGTTAACATCCGTGGTTAGGAATATTGGAACTTGTAACTGCTTTTTTAAAATTTCATAGATTGGGATGTTACGCCAATCTAACTTTGGCGATGCCATAATGGAGCCAAAATTAGGGCTCTGCCGATCAAGATCTAGTGGTCCGAAAGACGCCACACCCAGGGCACTAATTTTAAACTGGCGAAAATAATCAATCACTTTTGATAGCGTACTATCTGGGCTAGTTGTTGCGAAATGATGGCTATCAATAATGTTATATTCAGTATCGCCTACTGCACAAACAAACTTTGTACCACCCGCTTCAATGCTCCCAACTAACATACCGTCACTTCCTAGTATTACTTTCTAAATTCCAGAGTCTTAATTTCATAAGGCTTTACCGTCAGTTCAACTGGTCCATCATGCCAATCCTCATCATTTGATGATTCCTCTAGCAGGTTCACTTCTCGCCAACCTGAACATTCAAACGTTGGTGCTAGCTTAATTACCCGGTGGCCTCCTGTATGATCATGGAATCTCACGATAACATGATCACTATCTTCGGCTTTTTTAACCGCGTCGATATTCAAAACTTGTCCAGCTGGGGTTTCAAACAAGCTTGGCTGACGAACAAATTCTTCTCCAGGCACCACTTGTAAGGGACTGTTTAGCGCCCAAGCATTTTCTTCAACGCTACCCTCTACAAAGTTGCCTTCATGCGGCAAGAGGCTGTACGTGAACTCATGTTGACCAATGTCAGCTTCCGGGTCTGGACTAATCGCACTCTTAAGTAACGTAATTGATAGTCGATTCCCTTTAATGGCATAACCATACTTAGAATCGTTCAACAAGGCCACGCCATAGTTTTGTTCAGATAGATCAGCCCATTGGTGACCGACCGTTTCAAACTTCGCCCAATCCCAACTGTTATTCCAAGTGGTCGTTCTCTTTAAGTTACCAAATTGAATTTGATAACGGGCTTCCGTCGAGCGTACATCAGTCGTAAATCCAGCCTTCAATAACTTTTGATGATCTTGCCAATTCAGCTTGGTCTTAAAGTCAATTCGCCGTGAGTTTTTGTACAAAATCATGTCTTGGTCGATCGACGAATGTAGATAGTGATAACTAAATTTGATAACTACCCGTGAAGGCGTATTTTCGACAATTCCTGCTGTATCCGCTTTCAAAATTTGCTTCTTTTGGTAATAATACAAATCAATATTCCATGCATCATAATCTCGTGGTTTATCTTCATAAACTTCGAGAGTATTTCCTAATCCTTCACTCGTTAGAATCTCTCGCTTAGCCTGACGATCATAAACTCTAGTTAACTGCCCTGACGCATTCCACGCCAAAATATAGAATGGCGTCTGCAATTGCCGACCATCAATGGTTGCCACATTTGGCTCTTGTCGTTCAACCGACTTACCTTCATGAAAGGTCACCACTGTGCTTCCAGTAGCGGGGATTACGGGTGTTGTCAAGACGTACCCATTGTCAACTTTTTGAGCGGTTAATTCTTTACCGTCACTATCCGTGAACGTTCCCGATGCCGTAACCGGAACCAACACATCTTCTTGACGGGTCCAACCCTGGTTATTAAGAATCGTAAACTTATTCTTAGCACTGTCCGGCTGGCATACCACTGCCTTAACCTTCTTAGCGATGCTTAAGGCTTGCGCATAATCCTTATGGCAATCTTCATAAACCTCATGAATTGCTGAACCCGGAATAATATCGTGGAATTGATTACGCAGCAGAATGGTCCACCCAGCATTCAACGACTCTTGTGGGTATTGCTGCTGATTAGCTAACTGATTTAGGACGGCGTCATATTCCAGTTGCCGAAACTTCATTTCCAGTCGGCGATTCATCTTCTTCATATAAGCGTGGCTAGTATAAGTTCCTCGATGGAATTCAAGATAAAGCTCGCCATCCCAGGTTGGAATATATTGGGTCTTTTGTGCCTCATTGACCGTACGGTGTAATTGATCAAAGAAGTTCTTCCCGGTATCTGTCTTAACCTGAGGTAATCCAGGAATCTTGTCTAAACGTCGACGGCTTTCCAGCATGTCACGGTTAACACCACCACCGCCGTCACCATACCCATAAGCTAATAACAGTTGGCTATTAAGTTCTTTATTACTATACGCATTATAAACACCCTTAACAGAGGAAGGTGTCATTTCACCATTGTAAGTATAGAACCAAGAATCTGGGTTATCTTTCATCTTGCCAGCGTCTGGAGTTGTAATGAAATGGGTTAAGATCTCACTACCATCGATTCCTTTCCATTCAAACGTATCGTTAGGCATCCGATTGTATTCATTCCAGCTAATCTTAGTGGTCATGAATGTATCTAATCCTGATTTTCGCAAGATTTGTGGCAAAGCCCACGAGTAACCAAAGACATCTGGTAACCAAAGATAATGCGGTCGCTTATTAAATTCCTTTTGAATGAAGCGGGTTCCAAACATAATCTGGCGAACCAGCGATTCACCGGATGGAATATTACAATCCGCTTCGACCCACATACCGCCATCAATTTCCCAGCGGCCTTCTGCCACCCGTTGCTTAATTTTGGCAAAAATTTCTGGGTAATCTTGTTTGATGTAAGCATACAATTGTGGCGTTGTGTGCAGGAAAACATAATCCGGATAGTTATCCATCATCTGCAAAACGGTCGCAAACGAACGAGCCGCTTTTTCTCGCGTATGCTTTAACTGCCATAGCCAAGCTAAGTCGATATGCGTGTGTCCCAGGGCCGTTACCGTAACGGCCGTATTTTTAACCGTATGATCAAGGTAGTCTTTAACTAACTTGTCAGCATTTTTAATCGATGCATAGAATTCCTCGGACCCCGGTTCCTGCCAGTCCAATAATTGGGCTGCCTGATCCAAAACATTTAACATTTTATAGCGATTTGCTGAATCCTCAGAAAGAATGTCAACCGTATCGATCATATTTCTCATTGAGAAATATAAATCATCCGTTGCCGGATCAAGCTGTGCAATATCTGCGTACTTAAACTCATGGATAATTGGCTTTTCGCGATTACCGTGTCGGCCGTACATACCGGTCCAGAGTTTAATATCTAATTGAACGGTTTTTCCTAAAAATTTGTCAGGAACTAAAACTTCTTCATGGTTCGAATCCAATCCTTGTAAGGGATGACCGTCCACAAAGAGTAACCCTTCAAATCCCGTTTGGTTTAAATTACCAGGGAGACCAAAGTTAAACAGGAGTACCATCTTCTGAGTATTTGGAATTTGAACCCTAGTTTTTAACCAAGCATATTCGTTAAACTTGTCCCATTTATACCCTGGACTCACCGGTGCATATTGTGCTTCTTTGGGCGGATATTTCAATTGCCCATGCTGATCATCCATCGACATTTCCCATCCGGTCATGGCATGCCGATTCTGATAACGGTACGGTTCTAGTTCGCGAACCCGCGCATGGATTTTCTCTGCAGTAAAGAACATTGCCATTTTAATCAGTCGCTCCCATCTTTTAGAATCTGATGCTTACATTATTTATTCTGATCAATCTTTAAAGTAATTGGTGGATTTACAGTTTCTGGACTTTCTGGCCAAACTCGAGAGTAATCGTAACCAGTTACTTGTTTAGTAATCTGCTTAGTTTCCTCCGTTGCATCACGCTTAGACCCGCCAGCACGTAACCGTGCAACTTCATCCACGATAACTTTATGCGTATGTCTGTTAAGCTTGAACGTCAAGGCCACTAATAAGGCCAGCAAAATCAACCCACCAGCACCAATGAAAATTGCCTGCATAATGGCATTTTGAACATGGATCGGTTCACTTGATGCATTCTTTACAAACCCGTTAGCATCCAAGAACATCCCTACTAATACGGTTGCAATAGCGGCTGTTGAGTTCCGCGTCAAACTAATAACAGAAGCGAACACACCCGCACGATTATGCCCTGAAACTAACTCATCAACGTCTGAAATAAACGGATAAACGTTCCATGGCGTAAATTCGAGCAATGAACGACCAATTTGGTAAACAAATGAGATAATGAACAGCCACATTACCAAATTAGACGGTTGACTGTGAACAACGGTAAAGTACCCGCCGTACATTAATAGCATCAAACCATACGCCAAAATATACAGAAAACGTGGTCCAAATTTAACCATCAACCAGCCACCAATCAACGTCGTAACAACCCCAACGATTGATAAGGAGAGCAGGTTAGCGGCTACTGTGGCGCCAATTCCCAAAACGTAAACACAGAAGTATGTAAACACAGTGTTGTAAACATCCTTACCCGTAAAGGACAACAGATAAATGTATAAATGTTGACGGAAGCTCTTAATCTTAAGGGTTGAAATATATGCTCGGAAATCCTGAGCCAAAGCTTGGCCAGCACTTCTCTTTTCATGAATATCGCCGACCGCAATTTCAGAAACTGGGTGTTCCCAGGTACTAAAGGCTGAGATATAGTATGCAACAACGAATAAGATCCCAAAAATTAAACCGTTAATGAAGAACGGCATTGGCGATTTAGTCCCCATAATCCGGAACAATTGCCCTGGCAAGAAGGTTCCAAAGAAAGTCGCACTAGCTGAGAAAAACATCCGTGCCGTTGAAATTTTAGTCCGTTCGTCATAATCTTTGGTCATTTCGGTCGGTAACGTTTCATACGGGATAGAGATAGTCGAAACGGCATCAAATACACAATAAATGATCAAATAATACCAAAAGTTCATCCCGCCGACCCACATGGGGGTAAAGGTTAATAGGAGTGGTGCGCCAAAGTACATAAACGAATGCCGGCGTCCAAAGCGACGTCCAATCTTCGTCCGATAAAAGTTGTCGGTCCAACCACCCATTAACATGCCACAAGTCCCGGACACAATCTTCCCAATCGCCACGATTAGCGCACCCTGAGTAGCGCTCAGATTACAATACGACGTGTAGAAGAAGAGTAGCCAAGCCCCGATAATCGTCTGACCGCCACCACCGACCATGTCGCTGACACCATAACCTACAGATGTCCAAAAGTTAATCTTTCGCTTTTGGTAGACACGATGGCTAATATAATCACCAAATTTTTTCAAAATGATGTTCCTCTTTCCTGAAATAGCTTCTAGATGTAGTAGAATAAAAAATGTTAGCTAACTAACTCAATGCGCAAATTCATTGTAAGCGATTACAAAAAATGTGCCAACTACTGTTTCTGATATAAGGTGCACTAATCTAAGATTTTTGATTTTAGGGAGATGAGGAACTTGTTTATTCATATTCAGAACCACCACTTGATACACTTAAAGAATTACTCTCAACAAACGTTCCAAAAATCAAGCTTTTTTCTTCCTAAAAATTATTGTGGGCTGTTTATTACCGCCGAAGACAGCGTCGCTCTAACATTTAATGCTCAAGAATTAATCATTCCTGCCACTTCTTGGAGAATCTTTATGAACGAAAACGACACCGTATTTAAGATAAATGGCCATCTAAGTATCTTTGTTTTTGCCAAAAATCAGGATGGAATTTCTATTGACCAAAACATATTTCCTCAAAATTATGGTCCAAATTTCCAAGGATTCACCCTCTCTTTTGAGGGACACATCAACACCCAAACAGATATTCAGCTACTAACCCGTTGGTTTCAAAACAATGATGATACTAATACTGAGCTCTATCGCCAAGAACTAAATTATAGTTTTAACCTGCTGCTCATCACCTTAAGTAAACAATTTATTCGTAAAATCCAACAAATCTCAAACTCTCCGACTTCACAATCCGATTCTCATTTTGAGAAGATCGAACGTTACATTACAGATCACATCCATGAACGACTCGTTATTTCTAAAATTGCCCAAAAATTTGAGATCACGCCCGAGTATCTCACAAGTTTATTCAGAAAAAACGAGCACATTACGGCGATAAAATACATTCATTTTTTAAAAATCTCCGGTGCTAAAGATCTTTTAATTCGCACAACTATGTCCGTCAAACAAGTTGCGTTATACTTCGGTTTTACCAACATCAAATATTTCTATCGCCTGTTTAAAAAAGAAACTGGTATTACCCCCAGTGAGTATCGCCAGCTCTTTCAAGATAATATCCAATCATCCAACCCTAGCTTGCACAAACTAACCATTCCAATCAGCCGGATATCTAACCCCCCAGTTAAGTAATTTTTAGACAACCATCCCCGTCAATGAATCGTAATAAACACTAATTTAGCGCAAAAATAATCGGTCTGTAAAAATCCAAAGATTTTTACAGACCGATTTTAATTTCACAGTCTTAATCAACCGCCGTTGCTAAATTCTCGCGACTCAAGCTTAGCACCGCATTACGTCCCGAAAAGGCCGCGTAGCCCGCCGTACTTCCCGGTAACGTGACCGCGTAAGTATCACCGACTAACATCCCGGCCGCATCGTTGCCGGCCGCGTAAAGTCCCGGTACGGGGTAACCGTAGTCGTTGAGGACCGCATTCGTTTCATCCACCCGCAGGCCGCCTAGCGCACAAGCCATACCGACACCCAATTCTACCGCGTAGAAGGGTCCCGTCGTTACCGGCGTGAGGTAGGCCGCTTGTTTCCCGAAATCGCGATCGGTTCCCGCCGCAGTTAGCTCGTTGTACCGAGCCACCGTTTGTGGTAACTGGTCGAGGGTTAACTTCTGGGCTAACTCATCCAAACTATCCGCTTGCACCAGATACTTCGCGTGGCTGGCCAAGGTCTGGTCCAACTCGGTCTGCAGGTGGTCAAATTTCTCCGGTGAAACCGGGGAATTCCCCACTTCTTTATACAGTCCGACGTTGGTCAGGTGATCCACGGCCGCCTGGTCTAAGATTGAGAAGACCCGTGACTGGGTCAGAATGGCGCTCCCCGCGTGACACATATTGTCGTTCACGTCTTCGTTGGTAAAGCGTTCACCCCGTTCGTTGACCCAGAGAATGGCTTCCTGCGTTGCAGCCGCGGCCACTTGTGATGCCATGTGAACGTACGGTGGTTGGACCCGGTCATAGATCGCACCCCCACCATACTGAATGGCCCCCATCTGATAATGTTGGGCCCCCACGCCCCAGGCTAGTTGCATCCCGTCACCGGTGGACTTGCCGTCACTTACCGACAGCAGTCGCCGCGAGAATGGGGTTCGCTGCTTAATCAATTCGGGGTTATCGACGTAACCCCCCGTGGCAAGAATCACGTGCGCGGTGTGCAGGTCCCGCGTCTGTCCCGTCGCCTCGTTCTTGATGACTACCCCGGCAATGTGCCCGTCGGTGAGCAGCAACTTCTGGGCGCTCATACTGGTGACAAACTCCGCTCCGGCCGCGCGGGCCACCTGGTATAGCTTGGTGACCGCCGCATGGCCGCCGCCCGCAAACGTATGAATGGTGGGCCAACTCTTGCCTTGAGGGCCAACCTGACTGAAGGCCACGCCTAAGCTGTGCAGCCAATCGATAATTTGACCACTAGCCTTGATGAACTGCCGTAAATGCGGCGCACTGGCCTCGTAGTGCGAATAGGCCAATTCGTCTCGCAAGAGTTCGGTGGGATCAATCTGAATGTTGGCCTGCTTCTGCAGGTAACTGTCCACGCCCATAGCGCCTTCGACGTAGTTGCCGTCGCCGCCCATGGTGCGTCCCTTTTCTAAGACCAGTGTGGTCAGTTTTTGTTCCCGTGCCGTGACGGCCGCGACTAAGCCGGCGAGGCCGCCACCCACGATAACCACGTCATATTGTTTTTGTTGAGGAAACATCGCATTCACCTACTTTAAACCGACGGAGACCCCACCATCACTCAAGATGGTTTGGCCCGTCATGAACGTGGCCTGGCTAGCCACAAAGACAAAGAGTTTGGCCACTTCGGCCGCCGTTTCGTAGCGCTTCATCGGCACCGTCGGCAGAATCTTATCCAGGAAGCCCCCATCGTTTAACGGCGTCTTGGTTAAGCCCGGCGCCACACAGTTGACCCGGATGTTTTGATCCGCATAGTCGACCGCGGCCGCCTGGGTCATCCCCATAATGCCGTTCTTGGCGGCGTTATACGCGCCCATGCCCCCAGGATTGTAGACACTGCCCAGGGCCCCGGTGTTCACGATGGAACCCTGACCCTGCTTCAAGAACAGCTTGAGTTCGGCTCGCATGCACTGGAACGTCCCCCGTAAATCCAGGTTAATCGTCTGATCAAAGTCATCATCCGTGAGTTCCGCAAAGGGTTTGAGGACCCCGCCCCCCGCGTTGTTGACCACGTAATCGAGCCGTCCCAACGAGCTCATAATCTGGTCTAAGCCCGCTTGAATACTGTCGTTATCCATCACGTTCATGACTAACCCACTGATTCGACCATCGTATTTTTGGGCTAAGTCCTGCGCCACCTCAACGACCTTCGGGTTATAGTCGGTTAACACCACGTCCGCATTCTGCTTGGCAAATTCTTCACTAATCGCGAACCCAATCCCCTGGGCCGCGCCCGTCACCATGGCAACTTTTCCTTTTAACATTGTGTTACGCCTCCACTTTCTGTTGTGCGAGTGCCTTGACCGCTTCCTGGGCCGCAATCCAGCCGGAAACAAAGGCAAACCCGTTAGCGATTCCTTCATAACTCGGGTAACCATCTGAATAAAGCCCGTTGACGTTGTTCCCGACGACGTACAAGTCCTTGATCGGCGACCCATCCGCCCTGAGGGGTTCGCAATTCCGGTTCACGTTCACCCCGTCAAGCGTGCCCAAGATCGCACAGTGTTCCACAATCGCGTAGTACGGTCCCGTCTGCACCGTAAACTGTAACTCATCACTGGGCTTCAAGAACACTTCATCCTGCTGAGTGGTGACGGCCTGGTTGTACACTTTAAGGCTCCGTTGCAATGCCGCTAACGGCAACTTTAAGGCCGTGGCCAGTTCGGCAATCGTATCCGCCTTCACCACTTCACCGGACGCAATGGCTTGGTCAAAATCTTCTTGAATCCCTGGTAACGGCCCGACCGTGGTCCGGGGGGTCTCGCCGACTTCACAGAATTGCCGTTCGAACGTATCTTCCATCGGGACTTCGCGGGTCTTAAAGTGATCCAGCGTAGCCTGATCCAGGAGTACGTAATACTTCCCCTGGACGTTGTGGGCGGCATTGGCCCACATGGCGAAATCATACACGACGTCTTCGTTCACAAAACGGTTAGCCGTCTGATCCAGCCACAACAACGGTAAGTTCGTCAACGTTTCCACGCTACTGTCCCGGCGCATTGGGTTAATCTGGCGACTCGGCGCGCACCCGTGAGCAAAAAGTACCGGGTTATGCGTGGTATCGGCACCCAGCTTCTGGGCCAGCTTAATTCCCGTCCCGTCGGCCTTGCGTTCACCCAGGTTCAGGAACTCCGCGGCGTCGGCATACTTTTCCGCCATCATCTGGGCATCCCCACAGTACCCACCGTCCGCGAAGATCACCTTCTGGGCGTTAATCCGGGTGCGGTTACCCTGCGCGTCTTCAACGATGACGGCCTTGAGTCCCTGGTCATAGTCGAGATCGACCGCGGCCGTCTCCAGCAATACCCGGTTTCCCGCCGCTTCGAACTTCGCCGGCAGCTGGTCCCAGTTCGTCATCTTTTCTTTAAAGTTATTGAACTTGTGATAGACCAAGGGATCATTGAGGTGCGCGCGTTGTTCACTTTGTTCCACCGTGACGGGTAATCCCATCTCGGCCAACCGGTCGATGTTTTTCCCGGAGGCCTTCAAGAAGCGGGAAAGCAGCTCCCCGTTCACAAAATAGTGGTTATAGTCCGTGAACCCCTGAAACGCCTCTTGATACCCGTACGTGACGCCCTGGGCTCGCTGCTGTTTGGAATCAATGGCAAAGACCCCGTGGGCCCCGAACTTCCCGGCGCCCCCAACTTTGTCACCGCGTTCCAAGAGAACGAAGGGCGTTTTTTGTTGATAAAGTTCAAACCCCGCCGAGATACCTGCCGAACCCGAACCCACAATCACGACTTCTGTTGATAACGTTTTCATTTTGGCATTCACCCTTTCAACAGTGATGATTTATCTACAATTAAATTGTAAATCGTTTCACAAGTAATGGCTAACACATAAAACTTATCGCCCATAACTTCAGCTTATCGCGCGGGTAATCATCTTCTGTAAATCCTTAGATGCAGCGGAACTAACGGCAACTACCACCTCAAAGGCCTGGTCTAAATGTTGCGGCGAATATCTGTGTATCGAATCACAATTATCGGGAATCTGGAAGGTTGCGGGTACCATGGTGACCCCACCCTTGAAGTTCACGTTGAGACAGGCCGCCGCAAAACTATTCACGCCCACAATCTGGCGATAATCCCATCCCTCGCGTTGATAGGCGTCCAGCATTGCTCTTTGAATGTCCGAAATTCCCGTGGATTGCCAGTATTGGAGATAGAAGGCCGAGTCCGCGGCTAATTGTTGCAGGTCACCCTGATGACTCGTCACGGCATCCTGGTTGAACAGCAGGTCGAAGCTAACCGGGTGTAACGGAAAGATCTTGACCTTCGGATTATTGATAAAGGCTAGGCGAAACCCCACGAGAATGTCGTAATTGCCCGTGATCAACCGGCGAATGCTATGATCGAACAACTCTTCATCAAAGACCGTCCGGGTCTGGGCCGGCAAGGCATTGGCAAACTGGGCAGCGTCGTCACCTAACCCCTGTAAGAAGTGGATGCGGAGTAACTGATCCGGATGCTCGTCCGGATGGCGCCAAATTTCGTTATAGGCGTTTAGAATATCCACGGCCCGGCGATAGAATTCTTCGCCCACCGGCGTTAGAGCAAACTGCCCCGCGGTTCGGTTCAACAGGCGGTGCCCCAGTTCCCGTTCCAGCTTACTAATCGCCGCGCTGACCGCCGTTTCGGAGACGTAATTCTTCTTGGCCGCCGAGATGAAGCCCCTGGTTTGCACCACGTCCACAAAGTACTTCACCGGCATTAAGTTGTAATTCATCTTGATCACTCCTCGCTCATGATTGCTTCACTCTAGCGTCGCACACCCCGCCGTTAATTGCGACCTTTCACGCCAAAAATGATCCGTTTCCGGCGCGTTTAAACCGCCACAAACGAATCACCTTTACCGGCACCAATTGGTTCCGCATGTTTTTATTCCAGTGCATGTTCCACTAAATTCTTCTGGAACTTTCCGGCGATACAGATGACCCCCAGAAGTAACGCCAGCACCCCACTGACGGAGAAGGCGTTCAACCCGATCTTCTCCACCGCCGTGGTCAACGGGTTAATCACAAACGGACTCACCACCCCACCCACGGAGTAGATCGCCACGTAGACCCCTAAGGCCATCGACACACTATTCTGACCTACGGCAATCGAGATTAAGTACGGGAATTGCCCCATAGCAATACTCATGGCCGCCCCGACTAAGAAACTCCCGATGAACGCCATGATCAGCGAATGACCGAAGCCCACTAATAAGTACGATAATCCGTAGAGAATGAAGGACAGGGCAATCGACGAATACTTGAAACGTTTCCCGATCCCGCCGACGATGAACCCGCACAGCATCCCCCCAACTAACGAGATGGTGGAGGTCAGCGCGGCCTGCGAGGTGGCGCCCAACTTTTCTTGTACCACGAACAACGAAATGTTGTTATTCAAGACGTTATTCAATAACATGGTGAAGAACGCCCAGATGGCACAGTAGAAGACATACTTGTTCAGCTTAATCTTGCCACTCGCGTTTTCCGCATCCCCCGTCACAGCTTGTGGGTGTAAGGGGACCAGCGCCAAGACAACCACTAACACGACCAACGAAAAAATATAAATCCAATAATTGTTAATCCAGGTATTCGTGGCGGCTAATTGGCCACCCCCCATGATAAAGACGATGCCCCCGATGTTCGTAAACGTCGTGGACAGTCCCATCGTGGATTGCCGCAAGTCTTCCGGTAACATCTGGGAGATCAACACTTGCGACAGGTTCGTACAAGCCCCCTGACCGAGACCGACCAGGCAAGAACAGAAGAGCAGAAAGGCAAAACTGGTATGGAAGGCCAGTGGCAAGAAGCCCCCAATGACCACCAGAATAATGGCACTAATCGTTAGCGTTTTAAGCTTGATCTTGGTAGCCGTTAACCGCCCGATCAATAATCCCGCTAACATCATGAATAAATTCGGTAACGACGTCAGCATCTGCACACTGGTATTGCCCAGCGTGAAGAACTTCGCAATCGCCGCATAGGAAGGCGTAATCGCTAACGACGCCATCCCCATGGTGCTGACGGCCAACACCCCAACTCGTGTTTTGGAGACATAACTTTTACTCAGCACATGCTCTGCCGTATCCATATGAAATCCCCCTTCATTATCGTGACGACCTGCCGCGTGATTCATCGCCTTTATGAATCCGCTTTCATTCTACAAATTAATTGTAATTCTTTTCACAATCGATGGCCAATACATAAAAATTGTCAGTCATAACTTAAACTTATCAACTGGCCCAAAAACTAAACCCAAGCCGATTTATCAACCATTTATCCCAAAAATGATCGAGGGAATCGCCTGGATCTAGTTCCGTCCATTCACTTGTACATCATTCACATGGCACTCTCAGACGTCACCGCCGTTTGAACGTAGGTGGCGGCACTGGTTCCGGCAATCCGCCCGGACGTCCAGGTAAACCCGGAAGCCAAGCCTTCAAACGCGGGATAACTGTGCCCTTCATAGTACCCACCGGCGTTGGCACCACCCGTAAAGAGGCCGGGGATCGGCTTGAATTGATCGTCCAGAACCGCTAAGTTCTCATCCACCCGCACGCCACCAACCGTGCCCAGGTAGGCCGCCTGACTGATGAACGCATAGTAGGGACCACTGGCCACCGAGTAGGCTAACGACTTAGGCGACTTGCTAAATTCCTGATCGTCCTTCGCCTGAACCGCTTGATTATACCGTGCCACCGTCTGCGTCAAGACTTGCGGATCCATCCCGGCGTTAGCTGCCAGTTCGGCTAGCGTCGCGCCCCGATAGGCCGTCTGACCAGCCACCGCCGCTTCGGCTAGCTGGGTAAAGTCACCGGTCCCCGTTGCGGCCCCCGGACCGGCCTGAGAAACCTCTTCGCGATTCTGATTAGCCGTAAAGGTATCCAGGGTGGCCTGGTCGACGATAAATAAATATTGACCGCCCTGAGACCACGCGGCGTTGGCCCATTCGACCGTATCGTAAACCACGTCCTCGTTAACGAACCGCTGGCCTTTCGGGTTGACCCAAAGTTGTGGGGTCAATAGTAACTGCGTTAGCGCGTTGCTGGAGAATCCCGCTAAATGCCGCTGCGACGTCTTTTGTGTGACCTTCGACTTGGCCAACTGGGCAGCGTGAATGAGCGCATGACTGTCAATATCCGTCGCCCCCACCGCCTCCATGGCGGCTAAGCCTTCCCCGTTATTGGGCACGCCGAGGGTTCGTAAGTGGGTGGTGTGCATGGTCCGGGCCACCTTGGCCTTATCACCACCATAGCCCCCGGTGGCGACAACGACCGCGGCTGCCTGAATCAGGATCTCTTCACCATTTTGTTGTGCCTTAGCTCCCGTGACGCGTCCCTGGTCCATCGTCAGTGCCGTCAACGTGGTGTTAAACTCGAAGTGGACCCCCGCCGCGACCAGCGTTTGTTGAATCCGCTGGTAACTCGCGTCCTTATGCTGATACATGTGATACGAGCCGCCGCGGTAGTCATTGTGCCGGTGAGCAAATTGCGTGGTTTGAGCCGTCGGGTTCAGCTTAATCTCCATCCCCAGGCGTTCCAGCCAGGCCAAGGTATCGGCTGAGCGATTGACAATGCGGGCTAACAGCGCGCCGTTCGACAAATAATGGTTGTAGTCCGCCAGCTGGGCAATGGCTTCCTTCGGGGAAAGATGCATCCCCGCGGCTTGTTGCTCTTGCGAGTTAACCGCAAAGAACCCACTGGAAATTTTCGTGTTGCCCCCGATTTGGGGTTGCTTCTCGATCACGAGGACCCGCAAGCCCTTTTCCGCGGCAGCATAAGCCGCGGCCAACCCCGTACCACCAGTTCCGGCAACCAAGACATCCGTGTTCATCGTTTTTGTTGTCATCTTAACGCCACTCCCTTGTCTACTTGATACCGTCAGTATATAGCTAAAACATGCACAAAGTGATAGTGTATAATATCTTTATTACTCCGGAAAGATATCTTTTTTCCGTTAGGAGGTTTCCAAAATGGCTCAAAAATACCTGGTAAAGTCCGTTCTGGTGCTAAAAGGAAACGATTGCAACGATAAATCTGAACCGAATCCTCTATTAGACAGTGATACAGGTGTAAACTTTCACATTAGGTTGATTGAAAGTCACTCTCTCTGCGAGCTATACCTCAACCACCATTACGTGGCCCTCGCCCCCTTCGACGTGATCCTACTCTCCTCGGCCCAACCCCTGACGCTGCAAAACCTGGGTGCTCCCGCCGCGTTGACCGTCTTTACCGAACGGGTGCATGCGCCCTCACCCCTAAACCTGGTGGTCGTTGGCGATAACCCCATGGTGCACGACCTAATGAACGCCGGGGAGACCGAACCCCACTTTATCGTTTATCGCCACCAGGACAACCAACTTAAGCACCGCTATTTCGCACTACTCGCCGAACTGGAACAACAGGATCTCACCGACGTTTTTCTCGACTATCAACGGGAAATGACGGTGGGACTGCTCCTGACCGAGTTACTCAGAGATCACGAGCGCACCATCTCGGTGGCCGATTCCGACTTCCCCGGCCAAGATATTCGTCACGCCAGCGCGGATACCAAGTCCGGGATCATCTTCAATTACCTGGTGAGCCACAGCCAAACCGCCACCCTTAAAGGGACCGCGGCTTACTTCGGCTACGACAAGAACTACTTTTCACGGTTATGCCGCCGGCTCTTCAACAAAAGTTTTACGGAACAACTCGCCTTTATCCGCATCGAGCTCGCCAAGCGCATGTTGGCCCTCTCCAGCAAGGGCATCGAAGAGATCGCCGATGAGCTGGGCTATAAGAACATGAGTAGCTTCTTCGCCCTGTTCAAGCGGGCCGTACGGATGACGCCCGGCGACTACCGCCAGACTCACGGCTACCACCAAGCTCAGACGACGTCCCCGCGCCACTCGCCCGACCAGGCCTAATTTTTCGCCAGTAAAAAAGCGGACTTCACGAAAAACTCGTGAAGTCCGCTTTAATCATTTATAGTCGTCCATGACGGCCGCCAGACCGATTCTGCCAGCCATCATGACCCTAACTTTGTTTAATTCTACGATTCCGAATCCGCCAGTTGTGGAGGATCACCGCCCCTAACGACAGGAGCATCAAGAGCGTGACCGACCAGAACAACAGCTGGTAACTTCCGTATTCAATCAATACCCCACCATACAGGGGTCCCACGGCCCGACCAAAGGAAATGGCCATGTTATAGATTCCTTGGAACTTCCCCTTATCGTTGTTGCCGGCGAGGCTGTCAATCCACGCGGGAATCCCGGGGAACCCGGTCATTTCTCCCAACGTCAAGATCACCATCGTCGCGGCGAACATAATGTAGGTTTTATCAAACACTAACAACAGAAATGATAGGATAAAAATCAACGTGCCCCAGAAAATCTGGGTACTCATCTTGAAGTAAGCCCCGATGCGGTTCGCCAACGGTTGCCCAAATACAATCATTAACCCGTTTAACGTCCACAACAGACTGTACTTCTCAAAAGAAATCCCCAAGTTAACCATGTGGACCGAAATCACACTTTCCCACAACGAATAGCCCATGTACAGGCAAAAGACCATCGCAGCGATTAACCAGATTAACTTGAGATGGGCCGGCTGGGCCGGTCCCTGTTGCCGCTTGCGCTTGGCCGTGGTTAAGTTGACGTTGAAGTCCACCAACAAAATCCCGAGCAGAATCACGTAAAAGACGCTGGCCACCATGAAGACCAAGACGACCCCGTGATCCATTAAGTACCCCACCATCAAGGTCCCAATTACGACCCCGAGGTTCATTCCGATATACAGGTAGTTGAATACCCGCCGGCTACTGATACTGCGGACGTTGGCGGCAAACGAGTTCACCACCGTCATCACAATCCCGTCCCCTAATCCAATGAACAGGAGTAAGATCCCAAAAATCGGCCAACCGTTAAAGAAGATCAACGTCACCATCGGCACTAATGAACAGAACGTCCCGACGAGTCCCGATTTAAATGGCGACCAGTGATCAAATAACCAGCCACCTAACCAGTTTCCCAAAATCATACACAATGACATCCCCAGCAACGCCATACCGGCTAACGCAAGGGTCTGATGCAATTCGTTATGCATGTAGACCGTGGTCAGCGGCCACATACAGGCCGCCGCCGCGTTTAACAGTAAGGTTGCTGCGAGGATCCCCATCAAACTGACTTCTTGTTTGGTTTTCCACATTTATAATTCCCTCACTTATATTTGGGCTCTTTCCTTATTGTCGCATACCTGACTGAAAACTAAAACTCCCACCCTGAAATAATCACCCGGATTGACCATAAATTCAGGTTGGGCGGCGACAAGGGCCCTTCGATTTACGTTCAATTATGTATTCTGACTCAGGGTCAGCTGGTAAATCAACGCCCAGCGCTTTCGAGCCAGCCGGCCCTGGCCTACCCGTCAATCAACGCCCGAATACTAAGGCGCCGCTACCGGTATCCTAATCATGCTCCCTTACTCCTCTTCTTCGATAACCTAGTTTATTGGAAATCAGACTCTTCCTAATTGAATTATCCTACAAAAGTGACTTTTTTTCGCGTAACTTGATTTGAGTCAAGTTTTTTCGGGTCCGGAGCCCCTATACTAGGTCATGTAATCAAGACAGGAGGAAATTATCATGACTAAATTAACAATGAAGTTAGGCGATCTGACGTGCCCATCTTGCATGACCAAGATTGAAGGCGCCCTAAGCCACCAAACCGGCGTACAAAACGTCAAGGTTCTGTTCAACGCCAGCAAGATCAAGGCCGAATTCGACGACAGCCAAACCTCCGCCGACGACCTGGCCAACGTGGTCACCGATCTTGGCTACGAAGTGAAGAGTTCTAAAGTTAAAGCCCTCTAATTCAGAAAGGAAGTTTCCCATGACCACATCGATTGAAGACCGTTACGCTGCCGAACAAGCCCAAACCGACCACGACCACCACGTGCCCACGGCCGGTGCCATGACCAACCACATCCTGGCTAATCTGCACATCTCCATTGTGAAGTTCCATCAGGTGCGCTGGTCGGTGAAGGGCCCGTTAGCCTTGAGTGTTCGGACCCTATTGAACGACTACATCGCCACCTACCGTCAACAATTCGATGCGCTAGGCGAACTGCTCTTGGACGAAGGCGAGATCGTCTCCACCACCACCCAGGAATTTCACGACTACAACATGTTAAACGAAAGTGGGGCCAAAAAGTACCTCAGCGCCGAAGACCAAGTCAGTGAGCTGGTCCACGACGCCGACACCCACAACCTCTTTATCGACCGGGCCATCAAGTTAGCTGAAAACGAAGAACGGCCAGCGTTGGCCGCCTTCCTGGTCAACTTACGGGGAACCAACAATCACATCATCCGCGAACTGCAGGCCGTCCTAGGCAACGATGCTCGCGACGGGCTGGACGAAGAAGACGATGATGACGACGAAGATTAACTCCTGGGGCGCCTAGACTGCGAGCTAGGGCCCAGCAAAAAGCGTCCCCATTTCCGTTTTGGAAGTGGGAACGCTTTTTGACTGCCATTAATCATCGGTTGAATAGTCGTCGATCGTGTATTTCCCGTCAATGTGGTCCTGCGCCGTCACCAGGTGGTAACTGGTCAGGTCGTCGTTAAAGCTGACGTGGACCGTATAGGTGGTCCCGTAGGACTTATCCATCTGACTTTGGACCTGCAATTCGACCGGGACCCCGTCGCGAGTCTGAATATCGGTGATCTTACCGAATTCCACGTTCCCCCGCTTATCCGAGGACAGCGTCCAGTACCAATCACCATCATCGTCTTGCGTGAAGTCGGAGTAGGTCGTCGCCCTGCTATCGGTCCGGGTCGATTCATCCTCGATGCCTTCACCGCTGCCCAGCGTCCAACTCATGGACGCCGTATCGTTGCCGGCAGCGGCCACGTCTTCGGTCTCCCCGATGGTGTAGTTACCGTCGATGTTTTCAAACGTGGTATGTAATTTATATTCGCCGGCCGCGCGATCCAACCATTGAAACTCCAGCCTATAGGTCTGATCCGGATGGTAGACTTGGCTGGTCATATCGAGTTTCAAGAGACGCCCGTCCTGGGTGGCACCCGTAACCTTGGCCACCTCGACCGGGGCGTTTTCGGTGTTGGCCGTCATTTCCCAGTACCAGGTGCCCTGCATCTGATAAAACCGCGAGTAGGTCGTTCGGCCACCCGACCGGGTCTCTTGATTTTCCCCCGCAATCTGGGTCAGGTTACTGAGCACCCGGGTGAGGTGTTGATCCGCCGCCTTAGGGGTCGTGGCGACCCCCTGAGCATCCGAACTAGCGGTCGCCGAGCTGGCAACCTGCGGCTTAGATTTCTCGACTTTTTCGGCCTTCGGAGCGTGACTGCGCTGGGCCGTTGTCGTGGTGCGATTAAAGTGTTGCCCCAACGCAAATACCACAATCAGCGTCAGGAGAATCCCGGCAATGCGCAACGCCTGACGACGCGCGGAAGGCCGGGGGGATTGTCTTCGCATAATGAAGTTCCTTTCTGTTTCACGAAAAATTATACAGACCCTAAATGGTTGATTCAAGAACTACTCTGCTGGCAGAGTTACCCGTAACTTTGCCTGAACTTAGTCGCGGCCGACTCTTTCTTCATAATTTTCGCGCTAACTTGATTTACATCAAGTTAATTCCAGCCGGACGCGCGCATAATGAATTCATCAACTAAGGAAGCAACTTATTCAATCCCCTACTACTAGAAAGGAACGATTCTCATGGCAATTCAACGTTATATTTATCAGCACACCACCCCGATCACCTTCTGGTCGGCCGGCCTCATCATTCTCGGCTTTCTCAACACCTGGTTCGTTCACCTGGGCTACCTCACCAACACCGCCTGGATCATCGCTTCGGTGATTGCCGCCGCTCCCATCGTCTTACGGGCCATTAGCGCGTTAAAGGCCAAGGTCTTCAGTATTGAACTCCTGGTCAGCATCGCCGTCATCGGGGCGTTTGCCATCGGTGAATTCGAAGAATCCGCCATCGTGACCTTCCTCTTTCTCTTCGGGTCCTACCTGGAACAAAAGACCCTGGCCAAGACGCGGGGCGCCATCAAGTCGTTGACCGACATGGCCCCGACCACCGCAACCCTCTTAGCCGCCAACGGAACCACCAGCGAAGTCGACGTCGACGATCTCGACGAAGGCGACGTGGTCATCGTCAAAGCCGGCGGCCAAGTCCCCGTCGACGGGACGGTCACTAGCGGTTCCGGTTACGTCAACGAGGCTTCCATCACCGGTGAATCCCGGCCCATTAACAAGCAAACCGGTGACGCCGTCTTTTCCGGGGCCATCGTCGAAAGCGGAACGGTGCAGGTCAAGGCCACCCAGGTCGGTGACGAGACCACCTTCGCTAAGATCATCGAATTGGTCGAAGAAGCCCAAGACACCAAGTCGCCCGCCGAAAAGTTCATCGATAAATTCGCACAATACTACACCCCAGCCGTTTTAGTCATCGCCATTCTAGTCTTTGTCTTCTCCCGTGATCTTCGGCTGGCCATCACGGTGCTGGTCCTGGGTTGCCCGGGGGCCTTGGTCATCGGCGCGCCCGTCTCCAACGTTGCCGGCATCGGGAACGGCGCCAAGAACGGGATCCTGATCAAGGGGGGCGACGTGGTCGACAGCCTCGCCAAGGTCGATACGCTAGTCTTCGATAAGACCGGGACCTTAACCACCGGTAAAATGACCGTCACCAACACCCAAAGTTACACCACCGACCGGGCCTTATTAGCCGGGGTGGCCCAAGTCGAGCAGACCTCCGACCACCCGTTAGCCCAGGCCATCGTGCAACACTTAAACGCCCACCTCACCGGCAATACTGGCACCATGACCACCGAAACCGTCAAGGGTCGCGGGATGATTGGGACCTGGCAGGGTGCGCCCCTCTACGTGGGGAACGCTAAGTTACTGAGCGACAACGGAATCACCTTAACGGCCGCCCAACTGAGTGACCTGCACACCATGCAAGACGACGGTCAATCCACGGTCCTTGTGGGCTACCAAGGCCAGCTCGCCTACATCTTAGGGGTCGCCGACCAGATTCGCTCAGAGGTTCCGGCCGCCTTAACCGCGCTGAAACGCCAAGGCATCAAGCACCTGGTCATGCTGACCGGGGATAACCAAGCTACCGCCGACGCCGTTGCTTCCTCGCTAGCCATTGACGAAGTTCACGCCGACCTCTTACCCGCCGACAAGGTGACCTACGTCAAGAAGTTCCAAGACCAAGGACGCAACGTGGCCTTCGTGGGTGACGGGATCAACGACAGTCCTTCGTTAGCTACCGCCAATATCGGGATCGCCATGGGTGGCGGGACCGACGTGGCCATCGAAACCGCCAACGTAGTCCTGATGCAATCCAGCTTCACTGCTTTGAACCACGCGGTGGGGTTAGCCCGGAAGACGTCCGCCAACACCAAGCAAAACATCACCATCGCCATTCTGACCGTGGCCTTCCTGCTGATTGGCTTAGTCTACGGTTACATCTACATGGCTAGCGGGATGTTCGTTCACGAGGCCTCGATCCTAGTCGTAATCTTCAACGCCATGCGCTTAATTGGTTACAAGCCCCGGGTCGCTAAGCAGCAACCCGCCGTCAAGCAACAATTAGCCACGAATTAACTTCACCATCCAAAAAGGTGACCAGGCTGCCCAATCCGGGTAGCCTGGTCACTTTGACGTTATGGCTGATCACCTAAAACGCGCTAGTTACTTTTTTCGCTCTTCAATTCAACCTGACTTTAGCGCGCTAACGCGTTAATGGCGGCGGGCAAACCAACCCAGACTGCTGACGAGTCCTAACACGCCCACGATACCGCCGCCTAACCCCCATTTAACCCCGGCGCCAACCGAAGCCCCCTGGGTCCGAAAGTCTTGTTGGGCCTGGTTCCGAGTGGCCGGAGCACGGGTGGGTTGGGCCGAGCTAGCGGTCACCGCGGCCGCCGCAGTCGCGGTAGTCGGGTGGTGGGGCGTTGTTCGCTGGACCCGGCGTGCCGGCTTAGTCCGCTTAGCGGTGGTCGCTTGGGGCGCTGAGGTCGTCCGCTTAGCCGCTGAACTAGCCGTAGTGGCTACACTACTACTCGAAGACGCTACGGGAGTAGTAGTGTTGCGCCTTTTTTTGCTGCACTAACCTGACTCGCTGCGGTCGCAACGGGGACCACGCGGGTGTGCGCCCGGGTTAATTTAGGGACCTGGGACGCCTTAAACTTAAAGGTCACGGTGTGCGTCGCCTTGTAAACGTGCAAGACGTTGATCGACAGCTTAGCGTTGATTTTCTTCTTCAGATTTTTCGCGGTAAACGTGTAATAGACGTTGGAGTTTCCCGCCTTATCCCGGACCTTCCGGACGTTTTGCGGTTTCGTACCGTTGACCTTTACCACTTGTACCGGGAACTTTCCCAGCGTCTTCGCCGTCTTGAGGTGCATGGTGACGCGGTAGCGCCCGCCCTTGACCGTCACCTTAGCCGGCCGGACAAAGTACTTACTAGCCATCGACGTCTTATTACTCCCAGAGGTCAACGTTGAATACGTCACCGACTTGGCCTGGGCCGTGGTCGTCAATCCCAACGTTCCCAGTGCCAACACCGCTACCGTTAAAAGCCAATTTTTTCGCATCATGATTCCCCCATTTTTCTAAATTTCGTGCAACTACCGCCGGTTAAACGTCCAGGTGGTCGCTGGCGCCGGTGCCGCGGCCGTCTTCACCACGTGATTTTTAGCATTGACCACTTTAAAACGCTTATCCGTGGTAAACCGCAGGTACAGGGTCTGGCGCTTCGCGTGCCGTGGCGCGTAGGTCACCTTCCAAAAGGTCGTGGTCCGTGGTGTCACGTGGTAAGTAGCGTAGGCCACGCGGGTCTTGACGGCCTTCCCGTGGCGGTACACTTTCTGGGTGAGCCCGGTCTTTTGACTAAAGGTCCAAATTTGTGTATACCCCTTAGTTCCCGTCGCCTTCCAGGTTCCCGTGGGGGTCTTAACCGTCCATTTCGCCGGTCGACTAGCGGCCTGTTTGGTTTTCTTTTTAGTTTTTGGCTGTTTAACCGCCGCTTGCCGCACCGTTACCGTCTTGGTGGTCGTGATCTTCGCCTTCGTCGCGGTAATGGTCAACTTGGTCTTGGCCGGCTGGGACTTAGCCAACTTGACGGTATACTTCCCCGCCCGGTTGGCCGTCGCCGTGCCCAACGTAGTGCCGTGCCGCTTGACCACTACTTTTGCCCCCTGACTAGTCAGCCCGGTCACCGTTTTGGTCCGGTTAGTCACGGCCTTCACCGTCAGTCGGGGTTGCGTGACCGTTTGGACGGTTGTTGGCGCCGGGGTAGTCACCACTGGCGTGACGGTGGCCGCCGGCTCGGTGGTCGTACTTGGAGTTGGCTGAGTGACCGTCGCCGGTGGCGTTGGCACCTGTGTCGGGACCCCACTCCAATCGAGTACGATCAACGCCGACTGCGTCATCGCCCCCATCGGCGTGTCTAGGCTAAACGTTACGGGAACACTGGTCTGGGCCGTGTCTAGCGTGAAGACCAGCGCCGCACCGCTGACCGCATTTTGGCCCGCCACCGTGACCGTCTTAATGTATTTTTCGGCGTTATTTTGCATGGCCAAGTTAACCTGAGCCTGCCCGGCCGTCACGGTAGCCTGCGCCGTGCTGGCAAAGAATGATGCCGCCGTTGACGGTTGATTCCCCGTCGTTTTAACCAAAGTTGCCGGAATGGTGTAAGTGCCGTCGGCCAAGGTGCTGGCTTGTGCCGGTGTGGTGGCGCTTACATTTAACAGTACCAAAACCGTGGCTACCAGGCTCAAGCAGCCCGTCCAGATCCATTTTATTTTCATATGTAGTCCCTCCCAAAAACCATTGTCTTAGAACATCTTTAGTTTACCACAAGTTTTAAATAGTATTCGTTATGAACCGCTCATTTATGATATTATCATCAGCGTTAACTTATTTATCATGTGATTAATGACCACAAAAAAACGACAACTCCCCTGGGGAGTTGTCGCTGATGCCTAGTTGCCTAGGCCTAATTCAACTTACTTTTTAGTGAACGTCCAGTTAGCCGCTGGGGCAACGCCGGCCGTGGTCTTAACGACTTGGTTCTTTGAGTTAACGATCTTGAACTTCTTCGCGGACGTAAAGCGCAGGTAGAAGCTCGAGCTCTTCTTAGCGTTCTTTGGCGTGTACGTGATCTTCCAGAACGTTGGCGTCTTAGCGTTTACCTTGTAGGTCGCGTAAGAAACCAGGGTCTTGACCTTCTTACCGTTCTTGTACAGGGTTTGGTTAAAACCAGTCTTTTGGGTGAAGGTGAAGACTTGTGAGTACTTGTTGGCCGTGTTGGACTTCCAAGTGCCCGTAGGCGTCTTAACGGAGAAGCTAGCCGTAGACTTCTTAGTCGACGTGGTCTTCTTGGCCGTGGTCTTCGTCGTCGTCTTCTTGGTAGACGTGGTCTTCTTCGTAGCCGTCTTAGTGGCGGCAGCTTGAACCCGGATGATCCGGTAGAAGTACGCCTTGGTCTTTGGGTTCGTCGCGTAGACGTAGACGTTGCTGTTCTTCTTCAAGGTTTTGGACAACTTAGCGGTGTACTTTCCCGTCTTGCTGGAAGCCGTGGCCGTAGCCAGGTTCTTCTTCGCATTCTTGGTACTCTTGACGGTAATCTTGGACCCCTTCGTCGCGGTCCCCTTAATCGTCTTCGAGTTGTTATAAATAGCATTGACCTTTAAGCTAGGACTAACGTAGGTCGACGTGGTCTTCTTCGTTGCCGCGTTAGCCGTGATGCCAGTTGCCGGTACCGTTGCGCCTAAAGTGGCTACCGTTACCAAGCCAGTTAATGCAACCATAAATTTCTTCATTATTCTGACTCCTTCAGTTACCGGCAGATCACCACCGGCTAATTTATTAATCGACTCGTAGTATAACAGATTTTTTACAATTTAGTGCGCTAATATTGAGAGTTTAATAAAAATTAAGTGTCCCATGACAAAATTCACGTTGCTGATGATTATCAGTCAGGATTTTATCTTTTCACGCGGATTTTTATGATAGTATTGTCGATATTTTTTGTAGAAAAAGGTCTTATTGGTCATCCCCACCTGCGTAATGATTTTATCCACCGGCATCTGCGTTGACGCTAGCAAGGTGTGGGCGTGCAGGATGCGTTGTTTGGTTAACACATCCGAAAAGGTTTCTCCGACCGTTTCGCGGAATAAATTACTGAGATAATTCCGATTGTAGCCGTATTTTTTCGCAATGTACCCCAAACTAATGTCCCGGTCATTATCGTTAATGTCTTGTAGAATCTGGGTAATCAGTACCTGCGACTTAGACAGCGGACGATCCACATTAACCGCATAATTCCGAACTAATTGGGCAATCAAGATGGACAGATAGGATTTAATAATCGTATCCGCATATTCCCTTTGTAGGTAATATTCCTCAATAATTCGGTCTAGGGTTTCTTGAATCTCCCGGCCATTTTCTCGGCGAAATAACAGATAAGTCGATTTATTCCCCAGACCAATTTTACGATTAACCAGAAATTCATAGAGCACACTGCGGCTACTTCGCAAGCTGTTGAGTAAATCAATATTAATGGTTCGATCCTGAAATAAAATATTAATGAGCAGATCATTGGTTCCCAGGTACCCAATCGAGTGCGCACAGCCCACGTCCAGTAAAATCAAATCGCCCGTATTTAAATGGACCGGTTGACCTTGCACAATTTCATCGGCTTCCCCACGTAACATGTAGTTAACTTCCAAAAAGGTATGGGTGTGGGTGGGATAAGGGGCGTAGCGATTATGCTTACTAATATAGATGTTTTTATTGCGAAAAAAGTAATTATTCAAAACCAACGTTTGCTTCCGTTTCGTGAGGTTACTGTCATACGCCGCTAACGGCATATCGTTATGAAATTCGTAGTTCTTTAGTTGCTCCTTTTCAATCTTGGTCAGCTTCATTAACTGATTTAAAATATTATCCAGCATCGCGCCATCACTCCTTGTTAGCCAAAAACATCCCATAAGTCGTTGAGACCCATGGAATGTTTTTCGCAACTATTTACGCTTAATTAAGCCCCTTGCACCGTGTGCGTCGGGTGTGTTTGGTGAGGCTGATCCTCCTTCTTCTCGTCTTCGGCGCTGAGCATATGGTATTTCTTCTCAGCCTGAATCATCCCGAAGCCTGCCAAACCAAAGATGACAACCACACCAACGAAGCCCCACATGGTGGTCTTAATTGTACTTGGCAAAACAAGTAGCGGCGTCACAATGGCGAGTAATCCGCACAGGAATCGCGAAAATCCATTGATAAACCCTTGAATACTTGCCCGCACTTCGGCTGGGAATGATTCTTGCGTCCAAACCTTATAGATAGCTTCACCGGAAAGCATACTCCCGACACCCCAGATTAGCATAAAGGCGACAATCAAGGCAATGGAATCGCTACCAAAGATAGCTAAACCACCCATGGCAACTAAGGCAAAGACCACCCCAATCGCAAACCAGGTATTGCGCTTAGCCGAACCGGCAATGGTAACGTAGATCCCTAAGATGAAGAGGGCCGCAATGTGCAACCCTAGGCCAATCCCGGTCGAAAGGGTCTGTGAAGCCCCCGCCTTAACCAGTACGAACGTCGTGAATTGACCCCAAGTGTTCGCCACGAAGTTCCAAAAGACGTAGTAGATTAAGATCAATGCAAAGAGGTACAGATACTTCTTGTGACCGGGCGTCTTAAACAGTGTCCGAATCACGGATGGCTTGACACTCGCTTCTTCAGCTTGGCCGGCCACTGCATCCAGGCGTTCTTGCGCCTGAACGTGCAGCCCTCTGATTGTCCGTGAAGAAGTCCGCCAAAGCCAAATGATTGCGGCAATCACGGCGAACAACCCGAATACGGCTCGCCCACCGGCAACGCTCATCGCGGAAACCGCAAAGGCTGCCCCCGTCGACACGAATTGCCCGGCTTGCCAAAAGATTTACGTGGACGCCACCATCTGTGACGCCATCTTTTGATTAGGCGCGTCCCGCGAAATCACGGCTAGTGAGACTGGTAGATCCGTCCCCGACGCGACCCCGGCAATCACGGTCCCTAACAGTAACATCATAAAATTAGAGGAGAACACACAAACCAACGCCCCAATAGCATAGACGAGATTAATCCAATTAAAGACGCCAATAATCCCAACTTTATCCGCAAAGCGACTCCCGAAAATCGACCCAAAAGCAATCGCAAACGTTAAGGCCCCCGAGATAATCCCAACTTGTCCGTTAGTCAGATGTAACCCCGTTTGCCAAACCGTAATCGTGCTGGCCAACCCCACAATAATTCCTGATCCCAAAACGGATCCGAGACCAGCCGCGGCCGTTAAGCCCCAATAATTCCCATACTTTTTCATCATGATGGTGTTCCTCCATTATTTGTAGATCAGATCATAGCGACCCGATGGTAACGTAAGCTGACTGTGTTCACTCGCGGCTGACACAACCGCCGCTTGATCCTTCACTTCAACGATCTGACTTGCTTGTGGCAACTCAATCTGTACCCGTGAATTCATCGGAACGTTGACCTTAATATGTTTCCGGTCGCCTTCCAGGGTATACTCGGCCTGGATGATGCCCTTGGCACTTGGCGTCGTCACCTTCAGGTGCGTTAAATCCCCCGGTTGAATTCGCAACCGGAATAGCTTGAATCCTGGTTCCAACGGGATAATGCCCATAATTCCCTGAACAATGGTCAGTCCCGGTGTCGCCCCCCACGGGTGAGAAAGGGTTAGATTCGGCTTGTAATAGTTACTCCAAGCTTCCGGGGCAATGGTGGCCCCGAGATGCTTGAGAATTGCCGCAAAGGTCTTGTGATCCTGGTGATCATCCGTATTGGTTAACAACCGTAACGCGTCTTCCGAATGCCCCGTATCAATTAGACCCTTCAGCATAAAGTAGATAAAGTAAACGCTGCCAATAAACTCGCCGTCGTTCGCCACAAAGTGACTTAACCGATCGGCCATGGTCTGCCCGTCATACACGCCGTAGCATAAGGCATAGGCCGAAGAGTGATGGGCCGCGTGTTGGTTAACCGTTAAGTCTGCGTTCAACGAATCGTGATAAACCCCACGCTTAGCATCGTACAGGTAAGCGATCATTTGTTGCTTAATGGTCGCGGCCCGCTGCTCGTAAAAGTCTTGATCGGCAGGGTGTTGTGTGACCGCCGCAATCCGACTCATCAGCTGATAAACCCCACAGTAAATGGCGTTAAACGGCGTGTTATACTTCCCTTCAACGAATCCGTCACGTTCCCTAATCGGCCAGTCAATGAGCCCATTGCCCGTCACTAACCCGACTTTTTCGTCAAAGTTATCCTGACCATCGGCACCCCGGTTAAACTTTTCTCGCAAAACGGCATACCGTTTTTCTAGTAACGTCACATCATTGGTGTAGAGATAATCTTGCCAGGCCATCTCAACGTTAAATAACTTATAGTCTTCCGGCCAAGTGGGATTATCCAACAAATAATCGATGGAGTGCCGAGCTAACGAGTAATGCGACGACAAGACGTAACTCGTGTTCCCATTAACCAGTAAGTCACCCTCATAGGGTTTACGTTCCCGTGCCTGGGAATCCACGTAGACGTCCTGATTCGTGGCCTTAATCGTGTACTTCGCCAGGTTATATTCCTGATTTAGCAAGTCGTCACTGCTGTGGAATAACCCTTCATCTGGATCAAAGGGCTGTTGAAGGGCCCAACCACGAAGACTATCCGGCGTTAGGTCGCCGGCAAAGCCGGTTACCTCAACGTACCGAAAGTTCTTCATCTGTAAGGTCCTAAAGTTGTTTTCACCCGGCACCAGTGTCCAGGTCTCGATATAGTCCGGCCCACACGCTAAGTGGTGGCGGACCCGCCCTTGCGCGGTCAACTGTTCTCCCATCACCACGTTCAGCCGCTGAATTTGCGCGCTCTTGAGGTGCACTTGTAAACTACCGATGATTTCTTTCCCTAAGTCAATTAGGTAATGTTGCGGTCCCAATTGCGTCACCTGGGCGGGTAAGTCCGTCGTCAGTACCCGGCAAGTATTCTCACTGCGGTACGGGCACAGAACCTCATCGGTAGCGACTAATGACGCCGTTTCGTTATATTTAGCCTGGGACCATTCCCGATCATTAAAATCGACCGCAGTCCAATCCTGGGGGAAGTAACGCATATCCACATTTTCAGATACCATGCCAAAATACAGACTACGCATCCGAACCCCAGAGTCGCCGAACGCGTTACTGCCGTCCAGTGACTTCCAGGTTTCATCGGTCACCATGACCGTTTGCTGTGTTCCGTTATTTAGGTAAAGTTTTAGCTGCGCCCAGACCGCCCGGCGCGCCGACTGTCCCGTAGCCAATACCCCCACGACGTTAGTGCCGTCATTTAGGTCTTCCGTGACTTCGTAGTCGTTATAATAAATCGCCGTTTGTGACGTTCCTTGGTAGTGCGCTTGGGGGCGGGCCGAGCCGACACCCACAGCCTGACCATTAAGGTATAAATCAAAGCCCTGAGCTAATACCGGCTCGTTACCCCGAGAAAACGCCGTGATAATCGCCGTATCCACGTTCAACGTTTGCAAGTCAAACTGGGGACTTCTCAGAAACACCACGTTACCCAAATGAGGTAGCTCTTCGCCCTGAGTTTTCGTGGAAGCATCCCAAATACCGTGGTTAGGGGCTAGTGTCAACGGGGCTTGGCAGATAAATTTATTGGGTTGCGAGAAGTCACTGACCGTTTCAAAATTGTCGCGAATACGGACCTGCCAATAATACAATTCGCCAGGAACTAATAATTTGTCTAAACTCGGGACTAACACAGCCGAATTTTGAGCGGATTCGATCCACCCGCTGCTAAACAAATAATCACGATTAGCGAGTTGATATAAGCGCTTGGAGGCCACGATCTCATAGGCCGTTTGAAAACTCCCTGACCGATTGCTGTGATCCCACCAACTAAAGCGAGGGTGGGTAACGTTGTACGCAAACTCTAATAAATTAACATTTAAGTGTGTCGGCTGTAATAGTCGATCTCCTACAGAATTAACCACTTCTAAATTCCTCCAAACTTTACACGACTAGTGTTGGTCATCCGGCCAAACTCGTTGATAATCGACCCCCGTTAAGTCCTTAACGGTCTGGGCTACTTGCGGATCAACGTCTTCCTTCCGCCCGCCTTGGCGCAACCGTTCAATTTCATCGAGGACTACCGCGTGACTTTGTTTATTGAGCTTAAACGTCAAAGCCACTAACAAGGCCAACACAATGAGGCCCCCCGTCCCGAACAATAGGATATTGGCAATCGCGTGTTGGGCAGCCACGGGTTCGTGGGCGGCATTTTTAACGAAGCCACTGTTATCCAAGACAAACCCAACCGCGATAGTGGCGACAGCCACCGTCGATTTTCTGGTAAAGCTCATGACGGCCGCAAAAATCCCAGCTCGCCGACGCTTCGTCACGATTTCATCCAAATCCGGAATGAACGGAAAAACGTTCCAAGGGGTAAACTCAAGCGTTGCCCGCCCAATTTGATAGATTAAAGAAATAAAGAATAAGATCAGGATAACGTGGTTGGTGAGCCCCAGCTTAAAACAGAGATAATAGGCAATTAACATGGCGAGCATCAACCCATAACCCGTCGTGTATAGGAACTTAGGTCCAAACTTAACCATGGCAAAACCGGCTACAATCGTGACTAATAACCCAACTAAGGATAATGACAACAAGTTAGCGGCTACCGTGGCCGATAAACCTAAGCAATAGATACAAAAGTAGGCAAAGACCGTATTGACCGTATCCTTCCCCGTAAAGGAAAAGAGATAGATTAGCAAATGCTTGCGGAAACTCTTAATCCGTAACGTTGAACCATAGTCCTTCAGTAATCCCCAGAAGCGCTGACCTAAGCTGCCCCGGTTGACGGCATCCTTTTCTAATTCCGCCGCCATTTCTGGTGTGACTGGCTTTTCCCAGGTCACGGCATAACACATGTACACCCCGATGGCAAAGATGACCGCAAACATGGTCCCGTTCACCAGGAAAGGAATCGGGCTGTGCTGACCCAGGATGGCAAACAATTGTCCCGGAATGAACGTGGCGAGGAACGTAGCCCCAGCAGAGATAAACATCCGAGCTGAGGACAACTTCGTCCGCTCATTAAAATCATCCGTCATTTCGTTCGGTAACGTTTCGTAAGGAATCATCATGGCACTTGAGATCACCTCAAACACCATGTATGTCGTGAAGTAGTACCAATAATTCATACCGGCAATCCATAAGGTGATATAGAGCAACATTAGCGGTGACCCGATTAACAGGAAGAAGTGGCGCCGTCCGAAACGTTTCCCCAATTTATTCTTATAAAAATTATCGGTTAAACTCCCCATCAGCAAGCTACAGATGGCGTCCGCCACTCGAGCGGCCCCAATAATCGACGCCCCTTGAACGGCCGTCAGGTTACAGTACGAGGTATAGAAGAACAGCATCCAGGCCCCGATAATGGTCATGGATCCGCCACCGACGAAGTCAACAATTCCGTAACCAATGCCACGCCATACCGTAATCTTTCGTGGGGTATAAACCTTGTTATGACCCATTTTCTCGGCTCCTATCTAAAAGATTGAACTAGTTCATTAATTGAATTCTCATTAAGCATAAAATCAGAAAAAGCAAGCGTCAATGAAGCGCTTACACCAAAAAAATCATTAAAGTTAATCAACCTTAGCTGCCATAAGGGCTACCCCGCTTAATATATTTTTAATGGTCCGCGATAAATATGTAGATATGTTACAGTCAATGCGTAAATTCGTTATCCCTTAACTAAGGACATCAATCTAACTATCCCCAATACTTTGTGTCGCCGGTGCCAAAGTTCTAACATGAACACTGTTGAACTGTGTTTTCAAGAAAGGTGATCATTTCATGGAAAAAACGTTTACGTTTGATGCTGATTTAACGGTTAACCGCTTGGGCTACGGTACCATGCAGCTTCCCGGAGCGGGCGTCTGGGGACCGGCCGCTGATCCTCAGCACGCACCAGCAGTTATCGAAACGGCCATCGACACGGCCGATGCTTACGGCCCGTTATACGCCAACCGCTACCTGCGAACCGCGCTGCAGGCCCGGCCCAACGCCCACGTCATGGTGGCCACTAAAGTCGGGTTCACCCGCCAAGGTCCCGGCATCTGGACCCCACTGGGGGCACCACAGTATCTCAAGCAACAAGTTGAGTTAAACCTCTTCACGTTGGGACTCGACCACATCGACCTATTACAACTGCACCGGATCGACCCCGATTATCCGTTAGCCGTCCAATTGGGGGCTTTAAAGGACCTGCAAAAGGAAGGTAAGATTCGGCACGTGGGGTTGAGCCAAGTAACCGTCGACCAGCTCAAGGCCGCCGAACAGATCATGCCCATCGTTTCCGTGCAGAATCAATATAACCTGATCAACCGTAGTGACGAGGACCTGTTGAACTACGCCGAAGCCCACCACATCGCCTTCATTCCGTGGTACCCGTTGGCGACCGGGAAGCTGATCACCAACCCGACCCTGATCGCGATCGCGCAGAAGTACGACGCCTCACCGTCCCAAATTGCCTTGGCCTGGTTGTTAAAACGTTCCGACGTGATTCTGCCAATTCCGGGGACCAAGTCCAGTAATCATGAGCTGCAAAACCTTAAGGCCCGCGATATCACGTTAAGCGACGCCGATTTCGACGCCCTCAAAGCCCTCGCCAATTAACCAACGCATTTAAGGAAAGCCAATCGGTTTATTCCGGTCGACTTTTTTGTTACCCTTAATCTGGTAGCGATTACATCGGCCCGTTCCCGAAAGTCGTTTCCACGAAGGATTCTCGATTTAGTTTGCGTTTTCATGAAAACGCAAATATGATGTAAACGTTGATAAATGGGCATTGCAACCGGTTGTCAAAAATTAAAATTCTTGCTTTAAAAAGGTCGCTTTTCAGGAACAACTAGCGTATAATAACTTCCGAAGTGGTCTAGACATACTTTTGGTCTAGGCAAACTCGCGGTGACGAGTTGAACTTGCCCTTCTCGTTCATAACCGGCAGTAACACCCGTTTCTCAAAGTAGCATCTGAACGTATAACCAATTGGACCGACCGTCTGGATTTAAACATTTAAGGAGTGACTATCTCGTGGCAACTGAACGTACAGCTTTATTCTTGTTCTTCGGTGGTACCGGTGACTTAGCATACCGGAAACTTTACCCTAGTCTGTTTAACCTTTATCGGAAAGGTAACTTACGGACCCATTTCGCCGTCGTCGGGACTTCCCGGCAGGCAATGGATCACGAAAAATTCCGTGCAGCCGTTAAGAAGTCTTTAGCGGACAGCGGCAACCGGGTAGAATCTAAGGAAGCTAACGACTTTATTTCCCATTTCTACTACCAAGCACACGACGTGACCGACACCGCGCACTACGCCGTGGTCAAGGACTTGCTCGACAAGCTGGACAAGAAGTACAAGTTACAAGGCAACCGGATTTTCTACCTATCAATGGCACCTCAATTCTTCGGCACCATTGCCCAAGACCTGAAGACCCAGGGATTGATGTCCAGCAACAAGGATTCCTTCAACCGCCTGGTCATCGAAAAGCCATTCGGTCGGGATTACGATTCCGCCAAGCAGTTGAACGACGCCTTGAGCCAGTCCTTCGAAGAAAATCAAATCTTCCGGATCGACCACTACTTGGGTAAGGAAATGATCCAAAACATCGAAGCCTTACGTTTTGGTAACACCTTAGTTGAATCCTTGTGGAACAACCGGTACATCGATAACATCCAAGTCACGTTATCCGAAAAGCTCGGGGTCGAAGAACGGGCTTCCTACTATGATAATAGTGGGGCCTTGCGGGATATGGTCCAAAACCACATCATGCAAATCGTCAGCCTGTTAGCCATGGAACAACCAGTGGCCTTTACGGACACCGATATCCGGGCTGAAAAGGTGAAGGCTTTACGGAGTCTGCGGGTCTACAACGTGGCCGACGCGGCAACCAACTTTGTCCGGGGCCAATACGGGTCGATCAATGACCAACCCGATTACCGACACGAAGACAACGTGCCAAATGACTCCACGACCGAAACGTTCGTGGCCGGGAAGTTGTTATTCGACAACTACCGGTGGTCCGGCACCCCATTCTACGTGCGGACCGGGAAGATGCTCGCCGACAAGTTTACGCGGGTGGACGTGGTCTTCAAGCGTCCATTGGTCGACATCTTTGCCTTCCCACAAAGTCAATCCACGCCATTGGCCGCTAACGTGCTGACCATCTTCGTGGAACCACACGCCGGGTTCTCCCTGCAACTGAACGCCAAGACCAACGACGCCAGTTTCCAGACGGAACCGATCAAGTTGGACTACTTGGTTGACGCCGAAAAGTCCAAGGAAACGCCAGAACCTTACGAACGCCTGTTACACGACGTGATGAAGGGCGACGGGACCAACTTCTCCAGCTGGCCTGAAGTTTCCTACGCTTGGAAGTTCGTGGATCAAATTCGTCGGGTTTGGGACTTACAGGAACCAAACTTCCCGAACTACACGCCACACTCCATGGGCCCAGCTGCAGCCGAAGAACTAATCCAACGCGATCACCGCGAATGGATCTACCGCTTAAACCACTAATTTCAAAGTTTAACCACAGCGTCATCCCCCGGGGTGGCGCTTTTTTAATACAAAAAAACGACGGCCGGAAACGGTCGTCGTCAAACGCTGCATCAAAGTTATTTTTTCGCGGTTAAGTAGTTGGCGCGGATCGCCTTTTCTTGGGCCGGCGTAATCTTTAAGCCCTTGTGAATGTAATTTTCCATCGACCCGTACTGACTCTTCACGTCACTGAAGAATTGGTTCAGCAAGGCCGGCTTGGCCCAGGTCACACCCAGTTGCGTGTTGGATAGCAGGTAGTCGCGCTGAATGTCTTGACGACTCACACCCAAGATACTGTAGATGATGGCCGCGGCCGTCCCCGTCCGGTCCATCCGTGGGAACAGTGGAACAGTAGGCTGCCCTTCTTCTGGGTCGCCAATTGCGTCAACAACGCCCGGTAGCTGCGCTTAGCCGCGGACTTGAAGGCCATGTCATGGTACATCCCCGCGCCGTCATCATCGTAGTTGGACCGGGTGCCTAAGACCGAGGCCTGCATGTAGTTGACGCCCTCAATGAGTTGGTCGGGACTCTTCTTGATCTGGTCGGTCGTCCGTAAGTCCACGATTTCGCGTAGGTGCCAATCGTGTTGGAGCCTCAGCATGTCCACTTCGGTCAACTTATCCAACGAATCACTCCGCAAAATCCGACCGGTCTTGACGGTTTGCCCCGTCTTGGTCCGGTAACCGCCCATGTCCCGGGCGTTATGGGCACCTTGCAGGTGAATCACTGGCGTCTTCTTTACGGATACGGCGGGTTGTAACGCGGCATCCGTGGTGGTGGCGGCCATCACCGGGGTGGCTGCTCCACTAAACAAGGCTAATGCACATCCAGCACTTACCAATACTCGTTGCAAACGCATAATCAATTTTCCCCTTTCTTTTGCACCTGTAAGATTAACAGGGGTGTGTATCGAAAGGATGGGGAAATGGTATCGTTTGTGTAAACGTGTGTGAACTTATTGCATCGACGCAGCTGTAACCCGTTCCATCAACCGCAATGTGAGTCGGCCAATCTGTGGCATGGTCACGCGTCGCTCTTCGGCGAACCGAAAGCCGGCCGCCGTATAGAGCTTCTCGGCGGGCACGTTGCCCTTAATGGCGTCTAAATGTAACACGGTCTGCCCGTCCGCGTGTGCTTGCGCCAAGATGGCAGCCAGCATCTTGGTGGAAATGCCGCGGCCCCGGAAATGTGGGTGCACGGCATACAGGTGGAGGACCCCAATCTCGGCGTCCGTTGCCGGTAGCTGCCAGGCGGCGCCGCGATAATCAGGATCTTCCCCTGGTAATAAGGCCCCCACCGCGGCTAATTGTGCGTGAGCATAACCCAAGACCAACTTTCCCTGCCGGAGGTCGCGGCGCAAGATCTGTTCACTAGGGTTGATCCCCCACTGCCAGGCTGGGCCGTAGGGGGTGGTGGCAATGGCCGCACACACCTCGCGGTAAAATTGATAAATCGCCGGTAAATCGGCTGCTGTGGCACAGCGGACCTGCCAGACCGGCGGTGTCGCTGCGGCTAAATGACTCGTCATCTTACTTCACTCCTTTACCATGGTGCGACGATCTAACGTCGCTGAAATCCATTGGTAATTTTCCCCTAAAAGTTTTACGATGAGGGTAAGTTAACGCTACCATTACCAGTGTACTCAGCTGACGTGCACCGGCCTCGTAGACTACCGTTCAAGGGAGATTTTCGTATGTCAACATTACCAGAATTTTCAAGCAACTTCTTCCGGCTCGACCACAAAACCGCGATTGTGACCGGTGGCGCTTCCGGCTTAGGCTTCTATTATACCCAAGCGTTACTGCGTTCCGGTGCCCGCGTGTTAGTGGTCAGCCGAACCGATAAGAACTGGGACACCATCCGCTCGATGGACGACGTGGCTTCCGGTCAAGTCGCCTTTCTCAAGTGTGACCTGACCGCTCAGGGAGCCGCCCGTAAGATTGCGGAGACCGCCCAACAGCAATTCGACCACATCGACATCCTGGTCAACAACGCCGGGATGCAGTTGCGGAATAACTGGCGCGACTTCAAGGACGACGATTGGCGTAAGGTCTTAGACTTAAACCTTAACGCGTTGTACTACCTCTCCCACGAAGTTGCCCAGGTCATGGCCGATCAAGGTCACGGTAAAATCATCAACATTGGATCGATGCAGTCCTTTAGGGCCGGCAAGTTCATCTTCCCGTACACCGCCAGCAAGCACGCCGTGGTAGGGCTCACCAAGGCCTATGCCGACGCGCTAGCCGCCGATAACATTCAAGTCAACGCTATCGCTCCGGGCTACATCGACACCCCAATGACCAAGGCGCTCCAAAACGATCCGCAACGAAACCAAGAAATCCTCGCCCACATCCCCGCCGGTCACTGGGCCCAACCCCAAGAACTCATGGGAACGTTGGTCTTTCTCGCCAGCGACGCCTCGAACTACGTCACCGGGACCACCATCCCCGTAGACGGCGGCTACCTGTTGCGCTAAGCTCGCCGAACCATCTTGATGTGGGGCGTGTGGTTAAACAGGAAGGGGCGCCCTTCCGCCGCATAATCGAATTTTTCATAAAAGCCCTGTTTATCCACCTGGGCTTCGATCACCACCGGTTGGCCCGCAAAGTCGCGATCCAGTTCGGTGGTGATTTGTTGCATCAACAAGCGCCCCACACCCTGGCCGCGCACCTCGGGAACCGTCAAGACACGGCCAAAGGTGGCGTGATCGTGCTCGTGAAAGACCCGGGCATACGCCACTAAGTGCCCCTCCTGGTACCCCAGGATGTGGCGGGCGACCTGATCGATCGCATCAATCTCTTGGTAGACGCGGTGCTGGGCCACCACGAAGGTGCGGGTACGTTCATATGCAAGATCATAAAAAGCCGTCGTGGTCAGGTGTTTAAAGTCACTAATTTGCCAACTTATCATTTTTCTCTCGTCTCTTTCGTGTTATGATTGATGGCAAGTATGACATTATTTAATTGCAAATGCAACTACTTTTTGAGGAGATTAACATGCCAAATTCATTTCGCAGCATCGGGTTGATTGCGCGCGCCACGTCGAGCATGGGCAATCACCTCTTTAGCCACCAACACCTCCAAAATAACCAATTTCTCTACCTTCTCCACATCCTGGACTCGCCGGGCATTACCCAAGCCGAATTAGCAGCCCAGCTCCACGTGGATCCCTCGACCTGCCTGCGCACCGTTCGCAAGTTGATCACCGGGGGTTACCTGGTGCGTCAACCCGACCCCGCCGATAAGAAACGCAAGTGCCTGGTCCCCACCACTCAGGCTCAGGCCTTCTACCCCCAGCTCCAACACTACGAACAAACCCTCCTCACCCTGGGAACGGTTGACTTTTCCGCCGGTGAACGGTTAATGCTCGAAGAACTATTGGCCCGGGTCGCCACGAACATCGAACGCTTGCAAGCAGACCCCACACGGTTTCAGACCCCGTTTGAACGGCCCAAAGATGAAAATTAGTTACAATTTTCAAACAATAGGGTTAAAATAGTTCACTTTCAGATTGTGAGATGATACACTTAACCCTGTAAGGCCTGATTTAATTCTGAACATAAAGGAAGGTTACTAATGGCAGATCAAAAAGCAAACATTGGTGTTGTTGGTATGGCGGTCATGGGCAAGAACTTAGCCCTGAACATTGAAAGTCGCGGTTACACGGTTGGCATTTACAACCGTTCTGATTTCCGGACCAAGGACGTCATGAAGGATCACAGTGAAAAGAAGTTAATCCCGAGTTACTCGGTGGCCGACTTCGTGAAGTCACTGGAAACGCCACGGCGGATTTTATTGATGGTGAAGGCTGGTAAGCCAACCGATGCCGTTATCCAAGAACTCTTACCATTGCTGGACAAGGGTGATGTCTTAATCGATGGTGGGAACACGAACTTCCACGATACCATGGCTCGTAACGCTGAACTCGACAAGTCCGGGATCAACTTTATCGGCATGGGGGTATCCGGTGGTGAACTGGGTGCCTTACAAGGCCCATCATTAATGCCTGGTGGCCAAAAGGAAGCTTACGATTTGGTTGCACCTATCCTGGAACAAATCTCTGCTAAGGCCCCTCAAGACGGCAAGCCATGTGTTTCCTACATCGGCCCTAACGGTGCTGGTCACTACGTCAAGATGGTCCACAACGGGATCGAATACGGTGATGAAGAGCTGATCGACGAAAGCTACAACATCATGCGCAACGTTGCCGGCATTTCCGTTGACGAAATGGCTGACATCTTCAAGGAATGGAACAAGGGTGAACTGGACAGTTACTTGGTTGAAATCACCGCAGACATCCTGACTCGTAAGGATGACTTAGGCGACGACAAGAACTTACCAATCATCGATGCCATCCTGGACCGTGGGAACAACAAGGGGACTGGTAAGTGGAGTTCCGAAGATGCGTTGAACATCCAAGTCCCACAATCCGTCATTACCGAATCCGTTTACGCTCGTTACATCTCCATGATGAAGGACGAACGGGTTAAGGCATCCAAGGTCTTACCAGCTGCTGAAAAGCAAGGTAACGTTGACTTTGGTGACAAGACTGAATTTATCGAAAAGGTTCGTCAAGCCCTCTTCTTCAGTAAGTTGATGAGTTACGCCCAAGGGTTCGAACAACTCCGGGTTGCTTCCGAAACCTACGATTGGAACTTACAATTCGGTGAATTAGCACAAATCTGGCGTGGCGGTTGCATTATCCGGGCCCAATTCCTGCAAAACATCACCGATGCCTTCGACAAGGATCCTAAGTTGACCAACTTACTCTTTGATGACTACTTCAAGGACATCTCCAAGAAGTATCAACAATCCGTTCGTGACGTGGTTGCCTTGGCCGTTCAAGCTGGGATTCCTGTTCCTAGCTTCTCCGCTGCCATCACCTACTACGACAGTTTCCGGGCAGAAGTCTTACCTGCTAACTTGTTGCAAGCACAACGGGACTACTTCGGGGCACACACCTACGAACGTCGGGACCGTAAGGGTGACTTCCACTACTCATGGTACGAAGAACAATAAACCTTTAATACTAGTATCGAAAAAGACGTCCCTCGGGGCGTCTTTTTTATGGCTTAAACCTAAATTGACCAACCAAAAACGACCGGGACGTAAACACCGGTCGTTAGGGTTAGAGTTAATTTATTGGCGCGTCTGGCTACCCGCATGGGTGAGTCCACCCAGCTGTTCCGCTAACGCCAAGTGAATGGCGTGGAGATTTTCCCAGCGGTCGATTTCGGCAGCCAAGCCGGCCTGCCATTGCGCCTTTTCCCGACTCTTTTCAATGAACCGCTCCCAGTTGGCATCGGCGGTCAACTCATCGCTACTCTGGCGCCACTTGCACCATTCGTCTAAATGGTGGGCTAATTCGCGGGCTTGCGGTGGGGCTAACACTAAGTTATCAGTCATCGTAGGTGGCCTCCTTCAAGGTGTCGGGTTCAACTTATCTAGTTTATAAGTTTATTATAACAAAATCCATCCCGGTTCACCGGTCTGCTGCTCATAATTGGTCTAACACCTGCGCAATGGACTGATCCCCCTGCAGTAACGGGATGGTTTTACCCACGGTCCGTTCATCGTGCAACGCCGCCACCAAGAAAGCCGCAACATCCCCGCGCGGGACGCTCCCCACGGCAATGGGATCACTTTTGACCAGCCCTGTCGCCGGGTGGAAAGACAATGCCCCGGGCTCGACGATGGTGTACGCGAGCTGCGTCTGGTGAGTTAACCAGTGGTCCGCATAGAACTTCGCCGCATACAGAGCTTGTAGGGGCGCCGCCCACCGGTTGCGATCCTCCGCAAAGAGCATACTGATCATGAGAAAGCGACGTACCCCGGCAATTTCAGCGGCTTGCATGGTTTTGACCGCCCCGTCTAGGTCGATCAGCAGGGTCATGTCGTCCTTGGTGCGACTCCCCGATCCCGCCGCAAAGATCAGGGCATCAATCCCCAACAAGCGACTGGCTAAGGTTTCCGGCTTGGCTAACAAATCAAAATCGCAAACTTTGACGCCTAAGTCTTCCCAATCCTCATTGTCCTCTCCCGGCCGTAACCCGGCAATGGGGGTATCCCCCCGGGCTAAAAGTTGTTGTACCACTAAGCGACCAATCTGACCGTTGGCCCCCACCACAAACACCTGCATCGCGCTAAGCTCCCTTCTGCTGTTTACCGGTCTTATTATACACTAGCCCCCCTATTCTGGTGGAGATTCGCTAAAATCCCCGTTAACGGGCGTTTTCAAGCGGGTATCTTGGTTGCTTGAACCACCAAATCACAAGAATTCGAGAATCGAGCCTTTACCGGTCGCTAAAAAGTGCCATAATAGAAAAGGGTGTGGTTGCTGGCCAACCACTGTCGCGATAACTTAAAGGAGGTCCCGAGTTTGTCAGACTCAGTATTAACAATTACCGACTTGGACGAAAACGCCCAACAAACGGCTTTAACCGATTTTGCGCACTTTTACATTGCGCATTTTAAGCAAAATGACCTGGAGATTTTATCTCAATACCGGGTTGATTATTCCATGAACGATATCAACCGATATCTCTTCGAAAACCGCTACTTCTCCCCGGCAGAATTGATCGCCGGTGTCTTGAAGTACAAGCGGCCCCTCTTCTTGAACATCTTAAAGACGGTCAAGGTGGCGTATAACGCGAACGGGTCGCTCAAGGACACCACTTGGGAAGGCTGGTACCACCAAAACTACGCGCAAATTGAACAAGGCATTTAAGTTTTTAGATAACCGATGGGCCCCGCTCATCGGTTTTTTTAGTAGCTTCCACTTTGCTGTGTCGACTATAACAATTTTCATAGGAAATTCTTTGAAAAAATGCGTTGTCCTTGCACTCCGGAAAAAATTCGGGTAGACTAACTTTGTAAGATAAATTAGAAGCTGTTAGGTGAGGCTCCTATATGGAAAATGCTACTGCTCAGAAACGTCGAGAAACGCCAATGAGTCAGCTGTTCAGGTCAACATAAGGCCTGATCTAATGTAGCTGTTGAACAAACTACGCCGTATAGTGCTAAAACTCAACGACTAGCTGATTTTGTTCACATGCTATTTGATGTGCGCGCGGCTAGTTAGTGGAGCCGGGCGCTTTTAATTTGGACCTAAACATTTACGGGAGGTGATGAACATGACGACATTAACAGATGACCCTGGAGCGTGTCACTCTCTGGTGGGAAAGATAGCGTTGGTTCATCCCTCTTGGTTGACGCTTTGAGGAGCAACCCGTGACACTAGCTTTCCCGGTCCGGACACCGTAGCTTGATGCGGTGAATTCGGCCTTAGATTTTAGAAGCGATCCGTTAGTCCGCCGTTAACTCAGATGCCGTTGGTGTTAGACCCAACATTTCCGTATCTGACCTTCTCGTACTCGTTTGGGGACTAACCGGTTGAAGCCATTTAATCGATAACGCAAGCTAGAGTTACGTTGTTTTTCCGGCCCTGCCCCGCTATGATGCACTGACGTGTGAGCTTGGGTAGGCTGCTTCACCACTGGGGGAACCCTATGGGGGGAAAGCGTTAAGTAACTGACGCCGTTTCTACTATTTTGGTGTTTTAAAGTCTGTCGTCGAACCCTTGACCAAACCGCCACAGACGGTTATTCACACGAATAAGGCGCTTACCCATGGGCTGATGGGAATCACCCCGCAAGTGGCCACCTTAACCGGGTGAATGAGCTGGTCAGGTTTAGTAAATACGCTGAAGTCAAAAAAGACCTCGTCACGACCACTACCGGTCATGACGAGGTCTTTTAGTTTACCCTTAATCACGGTTAGGCTTTCTTCCCCGCTCGCATATTGGCGAGATAAGCCTGACTCTTTTCTTCGCTAAATTCATGTTCGGACTTACCAATGACCACCGTGGCCAGGGAGTTCCCCACCACGTTAACGGCGGTCCGCCCCATGTCGACTAACCGGTCAATCCCGGCGATAAAGGTTAACCCACTCATAGGGACCCCAATCGTCGAAACCGTCGCAAGTAAGACCACGAAGGACGCACCGGGAACCCCGGCCATCCCCTTACTAGTGATCATCAGGACCACTAACAGGGTAATCTGCTGGCCTAAGCTCAAGTGGATGTGGTAGGCCTGAGCCAGGAATAAGGCCGCTAGCGATTGATAAATGGCCGACCCGTCCAGGTTGAAGGTGTAGCCGGTTGGAATCACAAAGGAAACAATCCCCTGACTGACCCCGAACTTATCCATCTTATCAATTAACCGCGGTAACGTGGCTTCGGAACTGGCCGTGGAGAAAGCCAGGATGGCTTCATCCTTAATCACCGTCAGCAGGTCCCACAGACGAAAACCGAAGAGCCGGGCAACTAGGCCCATGAAGACCAGGATGAAGATCGCCATGGTGGCGTACGCCAAGATGATGAAGTAGCCCAGGGGAGCTAACGCGGAGAGCCCCATTTGGGCAATGGTGACCCCAATCAGGGCACAAACCCCGATGGGCGCGGTATGCATCACCCAGTTCGTGACGCGGAACATGACTTGCGAAACGGCATCTAGGAAATCAATAATGATTTTCCCCTGCTTGCCGATGGCCGCGGTCCCCAACCCGAAGAAGACGGAGAAGAAGATGACGGGCATCATATCGCCTTCACTCAAGGATTTGAAGAAGTTGGTGGGAATAATGCCCATGAGGGTTGCCCAGATTCCCGTATTCTTGGCTGATTTGGCCGTAGAGACGTATTGACTGATATCCGTGCTATGTAGTTGGTGAATGTCAATAAACGACCCAGGATGGAAGACATTCCCGACTAACAGCCCGAGGGCAATCGCAATCGTCGTCATAATTTCAAAGTAGATCAGCGTCTTCCCGCCGACCCGACCTAACTGCTTAATGTCACCCATGTTGGCAATCCCCACGGTTAAACAGGAAACCACGATTGGTAAGACGATCATTTGGATCAGGCCAATGAACATGTTCCCGATGTTCTGCATGGCGGTAATGGCCATTTTGTTCTGGTAGAAAATGACTCCTAAAACAATTCCTAAGACTAACCCAATTAAAATTTGCCAGCCTAAACTAAGCCGGTAACTTCGGTATCTCTTCATTATCTTCACCCATTCTCTCATAGTCTAATCGTTTTTTCAGAATTCTGCTCACCTCATAATGATAGCACAAGCCCGAAAAAACGACGCACTTCACTGGGACAAAACTTGAAATTATTGAGTTTAAGTTAACCAATAACCCGTTGTGGGGAGACCGGATCGAGCGCGTCCCCGCGCAGATTAGCGGACCTTAAACGGGGCATCACCGCCGTTAGTTAGAATTTTAACCATTGTACAAAAAAAGGAACTCAATCGAATTGAGTTCCTGACATTGCGTGGCAACGTCCTATCCTTGCAGGGGGCGATCCCCCAACTACTATCGGCGTGCTGAAGCTTAACTTCTGTGTTCGGCATGGGAACAGGTGTATCCTTCAGGCTATCGCCACCATACTATTGAGAGCTTATTCTCTCAAAACTAGATATTACCAGCTTATTTTCTTTGAGAACACCATTACTTGGTTAAGTCCTCGACCGATTAGTATTGGTCCGCTGCACACCTCACGGTGCTGCCACTTCCAACCTATCTACCTGATCATCTCTCAGGGGTCTTACTTCCATAAAGGAATGGGAAATCTCATCTTGAGGCGAGTTTCACACTTAGATGCTTTCAGCGTTTATCTCATCCATACATAGCTACCCAGCGATGCGCCTGGCGGCACAACTGGTACACCAGAGGTATGTCCATCCCGGTCCTCTCGTACTAAGGACAGCTCCTCTCAAATTTCCTACGCCCGCGACGGATAGGGACCGAACTGTCTCACGACGTTCTGAACCCAGCTCGCGTACCGCTTTAATGGGCGAACAGCCCAACCCTTGGGACCGACTACAGCCCCAGGATGCGATGAGCCGACATCGAGGTGCCAAACCTCCCCGTCGATGTGGACTCTTGGGGGAGATAAGCCTGTTATCCCCAGGGTAGCTTTTATCCGTTGAGCGATGGCCCTTCCATACGGTACCACCGGATCACTAAGCCCGACTTTCGTCCCTGCTCGACCTGTCTGTCTCGCAGTCAAGCTCCCTTCTGCCTTTACACTCGTCGAATGATTTCCAACCATTCTGAGGGAACCTTTGGGCGCCTCCGTTACTTTTTAGGAGGCGACCGCCCCAGTCAAACTGCCCACCTGACACTGTCTCCCGCCACGATAAGTGGCGCGGGTTAGAGTGTTCACACAGCGAGGGTCGTATCCCACCAACGCCTCCATCGAAACTAGCGTTCCGATATCTACGGCTCCGACCTATCCTGTACAAGCTGTGTCAACACCCAATATCAAGCTACAGTAAAGCTCCATGGGGTCTTTCCGTCCTGTCGCGGGTAACCTGCATCTTCACAGGTAATATAATTTCACCGAGTCTCTCGTTGAGACAGTGCCCAGATCGTTACGCCTTTCGTGCGGGTCGGAACTTACCCGACAAGGAATTTCGCTACCTTAGGACCGTTATAGTTACGGCCGCCGTTTACTGGGGCTTCATTTCTGGGCTTCGCCGAAGCTAACTCATCCACTTAACCTTCCAGCACCGGGCAGGCGTCAGCCCCTATACTTCATCTTACGATTTTGCAGAAACCTGTGTTTTTGATAAACAGTCGCCTGGGCCTTTTCACTGCGGCTACACTTGCGTGTAGCACCCCTTCTCCCGAAGTTACGGGGTCATTTTGCCGAGTTCCTTAACGAGAGTTCACTCGCTCACCTTAGGATACTCTCCTCGACTACCTGTGTCGGTTTGCGGTACGGGTAATTAATATCTAACTAGAAGCTTTTCTCGGCAGTGTGACATGGAGCACTTCCCTACTAAAATTCGGTCCTCATCACGCCTTGTCCTTAGCGATAAGCATTTGACTCATCACCAGACTTGACGCTTGAACGCACATTTCCAATCGTGCGCTTGCTTTAGCCTCCTGCGTCCCTCCATCGTTCAAACAATATTAACTAGTACAGGAATATCAACCTGTTATCCATCGCTTACGCCTTACGGCCTCAGCTTAGGTCCCGACTAACCCTGGGAGGACGAGCCTTCCCCAGGAAACCTTAGTCATTCGGTGGATCAGATTCTCACTGATCTTTCGCTACTCATACCGGCATTCTCACTTCTAAGCGCTCCACTAGTCCTTGCGATCTAGCTTCGTCGCCCTTAGAACGCTCTCCTATCACGCGACATAGTCGCGTCCACAATTTCGGTAATGTGCTTAGCCCCGGTATATTTTCGGCGCAGAGTCACTCGGCTAGTGAGCTATTACGCACTCTTTAAATGGTGGCTGCTTCTGAGCCAACATCCTAGCTGTCTATGCAATTCCACATCCTTTTCCACTTAGCACATATTTAGGGACCTTAATTGGTGGTCTGGGCTGTTCCCCTTTCGACGGTGGATCTTATCACTCATCGTCTGACTCCCGGATATAAATCTGTGGCATTCGGAGTTTATCTGAATTCAGTAACCCATGACGGGCCCCTAGTCCAAACAGTGGCTCTACCTCCACGATTCTAAATCCGAGGCTAACCCTAAAGCTATTTCGGAGAGAACCAGCTATCTCCAAGTTCGTTTGGAATTTCACCGCTACCCACACCTCATCCCAGCATTTTTCAACATACACGGGTTCGGTCCTCCAGTGCGCTTTACCGCACCTTCAACCTGGACATGGGTAGGTCACCTGGTTTCGGGTCTACGTCAACTTACTGAAACGCCCGTTTCAGACTCGCTTTCGCTACGGCTCCGGTCTTAACACCTTAACCTTGCAAATTAACGTAACTCGCCGGTTCATTCTACAAAAGGCACGCTATCACCCATTAACGGGCTCTAACTAATTGTAGGCACATGGTTTCAGGAACTATTTCACTCCCCTTCCGGGGTGCTTTTCACCTTTCCCTCACGGTACTGGTTCACTATCGGTCACTAGGGAGTATTTAGCCTTGGGAGATGGTCCTCCCGGATTCCGACCAGGTTTCACGTGTCTGGCCGTACTCAGGATCCTGAACTGAGAGTTAACGATTTCACCTACGGGGGTATCACCCGCTCTGCCACACCTTCCCAGATGTTTCGGTTATCCTTAACTTTGGTAACTCAAATGTTCAGTCCTACAACCCCACCGAGCAAGCTCGATGGTTTGGGCTGTTCCCCGTTCGCTCGCCGCTACTTAGGGAATCGATTTTTCTTTCTCTTCCTGTGGGTACTTAGATGTTTCAGTTCCCCACGTCTGCCTCAACTTGAGTATGTATTCGTCAAGTTGTAATCATCGGTAAAGATGATTGGGTTTCCCCATTCGGAAATCTCCGGATCAAAGCTTACGTACAGCTCCCCGAAGCATATCGGTGTTAGTCCCGTCCTTCATCGGCTCCTAGTACCAAGGCATTCACCATGCGCCCTTCATAACTTAACCTAACGGTCACTTCGTGACCGCTGATTAATTGAGTATTAGCGAATAAACTAATTAAAAAACTCAAAATAAACGCGGTGTTCTCGGTTTAATTATCTTTAATAATTAAAGGAAAATAATTGATAATATCTAGTTTTCAAAGAACAAGTTTGAGGGTAGACCCCTCAAAACTGACCATTGTTTCGACAAAGTATGTGTAGCCTCCGTATATTCCTTAGAAAGGAGGTGATCCAGCCGCAGGTTCTCCTACGGCTACCTTGTTACGACTTCACCCTAATCATCTGTCCCACCTTAGACGGCTGGCTCCCGAAGGTTACCCCACCGGCTTTGGGTGTTACAAACTCTCATGGTGTGACGGGCGGTGTGTACAAGGCCCGGGAACGTATTCACCGCGGCATGCTGATCCGCGATTACTAGCGATTCCAACTTCATGTAGGCGAGTTGCAGCCTACAATCCGAACTGAGAACGGCTTTAAGAGATTAGCTTGGCCTCACGACTTCGCAACTCGTTGTACCGTCCATTGTAGCACGTGTGTAGCCCAGGTCATAAGGGGCATGATGATTTGACGTCATCCCCACCTTCCTCCGGTTTGTCACCGGCAGTCTCACCAGAGTGCCCAACTGAATGCTGGCAACTGATAATAAGGGTTGCGCTCGTTGCGGGACTTAACCCAACATCTCACGACACGAGCTGACGACAACCATGCACCACCTGTCATTCTGTCCCCGAAGGGAACGTCTTATCTCTAAGATTGGCAGAAGATGTCAAGACCTGGTAAGGTTCTTCGCGTAGCTTCGAATTAAACCACATGCTCCACCGCTTGTGCGGGCCCCCGTCAATTCCTTTGAGTTTCAACCTTGCGGTCGTACTCCCCAGGCGGAGTGCTTAATGCGTTAGCTGCAGCACTGAAGGGCGGAAACCCTCCAACACTTAGCACTCATCGTTTACGGCATGGACTACCAGGGTATCTAATCCTGTTCGCTACCCATGCTTTCGAGCCTCAGCGTCAGTTACAGACTAGACAGCCGCCTTCGCCACTGGTGTTCTTCCATATATCTACGCATTCCACCGCTACACATGGAGTTCCACTGTCCTCTTCTGCACTCAAGTTACCCAGTTTCCGATGCACTTCTTCGGTTAAGCCGAAGGCTTTCACATCAGACTTAAGTAACCGCCTGCGCTCGCTTTACGCCCAATAAATCCGGACAACGCTTGCCACCTACGTATTACCGCGGCTGCTGGCACGTAGTTAGCCGTGGCTTTCTGGTTGAATACCGTCACGATGTCAACAGTTACTCTGACACCCGTTCTTCTTCAACAACAGAGTTTTACGAGCCGAAACCCTTCTTCACTCACGCGGCATTGCTCCATCAGACTTTCGTCCATTGTGGAAGATTCCCTACTGCTGCTCCCGTAGGAGTCTGGGCCGTGTCTCAGTCCCAATGTGGCCGATTACCCTCTCAGGTCGGCTACGCATCATCGCCTTGGTGGGCCTTTACCTCACCAACTAGCTAATGCGCCGCGGAACCATCCAGAAGTGATAGCCGAAGCCACCTTTCAAACAAAAACCATGCGGTTTTTGTTGTTATACGGTATTAGCACCTGTTTCCAAGTGTTATCCCCTGCTTCTGGGCAGGTTTTCCACGTGTTACTCACCAGTTCGCCACTCGTTCCAATGTTGAAATCAGTGCAAGCACGTCAATCAACGGGAACTCGTTCGACTTGCATGTATTAGGCATGCCGCCAGCGTTCGTCCTGAGCCAGGATCAAACTCTCATCTTAAAAGATGATAAGCTCGAATAGCTCATCGATTGTTGTTACATTTTTAAAGCGAATTGACTTCGCAAATATTGTTTGGGTTTGAACCTAAGTTCAAACCGCCCTACACATATTTGGTTTGTCGAAACAATGTTCAGTTTTCAAAGGTCTACCAAATTGTCTTTCGTAACAGACAACTTAATTATCATAACATTTAGAAGTTATGATGTCAACAACTTATTTTAATTAATTAATTTCAATCAATTAATTGCGTCGCTGCTGTGCCATCGCTGTTCGACAGCTTAATTAATATACCATGAGCGCTTAGGAACTGTCAACGGAATTTTTGAATTTATTTTCACCGTCACCAAATTGGGCGTCCTCAACGGGGAAACGGGCTTCCGGTGGACGCTTTTCCGCTGCTGAAGCCATCGAGAATTCTCCCCCTCTATTGCTTCCCTATGCCCTTATACAAACTCAGTACTGCTAGCCTGCCACACGACATCGCTCATCAAAAAAGCCCGGTGACATTTCCACCGAGCCAGTAGCTAAGCCACTTATTGGATTTGAACCAACGACCTCTTCCTTACCATGGAAACGCTCTACCTTCTGAGCTAAAGTGGCATTTCCCTCTATTATTACTGAAAACCGACGCTCTGACAATAGGGCTCCCGGAGAAACTCGTTTTTTGTCGTTAATTTATACTGATCTATTCCCCAAACTTAGGATCTAATCTATAACCGCACTCCGCTCGCCGACGCCTACTAATAACTGCAGGGTTAGAAGGACAAACAGACCTACCCGCTGATCACCTGCCCGCCCAGTTCCTCAGTAATTCTTGGTGAGCGTCTCAGACCCCGGTTTAACTCAGCATCTCCAAGTAGGCCGCTAAAGTTAGCCGTGAGCCGGACCTTACCAGCAGACTAGCTCCACTACCTGGGCTGATCGCCTAGTGGAAAGTCGGCACTAGACCAACCGCTACGATTCTCCCGATTAGCTGATTCCCTGATTTAAAGATGCCGCACTGTCCCCAGACAGTAACCGCATCTCCTAGGTTAGTTCTGTTATCTAAGCGGCCCCGGTAGCAAGAGACGAGCAAAAGGACTTAAGCTCTTACTATGGTATCAACCAGAATAATTAGTTCCGTCGAGCACGGAACCACTAGGTCTCGCATTAGTATACTTCCGGCCAGTACCCTTACCACCACTTAAGGAGCCATCCGATTGAAATGAAGCTAACGCAAACGCATTTTTATTTTCCCGTTATCGGTTAATGCTGACGCTCCAGCGCCAACACCTCCTAGCATTACCAGGATTGAGGCTAACCATTTGCGCGGTTTAGCTATTTTATTTCCCCCAATTAACCCGACTCACTTGTTTCGATCGAACATGTTGATGCTAGTATCGGAATTGAAACCGGTAGATTTGACTGCTGGCGGTCAATGAATTATTTTTACACTTCCTGTATTTAGTCTATGAGGAATCCCCATAGACGCAAAACAAGAAGTGAGGTAGACGTTTAGACAAAAAAGCCCAAAAGGACTTTCCTGTGCAAGAAACGAACTTACCCCATTTCATTTCAACCATTCTTATTTTCAGCTACGGCCTTGTTAACTAATAGGAACTTGGACTGCCAGTTATACAAAGTTGCTTGTTCTGAAAAATTAGCAGTCTCCCAAGCGCTTGAAATTGAGCTAACTAAGTTTGGACCTAATCCTTGTGACGGTTTAAATCCCTTATGTAGTAAATCCACTAATTTTTGTCGTTGTTAGAACTAAAGTAGACGCCCCAGCATCCCAAATTATTCGTGAAGTTTTCCGAATTAGAATACATGCCGGGCATCACCACAGCAACATGCTTTTGATGACAAATCTCGCCAACAAACTTATGACCGTTTGACAAAGTTCCGATAAAGTCAAAGGCAGATAATCCCGGGGGCATACAACTTAGCCCCCTTAGTCAAGATCAAATAACCCTTAGCATAGTCAGCGGTCCTGAACCTTTCTTGCCCGGTTCAATAATATAGTTATATATTTCTGCGGATGGTCCTTTTGCATATCTGCTGCCATCTTTTGCATTTCGGCAGATTTGTAACTACCCGGCCGTAAACGACCGAACTTCTGGGAACGTTAAGGAGTGTTTAGGTTGTTATGGCGGTATTCCGAGTACCTAACTCACAGAGCTCAACCATCTTACCAAGAGACTTTATTGGGCCGTTTTTAGACCTCTATGTAGGATATTAATAGCCGCATTGACATCACGATCATGATGCGTCCCACAGTGGGGACAAGTCCATTCGCGAATTTCGAGCGGCTTCTGACCACTTTGAAACCCACAGCTGGCATTGGCAGTTGACTTAGCCAAGTGATGATTGTGCATTAGATTCTTGACTTTTAAATCCTCAATCACAATCACGTCGTAGGCTTTGACCAACTGGATCGTCAGTTTGTTCAAGTAGTCTTTACGCCGATTAGCGAGTTTACGCTGGTAACGCGCTTTGCTTTGCCTAGCTCGCTGCCAGTTTTTATAGTCATTGAGTTCCAACTCAATCAAGTGATTTTTATCATGGTTCCACTGAATCACGTTGACCTTGGTTTGATGTTTGCACTGATTGAACTTCCGTTACCACTTAATCCCTTGTTCTTCTTCCCAGAGCGCTTGAAATTTAGGATATTTCTGGCCATAAGAGACAATCGCCAGATCAGCTACGACCAAGTCAATACCCACTTGAACCCCGGTTTTAGGTAGTAGCTTAGGCTCCAGAAATTCAACTTGTAAACTCAAATAGTAACGTCCCGTAACGTCATGGCTAACTGTATAGCGCTTAACGAGGCCGTTGATCAGCCGACCCGTCTTGCTGGTCTTGACACTACCGAGTTTTGGTAATTTAACTCGGTGCTTAGCCATAACTGGTTGCGAACTAGCAGAAAAACGGTCGGTATATGCCTGCTTAGCTGATCGCCGCGATTTAAAGCGTGGTTGACCACCACGATGCTTAAACAACGATGAGGCGGCTGCTTGGATTATTTTTATACCGGGCCTTGGCCATCACTAACATTTGATTCCAAACAAAGCGATTATTGCCAAACTGCCATAGCTGGCCTTCTTGAGTGCGGGTTGGGTACAGTCGAAGTTTGATGCCGCTCAACATCGAATCATCACCTTTCACGGAGCCTATCTCAGAGTTGTTCAAGTAACTGTTCCGATATTAGTATACGTCCGCTTTACTAGTAATACGATTTACAGGTACCCGAAAAGGTTAAGGCGATTCATCACATCTTTAAAGAACGTGTCTCCTCGCCCAAATATCAATAAGCCGACCTTAGCGGGCCAAGAACGGCGAAACAGCCCGTCAATAATGCCTTGCCGCGATGATTGCAATGAAACCCAAGCATCCTCACGTGCCAACCAAGATTCGATCTTTTCGGCTGTTCATCTACGTTTCACCTTGCTCCGCACCAAGAAACCAGCGTGAGCTTAGCTGCCTTAGTCGTACCACGTAAGGCTTGTGGTTGAGAACGGTTAACTGGCGGTTTCCGCAAAAACCAAGTTATACTTGCTTCCAAAATTTTTGACACAAAAAAAAGGAACTCAACGAATTGAGTTCCTGACATTGCGTGGCAACGTCCTATCCTTGCAGGGGGCGATCCCCCAACTACTATCGGCGTGCTGAAGCTTAACTTCTGTGTTCGGCATGGGAACAGGTGTATCCTTCAGGCTATCGCCACCACACTATTGAGAGCTTATTCTCTCAAAACTAGATATTACCAGCTTATTTTCTTTGAGAACACCATTACTTGGTTAAGTCCTCGACCGATTAGTATTGGTCCGCTGCACACCTCACGGTGCTGCCACTTCCAACCTATCTACCTGATCATCTCTCAGGGGTCTTACTTCCATAAAGGAATGGGAAATCTCATCTTGAGGCGAGTTTCACACTTAGATGCTTTCAGCGTTTATCTCATCCATACATAGCTACCCAGCGATGCGCCTGGCGGCACAACTGGTACACCAGAGGTATGTCCATCCCGGTCCTCTCGTACTAAGGACAGCTCCTCTCAAATTTCCTACGCCCGCGACGGATAGGGACCGAACTGTCTCACGACGTTCTGAACCCAGCTCGCGTACCGCTTTAATGGGCGAACAGCCCAACCCTTGGGACCGACTACAGCCCCAGGATGCGATGAGCCGACATCGAGGTGCCAAACCTCCCCGTCGATGTGGACTCTTGGGGGAGATAAGCCTGTTATCCCCAGGGTAGCTTTTATCCGTTGAGCGATGGCCCTTCCATACGGTACCACCGGATCACTAAGCCCGACTTTCGTCCCTGCTCGACCTGTCTGTCTCGCAGTCAAGCTCCCTTCTGCCTTTACACTCGTCGAATGATTTCCAACCATTCTGAGGGAACCTTTGGGCGCCTCCGTTACTTTTTAGGAGGCGACCGCCCCAGTCAAACTGCCCACCTGACACTGTCTCCCGCCACGATAAGTGGCGCGGGTTAGAGTGTTCACACAGCGAGGGTCGTATCCCACCAACGCCTCCATCGAAACTAGCGTTCCGATATCTACGGCTCCGACCTATCCTGTACAAGCTGTGTCAACACCCAATATCAAGCTACAGTAAAGCTCCATGGGGTCTTTCCGTCCTGTCGCGGGTAACCTGCATCTTCACAGGTAATATAATTTCACCGAGTCTCTCGTTGAGACAGTGCCCAGATCGTTACGCCTTTCGTGCGGGTCGGAACTTACCCGACAAGGAATTTCGCTACCTTAGGACCGTTATAGTTACGGCCGCCGTTTACTGGGGCTTCATTTCTGGGCTTCGCCGAAGCTAACTCATCCACTTAACCTTCCAGCACCGGGCAGGCGTCAGCCCCTATACTTCATCTTACGATTTTGCAGAAACCTGTGTTTTTGATAAACAGTCGCCTGGGCCTTTTCACTGCGGCTACACTTGCGTGTAGCACCCCTTCTCCCGAAGTTACGGGGTCATTTTGCCGAGTTCCTTAACGAGAGTTCACTCGCTCACCTTAGGATACTCTCCTCGACTACCTGTGTCGGTTTGCGGTACGGGTAATTAATATCTAACTAGAAGCTTTTCTCGGCAGTGTGACATGGAGCACTTCCCTACTAAAATTCGGTCCTCATCACGCCTTGTCCTTAGCGATAAGCATTTGACTCATCACCAGACTTGACGCTTGAACGCACATTTCCAATCGTGCGCTTGCTTTAGCCTCCTGCGTCCCTCCATCGTTCAAACAATATTAACTAGTACAGGAATATCAACCTGTTATCCATCGCTTACGCCTTACGGCCTCAGCTTAGGTCCCGACTAACCCTGGGAGGACGAGCCTTCCCCAGGAAACCTTAGTCATTCGGTGGATCAGATTCTCACTGATCTTTCGCTACTCATACCGGCATTCTCACTTCTAAGCGCTCCACTAGTCCTTGCGATCTAGCTTCGTCGCCCTTAGAACGCTCTCCTATCACGCGACATAGTCGCGTCCACAATTTCGGTAATGTGCTTAGCCCCGGTATATTTTCGGCGCAGAGTCACTCGGCTAGTGAGCTATTACGCACTCTTTAAATGGTGGCTGCTTCTGAGCCAACATCCTAGCTGTCTATGCAATTCCACATCCTTTTCCACTTAGCACATATTTAGGGACCTTAATTGGTGGTCTGGGCTGTTCCCCTTTCGACGGTGGATCTTATCACTCATCGTCTGACTCCCGGATATAAATCTGTGGCATTCGGAGTTTATCTGAATTCAGTAACCCATGACGGGCCCCTAGTCCAAACAGTGGCTCTACCTCCACGATTCTAAATCCGAGGCTAACCCTAAAGCTATTTCGGAGAGAACCAGCTATCTCCAAGTTCGTTTGGAATTTCACCGCTACCCACACCTCATCCCAGCATTTTTCAACATACACGGGTTCGGTCCTCCAGTGCGCTTTACCGCACCTTCAACCTGGACATGGGTAGGTCACCTGGTTTCGGGTCTACGTCAACTTACTGAAACGCCCGTTTCAGACTCGCTTTCGCTACGGCTCCGGTCTTAACACCTTAACCTTGCAAATTAACGTAACTCGCCGGTTCATTCTACAAAAGGCACGCTATCACCCATTAACGGGCTCTAACTAATTGTAGGCACATGGTTTCAGGAACTATTTCACTCCCCTTCCGGGGTGCTTTTCACCTTTCCCTCACGGTACTGGTTCACTATCGGTCACTAGGGAGTATTTAGCCTTGGGAGATGGTCCTCCCGGATTCCGACCAGGTTTCACGTGTCTGGCCGTACTCAGGATCCTGAACTGAGAGTTAACGATTTCACCTACGGGGGTATCACCCGCTCTGCCACACCTTCCCAGATGTTTCGGTTATCCTTAACTTTGGTAACTCAAATGTTCAGTCCTACAACCCCACCGAGCAAGCTCGATGGTTTGGGCTGTTCCCCGTTCGCTCGCCGCTACTTAGGGAATCGATTTTTCTTTCTCTTCCTGTGGGTACTTAGATGTTTCAGTTCCCCACGTCTGCCTCAACTTGAGTATGTATTCGTCAAGTTGTAATCATCGGTAAAGATGATTGGGTTTCCCCATTCGGAAATCTCCGGATCAAAGCTTACGTACAGCTCCCCGAAGCATATCGGTGTTAGTCCCGTCCTTCATCGGCTCCTAGTACCAAGGCATTCACCATGCGCCCTTCATAACTTAACCTAACGGTCACTTCGTGACCGCTGATTAATTGAGTATTAGCGAATAAACTAATTAAAAAACTCAAAATAAACGCGGTGTTCTCGGTTTAATTATCTTTAATAATTAAAGGAAAATAATTGATAATATCTAGTTTTCAAAGAACAAGTTTGAGGGTAGACCCCTCAAAACTGACCATTGTTTCGACAAAGTATGTGTAGCCTCCGTATATTCCTTAGAAAGGAGGTGATCCAGCCGCAGGTTCTCCTACGGCTACCTTGTTACGACTTCACCCTAATCATCTGTCCCACCTTAGACGGCTGGCTCCCGAAGGTTACCCCACCGGCTTTGGGTGTTACAAACTCTCATGGTGTGACGGGCGGTGTGTACAAGGCCCGGGAACGTATTCACCGCGGCATGCTGATCCGCGATTACTAGCGATTCCAACTTCATGTAGGCGAGTTGCAGCCTACAATCCGAACTGAGAACGGCTTTAAGAGATTAGCTTGGCCTCACGACTTCGCAACTCGTTGTACCGTCCATTGTAGCACGTGTGTAGCCCAGGTCATAAGGGGCATGATGATTTGACGTCATCCCCACCTTCCTCCGGTTTGTCACCGGCAGTCTCACCAGAGTGCCCAACTGAATGCTGGCAACTGATAATAAGGGTTGCGCTCGTTGCGGGACTTAACCCAACATCTCACGACACGAGCTGACGACAACCATGCACCACCTGTCATTCTGTCCCCGAAGGGAACGTCTTATCTCTAAGATTGGCAGAAGATGTCAAGACCTGGTAAGGTTCTTCGCGTAGCTTCGAATTAAACCACATGCTCCACCGCTTGTGCGGGCCCCCGTCAATTCCTTTGAGTTTCAACCTTGCGGTCGTACTCCCCAGGCGGAGTGCTTAATGCGTTAGCTGCAGCACTGAAGGGCGGAAACCCTCCAACACTTAGCACTCATCGTTTACGGCATGGACTACCAGGGTATCTAATCCTGTTCGCTACCCATGCTTTCGAGCCTCAGCGTCAGTTACAGACTAGACAGCCGCCTTCGCCACTGGTGTTCTTCCATATATCTACGCATTCCACCGCTACACATGGAGTTCCACTGTCCTCTTCTGCACTCAAGTTACCCAGTTTCCGATGCACTTCTTCGGTTAAGCCGAAGGCTTTCACATCAGACTTAAGTAACCGCCTGCGCTCGCTTTACGCCCAATAAATCCGGACAACGCTTGCCACCTACGTATTACCGCGGCTGCTGGCACGTAGTTAGCCGTGGCTTTCTGGTTGAATACCGTCACGATGTCAACAGTTACTCTGACACCCGTTCTTCTTCAACAACAGAGTTTTACGAGCCGAAACCCTTCTTCACTCACGCGGCATTGCTCCATCAGACTTTCGTCCATTGTGGAAGATTCCCTACTGCTGCCTCCCGTAGGAGTCTGGGCCGTGTCTCAGTCCCAATGTGGCCGATTACCCTCTCAGGTCGGCTACGCATCATCGCCTTGGTGGGCCTTTACCTCACCAACTAGCTAATGCGCCGCGGAACCATCCAGAAGTGATAGCCGAAGCCACCTTTCAAACAAAAACCATGCGGTTTTTGTTGTTATACGGTATTAGCACCTGTTTCCAAGTGTTATCCCCTGCTTCTGGGCAGGTTTTCCACGTGTTACTCACCAGTTCGCCACTCGTTCCAATGTTGAAATCAGTGCAAGCGCGTCAATCAACGGGAACTCGTTCGACTTGCATGTATTAGGCATGCCGCCAGCGTTCGTCCTGAGCCAGGATCAAACTCTCATCTTAAAAGATGATAAGCTCGAATAGCTCATCGATTGTTGTTACATTTTTAAAGCGAATTGACTTCGCAAATATTGTTTGGGTTTGAACCTAAGTCCAAACCGCCCTACACATATTTGGTTTGTCGAAACAATGTTCAGTTTTCAAAGGTCTACCAAGTCGTCTTTCGTAACAAACAACTTAATTATCATAACATTTGGAAGTTATGATGTCAACCAGAAGTTTGATTTAACAACGTTTCTAGTTGAACCGTCATCGCTTAGCGACAACTTAGTTAGAATAACATTTTGTCAGTAACTCGTCAACAACTAATTTCAATCCTTCGAATTGGTCTAGTTGAGAACTCGTTCGCGACAACGTATATAACTATACCAACCAACCTTACCCCCGTCAACAAAAATTTGGAATTAATCCCATTTATTTCCAAAGACAAACAATCCGCCTGAAAACGGAGATCATAGCCGGATTACCCGGCGCGTTCTCCCTAGCAGTCGTCATTATTGTCCGCTATTTTTTCGTCGGGTCGTCATGTAGGGAAGCAGGCCGCCCAAAACGCCCAGCACCACAACCCCATTAATCGCGGCACAAACCATAAACAATCCCGAAAATCCTAAGGAACCGCCAACAATCCAGCCCCCGAAAACCGGGCCTAACGCTTTCCCAATCGACGAAAAGGAATTGACCAAGCCCTGGTAGCGGCCTTCGTTCCCTACGGTGTACGCGTTGATCAACGCCGGGACTCCTGGGACATACACAGCCTCTCCTACCGTCAGCAACGTCATCGCCACGAAAAGCATGCCAATCTGTTTGGCCGTACTTAATAGTAGAAACGACCCACAAATTGCGAGCAGTCCCCCGAGAATTTGCCACGGTAATACCTTATTATGACTAAACTTGGTCATCACGGATTGAACCAAGATCAGCAACAGTCCGTTGTATACCCAGAGGTAGCTGTAAACCTTAATGCTAAGCCCAATTTCTTGCACATAAACCGACACGTTACTCATCCACTGCGAGTAAGTGCCCCACATTAAGACTAGGCTGAGTAGCAGCAAGCCCAACGTAACCAGGGCCATAGTCCGTTGCGGTCGCCCCGTTTGAGCCACCTTGGCTTGCGGGTGTGACGCCTGCGCCATAAACCGACCCACGGACCAGGTCCAAACGACCAGGGCTAAGACGTAGCACCCCAAAAGCATCAAGAAGATCGGTTGTAGACTGTGCTTAAACAAGATTCCAATGCTGGCCGTTCCGGCAACCAGCCCTAAGTTAATGAAAATATATAGTAGATTAAACAGGCGACTGTCGACGTGACTCAGTTGAGCCGTCATCGTCGTAACCAGGGTCAGCATTGCCCCCGTCAAGAGCCCGAAGATAACCAACACAATGGGGTAGCCAATCAGGCCGTTCCAGAAGAACCCCGCCGCCGAGTCCACAATTAAACCGACCAGGGTCAGCAGTCCCACTCGTTTTAACGAGTACCGGTCCCCCAAAATACCGCCTAGGTAGCCCCCCAGAACATTACACCCCGAATAAGCCACCAAGATCCAGCCGCTGGTTACCAGGTTCAGCTTGAGATCGTCGTGGAGGTAAATGGTGGTTAGTGGCCACATCACACTGTAAGCGGTGTTGACTAAAAATCCTAACAATAGAAGGGGCCAGGTTTTTCGAATTAACTGTGTAATATTCATTATTTTGCATGTCCTTTTCTCAGAAATAACGCTATCTACTGTAATGATAGCAAAATTAATGAGGGCAATAAAGGAAAATTAAAAATAGATTAAAACACTAATATAAACCCCTTTGAAGCGGTACCAACTCTCACTTATTCACATCTTCCGTTGGTAAAAAAGGTCAATTAATCTCATCTTCCCCCTTGCTAAATGCTCTGAAATAAATTAAATTAAGGTTAGACTTTCTGTATATTCATCAAAACAGTCAGCTTACTACTAACTAGGAGGCCACAAATATGAGTGACAGCAATAATAACAGTACCAACTCAAATGATTTGAATGATCAGATGCAGGTTCGTCGCGATAAGATGAACAAGCTGCACGATGAAGGTATTGCACCTTTTGGTCATCGCTTCGATAGAACCGACAACAGCCAGTCCTTACAAGACAAGTTCGGTGAAGCTACCAAAGAAAGTTTAGCTGAAACCAAGCATGACGTTACACTGGCAGGTCGTGTCGTTGCAAAGCGTGGTAGTGGTAAGGCTGGATTCTTAGACTTACTCGACCGCGACGGTTCCGTTCAGATCTATGCTCGTCAAGACGAATTAGGCGAAAAGGCTTATGATCTGTACAAGTCTTTGGATTTAGGTGACTTTATTGGTGTTCAAGGTTACGTCATCAAGACGGATACCGGCGAATTAACGGTACGGATCACTAGCCTGGAATTCTTATCCAAGGCGTTACGTCCCTTACCAGATAAGTATCATGGTTTAACTAACCAAGAGTCTATTTACCGTCAACGTTACTTAGACTTAATCGCGAACCGCGACAGCTTTAACCGGTTCATGAAGGTTACGCAAATCAAGAAGGCCGTTCGTGAATACCTCGACGGCGAAGGCTTCATCGAAGTTGACACGCCGGTTCTGCAAACGCAAGCTGGTGGTGCCGAAGCTCGTCCATTCATTACTAAGTCTAACGCCCTCGACATTCCATTGTATCTCCGGATTGCCACGGAACTTTACTTGAAGCGCTTAATCGTTGGTGGCCTGGAAAAGGTTTACGAACTGGGTAAGGACTTCCGTAACGAAGGGATTGACACGCGTCACAACCCTGAATTCAACATGCTCGAAACCTATGCGGCTTACTACGACTTCCGCGACGTCATGGACGAAACGGAAAACATCTTCCGTTACACGGCCCACAAGGTTAACGGTGACGGTCACATCACTTACCAAGGTCAACCAATTGACTTGGAATCCCCATACAAGCGGATCCACATGGTTGATGCGATTAAGGAAGTTACGGGTATCGACTTCTGGCAACCAATGTCCGATGACGACGCTAAGAAGTTAGCTGACGAAAACAACATTGAATACGAAGACTACTGGAAGGTTGGTCACATTATTAACGCCTTCTTCGAAGAAAAGGTCCAAGACACCTTGATCGACCCAACCTTCGTTTACGGTCACCCCGTTGAAATTTCACCATTGGCCAAGAAGAACGCCAAGGACCCTCGGTTCACCGACCGGTTCGAACTCTACATTACGGGTAACGAATTTGCCAACGCCTTTACCGAATTAAACGACCCAATCGACCAACGTCAACGGTTTGAAGCCCAAGACACTGAACGTGAGGAAGGTAACGAAGAAGCCCACGGGATCGATGAGGATTACCTAGAAGCCATGGAATATGGTATGCCGCCTACTGGTGGTCTGGGTATCGGGATCGACCGGATGACGATGCTCTTAACGGATGCCCCTTCAATTCGTGACGTCATGTTATTCCCAACGATGCGTCCTAACGAATAACCACCAACTTACACGGCACAATATAGGAAAGAGGAATTAGAATGAATTTGTCAGAACTGATTGTTCTTTTACAAGAACACCATCTGTTTGTTCGCACAACGTCTAGTGCCCAAAACCTCTCATTCGACTCTCTGGAATACGATTCACGTAAGATTGGTCAGAACGGCCTGTTCATCTGCAAGGGGAAGACTTTCTCCGTCGACTACTTGAAGCAAGCCGTGACCCAGGGCGCTACCGCGTACTTGTCGGAAACCGACTATAGTCACGACGTCGATGTCCCTGGCATCATTGTTAATGATGTGCGTAAGGCCATGTCCCTCACCGCTCAATTGTTCTTCAAGTTCCCGCAAAACGAGATGTTCTTAATCGCGTATACCGGGACCAAGGGGAAGACCACTTCCACGTACTTTACGCGGAACATCTTGGAACACGCCTTTCCAAAGCAAGCGGCGATGTTCTCAACCATTGACCGGATTGTCGGCAATGCTCCCGAAGACGAGTTTAAGGCGCACTTAACCACTGCCGAATCGTTGGACTTGTTCCACGAAATGCGGGAAGCCGCTGATAACGGCCAGAAGTATCTGGTCTTAGAAGTGGCCTCACAGGCCTATCTGTTAGACCGGGTCTACGGATTACGCTTTAACGTCGGGATCTTCTTAGACATCACGCCTGACCACATCGGAATTAACGAACACCCTAACTTTGCTAACTATCTCTTCTGTAAGCAACAGTTAATGTTAAATTCCGACTACTGCATCATTAACGCGGATACCGATCATTTCCCTGAAGTCTTATCCGCCGCTAAGGTTTCTTCTGCGCCTGACCACATCTTCACTTACAGTCAGACCAGCCACGATGCCGATGTCACCATCGTCAACGATGAAGCCTCATTAACGGATAGTACGTTCAGTCTGACCGTCAATTCAGAAAATGCCGAGCTCGCTAGTTTAGGTGCTCAGTTCCACGTCTCGGTTCCGGGTGACTTCAACCAAAGTAACGCCACGGCCGCCATCTTAGCAACGCACATCGCGCAAGCTCAGGTTGCCGACATGCAATACGGGTTAAGCCACACTACCGTTCCTGGGCGAATGGAATTCATCAAGACCCAGAATCATGGGACCATCTACATTGATTACGCCCACGATTGGGGCAGCATGAATGCGTTGATGCACTTCTTACGGACCCAATTCCCTGACCAACGGATTATTGCCCTTCTGGGGAGTACCGGAGATAAGGGAGAGGACCGGCGTGAAGGCTTTGCCCGGGCTTTAAACGATTATGCAGACATTGCTTTCCTGACCGCTGACGACCCTGGTCACGAAGACCCCGTCGCCATCGCTAAGGAAATCGATAGTCACATCGATCACGATAAGGTCACGACTCACATCATTCCTAAGCGGGAAGATGCGATTCACGAAGCCATCTCGATGGCTACCAATACCGACCTGGTTGTTCTTGCCGGTAAGGGTGAAGATGCTTACCAAAAGATCAACGGTGTGGATACACCTTACGCGAGTGACCCCGTGGTTGCACGTAACGTGTTAGGCACCCTAGCCAACGAAGCTTAAAGCTTAACGGGTATTGTGACTAGACAATCATCCTAATGAAAAGAACCGCCAATTCGCTTGAATTGGCGGTTCTTTTTTGGCGTCTTTTGACGAGAGTAGCTTTACCTGGGACATCAGGGTGCCCCGGCCGGAGCCCTTTTTTTCCCCTTAACGGATCCCGGGCCCCCAAACCGCTGCTCAGCAATCCCCCATCAGCTCCCCTCACTCCCGAAAGTTCAGACACTAAAAGACTAGGCCACCGAATCCGTAGATTCAGGTGGCCTAGTCTTTAGTTATCAATTTCTCCTGAAGGAAGAAATGTCATTTACTTTAACGCTGTGGCTTATTCCTTAACGGAATCTTCTTCAGCATCAAATGCGTGGTTGTTGTTTAACTTCTCTAACTTATCTGAACTCAAGTCGAACTTGTACGCCACGAAGGAGTATGCGGTCCAACCGAAGAAGGTAACCAGAGAACCTAAGACCATCGCTTGTGAACCGGAAGCGTACATTGCGTACAGCGAGTAGATCGCAGCGATCACGGCAATCACGTTCGTTAACCGGAAGACACTGTTGGTTGGTTTAACCCCAGCGCCTAATTGGATCGTCTTAGCAGCACCCATGGAAAGCAGGTATGGAACTAAGTTGGTCACAACGGCTAAGTTAACTAACACGTTAAATTGCTTGTTCAAGTCAGGACTGATCGTCATGAATGACAACAGCACTTGAACGGTCATCAGGATTAACATCCCAACGATTGGCGTATCGTTCTTGGTAACCCGAGAGAAGACCTTTGGGAAGTAGCCTTCATCGGCTGAAGACTTGAACACTTGGGCAATCGTAAATTGCCAACCAAGTAAGGAACCGATACATGCCAGAACCATGATCCCTTCAACCACTAACCCGGCCCATGAGCCAAACATCGTGGAGAAAGTTAACCCGAATGGGGCGTTGGAAGTCAACAATGCGGAGTTCTTAACGATCCCAGCCATAACGTTCGTGGATAAGATGTAGATAATTCCGGCACCGATCGTCCCGGCCATAACGGCGATTGGCACGTTCTTTTGTGGATTTTCAACGGCGTCCATGTTGGCAACGGCGGATTCCAATCCTAAGAAAGCCCAAAGCGTGATTGGGATAGAAGAAGCGATCCCATCGAAGAAACTAATATCGTGTGGGTTCCAAGAAGCCACGTACAGTGATGGTTGGAACCAGAACCAGCCCAATACCGCCAAAATCACAACGGGAAGGATAACCCCCCAAACGGTAACGGAACCGATCCGACCGGTAATCTTCGCACCCCCGAAGTTCAGGAGCGTCGTGACGATAACCAGGATGATGGTCCAGATGGCAACTTCCACTGGGGAGAGCTTCATGTCTAAGAACACGGAGAGGTACCCCACGGCGGAAACGGCGATCGCCACGTTGGCGATAACTAAGGACAGCCCATAAGTAAAGTTACTCATGAAACTCCCGGCCTTGCCGTATGAGTATTCGGCGTATCCACCCATACCACCAGACTTCTTACTGAACATACCATTACGAGCGAAAACCCAGGCTAAACAAAGTGCCCCACCTAAGGTAACGATCCAAGAAAGCACGGACATCGTACCAACTTGTGCCAGCTTGGAAGGTAGCATAATGATCCCTGATCCAAGCATGTTGACAGCCGTAATAATGGTCAGCTGAACAACACCCATTTTTGTACTATTATTCTCTGCCATATCACATTACCCTCAATATCTATATTGGAATTATAATAATCAACAATTGCTAAGTTGCCGTCCAAAACGGACGGCAACTCGAAAAACCTTTATGCAGCTATAAAACTATTCTTTATCCTTAGCAGCTGCGTCCTTATCCAAGACGTAACCATAAGCTTTAACTTTGCCATCGTTTCCATCTGGCTCAAAGTAAACACCTTGAATTTCAGGCGTAAACCCTGGGAAGTTGTTGATCCCGTCTTGCAGGATTAAGAAGTACTTCTGAGCAACTTCGTTCCAGACTTCACCTGGCGCCACACAAAGGATTCCTGGTGGGTAAGGTAAAGCACCTTCTAAGGCAGTTTCACCGACAATCTTGTCCAGTGGCACTAACTTAGCATTGTTTGCAACGAGTTCCTTATCAGCATCGTAAGGAGTCATTGAAGGCTTTGGCCATGACTTTTCACGGAATAAGTCGTGCTGGTATTGCTTAGCATTAGCGTTCTTGTAGAAATCATGCACTTCTTGGCAAAGATCGCGAATCGTGTAACCACGGTAACGGTCGATGTTTTCCTTGTAGATTTCTGGTAAGACATCGCTTAATGGCGCGTTTTGTTCAACTAACTTTTCGAAACGAAGTAAGTAGTTGACCAAGTTGTCCATCTTCGTCTTGGTTTCAGCAGGCGTCAGCAAGAACAGAATGGAGTTGAAGTCATTCTTTTCTGGGATGATGCCGTGTTCACGCAAGTAACTTGCAATGATCGTTGCTGGAACCCCGAAGTCTTCGTATTCACCAGTTTCAATGTTAATCCCAGGCGTCTTAAGCATGAACTTAAGTGGGTCAACAAAGTATTGGTCATTAGCGTAGCCTTCGAATGAGTGCCACTTAGCGCCCTTTTCAAAGCGCCAGTAGTCAATGTCACTAGCTAAAGTGTTGGTATCGACATCTTGCCACTTCTTGCCGTTAACAACGGTTGGAATGAATGGCGTTAACATGGTTGCTTCATTTAAAATCCGCTTCCGTGCTTCGATCCCTAACTTAACCGTGTCCATCCACATCTTGGCACCCGCAGGACCTTCCATCATCTTGGCGTTAACATCCAAGGTGGAGTAGATTGGGTAGAATGGTGAAGTAGACGTGTACTTCATGTAAGCGTTGTTGAACCGTTTGTGGTTGATGTAACGCTTCTGACCCTTGATGTGCGCATCCTTCTTGTGAATCTGGGATGCTTGTGACAACCCACCCTGTTGCTTGTGGACGGATTGGGTAACGAAGATACCTGGATCTTCTGGCCCAAGGTCATCAATCAACAGTGGTGAACTATCCTTCATCATTGGGATAAACTGTTCGTAACCAACCCAAGCAGAGTCAAACAGAATGTAGTCACATAAGCGACCAATTCGCTTGATAATTTGCTTGGCGTTGTAGATACTCCCGTCGTAAGTCCCAAGTTCAATGATGGCTAACCGGAATGGACGCTTTTCCTTGGCCTTCTTCGGATCAACCTGGGCTGCTAAGCCACGGATGTAATCTTCATCAAGAGCCTTGTCGTCGATCCCACCGATAAACCCAAATGGGTTCCGGCCGGTTTCCAAGTAAACTGGACGGCCACCGGCTTGAACCAAAGCAGCGTTGTAGTTTGACTTGTGGTTGTTCCGGTCAAACAAGACTAAGTCGCCTGGCTTAACCGTAGCAATATCAACGATGGCGTTAGACGTCGTCGTCCCGTTCATCACAAAGTAAGTCTTATCAGCATTGAATACTCGAGCGGCATGCTTTTCCCCGTCTAGGGCAGCACCACCGTGAGTTAAAAGGTCCCCAACTTCAACGTCTGAACTGGAAACGTCAGACCGGAAGAGATTTTCACCGTAGAAGTCGTACAGAGCACGACCGGCTGGGTGGCGCAGGAAGAACTGTCCACCATGGTGACCTGGCGTATCAAAGTTCAGGTTACCTTCGCCCACGTAATGTACCATTTCCTTGAAGAACGGTGGGATCATCTTGTCTTCGTAGTCTTGGGCAGCGGTTTCAATTTCACTGTCATAGATGTTCTTGTAATCCTCATCCTTGTCCAGGAAGTGGAAAACTTGACCACGAATATCAGCATCAATTGCGGCAGAATCATCAGTAATCATGAAGACTGGAATTCCAAACTTGTTAGCTGAAATGGCAGCGATGTACTGTTGATCTGCATCCGTCAAAACCGCTGCAGCGATATCAGTAAAATCGGTTTTACCTTCAATCGCAACGACTTCACGTTCAGTAGAAAAATAGTTTCGCGCTTCTTCAGAGCTAGCTATTTTTAAGGTCTTAGCCATTTTAAAAAACCCCTTTCTTCAAAACTAATTAATCCTTCTTGTCACCATCATAGACATAACCGTAAGCAACGGTCTTGCCATCTTCATGTTCGAAGTAAACCCCTTGGATTTCTGGTGCGAATCCAGGGAAGCGGTTAATCCCTGCTTCAAGAATCATGAAGTAAGTTTGGGCAACCTTGGTCCACTTTTCACCTGGAGCCACACAGAAGATACCAGGAGGATAAGGTAAAGCACCTTCTAAGGCAGTTTCACCTTCAATGTCACTCAACTTAACGAGCTTGGCATTGTTCCGCAGTAATTCAACGTTAGCTTGATAAGGCGTCATAGCTTGTTCTGGGAAGTAGTCAGCTAAGAACATTTCCTTTTGGTATTCCTTAGCGTTGTTACCCTTGTAGAAGTCATGCAATTCTTGGCAGAGTTGCTTGATGGTGTAGTTGTTGTAACGAGCCTTGTTGTTCGCGTATAAGCGAGGTAAGACTTGTTCCAATGGTGCATCAGCCTTAACTAAGGATTCGAACTTAACGATTTGGGAAACCAGGTTGTTCATCTTAGCAGGCGTTTCGGCCGGCGTCATTAAGAACAGGATGGAGTTCAAGTCGTTCTTTTCAGGGATAATACCGTGTTCACGCAGGTAGTTAGCTAAGATAACGGCAGGAATACCGAAGTCTTCGTATTCACCAGTTTGAACGTTGATCCCTGGGGTGGTTAACATGAACTTGTTCGGGTCAACGAAGTATTGGTTATCTTCGTAACCGTCAAAGCCGTGCCACTTAGCACCCTTTTCAAAGCGCCAGTAATCGATGTCGTTGGCCATCTTTTCGGTGTCGCCGTCTTCCCAGTTCTTACCGTGAACAACTGGTGGGACGAATGGCTTGATCATGGTAGCGTTCTTGATCAAGTTCTTCCGAGCATTGATCGTCGTGATCAACGTATCATGCCATAACTTCTTACCAGCTTCGCCTTCTTGCATCCGGGCGTTAACGTCCAGCGTAGCAAACAGTGGGTAGAATGGTGAAGTTGAGGCATATTGGTTGTAAGCGTTGTTGAAACGTTTGTGGTTAATGTAACGCTTTTGACCCTTGATGTGAGAGTCTTTCTTGTGGATTTGTGATGCTTGTGAGAACCCGGCTTGTTGTTTGTGAGTGGACTGGGTAACCAGGATACCTGGATCTTCCGGTCCTAAGTCTAACAACAGTGGTGAGGAATCACGCATCATTGGGATGAATTGTTCGTAACCAACCCAAGCGGAGTCGAATAAGATGTAGTCACACAAGTGACCAATCCGGTCAACGACTTGCCGTGCGTTGTAGATCGTCCCATCGTAAGTCCCTAATTGGATGATAGCTAAACGGAATGGGCGCTTTTGCTTGGCCTTTTCAGGGTCAACCTTAGCAGCTTGCTTCCGGATGTAGTCTTCATCGAAGTCACGGGAGTAAATCCCACCGATAAAGCCGTAAGGGTCACGGGAGGTTTCCAGGTAAACTGGACGGCCACCGTCTTTAACTAAGGCGTTGTTGTAAATGGACTTGTGGTTGTTCCGGTCGAACAGAACTAAGTCACCAGGAGAAACAGCAGCGGAAACCGCAATGTTGTTTGACGTGGTGGTCCCGTTCATAACGAAGTAAGTCTTGTCCGCGTTGAAGACCTTAGCGGCGTGCTTTTCAGCATCCATGGCAGGACCTTCGTGAATCAATAAGTCCCCAAGGTCAACGTCGGCGTTACAGATATCGGAACGGAAAACGTTTTCGCCAAAGAAGTTGTACAATTCCCGGCCAGCTGGGTGCTTCCGGAAGTATTGTCCACCTTGGTGTCCTGGACAGTCGAATTGGAGATTCCCACGTTCAACGTATTCTTCCAAGGCCTTGAAGAATGGAGGCAACACACCATCTTGGTATTGGGCAGCTGCCGCTTCAATCTCACGATTGTAGAGACGGTGGTCGTATGTGTTCTTCAAATCAATGATGTGATAGATTTTCTCCATCATATCGCCTTGAATCTTAGAACTGTCATCGGTCATCACGAAGACAGGAATGCCAAACTTGGTATCGTTTACGGCATTAATGACTTCCACATCATGATCCATAACAACAACGGCACCTACATCAACAAAGTCAGTGTTGTAAGCATCAACCGTTTCACGGGTTGTCTCAAAACGCTGAGCTGCTTCTTCAGTAGACGCTATTTTTAAATTTTCCATGACGTCCTCCTTTTAAGTTTTGGTAGATTGTAAAATTAATCCGAACGCTGTTCGGACAAAAAAGATCAGCTTCCTTTAAAATGGTGTTTACCACAAACCCATCTTTTAGGAGCTGATCTTTTGTCTAGTATAACCTATTCCGAACGAATTAAAATCGAAACCTTTTGTGAACTAGGGCTGTCCAATATCCAAATGGGCGTTCGGCTGAACCGATCACCGTCAACAATTTCTTATGAATTATCTCGATGTCAACCTTATCAGGCTGAATTAGCACAAACAGATGCCGAATACAAGCGATCACGATGTGGTCGGAAAACTAAGCTGAGCGATGAGTTAAAGCAAAAAATTCTCAACCATTTACGTCTAAGCTGGTCACCAGGAATGATTGCTCACGAATTTAAACTAGCTACTAAATCTATTTATAATTGGCTAAATCAGGGGAGAATTGATTTCTCCTTGAATGATCTACCTGAACATGGCGTACGCCAACGGCGTAACGTTGACCAACGATCCAAATATAATCAATCTTTGGGGCGATCAATTGAACAGCGTCCCATGATGATTAATCAACGTAATCGCATCGGCGATTTTGAACTAGATACAGTCGTTGGTCCTCGTGGGCATAGTAAGGCAGTTTTATTAACTTTAATCGATCGAAAATCACGGTTCCTTTGGGCATACCGGTTAAAAGATCGAACGACAGCGAGTGTTAATGAAGCACTGACTAAGTTCCTAACAACTTTTAATGGACCGGTGCACAGTTTTACTGTGGACCGTGGTACTGAGTTTAGTGGGCTAGTATCATTTGAATCACAATATGGTATTAAGACCTATTACTGTCATGCTTATACGCCAGCTGAACGTGGTAGTAATGAACGCTTTAATCGGAATTTACGTTATTTTTATCCTAAGGGGACTCGTTTTGAGCACATTAGTGCTCAAGATTTAACGACGACGTTACTCCAAATTAACCAGCGACCGCTTAAAATACTCGACTGGCAAACACCGTATCAGGTTATGCTGACCAATTTGTCCAAAAATTCGGATTAAATTTGCAATCTACCTTTTACCAATTTGACGATTAATTCGCCTCGGTAAACTTTACACTCTTATTTTTACTACGAATAGAAACCGTTTACAATACCTTTTTGCAAATTCGTTTTTTTCGCTTGTTCAGTTAGCCAACAATTAGAAAATGATTAGAAAAATCTCATCGCAATTGTCAACCGGTTGCACAACTTGCCCCAACCAACCTACCTCGGCATCAAAATCGCGTCATATCAACGTTTTGACTTAAAATAAGTTTTTTATTAAATTGAATTATTAACCAACAGTATTATTTAAAACTAATCGAAAATTCTTTAATAATTATATTTTTGTGATTTTATCAGCAAAATATAATTTTTACTTTTTTTACTTTTCAAGCCGATTTCACGAAAAAACTGGTAAAAATGTTAATTTTCAGGTTCATTCATTACAAATTTTATACTGCACATGACCCATTTGCCCCATTTTCCGGGTAACTGGCTTCACTAAATTGATTTGTCTGCAATTAGTTCCTCATCAACCGGTAAATTATTGATTTAATTTTACTTTGTTTCCACCAGCGCGTAAACTGTTCATGTAAGCGATTACTTTTTAGGAGGTCAATTCATCATGTTTAGAGAAATGCGCTTAAAAGATCAACAATTGAGTGCTGCGGACAGTCGGCAGATTTTAAAAACCGCCGATTACGGCACCTTGGCACTACTCGACGCGGATTACCCCTACGCCACGCCAATCAGCTACGTCTACGATCCAGATCAGGATAAAATCTACCTGCACGGGGCACCCACGGGGCAACGTCACGATCTGTTGACCCGCAACTCGGCCGTGGTCTTCTCGGTGGTCGGCGGACACCAAATTCTGGCTCACCAATACACCATGGCTTACCGCAGCGTTCTGGTCTACGGCCACATTCAGGCACTGACGAATCCTGCCGCAATTCAACACGCCATGGAACTCGTGTCTGAGAAGTACGCACCGGGTCTACTAGCAGGTGGCCGCAAGTATATTGCCTCTGCCAAGGGCCAGTTTGAAGCTTATGCATTAACGATCGACCATCTGACGGGGAAACGCTCCACCGAACCCCTGACTAACAACTAACCGGCAACTTAAAATACTTAGCGGGTATCCGCAAAAAAGGACCTCACGAAAATTCGTGAGGTCTTTTTCATGGATTCGGCGCTTTTGAGCTACCGTTTTCCAACCCAAATTCCGTTAAATATGCTTAATACTAAACCGCTTGGTGATATCGAGCGGTAACGTGAGCAGCTCGTGGGCGGTCTGGGGATTTTTCGCCAGCTCCTCGAGCTTGTCGAAGGCTGCCCGCCCAATATTAGAAGCCGCAATGTTGATTGACGACAATTTCGGTGAGACGTAATCGTCAATTTCCAGATTACCGACGCCCAAGACCGACTGGTCCATCGGCAGACGTTTGCCGATCGAAACCAGCCCCCGCATAATCCCGATCGCCAGTTCGTCACTGACCGCAAAAATCGCCGTATAGTGCCGGAAACGCACCTAACGCGTTAAATTATAGCCCGCCGCCAGAGTAGGAATCGTGGTATAGAGGGCCTCATCCGGCAACGTCACATGGTATTCGTTTAACCCTTCCTTGAAGCCGGCAATCACGTTGGGATTCGTCGCCTGATGCCCCACCGGTAACACCACCGCAATTTCGCGGTGGCCGTTCGCCAGCAGATAATCCGCCGCCAGCTTTCCCACCTGGTGCCAGTCAATCCAGACATCCGAATCCTCCAGACTGGCTTGGCTGTTGACGACGATCACCAGGACCTGGGCGGCTTCCCCCCAGTTTTTGAGTTGCTGGGTCGCCATGTGCGGTTCACAGAAAATCAGGCCATCCACCGGTTCATCGAATAACTGATGAGTTTTTTCCGACGTGGGCGCTTCGTACACCACCACCTGAATATCTCCGGCTGCGGCCTGGATCCCCGCAATCACGCCGTCATAAAAGGATTGGCTCAGGTCGGGGATCACAATACCCACGCGCATTAATTGCCGTTTACCATGGCGTTGCGACAAGTTCTTCTCCACGTGATACCCTAACTGATCACGCAATGCAAAAACCCGCCGGCAAGTCGCCGCGCTAAACCGATCACCCTTACCATTCAAGATTAAGGATACCGTCGTCGGTGAAATCCCCGCTGCCCGGGCAATATCTGTAATCGTCACCTTTTTTGCCATCATTAAGTCACACCAATCAATTTTATTAAAGATCCGTCCAGTCGATGTCAATGAACCTTGGTCGCCAACGCCTTAGTTATCCTGCTATCGATCCCCCCCCGTTATCTCCGCGTAGTCCCCAAACAAGCGGCCGCGCACGACCGTGATTAGCTTGCAGGGGACCACCTTCCACAGGGGGAACTGCTTTCATTGTAACAAAAAAATGATAATCGGAAACCTTCAGCCCCCTTTTCCTCAAAAAATCACCTTTAGAATTCACCCTAAATAGGCTCACTCATCCGTCCCAGCCCCCAAAATCGATATTTTTTAGTATAAATGTCAGATGTTTTATCATTGGTTACGACACTTTATAGGATTAATTACCATTCAGATTAGCTTTTTGGTACCCAAGTTACCTGAATCATGGCAAAATAGCCTCAAAAGTTCGGGTAAATGAGAAATCCATGATAAATCGGGTTGCGATTCACCCGAGTTGATGTTATATTTTATGACATCAAATATAAATTAGGAGGTTGTCACCATGAAGAAATGGCAAGTTGCCGTTGTCATGTGTCTCGCTATGCTTGGGAGTTGGTTCGGGTTAACCGCCCACGCCCAGGTCGCGGAATACACCATCGCAACGGATACCACGTTTGCCCCGTTTGAGTTTCAGGTCAAGGGTGGTCAGTCTAAGGGAATTGATATCGACCTCTTAAAGGCCATCGCCAAGAAGGAACACTTTACATATCAGCTGAAGGCTCTGAGCTTCAACGCCGCTGTCCAACAACTGAGTGCAAACCAAGTTGACGGTGTCATTGCCGGGATGAACATCACCCCCGCCCGAGAAGCCGTCTTCGATTTCTCCAAACCCTACTACACGTCCGGGGTGGTCATGGCGGTCGCCAAGGACAGTACCGTGAAGAACTTTAACGACTTGAAAGGTAAAACCGTTGCTTTAAAGACCGGGACGGCGGGGGCCGCCTACGGGAAGTCCATTCAAAGCAAGTATGGCTTTAAGATCAAGTACTTCAACGATTCCAACACCATGTACAACGACGTGAAGGTTGGTAACTCCGTGGCCTGCTTCGAAGATTACCCGGTCATGTCTTACGGGATCAAGAACGGGATTCCTTTGAAGATCGTTTCTAAGCAATACAACGCCGGCGATTATGGCTTTGCCGTCAAGAAGGGCAAGAACGCCGCGTTACTGAAGAAGTTTAACGCCGGACTCGCCGCCATCAAGGCCGACGGGACCTACCAGAAGATCATCAACAAGTACCTCCACGCCAAAGAATCCAAGATTACCGGTGAAACTGCCAGCAGCCGAACCTTCTTCGGCCTGTTCAGTCAAAATCTAGGGACTCTGGGTAAAGGGCTGTGGATGACCATCGAATTGACCGTCATCTCCATCATCCTGGCAACCCTCTTGGGATTACTGCTCGGGGTCTTGGGCGTGATGCCCGGTAAGATTGGGCCGGCCATTTCCAGCACGATCATCTATATCTTCCGGGGGATGCCCCTCATGGTCTTAGCCTTCTTCATCTACATCGGGATTCCCGACCTGATTGGTCACGGCTTTAAGATTCCCGCGTTTATCGCCGGGATGATCACCCTGATGCTTAACGAAGGGGCCTACACCGGCGCGTTCGTCAAGGGTGGTTTTCAAGCCGTCGACGTGGGCCAGATGGAAGCAGCCCGTTCACTAGGGCTCCCTTATTGGAAGGCGATGCGGAAAGTCGTCATGCCCCAAGGAATTCGGATCATGATTCCGTCCTTCATCAATCAATTCATCATTACCTTAAAGGACACCTCGATTCTGTCCGTCATTGGGATTGTCGAATTGACACAGACCGGGACGTTAATCATCGCCCGGAACTTCGAAGGGTTCAAGATCTGGTTAATGATTGCGATCATCTACCTGATCATCATTACCCTGTTGACTTGGTTATCGAATTGGGTTCAAAGGAGGATTAACTAGTCATGGCTGATACAGCAATTAAAGTGCACGTCCAAGATCTCCACAAGAGTTACGGGGACACCGAGGTCCTCAAGGGACTCAATTTGGACGTCAAAAATAACGAAGTCGTTTGCATGATTGGGCCGTCCGGGTCCGGGAAAAGTACCTTTCTGCGGTGCCTGACCAACCTCGAAGTCCCTTCACAAGGTCAAATCGTCATCAACGGCCACGACCTTTCCGATCCCCAGACTAACATCGACTTGGTCCGGGAAAACATCGGCATGGTCTTTCAACACTTCAACCTATTTCCCAACATGAACGTCTTGCAAAACATCACCCTGGCGCCCATCCAGCTGAAGAAGATGACCCCGGCCGAAGCGGATAAAACCGGGCGGGAGCTGCTCGATCAAGTGGGCTTAGCCGACAAGGCGACGGCCCTCCCGACCGCGCTTTCCGGGGGGCAACAACAACGGGTCGCCATCGCGCGAGCCTTAGCCATGCACCCCAAGATCATGTTGTTTGACGAACCCACGTCCGCACTGGATCCCGAAATGGTCGGCGACGTGCTGGATGTCATGAAGCAACTGGCTCGTGACGGTATGACCATGATCGTGGTCACCCACGAAATGGGCTTCGCCAAGGAAGTGGCCGATCGGGTCGTCTTTATGGCCGACGGGCTGATTCGTGAGAGTGGCGCGCCCCAGGACATCTTCGAACACCCTAAGAATCCGCGATTACAAGACTTCTTAAATAAAGTGATCAACGTTTAGCCTTAATACCAAAGGGCGGTTCAAAATCTCCTCAGAGATTCTGAACCGCCCTTTTGGTGACTCTAGGCCTTAAATTGGATGATTTCCTTGGTCCGCCCCAATCCCGGGTCGGCCTTGACGTCCCCTAATTTCAATTCAAAGACCACCAAAGTATCCCCGATGGCGTCCCAGACCTGTTGATAGTGGGGTACCGTGGCGAGGTATAACGGCAGTAGGTCTTGCATGGTCCGCGTCGATGACGTTAACTTAACGTGCTTGGCGCGCAGGAAGGGGTTTCCCGGCGTCCCGTCATTCGGAATGGTAATCAACGCAACGTCCGGCTGTTGCTCGTAACTGGCAATGGCCTCACTGGTCTTGACGGACGAAAAGAACAGGGTGTCGGGCGATTGCTCGTCCCACACGAAGTTCACGATCTTCACATCGGCCTGATTATCCAAGGCCGTACTCAGCGCAATCTTGTTGGTCGTCGCTTTCACTTCTTTAAATAACGTTAAATCCATCACGGGAAACTCCTTTTGCAATTAGATTGATCTTTTTTAGGTGCTACCTTGACCGGCTTCATCCGGCTTGTCAGGTAATCTCAGTATACCCTACTTCAACCCCAAAAGGGGAACGTAAGTTTGTAATTTTTTCTCACCGGCAATTACCGCCGCCGTCGGTGCTTGCGACTGAAGGCCGGCCGGTGACCCCGGCGCTTCACCGCCTTCAACTGTGCATCGGTGGCAAAGAGTTCCCGCCCTAATTCCGGATTTGTGCGCAGATACTGCTGGGTGAACCGATCCACGGCCGCTTTGTCCTGCGTATCAATCCCCTGCTTTTGCATGGCCGTCGTGACTTGCTCAAAGAAGGCTTCCATTTTGGGATCATACATGGTGACCAACGCCGTGTGGTGTTCCCGCACCCAGTCGCGTAAGGCTTGGGCGTGGAGGAGCCCCTCTTCGGTCGCTTCCAGGTAATCGAAGAGATGGGTCAACGCAAACGGAATCAAGTGGTACAAGGCCGCCACTCGTTGCGACTCATCCAATAAATGGGTAAACGGGCCAAACATGACGGCTGCCAAGTTATCCGGTTGCCAATCAACCGGTTGCAAGTGCTTACCCGTTACCAAAAGTTCGGTCACCACGTGGACAATGTTCCCGAAATGGCGTTGATCGCTCGCCGTGAGGTTGGCGACCTGCGGCGTACGGCGCATATCCTGGACCCAGCCCTCTACTTCAGCCACCACGTTTTCATAATCGTGTTGTTCTTGGTTGACCTTAGCCGTGGTATGCTTTTCGACCAATTGTGGCCGGGCCGCTTTCAAGACCCGTTCAAAGGCCGGCCAGTCTTTGCCGGTCTGGACTTTGAAAAATTCACTGAGGACCGGCACCACCGCCACAAAATAATTGTGCGGCTGTTCCACGGTCAACGGCAACGCCGTCAGTGCCGCGGTCACTCCCGTGGGGGTCCAGGCTTGGCGCGTCCCCGTGACCTGCTGGTAAATGTTATAAAAGTCAGTTAAAATCTGGGCCGCATGGGTCTGTTGGTTTGAAGACAACCGCGCTAACCGTTCCGGCGTCCAAAAGTCGGCCGGGGTTAAGGGTGTCGTTGTCGAATGAAGTTCTGTCATGACGTCAATTCCCCTTATTTCATCTAAAATAGTCCTTATCCCGCAGGCCAACCGGTAACCGGTAGCCCCCGGGTTCCACTTATTATTATACGCGACCCATAAAATTTTTCCCAACGTCCCCATTTTTCCACTAAAAATCCCCGTCATCTGCCGGGGAACAAGCAACCCGACAAGACAAAATCCATAAAGTCGGTTATATTAGAGTTTCGAGGATTTATCGGAAAGGAAGACCAACTAATAATGGCAGATGACGTTGTAATTATGAGTGCCGTGCGCACTCCGATCGGGAAGTTTGGGCGCAATTTCAAGTCCGTTTCCGCCGTGCAACTCGGCACCATCGCCGCGCGCGCCGCGATTCTACGGAGCGGGGTCGATCCCGCCCACATTCAACAGGCGATTTTTGGGACGGTGCTTCAGGCTGGTCTCGGGCAAAATCTCGCCCGCCAGGTCAGCTTGAACGCCGGGCTCGACGTGCGGAGTACCGCCATGACCGTGAACCAGGTGTGCGGTTCTAGCCTCAAAGCCATCCGGCTAGGTCAGGCCGCCATCCTAATGGGTGACGCCGACGCCGTGCTGGTGGGCGGTGCCGAGAATATGAGCCAGGCCCCCTACCTGGACCGCGAGACCCGCTGGGGCCATAAGATGGGCGACTACGAGCTGACCGACAGTCTGCTCTCCGATGGCCTGATGGACGCGTTTAACCAGATTCCGATGGGGATCACCGCCGAAAACGTCGCCACCGAATTTCAGGTGAGCCGGGCCGACCAGGACGCCTTGGCCCTGCGCTCCCAAGAAAATGCCGTCCGCGCCCAGGCCGAACACCGCTTTGACGCCGAGATTGTCCCGGTAACCGTGGGTGATCACGTCGTCGCCGTCGATGAGGCCGTCCGGGCCAACACCTCGGCAGCTAAATTGGCGGCCCTCACCCCCGCCTTTAAGGCCAACGGGACCGTCACGGCGGGTAACGCGGCTGGACTCAACGACGGGGCCGCCGCCATGGTTTTAATGCGTAAATCCACGGCCGATGCGGCGGGGCTGCCCTACTTAGCCGTGATTAAGAATTACCAAGAAAGCGGCATCGATCCCGCCATCATGGGCTACGCGCCCACCACGGCCATTCGGCAGGTGCTGGCTCGTCAGCACTGGACGGTAGCCGATCTGGATCGCATCGAACTCAACGAGGCCTTTGCCGCCCAATCCGTGGCCATCGCCCGTGACCTAAAACTACCGGTTGAGAAGCTCAACGTTAACGGTGGCAGCATTGCCCTGGGACATCCCCTGGGGGCCTCGGGAACCCGCATCGTGGTCACCTTAATCCACGAATTGATCCGCGCCAATCTGCACCGGGGGCTCGCCTCGATGTGTATCGGGGGTGGCATGGGCATGGCCCTTTTGATTGAACGCCCCTAGTCGTCTGGTATAATGAGCGCAAAGCCCCTGGGGAAAGGAAGCCTAACCATGCTTACGACAGATTTCGACGTTAAACTCAAGCTGATCATTCTGGCAACGATCGCCCTCGTGGCGCTCCTGGTCATCGGCGGCACCCTATGGTATCGTGCCAAGCACTTTTCACGCTATCTAATCGGCGTGGTGGCCGTCATGGTGGTGCTGGTTTTTATCCTGAGCTCGCTAATCACCATTCATCAGTAAGTTCCAAACTAAAAAGGAGTTGGCCGTAATCGGTCAGCTCCTTTTGGCTTACTCGTCTACCCGCGACGCTACCTCGTCGTCTGGATCATCCGGTGTTTCGTCTGGCTGCGGCGCCTTTTTAGTGGTAAACCACTTGTCCACGACCTTACTAAAGATGTTGGACCCGTAGGCGATGAAGAAGATCCCCATCAACATGGAGATAAAGAGTTCGACCACGAAGAGCCACCAGTTAGTGATGGCCACGTTGGACACAATCACCATGGAGGTCCCCCAGGCAATCAACCAGGCGGGAACCAACGTAAACGTCATGACCGTTCCCTGGAGGAAGATGGCCAGAAAGGTCATGAACCCAAACATTACGGCGGATGGCCAGAGTTGGGCGATGAGCGGATTTTGCAACAGCGTCACCGAGATGAGGGCCCAGATAATCCCCATCACAAAACTCCCCACGATGTTCCACACCTTATCGTCCGGGCACCCGATGCCGAAGAAATAAGAAGCGGTAATAAAGGCAGCGGCGCCCATCCAAAGGTGAAAGGACGTCATGATTAAACTGTAAAAGAGGGTAAATAACCCGACCCCAATTGAGGAATACCACAGTTCTTTGGTTAGTCGATGCTTGATGATTGTTCACTCCTTCATTGATATCCCGAGACGTCTGTCTCCTCCCAGTATTTTGGGATTGCTGGTTGTCAATTATGAAACCGTTTTCTATTTAGCACAAATACGAAAGTCTGGGATAAAAGTCCCAGACTTTTTGATCAGGTCAGTCCCGGTGCCGAAACGTTCGTTCCAGGCAGCGGGGGTCACCGGACGCTGTGCCGTTCACTTCTCGGTAACAGGAGTTTATCAAATTTATTATAGTCAGTCCAACCTTTTTTACTTTGGGGGTCGTCTGTCCGCTACACGACGCCTATTTCTCCGGTGACTGGGTGGGGCCTGCTTGCAACTGTTGCCGTAAGGTTGCAATCTTGCCCTCGATCACAGCGTTGCGGTTGAGCCGCGCGAAAGCCAGCGCCTCGTCTAGCAGTTGGTTGATCAGGTCCTGCGACCGGTGTTCCGCCACGGCGTTTTGTGCGGCCAGGAACTTCAACCGGGGCAGGTAATAGGTCACGTGTTGTTGCGAGCAGATCTTCAACACCAAGGTCACCAATTGGTTGCTCAACTTATAGTCGGCGTTTTCGGCATAAAACGCCGCCGTGTAATAGATCAACGTCAAAACCCGCAGGTGGTAGTTGTTTTCCTGGACGGTTACCTCGCTGACGTTCAGCGCGGCGAGATAGTGTCGGACCTTCTCGAAATAAAAGGTCGCCTGCGCGAGCTCGTGACGCCGCGCGTACAGAATTCCCGAGCCCAGGAAGGCCAGTTGGGTCAGAATCGTTTGGTGCCGCTCGTCGAGATCGTTGAGGATCCGGGAAAAATCAAACAAAATCTGATCCGGCTGCCGGTTCACCAGCGTGTTCACGATTCCGCGCAGGTAGTAGAATTGCATCCTTAACGGAATCGACTCAATCTGGTCTTCGTGCAGCTTGGCCAGGCCACCCAAAACGTACTGGTAGTCTTCCGTCATCAGCCGCCTTTCGAGTTGGTCCAGCTCCCGGGTGAGCCGCGACGTAGTTTCTTCTTGATCCTGATACAACTCATCGACGGTAATACCTAGTCGCGCACAGAGCTGGCTAAGAATCGTCAAGGAGGGAATTCGGTTATTATTTTCAAACTTACTCAACGTCGCCTGCGTACAAATCCCCTTGCAGAGTTTAACCTGCGAAAGCTTTAGGGCCTTCCGTCGATTAATAAACACATCGATGTCCACAATTTCACCCCATTATCCGTGTAGGCCCAACGCGACTCTGGCATACCGACTCATTCGCTCGGTGGTCCAGGCCGGTTCCCACACCAAATTAATGTCACACGTCTGGACCGTTGCCACCTGGGTCACGGCCTGCCGAATGCGTTCGGCCAGTAGATTTCCGATGGGACACCCCATCGTGGTCAACGTCATGGTTAGCAGACAATGCCCCGCTGCGTTCACGGCAACGCCATAAATTAGCCCCAAATTCACAATATCCACCCCTAATTCGGGATCAATCACGGTTTCGAGTTGCTGAACCACGGTGTCTGCCACCGCCGAATTGGTTTGAATCTCTGGTTGTGCCATCTCGTTACCCCCTCATGTCCGGTCAGAAACCGTGCTGTGGTCATTGAATCCATTATACTAACAATCCCGCGACGACGCCATGTTGATTCCCAGACGCTACCACGACCAGTCGAAACGCGCATCCCCGGGAATTCACACTATGGCCTCAATCGCTAACCAATCGACCCTTCCATTTCAAAGCTAATCAACCGGTTCAATTCCACCGCATATTCCATCGGCAGTTGCTTGGTGAACGGTTCGACGAAGCCCATGATGATCATTTCCGTGGCCTTGGCTTCCGAAATTCCCCGGCTCATCAGGTAATAGAGCTGTTCTGCGGAAATCTTCGAGACCTTGGCTTCGTGTTCCATCGAGACGTTCGCATTATAAATTTCATTGTATGGAATCGTATCCGACGAGGACTGGTCGTCCATGATGATGGTGTCACATTCCACGTGGGCCTTAGAGCCATCGGCATGTTCGCCAAACCGGACGGTCCCCCGATAATCGGTCGAGCCCCCGGTCCTAGAAATCGACTTGGACACGATGGAACTCGAGGTATTCTTGGCGTTGTGGATCATCCGCGCCCCGGAATCCTGGTGAATCCCGTTACTGGCCACGGCAATGGACAACATGGTCCCCCGCGCGCCCTCACCGTTCAGATAAACGCTGGGATACTTCATGGTGACCTTGGAGCCGAGGTTCCCGTCGACCCATTCCATGGTGGCGTTTTGACCGGCAGCGGCCCGCTTGGTTTCTAAGCTGTAGACGTTGTCCGACCAGTTCTGGATGGTGGTATAGCGGCAGTACGCATCCTTTTGGACGTTGACTTCGACCACCGCGGCGTGCAGGCTGTCGGACGAGTAATTCGGGGCGGTACAGCCTTCGACGTAGTCTACCCGCGCCCCCTCATCGACGATGATCAGGGTCCGCTCGAACTGGCCGGAATTTTCGGCGTTTAACCGGAAATACGATTGAATCGGCGTCTGGGTTTGCACGCCCTTGGGCACGTAGATAAACGACCCGCCGGACCATACGGCCGCGTTTAGCGCCGCAAACTTGTTATCCGTTGGTTGGACTAGCTTGCCGAACCACTTCTTGAACAGTTCCGGATAGTCGTGCAACGCGGTGTCAGTATCGGTGAAGATGATCCCCAGTTTAGCAAAATCATCACGCATGTTGTGGTAGACCACTTCGGATTCGTACTGCGCCGACGACCCGGCCAGATACTTCCGTTCGGCTTCGGGCACCCCTAGCCGATCGAAGGTCTTCTTCAGATCATCCGGCACGTCGTTCCAATCCCGGAACTTCTTATCGGTCATCTTCTGGTAGTACAACATGTCCTTTAAGTCCAGCTTCGACAGGTCCGGACCGTACTTAGGCAGCGGTAATTTCTTATAAATTTCGTAGGCGTGCAACCGGTAATCCAGCATCCACTGGGGTTCGTGCTTGGCGGCGGAAATCTGGCGAACCGTCTCTTCGGTCAACCCTCGGCCCGTGGAATAGGCCGGGGTGACGTCGTCGTGGAACCCGTATTCGTAATCGTGATCGTTTTGGATTACCTCGGGGACTTCTGGCATGGTTTAATCCTCCTTCGTGACTTGATCTGCTCGCAGTAACGCCCGTTGTAAGGCCCACCAAGCAAGGGTGGCACACTTGATCCGGGCCGGAAACTGCATGACACTCGACAGGATAGCGGCATCTTGTAGTTGATCCAGATCGGCCTGCGGATGCTCCTGACCCATGACCATGTCGGAGAAGGTCTTGGCCATGTGCAGCGCCGCTTCCTTACTCTTACCCATGACGGCATCGGTCATCATGCTGGCCGACGACTGACTGATGGTGCAGCCATCCCCGGTAAAGCCGATGTCTTCAATGTGGTCGGTGGCGTCCAGCTTAACGTCCAGCTTGATCACATCCCCGCAAGTCGGGTTCTTCAGCGTGATGGTATTGGTGGCCGCCGCAAGGGCGTGTTGATGGTGCGGGTGCGCCGCATGATCCAGGATTACTGCGCGGTATAACCTATTTAGCTTCGACAGACCCATGACTAAAGAACTCCTTTACTTCTTGAATAGCGTTCAACAACCGGTTGATGTCGGCTGAGGTGTTGTAGAGGTAGAAACTCGCCCGCACCGTGGCAACCTGGTGTAATTCCTGCATTAATGGTTGAGCACAGTGGTGGCCCGCCCGGACGGCCACCCCGTCCATGTCTAGGGCGGTGGCGACGTCGTGCGGGTGGAGGCCCTTGATATTAAAGGCAAACACGCCGGTGTGTTTGGTCGGATCGTGAGGCCCGTAAACGTCGAGGTCATCCAGGTCGAGTAGCTTCGGTAAGAGCTCGGCGACTAAGTGATGTTCGTGAGCGGCCACCCGGTCCATCCCGATGGCTTCCAGGTAATCGACGGCGGCGCCTAAGCCAATTGCCCCGGCGATATTGGGCGTGCCAGCCTCAAACTTCCAGGGTAACGCCGTCCAGGTACTCGCGTCGCGGGTCACCAAGTCAATCATTTCCCCACCGTACTGGTACGGCTCGGTCGCGTCAAGCAAGGCCCGTTTGCCGTACAGGACCCCGATACCGGTCGGACCCAGCATCTTGTGCCCGGAGAAGGCGTAGAAGTCGACGTCCAAGTCCTGCACGTCGACCTTCAGGTGGGGCGCGGCCTGGGCACCATCCCCCACGATTACGGCACCGTGGTGGTGAGCCAACCGGGCCAACCGTTTGAGCGGCGTGACGGTGCCCAAGACGTTGCTGGCGTGAGTCAGCGCCACGATTTTGGTCTTATCGGTGATTTTTTGTGCGGCATCGGCCAAGTCGAGTTCCCCCTCGGCGGTCAGTCCGATGTACTTCAACGTGGCGTGCTTCCTTAGCGCCAGCTGTTGCCAGGGGATCAGATTGCTGTGGTGTTCCATGATGGAGATCACAATTTCGTCACCGGCCTGGACGTGGGCCTCCCCGTAGGTGCTAGCAACCAGGTTCAACCCGTCCGTAGTGCCCTTAGTAAAGATCACCTCGGCGGGTTCGGCGGCGTGGATGAAGTGCTGGACCTTCCCCCGGGCAGCTTCGTACTGCGCCGTGGCCCGTGCTGCCAAAGTATGGATTCCCCGGTGCACGTTGGCGTTATCGTGTTGGTAGAACCGAGTTAGCGCGGCAATCACCTGGCGGGGCTTTTGCGTCGTAGCCGCGTTATCCAGATAAGTTAACGGTTCATCGTTGACGCGTTGGGTTAAAATCGCGAAATCTTGGGTAACCTCAATCCCATTGCTAACCATTCTGCAGGGTCCTTTCAATCGTTTGAATTAATTGTTGCTGGACGTTTTTCGCCGGAATTGCCCGCAAGACCGCACTTAAAAAGCCGCGAATCACCAGGCGCTCGGCCGTCTTACGGTCAATCCCCCGACTCATCAGGTAATAGAGTTGTTGCTGATCGACTTGCCCCACACTGGCCGCATGACCGGCAACCACGTCGTTTTCATCAATCAGGAGAATGGGGTTGGCATCCCCGTGGGTTCCGGGCGTCATCATCAAGAGCCGATTTTCCTGTTCGGCGTTAGCACCGGCAGCACCGTGGATGATGTCCCCAATCCCGTTGAAGACCAATTCGGAGGTCCCCAGCAGCACTCCCCGTTGCAAGATGTGTCCCACGGTGTGCTTGCCGCGATTGGTGATGCGGGTGTTAATGCCTTCCCGCTGGGCCTGACTGGTAATCGCCACGACCTTGGTCTCGGTCTGCGCCCCTTCGCCGACCAGGTCGGTCGCGACTTGGCCCAGGGTATCGCCGCGATTCATCAGACCGACCGCCCAATCGACTTCGGCGTGCCGTTTGACCACCGCCCGCCGGTTAAAGTAGGTCAACGTGTCGCGACCGAGTTCATCAACGGCCGCGAACTTGATCCGACTATTATCGTTCGCCACAATCTCCACCACGTGGTTCGCCCGGTTCATCCGGGTTCCCTGTGTCGTGAGGTGCTGGGTGAAGGCAAATTGGCTACCTTGATCCGCCACAATCAACACGTGGGAAACCTGCGGACCGTCCTGAGTGCTGTCCTGGACGAGGTGCGCCTCGATGGGCTGCGTGATCACCACATTTTGCGGCACGTAAAGGAAGATACCGCTGTTCAGATAAGCCACGTGGTAAGCCGCCAAGCGATCCTCGGTGGCGGGGATGATTTGGTTTAGGTAGGGTTGGGTGAGTTCCGGATACTGGGTCACGGCCGTAAACAGGTCGGTCAGAATGACCCCTTGGGCTTGTAAGGCCGGGGGCAAATTCACGGCAACCGTCGTTTGACCCACCTGGATAAGCTGGCCGTGGTCGGTCGCCGGGGCGATTCCGGCGGCTAAGGTCGGATCGGCGGCCCGCCAAATCAAGCGCTGATCTAGTAACTTCTCGCTAGAATAGGTAAACCGGTGAAATTGCGGGTTCCCTAAGCGATTAAGCTGGGATAGGGCCGCCGTGCGCTGGGCCACCAGCCAGGTGGGCTCACGGTGAGCGGCTGCCAAGGCACGTAACGTTGCCGGTTGATCAATGGTCGTCATTTACACCCCTCCTAATCCTCGTCCACCAGGGGCACATCCAGCCCTAACTCGTCGCGTAAGCCAGCGTACCCTTCCCGTTCCAAGGTCTGGGCCAAATCGGCGTTACCGGTCTTGACGATCTTACCGCCCATCATGACGTGCACCACATCGGGAACGATGTAGTTCAACAAGCGCTGGTAGTGGGTAATGATTAAGGCCCCGAAGTTTGCGCCCCGCAGCGAGTTCACGCCCTTAGAGACCACCTTCAAGGCATCGATGTCGAGCCCGGAGTCGATCTCGTCAAGTAGAGCAAACCGGGGCTTGATCATTAGGAGTTGAAGAATTTCGTTACGTTTCTTCTCCCCACCCGAAAAGCCCTCGTTCAAATACCGTTCCGTCATGGCTTCGTCCATGTCCAGGAGCGCCAAATTACGGTCCAGTTCCTTAAGGAAGGCCATGACCGAAATCTGATCGTCCTCCGCGCGCCGGGCATTGATGGCCGCTCGTAAAAATTCGGCGTTGGTAACGCCCTGAATCTCGGCGGGATACTGCATGGCCAGAAATAAGCCGCGGCGTGCCCGTTCATCGACTGGCAGGTCTAAAATGCTCGTGCCATCTAAGCGAATGTCACCACCGGTCACGTGATACGCGGGATGTCCCATGATGGTCTGCGACAAGGTTGATTTTCCCGTTCCGTTAGGCCCCATGATGGCGTGCACCTCACCGGTGGTCATGGTGAAGTTGACTCCCGTTAAAATCTCTCGGGATTGCTGACTTTCTTCATCGGCAACCGCGACGTGTAGATCTTTAATCTCAAGTGTTGACATGTCCTTAACCTCCAGTTGATTACGGGGAAAACTCTGACTGACTCCCCCATTAACGTAAAGCTTGCACCCATTCATCATACAAAATCTTACCACAAGAAAACTGACGATTTTCTCACTCTGAAAGTCTAATCGCTAGCGACAGCCGGGATTGGTGCGCCTTCATTAAATTTTTTTGTAACAGGCCCCGTCAGTTAATACCAATCCAAAAGTGACCCTGATCTCCAATGCCGAGATCAGGGTCACTTTAACGTTACGACTCACTAGTTCGCCCTTTAGCGCACTAATCGGCTTGAATCGTTTGTTGCGGCACCTCTACCAGTTCACCGATGCCCAACAGGTAGAGGTATTGGTGCAGCACCGGCTGACCGGTCATCTGGTGCAGGGCCGTGGCGTACAGGTTAACCTGCCCACCGTAACGGTCGACCAGCTTGGCCACACTAGCGGCCGGGTCCTGCCGGTTCACGTGGTCGGTCTTGTAATCAAACAAGATTAACCCCGTGGGTGTCGTCAAATACCCGTCAATGATCCCGTGAACTAGGACCTGCGATGCCCGTTCCTGAAAATCACGAAATAGACTTTTGGCCGGCATCAACAGGGAGAACGGGACCTCCCGGTGAAGTTGCTCGGGGTGGGCCAAAATGGCTTGCCCCACCGGTGTGGCGTAGAACCGTAAGATGGCTTGCGGATCGACTCGTTGGGCAACCTGCGGTGTCAAAACCTTCCCCGCCACTAAACGATCGATCAGGGCTTGAATTCGCTCTACCGTCGGCAGTACCGTCACGTCCAGTTGCTGTAAAACCAGGTGGGTCGCCGTCCCAATCTCGGTGGGCAGTGGGGCGCGAACGGTTTGCAAAAATTCGGGCCGGGCAAAGTTGTGGCCCACGTAACGGCGCCCCGCTTGGCCAGTCGTCGTATTCTGGCTTTCCGCCATCAACGCCGTATCGGGCTCTTCAAAGAGCCGTTTGGCTTCGGAGACCGACTGGTAGGCCGTGGTCACGGTCGCCGCCTGGTGGGGATACTTAAAGTCCATGAGCTGCTTTAGCGCCGCGCCATTCACCTGCGGCGCCGTCACCTGGTCAGCGGCCGCTTGAGCCTGATCCAACCAGTCCATCTGTGTCGGGGCCACCGGCTTACTGGGCGCCAGATCGGCCGCCGTGGCAAAGGTCACCCCAAAATGGGTCGGATCTCCCGCTAGTGGGCTGATGGCGGCGTGTTCGGTTTGCCACTCCTGAACTTGAGCTTGGGGCGTTCGAATCAGGCACATCCCCACCCAGTCGAGGTAGTTGGCCACCGTGGACTTTTCCCGCATCGTGGCGGGGAGCACCAGGTCCGTCGATTGAAAGGCCTGGCTCCAAGTCGTCAACGCCTGCTCACGACTCTTAGCCGACCCGACGATATAGATCCGGGACTCCGCACGGGTCAACGCCACGTAAAGTTTCCGCATTTCTTCGGCCAGACTCGCGCGACTGATCGCCTGCGCCGTCAGCAGCTTCTGTAAACTCGGCGTTTTAACCCGCGTCCGGGTATTCAGGTAGTCGATGCCGATGCCGTCCTTGCCGCTTAACACGTAATTTCCCTGTTGGTCCTGGCGGTTAAACTGCCGTGAGGCGTCCATCAAGAAGACCACCGGAAACTCCAAGCCCTTGCTACCGTGGATGGTCATCACGGACACCGCGTTCGTGGCCGTTTGCACGTTGGCACTAGCCAAGTCGTCATCGCGTTCCTGCAAACGTTCCACGAACCGCACAAACTGGAAGAGTCCCTTAAAACTACTACGTTCGTAAGTCTGGGCGCGCTCGTACAAGGCGTGCAGGTTGGCCTGCCGCTGTGCGCCGGCCGGCATCCCCCCGACGTAGTCCAGAAATCCCGTTTCTTGATAAATCCGCCAAATTAACGTGACCAACTGGTTCTGCTGGGCGATGTCGCGAAATTGGCGCAGCTGGGTCAAGAAATGCGCGATCTTGCGGTACACCGTCGCCTGCATCTCACTACTCTGGTGATCATTATAGGTTTGCTGGAAGTGCAACAGGGCCTGGTAGTAGTCCCCCGTTCGCTGATTGATTCGTAGCAAAGCTAACTCATTTTCGTTCAGCCCCACGATGGGTGAGCGTAAAACGGCCACCAACGGAATGTCCTGATACGGATTATCGATAATGCGCAGTAGGGCCATCATGATTTGGATTTCGGTGGTCTTGAAGTAGTTCTGGGCGTCGTTGACCACCACGGGGATGTTTAACCGTCGCAACTCGTCCGTAATGATCAGGTTATTCGACCGGGTTGGCGTTAACAGGGTGATGTCGCGGTATTCGATGGGACGCGTCTGCTTGGCATCGCGGTCATAGATGGGCGTCTTTGCCGCGATGAGTTCCTGGATCTGCTTCCCGGCCAAGAGCACCTCTCCCTGGTGCTTATCGTCGACCTGAAAAGTTTCGTCCATGGCCTCAGCGGTGGTCTCGGTAGTGGGTTCATCACTGAGATAGACTAACAGATTGGCCGTACTCTGCACATCGTCGGGATAGTAGGTGGCCCCGAACCGCAGTAAGGCGTCACCCGTGTAGGCCACCTCCCCCAGTTCACGGTTCATCAATTGTTTAAAAATCAGATTAGTAAAGTCGTCAACGTTGGCCATGGACCGGAAATTTTCGGCTAACGTGATGGTTTGCCCCGCCGCTGCATCGGTTGCGTACCGGTCGGCTTTGGCCATAAACAACGTCGGATCAGCCTGCCGGAAGCGGTAAATCGATTGCTTAACATCCCCCACCATAAACCGGTTCCCCGTTGGCGCGGGTTGCGCGATGGCGGAGAGAATCGCTTCCTGCAAGCTGTTAGTGTCCTGGTATTCGTCGACCATGATTTCGGCGTACTGGTCACGCATTTGCTCACGGACGTGCTGAGAATCCGGCGTTGCTTGACTCAAAATCTCTAAGGCCGCGTGTTCCACGTCCGCAAAGTCCAGCACGTGGCGCCGAAACTTCTCTTGCAGGTAGGCCTCGCGGTAAGCCGTGACGACTCGCGCCAATTCGGTCACCAGGTCGGCCGACGCCTGCATGGTGGCCCGCACATCGGTTTCGTTTTGGAGAAAATAAGTGTCCAGCAGGGTCTTCCATTGTTTGTGTGCCGGGTCGTAATAGGTTTTCTTCAACTCGTCGAGCACCGGCCGATTCTCGTCGGTCTTAGCAACCGCCGGCATCCGCCCCCATTTAAAGCCTTGCACGCGCTCACGCAACGTGTTCCAATCGCTAGTGGCAAGCTCGCTAATCAACTGGTCCCAGGCCGTACCCAGGTCAGCCAGATGATTGGCAGGCTTCACTAACCCCACGTTTTCGGCCATCTCCTGGGCACTCAGCAGATCAGCGCGAATCTGCTTGAATTGGTCGGCCAATAATGGTTGGAGCCGCGTACGGTAGAAGCGACTCTGGGTAAGCTGATCGGTCTCCAACTGGTAGGCCTGCGGCAGTGCCGCCAACCAGGCTTGCGGGTCCGGTGCCGCGTCGGCAAAAGTGTAGACGCGTTGGACCAAATCCGTGAGGCCATCGTCGTTTCGATCGCTAGAGAAATTTTCGGTCAACCGGGCAAATTGACCGTCCGAATCATCAGCGTAAAGTTGTTCACGTAGATCCATCCAGACCTCGTCTCGGAGCAGACTACTTTCGGTATTATCGGCCAGTAGCCGAAAGACCGGGTCGTAATCGATGACGTAGTAGTAGCGTTGTAGCACTCGTAAACAAAAGGCATCCAACGTGCTGATATCGGCGACGGGTAAAAGGTTCAATTGCTTCAGGTAAAATTGCTGGCGTTGACTATCCCCCTGGGTGGCCGCTAACTCTTGTCGGAGGGCCGTTTGGATCCGGTCGCGCATTTCGGCGGCCGCCGCTTTGGTGAAGGTCACGATCAGGATGTGATCGATGCCAGTCCCGCCCTTAAGCCGCTCAATCACCCGTTGGACCAACACCCGGGTCTTCCCGGAACCAGCCGAAGCGGAGACCAAGAGATCGGTTCCCGTCTGATGGATGGCCTGATCCTGACTCGGTGTAAATTTAAATTGATTACTCATGGTCTTCCCCCTTAGCAGCCTGCCGCTTGGCGATTTCGGCCTGAATCAACTTCATGACCTCGTCACGGCTCAACGGCTGTAAATCGTGATAACTATTTTCTTCGAGTAACGGATCGAACTGCATGATGGCCTTGTACGGTGAGTACTGGAGGGCCGTGCGGTTTTGCTCCCGCACCGGGCTTAACGCGATTTTACCCGCAAAGATTTGCGTCGCGGCCTGCTGAATCAGATACTCCGTGTGTGCCAACAGGTTATCCAGCTCACTCGGCGTGACTAGCAGCTTACTCCGCGACGTGAACCCCTTGGCGGTCTTGCGTAACCCCTGAAACAACTGCGAAAAATCGTTTTTCGTCTTGAAGAGTTCTTCGACGTTCTCCAGAAATTCCTGATCTTCTAACAGCAGGCCCTGGTAGCGTTCGGCCTTCAAGAGGTCGAGTAACGGGTTGTTGGGATCCTTAACTGCTGCCGCCTTTAAGACAGGATCTTGTAGGTGTAGGTATACGGCCCCGGCCAGGTTGGCCGTCGTGGCGGGCACACCCACTTCGGCCGCAAAGTTTTGCTTCACGGCATCCAGGTAGGTCAACATCTGCATGGCCTGTCCGTAGTAGGCCTCCTGGAAGCTAAATTGATGGGGGGAACTCTTATAGTCCACAATTCCCAGGTAGGTCTTGTCGTTAACGTCGAGTTGGTCCAACCGGTCAATCCGTCCCCGGACGCTAACCTGACGGTGATTTTCCAAATCAAAGGTTAGCGGAGCCCACCCGTGCTGGTCCCCCATCCCAAACTGAACTTCGGTTTTGCGGGGCCGTAATGGCGTGCGTTGACTTTGTTGTTGCAGCGTCCAAGCCATCCGTTGCATGGTCTTGATGAGTTGGGTCCGAATATACCCCATTCGCTCCGAGCTCTCTAAAATCGCAAACTGTGGATTCTGGGTGACGTCCAGCACTTTCGCGACGGCTTCGTCGGTCATTTCCCGTAGTTGGTCGGCATCCAGTTCCTTCAAATTCAACTTCTGCGCCTTGACCATCTTAATCAGGTCATCCAAGGTGGCGTGGAAAAATTCCCCGGTGCTGGCCGGTGAAAGTTCGAACACGTCCCGTTCCTGCAGGCGCAAGCCGTATTTTAGGAAGTAGGCGTACGGGTTAGCGTAATATTCCTCTAACTTAGAAATTGAGGTGTTGATCTTGGTCCCATAGAGCTGGGTAACGATGTCGGGCGTCAATTGCGTCGGGACGTTGCGGTACTTCAGGCTCCCCAACAACTTGGTGGTCAAGTCGCCGTACTGGGGGTCTTGCCGTAAAACCGTCATGAGAAATAACCAGTTGGGTGCCAAGGGCTGGTTCGCCAGTTGACCGGCGTGACTGACCTGAACCAAGTGACGTAGCGTGGTCCGCCGCGTCCCCACGAAGCTTTGAATATCGTGACCATCCATCGCCGGCGTCGTGTTGACCGGCGTGACGGGTAACTGAAAATGGTCACGAATCCGCGCTAGGTACGGTGAAATTTGCAGGTCATTTTCCCCATCATTAGTCACCGGATAGCTAAAAATCAGCTGTTCGCTGCCACTTAGGAAGCCCAGGTAGTTCAGGTACGGTTCTCCCGCCAACTGGGTCGCGGCATCGTCTCGGAGGTAGGCCCCCTGGTCGGTGACTTGTAACTGGGCACTCAATTCTTGGCGGTCAGTGTCGGCTAAGAGGGTCGCGGGAACTTGGTTGTCCGGCATGGTATCCGCCGTGGCCCCCATTAAGAAGGTCACCTTGCGATTGTTGGCCTGAACAATCCCGCTTTCGGACACCATGACCTGATCCAAAGTAGACGGGATCTGACTGAACTTCGCCCCGCTAAAACCGGCCTGGAGTAAGGCTTGAAAATCCGTCTGGTTGAACGCTAAATCACCTAAAATGGCGTGGCATTCGTCGAGCATCTGGCAGAAGGTCTGCCAGGTCTGCTCCGGTTGGCCTGCCAGGGTGAGGTCCTGATTGGTAATGGCCTGATCACGCCAAGCCATCAACTGGTCCGCCACCCCGTGGTTTACCAAAAACTGATACAGAATCGTGGCCGCGTCCGTATAGGTCTTGGCCTTTTTGAGAGCTTGAAAGAACGACGGCAACGTCTGGCCAATGAAGTGCCGGATGACGTTAATCTGCCGGGTAATGGCCGCATCTTTCGAGGTTTGGACGGTATCGTCCCCCGGGGTAAACCGGGTGTATTGCCAGTCATCGGCTTGCGTCCAGCGCTTTTGGCCCTCAAACCCGGTCTTCAACACGAAGTTTTCGGTCAACGCCACGGCCTGCCGGTAATCTACTAAGGTCATTGGTTGTCCGTCGGCAGTTTGCGGTAGTAACAGTTCCGTTTTCAACACCCGAAAGACGTCGCTATAGCGATAATTCCGCCGTTGAATATCGAAGAGGGCGTTGATTAATTCCACGAAGGGGTGGTCGGCCATCTGCACATCGGCATCGTCAAAGTAAGGAATTTCTTGCATCCTAAAAATGGGATCGATCACCGTCTGGTAAGCGTCCAAATGGCGCGTCAAAATCAAGAAGTCGTGGTAACGGTACTGCCCACTGGCGACCATTCGCCGGATCTGGTTGGCGATGTGCGCCACTTCCCCGTAACGATTCGGCGCTTCGAAGATCCTTAGCTGCGTTGGCACCTTAGCTACCGGCTGAGGTTGGGCCCCAATCGTGTTGCTGGTCTGCCAATAATCGTCTAACGCCAAGAGATCGGCAGAAACCCGCGCATCACGTGCGCGCTGATCGACCTGGATGGCCACGTGGTTCGCCCGGGCACTCACGTAGAGCTGGTGGTATAACTTCCCCGATTGGAAAAAGAGGTCGGTTACCGGTGGCAATTCTTGCGGGTAGGCCTGGTCTAAGTTCAACGCGATGGTCACGCTACCCGCTTGCTGAATGAGGACCGTCACCAGGTTACGCTCCTGGGCACTTAATTGGGAGAACCCTTCCAGATAAAAGTGCGCGTGACTGAGGTCAATCTGGGTCAGGTAGTCGGCCAGTTGATTCAAGAGATCCGTATTGGCCACGTACTTGCCTTGCATCTGGGTCTCGACGGCCGCGTAAATCACCGCCAAGTCGTGCAACTTGGCCTGTAAATCCGCACTACCCGGCGCTAACCGGTCGATGGCCGCGGTCAAATCACCGGCCGTGACCTGACCAACCCGCAGTTCTGACAGTTGAGCGGTCAGTTGGCTGATGAAACCCGGACGCGTGACCTCCCCGCGAAAGATGGTCAAGTCGTCAGCGTGACTTTGAATGATCTGATAGATCAGCATGTTTAGTCCCGCCGGTGAGATCCGGGGAAGCTGGTAAATCGGTTCGTTTTTCATGAAGAACCAGGCTAAGCGGGTAAACGAAAAGACCTGAACCTGTGTCTGGGCAAAGAGGGCCTGGTCCGGAGCCATTAAGTGCTGTAACGCACTGAGCACATCCACTTCAGTCTCAAACTTAATGTGGTTGGGAACTAGGTAATAGCACTGGTCCGTAGGCTGGTCGGTCAGGTGGTGGGCCATGGCCTGGATCATGGGGGTGCGGTGATCACGACCCGCGCTCCCTAAAACAAACTGTAAACTCATGGAATGAAGCCTCCCCTATTCTGACTATAGTTGAGTCTATTTTAGCATAACAAACGTATGTTCGCTAAAATGAAAGGCAAATGACAATCTTTTCCAACTTTTTACACACCGGCCGGCACAGGCGTGCTAAACTGGAGATAATATTAAAATATGATGAGAAAGCCGGCTTAGTTTTATGCAAAAAAACGAACAAGTTCAGATTCTCCAACACCTCGTTAGACTTAATTCCGTGAACGGCAACGAAGCAGCCGTTGCCACCTATATTCAACAATTGTTTGCCGACCACGGCATCACCAGCAAGCTCATTCCGTACGCTCCCGACCGGAGTAATCTGGTTGCCGAAATCGGAACCGGAGAGAAGGTTCTCGCCTTATCCGGCCACTTGGATACCGTCGCCACGGGTGATCCCGCTCAATGGCAATTTCCCCCATTCGATGCCCACATCGATCACAACCAACTCTATGGTCGGGGGGCGGCGGACATGAAGAGTGGCTTGGCCGCCATGGTCATCACCTTCATCACCTTGGCCGACCAACAAACCACGCTCAACGGTCGCCTACGGTTCATCGGGACCGTGGGGGAAGAAAACGGTGCCATGGGGTCCCGGATGCTAACGGAGCAGGGACTCGCCGACGACCTAGACGGCATGGTGATTGGTGAACCTACCGGCGGGAACATCGTCTACGCCCACAACGGATCGTTGAACTACCACGTCTTCTGCCAAGGTAAGGGCGCCCACAGCTCCATGCCAGAAAAGGGCATCAACGCGATTACCAACCTGATCAAGTTTGTTACAGCCGAGGCCACGGCCTTTGACGATGCTCCGGTGAGTCCCGAACTTGGCCCACTGGTCCACAACGTCACGGTCTTTAACGGGGGCGAACAGGTCAACAGCATCCCCGCTAATGCCGAGCTTCAGGGTAACATTCGGCCTATCCCGGAATTCGATAACGCCGCCGTCATCAAGCGGTTGAACGAAGTCGTCGACAAGTTAAACGCCGCCACCCAAGCCACCCTAAAGTTGCACGTCGACTACAGTTTCAAGCCAATCATTAGTGATCAAAGTGAACCGCTAATCCAGCTGACCAAGCAGATTGCCGACGCCGAATTTGGCCACCCCATCAAATTAGAGGTCATCCACGGGGCCACCGACGCTTCCGAATTCACTAAGTCGTCTCATCAGTTCCCGGTCATGGTTTACGGCGCCGGTGAATGGTCCGTGGCCCACGCGTTAAACGAGTCCGTGGATCTCGATCAATTCATCCACGTTCAACACGTTTACCAACAGTTAGCCGAACAGTTTTTGGCTTAACAGAGTGGGACAGAAGGCGGTTAGCTGGCTTACGGGGTTAAGCGGAACTAGCTGCCTTGGGGCACACGTTTCGACATCAAAAAGCAGCTCGCCGATTGAGCGAGCTGCTTTTTTAAGCTAATCTGTTGGTCAATTACTTACCGGTCGTCCGGTAATCGTGTTGACCAAAGTACTGTAGTCCCGGTAAAGCTTGTTGATTGAGGAGTTGTCCCACCGTCACGAAGTGGTACCCCTTCGCTTTTAATTTATGAATAATCGTCGGCACGGCCGCCACGGATTGTGAATGAATATCGTGCATTAGAATAATGGATCCGCTGCGCGTGGCGCTCACCACCGAATTAATATCCTTTTGCGTGTTTAGGTAAGCCCAGTCCCGTGAATCGACGGACCACCGAATAACGGGTTGCTCGATTGCCCGTCCTTCCGCCGCGGTGATGTTCCCGTACGGTGGCCGGACGAATTCGGGCAGCTGCCCCGTGGCCTGATAAATGGCCTGGTTGGTACGGTTGACCTGACTGACCGTCTTAGCCGTCCCAATGGTGTTAAAGTCCGGGTGGTTCCAAGAATGGTTACCCAATTCGTTGCCCCCGGCTAACACGGCCCGGGAAACCTTCGGGTAACGCCGAACGCTTTGGCCGACCTCAAAGAAGGTCGCGTGAACCTTGTTGGCCTTCAACGTCTTTAATAATCGCGGCGTCAGGGTCGGATCTGGTCCATCGTCAAAGGTTAACGCCACGACTTTTTTCGTCTTCAGTGGCGTGACCCGGTCGGCCTTTGGTAAGTACTTGTTCAACACCTTGCCTTGTAACTGCTTGTACGGAATCGTGATGTGCTTAACCTTAAAACTGTTGGGCAAAAGGTTCATCTTGATCCCGTTCTTCGTCAAAGTTGCCTTCTTGGCCATGTTATGTGGCAACTTGACCTTGTAGACGGCGGGCACCTTACTGCTCTTAGCGTGAGTGGTGGTTAAAATCTCTTGACGTGCCGCCTGCCGGATAGCCGCCAATCGGTGAGTGTTGCGGTTCGTTAACTGGCCAAACGTGACCACCTTGTTCGTGGCCGTCTTCGCGTGACCCACCGTGGTCCCCATTCCCGTTAACCCGGCAATGGCCGCCACCGCAGCTAATCCTGTGACCCAACGTGTTGAATATCGCATCGCGATCCCCTCCTCAAAATCCTGAGTATCCCCGTTTCTTAATCTCAGTTTAGCAGGTTTTTCTCAAAACGGGGTGGTTAACGCTATTTGAATTTTGGGGGCTTCCCTGACGTGCGTAATGCCCAGCACAATTCAGGGAACTTAACCTTGTTCCCCCTGACGATTCAGGGTAACTATTAGGCAGGGTATGACAACTAGGGCCACGGTTATCGCCCATCTTCCCAGTGCCGAAACGTGTTCCTACCGGGCAACTGGCTCCGCTTAACCCCACTAGAGAGATTAGCCAACCCCAGGCTAATCCCTCCAGTGCCGAAACGTGCCCCTATCGGGCAGTTCACTCCGCTTAACCCCGTGAGGGAAAAAATCCAAGCCCGGGATTTTATCCCTCACGACGTTAATGCTCATGAACTAACCGCCCTGCGGGACCACTCTATCAAAAAAGCAACCGAACTTGTCGGTTGCTAGTTGTCTGCATCATCGGGTGCGTTTTCTGCCTGGTGATTTTCTCTTAAAACGTCGTTCGTGCAATCTTCCAAATCCGCTAGCACGTCCGCATTATCTTGTTGCTGTGCCGCTAAATTCTCCGCGACCGCCCACCGTGCTAACGTGTCCGTAATTGGGACAATGTCTTGAATGATTGCCATTTGCGCATCGTTACGGTGTTGCTCTTGAATCGTTCGAAAGCTCTCAACGTCCGTAATCAGACGCAAAACCTTCCCCGTGTCTTTTTCCACGGATTGAAAAATCACAAAATGCGATTTTTGATTGGCTTCGTCGATTCGCTCCCGAACAATCTGTAACTGCTGATCATTGATGTTTAAGGCCACTATTTTCACCCCCGCACCCCTTATTCTAACAAAGAATGGTGCTAATTAACCGCAATTATATCGCAAATTTCACAAAGTAGGGGCACCCTTTTCGTTTCCTTAACAAATTGCCAGCGATTGATAGTCGTGACCACCGTTTAATAACAGATCCGCGGCCACCCGTGCCACTGTTTCACGTGAAACATTTCCCGCGGGAACCGGTTGGCCCTCGGCCAGAATTTTCGGCGCGGTCGCCGGTGCATCGGTCAACGTAACGGGACGTAAAATCGTATAGGGAAATTCGGCCTCGTCAACTTGTTTCGCTGCATAGCGTTGTTGGTTTAAGTACTCTTTGACATCGGTGATGCCCGGATAGGTCAACTCACCGGTCACCTCTTGATCGACACCCGCCGTACTGAGCATCACGAAGCGGGTCAACGGCAATTGTTGCCGGTACTGGGTATCAAACAACGCTTCAAAGGCCCAGTCAACATCCATTCCCGTTAGCGCCGAAAAAACGACTGGTTGATCCTGCAACGCAGGGCCATAGGTCACCGCCTTGTGCAGGTCACCCGTCAGCGCCGTCACCTTGCCGGTTAAGTCGGGGGGCAGCTGAGTAGTTACGCCGTGTAAGTAGCGCACCACAGTATTCGGTTGGGCTACCAACTGACGAGCTACCGCCAACCCAATCGAATTAACCCCGATAATTAAATAAGTTGTCATCCTGATCGCTCCTATCTTGGTTCCCAGTGTACCAGAAACCCCCAACCACGAAAACCGTCCGCCAGATTTCGCGATGTTAATCCCCTCGCCGCCCGAATTCGGGTATAATGGGGGCATGTTGAAGTATCCGCTTTCATTGATTAATTGGGAGGTCTTGTGATGACACACGATAACGTAACAATCGGTAAGACGGACGTTCAAACCACCCCACTGGGACTAGGTACGAACGCAGTGGGCGGCTACAACCTCTTCCCCGATTTACGGGACGAAGATGGCTTAGCGCTGGTCCAAGCCGGATTAAATCACGGCATTCGGCTACTGGATACGGCCTTCGTTTACGGCATGGGCCACTCCGAAGAATTAGTCGGGCAAGCCATTCACGATTTTGATCGCCACAGCTTTGCGCTAGCCACTAAGGGCGCACAGGACTTTTCGAGTGGGGAACAGGTCATCAATAATGACCCGCAATTTCTCACTCAACAGGTCGAAACCAGTCTCAAACGACTCAACACCGACTATTTAGATATCTACTATATTCACTTCCCCGACAACCGGACCCCGAAGGCCGGAGCCGTGGGGGCCTTACAACGCCTCCGTGAACAGGGGAAGATTCGGGCTATCGGGGTTTCGAACTTTAGCCTCGAACAGGTCAAGGAAGCCAACGCTGACGGTTACGTCGACGTGGTTGAAGACGAATACAGTCTCCTGCACCGCGACCACGAAGCGGATCTGCTGCCCTATCTGAAGGACCACCAGATTAGCTTCGTCCCTTACTTCCCCCTAGCTTCCGGTCTGCTCACCGGTAAATACGATCGGACCGTCAGCTTCCCGGCAAACGACATTCGTAGCCAGATCAGCGACTTCCAGGAACCTCGCTACTCGCAGGCCCTCGCAGCCGTCGATCAGCTCCGACCAATTGCCACCGCCCACCACGCCACGGTGGCCCAAATCGTCTTGGCCTGGTATCTGCAAAATCCGCTGGTTAGCGTCGTAATCCCCGGGGCCAAGCGCGCCTCACAAGTCGTGGCCAACGCACAAGCTTTAGACGTGACGTTGACCTCCGCTGAGTATCAGACCATCGATACCGCCTTTGCGGCCTTCCAGCACACCACCAGTGGTAAATCTTTAGCCGATCCCGATTAACCCAGCTTCTTACTGCCGGTGGTGCCCGCTTAACTTTAAGCCGTCCCTAGTTTCCGTTTCGGAAATCAGGGACGGCTTTTTATTATTTTCCGAACAATCGTTTTCATATAAAAATCGTAATTCGTAATTGTAATCATTTAATGGGTGTGATACACTACTTAAGTAAAGAGAGAACGAATAAACCCGAACTATTCCATTTAATGTTCGGGTTCTACTATTGATTTAAGGAGTGCACAGTATGCAACGAATTGCCGAGTATTTTCACTTTAAGGAAAACGGAACGAATTTTAAGACCGAAATGCTGGCGGGGTTAACCACCTTCGTCTCCATGGCCTACATTCTGTTCGTTAACCCCCAGGTCTTAGGGGCTTCCGGGATCAACCAGGGGGCCGTGTTTACCGCGACGGCCTTCGCCTCCGCCTTCGGGTGTTTCCTGATGGGCATTCTCGCCAACTACCCCATCGCCATCTCCGCGAGTCTGGGGATCAACGCCTTCTTCGCCTACTCCGTGGTCATCGGGATGAAGGTCCCGTGGGAAACGGCGCTGGCGGGGGTGTTCGTGGCCTCCATCTTATTCATGATCTTAACGGCCTTCAAGCTACGGGAAATGGTGGTTGACGCCATCCCCCGTGACCTGAAGATGGCCATTAGTGCCGGGATTGGGCTGTTTATCGCCTTTATCGGTCTCAGCGAAGGTGGTATCGTCCAAGCCGACAAGTCGACCTTCCTCACGTTAGGCTCCCTGCACGTCGGCAGTACCTGGTTGACCATCTTCGGGTTGCTGGTGACATTGATTCTGATGAGTGCCCGGATTCCCGGCGCCATCTTTATCGGGATGATTGCCAACTCAATCTTAGGCCTGGTCACCGGTTTGATTCCAATGCCCAAGCAAATTATTTCCGGAGTACCCAGCATCAGCTCAACGTTCATGGTAGGGCTGACCCACGCCGGCAGCATTAACTCCCTCCAACTGATGGTGGTGGTCCTGACCTTCTTACTGGTCACCTTCTTTGACACCACCGGGACGCTGGTCGGATTGGCCGAACAAGCCGGCCTGGTCAAGAACAACAAGCTTCCCCGTATCGGGAAAGCCCTGATGGCCGATTCCAGTACCATGGTGGTGGGTTCTCTGTTAGGGACGTCACCAATGGGCGCCTTCGTGGAAGCCTCCGCGGGGATCGCCGTGGGTGGTCGGACCGGCTTTACCGCCATCACCACCGGGATCCTGTTCATCTTCGGGGCCTTCTTCTCCCCGTTGCTGGCCGTCGTGACCAGTCAAGTCACCGCCCCCGCCTTGATCATCGTCGGGGTCCTGATGGCGCAATCCTTAAAGAACATCCACTGGGAAAAGTTCGAAGTGGCCGCCCCCGCTTTTCTGATCGTGCTGGGCATGCCACTGACCTACAGCATCTCCGATGGGATTGCATTAGGGTTCATCACCTACCCGCTGACCATGATCGCCGCTAAGCGTGGCAAGGAAGTCGGCGCAATGATGTACGGATTGGCCGTGGTCTTCGTTCTGTTCCTCTGGATTTTAAACGCAAAATAACTGGGCTACACTGCCTAAAAAAACCGGACCATCCCTGCGCGGGGTGGTCCGGTTTTACGTTAATTTCGGGGTGGTTGGTGGCGCACCAGCCGATAGTAAAGAAACGCGATATCCACTAACAAGGCCAAACCACAGAGCAACGTGGCGCCGTCCCACAGCACGCGCCACAAGAAGTTAGTGAACCACGAGCTTGCCGCCCAGAAAAAGAAAACATCGGGAATGGCGAACAAGACGTACGTCAAAAAGAACTCATCTAACCGGTCCGCATCGCTCTGGTGTTCCTGCCGGGTATCTCTCAGCCAGTCCCAGTGACGCGCAATGAGCCAGGCGGCACTGCCGTTGACCAGTAACGCAAAGCCAGTCCAGAGCAGGCGTGCGGTCCCGCCACCCTTGGCACCAAAGCTAAAGAACAGGGCCGCCCCGACGCCCACGACCAACCCCCACGTTAATTTTTCCGTCATTTTCATCGCCGTCGGCCCCCATCCGGGTAGCGGGCGCGAATCACTTTAACGAATCCCGCCTCTAACAACACCAGCAACGAATACAAGGATTGAAACGCCGCTAAAGTGCCAATGATCCCGCTGGACTGAGTCAACGGGAACCAGAAGATCAGCCCCAAAAAGACGGCGATTTCCAGCCCTAAATATGTACAAAATTCTAAAGCATTACTCCGGTTCTTCGCCCAGCCATAGTCGGCCAGGGGGTGCTCCGGATCACTAATCACCAAGGCCCCATAGATATTCACCACCAGCATCACTAGTGTGAGAATGATCCGTAAGCCGAGCCCGTCGTTTTGTTGGAGAACGCTATTGACTACCGGCAACAGAATTCCCGTGGTCAACGGGCCCCAACGTTTTAATTTTCTCCCCATAAATTCTCCCTACTTCTGTTTCGGATGCGCGTGCCGGTACCAGTGGCTCAACGCCGTGGTGAGGGTAAAAAATACCGCGCTACCCAACGTGACGTCCGCGAACAGTTGAATATAGTGCCACCAAAAGTACTGCCCCTGCGTCGCCCAATCCATCACGCCCTTAAGCACAAACGTCACGGGAATCGTCACGACCCACAGGAGTTCCACCTGGTCGAGCACCTCACGCCAGAATAAATGATACTTAAGCATCTGATTTACCTCCGTCCCCTAAGTTCGCTTACTGGTCCTCGCGCCGCCCTTTAAGTCGTCGCCGATAGTTAACCTGTGTCACGCCTAAACTACCGGTGACGACCACCAGTAGCCAACTGATAAAGTCGGCTACATGCCACAGGTTAAACGACAGATCCGTGAGCGGCGTTTTCAGGCTGTCACTGACTAACCAGAGCCCCCCGATGATGGCCACCAGGACCAGTTCCTGTAACGGATGGAGGTTGCGTTGCCACCACTTTTGCGGGTAGGTCGGGGCGACCTTGAGACAGAACCACAGGCTATACCCCAAGCACAACAGTAATCCCACAAAGCTACCCACTTGAACGGACAATCCGTAGGCCAGATTAAAGCTAAAAAAACTGATGACGCCGAGCCCGATTAGGCCGGCCAAAACGGCTCCCCAAGTTCGTCGTTGCATGTTATCCCTCCTCATTAATTAGTTTAGCATACTAACTCGTTACGGAAAAAGGGCGCTTAAGGGGCTTACTGGTTCAGCCAATCCTGATAAACCCGGGGTTGCAGGACCGCCCCCAGAATCATTTGGGTCAAATTGGTTAATCCCGCTTCACTACTAGTCGCCAATTCGGCGTAATGGTATACCGGATCGGTCAGAAAGTATCGAATGAGATTAAGGCTATCCGGTCGCAAGAGTCCCCGTTGCACCCCTAACTTCAGTAAGGTTTGAATCTGTTGATTGGCCGCATCCGCCGCCTTAGTCGCCACCACGGTCTTGAACTGCTGATCAGCCGTTAGTAAGCGAATAACCCTAGCTTCAGCCGGAAAAGCCGTCGCAAAGCGGTACAATGCGGTGATGCTGGTGGCCAGTTGCGTGACCAGTGGCATCTGCTGATTGAACGCCGCTGTTACGGCCACGCTTTGGTGATGAACCGTTGTCAGGTACACCGCCGTCAAGAGATCTTGTTTATTCGCAAAGTAAATATAGAGATTAGATTGTGGCACGCCTGCCAATTTAGCCACCTTAGTGGTCGAAAAATTAGCTAGCCCGCCTTGCGCTAAAATCGTAATTGCGGCGGTAAGAATTCGTTGGTGTTTCTGTTCGTCTTTAGGCTTCATCCGCTGATTCCTCCATAAAATCTTAGAGTCTGTCTTAAAAGACTAATTTAAAATATTCAGTGCCTCCGGGCTAACCCGGTCAGCAACGGGCGGAAACGGGTTGTGAGTGGGCACGGCTTCAAGCCCACAGTTCGGGTCTTGAAGACCGACTTGTGTCTGAGGTTCGAGCTGGCAAGAAACACCAGCCAACACAAGCCCATTTCCCTCCTGAGCCCATTTCTGACTGTCCCTCCAGCTCACATGAGTTATAACAATAACTAAACTGGGCTCTTTTCGGCAAAGGGTAATGAATGGTCGGTTAAATCGGTGATTGAGTTTTAAGACAGGTCCTAGTTAAATCGATTATAATCTTTGACAAAAGATAAGTCTATCTCTTATAATAAGTTCAATTAAAAGATAGACTTATATTTTATAAAAAGGAAGCCTTACTCATGAAAATCGTTTTAACCGGTTCTTTGGGTCACATCAACGCCCCCCTCGTTCAACAACTCATCGCCGCGCACCACACCGTCACCGTGATTAGTCACAACCCGCAACGCCAAGCGGCCATTACCGCGTTAGGGGCCATCCCCGCTATCGGGAGCATCACCGACCAAGCCTTCCTGACCCGCACCTTCACCGGGGCCGACGCGGTTTATTTGATGATTACCAGTGCCACGGGCGGTGACGACCTCTTTGCCGCCGGTCGTCAGCAGGCCACCGTTTACGCGAATGCCGTCCGAGCTGCGGGGGTCACTCGCGTGGTTAACCTCAGTAGCGTCGGGGCTAACCTCGGGCCCGAGGTGGGGTCCCTCCACATTTACAACGTGATTGAAGGCGTCTTGACTCGCCAGTTACCCGGCGTGAACCTGACCTTCATTCGTCCGACCGGCATGTTTTACAACCTCTTCAGTCATCTCACCAGCATCCGTCAACACCACGCCATCTACACCAATAGTCAGCTCGACCAGCGGAACTCTTGGGTGGCGCCTGCCGACATCGCTCCCGTAGTGGCCCAAGCCCTCACGGCGCCGCAACCCGGCGTCACCAGTCAGTACGTTGCCAGTGATGAACGGAGCTTCACCGAAGTGGCCGCCACGCTAAGCACCGCGCTCAAGCTGCCGGACCTTCAAGCCGTCCAAATTAGTGACGCCACCATGCTGGCTAACCTCATTCAAGCCGGAATGCCTACTGAATTTGCAACCCAGTACGTTAAGACCACCGCCTACGAGCGCGACCACGACTTCTACGCCGACTATCAAGCGCACCATCCTGTCCTGGGTCCGACCAAACTAAGCGATTTTGCTCAGGAATTTGCCCAGGTCTACGCCCAACAGTAATCAAAAAGCTCAGTTTCACCCTAATAGCGCGGTGGCTGAGCTTTTCTGATTCCTTGAGTGAATTACCCTGCCCAATTTCCAGCCACCAGTAGCGGCCGTTTCCTCTCAGGGCTTATACTTAAACCAGCATCTGGACAGAAGGAGTTTGATAACTATGAAATTTATGACTAGCGACCACGTCCGCCTCGACTACAGCGATACCGCTACCGCCGGGCAACCCGTGGTCTTACTCACCGGGATCGGCGGCGCCAAGGAAATCTGGGCCGACCAAATCACCTGGCTGAACGCCCACGGCTACCGGGTCTTGGCCCTTGACGCCCGCAACCAGGGTGCCTCGCAACACACCGTTAAGGGCCGGCGAATGACCCGCCACGCCTTAGACCTGCACGACTTCATCACCCAGTTAGGACTCGATCACCCGCTATTGATAGGTAACTCGATGGGCGCCGCCACGCTGTGGGCCTACGTGTCCCTGTTTGGTGACGCCGATTTAGCCGGTCTCGTGGACGTCGATCAGAGTCCCAAGATGATCAACGACGACACCTGGGCCTTCGGCTTTACCGACCTGACCTGGGACACCTTCCCCACCCTGTTGAAGTTCCCGCTGGGCTCGGCGACCTTCACCCACATCGCCGACGCGACTTACGCGGACGTCAAAAAGGCTGAGGCCGGTCACCCTTACGATGCCGAACTCAACCTGCCGTTCCTATTAGATCACGCGTTTCAGGATTGGCGCGATATCGTCGCGCTTCTCCACGTACCCTTTTTAATTATTGCTGGCGAAAAATCTCCCTATTTTAATCCGCAATTTGCGGCGGTCACGGCCAACCTCGCCGCCAACGGCCACAGTGTGGTCATCCCCAATAGCGGCCACATCGTGATGGCCGAACAACCCGCAGCCTTTAATCAAGCGCTAGGGGATTTCCTGCAAACGCTCTAAACGTCGGCCGCCAAGATCCGTTGGGCAATCGCCTCGTTTAAGACGATGTCCGTGACTAATTTACCGCGTAAGGCACCCAGGGCCGCGTCCGTCTTAAACTTGTTACGGATCACCCCCAACCGGCGTGGCGTCCGCAAGACCTGGCTGACCGGCAGCCCGACCGTCTTATCGTCCCCCTGGTTTAAGAAGCGCCCGTTAAGATCATACGGCCGCCCATACAGGATACCGGCGATGCGGTCGGCGGGAACGTTGGGAAAGATGGTGCCGTAGTGTTCCTGCCAGATGGGAATCGATTCGATGGACGCCAGCGTCCCAAACCCACAGAACAGGGCATCCATCTGAGCCGCTTGGGTAAAGGCCGGCTTGAGCGCCGGTTCTTGGGGCAAAGCCGCACGAATCTGATCGTTAATCACGTACAGTGGGCTGGCCAGCGTCACGTAATGACTGCCACACCGTGCCGCGGCCTTTTCCACCATTTGGCGGGAACCGGCCACCGAGCTGTACTTCATGTTGTCGCCGACGAACTGGGTAAACGTCAGGTCGTTTCTGACCTTGCTGTTCAGTTGGTCGATGATGCTAAAGACCGTGCTGCCCCACGCCACCCCAACCACGTGGGCGTGCTCGATCAGCGTCTGGACCTGCATCGCCGCATATTGCACAATGTTGTTGGCGTCTTCCGCCGGGTTTTCGGCGTTAAACAGGATGGCCACGTTGGGAATGCCAAAGCGCCGTTTGAATTCGGCTTCGAGGGCCACGTTCCGGGCGATCGGGTCGTTGACGGAAATGGTGACCACCCCGCTCTTCAAGGCCTCATCCAGGTGTTTAGTGATTAAATAACGACTTAAATGGTACTTAGTGGATAAATCGGCAATCGAGAGCCGGGACAGATAGTAGTCCTGGGCAATCAAGGCCAACAACTTCTGGTGCGAAATATCGTCCATGTGGCGTTTCCTCCTACGCGAATTTTAGCTTATAAGTTGATTTTACCACAGAATGTGTTTTGACAAATGCAAAAATAATCAGTATTTTTTGAATTTTTTAAAAAATCGGCGTATGCTAGATAGGAGTTAAAATTCGGAAAGAAGGACGTCAGATATGGCTGATTTAAAGGAAATCATCAAATTACACGAACGCGCAACGGGGGTCTTGGATATCAGTTCCGAACTTCCCGTTAAGAACGCGACCGATCTCGGTAAAGCCTACACGCCTGGCGTCGCCGGTATCTCGAAATTAATCGCCGCCCAACCTGACATGAAACGCAAATTGACCCTTAGTGGTAAGTTGGTGGCCGTGGTCACCGACGGCTCCGCAGTCTTAGGTCTCGGTAACATCGGTCCAGCCGGGGGCCTTCCCGTGGTTGAAGGTAAGTCGTTACTCTATAAGGACTTAGCGGGCGTCAACGCCCTACCCATCGCTGTCGACCAGGTGCCCGTCGACGAATTCGTCGCGACCATTAAAAACACGGCGAAGAGTTTTGCCGGGATCCACTTGGAAGACATCGCGGCACCACGCTGTTTTGAAATCGAAGATAAATTGAAACAGGCCCTCGACATTCCCGTCTACCACGACGACCAGGAAGGTACCGCCATCGTGGTTCTGGCCGGCCTGATCAACGCCGCTAAGGTAGCGGGTAAGGCCTTAGCCGACCTCAAAGTTGTGGTCAACGGTGTCGGCGCTTCCGGCATCGCCACGGCCAAGCTCCTTTACGCCGCGGGGATTCATCACCTGACCTTGGTCGATAAGCTCGGCCTAGTGACGCCCGATGATACTGACTACAACGCCTACCAACGCGGCTTGGCCCAACAGGTCGGGGAAACTCGTGCGGCTAAGACGCCGTTGGCGGACGTGATGACCAACCAAGACGCCTTTATCGGCTTGTCCGACGCCCACGTCTTGACCGGCGCCGACGTCGACCACATGGCCGCCAACCCGATCATCTTTGCGCTGGCTAACCCGGTTCCCGAAATCGACCCGCAGGAGGCCCACGACCACCACGTCGGGGTCATGGCCACCGGGTCGAGTCAGTATCCTAACCAGGTCAACAATATTCTGGTCTTCCCCGGTTTGTTCTCCGGCCTGTTAGCGTCCGGCTTGACCGCCGTGAACGCCGACCTGGAAGCCAGCGTGGCGCACGCCTTAGCGGGTATGATCGCTCAACCAACCGCCGATAAGATTATCCCTAGCGTCTTCGATGACGGTGTCGTATCTACGGTCACCGCCGCGGTCGAAGCGTTTGCGCAAAAAGACTAACCTCATCGTCTTGCAGCAGGCGACTAATTTTTAATAACTAACTATTTCTTTTAGAAAGGGGCTTGCCCGATGCAACCCGAGATCATTGACCTGTATTTAAGCGACGCCGCCACCCGTAAGCAGTGGCAAGGCCTGCTCACCGACCTGGGCATCACCAACTTCGCCGCCAGCGAAACGGCCCACCTGGACCACACCGTCGGCATCTACGAAGGAGACAAGCTGGTCGCCACCGGTTCCACGGCCGGCAACGTCATCAAGTACGTGGGGGCCTGCCACAAGAACAGCGAGGCCGGGGCCTACTTCAACGCCATCATTTCTGCGCTACTAAACGACCTCGCCCAACGCCAAATCTTCCACGTTTTCGTCTTCACCAAGCCGAAATACGTGGCCAGCTTCGAATACGTCGGCTTCCACGCTTTGGCTCAGACCGACAGCGGCGCCATCCTGGAAACCGGCGATACCGGTGTGCAGGACTACGTGGCCGCCCTCCCCAAGATCGAGCACCAAGACCAGGCAACCGTCGCCGGTATCGTGATGAACGCCAACCCGTTCACCCTGGGCCACCGCTACCTGATTGAAACCGCCGCTCAGGAAAACGACCTGGTCTACGTCTTCGTGGTCAATACCGACGCGTCGCTCTTTACTACGGCCGAACGCCAGCAACTGGTCACGGCCGGCACCGCCGATTTACCCAACGTGCGCGTGGTCAACGGCAGCGACTACATGGTCAGTTATGCGACTTTTCCGGCCTACTTTTTGCCCACGCCGGAAGCCGCGATTCGGTTCCAAACGCAACTGGACGCTCAACTGTTCAAGACGCAGATTGCCCAGCCGCTAAACCTGACCACCCGCTACCTAGGCAGCGAACCGTTCTCCAAAACCACGGGCATCTACAACCACGTCTTACAGGAAATCTTGCCACCGGCAGTCGCCGTGAAGATCGTTGACCGCAAAACCGTTGACGACCAGCCCATTACGGCTACGGCGGTCCGGCAAGCCATCGCGGACGATGCCATCGATACCGTAGCGGCTAGCTTACCGGCCACCACGTTACAGTTCATTCAAGCTCACCTGCCGATGCTGCAGGCCCGGATCAAGGCCGGCCAACGCATCGCTGGGAACTAAGAAAGGAAGTTTTGGTGATGCCTAACGCCACCTTTGCCACCGGGGACCCGCAAGACATCCCCGCCATTCTCGCCAACAAGGATCATCGTGCGGCCCTGCAACACCACCTGGTCACTACCTATCCGGACCAGGCCGTTTTGGCATTAAAACTCAACATCCCCGGCCCCATCAAAAACAACGCTCGGTTAACGGCCACGTTTAACGCCGGACTGGCCGCCTTTGACCAGGTCTTACATGACCACCAGCTAGCCTACCAATTGGTCGAGCAATGGGATCACCCGACCGGCCCAGAAGCCTTTCTGCGCAGTCCCGCCGCGGCGACCACGTTGAAGGCCGTCGCCGTTAACTTCGAGGATCACCACCCGCTAGGTCGGCTCTTCGACATCGACGTGTTGACCAGCCAACAGCCCGGCCCCCTGAGTCGCCAAGACAGCGGCTTACCGGTGCGGCGCTGCTTTATCTGTGACCAACCGGCCAAGGTCTGCGCCCGGTCGCGGGCCCACAGCGTCGCCGAGTTACAGGCGGCCATCGATCACACCATCACTGCCTACTTTGACGAACAGGAGACCGACTAATGCCCAACCGTGACCCCGCCATTTTAAACGCAACCCGGGCTCTACTCTACGAGGTGTCCGTGACCCCCAAACCGGGGCTGGTGGACCCCGCCGACGTGGGCCCGCACCCCGACATGGACGTCTTCACCTTCATCGACAGTGCCACGGCCCTCGAAGACTACTGGGCGACCTGCTTTGCGTTGGGCCAGGCCTTCACCGGCGCGGCGTTACCGGACCTCTTTCACCAGTTGCGGCCGGCCGGAGTCGCCGCCGAGACCGCCATGTTTCACGCGACCCACGGCGTCAACACCCACAAAGGCGCGGTCTTTTCCCTGGGCGTCATCGTGGCGGCCGCAGGGTATCAGACCCAAGCGGCACCCTACGCGACCGACCAAACTCTGGCGGTGGTCCGCGCCATGCTTGATGGTCTGACCGCTAACGACTTTGCCGGATTGGACCAGAAGCCGACCGACCAACTCACCGCCGGGGAGCGCCAGTACCTGAAGTACGGGACCACTGGCATCCGTGGCCAGGCCGAAGCGGGCTTCCCGGTGGTTGCCACCGTGAGCCTGCCCTACCTGCGTCGAAGTCACGGGACCCGAACGCAGCGCCTGTTAAACACGCTGATGACCATCGTGGCCCATACCGCCGACAGCAACCTGATCAAGCGTGCGGGGACCGATGCCATCGTTCCTTGGGCCCAGGAAACGGCCCAGGCGATTCTGGATGCGGGCGGGTGCCAAACAACGGCCGGTCAAGCGCGTCTTACCCGGATGAATCAAACGTTTAAGGCTAAAAATCTCAGTCTGGGTGGGTCGGCCGACCTGCTGATTTTAACGATCTACTTCGGATTAATGGAACAAATTTTTTAATCAAAAAATGGCCTCACCAACGGTTTTAAACCGGTTGGTGGGGTCATTTTTAAATTGAATTCTAATAGCCGGCTTCATGGTACCGCCGCCCAATTTGGCGTTCCAAGGCCAAGAGCTTTAACGGGTTCAACCGCCGCAACTGCGCGGAATCGTACCGTAAGACCAGTTGGTCGGTACCAACCACTTCGGCCACTTGCACCCCGTTAAGGCCCAATAAGGCAGTCTGGACGGCTTGCCGCAGGGCCGGTTGGTGCGGCCACACTGCCGAGGTCAGCACCATCTGACCGTGGTCGGGGTGTTGCAACTCAATCTGATACTTTTGCAGATACCGGGCAAACAACTCTTCTGGAGCCATACCGCCACCTCCTGGGATAAGTTTTGTCCTTAGTGTGCCAGAGGTGACCGTAAAACGCAATAACTAACCTAGTACCGCCACCGTAACCAGGCCCGCTTCGCCCAATGTCCCGCTAGTAAGATCGGCCCCAACAGCAGCAAGATGAACGTGACCCACAGGTGCTCGCAGAACACGTAGAGGGGATTTAAGATATCGTCGGTGGTCTGCGTGTTACCGGACATATACAGCCACGGATTAGCCTGCAAGCCACTGGGCGTCCACTTGCGCGCCGTGTGGTGTTGCGAAAGGTCCCGCTCATGTAAAGCCAAGGCCCGGTTCTTATACGATTCCATTCGTTCGTCGTCCTTGCTGTACAGGTTCGCGTACCACTGCCGCAACCACGGGTAACCTGCCAACCAACTCACCACCACCCAGATGGTGAACGGCCCCACCGGCAGCTGCCAGCCCTGCGCCGTGTGCCGGAGATTCCAGGTCAACAATAGTGCCATGATGACCACGCTTTTCGCTAAATTCCAGATATATTGTCGCAACCGCATCCTATCACGCCCTTTGAAATTATCCTGATTATAGGCCACTTCCCCGAAAAAACAAGTGGCAGCCCGCGCGTCACTCCAACGTTTTCTCGTCAAAAAGACCGCTTACCAGCCAACGCCAGTAAACGGTCTTGAAACACTTTTTAATTAAGCTTCATGATGGTGGCGCAAGCCGAACAACACGCTGATGAACTCCCGCTGAATCTCGTTAGGTAGGAAGTTCTTGCGCACGACCAACGACATGTTGAAGCGATCGGCGACCGGGTCGCTCAGGCGCAAGGCCACGACCTTATCGCTGGCATTCACGGTATCGCCCACAATCAGGCTGACACCGAACCCGGAGGCCACCAGCGCCTTAATCAGCGAGATGTTCGGGGTGTTATACACGATGCGCGGGTCAAACCCCGCAAACTGACTGTAGTCGCGTAACGCTTGGGGATGGACGAACTTTCCCGTCAACGAGATAAAGTTCTCGTTCGCTAGCTCGGCAAACGCAATCTGCTTGCGGGTCGCCAATCGGTGTTCCGGACTGACGATCGCCCGAAACTCGTGGGCCCCCAGCAACGTGGCGTCTAATCCCCGTTCGTTGAGCGGGCGGACCGACCCCAGCAAGGCCACGTCGATTTTACCGGCGAGCAATTCCTGGAGCAGGTACCCGGACCCCATTTCCAAGGTCTCCACGTACTTCAACAGGCCGCGGGAAAACAACTCCCCGGCTACCAACGGAAACCACAAGGTCCCAATGATGGGCGGCATGCCGAAACGAATCGTGGATTGGTCCGCGCGTTGGACTTCGCTGTGGGCGAGGTCCAGGTCCTTTAACACCATCTGCGCGCGCTGATAGAGCATCAACCCCGGTCGGGTGATGGTCAACGTGTTATGTGCGCGGTCGCGTTGGACCAACGTGGCGTTAAATTCCGTCTCCAGTCGCTTGACCGCCACCGTAATGGTGGGTTGGCTGACCGAGAAACGCGCGGCAACGGCGGTGTAGTTCTTCAACTCCACCAGCGCTGAGAAATAGGCTAAGTCCCGTGTATTCACTATGCTGCCCCCATCTGCCAAACAAAGCGGTTAGTCCTTAACTTCCTTGATTTCGTCGATGATACTGCCGTCACGGTATTCCACCATGGCAACGGTCCGGTCGGTGAATTCAAGGGGCTTCGGCGTGCCCACTTTCTTTTCGGCGAGTTTTTGTAAGTCTTCAATCGTGAAGACGGGGACACCCGGAATGTTGCTCAGGCTGGCGATTAAGTCCTTACGCTTAGGGTTGATGGCAATCCCCACCTCGGTCACGACCACGTCGATCGAGTCACCAGGGGTCACGACGGTCGTCACGTCGGGTACGATGGTGGCAATCCGGCCCCGAACTAACGGTGCGGAGATGATGGTCAACTTGCTGGTAGCGGCGTCTTGGTGACCACCCACGGCTCCCCGAATCACGCCGTCCGAACCGGTCATGACGTTAACGTTGAACTTGGTGTCGATTTCCAAGGCACTCAGGATGGCCACGTCGAGTTGGTCGACCATGGCGCCCTTGTTGTCAGGATCGGCATACCAGGAAGCGTCGATTTCTTGTTGGTTCGGGTTCGATTGCATCGAATCAGCGGCGCCCTTGTCGAAGTCTTGCACGTCCATTACGCGACGCACTAAGCCTTCCTTTAAGAGGTCGGTGGTTGGCTTGGTAATCCCACCCAAAGCGAAGGAAGCGGTAATCTTGTTGGCAATCATGGCTTCACGCAGGTAACGCGTCACGGCCAAAGCAGCACCACCGGAACCGGTCTGGAATGAGAAGCCGTCCTTGAAGTATGGTGAATGCGTAATCACGTCGTTTACCATGCCGGCAATCTTCAATTCCTTCGGGTCCTTGGTGAACCGAGTTGCCCCTGATCCAATTTTATCAGGATCACCGACTTCGTCAACTTGAACCACGTAGTCCACTTGGGTCTGCTTGATGGAAGCTGGCGTGTTCGGGTAGTCGACCAGGTTATCGGTCAACAGCACCACGTTGTCGGCGTATTGGGCGTCCATTAAGGCGTAACCCAGTGAACCGAAGACGGCTTTACCGGCCATCCCGTTGGCGTTCCCCAACTTATCAGCGTTAGGAACTCCTAAGAAGGCCACGTCGATCTTGATGTCGCCGTGTTCGATGGCCCGCGCCCGGTTTCCGTGAGACCGGAAGATGACGGGGTTCTTTAAGCCACCGTGAGACACGAAGTCCCCTAAGGACCCACGCATCCCGGAGCTGGTGATGTTGGTAATGGTCCCCGCCTTGATGGCTTCGATCACCATGTCGTTCATTACACCGGTCAGTGACGATGGTGCTAAGGTCAGGTTCTTGATGCCGGCGTCGATGATGACCCGCATCACTTTGTTAAAGACGTAGTCCCCGTTCCGGAAGTGGTGGTGAAACGAGATGGTCATGCCGTCTTTGACCGTGGCCTTGACCACGTCTTCGATGGAATCAACCACCTTGTCGTTCCCCGTAGAAACGTGAACCTTAGGCGCAACCCGTTGGATTTCGGGATTGCCAATTTCAGTTGAGGTGTATGGCTTGTAGTCGAGTTTGGCCATCAAGTCGTCGGACAGGGTCCGGTTTACATTATTCTTCAATATCATTACCCTCCTCATCAACTAAGTGCGACGCTTTGGCTAAACGCATCACGCGTTGGGCCCGCAGAACCACTGGGCGGTCAACCATTTGACCGTTCATGGAGATAACCCCAGAGCCCTTTAATTTAGCTTCAGCGATGGCGTTGATCACGTTACGAGCGTTGGCAATTTCCTTAGCCGTTGGCTCGTAGACGCTGTTGACCATCTTGATCTGCCGGGGGTTGACCAGGGACTTCCCGTCGAACCCAAGTTGGTGAATGTGCCGGGTTTCGCGGTAGAAGCCTTCCGTATCGTCCATGTTGGTGAAGACCGTATCGAAGGCGGCAATCCCGGCAGCCCGAGCGGCGTGGAGCACCATGTTGCGGGCAAATTCGAGTTCGGCCCCGTCTGGGTACCGGTGGGTCTTCATGTCGGTGGTGTAGTCTTCGGCGGATAAGGCGACCCCAATCATCCGGTCGGAAGCAGCAGCGATTGCTGGGGCGTTCAAAACACCCTTAGCGCTTTCGATGGCGGCCATCACGTGCGTTGAACCGGCTTCGCGGCCGAATTCCTTTTCAGCGGCGGCCACATCCTTGACCAGGTCCTTGATCATTTGAGCGGATTCAACCTTCGGCAGGCGAATCACGTCGATGCCAGCCTTAACCATGGCCCGTACGTCGTTGTGGTAGAACGGCGTGTCGATTCCGTTGACCCGCACGACCAATTCGGCCCCTTCGTAGTCTTGGGTTTGTAAGGCTTCGTAGACTAACACTCGAGCGGCGTCCTTTTCAGCCAAGGAAACGGCGTCTTCGAGGTCAAACATAATGGAGTCGGCACCGTAGATCCCGGCATCCTTAACCATTGCGGGGTTATTCCCCGGCACGAACATCATGGTCCGGCGTAAACGTTCTGAATTTTCTGCCATCGTTAGAATACCTCCCATGCAGGTTGATCGGTGGTTCCTAAAGCCCGTTGTGCGGCGGCAATCGTCCGCGCTTTAATCACACAGTCCAGGGCTCCTTTGTCCACGGCTTTGACGTTAGCGGCGGTGATGTCCAAGGCTTGTAAGGTCTTGGTAATCAAGTCCCGAATCTGATCACCAAATTGTTTTTCAACGGCGGAGTCCAAGGTAATCTTGATGCCGTCCGTTCCTTTACTCAACATAATTTGGATATCGGAAGATTCCAAGGTACCCGCTAATGCTGTTTGCTTAATTTCCATTAAGTCCATCCCTTTCACGAGTGTCAGCTAATCGTGTAAATAATCACGAATTTATCTACCCAAAACTCTTTTGTTTACGGCTTTAATTATAGCTCATTTTTTAAATAATTCAAATATATCTCGTATTTTTACATTTTTTAAATTATTTTTGTGAAATTCGCAACAGATAGTGGCTGACCATCACCCTCGCTTCACTCTGCCGAGCAAGCGTCACTGTAGTGGGCACGATTCTCAAGCCTCGCCCACCCCGCGAGTCTCGAGAACTCGACCTTGATGTAAGCCGGCCCAAAACACCGACTAACATCAATTTCACTACAGTGACGCCAGTCGGCGCCGTTTCGCTAACAGCTCAAGAACAGTTAACTCAGTCTACTTTTTAACTCGGAGACTCAAAATTGTGTCCACTACGGTCCAACCACTTTTCGGTTAAGATTTATCTTAAAACCCAATCACTGATTGTCATCAGTGCGAGCTGGAGGACCAGTTAGGAAACGCTGGATTCACCCATTTCCCCTCAGTCGCTAAACATTCAACAAAAAGGGCTGGGTAAGCACACCGCCTACCCAGCCCTTCGTTTAGAGTCAATTAAGTTTACCAGAAGCCCAGAACCTTGGTCCATAAAGCGCCAATGCCGAACCAAACGACGATGTAGAAGACCCCTAAGATGGCGTTCATGCGCCACCAATCGGCTTGCTTCACGTAGCCGGTCCCGAACAGTAACGTGGCCGGACCACTCGCGTAGTGCGACGTGGAACTGTAAAGTGCCCCACACATCGCTAACAGCGTCGCCGCTAACATTGGGGGAACCCCCGCAGCGATGGCCACCCCTAACAGGGCCGCATACATGGCACTCACGTGAGCCGTCCCACTGGCAAATAGGTAGTGGGAATAGAAGTAGAAGACCAACAGAATGGCTAAGACAATGCCCCAGTTCATCCCGTTCAAGCTACCACCCAAGGCCTTCGATAACCACGGAATAAACCCTAATTCAGTCAATTCGTTGGCCATGAAGATCAGGATGGAGAACCAGATTAAGGTACTCCAGGCACCCGTTTCGTGAAGAATATCACTCACAGACAAGACCCCACAAACAACCAGTACGGCAACGGCTAAGAACGCCACCGTCGCGGCATCTAGCCCGATGAAGCTTGAAACGATCCAGAGTAGTAAGGCTCCCACGAAGACTCCCGTCATGATCTTTTCGGCCACACTCATGGGACCCATGTCGGCCAGTTCACCTTCGGCCCAGCTCTTGGCGTTCGGTGAATCCTTGATCTCAGGTGGATACATCTTGTAAATCAAGAATGGCACCACTAACAGACTGATAACCCCCGGAACCAAGCCGGCTAAGAACCAACTCATCCAGGTAATGTTGACGTGAGCGGCCTTAGCCAAAGAAACGGCTAACAGGTTGGGCGCCATGGCCGTCATGAACATCCCCGACGTGATGATGTTGCCGTGGAATTCGACGAAGGTCAAAAACGACCCCATTTTCCGTTCCGTCCCGTCTTTCGGGTCGGATCCAAAGGTCTTGGCTAAGGATTCTAGGATGGGGTAAACGATCCCCCCAGCCCGGGCGGTGTTACTAGGCGTTGCCGGTGAAAGAATTAAATCCACCCCGACCAACGAGTAAGCCAATCCCAGCGTCCGTTTCCCGAACAACCGCACAAAGACTAACGCGATCCGGCGACCTAACCCCGTCTTCACGAACCCGCGCGACAGGCAGTAGGCCATGACGATCAGCCAAACGGTCTTGTTCCCAAAACCGGTCACGGCCGTTTCCATCGGGACGATGTTCAGCACAACGGTCGCCACGAAGCCGACTAAGGCGACCCCGGCAATTGGTAACGGCTGAGTGATACACCCAATGATGGTAGCCACGAAGATGGCAAACATGTGCCAAGCCGCCATAGAGACGCTGGCGGGTTTCACTGGCGATGCAAACCAGATAATTAACCCGATCAGCAGCGGTAAGATAAACTGCTTATACTTTACTTTTTCCAATGTCATGATAGTGCCCCACTATTCTATGTGTCGAAACGACTCTTCACTGCCAGGCGTTTCACTTATTTTGAAACGACCATGGCGAGTCGCGTGATTTTAGTCACTAGTCTTTCAAATATGTGTAAACCTGTTCCCCGGCTTGACGGCCAAAGACCACCGTTTCAGCAATGGAATTACCACCGATCCGGTTGTTCCCGTGTAGCCCACCGGCAACTTCACCGGCAGCGAACAGACCGCTTAACGGCGCCCCATCTTCCTTCAGTACCTGAGTTTGGGCGTTAACCTTGATGCCCCCCATGGTGTAGTGGATGGCGGGCGCAATGTGAATGACGAAGAATGGCCCCGCGGTAATGTCGCGATCCATTCCCATGTTCCGACCGAAGTCCGTGTCGTTATGTCCCGCTACCGCTTGGTTCCAGGTCGTCACGGTACTAGCCAACGTGTCGGCATCCATGTTCAACGTTTGCGCCAAGTCAGCGATGCTGTCGCCGTGCTGGACCAAACCAATGTGGTCGTAAAATTCTACGGCCTTGACCCGGGACCGAATCCCGGTATCAAAAATCAAGTAAGCACTCTTTTCCGGAAGTTGGTTGATCGCGTTGGTGACGTTCTTACGAGTATCCAGTTCGTTAACGAACCGTTTCCCGTCGGCCCCCACTAAGATGGCACCTTCCCCCCGAACCGCTTCACCAATCAGGAAAGCGTGGTCGGTGTCTTGTTGTACCGTGGGGTGAACTTGGATCTGGTCCATGTCGACCAATGCCGCCCCGGCGGCCTTAGCCAACGCAATCCCGTCACCAGTGGCACCGGGTTGATTAGTGGTGTTGTAGCCCACCAGGTCTTCACGGTACTCGCCGATCAGCTGTTGGTTGGCGCCGAAACCACCGGTGGCCAAAACCACGGCGTCCGCGGCGACTGGCACGCCATCAGCTTGTTCGTCTTTGACCGTAACCCCTGTGACCCGGTCGTTGGTTAAGTTAAGCTTGGTCACCGTGACGTTAGTAAAGACAGGCACCTTTGCGGCTTGAATCTGCTTTAACAATTCGGTGACCAAGAATCCGCCAATGGGGGCCATGGAGCTAGGCCGGTGGGTCCGCTTCTTCTGCATTCCCCCAGTGATGGTCAGGTCGTCTAAGACAATCCCGTGATCGGCTAACCAGTCGATGGCTAACGCACTGTGACTGGTGAAGTAGCGTAACATGTCGGGATTGTTGAGTTGGCCCCCGCCCTTAAAGGTGTCGGCGTAAAACGCGTCGAAGCTGTCCACCACGTGATTGTGTAACTGCACGTTGGTTTCAGCGGCGTTCATCCCGGATGAGGCTCGGGTGGTGTTGCCCCCCAGCTTCGGCATTTTTTCGAAAATAACCGGCTTCAGCCCTAATTCGTGGGCCTGCAAGGCGGCAACCAGTCCGGTACCCCCGGAACCGATGACCACTAAGTCATAGCGATCTTGTAATTCAGCTAAATCAGTTGGAATAAATTGAAATTTTTCTGCCATGAGCAAGGTTCCTTTCGTAATGTGGTTAGGCGCTAACGGAGACGGGTTTAATGGCGGCAAACTGGACAAAGTTGGCTAGGCATTGGCCTAAGAACGCCACGCTTCGTTCGTCAACCAGCTGGCCCTGTTGGTCAAACTTATCCTTGACCGTCGGCAACATGAATTCGTTACCTGGGAGCACGCAGGCTTGGACCCCTGGGGCGTCGAGGACTTGGCGCAAGTTAGTCTGGGCCCGCACCGTTCCTTGGACCCCATAAGAAGTCCCGACCACCATCACTGGCTTGTTTTTAAAGGGGTGGGTGGCACTCGATAACCATTCCAAAACACTCTTTAACGCGGCCGGAATCGCGTGATCGTACTCGGGGGAGGCAATGATTACCCCGTCCGCCGCATCGATAGCGGCACTCAGAGCGGTCACACAAGTCGGCGGTGTCTTCATATGGTTTTCGTTAAACAAGGGAATATCCGCGATTTCGCGAACTTCGATGTCTGCCTGATCCGTAAAGGTTCGGCGCATGAATTGCAACAAGATACGGTTGTAAGAAAAATCAGCGTTCGTGCCGACTAAGGCAATAAAGTGTGGCTTGGTCATCCTCAAAATCCTCTCAATTCTCTCTAATCAATTAGTCGTATAGGTTGGCCACCGCTGCCCCTAAACTAGCAGCAGCGGCGACCAGTAGCGTCAAAGCTAAAATCGCCATGTGGTCACCCCGCTGGTTAACGATCGATGTTGGTCATCTTCAACGGATCAACCCACTTGTCGAAGTCTTCGGCGGAAACCTTACCGGACTTAACGGCGGCTTCCTTTAAGGTCGATCCGGCTTGGTCCGCGGCTTGGGCAATCTTGGCACTGTCGTGATACCCGATGTGGGGCGATAACGCCGTGACGGTCATCAAGGAGTTGTCAACGAGTTCTTCCATCCGCTTAGCGTTAACCGTCATCCCGTGGATCAGCTTGTCGGCAAAGCCCATCATGGTACCGCGTAACAGCTCGGCGGATTCCAGGAAGGCGTCGATTAAGACGGGTTTGTACACGTTCATTTCAAAGTTCCCTTGGGAAGAAGCTACCGTAACGGTCACATCGTTTCCCATCACCCGTGCGGCGGCCATGGTAATGGCTTCGGCTTGAGTCGGGTTAACCTTACCGGGCATGATGGAAGACCCGGGCTCGTTAGCCGGAATGTTCAATTCATCATAAGCGGCCCGGGGACCGGAAGCCAAGAACCGCACATCGTTAGCGATCTTCATCAGATCGGCGGCTAAAGTCTTCATGGCCCCGTGAACCACGTCTAACCCGGAGTGATGGGCTAAGCCGTAGAACTTGTTGGACTTAGCCGTGAACTTTGGCCCGTAAACCTTAGTCATCTTCTGCGCGATCTCTTCGGCAAACCCAGGAGCGGCGTTTAACCCCGTTCCGACGGCCGTCCCTCCCATGGCTAATTCCAGAAGAGTTGGGTCTAAGGACTTCAGGTAGTCCAGGTCGTGTTGGATGGCACTGGCCCAACCGCTGACTTCTTGGCCAAAGGTTAACGGCGTGGCGTCTTGTAAGTGGGTCCGGCCAATCTTAACCACGCGCCAGTATTCCTTTTGCTTAGCGGTTAATTCATCAATTAAGTGTTGTGCGGCCTTTTCCAGTTCCTGGACGGCCACACTGGCCGTGATGTTCATGGCCGTTGGGAAGATATCATTGGAACTTTGCCCGTGGTTGACATCGTCGTTCGGGAGGACTTCAATGTCCGGATTCAGTTGCATTGCCTTATTAGCAACGACTTCGTTAGTGTTCATGTTGGTTTGGGTCCCAGAACCCGTTTGATAAACGCGTAGTGGGAAGTCCTGGCGTAGGTCGTCATCGCTCAGGGCCAACAGGTCGTCGATGGCTTGTTGGATCAGAGCACCCTTTTCTGGGGAAATCTCGCCCAGATCCTGGTTAGATGCCGCAGCGGCCTTCTTAATTTGAAGTAATGCGCGAATCATTGCAATGGGCATAAACTGACCGGTGGGGAAGTTGTTACGACTCCGTTCAGTTTGCGGGCCCCAAAGAGCGGTGCTAGGGATCTTAACGTCACCTAAGGTATCTGCTTCAATGCGATAATCTGCCATGGTAAGTTCCTCCAAATTTTTTTGTGATATTAGTAACTTTTATTTTCAAAACTGGAGGGGACTCTTCGCGGTAAATTGGAAAAATCCCCTGTGACTTTACGAACAAGCCTAGAATAACTGGGGATTATCGCTATAGTCAAACTCTCAAGGGGGTATAAAAAAACGTAATAAGGTGTTGCATAGCTCTTCACAACCCTACTCGTGTATGGATTCACAATTTCACAAACATTTTTAAAAAATCTGGCGCATCTTTTCAAAATAAAAAGAATTATTTGAAAGCCTAGCGCTGCACCGCCCACTCCCTTAGGTGCCCGGTTCAATCCCTTAAACGACCGACAAAAAAAGTCTGGGATGGTTTATCCCAGACTCAATCATTGACTTCAATTCATTAATTAACGGCCATGGCGTCGTCTAAAACCTGCTTCATAGCGGCCGCGGAGTCTAACATCTTGCCCCGTTCTTCCGCCGTTAAGTCGAGTGGCAAGACCCGGGCAACCCCTTGCGCGTTAATCAACGCGGGCGTTCCCAAGTACAGGTCCTTCACCCCATATTCGCCATCCAGGTAAGCCCCCACGGGCAGTACCGTGTCTTCATTTCCTAAGATTGCCCGCGTAATTCGCGCTAAGCACGTCGCCACACCGTAGAACGTGGCGCCCTTCAGGCCGATGATTTGACCACCCTTCTTGCGTGCTCCCGCTTCGGTCGCTTGTAAGTCGGCCAGTGAGAGACCCTTAGACCGTGCCACGTCGAGGAGCTTTTCGTGGCCAACCATGGCGTGAGAATACGCTGCGAATTGGGTATCGCCGTGTTCCCCGATCACGTTCACGTTCAACGTCTGGGGGGCCACCCCGAGTTGCTTCCCTAAAGCTACCCGTAAGCGCACCGTATCCAGTGACGTCCCGGTCCCCAAGACCCGGTTCGTTGGGAAGCCGGATAGCTTTTGCGTAGCGGCCGTTAAGATATCGACGGGATTAGCCGCCACCAGAAAAATGCCATCAAATCCGCTTTCCACCACTGGTGAAACGATGGACTTCAAGATCTTCAAGTTCTTGCTGACCAAGTCTAACCGCGATTCACCGGGCTTCCGGGGAACGCCGGCCGTGATGACGACCAGATCGGCGTCCTTGGCATCGGCGTAGGTCCCAGCGTGGACCCACTTAGGCTGCCCCCAGAGTTGGGTGTCTTCCAAATCAATGGCATCGCCCGCGCTGTGATCCTTGGCAATATCGACAATGACGAGCTCATCCATGACTGGTTGTTGCATCATGAGCAAAGCGTACGATGACCCGACCGAACCATCACCGACTAAGACAACTTTTTGATATTTGGTTTGTTTAAGCAAAATGAAACACCCTTTCAGCGCGTCAATACGCGGTTAATAAGGGGTAGCCTGCGCCACCCAGTGAAGTTTATGTTCGTGTCGTAAAGTCACCCTTATCATAACATGCTTTTTAAAAAATGCAATTTTTTGTGATTATTTTTAAAAATAAAAATAATCATTTTCAAAATTTCACAAGTAGTTTTGGGTCGAAACAAACAGGACCTCACTCCAAACGGATAAAGTCGTAGTGGTGGTTTGCACGACTTAAGACCGTCAAGTGTCTTTTAACCATGATATAAGCCACCCAATTGGATGAGACTATGAACTCGAAGATCCACTCAGGTTTACACCTTATGCCCTATTGCTAGCAGTCTCACAGTTAATATTTTCAACTTCAATCAATGGAAGATTCTGTTTAATTTCCGCTCAATTTAGCCGTGAGGGCGGTCCTGAAGGGGCTCAGTGGTGTCGTTTGGGTTATTCGGGGTTCTTTCCCGGATTACCCAAAGGTCGAGCTTGAAGACCTGGTACTTTCAGGGCTTCAAGTCGTGCCCACCCACAACCCGTTTCCGCCTCTTCAGGACCAACCGGTAAGGCGGATAATTTCCACAATCTGTGCTTAACTCAAAAGTGACCATGATTCCAGGTTCGGGAATCATGGTCACTTTTCATCAACTAAACGCTTTGGGGCCCGCGCTGGCACTTAGATTTCATTTGCGGTCACAATGGCCCTAATTCCGGCCGTGATTCCCCGTACGGCGTCACTTAACGCCATGCTGGGAGTATTCGGCCGCTGGCTGACTTGGGCCGGTAGAAAGGGGATGTGCATGAAGCCCGCACGTAATGTCGGAAACTCGGTGGCTCGTTGATACTGTACTTGATACATCAAATGGTTACAAACGAAGGTTCCCGCCGTGGTCGAGACCTGTGCGGGCAATCCCGCCCGTTGAATGGCGGTCACCATCGCTTTGACCGGTAGTTGAGTAAAGTACGCCGCCGCGCCCGTGGGTTGAATGGGTTGGTCTTGGGGGCGTCGTCCGGCATTATCGGCTATCCGGGCATCATCCAAATTAATGGCTACCCGCTCGGGCGTCAACGCCGCGCGCCCGCCGGCTTGTCCGATGTCGAGGACCACGTCGGGGTGTTCGGCCACGATGGCGGCGTGAACGACCGCCGCACTCTGTGTAAATACCGTGGGCACCTCTAACTTGACGATGGTAGCCGTCCCAATCGTCGCGGGTAACCGCCGCACGGCTTCCCAGGCGGGATTAACGGTCTCCTTACCAAACGGGTCAAACCCCGTCACTAATACTTTCATCAAACCAACTCCTTTGCCCAAGTTAGCCCTAATTATAGTCGTCTAGTCATAAATGAACAGACAAAAGCAGCGTTACCATCCGGCAACGCTGATCCGTTCTCGCTTATTTTGCATCACGCTGGCAGCACCAGCCCCCTAGTTAGTCTGCTGGTCGGCGCCAATCCCACCACCAGGTCGCGCCCAGGAGGATGATTGCCCCCAGCAACGTCGCGCCCAGCCCGCCGCCAAGCCCCGGCGTGCGGTAGGTTAAGCGAATCCGATGAGTCCCGGCGGGTAACTGCGCCCCCACAAACCCGTCGTTAACCACCTGTGTTGCCGTTGGTTGCCCATCGACGGTCAACCGCCAACCGGTTGAATACGGAATCGACGTGGTCAGTACCCCGGGCCGCGTTAGGGTCAAGGTCCCGGTTACCCGATTATCGCTCACGCGCCCGTTCCGCAGTCCTCGCCGCTGGGCCGCATGGACTTGACGGTCGTACTGCGAGTTAAACGGCATCGCGATTAGTTTTACCGACTTAAAGGACAAGCGGTGGGTGGTGTTAAACGTGATGTCAACGGTCTGCCGCCGCTGCCGACTATAACCCAGGTTAAGTAGCACCCGGTGCTTGGGTTCATAATCCGACAGGTTATCAATGCCGAATTGGGAGAAGGCCTTACTCTGATTACGCGTCTTGGCCGTTACCCAATAATCCCCGAGATCGGGATTGCTGACGGCATCGCGCCAGGCATTTAACTTGGTCAGATCTGAGCGTGGGGTTAGCCCCAAGACGCTGGTATTGTCCTGTGCCTGCAATTGTTCGCGCGTCGTGAGCTTTTCGGCCTGAATGCCGTCGAGCTCTAAGTAAAGTTCGGTCCCCTGCGCGGCTTGCGGGTTAGTTAGCGTCAACGTATAGCTCAGCGGATGTCCCTGCGCATCGCTCGTCATCTGCCGCAACCCGTGACTATTGGCCTGTTGCGTCTGGTCAATGATGTGTTGATTTTGGAGGAGAACCCGCTCTAAGGCGGCCCGCCGCTTGTTCAGTTGGACCAGGGGGGCGTTGGCTTGCAGATCACGGTCGCTTAATAAGCCGTTACTGTCGGTCTTGAGTTCCGGTTCCTGTAAGGTCGCACCAAAATTCGCCGTTTGCTTCTGATTCAAGTTACCCTTCTGTCCGGCCGTGGCCTGTTGTAACCGGTACTGCACCACCTTATTAACGCTATCGATCACCGGAACCGTGTTGGGCGTCACCGTATAATCCAGGGTCCGCTGTTCGGAGTGGTAGGTGGCTGCCGGTACCCCCGCCTGTCGCCGGGACACCACGGCAGCCTGGGTCAGGCTCCGCTCTCTGTCCGGTGCCGATAATCGTCGCCACTGGGCCTGGGTCAGCGCCCGGGGTTGGCTGTATACCAGGGGAAACGCTAAGTCCGTCGTCATCACCTGGGTGCCGGTCCCGTTGGATAACCCGTAGACGGCCCGTTCGTTAAATACCTTTTTGGCCGCGTGGTAACCATACGACGTTGCCACTTGGTTGGCTAATTGATCCTGCCGGGCAAAGAGGTACTTCACCCCTAACAAATTCGCCATCGCCGTTCGGTTGTCGGCCTGGGTAATGGGTGAGTTCATGGCGTATTGTGAATTTTGTAAGTCCTGGCTAAATTGCCCAACATACCCGTTTTCCACCGAAAAATATGACATGATCCCGTGTAACTGATGAGCCATGGTGAAATTATTCCCCACCGTTCTAAAGAGGTTATAGTTCGGTAGGCTGCTGACCCGGTTAAACACCCGATCGGCTTGTGGCACGGTCTGGGCACCGTCGTAGTAATCTTTTAAGTACTGGGTGGCGTCGTGGCGACGGAGCTGTTGCGTGGCCTGGGTCCCCGCGTTGGGATCGTAATACCCCCAAGCGTTCGCCACGAGATTGAGGCCCAATAATGTCCCGATTAAAACCCGGGTTATGTTCACGGGTTGTTGCCCGCTGCCCACCAAAACCGCGGCGGTTGCCAATAATAACCCATAAGTAATCAAATTACGTCCCGGGTTATCAAAGACTAACCCGTTGCTGAAATAAACCACCACCAATAGTCCGGCGGTCGCCCCGCCTAACCAGCGGCGGTCCTTGGCCGTCAAGGTTGGCAGGTGATCCACCAGGGTCATCAACGCCAGGGTCACCGGCACGGCGGCCAACAGGAGCCAACGGTTGGACGGCGTCGAGAAGACGTTAAAGAACGCCGCTACGGCGGGAATGCCAAGCCCCAAGAGCACGAGGACCAGGGTCAGAGCCAGCCAGCGGTGCCGTTTCCAATGGACCAATACGTCAACACAACCCAGAAATCCCAGACTGCTCATGCCCAGGATGGCCCAGTAGCTCAGGACATTTCCCGTGGTCAACACAGCGTTGCCAAGCTTAAGGTAGTAACTGAACGGATAGAGCCACAGGCCATTGGCAAAGGTTGCCGCCGCCCGAGTCGAATGTAGCATCATCAACAGCGATGGCAGCATTAAAACGCCCGCCAAGAGGGCACCACTCACCGCGGCGGCCAAACACCGCCGGACGGCACTTCCTAGGCTAATCGCTAGCTCGCCGCTGGTCTTCAACGACCAATAACGAATCACGGCATAAATCAGGCTTCCCAAACCTAAAATGTACGCAAAGTAAAAGTTACTTAGGATGGTTAACCCGGTCACTAAGCCTAAGAAGGTCCAGTTGCACCCGTGATAGAGCCGATCGATCCCCACTAACAGGAGCGGGAACCAAATCATTGGCAGCAAAAAGAACGGGTGGTGAACGCCGACCATTAACGAATACCCGGTAAACGCGTAGGCCACCGTGCCCAGTAACTGAGCTAACGGCGTAAAGTGGTAGCGCTTAGCCAGGGGCAGAAACGCCAAACCCGTGGCGTATAGCCGCAACACGATAAAAACACCGTAACCGGTCTCTAGAAAGCGTACCGGCAGCAGGGCCAGCACGTAGGCGAAGGGATCCCCCAGAACATAATAGGCTAATGTGGTTAACTTATCCGCCCCTAAGCCAAAGGTCCACGACCACCCGGTAACCCCTAACAACCCCTGTTGAGCCAACAGACGGTGCAGCTCAAGCATGACCGGATAATGCTGGGTAATCCCGTCCATATTCCAAATCAACGTCCGGTTCGCTAACGCCAAGACCCCAAAACTTAACGCCGCGATGACGCCGAATGCAAGCGTGTACACCAGTGCTAACGGCCACCGGTGATGTGCTATCTTCATTTTCTCCCGAACCCCCAATATTTTAACCGGTTTCAAAATCTTCTAATCTCAATGTACAAAGCTAACCAGTCGGTGTCAAACCCTTTTCGACGAACTTCTCCTGACGACTTTGCCAAAGCGTACGTTTTGCGCTACTCTTATAAAGGTTTTCTAAAAACTGAAGTCATAGCAAAGGAAGGAATTTCTCGTGAATTCTAAGAAAAGTTTTTTAGGGATCGATAGCCCCCGCGACATGGTGCTAGCGGCCCTAGTTGCTGCCCTCTACGTCGTGGTTACGATGGCCTTGCCAGCCCTAAGCTATGGTGTTGTTCAGGTTCGTTTCTCCGAAATGTTCAACCACCTAGTCAGTTTTAACCGGCGTTACATCGTCGCGGTCACGCTGGGCGTCTTTGTCGCTAACATCTTTGGATCCTCGCTGGGTCTCCTCGACGTGGTGACCGGGACCACCCAAACCTTACTGGCCTTACTGGTCATGTACTGGTTGGGACGTTACGTCCCTAATAAGATCGGCAAGCTGATTCTCAACACGGTCGTGGCCGTCTTCTTCATGTGCATGATTGCCTGGGAATTCGCCTTTATCGCCAAAACAGCCTTCTGGCCAACCTTTTGGGCCAACTGGTTATCCATCGGTGCCGGCGAACTCGCCAGCATGGTGGTCGGCGGGATCATTATTTACCTGCTCAGTCTTAAAATCGATTTTACCAAGTAACCGAAAACGGCGGCCAGTTGGTCGCCGTTTTTTTGATATTTGGTGATTAAAACGCCCCGCCACCGGAGCCGCCACCGAAACCACCCGAACTACCGCCGGAAAAACCGCCGGAGCCGCCCGTGGTGGAACTAGCGCTCCCCGAAACTTGAAGTGAGCCGGAAATTCCAGAATTAATCGCGTCCCCAAAATCGGCCAAGCCGTAGTTACCGGTACCGATATAGAAACCGACAAATCCGGCCGCTAGGGCATCGGCGCCGAAGTCGACCTTTAGTTTAGCGATGACCTGCTTGGACAGCCCGAACGCCGCGGCGTAGGGTAGGATATCTTCCCACAGGATCAGGTCGCCAATTTGAGCGGTGTCGAAGTGACCAATGTCCTTTAACATCCGGCGAAAACCGCCGATGTCGTTGACCAGGATCAACCCAGCCGCGTTATTGCGGTCGATATGCTGGCGCAGTCGCCACACGCTGACCCACAAAACGATGAGGCCCAGGCCACTCAGGCCGGTCACCCAAGCGCCCACGGTGGCGTTAACCACCCAGCTCACCCCGGCCGTTAAGACCAGGAGAAGGGTCAACCGCAAGCCGCGCGTCAGATATCGTTGGCGCAGTGCCACGTTATCGGCGTCTTGATAGGGCTCAACGTCGCGGTTGACCTCTTCTTGCCACTGGTGGAACCACTGGCCGAGGCGGCCCTGTTGGTCCTTTTTTCCGTACTGTTTCAAATCAGCCAACGTAAACGAACCGTCCTGGCCGATGGTTTGAAAGCAGTGGGTCAAAAACGAATTATCCAGGTCGGCCTTGCGCGTCAACCGCATGGTCTGGTGCCGCCCCTGCTTTTCGGCGGTCAGGCTCAGCTGCCGCCGACTCGCCGCCCGCAAGATTTCTCCGGTCAGCGCGTTGGTGTTCGGCGCCGCTTCGTCCACTAACGACTCCGCTACGGCCGGGGCCACGGTGGGCACGTCAAATGAGTGTGGAATCGGAATGGGGTGCGGGTAGCGGTTGCCCGGATGGCGGCGGAACCACCGGACGTCCAGCCCCGCAACGATCAGGGTCGCCGCTACCAGTACAGCCAAGCTCCCGCCCACTAACCAGCGTTGCCGCTGGCGTTTGGCGTTAGCCTGTTGGGCCAGCTGCGCCTCTTGCCGTTGGACGGCGGCCTTTTTCTTCTGCGCCACGCGTGGTGCTAGTGGTGTCACGCTGGTGGGAAACAGCAGCTGACTTTCGACGGCCGTTTGCGCGGCGACCTGTGGCACGGTCAGGATGACCCGGCCGCGTTGCCGGTCGACCTGGGTGTGCCCCGTCAGTGGACCGTGCGTCCAAGCCTGCAGCTGGGTAATCCGTGTGGCCGGCAGTTGCAGGGTCACTTTAACCTGACGCAACGGGACTTCCCAGCCGGTCCCAATCACCTTCCAATTCAGTTCGGCGGTGTCGGTGTAGTTCGTGACCACGCCGGTTAGTGCCAGGTGATACGTGACCCGCAAGGTATCCCCGTCCGTGACCGGCCGGTAGACCTTAGCCTTCAGGCGCGCCGCTGATTGGGTCAACTGATAAGTATTGGTCGCCCCCGTCGTTGCGGCGGAAACGGTCCGCGGCGTCTGGCCATTCAGTTGGGCGATCACCCCCGTCAAACGGCCACCCTTGATTCCCCGTAAGTCTTGGACCACGAAGACGCCGTGGTAGTCATCGTCGAACCGATAAGTCACGTGTTGCGTGAGAGTCGCGTTCCCGTTTTTATGTATGTCAATCTGGGTTCGATACGCCGCAATCTGATAGTCGGCGTGGGCGGTCACGGGAGATAGATTCCCCACCACGACCAGTCCCAACAGAACCCAGCCCCAGTACCAACGCTGTCGCATGTTAGCCCCTCCTCCATTCGCGTTTAGGCATCAACAATCCCTATCAGTGTAGCATAGGTCACCCGCCGCCGCTCAGAAACTATACACTAGTGACTTATGATTGACTAGGGCCTGTCTTAAAAAACCAAACCCTAATTTAAATAACCATCTGTTACCTAGCTAGTTGAAAAAATATAGTTCATTTTTTATAACTCATGTAAGCCGGAGAGCCAGTCAGAAATAGGCTCAGGGGTGTCGTTTGTGTTGGTCGGCGTTTTTTGTCGACCTAGACAAAGGTCGATCTTCAAGACCTGGTCTGCGGGCTTGAAGTCGTGCCCACCCCGTTCCAGCCCGTTTCTGACTGGTTCGGAGGCGATGTTAGGAGAAAATTTTACTTTTACCCTCTTTGAACTAAGCGCAAAAAAGGCCACCGTTTGGGTTAAACGGTGGCCCCCTTCACACACATTTTGTTAGATTCTGCCAAAAAGCCTAACGCCCACCGGAAAACCCGTTTCCAGCCTCAATCCGGTCGTTAGTCCAGTTCGTCAGCACCCATAGAATACACCCGCCCCGAAACAACACCAACTAATTTGCTTTTATAGAATTGGTGAAAGCAGCCGTGAAGCCGTCTGCTTGAACTTCAAGTACCACGACTGTTGGTCGAACTTCTCCGGCGTAATCAGTTCACTATGGGTCATGTCAATTTTGAAAATATTCTCTAATTGCGTGGCGATTTGCTCGTCGTAGATAAACGCGTTAATTTCGAAGTTTAACTTAAAGCTCCGATAGTCCATGTTGGCCGAGCCCACGGAGGCTAACTTACCATCGACCACCATGGTCTTGGCGTGAATGAAGCCATTATGGTAGTAATAAATTTTAACGCCATCGTTAGCCAACTGCCGCGCATAATATTGCGTCGCCCGGTACACGAAGGCGTGGTCCGGCTTGTCCGGAATCATGATGCGCACATCAATGCCGGCCATGGCCGCAATCCGCAGCGAATCCAAGACACTGTCGTCGGGAATCAGGTACGGCGTCTGAATCCACAGACTCTTTTCGGCCGTCTGGATCATCCGCATATAGCCCATCTTGATCTGCTGGAGATCGGAGTCCGGTCCGCTAGATACAATCTGCAAACTAGTTTCCCCCTTCACCGTCGTTAACGGGAAGTAGCGGGGATTGATCTTCTGGTCGTCAAAGGGATGGTCGCGGTCCGTGGCGTTCCAGTCGAGCATGAAGCGCGCCTGCAGTGAGAAAACCCCGGACCCGATGATCCGTAAGTGAGTATCGCGCCAGTAACCAAACTTTTCCTTACGCCCTAGGTACTGGTCGCCAATGTTAAAGCCCCCGACGTAGCCGACCCGGCCATCGACGGTCACAATCTTCCGGTGATCTCTAAAATTCAGCCGGAAGTCGATGACGGCCGACCGGGTCCCCAGGAAGGGTTCTACGTGGCCCCCAGCGTCCATTAGGGGTTTAAAGAATCGTTTCCAAGTCCCCATCGAGCCCCACGGGTCATAGATTACGCGGACTTCGACCCCGGCGCGCGCTTTTTGCACCAGCAGGTCGAGAATCTCGTTACCGATCCGGTCATTGTAAAACGTATAAAATTCGATGTGGACGCTAGACGTGGCCTGTTCGATATCTTCCATCATCATGCGAAAGAGATCGTGGCCATCCGTGATCACCTGGACCTTGTTTTGGCGGGCCAGGAAGGCTTGATCAGTCGACATGAACATGTTGACCATGTTGATGACCGAATGGCTGATCCGGTCGGCTGGCATGATTTGTTTGCCCAGCTTCTGCCGTTGCTGTTGCAGGCGTTCGTCCAGCTGCATCGCGACCTGATGTTGCAGCCGAAACATCCGGCCCTTCGGCAGCTTTCGCCCGATAAAGGCGTAGGCAATAAAACCGACGATGGGAACTAGCACTAGCACTAGCATCCAGGCCCAAGTTGCGGCGATGTCGCGTTTCTCTCTAAACACCGTTAGAAAGGCCAACACCGCGTTCAGGATAATAATCGCTTCAATAATTGCAGAAATACTCACAGTTCGCTCCTCCTTCACACCTTGTCCTTTTCATAATACGCCAAAACCAGTAAATGTCTTTACTTTTTTTTAAGTTTTGAATCGTCTACAATAAGAATAATTCTTAAGGGGGGGTCACTCAATGCTCACTCACGGTATCATCCTCTTGGGCGGTCTCCACGGGACCAGTCCATTTCGGGTCTTCCACTGGATTTTTCGAGAAAATCCGATGGTGGGGATTATTCTCCTCGTCGGTATCGTTTTGTATTCAATTTACCGGTACGCTAACCGCCGGTAGTCCTGCTAACTATTTAAAGAAGGATTCCGCAGAATCAACGCGATTCTGAAGAATCCTTCTTTTTAATGTTCATGCTTGTTTAGAACGCCGCGGCTGGGTCACCCATCTGGCTGTACCCCGTATCGTAGGCAATCTTAACGCCCGCCTGAATGTTGAAAATGTAGACGTTGTAGCTGATATCTTTGGTTTCAATCGACTGGGCCTGCATGTGCACGCCCCGGGCGACCAGTTCGTTACCCCGAAAGACCGGTTGGACCTGGTAGCGCACGTGGTCACTGGGGTGCGTCCGCAGGTAACTGGCCACCGGATTCTCGTAAGCCGTCATGCCCGGATCGTTAAGCGAGCGGGTCCCGGTCATCAAGTTCTTCCAATTATTATTCTGCCCCGTCAGCTGATAGCCGATCAGGTGACAGCGATTATACAGGTAGCCGCGCTTACCGTTGACCGTGTAGGATTTGTTGTGCCACCCCGTGGGCGTCACGTTGAGCGGTTGCCGCTTGGCGGTGGGCATGATGCTCTTGCTCAACATCGCGTTAGCCGTGGTGACCCGGTTCAACCCGTCCAGGTTACCATAGCTTTGCCAGGCCCCCCGCTTTAACGACAACTCACTACTGGTGAAGGTCGGCTGATTATGATTGACCGCCACGATTTGCGTCCCCTGATACTTGGCCCGTGCTAGCGCCTTGGTCGCCACCGATTGCTTGGGGGTGGTGGTTGATCCACTCGACTTCCCCGCAACCTGATTAATGACTTGACTGGCTTGGTCCGTAATTTTGCGAGCCGTGGGGTTCCCTTGACTGCTCAGGCTCCCCACTAACCCAATCACCACTAATAGAAGCGCCCCATAGATGGAGAGCGACGACCCGCGACGACGGCGACGACGTTTACCCATTGCTGATTCCTCCCTCAATTCTCTGCACTGTGTTCCTATTCTACCAGAAAAAGGCGAACAGTTGTGCGCCTTTGTGGGGCGAAATTGTCAACGGAACTTAATCTTTTTTTAACGCCCTGGGCGCAAAACGGTTGCGCGTCCATGCTATACTGGTCAGGGATAGGGAAAGGTTTAGATAACGCGGTCCGCCGCGCGATTATTTTTAATGAGGTGAATTTCAAATGAAGAAAACCCGGATTTACGCGACCATCTTAAGTCTGGTGGCCTTAGTCACGATCGGGTTAGCCGGCTGCAGCAAGAGCAGCCAATCCGGCAGCAACCAACAAGCCAGCTTCAAGAATCAAACCACGAAGAAAAGCGACGTGAAATCGACGATCACCAACACTCAGCAACTCTGGTACGTCGCTGGTAGTGTTAACGCCAAGAGCAACTCCGGACTGGAAGCCTACCGCTTCAATAAGAACGGCAAGGCCACGGTCTACAACGTTGATAAGTTCTACAAGACTTACAATGCCGCCAAGAAAGCCAAGGCGTTAAATAAAGCGGGATCGTTGAAGGCCACGTTTACCACCAAGGGGCAACGAACCGTCATTCGCTTTAAGGGCAAGCTTTCGGGAATTCCGATGACCCAGAAGTTTACGGTGAAGAAGACGCTGACAGGGACCAACAAGTCCACGGGCTTGAAGGTTGCCGGCTACCACATTGATCGCGACGTCGACGAAGACGTCACGAACGCCGTGCTGGTCAAAATCACCAATAATTAATTGAACAATCCCGGGCCTGTGACCAGTCGTCCAGGCCCTTTTTGCTGTACTCAGCCGCCTTTCACTGACAGCGCTACCATTTTGCGGTATCATGGGGCAAAGGAGCGTGATCTTGATGTTATCACACCACTGTTTGACTTCCCTGACCCCCGCCGAACTCGCTACGGAACGGAAAGCCTACCAAGACTTGATTCGTGAGTATCCCTGGTTAATTCCCGCTACGGTAGCCGTCGGCGCTCTGCCCGCGATGATTGCCGCCCACGGTTTCTGGAAAACTCGGCAACTTAAAAAACAGCTCCAAATCGAACGTGAAAAAACGAAACAACTGACCTTGCAAATGGGAAACGCCCCGAAGCGTCCCCGCTTGCGGCATTAAACGAATTAACGACGGCCAGACCGTCGTTTTTTTGCGCCATTTTTAGACCAACCAGCTCATGATTAATCGGATGATTGGTCAAGCTTTTTTTATACTTCCTTTCACAAGAAGCGGCTCCTCTGAAAGCAGTATTGGCGCTGCATAAGCAACCTCAATGCAATGGCAAGGGTTTCAAAAAAATCGTACAATTTTCACATTGGGTCTTGTAAGCCTTTTCGGTTTGTGATAACCTGATTCATGTTGTTAAAACGTTTTACATATTAGATGGGCCATCACGCAAACGATTGCATCTGCGGTCTACGGTTCTTGTAAAACGTTTTACATCCGACAAGTTACGTTACTTAAAATCTCGTTTACGGAGGAATTGCGATTATGAAGAAAACTACTGTGATCAACTCAGAACTCTCAACCGTTATCGCTGGCATGGGCCACATGGATTGGCTAAGCATCGGCGACGCCGGGATGCCCGTCCCAATGGGTACCAAGAAGATCGACTTAGCCTTGACTAAGCAACTGCCCAGCTTCTTAGACGTCTTGAAGAATGTACTGAGTGAACTTGAAGTGCAAAAGATTTACTTGGCTGAAGAAATGAAGACCCAAAACCCTGAACAACTACAAGCGGTTAAGGACCTAATGCCGAACGTCGAAATCGAATTCATGCCCCACAGTCAGTTGAAGAAGGACTTAGCCCAAACGCACGCCTTCGTCCGGACTGGTGAAATGACACCTTTCTCCAACATCATTTTGGAATCCGGCGTCACCTTCTAATTTTATTTTTTGCCATTATGTATAACGTTTTACCTAAAATCAGGCTTTAAAAGGAGTGGAAATTTACTATGCAAGCAGCTGAAACAAACAAGCACGGTTGGACGCAGCTGGCTGACGGTTACTTAAGCAAGACCCCGATTTTCCAATTTATCCTGGTCTCCTTGATCTTCCCACTATGGGGAACCGCCGCTAGTTTAAACGATATCTTAATCACCCAGTTCAAGACGGTTTTCCAATTAAACGATGCCGCCACGGCCTTTGTCCAAAGTGCCTTTTACGGGGGTTACTTCTTAATTGCGATTCCGGCCTCATTAATTATTAAGAAAAATAGTTATAAATTTGCCATTATGACCGGTTTAATCTTCTACATCGTTGGTTGTGGCCTGTTCTTCCCCGCTTCACGGGTAGCCACTTACAGCATGTTCTTGGTTGCCATCTTCGCGATTGCGATTGGGTTGAGCTTCCTGGAAACCTCCTGTGATACATACAGTTCCATGTTAGGACCGAAACAGTACTCCACGATGCGGCTCAACATCTCCCAGACCTTAGTACCGTTAGGGGATATCATGGGGATCGTCTTAGGGAAGTACCTGATCTTCGGTTCCGTGGGTAACTTATCCGAAAAGATGAGTTCCATGCACGGTGCTGCACGGATTGCCTACGGGGAAAAGATGTTACAACTGACCCTGCGGCCTTACAAGTACATCCTGATCGTGTTGATCGTGATGTTGGTCATCTTCGCGTTGACCCCAATGCCACGGGCCAAGGCCACGGCACAATCCTCCGAAGCCAAAGAAGCTGAAGAAGAAAAGCCAAGCCTGGGCGAAACCATCAAGTACCTCTCCCACAACAAGCGTTACATGAAGGGTGTTTTAACCCAATTCTTCTACGCTGGTGTGCAAACGACGGTTTGGTCCTTCACGATTCGTTTGGCCCTGAACCTGGACAACAAGATCACGGATAGTGCCGCTTCGACCTTCATGATCTACAGTTACATTGCCTGGTTCGTTGGTAAGTTAGTGGCTAACGTCTTCATCAGCCGTTACTCCATCACCCGTGTCTTAACCTGGTTCTCCCTGTTAGGGACCTTGTCTCTGGTCGTGACCTTCACGATCCCAAGTATGATTGCCGTTTACACGGCCATCTTAACTAGTTTCTTCTTCGGTCCAGAATGGCCAACGATTTACACCCACACGTTGGATGCCATCACCGAAAAGAAGTACACCGAAACTGGTGGTGCCATCATCGTTATGGCCCTGATCGGTGGCGCGATTATCCCCGCCATCCAAGGGTTGGTCTCCGACATGACCGGTTCGATGCAGTTCTCCTTCATCGTCCCAGCCATCGGTTACCTGATCATCACGCTGTACTTCTTCTTCGAACACCGCTTCGAAGTTAAGCACCCTGAACTGATGCAAGAACACTAACCTTAATGTTCAAGTCCGTTACCTATCCGGTAGCGGACTTTTTTTGTGTCATCCTTCCCGCTTTACGGGCCATCACCGTGTTTTCACGATTCCCCGACCACAAATTTTAAGAAAATAATTTTATTCGAAATTAATTATGATAATAATTACTTTATTAACCAATCTGACATTTTAGTTCACAACTAGCGCCTTATTTTCAACTAAACTAGGCTAAACAATTAGAAAAAAGTAATCAGAATGGCTTTTCACCCTTTTTTCATAACTGATAACATAATACTAATTGTTTACATTAATTAGTCATTAATTTTCTTCACAATTTCTTCACAATTTGCGGTTATGCTACGGGTATACCAAAAACCTAATTAACCAACCTTTATTCATTTTATCCACCAATAAAATGAATCCCGTTCTAACCAATCGGGTTGACCGCCTCCTAACCAGGGGCGGTTTTTTTCGTGACTAATAGCGTCGGCAGGACTCCCCTACCGGCGCTATGTTGGTTATGACGAATGGTGTTTTAGGCGGGACAGTTGCCGCCGGTCCTTCTGCCGGTAATACTCCCGGGCAAAGTTAACCAATGGTCGAATGGCCACCACGGTAATGGTCCCGGGCACCACCGTTAGCCGCTGAACGGCCCGCGGATGGGCTTGTTCAAACCGCGCCCCCAGGGTATTAAAATCATGGTACGGCGCCAGCGCCACGTTTTTAAAGGTGGTCCACACCGGCCGATCGTCTTGCCAGACCGGGGCCGTTTCGGTAAACTGCGGCCGATCGATCGTGGATTCCGCCAGATGTAGGACCGTACAGCTCGCATAATCAGTACCGAGCATGACTACCTTCCCATCTAAGGCGTAGAGCTTCTGCAGCGGACTAGCGGGGCCAAACGGCAGATCGTAAGTGGTGGTCTCACAGATTTCCACACTATTCTGCCCCCCAGCACACAACGAATAGAGCGGATGGCCACTCCGGACTGTTCCCGGCAGGGTCCGAAAATACTCCGGCGTCTTCCCGATAAAGTGAGTCGGACTCAGATGACGGTCAAAGGGTGGCATACTGGCGTGAATCCGTTCAGCCGCTGCGGGGGTGGCCGGTGGCAGTTCCCAGCCACCAGGATCGGAATAGTCAGCGGTCTGCGCGGGCATGACGATGTTGCCCTGCCGCAACACCCGTTTAAGAACCGACACCACGGTCTGCTCACCACCAGGAATGTAGCCAAACTGGCTCAACGCTGTATGTACTAAACAACTATCGGTCTCTTGCAGGCCTAGCGCCAGGAGTTGATCTGCTAACTCCTGCGCGGTTACCACGGCCGTAATTGGTTTTTGCTGCCATGCCGACATGTCATCACTCTCCTTTGAAAAAAAGCGCCGGCGCCTAGGCGTCAACGCTTCGATTAGCTAAGTTAATTCAACGAATCCCAGGCCGGTAAGGTTTCCGGCGTGGTGGTCAGAATGGCGCGCTGTTCCGGCATTAAGAACCGCTTGTGGACCACGACTTCGTAGACGAAATCGTCCATCCAGTCGTCGGTCATGACGAAGTAGCCCTTGTCGCCGTTCTTCTCACCCCAACTATTTTCAACCTTCCACCGCGTGGGTTGGTCTTCCACCAGGTCCACCCCGGTAAAGGTCATGGCGTGAGAAACCTCGGCTTCGTGATATTCCAGGCGTTGGGCCTTGGTCAGACTCAAATCGACGCCGAACAGGTCGGCGGTCTGGTAGAGGTGACTATCGAGGAAGCCCCGTTCCCGGCTCATCTGTTGGAGCACATCGTTACCGAACCAGACCGTCTCACCGGACTGCAACTGCGCGATGGTGGCTTGTTTGAGGTCCGCCATCGGCAAGTTCAGGAAGGTGATGTGCTTACCGCCCACCACGTTGTCCTGGCTCGGCAACGCGTAGAGCTTGTCATAGGCCTTATCCGGCGAGTTCGATAGGACCACGTAATCGTCCAAATCGACGTCAAAGTACTTGGTAAAGAAGTCCTGGGGCGTCAGGTTGGCGTCACGGTGATATTGGTGCTTGTCGTCCTTATATTCGAGGTCAAACGTGGTCGGCGGTTCGCCGATCGAGTAGGCCGCCATCCGGTAAACTTCGCTTAATGCGCTCTTGCGGGCCGCTGCAATCTGCGCGTCGGTGGCATGGTCGGCCACCAATTGCCGCAGGGTCACGGCGTCCTTTCGGAGTTTCAGGTCCAACGCCGCCGCGAACCCGGTAGTGTCATTGGTGTTAAAGGATTCCGGCATGGCACTGGTCGGGACCACACCATACTTTTGGACTAATGCGGCGCCCATGGCCCACTGACCACCGTCTTCTCCCGGCCGGGCTAGGTAGAAGCTCACTTCTCGGTCATCGGCCGGTCGGTCGGCCGTGCGGAGAATGTTGTCGTAGAAGATGTTGGCCCGTTCAATCTTGTCCCAGAAGAACAGGTAGCTTTGGGAAAGCTCGAAATCCTTAACGTTGTACTTCGCGGCGAATTGGTGCCGTAGCGTGTTTAACGTGGAGAACAGCCAGCAACGGCCGGAATGCTTCTGGTTGGACACCTTACCCGTATCCAGTTCCACGGAGAAGGTCCGGTTCAAGCGTACGTTGGCGTCTGGATCCTCGGCAGCGGCTAAGACCCCACTCTTACGAACCGCCCGGCTAATCACCTCATGCGCCGGTTGTTGGACTAAGTCGGCGTGCAGCGCCGCTAGATCGGCCGGTGTTAACGCCGAATTCGTTTGTGTGTTATCCATAAACTCAATTCCCTCTTTCAGCTAAAATGAGAGTTCTCATAATAATCTCATAATGAATATTTTTATTTTAAGCCTTTCCCCTGACGAACGCAATCACTCCGACCAAAAAAGTGGCTAGTTACGACTAGCCACTTTCTTTATTAGAATATTTATTTAGGCGCCAATCCCTGATCCAAGAATTCGATCAGATACGGGACCCGTTGGTTAAACAGCGCAAAGTCGCCCTGTAAGTTGGCGCGCATCACGTTAGTCAGCATCGTGCCGATGATGAATTGACACACCATGTCATTCGGCAAGGCGGTCAAGTCGTGTTGCGCTCGTAACTGGTCGAGGATGGGGTACAACGTTTTTTGAATGATGGGGCCCGCATTTTGCATCACCGCTTGCCGTAAATCTGCTTGGATTAGCATTTCATTGATCAGCACTTTGCCCACTTGCCAGTTTTCCGCCAGAAAGGCCGCTCGGTTTTCAACCAGTGACGTGAGCAACTGATGGCGCGTCAAGTCCTGCATGGTCGTCACCTGCTGGGCAAACTCGCTCATCAAGCGCGGCAACACGGAGGTCACCATCGGCTTTAGTAGCGCCGCCAACAGTTCGTCTTTGGTCTTGTAGCGCCGATAAACCGTGCCCTCGGCCACCCCCGCGCGATCCGCAATCTGCTTGGTGGTGGTGTTGGCAAACCCCTGCTCGGCAAAGAGCGCGAGGCTGGCCGCCAACACCTGTTTTTGTTTGGCCGGAATCTCGTGATCCTCGGCCATGACCTGCTCAAAGGCCGTGCGAATATCCGTATTTTTTCCCATTTTAAACCCTCCGATACCGTTTTAACCCGACCACGTTGAGGGCGGTAAAGACCACCGCAAAGAGGAGCAGGATCCAGAGGTCCCCGCTCACGTCGCCCAGGCTAAAGCCCCGGGTCGCAACGTTCATCAACGCGTCTCCACCATAATACAACGGGAAGATGTGGGCGAGCCACTGTAACCAATCGGGCATGGTTGAAATCGTAATGATACCCGAGAAGAAGACCTGCGGCACAATCAGTAGCGGAATGAACTGGACCATTTGGAATTCCGAGTTGGCAAACGTCGAGATGAAGATCCCCATCGATAACGCCACCATCGCCAAAAGGAAGTTGATTAGCAAGATGAGCCAGACACTGCCCAGCATGTGGACGTTAAAGACCGTCAACGCGAAGGTCACCGTGATGATGGTCTGAATCACCGCAAAGATCCCGTAGCCCACCAGGTAGCCGGTAATGATTTCACCCCGGCGCACCGGCGTGGCCAGTAACCGGGTCAGCGTTCCCGTGGTCCGTTCGTTTAACAGGGAAATCCCCGAGATCAGGAAGACGAAGAAGAACACGAAGAACCCTAATAGGACCGGCAAGAAGGTGTCAAAGAACGTCGAGTCGGCGTTCCCGTACAGATAATGGCTGGTCACCGTATGGTTGGGGGTCGCTTTAGGCTTGGTCGTGGACCCCGTGGCCCCGACCGTTGCCGTCTGCCCGCGCGTCGTCCCCTGGGCCGTTTGCAGCTTTTGTTGTTGAGCCATCACGGTCTTTAAGACCTTAGCCTGTTGCTGAAGGACCCGCTTTTGGGTCTTAGTGGCCGCGACGAGCGCTTGGACCTTCAGCTTGGTGACGCCGCCCTGCAAGGCCTGCTTGACCAGCGCCGTATCGCTGGGCTGACTGTTGGCATAGGTCACCGTCAACTTGCCGTCTTGTTCGTGGATAAACGCCGCCAAATTGTGCTGGCGAATCGTCGTCTTGGCGTCGGCGTGATCACCATAGGCCGCCAGGTCCGTGTGTTTGTTCTTGAGGGCCTTGACCAGGCTGGTGTTGACGTTGCTGACCCCGATCTTCGCCACGCTGGTCGAATTGTTCTGGAACAGAAAATACATCAACGACAGGATAAACAGCGGTGCGATGAACATCAACGCCAAGGTCCGTTTATCCCGTAACATTTCACGTAAAACGCGTTTAACGATTGCTATGGTTCTCATCTTGGAGCCGCCCCGCTTTCAAAAAGACTTGTTCAATCGTATCCACCGCATACTCCCGTTTCAAATCGGCCGGGGTCCCCTGCGCTAGCGCGATCCCCTCGCGAATCAACATCAGCTCGTCACACCGCTCGGCCTCGTCCATCACGTGGGTGGTCACCAGGATGGCCTTACCGTGTTGCTTGAGGGTCCGTAGTTCCGCCCAGATCTGCTGCCGCAGCTCGGGGTCGATGCCGACCGTGGGTTCATCCAAGATCAACAGGTCGGGGTCGGCAATCAGCGCGATGGCTAAGGACAACCGCCGCTTCATCCCCCCGGAGTAGGCGCTAACCCGGCGATCCAGCATCTCGGTCAAGTTAACCACCTGGGCCACGTGCGCAATGCTACTGGTTAGTGCGGTCCCCGCGACGCCCATCAGCTCGCCGAAAAAGCGTAAGTTTTCCCGCGCCGTCAGCGTCTCGTACAACGCATCGCTTTGGGCCATGTAGCCAATCTTCTGCATGATCTGCCGGTTAGGCATCTCGGTCCCCAAGACCGTGGTGGTGCCGGAATCGACCTTTTCCATCCCCAGAATCGCCTTGACCAGGGTGGTCTTCCCCGCCCCGGACGGGCCAATCAGTCCCATCACACGGCCGGCTGGTAAAGCCAAACTAATTTGTTTTAAGACCACGTTGTCGCCAAACCGCTTGGCCACGTCGCGGACATCAATCATGGGTTGCGTCATCCTTCTCACGTCCTTTACAATTTATGTAAGTGAGTGCTCACTCATTTATGATTTCATCTTAAGGCGGGTGACGTTAAAAGTCAACCCGCCGAGACTGCTTTTCTTCTATTCTGTTGATTCCGGGTGCTCGTTGGCCACGGCTCGCAAGGCCAACTGGCGAATCTGAGCCACTAGGTCGTCATGTTGTTCGACCGGAAGATCGCTCAACAACTCGTCGGCCACGGCCTGCCGTAATTTCACAATTTTAGGATAGAGCTGTTCCCCCGCCGGGTAAGGGATAATTCGTAGACCCGCTTGTCGTTTTTCGATTGATTCTTCCGAACGTACCCTAAATTCACCAATTGATTCACGGCCCGGGTGACGTTACTGGGGTTCAAGTAGGTCAGGCTAATCAGTCGATCCTGGGTCATCCGAGGCTGTTCATGTAGGCGTAAGATATAGTAGTACATACTGGCATTCAACCGATAGGGTTGCAACCGCCGATCTAAAGCAATCCGCGTGTAGCGATTGGCAATCGATAACCACTTCAATATATCCGAATCATTGGCTGGGGTAACCATAAACTCAGACTCCTCTCGTTAAAATTACGTGCGCAAGCATATACTAATTGGCGGTAAAAGTCAAGCTAGCCCCTTCGCCTGGCGGTTAGTACGCCCGCCTTGAGCAACGCAAAAACGTGGTAAACCAGGGGGAAGCGCCCTAATTCACCACGTTTGAGTTTTAGTAAGCCAGCGAATTAACGTTCGTCCGCTTAGTCTTAGTTGACGTCCAGAATGGCACCTTAACGACGCCAACGACCTTATCTTGATCGACAAAGCCCCAGTAACGGCTATCGTTCGATACGCTCCGGTGATCCCCCAGAACAAAGTACTTGCCCTTAGGCACTACGGTCACTTTTTTACCCTTGGCCCAGCCATTTTGCTTCGAAATGCTGGCCAGTGTCCAGTTCCCCGTTCCGGAAGTCCGTTCGGCTTCACTAATGAAGCTTTGCTTAATCTTCTTATTATTCACGTAAAGGTAGCCGTTCTCACTCTTGACCGTGTCACCGGATAAACCGATGACCCGCTTGACGTAGTTGGTGTGCGTCTTCGCCGACGGGTCTTCACCGTAAGCGTCAAAGACGATAACGCTCAGGTGCTTCACCTTGGCCGGCTTATAAGCGATAACCTTTTCCGCATTGTCCAGGTTCGGTTCCATGGACGGTCCATCGACCTTGACCCGGGTAAAGACAAACTGTTTAATCACCAACGCGATGGCTAACCCAATCAGAATTGGGATAATCCAACTCATAACTTCCTTTGTTTTTTGCATAGTGTGGCTCCTTATAATCATAGAAATTAATTTCAAACAATAGCGGTCATCATCAACGGCCACTACCGCATTAGAGTAAGCTTAACTGTCTTTAATCTTACCATTTACAACGTAAAATACCCACTTTTTAGCCGAAATTAATCTTTTTGTGAAGAATCTGACCGGACTAGACCGTCCAACGCTTGCAAAATCCCCATTTTCCCGCAATAATAGCCTGTAGCTGGCCAATTTACCAACCGATCCCTGACCGGACGATCCTGGTAAGACCAGGTTACGACTTAACAAGTTCTTTAACGCGACATACTAACCGAAAGGGTGACCTCTTTGAACGCTTCACTAACTCGTGGCCGGCAAATCTGGCTCACACTCCTCCTGGGGACCGTGAGTGCCACCGGCCCGTTAGCTATCGACCTCTACTTACCGGCCCTGCCACAGATGCGGACCCAATTCATGACCAGCGCCTCGTTGATGCAGCTGAGTATTACCAGCTGCCTGATTGGCCTCGCCTTAGGGCAACTCATCGCCGGTCCCCTCTCCGACCAGCACGGGCGGCGACACCCACTCGTCATTGGCTTTATCGTGTTTGGCCTGGTGTCTCTAGCCATTGCCTTTATCCATTCCGTCACCTTGTTAATTACCCTGCGCTTTATTCAGGGGATTGCCGGGGCGACCGGCCAGGTCATTGCCCGCGCCGTCGCCCGTGACCTCTTTAGCGGCAAGAAACTTACGCGTTTTTACGCCATGCTCAACACCGTCAACGGGGTCTTCCCGATTATTGCCCCGATCATCGGGGGCTTCATGATTCGCTACGTCGATTGGGAGGCCGTCTTTATTCTCTTGGCCGTCATCGGTCTAGTCATCGCCGCGGCCGTCTTCTTCGGGCTACACGAAACGCTGCCGGCTGACCAACGGCAAGCGGGGGGCTACCGCGCCTCGTTTGTGGCCATGGGACACTTCTTCACTAACCCCGCCTTTTGGCCCATGATCATCGCTACCGGGTTAGTCTACGGCGGCCTGTTCAGCTACATTTCGGCTTCAACCTTCGTCTTTCAGACCGGCTTCGGTTTACCACCTCAGACCTTCAGCTTGCTCTACGCCCTCAACGGTCTGGGTATCGTGGTGGGAAGTAACCTCCCGGCTCGGTTGGCCAAACGGTATTCGAATCGCCAACAACTCACCGGGCTCCTCCTGGCGGCCCTGGGTGTCAGCGGCCTGTTGCTGGTCTCCTTACTCTTCCCGGCCAACGTCTGGTTGGTCATCGTGTTGGTCTTACTCATGGTCGTGTTAATTGGTGGGTTGCTCACGCTGACCGTGACCCTCATCATGGACCAGGCCTCGCAAAATGCCGGCAGTGCTTCGGCCGTGATTGGCTTAGCCCAAAACACCTTCGGGGGACTTGCTTCACCGTTAGTCGGCATGTCCGGTAGTTCTTACGCCGCCATGGCCGTCATGTTATTCGTTTGCAACGCTGGAGCTTTGGGACTCACGCGTTTCCAACAACATCACGTTTAAAGTTAAAACGACCCGCCTTGCCGTTATCGGCAGTGCGGGTCGTTTTCCTTATTTCTGATAAATAAACACCAGGTGCCGCGCCGTCGACCGTTCCTGACTGAACCGGTAATCCGGATGGTCGAATTGCCGAATCCCCGCCACGTCCGTGACCTGGTGTTCCGCTAAGTACCGGACCATCGCTCCGCGAGCCATCTTAGCGAGCGTCGCCTTGACCTTCACCTGACCGTCAACCAGGCTCCCAAAGGTGACCTCGATGAGTTGGTCTTGCGCCGTCAAATACGGTGTCACGGCCTTGGTGTATTCCTGCGAAGCCAGGTTCACCACGGGACCCTGGTCAAACTGTAGCGCGCGGTACAGCCGCTCCCCCCAAAAGGCGTACAGATCCTGAGCGCCCCCCTACCGCCAACTTGGCCTGCATTTCCAAGCGGTACGGCACCACCCCGTCAAACGGGCGTAGGATGCCGTAGAACCCCGAGAGAATGCGGAGATTTGCTTGGACATAAGCCAGGGCCGGGGCCGTAAATAGGTCGGGCGCCATGTACTGGTACTGAATGCCGCTATAGGCAATTAGTGCGGGCGTGAGTTCGCGGGTCAGCTCAAGCTTATGCAACCAGTCGTAGTTGGGGCGGGCTAGCCGATCGCTACAACGCCACAGCGCCTTCGCCTGCGGGTACGTTAACCGCCGCAATGCGGTTAAAATCTGTTGGGTCTGGGCCAGATACTCGGGCTGGTCCCGCACGGCAAAGTCGTCGGGAGCCACCACCATCTTCTTCGCCGGTGCAATCATGATCTTCACGTCAGTCGCCTCCTTAGAAGTTCAGAATACCACAAAACTAGTCCCCTTAACCGCCTAGCGCGTTGGTGCGCTCCACCAAAAAGCGCCCAGGGTGAAGTGAACCCCTAGGCGCTAATTTTTAAGTTGCAAGTTGTTTGCACCAGAGTCAGCCGGCCGTTCAAGCCCGGCCTTACACTTCTAAAGTTAAGTGCCCGTCCATCAACTGGTAGACGTGGTCAGCGAAGTCACGGAGCCGTAAGTCGTGGGTGACCACCACGATGGCCTTGTTCTGTTCGCGGGCCAGTCGTTGGAGTAAGGCTCCCACGACCTTGACCCGGTCACTATCCAACGCCGCCGTGGGTTCGTCGGCCAAGATGATGGCCGGATTCTGGTACAACGCGCGGGCAATCGCTACCCGTTGGCTTTGCCCCCCGGAAAGCTCAGCGGGGTACTGGTTGACCACCTTGTCGATGCCCAGATCCGCCAGTAACTTGGTCAGGTCCGCCGCCGACAGGTTACCCTTAGGCTTGACCTTGTCGACCAGCCGAAACTGGTCTTTGACGGTCAGGTACGGTACCAGGTTATGCGCTTGCAAAATGAAGCCGATCCGGTTCAACCGCATCTGATCACGGTCTCTGGCCGATAGTTGGCCCAGGGCCTGACCATCGATCTGGACGTTCCCCTGACTAGGCGTTTGTAAGCCACCGGCGATGGTCAGAAAAGTACTCTTCCCCGCCCCGGACGGTCCCAAGACCAGACTCAATTCACCGGCCGTGGTTTCGAAGTTAATGTCCGTTAGAACTTGGACCCGACTGGTCTTTTGCCCAAAAACTTTATTGACGTGTTCCAATGTTAAAGTTGCCATGCCTTTATCCTCCAATCACGGTAACGGGATCGACCTTGAGAATCATCCGCACGGGAATCAGTGCGCCTAGTACCCCGGTCAACAGGATGCCTAGGGTCACCCCACCCAGCAACGGTAAGTTAAAGCTGATGGGGACGCCCAGCGGTAAGGCCCGCATGGTCGCAAAGGTCAACAATGCACCTAAGACTAGGCCGCTGACCACTAAGACTAGGGCCTGACTGATGGTGTTGCCCACCAGAAAGCGCGCCGGGATTCCCTGGGCCCGTAAGACCGCGTAGTTCGGTAGCTTCTGCATGGTCAGGATGTACAAGAAGACCGCGATGACCACCACGGCGATGATCATCAAGAACCCAATCATGAAGCCGAAGGTCGTGTTCTGGGCCGAATACCCCGGTAATTCGTTCACGAAGGTCTGAACGCTATAGGTCTTCAACGGACTCGTGGTAATCTTCCCCGACTTTTGTGACACAATGGCGCTGGCCTGCATGGTTGGGGCCACCCCCCGTAACGTCCGCCAAGCGCCCAACGTCCCGTAAACCACCGGGGCCACGTTGAGTTTAGCGTTCTTGGTAAAGCCGACGATCGTAAACTTGGTGTTGACCGAATTTAACGTGATGTGGTCGCCCACCCGGTACCCCTGGTTCTGTAACGAGCTATCGGCGACCACTTGGCGGTTGGTCGTGGGCTTATGCCCCGTGGTTAGCTTCAGGTTCTTGGCGATAAATTGCGTTTGGTCTAACCCTAAGAACTGGGCCGACACGTTGGTCTTACCCTTGGCCTTGGCGACGACGCCCGCTTGACCCACGTAGGCCTGGTGCTTGGTCAACGTTAATTTATTGGCCGTGGCGGTGGTGATCAGCGACTGTGACAGACTCACGTTGGCGTCGCGGTCGAGAGTCACCGTCTGGGCGTCCCAACTATCGATGGCCTGGGTGTTCTGTTGCGCCAACCCGTAGGCCAGCCCACTCAACACGTAGACCAAGTAACTAATTAATAAAATCATGCCAATGATCAAGCCGTAACGCAGCTTTTCGTGGCGAATTTCCTTTAGTGCTAAAAACATGGGGCCCTCCTAACTGGCTAATGCGGCCAACGCCGTTCGTAACCGCTGCAGCGCCGCGGCCTGCTGGTCGGGCGCGAGTAAAATCTCCTTGATGGTCGCGTGACTCAACACCATCGCCGCCCAAGCCGTCGCCGGTAGCGTGGTGGGAACCTGCGGCGGGGTCGGCAACAGGCCTTCGTTTTGGGTAAAGTGTCGTTGAATCAACTGGTAATAGCGACTGTTGCTGCCCTGATCGACAAACCGCACCACCGCTTGGTAATCCGTCATCAGGTCTTCGGTCCGCGCGTCGTTGGGGATCGCCTGGTGAATCTCAGCTAAGGCCACCCCGTACAGGTATTGATAGGCGTCGGTCAAATCGGCAAAGTACTTATAAAAAGCGCCCCGGGCAATGTCCGCTGCCGTCACAATCCGCGCCACCTGGGCGTCGGCCAGACCGTGATGGGAAAATTCCGTCAGTAGGGCCGCCGTGATGCGGGCCTTTTTTTCTGGAGCTAAATGGTCAAACGTTGGGGTTGGCATCACCCCACCTCCTCGAATAGTGACACCGTGTCACTTAATTACTCATCAGTATAGCTATAATGTGACACCGTGTCAACTTTAAATTAAAAGTTTTTATAATCGAGACCAACATCCTATGGTAATCTAGGATTCAAAGACCTTTTGCAGAGAGGACGGTTACTTTGCTAACCACGATTTTAACGGGCATCGTTGCCTACGCATCCACCAGTATCGATTGCTTAATTCTCTTAACGCTCCTCTTCGGGCTCCACGGCAGACACGCGGGCCGTGCCATCTATTGGGGGGATTTTCTGGGCACCACCCTGCTGCTCCTAATCAGCGGGGCCTGCGCCTACCCGCTGCGGCACCTGCCCCAATCCGTGATTCTAGGGATCCTCGGTATCTTTCCCATTCTAATTGGTCTCAAGACGTTGCTTAGCCACCCCGCCGCATCGGCAGCCCCGGACCTCGGCACGGTGCACCGCCGCTTACCCGGGACCATCGCCCTCCTGATCGTTTCGACCGGCGCCGATAACATCAGCGTCTACATCCCCCTGTTCACCCAGGCCACCACGCCGCAGGTCGGCATCCTGTTGGTCACCCTGTACGCCATGCTCACGCTTTTTTACCTGATTGCCCGGGGCCTGGCGCGTTTTCCCAACCACCGGTGGCTACAAAAAAACGAGCGCCTCATCACCGGCACGCTGTACCTGTTGATCGGCTGCTCGTTACTTTTCAAGGCTTACATCTGACGCCGCGCGAAAAACGGCCTGACCGCGTCTCCCCATTCCGGGAAACGGGCCACGCCGCTTTAATCACTATTAGATAAATTGGGGAAACCCTGTCAACGAGCGGCCCCCTTACTCTTGGTCGTTGACCGAAGCACTACTGGTGGCGTCCGGCGTTTCCGTCTCGTTCGCTGTCGGCACCGTATCGTCGCTAATGATTTCTCCCTGGTCGCCATAGTGCAGCCCGCGCGAAACCGGTTCGTGCAACCCCAATGCCGTCTGCCAAGCCGCCGTAGGGTGATGCACACGAGCCGAGATGTCGGTCACGTCAATCTGCCAGACGGCGACCTTGGCTAGCTTCTCCGGATGAATCGCCACGGGAATATCGCGCACGTAGCGGTGTAACAGGACGCGTAACGCGTGGGCCTTGGCGTTCACGTCGGTCAACGTGGTCACCTGACCGTGACCCATGACGCTACGAAAGGCCGGCCCGAACGCGCCTTCCTTGGGTGGCGTGTAGGTCAGGTGTTCATGACCCACGTCCGTCTCAAACCCAATCTTGGGATTAGTAGCCAGGTACCGCCCCTTTTGGCCATCACTGGTGCCGTGAACGTACAACCGGTAGTGCCCGTCGGCGGTCTCCTCGTAGCCGTAGTGCACCGGCACCACGTACGTTCCCACATCATCCTGTAACCCCAGTCGCAAAATCTTACAATGGTCGAGCACCCAATTAATGGTCGGGTGATCCAAGTAAAGTTCCTTACGCATGATAACCTCCTGTACTACTATGTATAATGCTAGTTAAGTCCTTGTTCATTATATCTGATTTCGTTACATTAATACGTAATTTTAAGTTAACCAGCATACTAAAACAGGATTACTCCGATAAATAATGGAATAGTCCTGTTTTTTGAAGATTCAATTGTATGCGGGTTTACTTGACGTGGGCATATAACTTCTTAAGTTGTGCAACATCATAAGAAGTTATAGGGTCAGATCCGAAATACATGTGACTTTGATTATCATTATTTAAATCTAAACCTAGCCCATTTTCAATTGCAGATGTAGCCATGTTTACTCGTTCATTATGAGCATAATTGTGTTTATCCATATAAGAACGATTTAATTTAAGATACGATGTACCACCCAAAATGTTTCCAAACACAAATGAATTTGAAAAATCATAGATAGCATCATTCGTTACTACTTTTCGAGTAGTTAATCGTAAATCAGCCTTTTTCTTAGAACTTGCCTTAAATTTAAGAACCCTCTTCGAATTCCATTCCTTAATCGCATCCTTCCAAATACCCTTGTAATGTTTAGAAGTAGAGTCGATGTGATAAGTAATTGTCCGATGGTCAAAGTGTAACTTACTTGAAGCGTTCGCCTGCGTAGTCCCACCAAATGCCAGCATGCCGACGACGACCGCACCAATCATAGCAATCTTCTTAATCAAAGTTTTCTTCATCATGATAATTCCCCTTTAGCAGTTGATACGCTCAATGTAGCATAGTGCCATGACACATTATGGCGTCAGCTGCTAACGGGTGGAATTTTTTTCGAATACAGACGTTTTTTGCGAGTTACTTTCAACGCCTATCCTGGCACCAAAGTATTTGCATATCAACGGATTAAACTACCGCACCGTCAGTCCAGCGCATAGAGCCGCGTAAACCGACTGGTCAGGTAGACCGCCAGACTCAGCAGGGCCAACAATAGCAACGTGGTCCCGCCGATGAAGTCTAACCGTTGGAGCCACGAGTACCCTAGCGTCCCGATCAGCCACCACGCAAAGTTCCAGCCCCAAGCCAAGCGCCGGTGCAGGACGAATACGCTGACCGCCAGAATGGCAAAGAGCGGTGTGAAGACCGCCCCGATGGCGTACAGGAAATTCTGGTAGTAGGCCATGGACACGCCCAAGGCAATCGCCCAGCCGACCACCGTGACCCCGACACCCCACAAATTAACGTGACCGCGGTGCCAGAGATTATTCAGGTTGGTGGCCGCCGAGTACGCGTCCATGAAGGTGGTGGTCACCGTCGAAAAGACGATCACCAGTAACGCCACCAAGCCCCATTGCGACTGCGCCAGCACCGCCGTAAAGTCGGCCTGCCCCGTCAAGACCACGGTGAACAGCCCGATGGCAAACATCGCCACGCTGCCGACAAAGTAACCACCGACGCTGACCCAACTGGCACGCCAGGGCTGGGTCGTTTTTTGCGTATAGTCCCCAATCAGCGGCAACCAGGAGAGGGCCATGGTCACGTTTAATTCGACGGCACTCCCGAAGGTCAATTGGCCGCCAGTGAGCGCGTGAACGTGGCCCTGGGCCATGATGCCACCCATCATCAGGAGCATCCCCACGGCCAGCAAAATCACCACCAGGTTGTTAATCCGAAACAACCACTGGTGGTCCAGTAACAACCAAACGATAATCAAAACCGCCACGATGCTGGCCATTATCAGCGTCGAGCGGTAATGAAACAGGTGCTGGGCGATGCCGTTCATCGCCACTTGGGCGTTAACGATCATCACGGCCGTCCACCCCAACAATTGTAACGCGTTAAGTAACGAGAACAGCCGCACGCCCCAGGGACCAAAGACGCTTTGGGTCACCCCGATGGCGGACTGTTGCCGTAGCGTCGATAGGTAGGCCGCCGGCAACAGGAACAAGCCACAGCCAATCAGGTGACCGACTAGAATCGCCAGCAAGCCCCGTTGCCACCCCAACGGCGCCACCAAAGTCCCTGTCACGATTTCAGCGATCGAGATCGCCGCCCCTAACCACAGTAAAAACAAACTCCGTAAGTGAATCGTCATGTCAGTTAAACCCCTTTATCCCGAAAAAAACGCCACCCGTTGCCGTACGCAAACGAAGTGACGTTTTCTAGTCTGGACACTTTCCTTCGCGAGTGTTAACTCAACAGGTTCAAAGGGATCGGACGGACGTCCATCTCAGCCATGACGGCACCCCTAGTGTTTTTTCGATTTAATTGATTACCTCTCATGATAAGCCGAAACGCCGCGAAACACAACGGCCGCTCTAGGATTCACCTTGAAAGACCTGACCTGGCGCTTCCGGGCCAGCCAGAAATGGGCTGGAACGGAGTGGGCACGGCTTCAAGCCCACAAATCAGGTCTTGAAGACCGGCCTTTGTCTAGGCCAGCGAAGAACACCGGCCAACACAAATTTCACTCCTGAGCCCATTTCTGGCTGCCCCTCCAGCTCGTACTAGTCATAATGGCCTCTTTTTACTGAACCATCAACGGATGGACACCCATTCTGAGTCACTAGTATACATCTTGGGTATGACACTTTACCTGTAAGTTCAAGCCATTGCCAACAGCTATTGCTTTTGCCGCGCCATGCGCCGGGCTAACCCGTTTTGGGTGGCCTGCACGGCTAACGGATCACTAAAGTCGATGCGCTTGAGCCGCGCGTACCGCCGCAGGTAGAATAACCAGGTACAACCGGTAAAGAAGAGCAGGAAGCCGAAGAGCATCCCGATTTCCGGCCAGGCCGTGTTCCCGGTCATCAACGTTTGCCGTAACCCCTCGACGCTGTAAGACATGGGGAGCCACGGGTGAATGGTTTCAAAGAAGTGGTTGGACAACTGGATCGGGTAGGTCCCCGCCGACGCGCCCAATTGCAGGACCAAGAGGACCATGCTGAAGAACGAGCCGGCCTTACCGAAGACCAGGTTCAACCAGGCCACGATGGTCATGAACGTGGCCGCCGCTAAGAGTAAGACAATCAGCGTGGCAAACGGGTGAATCGGCCGTAAGCCGTCAATGACCATCATCAACGTAAACATGATGCCGGTCTCTAATAAGACGAAGAGACCCCAGATGCTGGCCTTGCTGGCCCACCACTGAATCCCCGACTTCGGGAACCGGCGGGGCGTGTAGAGATCAAACATCATGTTCAACGCTAAGGCGCCCACGAACAGGGACACGCACATCATGTACGGCGCCATCCCGGTCCCGTTGTTCGGCACGTCGTCCTTATCGGTATGGGTCGTGGTCACGGGCTTAGCCACCTGCGCGTAGGTCAACTTCGACGGGTTCAGCTGCCCCTTATCAGCCGCCGACCCCAGCTTGGTCGCCAATTGTTGGTTCCCCGCCTGGACCTGGCCGCCGGCTTGTGCCGCTTGGCCCGCGCCGCTTGCCAGTTGCTTAGCACCGGTTGCGGCTTGCCCCGTCCCGGTGGCCAGCTGGTTGGCCCCACTGGTCAACTGACTGCCATTGGTGGCCAGTCGGCCTAAGCCCGTGGCGACCTGTTGACTGCCGTTAGCGAGTTGTGAGACCCCGCTGGTCAGACTCGGCAGCTGCGTTTGCATCTGTTGCAGGCCACTCGCCACCTGGCCAGCACCGCTGGTCAACTGAGCACCCTTTTGGCTCAGCTGGCCGGTCCCGGTCGTGAGTTGTTGGGTCCCGCTAGCCACCTGATCAGCGCCGCTAGCGAGTTGTTGGCTCTTTTGGTTCAGCGCCGTGGCCCCGGTCGTTACGGTCTGGAACCCACTAGTCAGTTGCTGGCCGCTGGTGGTCAACTTGGCCGTGCCGCCCGCTAGGCTCCGGGCCCCGCTGGCCAATTGATCGACTCCCGTGGTGAGACTCGGGAGCGCCGCATTGACCTGCGTTAAGCCCGTGGCCAACTGATCTGAACTGGTGGCCGCCGTTTGCAGGCCCCCGGTCAACGCCTGCGAGCCACTGGCCAGCTTCCCGACGGTCGCCGCTAGCTGGTCCTGTTGGCTTCCGGCCGCCGCCAACGCCTTGGTAGCCGCCGGATTGGTCGTAGTGGCGGTAGCGTCACTGATGGCCGAACTCAGGCTGCCCAACGCTGCGGTGATGGCCGTGGTATTGGCCGACTTATCGACGGTGGCCAGCACGGCGGCCTTCTGCGCGCCGGTGAGCTTCTGGGCGTCGGCCGTCGCGGCCACGTCCTGGTGTAACGAACCGCTGGCCTTGACCGCCGTTTCGAGCTGGCCCAACGCGGTCTTCACGCCGGTCATCCCGTTAGCGCCGGCTTGTTGCTTGGCCGCCGCAATGGCCTTGGTGGCCGCGGCGGTGCTGGTCGTGCTTTGACTCAGCTGCTTTTGGAGGGCCTGCAGGTTACTGGTCAACGTCGCGCTATTAGTACTCAACGTCTTTAACCCGCTATTGAGACTCGTGGCCCCCGTGGCCAGCTTGGTGGTCGACTCGTTCAGCGTGCCGGTTTTCGACTGGAGCTGCGCGACGCCCTGGTTCAACTTGGTGGCACCGCTATTGACACTGCCGACCCCGTTGACGTAGGTGGTCAGGCCCTGGCCAAACTGGTTGGTCCCAGACGCTAGCTTAGCGGTCCCCTGGCCGAATTGCTGGGTCCCACTGGCCACCTGCTGGGCACCCCGGTTAACCTTGGTGGCGCCGGTATTGACTTGTTGCGCCCCGGCCACGTAGCTGGTGACCCCACTGTTTAGGCTCTGGGCCCCTTGGCTCAATCGCGTGACCCCGGACGCCAACTGGTTACTCTTAGCCAGCAGTTGGTCTAAGCCACTCACGACTTTCTGGTTGCCCGCCTGTAGCTCGTCGACCCCGGCGATGTATTTGTTCAAACCCGTGGTCAGCGTCTGACTCCCGTTTTGCAGCTTCAACGAACTGCTGGCTAAGGTGTTCAGGTTAGTGGCGATCTTCTGATTGGCCGCCTGTAATTTCCGACTACCGGTCGCCAACTTTTGGTTCCCTTTCGCGGCCGTGCCCATCCCCGTGTCCAGCTGCTTGATGGCCCCAAACATGGTCTTGGCGTACAACTTGGTCACCTGATTGGCGACGTTGGCCCGAATCGTACTCATCGCCGACTCGGACATCTTGCTGGCGATGAAACTCTGGCCGGCACTGGTATCGTAGTGCAGATTCATGGTCTGGGGCTTTTGGTCCAGCAGCGTGGTCGCGTTCTGAGAAAAGTTCTGCGGAATCGTCAGCACCATATAGACTTTTCCCTGCTTTAACCGTGCGTGTGCTTGACTGGCCGGCATCGCCTCGAAGTCGAGGGCCTTAGAATCCTTCAAATTTTGCGTTAAATTTCGGCCCACACTGAGGCGCTTGCCCTGATAGGTCACGGGCTGGTCCTGATTGACCACCGCGACCGGCAAGTCGCCCGTCTTCCCGTACGGATCCCACATGGATTTCAAGAAGGTCACCGCGTAGATCGACGGAATGAACATGATGACGCACAGGACGATGACCATGAACTTGTGTTGCCGCAGATAACCCCATTCCGCTTTAAACATTGCATTACTCCCTTTATGCCGATTTTTGATTAATTGAGTGATTGTTTAACCTTCGAGCGAGCCGCCGCTGATTGCTGATTTCCTGAGCCTTCAACGACGACCAACTATGCTATAGTAGGGGCAAGAATACGCGGTCCCCAACCATGCACGAGTTACTATAATCGGTTGCGCACCGCCTGCCCACATCAAAAACGCCAAGGTTGGGGTATAAACCCCAGATTGACTAAAATTGGGGTGTAACTTAAAGGAGATTAATGATGATGACGACGACGGATAAACGCGTTTTACGCACACAACGGGCGTTAACTCAGGCCTTAGAGGATTTAGCGATTCACCATGATTATCAGGATATTACCGTAACTAACCTCACCAAGGCCGCCGGCATCAACCGTAAGACCTTCTACCTGCATTACAATTCCATCGACGACCTAGTCAACCAATTCGCCGACCAAATCACCCACCAGCTAGCCGCCATCATCCATCAGCACCCCATTAAAACGGTCTACCAACACCCCGGTCTCCTGTTAGACGACTTTGTCGACTTCGCCGAGGCGCACTCCGCGGCGGTCAAACGCCTGTTATTCTCCGACGACTACAGCCGGTTTGCCAACCGCATCGAACGCCAACTGACCCAGGTCCTGGCCGATGCGATTCGGGACTCCTACCCGCTCAATCGGCAAGACGCGCTGATTGCCGCACACTTTTTGATCCACAATACGTTATCGCTCTTCAGTTATTTTTCGACTCAGGCCACCGGCGGTAAAATCGACCGGACCGTGTTCAAGCAGTACGTCGAGCGCCTGAACATGACCGGGGTCAGTACCTTCTTCAAGTAACCCCGGTGACGGCTCCCCCTATTTAACTTGGTTACCGCTAAAATCTCAATCGTTCACCCCTCAAAACACTCAGCTAGTTAACCGCACTAAAAAAACTGGCCCGCCCCTCCGCTAAATGGAAGGACGGACCAGTTTTTAGCTAATGAGTATTGCAGTTACTTAAGAATTTCGCAGAATTCGATGGTTTCGTGGTTGGGGCCCAGGATGTTGAAGAAGCGAATCCCCTTGTCCCAGAACGTCGGAATCGATTGAATCTCGTCGTTGACCAGGTCTAAGCCCTGTTCCTTAGCGGCGGCAAAGGCTTTGTCAACGTCGGTGGTGTTCAAAGAAATATGGTTAATGGCGCCGGCTTGCGGATTGGTCGGGTCGCCTTCCCAGGTTTCGATGATCAGGTTGCCAAACTTCATGAAGGCACAGCGGTTATCCCCGTTGGGAAAGAGACCCGCCTGTTCGAACCCGATACCCTTGTAAAACGCAATCGTTTTGTCTAAATCCGCGGAGGGAATCCCCACGTGTTGAATGCCAGTAAAGTAATCTTGAATTGCCATCATTAATCCTCCTTGACGGGAACGTCACGTCCCACGTCCAATGCCTGATGTTTCAACTTAGGAAAGACCCGCTTGTCGGCAATCCCCGTAATTCCGCCTTGCGCGACGAAGGCAAACAGGGTCCCTAACCCGAAGTTGGTAAATTGTTTGGTGAGCAGTAGTGCGATGATGGCCATGATGGTCGGCGGAATGTAGGACGCCCACATGGCTTTGGCCGCTTGGCCCTTAAAGTACCGAAAGCGTAGGATTTGCATGAGATCGTCAGCCGGATGCAAGACCAGGTTGACTCGCTGATAAATGGAAATGGCAATCGCAATCAACGCCACCCCCAGGAAGTTCAACGCCACGTAGAGGAGATCCATCCCCCAACCGTGCGCCACCGGAAACCCGGTAAACACCGCTGGATACTTCCCCAAGAAGAAATCCTCGAAGAATTGGATCAGCGCGGAGAACGGCACCATGAAGACCATGTTGCCGGCCACCCGCTTCCAGTCCCAGTGACGGATCAGGATCGCGTTTAAGACCGAGGTCAAAAACCCGATAATCAGAAACGTCCAGAACAGGTTCCAGTGGACTGCCGTAGCCATATTGGCTTCGGCCGCCGTCCAGTAAGCCGCCCCTAGAAACGAGGGGCGGATCTGAGCGCTGGTGACTAACGTTAAGACGTTGCCGGCGGAGTTGATCACCAGTGAGAGGATGAAGAAGGCAACGGCCTTCGACATCGACATGGTTCGTTTCGGCTCCAATGGTGTGGCCTCCTCGTGGTAACTAGTTGCGATATCAGCTTTCACATTAATCCCTTACCTTCTATTTAGTCCTCGGTCACTTTCACAACGGCCTTGCTGACGCCCTTAACGTCGCCATTCAAGACGCCTTCGACTTCATCTAAACCTACCACGTGACTGATCAACGGATCGACGTTGACCTGGCCACTGGCCAACAGGGCAATCGCATCCTTGAAGGCGTACGGGTTGATGAAGGAACCCTGAATGGTGAGTTGCTTTTGGTAAACTTCGTAAGTGTTCATGGAGAAGTGTTGGTCGGGCTTGCCGACCCCAAACATCAGGACTTGCGCGCCCTTCTTGGTGGCTTCAACGGCCTGTTCTTGCGTTTGTGGCATCCCCACGGCTTCGATGACCACGTCATAATCAGCCGGAATCTTGTCCCGCGTGGTGTTGTAAGTGTTAACCACGTTGAACTTTTCCTTGTTCAGGGCTAGTTTTTCGTCAATGATGCCGGCTAAGTCGACTTGTTGAACGCCGTAAGCTTGTAAGAGTTGCACGAAGAGTTGACCCATGAAGCCGTCCCCGATGACCAAGGCCTTTTGGTAAGGCGTCAACTTCAGAAGTTGCACCCCGTGAACCGCGCAGGAAAGAGGCTCGGTGGTGGCGGCATCCTTCAGGGAGACGCTGTCAGGAATCGGGTAAACCACGGAAGCTGGGGCGGTGAAGGACTTTTCGAGTCCCCCGTTGCGGGTCACTCCGACCGCGGATAAGTGGTCACAGAGTTCCGGCCGATCGGTCAGGCAGTATTCACACTTGCCACAGTAGATGTTGGGATCAACCACGACCCGGTCACCGACTTTAACGGTGGTGACGTTGGCACCGACCGCGGCGACCGTCCCGGAGTTTTCGTGACCCAAAACGATGGGTGGCACCGCGTTGGCGGAACCCGGTAACCCGGCGTACAAGGCCCGGTCCGTCCCACAAATGCCGGCGTAGGCCGTGTTGACTAAGACCTCATCCGGCTTGACTTCTGGGGTGGGTAAATCTTGAATGTCAAACTGCTTGGTACCCGTTAAAACTAAGGCTTTCATGCTAAAGCGCTCCTTTTAGTTATTTGTTGTATTCGTTTAAAGCCAGGGCGAAATCCCCTAACGTCGCCGACCCGTTTTCCTTGACGGCCGGCATCACAATGTAGTCTTCCAACTTGCCAACGTCGACGTAGTGGTTGAGCAACTTGTCGAACTCGGCCCGGACCTTGACTAGGAATGGCTCACTGACCACCCCACCGCCAAAGACGATCTTATCTGGCCGGACCAGCAGCGTTTCTTGTAACGCCGCTTGGGCCACGTAATACGCCAGGATATCCCAGACGTGATTGGTCAACGGCACGTCCTTGCCGGGCTTACCCAGCCGGGCGTCAAACGTGGGGCCACTGACCAGCCCTTCCAGGCAATCACCGTGAAACGGGCAAATGCCAGGGAAGTCCAAGTCGTCGGGATGACGCTTCAACCGCACGTGGCCCACTTCTGGATGCCCCATGCTGCCGATAAACTTACCATCGACGATCGTGCCGGCCCCGACGCCGGTCCCAATCGTGAAGTAGACCAGTGAGTTGACCTGTTCGTTGAAGAGCGTCGACATCACGTATTCACCGTAAGCCGAGCCGTTCACGTCGGTGGTCCAGTACATCGGAATATCGAGGTCCTGTTTCAGCCGACCCAGAAAATCCGTGTTGGCCCAGCCCTTCTTGGGCGTATCCGTAATGTAACCGTACTTCGGCGAATTATGCCGTAGCTCGATCGGCCCGAAAGACGAAATGGCCAACGCCTTTAGGTCCGGGTATTGTTTGAAGTAAGCAATGGTTTTACTGAGAGTTTCCTCGGGCGTGGTCGTCGGGATCCGGACCTTGTCTTTCACGCGATAGTTCTCGTCCCCCACGGCACAAACAAACTTTGTGCCGCCCGCTTCAATGCTGCCAAGTTGCATAGTTGCCACCTCCAGTGGTCTGGGAAAACTTCTGTTGGTTTCCCGAATTAAATTAAGATGCGTTCGTGATTGATTTCATCACCTTTAAAACGCTTTCATCATAGCATCTGTTTTTTCACCTGCCTAGCCCTTTTCACATGCTGATATTTTGTGAAAAGGCCAAGAAAACTTGTGAAATTCTAAATGTAATCGATTATATTTTTACAACATTTTCTACGTTTTTCTGACGTTTTCAGACGATTGGCGGCCATTAGCGCCCTTGTTCACCGTTAAGTTGGGGACCCGGCAGCGTTTTCACAATGCAATCGATTACACGCCGGTGCCCACCACCCTACCGCACAAGTCGCTGCCCGTTAGAAAATAAAAAATCACGCCCACCTTAACGGCAGTGCGTGATTTTAGTCAGTGCTTAGTGTGTCCCCACATCTAAGGCCTGGTGCTTAAGCTTAGGGAAGACCACCTTGTCGGCAATCCCCGTGATGCCCCCCTGCGCCACGAAGGCGAAGATGGTGCCCAGCCCAAAGTTGGTGAACTGATGGGTAACCAGGATCGCCACGATGGCCATCAGGGTCGGCGGAATGTAGGACGCCCACATGGCTTTAGCGGCCTGACCGTTAAAGTAGCGGAAGCGTAGAATCTGCATCAGATCGTCGGCCGGATGTAAGACCAGGTTAACCCGCTGATAGATGGAGATCGCCGTGGCAATCAACGCCACCCCCAAGAAGTTCAACGCGACGTAGAAGATCACCATGCCCGTACTCCGGGCGGCCGGTAACCCGTTAAACAGATTCGGATAATCACCCATGAAGAAGTTTTCGAAGAGTTGAATTAACGCCGAGAACGGGACCATAAAGACCATGTTACCGGCGATGCGTTTCCAGCTCCATTGATGCATCAGGACAGCGTTTAAGACCGCCGTCAAGAAACCCATGATGAGAAACGCCCAGAATAGGTTCCAGTGAAAGGCGGTTCCCAGGTTGGCTTCGGCCGCGGTCCAGTAGGCCGCACCCAGAAACGACGGGTGAATCTTGGCACTGGTGACCAGCGTCAGAACGTTTCCCGCCGAATTAATGACTAACGAGAAGGCAAAGTACGCGATCGCCTTGCCGAGCGAAATTGTGCGTTGTGCGGTGGCCGGAGTCGCCGCTAACGCTTCAGAAGTTGCGTCAACTTTCATTTAAAAGGCCTTCTTTTACTGTACTTTGACGACAGCCTTGCTGACGCCACTGACTTGACCATTCAACACGTCTTCCACTTGTTCCAGGCTCACCTCGTGGCTGATCAACGACTCAACGTCCAGTTGACCGCTGGCAAGTAAGGCCAGAGAATCCTTGAAGGCGTAAGGGTTAATGAAGGCACCTTGAATCGTGAGTTGCTTTTGGTAGACCTCGTAGGTGTTCATCGAGAAGGTCTGGTCCGGTTGGCCGACCCCAAACATCAGGACTTGCGCACCCTTTTTAGTGGCTTCGACAGCTTGTTCTTGGGTTTGAGGCAAGCCCACGGCTTCAATAACCACGTCGTAGTCGGCTGGTAACGTGTCCCGCGTGGTGTTGAAGGTCCGCGTTACGCCGAACTTCTCGTGGTTAAAGGCTAATTTGTCATCGCTGCGGCCGGCTAAATCGACTTGATGAACCCCGTAAGCCTGTAAGAGTTGGGCAAAGATCTGGCCCATGAAACCGTCGCCAATGACCAACGCCTTTTGGTACGGCGTTAATTTCAACAGCTTCAAGCCGTGCACCGCACAGGAGATCGGTTCGGTAGTGGCTGCCGCCTTCAAGGACACGTTGTCGGGCACCCGGTAGACCACGGACGCTGGGGCCGTGAAGCTTTGTTCTAGTCCCCCATCACGAGTGACCCCCACGGCGGACAAATGGTCACAGAGTTCTGGCCGATCGGTTAAGCAGTAGTCACATTGCCCACAGTAGATGTTCGGATCGACCGTCACCCGGTCGCCCACCTTGACGTTGGTGACGTTTGCCCCGATTGCGGCAACCGTCCCCGAGTTTTCGTGACCCAACACGATGGGTGGCACGGCGTCGGCGGAACCGGGAAGCCCGGCGTATAACGCCCGGTCCGTCCCACAGATGCCCGCGTAGGCGGTGTTGACTAAGACCTCGTTAGCCGCCACCATTGGGGTGGGCAGGTCCTGTAATGCCAATTGTTTTTTACCCGTTAAGACTAATGCTTTCATGTTTAAACAAACTCCTTTAATGACCGTTTATTTTTAAAAGAACGCCGCGCAACCGGTTGTCTTTTGGTCCAAACACGTTCCCGGGTACATTTAAGGTTGTAAGGCCCTTATCGTTACCCACCATACAAACTTGACCATTTACGCCGGTGCTCGGCAAAAATCATTTTGTTGAATCGAGATTAGTATATCATCGTCAGCGCCGGTTTCTAGGGCATTTACCGGTAATGATTTTTCTGAAAAGGCGGCGGATCCCTTAAATTTCTGCAATGTAATCGATTGTAGTTTTTAGTGATTTTAATCACATTTAAACGAATTGAAGCGCTTAATGAAAGTCGGTTACTTGCCCCTTTCAGGGTTTCGTGCTAGGCTAAACCTACTTAACTAATCGCATAAATGGCTTTCTAGGGTTCCGCGGTCACACCGGTCTGGTCCGAGAGAAAGCCCCGCAGCGGATCGTTGCGGCACACGGAAGGGAAAAAGCCTGGGAGATTTTGTCATCACGACAAAATTTCTCGGGCTTTTTTCAGCGATAGAGGAGGAATTCACATGCACCATTGGTTACGCGTCGGCCTCGGCGCCATCTTCGAGGTCAGTTGGGTCATCGGCTTTAAGCACGCCACCACGCTTGGGGAATGGGGCTTGACCGCCCTAGCTGTCTACCTAAGTTTCTACTTCTTAATCACGGCCAGTCGGCGGCTCCCCGCCGGAACGGTTTATGCCGTGTTCGTCGGTCTGGGCACGCTCGGCACCAGCGCCGTGGGGATGTTATTATTCGGCGAGCCTTTCAGTTGGCTCAAATTAGGACTGATTGGGCTGTTGATTCTAGGCATCGGTGGCTTACAGACCGTTACGACGGGCGGTGAGTCCTAATGGCGTGGATCTGGTTAATCTTTGCGGGTCTCAGCGAGATGCTGGGCGTCACCTTCATGAATTGGGCCCTGAAACGTCACCGTTGGATCTTATGGGTTGCCATGGTCGTGGCCTTTAGCGCCAGCTTTGGGGGGCTCGAACTCGCCTTGCAAACCCTACCGATGGGAACGGCCTACGCCATCTGGACCGGCATTGGCGCGGCCGGGGGCGTGTTGACCGGCATGCTCTTTTTCGGCGAATCCCGTGATTGGCGTAAGCTGTTATGGGTCGCCGTGATTCTAAGTGCGACCATCGGCTTGAAGTTGGTTGCCTAACCCCTTGCGATTGCCCCTTTTCTTTTAGGGGCCGGACGCTTAAAATGAAACAACGAGTGCCGCTTTCCGGCCACTAAATTTAAACTAGAGAGTTGTCAAAATTACATGAATAAAAAAATTCTATCGGGAACCTTTTGGCTATCCTTCGGGAGCATTATCTCGCGGGTGCTGGGCATCGTTTACCTGATTCCCTGGCTGTACATGATTGGCTCACCCAGTCACCAGACCGCCGCACAGGCCCTGTTCAACACGGCCTACACCCCCTATGCGTTGTTCATCTCCTTAGGAACGGCCGGGTTTCCTTCCGCCGTCGCGCGGCGGGTCGCCTACTTCAACGGGAAGGCCGAGCCCCGTAACGCCAGACGCGTGGGCCAGATTGGCTTCGTGGTGATGCTCGCGTCCGGGATCATCTGCGGGATTCTCCTGTGGGTCTTGGCCCCGACCATTGCGCGAACCAGTCCCGTCAGTTCGGCGTCGAGCGCCATCTTGACGCTCCGTAGTCTGGTACCGGCCATCGTCTTGATCCCCTCGATGAGTGTCTTACGGGGCTGGTTTCAGGGAAATTCCGACTTAAAGCCGTACGGGGTCTCCCAGCTGTGGGAACAGTTCATCCGGGTCATCGCCATTCTGGTGGGAACCTACGTGATCATCGAGGTCCTGGGGCGTGACTATAAAGAAGCCGTGGTCTTCAGTACCTTCGCCGCCTTCGTGGGGGCCGTCGCCAGTTATCTGTACCTCTTGCGACGGCTACGCGGGTCCGGTGCCCCAGCCGACATCGCCGGGTCCGACCGGCAGTCGTCGACACGCGACCTGTTCGGGATGATTCGGACCATCGTGTACGAATCGATTCCGTTCATCTTGGTGGGGTCAGCCATCTCAATCTGCCAGTTGGTCGACCAACTGTTCTTCAAACAAATCATGCAAGGCCTGCTGCACCACTCGGCTAACGCCACGCAGTACGCCTACACCATCTTCTCGGCTAACCCCAACAAGATCACCACGGTGGTCGTATCGTTAGCCATGGCCATTTCGGAAACCTCGTTACCCTTGATTTCCAGTAAAATCGCCCACGTGCAGGACAACATGACGGGGATTCAACGCGACATCGAGTCCAACCTGAATCTGCTGACGTTCTTCCTGTTACCGGCCGTCATCATGATTTGTGCGCTGTCCTACCCGATTTATGGCATCTTCTTTAACTTCGACGTGCTGGGGGGCCATTACCTGAGCTTCAACGTCTTGCAAAGTCTGTTGCTGGGGATGGGGGTCAACATCCTGACCGTCATGCAGGCCCTGCGAATGAGTAAGAAGGCTTCCTGGTTGCTACTGATTGGCCTGGTGGTCAAGTTAGTCTTCCAATTTCCACTGGTCTACTTCTTCCAGGGACTGGGGGCCATCCTGGCAACCAGTTTGGCTTTTGCGGTCATTTTCTTCAGCGGGCTCCACGTGATCCGCAAGTACTACGGTGTCAACCTCCGCAGCCTGGGCCAGATTATCCTGGTCAACTTGGGCCTAGTGGTTGCCGTGCTGATAATTGGGATCGTGCTGCACTTCATCTTCCCAATCACCAACCTGCACGGGAAGTTCACCGCCTTGATTTTCTGTGCGGTCTTTGGCCTGATCTACCTGGCTATCTACCTGTTACTGGCCAACCAATCCGGCTTGTCGCAACGCCTGTTCCAACGTAAACTGGCGTACAAGTACTTCCGTTATAAACATTTCGAATAACACAAAAACCCGCTCACCGCGGCAGCTAGCCGGTGAGCGGGTTTTCTTTAAAGTTCACTTTAAGCTGACTCATTGCTTCCGGGCCAGTCAGCAACGGGCTGGAACGGGGTGGGCACGGCTTCAAGCCTCCCAAACCGAGTCTTGAAGACCGACCTTTGTCTAGGCCGGTAAAGAACACCGGCCAATACAAATTTCACCCCTGAGCCCATTGCTGACTGGCCCTCCAGCGCACACTGGTTATAACAGCAACTCGACCGGTTTTCAATGGAACCGCATTGAGTAGTAGCTATGATTAGTGATTGAATTTTAAAATAGGGCCTCAATTAATACCTTATTTAGCTAATTTGGCACCCTTGTTGACGTAGTACAGGGACCCAATCGTTCCCGAAACGGCTAACTTACCGTTCTTGTAAGTTAACTTGGTTACGGAAGCGTTCTTCAATGGGGCACCCGTGTAGTTCTTGGCCATGGTTGCCAGGTATTCGTTGATGGACATCCCTGAACTAACCACTAAGACGTTACCGCCACCCTTTTTCTGGGTGTTCTTGGCAATGGTCTTCAATTCCTTAGCCATCCGTGATTGGACCTGCTTAGAACTTTCGGCCCGGTCAGCAGCGACCAACGTGGTCTTTTGACTATTCTGTTGGTCTAAGGTGTAGTAGGCATCCTGCAGCTTGGTCCAGTAACTGGCCCCCTGCTTAGCCATCATTTCGTCACCGCTCTTGTAACCGTAAACCCCAGCAATCAAGGCGTTATCGGTCGCAATACTGTCCCCTTCAAAACTCCCGTAGCCGCCTTCACGCAGATACTTGGAGATGTTGACCTTAACCTTAGCGTTCCCGGAATACTTCAGGGCATGCTTGGCAGTCACTTCTTGACGCGTCAGATTACCGGCGTAAGCGGCCTTGAAGGTCTTACCCTTCAGCCCGCGGCCGAGGTTGTTGGCCACAGCCAGTCCGTTACTGGTCAGTGGAAAATCGCTCCAACCTTGAACTCGACCCATCACGTTCCCCGTGGTTTCACCGTGCCGGGTCAGGTAAATAGTGACCGGCTTAGTGGTGGTCTTCTTCTTGGCTTGCGCGGTGGTGGAACCCCCGGCTAAGGCCAAAGCCCCCGTTGCTACAGCAACGACGCTTAACGCCATTTTAAGTTGTTTAGTAAAGGTCATGGAAATACGTCCTCCTCAAATATGTACCTCAATTTAGCTGCCGTCCACGCAGTATCTCAGGGTCGGCAGCTTTTGCCATCGCCTAGATGTATGCGCTTACAGATATAGAATACCGCAGCAGCTTAACCTTGGCAATCCTTAATTTTTGGCGGGCTGACCAATCATGATTGACTTAATTGGTCTACCGGGACTTTCCGCGGTATTTAGGCGTATAAATGGGGCAGTCCCAGAATTGGACTCCCCCAGGAATTAACCGATTTTAGTTTAACTTATCCGGTAGTAACCGGCACTCGCTGGTGTTAAACCATGCTTGGCCAGGCCCCTGGGCGCTAGCAGGCTCCTAATCAAGCCAAGACGAACCGGTGCAAAGCTTCGGCCACCCCACACTCGTAGTCGTTTTGAGTCACGTATTGGGCCACCGCCTTGACCGCCGGCACACCATTGGCGACCACCACGGGCAGGCCCACGGTTTTAAGCATGGCTAAATCATTCACGTTATCGCCTAGACCCATCACGTTTTCGATGGGAATATTCAACTTACGACATAACGCCAGGGTGGCCTGCCCCTTGTCCACCCCCAGATGATTGACCTCGACATAGATGCCCGACGAGAGCGAGCAGTTGATCTGTTGGTCGAAAGTCGTTTCAATCTTCTGCCGCAAGGCTTCCTGGACCCGTGCATCCGGGTGCATGGCAATCACCTTCATGATTTTCATGGTCTTAAATTGGGCAAAGTCCGCCCGGTCGGCCAGCTCGTGAAAGGTCACGCCCCGCGTTTGTAAATAATGACGGTCATCGGTCCGCGGTCGGTAGATGTAGAGCTGATCGAGCGTATAGATGTGAACGTCGGCGTCCGGCACGCTGGCCAACACGTTAAAGGCCCGCAAGGCTTCGGCATAGGGCATCTCGTTGGTCAAAACGACCTGGTTGCCACGGTTTTCGATCACGGCCGCCCCGTTGTAAGACACCACGTACTGATCCGGTTGATCGGCCAACCCCAGGGTCCGTAACAACGGTTGAATCGAGGTGAAACTCCGCCCGGTATTGGGGACAAAGATGACCCCCTTCGCGGCGGCAGCCTTAATGGCCGCGACGTTTGCGGCGGACACGGTCCCGTCCGCACGTAAGAGCGTTTCGTCCAAGTCACTGGTTACCATTTGAATCATGTCAGCACTTCCTTAAGCGTTTTCATCCAGTATGCCACACTTTGAAAGCCACGCCAAACGCCGCAAAAAAGACGATCCGCATCATCTTAGATGGGATCGTCTCGGTCGGACTGACCTAACCACTAGTTAGGCGCAACTCAACCATGCCTTAACCTTACTTCTAATCGTTAGTCACCGCCACGGCTGTCTCGTGATCAAGCGTCTGGCGTTGACCGTTGACGTTAACCTGCAGCGGTGGACCGGCTAACAGCTGAACCTTGGTGGTCTGAGCACTTAACGCCACTTCCAGTAGGCTCTCACCGACGCGCAGCCGGTAGGTCAGCTGGTTAAGGGCCTTGGGCAAGTGGTTACTGATAAATGGCACGCCGTCGTGCAGGTAGAAGCCGGAAAAGCCGGCAATGAGGGCTAACCAACTGCCCCCCAGATTGGCGAGATGCAAGCCATCCGCCGTGTTCTTCTGCAGGTCAACCAGGTCCATCCGCGCGGTATCCATGAAGTAGCGGTAGGCCTTTTCGGGTTCCCCCATCCGGGCCGCTAAGATACTAAAGATCGACCGCGACAACGACGAATCATGGGTCGTCACGCCTTCATAGTACCGGTATTCCCGCTTTAATTGTTCGAGTGTCAGGTCGGCGGGAAACAGATAGTCGGCCAGGAGCGTGTCGGCCTGCTTGGCCACCTGATACCGATAGATGGTTAACGGGTGGTAGTGCAAGAGTAACGGCAGGTGTTCCGGCGTCAAGCGGTCGCTAGGCCAGCGGGGTTTACTCAAGAAGCTATCGTCTTGGGCGTTGATCTGCTGGTCGTTACTGTACGGCAAGTAGACGTGATCGGCTAACCGCTTGAAGTTTTCCAGGTCCGCGGGCTTGACCCCGTAAGCCGCCAGACGGTTGGGATCGCGTTCGGCTAGCTTGCGGGCCAACTCGCCCACCAACTCGAAATTGTGCTTGGCCATCCGGTTCGTGTAGTAGTTGTTGTTGACCAGAGCCGTGTATTCGTCCGGGCCGGTCACGGTCAGGAACTCGAAGCGGCGTTGGTCGCCCACCTGATGCCAGGTCCCGAAGTCCGCCCAGAACTTCGCGGTCTCCAAGACGATCTCAAACCCACACTGTTCGATAAAGTCTAGATCCCCGGTTGTTTCGTAGTACTTGCCCACCGCGTAGGCGATGTCGGCATCGATGTGGTACTGGGCCGTTCCGGCCGGGAAGAAGGCCGACGCCTCTTCCCCATTGATGGTCCGCCAGGCGTATAATGCCCCGTGTTCAACCCCCAGTTGGCGGGCTCGCTGCTTAGCTTGCGGTAGAATCTGATAGCGGTAGAGTAGCAGCTCACGGGCCATCTGCGGATTCGTCGCCGTGAAGTAAGGGAGCATGTACATTTCCGTATCCCAGAAGTAGTGGCCCTCATACCCCGAGCCACTCAACCCCTTCGCCGGAATCGCCGTGCGGCCATCACGCCCCGCGGACTGGTTGAGTTGAAAGAGATTATAGTGGATCGCCAAGTCTAATTCGGCATGTCCGTCGACCGACACCTCGCTTTGTGCCCAGGTTTTTTCCCAGAAACTCTGGCTATCCACTTCCAGGGTCTTAAACGTGTGATCCATGGTCGGAATCATCGGATCAATGGTGTTGTTCGCACTGACGTTACCCACGTAAGCCTGATAGGACAAGGTATGCGGCTGCTTATCTCCCAGATCCACGCGGTACTTTAACAGGGTGCCTTGCTGCGGCGCCGTCATCCCCAGATATAGGGTTACGGCCTGGCCGGAACGCTTGGTTTTAATCTGATACCGCTGGAGATTGGGTGCCGGAAAATCCGTTTTACAGTCCGGAACCCCCGCCATTCGGGTTTTGCGGGGATCGGCCGACGCAATACTTTCGGCTTCCGCTGGGACCGCAATCGACTTGCTGACCACCAACGGGCCGTGATAGTTATCGGCCATCAAGGTGTAACTGATCCCCCAGTAATTGCGCTGGTTTTGGCCCATCACGGACTTAACCGTCATTTGGATGGTCTCCCCCTGCTGGGAGGTCACCTGGTACTGCTCGGTCAATAACCCCGTCTGTAGATTGAGGTCCACGGCGGTCCGTTGACTCGTCGTAAACGGATGCCCACTGACGGTCATGATGTTCAGGTGACGTAAATCCGGTAGGTTTAGAATCGTCTGGCTGTGCTTCGCGCAGCCCACGGCGCCTTCACCGTAAACGATGGGTGCGACTTCGTAAAACCCGTTAATCAGCGTCCCCGTGATGGGGTTACCACTGACGGGGTCGTTGGCCCGTACCCCTACGTGCCCGTTGGCTAACGAAAAGATGGTTTCTAAATATTCGGGCTTTTGGTTGGCCACGTCCTCTAACGTTAAATGATAATCCCGTGCTATCACTGTAAATCCCCCCAAATCAAAGTTTGCGTTAACTTAATTTTGCCGCCATTTCCAAGGCGTCTTGGACCGCCGGGACGTTCCCGGTAAAGTTCAGAAAGGCGTGACTCATCCCACCGTAACGCACATAGTGAGCGTCGCCGTTGGCCAAACCGACCTGTTTAATGAACGCCTCCGCTTGTAACCGGAAGGGATCGAATTCGCCGATCAACACCGTGGTGCGCTTGAACGCATGGGGGTCGGCGAGTAACGGCGACAGTAGTGGCGCCGTCAGGTCCAGTGATTGCCCGTCAACGTAATAGTTCGTCATAATCGTATCTAATTGTTCGAAGAGCTGGTAGAAGCGGTGCATGGCCGGCCGCTGTTCCGGAACGATATCAATCCGGCGATCATCCCAGAGCTTCCCGTGATGGTCGGATCCTTGAATGAGCGTGGGGTAGAACAGCAGGTGACTGTCAATCGTACAGATCCCCATCGACCGGCACAATTGGCTCACGGCCAGGGCAATGGACGCCCCCGCCGAATCCCCACTGAGGGAGATCTGCTGATAATCTGGTTTGAGCGCCGCCACCACGGCGAGACCATCCAAGATGCCGGCCGGGTACGGCTGTTCCGGCGCCAACGCGTAATCCACATTGTAGACCACGCACTACGACTGTTCCGCCAAATACCGCATCGCGACCAAGACATCCTCGGGTGTCCCACCATAGTAAGCACCACCGTGAAAGTACAGGATGGCCTTGTCGGAGTTGAGATGATCCATCCGGGCCACCCTAATCGCCCGCACTCGCCGATTCATCGCGACAATCTGCCGCATCTCCACCTTCATCTCGTGGGTGGTCAGATCCACCTGGCCCGAGGTCTCCGTCCCCTGCCGTAAGCTGAACAGATCACTATCTAGATGTGGATTCTCCGGTAAGTCGGCCACCGTCTCCCAGACTAGTGGTTCGTACGTGTGTAAGTCCTGACCAGCGCGTTCCTTCAGCCAGCTCGTCACGCCATTTTCTGGTGCGCTCGGCGCCACTAAGCGTAGTCGCGCTAGTTCTTCAGTATAATCCGTCGACCGTTCCGTGGTTGTATCGTTTAACATGCCGATGTCCTCCCCCTATTGATTACGCCAAAAGTCTTCGAGCTGCCAGCGTCGATTCAGCCAGGCCAGCTCATCGTTAAACCAGGATGCAATATCCGGTTGACTAAACGCCGCCCCAAACGTCGGATTATCCGGTCGGAATCGCTTGGGAAAGGCAGTCTGATCCTGGGCCAAGCTGAGACCGTGGGGCCCATGATCATAGATGGTTGCGCGCACCGAGACCCCCGCTCGGTTTAACGCCCGCAGATAAGTCAACGTATTTTCTACGGGGACCAACTCGTCCGTCTGGGTGGCCCAGATAAAGGTCGGTGGGTTCTGCGCCGTCACGACCTGATCGGCCTCATGAGTCGGCCAATCGCCGACCACCGCTTGAACGAGTCGCGGATCGTCGGGCCAACCGAACCGCAACCCAATCACGGAATAGGCCAACGCCAACGCGTTAACCCGTAGTTCCGCGGTTGGACAGCCCACCTGATACGCGATATCGTCCGTCATCCAAAGCCCCGCGTACAGCGCGCCGAGATAGCCGCCGGCGGAAAATCCCGCCAATACCAGGTGCTCCGGCGAGATGTGATAAGCCGCCGCGTGATGCCGAAAATGCTGCACCACCAACCCGATCTGCCATAAGGCCGTGGGTAAGACGGCCCCCTGGTCAATCAACCGGTAATGCACGACAACCGCCGCAAATCCCTGGGCGGCATAGGCCAAAGCGATGGGTTCTTGTTCTCGTTGTGAGTGAAAGGTGAAGCCACCCCCGGGCAGAATGATTGCCAAGGGGCGCGTCACGTCTTGATGAAAGTCCGCAATGGTTGCCGGTTGGTACAGCGTGATTTGGACGGTGAGTCGGCCCTGACCTAACGTTTTAGTTGTCACTTGCATGGGCCTAATCCTCCGTTTCTAAGTCGTCCTTATCCTTATCCGCCGCCTTGTCCTTAGTCGCTTCTACCGTCGGCGTCACCGGGACTTCCGGCGTTGCCGTCGGCGTGTCGGCCTGGTCAGCTTCGACCTTGGCCGCAGCCGCCCGGACGGCCGAGGCCACTTCCTTTTCGTTTAACTTATAGAACTGGAGAATGGCGACGATGGCTAAAGCCAAGACCACGGGTAACCAGATAAAGCTGGTGCTGATGGCCGTGATTGCCTTGGCGCCCTGAACCTTCGCGTCGGCGTTAAAACCGCCCCACGATAAGATCCAACCGGCCAAAGCGCCACCGAGACCCATCCCTAACTTCGCCCCCACCATGGGCACGGAGGACAGGATCCCGGGTTCATCAATGTGCATTTCGGACCGGGCATATTCAACCGTATCCGCGATCATCACGAAGGAGATCGAGAAGGCCGCCCCCATCGCAATCGTTGCAACCACCGTTCCGATGAACAGGAAGGCCACGCCCAGGGGCATCAAGGCTTCCCCGATAGCGAAGGTTGCCAGCGATACAATCATCACGTTCCGGTGCTTCATGAATTTGCTGAGTAGGGGCACGGAGAGGTTCCCCAAAACGGCCACAATAATCAGCCCGTTAAAGGCCCCCACCAGGTCGGCCCGCCGGTAAACGTAGGTTAAATAGTAGACGGCCGTTTGCATCCGAATCACCCAAAAGGTCTGTAATAGGATGAAGCAGATACTGAGAATCACCCACGGCTTGTTCTTAATCGCCCCTTTGAGCGAGTCCTTCACGGATAAGTGGCTCTGCAGTTGGACGCCTTCCGCCTCGGCTTCCTCGACTGGAAGTTCGTCATTTTCTTCTAGGTTCCAGAAGGCCAACGTAAACAGGCCCATGATCACCAGCCCGATGATGACGGCCCACACGGACCAGCCCAGTTGACTGTTCCCGTTCCCCAACTTAGCGACCATTGGTAAGGAGATGGCCCCAATCACGGCCGTCCCGATGTTGGTCATCACCATCCGGGCACTAGCTAGATTCGTCCGTTCGTCCGGGTCGTTCGTCAGTGCGGGAAGGATCGCCGTGATTGGCGTATTCGCCCCCGAATAGACCAGGCTAAACAACGTGTAAACAATCGAAATCCAGGTCAGTTGAAAGACCTTGCTCCCCCCAAAAGACGGGTTGAAGAACAAGAGCATGGTCAACAGCCCCAACGGGATCCCGAACCACAGGAAATAGGGTCGCGACTTCCCGTACTTGGAATGCGTATGGTCGATCAGGTACCCGAAGAACAACCCGTCAAAGGCGTCAATCACCCGAACCACCAAGAATAACGTCCCCACGAAAGCGGGCGAAATCTTTAACACCGTGGTGTAGTAGAACAGTAAGTACAGACCCACAATCTGCCAAATTAGGTTTCCGGCCATATCGGTAGCCCCGTAAGAAACCCGCTGCTTCCATAAATGCCAATTCTTCATGATGAAACCTCCCCCAATTAGTTTAAATGCGGCTAGTTATTTCCTTAAATGTAATCGCTTTCATAAATTAAGCATATCCATCTAGGGCGAATTGTGTAATCCCGTTATTTCACCACCCGCTTACCTTTTCTAACATTGCCTTAAATTTAACCGATGACTAGTTCAGCCGCAAACCTTTCGTCTTTCCGCTAACCTTAATGGTTAATAGCCGAACCAACTGTGGCCCTAAGGTTTGTTCCAATGAACACCGCTCAGTGACCGTCCGACTTAGGGGTTAAGGCCGTTACGTGCGGTCTTGATGTATTTTAGTTAGTAACGTCAATAACCTGTCTAAGTAGCGATCCGTTAACCTACTGGACCAAGGACTATCGGCGACCGCACCGTGTCCCCGTGGCGGCCAACCTGCGCAGTAAAAAAACGAGTCTGGACAAAAGTCCCAGACTCGTTGGTGTCGCCAAATATTGGGTGTTGAACCGTGCGTCCAACGGCAACTGGTTCCGCGCTCGCCGTGGCGACCTAGCGAATCGCCCCGTGGTAGGCAAACTGATCGGTGGTTGGCTCCCGTAAGAAGGCCTTGACCTGTGAAAGGTTCTGGAGGACGGCCACCGCCGACTTCGCCAGCATCACGTTAAAGGTCTCCCCGTCGCGCAAGGTTTCGGCATAGTACGCCACCGGAATCTCCCGACCAAAGGCCATCCCCGTTTCCCAGATGGTCCCGGTATCGTTATCGTCAATGGCGGCCAACACCAGCTTAGCGGCCTTCAGATGAACCGTATTGTCGATGAAGACCGCCTCGCGATCGGCATCCGTGGCGTCCGGTGTCAGATCGATTCCGTCTAAGCGCGGTGAATAATAGCTAATCTGCAGGTCGTCCATCAGGGCTTCCAACCGGGCCAACCGTTCCGGTTCCCCCGCACTAAACCAAGGTCCCGCCAAGTAAACTTGCGGGTGTTGCGTGACTAATCGTGTCATGGCTCCACACTCCTTTTCTCGTTAGGTCGAGTGTACCGAACCAGTGCCCACGTGACTAGCCCCAGATAACCGGCATTGACCGTTGACGATGGCTAAACCGCACCACCGTGAGATGACTTGGTTTTCCCCTGACTTTCGCGTAAACTGAAGCTAATTCAGACAGAAAGCGAAGGGACGTTCATGGCAAATTACATTCAAGAAATTCGTGCGTTGGTGGGCCACAAACCGATCATCCTTAACGCCGCGGGAGGCGTCCTCCTCAACGATCAGCAACAGGTCCTGTTAAACCTGCGGACCGACACCCATAATTGGAGTTTACCTGGCGGGTACTTAGAATACGGCGAGACTTACGCCCAGGCCATGGTGCGCGAATATAAGGAAGATAGCGGCATCGACGTAAAAATCGTTAAGTCGCTCGGGGTCTTTGACCAAGGGGAGACCCGCTACCCTAACGGCGACGTCACCCAGGTGATTTGCCAGCTTTACCTGGTTGCGCCCATCGGCGGCCACACGCTCGAGCACGCCACCGACGAAACGTTGGACCTGAAATACTTCGACTTCGATCAATTGCCACCCCTGTTAAACGACCAGACGGCGGAAATGCTGGCCGCCGCGCAACAACAGCTGCGCTAAGTTCCGTCAGTTAACTACGCCTCACCAAAAGCGGTAGCGAAACACCCCACCCGGGAAATTTCGCTACCGCTTGGTGTCCTTCAGGTCATGTGGCCGATTCTTCATCCTGCGCCGTTGCTACGGGACGTTGAAACCCTAGCACCCTAGTTGGGAAGGTCTGCCGTTCCGCCACGTACTCCCCTGCCTGGACCAGCTGAGCGCCCTGGCGAGTATAGAAACGTAGCGCCGAATGGTTGCTGGCTAGGCAATCGGCGGTCCAGCCCGACCAATCGGCCACCCGGGCTTGCCACAAACGGTACCCCACACCCCGTTGCTGGCGTGCCGGATCGACGTACAGGCCGTAGACTTCCTGTGGATACGTGTCATTTATGGCTGGGTGGCTGCGCTGCGGTCCCCCAGCAATAAAGCCCAGAATCACCTGATTGTCTTCGGCAACCAGGACCCCGTCTGTCTGGTAACGTTGCTGCCACAGCTTCTGTCGTTGGGCGTAACTATGTTGGGCCACCACCGTTTGGGGTAACTTACCAGCATAGGCGACCCGCCAACTGGTCACGTGAATTCGGGCAATCGCCGCAACGTCTTGAGCCGTTGCTTCTCGAATCTCCATCTAGGTTCCCACCTTTCTTAGTCGTGCCCAGTGTACCTTCTTCGTCCGCCCAGGAGAAGCTTTTAGCTCCAACTTTTCGTTCCGGTTCCCCGCGTTCGTGGTATTCTAGTAACCAAACTATTGATTTAGGGAGGTTTCACTTATGAGTCTAAAGTACATCAAACGCGCCACCCCAGCGAACTTACCGGCCATCATGGCCATCATCGACCACGCCAAGGCCATGCTCAAGGCCGACGGGAGTCCGCAGTGGCAGGACGGTTATCCGGACGAAACCACCCTCCGTCGCGACATCGCCGCCCAAAATTGCTGGGTGCTCATCGTCGACGATCAGGTCGCTGGGACGGCAACTACCATCGTGGCCGACGATCCGAACTACCGCGAAATCACCGGGGGCCACTGGGCCAATACGGTAGATCCCTACATGACCATTCACCGCATTGCGATTGGTCCCGCCTTTGCCGGTCAGCACCTCAGTTCGGTCTTTCTCTCGAACCTGGTCAGCCAGTATTACCAACAAGGCATCCGGAACTTCCGGATCGACACCCACGCGTTAAACCAACGGATGCAGGGATTAGCCACCAGCTTCGGCTACCAGCACCGCGGTAAAATCTACGTGGACGAACCGGCCGCCAATCACGAGGACAACGCGCGTCTCGCGTACGAACTGAACCTTTGAATTTAGGTCAATGCACCACCAGGTCTGGGACTAAACGCCCGGACTTTTTTGGTCTCACCAAATAGCTGGTGCCGCAACGTGCGCCCCCCAATGTTTGATTGCGTTTAAACTCATCAGGAAAAATAAAGATGCATAACTGTATATCCCTTTCCATGATAACTTTTTCAATCCACGTATAAATCGTTTTCATCAATCGCAATTATCGGCTTTTCGCTTAAAAAAACGTTTTCTCCCCGAAACAGCGTTACACATTAGCCAGATTGGCCAGCCAATATTTTAATTGTTTGATTGATTATGCGGTATAATGGTCGCAAATATTTATACCTTAAAAGTTTATAGAAAAGGGGACCTTAATGTATATGTATCGTTTTTTTGTCCAACCCCAAGTGAATGCGATGACGCAAAAGCTGATGGGTTACGAGCTTCTATTGCGGTCGTATTGTCATGATTATTGGGAAACACCGACCAATTTTGACGCTATCCCGATGGAACAACAAGTCTCACTCTCCTATCAAGAAATCGTCAACATCTTTCGGGATCACCGGGACAATCCAACGATTTCATTCAACCTCAACCGTAAACAATTTACCGATAAGTTGACGATTGGTAACCTGATCCATCTCACCAAGTCCGTCAAGGGACTCAACCTGGTCATTGAACTAACCGAAGCCCCCACACTCGAGGAACTTCAAAAGTACGTGGCCATTTACCGTGCATTTGGGATCAAACTCAGTCTCGACGATGTCGGTACCGATAATCCCTGGGGCCAACGAACTCAGGAAATCATGCCGTTTATGGACACCATCAAGTTTGCCATGCAGAACTTCCGGCTACAACACCGGCAAGACGAACTGCTGGATAGCTTAAAGACCTGGCGCAAGATTGCCGATCTCTACCAGCTAGACTTTATTCTGGAAGGCATCGAAGATAAGCAAGACGGAATCTTAGCCCAAGAATATAACGCACAGATGGCCCAAGGCTACTACTACAGTAAACCGATTCCCTACAACGCAGAATTAGCATAACTTAAACTCCCTGATGACCCAGTTGGTATCAGAGAGTTTATTTTTTTGCGCAAAAATAATCTGGGGGTGGTAGTGGTTTGGTCAATGTCGCATTTCCCTGGTTTGAAAATCATCGGCTGGTTTAACCACTCCCGTGAATTTCCGGAACGGTCTTGGCGGGGCTTACCCCGGCACTTTTTTCGACCCTGAAAACGAATTAGCCGGAGATGACCCCTTAACCATTCTTGGGGCTCTGTGACAAACCCGATAGGCAAAGAATCAAAAATGAGCTACCATATATAGTATTAGCTACCGCCGGTCACACAAATCGTTGTGTGACGACGGCTATTTTGACAGAAAAGTGGGGATTGCATGCAGACGACTTCAACGGATGTTTTAGACCAATTACGAGGACTGCCGGTCATCAAACGCGGCGGCACCCAGACCAAATTCCATCCCTATAAATTAAATTTCGTGCTTTCACAACTAGCACTCGACGCCGATCAGCAACACGCTGTCAAGCAGGCCCTGGTGGACCATTACCAGACGGCCAAACGAATCGACACACGCGACCTCCGCGCGACGTTACTGCTGGTTTTTGAGCAGCTCAACCTGGCACCAGCAGCCAAACGTTACCAGGACGTCTTCACCACCCAAAAACGCCGGTTTGCCGAAGCCACTAACGTTCAGGCACGGATCGAAAAACTCTTCAACCGCGACGATAGCGTGGTTCACGAAAATGCGAATAAGGACAGCAACGTGTTCAACACCCAACGTGACTTGGAAGCCGGGGCGGCTAACCGGGCGTTGGGCCTACAGATGCTCCCCGACCTGGTGGCTAAGGCCCACCTGCGTGGCGACATCCACTGGCACGACCTGGACTATTCCCCGGTCACGCCGGAAACCAACTGTTGTCTGATCGACTTCGACGGCATGTTTGCCAACGGTTATAAGATTGGGAACGCCGAGGTCGAAACGCCTAACTCGATTCAGACCGCCACGGCGCAGATGTCGCAGATCATCGCCAACGTGGCCTCCCTGCAATACGGCGGTTGCTCGGCCAACCGGGTCGACCAACTCTTGGCTCCCTACGCCGAAAAGAACTACCGCAAGCACCTCGCCGATGCCGAGAAGTGGGTGGCCGCCGAGAAACGGGACGACTACGCGCGTAGCAAGACCAAGAAGGACATCTACGACGCCATGCAGGCGCTGGAATACGAAATCAATACCTTGTACTCCTCCCAGGGTCAAACGCCGTTCACCACGGTTAATTTTGGTCTGGGGACCAGCTGGATCGAACGGGCCATCCAACGATCAATTTTAGAGATCCGCATCAAGGGACTGGGCCGCGAACACCGCACGGCCATCTTCCCCAAGCTGATTTTCACCCTGAAACGCGGGCTGAACCTAGCACCCGGCGACCCCAACTACGATATCAAGGCCCTGGCCATCGAATGTTCGACCAAGCGGATGTACCCCGACCTGTTGATGTACGACAAGATCAAGGAACTCACCGGCAGCTTCAAGACGCCGATGGGGTGTCGGTCCTTTCTGCAAGGTTGGCGCGACGAGAATGGCCAAGAAGTTAACTCCGGGCGGATGAACTTAGGCGTGGTCACGGTCAACCTGCCGCGAATTGCGTTAGCCGCGCACGGCGATCAACGTCTCTTCTGGGAAATCTTCGAAGAACGCATGGCTACCTGTCACCAAGCCCTAGCTTACCGCATCGAACGGACCAAGCAGGCCCGCCCGGAAAACGCCCCACTACTGTACATGTACGGTGCCTTTGGCAAGCGGCTGCAGGCCGGCGACTCGGTCGACGAGCTCTTTAAGAACCAGCGGGCCACCATCTCACTGGGCTATATCGGCATCTACGAGGTCTGCACCACCTTCTTCGGGCCGAATTGGGAGAACAATCCCGACGCGCGGGCCTTTGGTGAAAAGGTGGTCCGGGCCATGCGCGAAAAGTGCAACGCCTGGGCGCAGGCCAGCGGTTACCACTACAGCCTCTATTCGACGCCGGCCGAATCGTTGACCGACACCTTCTGCCGCGACGACATCGCCACATTTGGCCGCATCGCCGACATCACGGACAAGGAATACTACACCAATAGTTTCCACTACGACGTCCGCAAGCACCCCACGCCATTTGATAAGCTGGGCCTAGAAGAGGTCTATCCCCAGTACGCTTCCGGGGGCTTCATTCACTATTGCGAATACCCGAACCTGCGTCAAAACCCCAAAGCCCTCGAAGCCGTGTGGGACTGGGCTTACGACCACGTGGGTTACTTAGGAACCAACACGGCGATCGACCAATGCTTCAAGTGTGGGTTCAAGGGTGAATTCACGGCCACGGCCCGCGGCTTCGTCTGCCCGCAATGTGGCAACCACGATCCCAAGTTCTGTGACGTGGTCAAGCGGACCTGCGGCTACCTGGGCAACCCCCAACAACGGCCGATGGTTCACGGACGGCACGTGGAAATCGCGTCCCGTCGCAAAAATATGTCTCCGGAGATGATTAAACATGCCGCAACCTACGAAAAAGCCAAACAATCCGATGCCCAAAGAATGGTTAGCCGCGAACTTAAGTGAGCAATACGTCGCGGATTACAAGGCCTTTAACTTCGTAGATGGTGAAGGCGTCCGCTGCAGTCTCTACCTCAGCGGCTGCCCCTTCCATTGTCCGGGCTGTTACAACGTGGCGGCGCAAAACTTCCACTACGGTCAACCCTACTCGCAAGACCTGGAAGACCAGATCATTGAAGACCTCAGCCAGGATTACGTCCAGGGCTTAACCTTACTGGGCGGTGAACCCTTCCTCAACACCCAGGTCGCCATTCGCATCTGCGAACGCGTCCGCCAAGAATTCGGCCACACCAAGGATATCTGGTCCTGGTCGGGGTACTACTGGGACGAACTGTTAAAGGATTCTGACGACAAATTAAAGCTCCTGTCGCTAATCGACATCCTGGTCGACGGGCGTTTTCTGGAAACTGAGAAAGATCTCAGTCTGCAATTCCGAGGCAGCTCCAACCAACGCATCATCAACGTCCCCCAGTCGTTACAGACCGGCGACGTGGTGTTGTGGGATAAATTAGTGCATTAATCCTGCTTACTCGCACGTATCCAGTTTATAAACATTAACGTCTAAATGGCCATTATTCCAAGTTTAGGAATAATGGCCATTTTTGCTTTAACCGCAACCAGTTATTTTCGAAAGTAATTGTTGAGATTCCATTCACCAGATGTGTAATCAATCATGTGTTTAGTAGATGGATTGACTTATTAATCACAACCAACTATGCTTAACCTGCGTTTTACGGGATTATCCGGTCTGGCTAACCGTGTCGTCCCACCTGGTTTGTATTGTCGCCGTCCAGCTACTCAATGAAGGAGTGTCCTCATGTCTCAATCTCATATCTTGCTAGTTATCGCCAGTGCCCTATTGGTGGCTCCCGCGTTTCCCGTGACTACCGCTAATGCTGCCACGACCCATAAAGGGATGCCCAAGGCCCTATTGGGAAAGTTCAAACGGCATACCAAGTTCCAAACCATTAAGGGTAAAACCTACGAATATGCCCGCCTTTATTGGGGCAAGAAGCACGGTTTTGCTAGCGGCTCAACCTATGCCGATACATACTACAGCCATGTTAGATACTACAAATCATTAGGTCACAAAACCTATAAATTATATTACAACGAACCCATCACCGGTAAACACCAAACGATCTACGTTCGCCGTTTCAATGCTAATAAAGTGGGGGTTAAAGGCCACTGTGCACGGTCATTATTATACTTACAACAGTCGCAAACCCGTCCTCAACTATAATTATAACTGGATTGGGTAGTTTAATTATTAATTAACCCACCCAGCACCCCATCGCTAATATTAATTAGTGTTTTTTAATAAATATCTTCATCCATTACTTCTATGTATAGCCCTGCTTTTAGCAGTTATCTCTTTAAAAAATTAGAATTTTCTGGTTGACAAGTCCCGTTCCTCAGGCTATTGTTAGAGTCACATTAGAAAAACAGATAACTAAAGCAACGCCAGGAAGAGTAGTCGTTTCCGCTAAGCAAAGAGACCACCGGTAGCTGAGAAGGTGGCTTACAACTTAACGACGAAGATGAGCCTGGCTGGCAGAATGCGCGGTGCAAGCCGCCATTTCGACTTGTGGCCCGTTAACGCCACCGACTTTTGGCAACAGAAGTTACGGAGATGTTGAATGTGAGTTCAACGTGAAATTAGGTGGTACCGCGAGTAATCGTCCTTATGTAATCAAACATAAGGACGATTTTTTAGTTTTCTAGAGGAGATGGCGTTCATGCAACATAAGGGAATTTATTTAGGATTATCCACACTCGCACTACTCACGCTGGCTGGTTGTGGGGCCAAGTCCAGCAGCAACGGTGGCAACGCCAAGTACGCCGCTAAACAGGAATTGAATTGGACCGTTAGCTCCGAATTAGCCGCTAACGACATCCCCAAGGCCACCGATACCCTGAGTTTCACGGTCTTACAGAACACCCAAGAAGGGCTGTACCGCTTGAACAAATCTGGGACCCCCAAGAACGCGTTAGCCACCAGTACCAAGGTCACTAACGGCGGCAAGACCTACACCTTCAACCTGCGCAAGAACGCCAAGTGGTCCAACGGCCAACCCGTTACGGCCAAGGACTTCGTCTATTCCTGGCAACGCACGTTAGCGCCGAAGACCGCTTCGCAAGACGCTTTTTACCTCTATCAGGTCAAGAATGCCGAAGCCGTCAACAAGGGCAAGAAACCGTTGAGTTCACTAGGCATCAAAGCCGATGGCAACTACAAGCTGACCGTCAACCTGACCAAGCCCGTGTCCTACTTCAAGAAGTTATTGGCCTGGCCGCTCTTCTACCCGGTCAACCAAAAGGCCGTCGCCAAGTACGGCAAGGCTTACGGAACCACGGCCGACAAGACGGTCTACAACGGCCCCTTCCGTCTGACCAAGTGGAACGGGACCAGCAAGTCCTGGACGTTGGCGAAGAACCCCACCTACTGGGATAAAGCCGCGGTTCACCTGACCAAGATCAACGAACAGGTCACCGAAAGCACTACGACCAGCTACAACCTTTTCAACTCGAAGAAAACCGACGAGACGTTACTTAACGGCCAACAGGTCAAGAACAACAAGAACAACGAAAACTTCGTTAAGCGCCTGCCAACCGGGTCGCAACGCCTGGACTTGAACGAAAAGAAGGTCAAGGCCTTCAAGAACGTCAACGTTCGTAAAGCCTTCTCTGCGGCCATCGACCGAAACCAACTGGTTAAGGACGTGTTACAAGATGGTTCCGTAGCCTCCAAGGGCTTCGTCCCCGCCGGCATGGGCAATAACCCCAAGACCGGGGAAGCCTTCAACCAAGAGGCCAGCGTGAATTCTGCCGTCTCCTACAACCTCAAAAAGGCCAAGCAACTCTTAGCCAAGGGCTACAAGGAATCCGGCACCAAGTCGATCAACGCCACGTTGTCCGTGTCCGACACCGACTCCAGTAAACAAGTCGCCGAATTTGTCCAAAGCGCCCTGGAAAAGTTACCGGGCGTCAAGATCAGCATCAAGACGGTACCATTCGTCCAGCTGATCACCCAGCAAAATAACGGCAACTACGAGTTGACCTTTAGTGGTTGGCAATCCGTGTTCGCCGACCCGATCAACTTCCTGGACGTCTTCGAAAGTAACTCCAGCTACAACACCACGGGCTGGAAGAACAGCCAGTACGACCAGTTATTGGACCAAGCCGAAAACCAAGACGGGAACCAACCAAGCAAGCGGTGGACCAAGTTAGTCGCCGCCGAAAAGGTCTTGATGAACGACCAAGGCACGATTCCGCTGTACCAACAAGCCCAATCACAACTGTTGCGGAAGAACGTCAAGAACGTGATTTACAACCCCGCTGGTGTGCCTTATGACTTCAAACTGACTTACATTGCTAAATAACAAATAGACACGACCCAAAAACGACCTGCAGATTCTTTTGCAGATCGTTTTTTACTAGTAATTAAGTGATAGTCTCAGCTCAAGAAGTAAATATTAAACATTACTCTGTCTACCATTACTAGTTTTCAAGTACGTTAACTCCCCAAAATGGTATGTATTTAATAAATTTTCTTCCAGCGCTAGGATCATACGGTTTAATCAGCTTAGCATCTACTGCATTACTAATTGCTTTAGATATAGCAGAGCTATCATTTGAAGTTAATCGAAACCGCTCACGTAAAGACGAATTATTAATTTGCTGATCGGCCACATATTTTAAACAAGCATGCCAATAAATAGACTGATTCTTCTCTGTAGCAGACATTTCATTAAATTTCTTTTTTTCACGTAGAGTGACTACCGTTGATTCTGCTGATTGAGCTTTTATATTCATTGCAGGCAGGTCATTTTCTTCCAATGCATTAACGACCTTATCAATCCCAGTTCCTCGTGATTCTACAATGTGTAACCGTCCTAATAAATTTGCTAATTCATCATTTCTAGATTTAGGTTTGAAATCTAAAAACCGTCGTGGATCAATTAACGGTGTACCTGGATTTGAAATTTCAACTCGAGAATCAAATATTTCTACAAAAGGACGACTTCCTGTTATCGTAAAATCCTGATGAACTAGCGCATTTGCAACTAATTCCCTAATAGCAATTTGTGGAAACATGGGAATATCCTTTCGCGACCCCATCGAATAATCTTCAGTATATGGTAAATGTATCATAATAGATTTAATGAGATTATCAAAACTTACCGCGATCCCCATAACGCCAATTTTATCAAAAATAGCATTACTTAGAGGTTGATTACCGGCATATCGTGTAATTCTGATTGTACGTGCCTGCAGTTTAGGAAAACGTTTCATATTCTTAGCTAAGGTATATGCACCTAAGTTAGTAATATTAAACCTCATTCCATTTTGGACAATAATACCATCGTCAACAAGACAATTGATAATTAAACTTTGATTACCTTTCTCTAGGTTTAATTGGCTGGTGTAGTAATCTATCGCCGGTAAATCCTCTACGTCTTCGTACGATAAATCAACACACGCAAATTCCAACTCAAATTTAGAAGATTCGAACGACTGCCATAGCCGACGCTCCTTTTCTGGAAATTTATCTAAGGGTTGATTTGAAGTTCCAATTCTAATAAATTCTTTTCCCGCATAACTAATTGGTTTAGACACGTGGCTCACATCAATTGTCAAAACAACAATTTTCTTACTATTAATTTCCAGTCTATCCCAAGTTAGATTTAATGTTGGATTGGTCATTACCTCAACTTTATTAATTAACGGTTGATTACTTTTCGAAGATGCTTTGGTTAGATAAGGATCAAAAGACGTCCCTACAATTTCTTTAGTCATATCTCTAACGCCCCAAATGACGTACGCTGCTGGATTATTTGTTAATAAAGCCGAGTTTCCTAAAGCAGATACATACTTTCCAATCTCATCCGCTCGATGTAAAGCGTTTTCCTTAAAATCAAGTATCTCTGATTCATCATGTGCCTAAATTAAATTAAGCAACTGGTTTTCTAACATATTCAATCCTTTCTTTTTCCTTCTAAAAACACAAAGGTTCTAAAACCATACGTACCAAGGGATCTCTTTTTTCTCAATTAAATATCTTCAATTCTCATCATTAATCAATCTTGTCACCAAAGACATTTTCTGACCAATTTTTTGATACATAGATCTGGGTTGAACCCATTTTCTTAATTGATTTTGTTAAAGCCCGCTGCTCATCAATACTATTTGTTCGCCACAGTCCTGCATTACAAAATCCGACAAACCTTACATTTCTGCTTTTTAGATATTCATACACTTTTTGAACTAATTTAACACGATCCTCAGCGGTCACTGTTGGTGCAAAGACAAAGAATTCGTCGATAATTGCGACTTGTGTCATTTCTAAATCAAATTTATCAACCATTGCACTAGCTACCAACTCTAAATCTCCGGATTCTGAGTCTGCAACATCTACAAAATCGTTCATGGTGGTATCAACCATAAACACTCTAGCTTCAGCCAAGGTCACTTCTTTATCCCCGACAAAGCCATTAATTTTTACCTGTTCCATAAAAACTTTTTCAAATTCGTCATTTTTATAAAAATCTCCTGTAAAGGTGAGGTAATCTAATGCTTCACGAAAATCATTATCTGAAATTGAAAGCATATGACTAGATACATACGAATCAATAGTAGTTGGCTGTGGCAACTGTAGTTCAAAGGGAAATCCATTTTCCCGCAAACTTGCTTTTAAAAACATTTTTATAGCGTCATTAGTTGTCGTTCCTATTTCACCGAATATTTTATCCGCTCTATTTTTTAAATCATCTTCGACTCGAACCTGTATATTCTTCATTTATTAGAGTCTCCTTTTTCATATCATTCAAAGTCATTCTATATTCAATGATATTAAATGTCAATAAAAATAAAGCGTTAGTAGTGAAATTCTTCACACTAGCGCTTTGTTTTTACTTTTTTTCTTGAATAAATGTCTTACTCGGCTTGGCCGCACACTCGCCATGACAATAACACTGGGTATCGGTCAACATGCCACAACGACAGATCCCGTCCGCGTCCGCACAACCGCAGCCTTCGTGACAGGCCATCCCCTTGTGACAATAAGGATTCGTATCCGTCATCACCAGCGCCCTATTCCGTTAATTGACCGACTAAGGGAAGCTTGGTCAAGACGCCCTTGCCGTGTGGAGACTTTAGAATCGCCGCTGAGAGGTTCTTACCGGCCACGTTACCGTGGTGCTGGCCACCCTGCCACGCCTCAACGTTGGTCATGTCATAGACGTTACCATCAATAGCCACGTATGCCGGTTGGCCATTTTGCCCGTTAAATTGACTCAGTTCTTCCACCGTAAACGTTTTGTTTGCCATGTAACAACACTCCCATCTTATTTAGGTTTAGCATACCGAACAACCTAACCGAAAACAAGCCAGATGCATTCTTAGCACCGAAAAAGCGCCCCTCCTCAGGAAGGACGCCGGTTAACCTCGTTTAGAGTTGGCCCCAGGCCGCCGCCCCAATCGTTGGGAACAGGGGCACGAGCCGCTCGATTTCGCGTTCACCGTACTTAAAGGTGATGGCCGGTAGCAGCGTGTTGATCACGTCGGCGGCCTGAGCACTGACTTCCGTCGCCCCCACCAACCGGTGATCCTGATCAAAGATAAGGGTGTTATCCCCGCTCGTTTCCTGCCCAACTTGACGGTACCAGTCGTCCGGAATATGCTGCGACGCCAGTGTGTAAGCTGCTGGTTCGGTTTGGGCCTGCGCAACCGTCACCCCAACCTGCGCCAACCGTGGCGAGGTGAAGACCACCGTCGGGATCGGCGGGTAGTCGACGGCCGCCGTGGTCTCGCCCGCAAACAGGTGCATCAGGTACGTGGATTCGAAGATGGCCGTCGGCGTCAAGCGCGGTTGGCTCTTATCGATCACGTCACCGGACGCGTAGATGTTCGGGACGCTAGTCTGCAAGTGGTCGTTGACCTCGATACCGTTGGCGTTAACCGTCACCCCCACCGTTTCCAGGCCCAGATCGGCCGTGTTAGGCTCCCGGCCGGTCGCGTCCAAGATCCAGTCAGTAGTCAGCGTTTCGTTGGCGTCCGTGGTCACCACGTAATCGTCCGCCGCGTGGGTGACCTGCGTGACCGTAGTGTTGCGCAAGACGGTTACCCCGTGGTGTTGTAAATCCGTCAGAACCTGTTCCACATAAGGCTGGTGGAAGGCCCGTAAGGCTTGGTCGCCGTGCAAGACGATGGTGACGTCACTGCCCGCCGCGTTAGCGATGGTGGCTAGTTCCAGAGCAATGTAGCCGCCCCCGATGACCACCATCCGTTGCGGCATCGTAGCCAGATCCAGAAAGTCGGTGCTATCGTGGAGGAACTCGCCGCCCGGAATGTCCAACCGGTGGGGATGGAGCCCCGTAGCAATCACGATCTGATCGGTGGTGTAGGTCTGCTGGCCCACCTGAATCGTGTGAGCATCGACTAAGCGGCCGTAGCCGTGAATCAAGTCCACGCCACTCCCGGTCAGTAAGCCTGCGATCATGTCTGGTAAACCGTTAATCACATCACCTTTGTGGGCCATATTAGCATCCCAGTTCAGGTGCGTTTGTCCGGTCAAGACCGGATTCAACGCCGCGAGTTGACGTTGTAACGCGACCGGCGCGTCCAACGAAATCTTGGCGTTACACCCCCGGTTCGGACAGGTGCCCCCGACCTTGTCGGCTTCGATGACCCCGACCTTGACGCCCTTTTGGGCCAACGGAATCGCCCCGTCAAACGTGCCGTGCCCGCTTCCCAGATATAAGACGTCATATTGATACGCTTGCTTTGCCATGTTGTGGCCTCCCTAAATTGATTGTTAACAATTAAATTGTGTCCAATATATAAATTCATTCTACCCAGTCGCCGCCGGTCACGCAACCATTTTGCCCATCAAATTTTGGCTGAGAGACCTCCCTCTTACTTTACGGGGGTTAGGGCTTGCGGTCACGGAATTGGCCGCGTAAGATAACGTTAATTAACTTAGTCACCTAATGATTATTTAAGGAGGAATTCAGTTGTCCTATAGCATTCATGAGGTCGCCGAAAAATTAAACCTTTCAATCTATAGTATTCGCTACTACCACGACCACGGGATGTTGCCCTTCGTGGAACGCGACACTAATAACAACCGGGTCTTTCACGACATCGATATCGAGTGGTTACGCCTAATCATCTGTTTCCGCAATACGGGGATGCCCCTCGAACGCATCCAGCATTATCTGGACCTAGTTCAACAGGGCGACGAGACGATTCCCGAGCGCTATCAAATGATGAAAGTCCAACAGGAACGGACCGTTCAGGAATTGGCCGCCCTGAAAAATCACTTGGCTACCATTAACCACAAGGTCGCCCACTACCACGACGTTTTGACGCAGGGTAAGCCCGACACCTACGTGCCCACCGACTTACCGCAACCGCAACCGACGGATAATATCGCTTAGTGTTTATTATTAATAACAAATAAGCCTTAATTATTAATAAATAGAAATCGGTCACCACTCAGCTTACTGTGGTGACCGATTTTTTGCATTATTCAGAGTTAGTGCGCGCCCCAGGAGATTGCCCCCTGTTGGGCCAGAATCTGATCAATCGCGGTTAATTCGGCGGCCGTAAAGTCCAGGTGCTGTAAGGCCTGAACGTTGTCGACGATTTGTTCGGGCCGACTTGCTCCAATGAGGACGCTAGCGATCTCCGGTTCTCGTAAGTTCCAGGCCAACGCCATCTGGGCTAAGCTCTGCCCCCGGTTTTGCGCCAGTTCGTTTAACTGCTTGACGGTCTGCAACGTCTGATCGACCTGCGTCGGGTTCAAGAACGGAATCGTCCCCTTCTTGGCCCGGGAATCCGCGGGAATCCCGTTGAGGTACTTATCCGTCAAGAGCCCTTGCGACAGGGAACTGAAGCCGACCGCCGCCTTGTGCTCGCGCTTTAAGACCGGGAAGAGGTCGGTCTCCACGTCGCGGTTGAACATGTTGTAGCGCGGTTGGTGGATGATAAACGGCGTGTGCAGGTCGTTAAAGATCTTAGTAATCGCCGCCGTTTGGGCACCATTGTAGTTCGAGATACCCACGTACAGGGCCTTGCCCTGACGCACCAGTTGATCCAACGCCAACGCCGTTTCTTCAATGGCCGTGTTCGGGTCCGGTCGGTGGCTGTAGAAGATGTCAAAGTAGTCCAACCCGGTCCGTTTCAGGCTCTGGTTAGCGCTGGCAATGATGCTCTTGCGCGACCCCCAGTTACCGTACGGGCCCGGCCACATCACGTAACCGGCCTTGCTGGCAATCACCATCTGGTCGCGGTAGGCGTGCATGTCGCCGGCCATGATCCGACCGAAGTTTTCCTCCGCGCTCCCCGGTTTCGGCCCGTAGTTGTTGGCCAAATCGAAGTAGGTAATGCCTAAATCAAAGGCCTGGTGGATCATCGCCACCTGCGTGTCGAAGGGATCGACACTCCCAAAGTTGTTCCACAGTCCTAAACCAATCGCCGATAATTTTAAGCCGCTATCCCCCACCCGGTTATACACCATCTGTTGGTAGCGGTACTCGTCTGCCTGATACATGTTCACGGCCTCCTCATCTGTACATCGTGCCTTAAGGATACCGCTTTCATGCCCGGTACGGCAAACTCAATTTCGCCGTAATGGTCTACATCTTCTTCTCGAAGCCTTCCATGGGTGCCGCTTGGTTCTGGTAGTTCTGCGCGGTCGTTGGATCATCGGTAAAGTGCATCACCGAATAGAACGCCCCTTTCAGGTAGTCCTGCATGGCCCGCGGAATCTTTAATTCATCCATGGCACTCGGCGATAATTGGTACCGTAAGCTGGCTTCGTCTCCGGCCGCCACCTTTTGAACCCAGAGCGGTTCGCGAATCATTTCCCGACCCATGGCGACCAAATCGGTGCCCAGGGCCAAAACGGCTGCGGCATCCTGCGGCGTTTCGACGGACCCCACGCCCATCAACGGTTTTCGACCCGCCAATTGCCGACTAATCTTGGTCAGAATCGGCTCGTGGTCGGTCTTATCGTTGAGCGACGTGCGGTGCGCCGACCCCATCGACACGTGAACGTAATCCACCACGGAATCCCCCAGCATGTCGACAAACGCCAACGAGTCGGCCAAGCGAATCCCCGGCGTTTCGATTTCCTCGGGTGAGATCCGGTAGCCTAACAGGAACGGCCGGTCGGCGTACTGGTCGATTGCCGCGTGGGCACTGGCCATCACGGCCTTGGCGAAGGCCATCCGGTCGATCCCCCACTTGTCGGTCCGCCGGTTAGAGTTCGGGGAGAAGAACTGTTGTAACAAATAGGTGTTGGCGCCGTGGAGCTCGACGCCATCGAAACCGGCCACGATGGCCCGCCGCGTCGCATCCCCGAAGGCCGCAATGATGTCGTCAATTTCGGCGGTGCTCAACGCCCGGGGCTCCTGTGAATCGGCGGGAAAGGTCGCCGCTACCGCACTCGCACTGACCGGTTGGTGGCCCCGCAAAATCGAGTCGTTGGACTTCCGCCCGGCATGGAAGATCTGTAAGACCGCCTTGGTGCCGTTTTGCTTCATCGCGTGCGCCAACGCCGTTAAGCCGGGAATATCGCTATCGTTGGCGATCGACAGTTCCCCTTCAAAGCCCTTCCCACTAGCAATCACGTTGGCCACTTCACCAATGATTAGGCCTAAGCCGCCAGCCCGCGCACCGTAAAAGTCGATTTCATCGTTGGTCACGTGGCCGTCGTAGAAACTCGACATGGTGGTCGTGGGCGACATCGCCAAGCGGTTCTTTAGGGTCAAGCCATTTTTAAACGTATAAGGTTGCATAAATGCATAAGTCATTTCGATTCCTCCCGTTGACAGGTCAAGATTTGTTGTAAGATGGGGCGCAGACTCTCACCCGTCGGCGAAAGCCCCCACGCCCATTGTTCCACGTGAAACACAATCAGGTGTTGCCGCCATAGATGCCAGCACGCACGGGCCCCACAGCGACGCTCCTTGAGTGGTAACTGACACCACAGCGCCCGACTACTTTGCGGGCTCGTGGTTAGACTCAAGAGAATGCGCCACTGGGCGGGACACGTGATCAGGGTACGCACCACCCGTAAGCCAATTGGTTCGGTTGTCATCAGCCACCTCCTTGACCCTTAGTCTACCGGTTGACGTTCAGAAAAAAAGAAGGCACTTTAAAGTGCCCCAAAAGCTACGCCAACGCCACAGCCCCAAAACCTTTAGCTTGCGTAACCAATTAATTTCTACTAAAATAGATTAATCATTTAAACTAGATTTAGCGGCCCATCAGCGGGTACTTCGATCCCTGCGCACTAAAGCTTCCGGGCCACCGGGGACGGGAGAGTTCCCAACTTAGACCGCTGTGACACTTCGCTTAAAGGAAGGACGTTCCATGCAAGCTATTCAGGTTACCCATTACAATCGTCAACACTGGGTCGCGCTCAACGACGTTCCCGAACCCACCGTGGGGCCCACCGACATCTTGGTCGAGGTCCAGGCCGCCGGCGTTAACTTAAACGACGTTCGCTTCGCCACCGGGGTCGTGGCGCCAATTCTCCCTACCAAACTCCCTTTTACGTTAGGAAGCGAGGTCGCGGGAACCGTTTTAAAGGTGGGCGCTGATGTCACCACCTTTAGCGTGGGCCAAGCCGTGTACGCGCGCTTACCGCACGCCCAAATGGGGGCCTTCGCCGAACGCGTGGCGGTGGCGGCCGACTGTTGGGCCCCGATTCCCGCGGGACTAACCTTCGAACAGGCCGCCGCGGTCCCCTCGGCCGCCCTCGCCGCTTACCAGGCACTGACCGAGGAACTTTCCCTAAAGACCGGCGACCAGCTGTTTCTGCCTCACGGGGCCGATGGCTTTGGCCTGTTCGCCATCCCGTTTGCCCACAAACTCGGCATCCGGGTGACTACCAGCGCCAGTTCACAAGCCGTCACTAGCCTCAAAGCCTTGGGCGCCGAACGGGTGCTCGATGACCGCACCACCGACTTTGCCACCGAGCTACACGACTTTGACGCCGTCATCGATACGCAGGGCCGTAACGCCATCCCCGCCGAGCTAAAGATTTTACGCCGCCACGGGACCCTGGTCTCCCTAGCGGCCCTACCCAATTGGAAATTCGCTTGTCAGCAGGATTACTCGTTGCCCCGGCGGCTCATCTTTGGCGCCGCCGGACTAAACCTGACGCTCCAAGCCCACCGCCAACACAAGCAGTACCGCTTCATGTTGGTCCACGCCGACGGATCCCAACTCCGCCACATCAGTGACTGGATAGCCAACCTGCACCTGACGCCCACGGTGGCGGCGACCTATTCGCTGGAACAAACACAGGCCGCCCTCGACCAGGTGGCGACCCGTCAAACCACTGGCAAGGTGGTCATTACTCGTTAATCTTAAACGCCAAAGGCGCCCCGTCAGCTGACGGGACGCCTTTCTTCATATCCTTAATTTGCCTGTAATAAGTGCTCAAACCCGGTGTGGTCGTTTTGGACCCGGACATCACGGACGCCGGTTTCCCGGAGTTCGTCGACGTGGTGTTCGCCCCAGATCGACATCTGGACCAGAACGGTGCCCAACGACCGGCCCATGGGCGTCAGCGTGTAAACCACCTTAAAGGGAGCCCGTTCACCGTAGACCTGGCGCTGGACGATGCCGTCATCCATTAATTCGCGCAACTGTTGGGTCAGAACTTTCTGGGAGATTTCCGGGAGTTCCTGACGCAAATCGCAGGTACGCTGCGGCCGCACGCTCAGGTGGCAGAGCAGTTGCGGTTTCCATTTACCACTGATCACGTCTAAGGTGGCTTCCACGCCGATATTGTAGGTTTTCTTCGCCATTTTCCGGTTCCCCCTGTCGTTTTTAACTAGTTTAACCGTTGAGCCGCGATTTGACGAGTAGGCACTTTTTGGTAACCCTTGGCAAAGGCCGGGCTCAAGCGTAGACTGGGGACTAACTTTTTCGTTTGGAGGGATGTTCATGTTCAAACCAGCACCATTGCAGCGCGGGGACGCGGTCGCCATCGTCAGCTTATCGGCCGGCACACTGGGTGAACCGTTCGCCGCTCACGAACTGGCCCGCGGAAAAGACCGCCTGCGTCAACTCGGCCTCACGCCCGTTTGTATGCCGAACAGCCTCAAGGGGACCGCTTACCTGGCGGCACATCCCGCGGCCCTCTTAGACCCGCAAATTCGCGGGATTATCTGTGCCATCGGGGGGAACGATACCTACCGGTTGGCCCCGTTCTTACTCGACGACCCCGACTTTCGCACGGCCGTCACGGCGCATCCCAAACTCTTCACCGGTTTTTCGGACACCACGGTCGACCACCTGATGCTCTATCAACTGGGGCTAACCACCTACTACGGTCCCAACCTGCTCAACGACCTGGCCGAACTGGGACCCGATTTGCTGCCGTACACGGCTCAGACGCTACGCCACTACTTCACCAATCCCGCCACGACGGCCATTACCAGTAGTCCCGTCTGGTACCAGGAGCGCACCGATTTCTCGCCCGCGGCCCTCGATACCCTCCGCATCAGTCATCCCGAAACACGGGGCTACCAGGTCTTACGCGGCCACGGACAAGTGACCGGTCCCTTATTGGGCGGCTGTCTCGACAGTCTGAACAGCCTGCTGACCGACACGCGCTTTCCCGACGAGCCCACCGTTAACGCCCGCTACCATCTGCTTCCCAGTGCCGCCGACTTTGCGGGGAAGGTTCTCTTCTTGGAAACCAGCGAAGAACGGCCCACCCCGGCGGCCTACCAAGCTATGTTGGAACATCTAAAAGCCGCCGGTATCTTGGGGGCCGCAGCCGCCATCATCACGGGCAAGCCCCAAGACGAGGTCTACTATCCCGACTACTGCCGGGTGCTACAGGCGGTCACCGCCGACTTACAGACGCCCCTCATGACCAACCTCAACTTCGGCCACGCTTACCCACGGACGGCACTCCCGTACGGCGCCACGGCGCGCTTGGACTTAGACCAAGCGACCCTGACCATCACGGAACCCTATTTTGCGGGCCCGACCGATTAAATCCTTAACACAAAGCGACCTTATCCCCAATTCAGGGATAAGGTCGCTTGACTGATTTTTACTAAAATTTACCGGCCTCGTTGCTCTTCACTGGTGGCCGGCACCGCCATCACGTCGGTGTCGACGATGCCAAATTGCCGGCGCATCTGGGCTTCGATTTCCTCACCCAACCGGTAGCTATCTTGAACCTCCATGTGAGCGTCGACGGCGATGATCACGTCCAGCGTGACCATGTTGCCACTATAGTGCGCGTTGAGCTCCTCGACGCGGACCACCTGCGCGTGTTGCTCGATGGCCGCCCGAAACTGGGCTTCGGCCTGGGGATCAAAATAATCGGCTAGATTCAAACTACTCTCGCGAAAAATCTGAATCCCCGCCGCCAGGATGAAGAAGCCGACGACGATACTGGCCACGCCATCCAGCCAGGTCACCCGAAACCACAGCGCGCCACCAATGGCGACCAACGTGCCCAGACTGGTCAACGCGTCGCTCAGGCTGTCCTGGGCGGCAGCCGTCAACGCCGCGTTGTTGAGCTTGCGGCCCCCCTGCCGGTTGAACCACCAGACAATCAGCATGATGCCCATAGCGATGGCCGCCCCGACCAACGTGATGGGCCGGGGAATCTCCTGCGTTGCCGGTTTGACCAGGCTCTTCAAGCCACCGTAGATGACGCTCACGGCGATGGCGACCATCACGATTCCCGTAATCAGGGTGAAGACCGTCTCGTAGTGAAACCGTGTCAGTTACAGGCGTTGTCCCGTTTTTTGCAGGTCTTGGGGTAGGGGTTGCCCCATCAAATCATCGTCGTCGATGTCGCGGGCGATGAAGATCCCCACCAGCAATAACGCCGCCGAAATGATGCCGGCAAGGTTATTGAAGGCGTCGGCCCGCAGCGTCTGTGAATGGCCGATGATGGCCAGATAAAATTCGATGACCGAAATCAACAAGTAGGCGCCCACGTTGAACCACAGGTGTTGTTGGGCGCTCCGGAGTTTGCGTAACTCCTGGGTTTGGATCGTCTTCCACGCGGCGTTTTCCGCTTGGCGATGTGTCTTTAAACTTTGCCTGTCGTTCCTCCCAATGACCGCGATCGGTCGCCCCCATTATACCCACTTTTTAACGCCAGCCACCCCAAAAACGTTTGCGTTAGCGAAACGTTTTTGCTGCTCTAATGACCCACTGCACGTCGAAAAATGAAACTGGCTTGTTTGTCTTTTCCTTAATGGTTGCATTCAATGAAAGCGACCAATAAAAAATTAAAAATGACGAACCCCTAGGGACAACCGCACTCGTTGCCCCTTTTAACGCTGACTTTACAAACTTTTTAGTGAAACCGGTTGCGAACTGTAAGCCTATCGGTTATAATTACGTTGTGAAATAGGTATCAAAGATTTTCAAAACTTCCGAAAGAAGGCATTTGTAAAATGGCTGAACGTAGTTATGATTTTCTGATGCCCAGTGTCAACTTTTTTGGCCCTGGTGTAATTACTAAAATTGGTGAACGTGCAAAAATGTTGGGGATGAAGAAGCCCGTGATCGTCACGGACAAATTCCTCGAAGGTTTAAAGGGTGGCGCCGTTCAACAGACCTTAGCGTCATTAAAGGCCGCCGGGGTTGATTACGTGGTTTACAACAACGTCGAACCAAACCCAAAGATTCGCAACATCAAAGAAGTTAAGAAGCTTTACCAAGACTCCGGTGCCGACTCCATCATCACGGTTGGTGGTGGGTCCGCCCACGATACTGGTAAGGGTGCCGGAATCATCTTGACCAACGGTGACGACATCACTAAGTTGGCCGGGATCGAAACGCTCGACAAGGCCTTACCACCATTGATCGCCGTAAACACGACCGCCGGGACCGGTTCCGAACTGACCCGTCACGCCGTGATCACTAACGAAGAAACCCACTTGAAGTTCGTGGTCGTTTCATGGCGGAACATTCCGTTGGTTTCCTTCAACGACCCATCGTTGATGTTGGACGTCCCTAAGGGCTTAACGGCCGCTACCGGGATGGACGCTTTCGTGCAATCCATCGAACCTTACGTGTCCGTGGACCACAACCCAATCACCGACTCCCAATGTGTGGAAGCCATCAAGTTGATTGAAACGTCCTTACGTGAAGCCGTTGCTAACGGCCACAACCTGGAAGCTCGGACCAAGATGGTCGAAGCCGAAATGTTAGCCGGGATGGCCTTCAACAACGCCAACTTGGGTTACGTGCACGCCATGGCGCACCAATTAGGTGGTCAATATGACGCACCCCACGGTGTCTGCTGTGCGCTGTTACTCCCATACGTGGAAGAATACAACATCATCGCCTGCCCAGAACGGTTCGCTGAATTAGCCAAGATCATGGGTGAAAACACCGACGGCTTATCCACGCGTGACGCTGCCGAATTAGCCATCAAGGCCATGAAGCAGATGAGCCAAGACGTTGGTATTCCAAAGTCCATCAAGGAAATCGGTGCTAAGCCAGAAGACTTCGAACTGATGGCCGAAAACGCCTTGAAGGACGGTAACGCCTTCTCCAACCCTCGTAAGGGAACCAAGGAAGACATCATCAAGATCTTCCAAGCTGCTTACGACGCTGAATAATTTTAAAGATTGATTGATATTCCATGAAACTGTCGGGCAACCGGCAGTTTTTTGTTTATACTGATGGTGATTAAGGAGCTGATCAAATGTCTCAAAAATACCTCACCTTTGACTGCTACGGTACCCTGTTAAACGAAGAAGCCACTTACGCCGCCATCGAAACGGCCGCCACTAAGCTTGGTGTGGCCCCCAAGCTGGCCCGCCAGCGTTTCATCGCCTACCAGGACGACCGCAACAACATGCACCCCTACCTGGACTACGCGCTTCTGACCCGCAACAACCTAATTCATCTGGATTACCAGTTCGCAATTTGAACGCTACTACGTCGACGTTCTGATCGCTCACCGCAGCCTGACGCCGTTTCCCGAAGTGATTGCAACCCTCAAGGCCCTCCAACAACGCGGCTACCACCTAATCATGATGTCCAATTCGTCGTGGGACATCATTGACGCCAACGCCGCGGCGTTGACCGTGCCGTTTGACGTCTGGACCGCCGAGGACGTCCACGCCTATAAGCCGGACCTGCACTTCTTTCGGACCATCGCGCAGGAATACGGCTTAACCACCACTAATCATTGGCACATCGCCCAGGGCTACGCCAGCGACATCGTGCCCGCCGACCAACTGGGCTGGCCGTCTATCTGGGTTAACCGCGACCAGGCGACCCCCACCACCGTCGTTCGCCCCACCCAGATGGTCACCACCCTCGACCAGGTCTTGCCCCTGCTGCCCTAAATTGACCGAATCTTTCCTAGGCCAGTCATCACGGTATAGACCAATTTTGCTAGATTTTAAGTAAATTTTTTCTAGACCCGAATATTAACGACCAATCCCCGTCAAATCTAGGTTATTTGCGGGTTCCGGGCCCCGCCCAAATCATTAAAAATCAGCCATAACTCTAATTAATTTCAAATTTCTCGTTTACTTTTTATTTTTTAGTGTTATTGTTATTGGCAACAAGATAAAAGCGAAAAGAAAGCAGAGTAAGCTTCTTCATCCTGACAGTGAATTGGGACTAGTGAAAACCCAACCCAGACTTTGAGTTAGCTGAATAACCCTTTCTTAGGTTTCTGGCTGAAATCCCGTGCGGAGAGTAGGTTTAGACGTTGACCGGTACGTTACCAGCGGTGGAGCATGGTTGTGCTCTTATTTGAGGTGGCCTATTTGAGATAGGCAATCTGGGTGGTACCGCGAAAAGTCTTTCGTCCCTGTATTGGGGACGGGAGACTTTTTTATTTTGTGATTAACTTGATTCTAAACTTTTAAGGAGTGTGCGCTTATGGACTTAATTATTCCCAAGGACTACGATCCAAAACTAGACGTGATTGAAACGCAAAAGGCAATTCGTTACATCCGTGAAACCTTCCAAGACGAATTCGGGAAGGAATTGAATTTAACGCGGTTATCCGCCCCCATGTTTGTCGAAAAGGGCACCGGGTTGAACGATAACTTAAACGGCATCGAAAAGCCGGTTTCCTTCACCATGCAGGACATGCCCGGTAAGACCATCGAAATCGTCCACTCCTTAGCCAAGTGGAAACGCCTGGCCTTAAAGCGGTACGGCTTTAAGATGCACAGTGGCCTGTACACCAACATGAACGCCATTCGGAAGGACGAAAACCTGGATAACATCCACTCGATTTACGTCGACCAGTGGGACTGGGAAAAGATCATCGCTAAGGAAGAACGGACCACGGCGACTCTCGAAGCCACGGTGCGGACCATCTTCAAGGTCATCAAGCACATGGAACACGAGGTCTGGTACAAGTTCCCTAAAGCCGTCCACCATTTACCCGACGACATTTACTTCGTCACGACCCAAGAACTCGAAGACGAATTTCCAACCCTGACGCCCAAGGAACGCGAAGACGCCATCACTAAGCGTTACGGGGCCGTCTTCTTGATGCAGATCGGTGGTAAGCTTAAGAGTGGCAAGCGTCACGACGGCCGGGCTCCCGACTACGACGACTGGCAACTCAACGGCGACATCCTCTTCTGGTACGAACCGCTGCAACACGCCTTGGAAATCTCCAGCATGGGGATCCGGGTCAGTGAAGAATCGATGCGCGCCCAATTAAAGGAAGCGGACGCTGAAGACCGGGCGACCCTGCCGTTTCACAAGATGCTGTTAAACGGCGAACTCCCCTACACCATCGGGGGCGGGATCGGCCAATCCCGGCTATGCATGCTCTTGTTGGGTAAGGCCCACGTGGGTGAAGTGCAAGCTAGTGTTTGGCCGCAAGACATGATCGACACCTGCTACGCTCACAAGATTCAGATTCTCTAAACAATACGTCATGTAATCATTTAAAAGAACGCCCAACTCGATTCGGAGTTGGGCGTTCTTTGGGTCTAGACATTAGGAATTGAGCTGTTGGGCGCGGTGGGTTTGGACCCGAACCACGTGCTGGTAAGCGGGGCGCACGGCCGTAGGTTCGGTCTCCGTGACGCTGGCCGTAACCGCCGCCGCTAGTGGCGATTTAGTGCTGGTCCGGGCACTAGCCGTGGCAGACGTGGTGACGCCACCTAACCCCAGTAAAATCAGGGTCACGAGGCCCAGTTGTCGTGTCAATTTTGTCATGGTGCGAGCTTCCTCTCTTTTTGCCAATAAGGGTCAACTTTAGCAGAAAATCACGTGGCCGCCATTGGCGACTTCAGCCAAAAAAAGAAACGATCGTTGGCCACTGTGTCGGTGGCGCGGCAATCGTTTCCGTCATTGTCTCTGGTTTAGTTATCGTGCCGCAGATCCATTTCAATCTGTTCCAGCGACTTGCCCCGGGTTTCGGGAACCAAGAAGTGGACGAAGAACAGCGATAAGACCGCGAACACGGCGAAGATGGCAAACGGGCCGCCGACGTTGTTGTGAAAGGCATCCAGCAGGACCAAGAAGAACTGGGAAACCAAGAAGTTGCCAATCCAGTTGGCCGCTGAGCCGATGGACGACCCGATTCCCCGCACGCTCAACGGGAAGATTTCCCCAATCAGAACCCAGGCAATTGGGCCCCAGGAAATGGCGAACCCGAAGATGTAGATTCCAATCAGAATCATGGTCGGGATAGCCGTCGCGTGAATACTCATGGTAAAGTTCATCACAGCTAGAATCCCTAACGACACGGCCATAACCACGGAACCAAAGGTCAACAGCTTCTTGCGATCGAATTTGTCCATGATGGCCGTCGCCAGGATGGTGACCACGAAGTTCACAATCCCAATCCCCACGGAGATCCAGATGGCACTGCTTTCGGCAAACCCGAAGCCCTTAATGAAGACTTGCGGCAAGAAATGAACTACTCGGCCGTGAACGACCGAGCTTCTGGGAACATTGAGGAGTGTTTAGGCTGTTATGGCGGTATTCCGAGTACCTAACTCACGGAACTCAACTCTTTTACCAAGGCTAGTCCCTAGCCTGATGGACTTTATTGAGCCGCTTTTAGCCCTCTATGTAGGATATTAACGGCCGCATTGATATCACGATCGTGGTGTGTCCCACACTCTGGACAAGTCCATTCACGAATTTCGAGTGTTTTCTGACCACTTTGAAACCCACAGCTAGAACATTGTTGACTGGTATAGTTAGGGTTCACCAAAATAAGCTGTTTTCCATACCACTGGCACTTGTAAGCTAGCATGGTTCGAAAATGGTACCAACTGGCATTGGCAATTGACTTGGCCAGATGATGATTGTGCATCAGATTCTTGACTTTTAAATCTTCAATCACAATCACGTCGTAGGCTTTGACCAACTGAGTCGTCAGCTTGTTCAAGTAGTCTTTGCGCTGATTAGCGAGTTTACGCTGGTAGCGCGCCTTAATTTGTCTGGCGCGTTGCCAGTTTTTATAGTCATTGAGTTCCAACTCAATTAGGTGATTTTTATCATGGTTCCACTGAATCACGTTGATCTTGGCTTGATGTTTGCGCCGATCAAACTTCCGTTGCCATGTAGTCCCTTGTTGTTCTTCCCAGGGTGCTTGAAATTTAGGATATTTTCGACCGTCAGAGGTAATCGCCAGGTCAGCTACGCCCAAATCGATTCCCACTTGAACACCGGTTTTAGGAAGTGGCTTAGGCTCCGGAAATTCAACTTGTAAACTCAAATAGTAACGTCCTGTAGCGTCGTGACTAACGGTGTAGCGCTTAATTTGACCATCAACCAACTGACCTGTTTTACTAGTCTTGATACTACCAAGTTTTGGTAATTTGACGCGATGTTTAGCCACCACTAACTGTGTACTGGCAGGAAATCGGCCGGTGTACGCCTGTTTAGCTGACCGGCGTGATTTAAAGCGTGTTTGACCACCACGATGCTCAAACAACATTGAAAAGGCTTGTGCCAAATGATGGTTCACGACCTGTAGACTAGTTGAATCACTTAGTTTGAGAAAGGGATATTCAGTTTTGAGCGTTTTGAGCAGATTATCCATACCATATTCATTGATGAAGCGACTACTCGGGTTATTTTTATACCGAGCCTTGGCCATCGCTAACATTTGATTCCAAACAAAGCGATTATTGCCAAACAATTGCCATAACTGGCCTTCTTGAGCTCGAGTCGGGTACAGACGAAGCTTGATGCCTTTCAGCATCGAATCATCACCTTTCGTGGCGCCTATCTCAGGGTTGTTCAAGTAACTGTTCCGATATTAGTATACGTCCGCTTTACTAGTAATACGGTTTACAAATATACGAAAAAGTTAAGGCAATTCATCACGTCTTTAAAAGCACGTGTCTTCTCGTCCAAATATCAATAAAGATAAATGTCGTACTTAAACGATGTTTCATGGTTAATCCACTCCTTTGTTCACGTTTTACATTTTTAATATAGTGTTTTTTATCGCTTTTGTAAACGCTTTCAATTAATTGCTTTTATTTACCAATTTAAAAACCCGCTTCTTCATGCTTCCATGAAAAATCGGGTTTAAGAAAACCGGTCTACTAGACCAATTTCTGAAATTAGACTAAGGTGGCCAAGACGTCCAAGACCCCTTCGGCGTTGTTGGTTCCGGTATGGTGGGTGACCTGCGCGTTCACGGCCGGAGTGGCGTTGGCCATCGCGTAACCGTACGGGGTCAACCGCAACATACTCAGGTCATTTTCATTATCGCCAAAGGTCATGACCTCGTCGTCGGCAATCTGGTACTTGTCCTGCAACTGGCGTAAGCCGGCGGCCTTGTTCACCGAGCTTTCGCTGATCAATTCGGTGTTAAAGCCCGACGTCTGACTGGCTAATTCGGCTGGCAACGCTTGTCGGAGCGTGGTCATCACCTGCGGAAAGTTGACGGACGGTTGGAAGGTCACACCGATACTAGTGATCTGGTCATCCAAGCGTTGCGCCGTCACGGTCGGGAGGTCGGCCACCAGTTTCAGGTGGTCGTAATAGCGGTGCGTCAGATCATAAGCGGCCTGCGAGATCCGGTCGTCAACGTAAGCCGACTTGACCCCCACCACGATATGTTCGGCGATGTCCGTCGCAGAAAATTGGTGATTGATCACGTCCAGCGTCGCCGCCACCGCCGCGGCGGTCATGGCCGTGACGATTAATGGCCGACCGTTACTGTGGACCACCGCACCGTTTTGAGAAACGAAATCCATTTGGTGTTGAAACTCTTGAAATTGCGTTTGTAGGCGCTGATACTGCGACCCACTGGCGGCCACCACGCGAATCCCCTTGGCCCGCAGCTGAGTGAGTAACGCCGCAAAGCGCTGGTGGTTATAGGTGTTCTGATCGTTCAAAAACGTTCCGTCCATGTCAAACGCCACTAATTTAATCGTCATGCCGTTGCCTCCTTAAAAATCATCAATTTAGCATACCACAAACCATGAGCTGGTTTCACGGTTCAGCCCAGAAAAAAACGGTCGGCACATTGCTCCCACCGTTACTTCCTATTATTAATCTAAGCTTCGCTAGTCAACCGCTCCGGCTCACCAATTATGAGGTGGCTAATCACGGCCAGCAGCAAAAACACCGCGGCCACGCCACACACACCGAACCAGCCCGCCTGACTCCAGGCCCAGGTCGCGCTCAACGTGCCAACGGACCCGCCCAGAAAGTAGCTGAACATGAAGACGGAGTTATTCCGACTACTAGCCTGGCGGTTCAACGACTGGACGATCGCCTGGTTGGACACCTGGCTGAATTGCGTTCCCAAGTCGAGCAGGATAATGCCCAAGATCAAGCCCAGCAGCCAACTACCCAGACTCCAGAAGATTACGAAGGCAACCCCGGAAAGAATCATGCTGAGGCTAATGGTGAGCTTGGGTGAGCGTTGATCGACCAACGTACCAATCATGGGGGCCGCTAACACACCGGCGATACCCAGTAGCCCTAATAAGCCGGCGACGTTACTCCCCAGGTGGTACTGGGCCGCGAGATAAAAGGCCAGCGTGGACCAGAGGACGTTCGACATCCCGAACAGGCAAAAGCCGTTGATGGCTGCACCGCGGAGGGCCCGCTGTTGACCGAATAACCGCGGCAGCGTGCGAATCACCGGCCAATACCGCAGAGCTTGGTGGCCCCGCGCATCGTGCGGCAACCGATAATGGACAATCAACAGAAAAATTAAATCGATGACCGCCGCAATCAGGTAAATATCCTGCCAGGGAAGCCAACTTCCCAGTAGCCCACTAAAGGAACGCGACAGGAGAATCCCCGTCAGTAGCCCACTTAACACAATCCCCAACACCTTGCCCCGTTGTAGGCTCGGGGCTAAGTACCCGGCATAGGGAATGATGATCTGCGGTGCGACCGACGTAATCCCAACCAGCGTGGTGGCCACCGCGAAGACGCCGGCGTTAGGTGCCCAGTAAGCTAACAGGAGTGACCCGATCGATAGGCCCATCATCACCTGAATCAGGTGGTAACGGTCAAAAATGTCCCCCAAGGGCACAATTAACAGTAGACCAAACGCGTACCCCAACTGAGTGACCATGGCTAAGGCCCCGACCACCGTCTTACTTAACTGAAAATCCGTGGCAATCAAGTTTTCAATCGGTTGAATGAAGTTAAGATTGGCCACAATGACCCCCGTCACCACCGCCATGAGTAAAATGGTTCGCCGTGACAGGCTTGTTTCTCTCTTCTGCATACAAAAACCTCCTTCATAAAGTTTAGGCCTTTGTTCCGCAAAAGAAAACCAACTAAAAAAGGGACCCGGCCCACCGGCCCGATCCCACTACCGGGATGTCTGCAGATCCATCCCCCGTAAAAGCTGGGTTTGTAACGTGGTTAAGCGTTGGCGTAACGCCCGTTGCCGCTGAAGGTTGAGGTAGAGTTGCCCCCATAGTCGTTGCTCGGTTAATGGCAGGATGGGGACGTCGAGTTGTTGCAGACGCCCCAACGACAACTTAGCCGTGGGGCTACTTCCCCGTAACCGCCCTAACTGTTGGGCGATCAGCGGCGACTGGTTCAGGCAGTAACATAAATACTGCGGCGTCACTTGGTCCGTAACCAGTTGCCAACGAATAAAGTTTTGGGTCAACACCTTACCGGCCGTTGCGGCACTCACCGGGGCTAACTGGTCACGCGTGAGACTGTACACTAAGTCACCCACCTGAATCGTGTGGGTCCCCGCCGGTCGCCGATCTGTCGGGGCATTCGGCGCGCCCCCCGCCAAATCATTCAGGAGGTCCTGATAGGTATAGCGACAGGTCGGCACACCGCCGGGCAGCCGCCGTTGGTTGACGCCCATCTTCATGGTCACTAGCTGTCCTAACCGCATTTACGGCCACCTTCTCCCCTCATTTTGCCCTCAATGTAGCACGGCATTCTTTTCTCTGTCAACCAACACGAAAACTGGACCACACAAGCGGTGTCGTCCAGTTTCGAGTGTTTGAAGGACGTGGCTACACCTCGGGCTGGTCCGGACCCGCTTTGCGCCACGTACGAATGGTCCGTACGTTGTAGCCTAGCTGACTCGCCAAACTTTTAGCATCCTGCTGTGGATGTGCCTGCACGTATACCTTAGCTTGCGTCTTGTCGTTCATGTGTAGTGGAAAATTGACGGTGCTTCCGCGAAAGATTTGGAACAGGTCTTCTAACACCTTGGGCCCTTCCGCCCGATAAATTTCACGATACACCCCACTCAACAGTTTCTCATCAATCTCCATTATTCATTGGGCCTCCTCGACTATCGCTAGATTTGATTCACCCCTATCATAAGGAATCTTAACGGTAAATTTAAGGGGCGTTTTCTGGGCAATATTCGTTTACTAACGACCTTTTGCCCGTCATCTTTTAATATTACTAAATTTATTTTAGGCGCTTGCCCTCACTGATCACCGACCGCCCTACCCCGACTGGCGAGAGCCTGATCGCCCGGTAACTCGGGATTAAACCCACTCATGATAGAACGAATTTCGTCACAGCGCTCCCATTATTTAATTTTTCGTCGCATTAATGACAGCATTAATTAACGCAGTAAGCCTAAACTTTACCCACCAATCGGTGCGTACCGGCTAGCATTTTTTATGTCATTTTGAAAAATGACATAAAAAAACGATCCCGTGACGGATCGTTGCGTTCTAGTGGACCCATTGCGTTAACTGGGTTGCCACGTTCTTTAAAATTTTAATACCGAGTTGGTAGTCCGGTTCCGACCCCAACATCCGAAAGGCCAGCGTCCAAGCATCCCGATACCCACTCGCCGTCAATTGAAAGTACGGCATGGAATGGTAGGCCCCGGCAAAGTAGACCTGCGAAACCCGACTGCCCGCGAACTGTAATCGTGCTTGGTCGATCCGGCCAAAGTTGGCAAACGAGATGGCCGCGGTTGGGCGATACTTGCTGGCTAAATGGCGCACCAGTTGGGGTGGAAAGGCCCGACTCATGCGATTGATTTCGACCAGCGGCGTCAGATACGCCAACCGCTCGTGTCGATCCGACAAGGTTGCTTGAACCTGCTGCACCACGTCTTCGAGGGTAGCGAAGTCCCGGACCGTAATGGGAATGGGCATCTCGCTGGTCAAATTGGCCACCTGGACCACGTTGGTCGCGGCGACCGGCCCGTGTAACCGTAAATCAACCTGGTAGGGAATCACCAAGTGCCGGTTTCCCGTTAACGTGGCCAAGGCCAGCGCATAAGCCGCCAGTAGCACGGCGTTTAAGGTCACCCCTTTTTGTCGTGCTTTGCGTTGCAGCCGCCGGGTCTCTAACCGAGAAATCAACACCTCGCCGTGATGGTGGTGGATGTCTCCTTGTAAGGTAGGAAACGGTTCCGTTGGTTGTATCAGATCACTTGGATTCGGCAATGGCCGGTGGGGATGGCGTAAGTAACTGACGATGCGCCGACCACTCCGCTCGTTGACGAAATTAGTCAGATCATCCCCCGCGTAGGCCGCCGACAAGAGGTACAAGTAGTGTTTGAAGCCCTCACCATCGGTTAGTAAGCGACTCATGGCCAACCGTACCCGGTCATAGCCGGCGTGATGAATCACCTGAATCTTAAGCTGAGGCCCCGCCAGGACGTCGAGGCGTACCCGTTCGGGATCATGACTAGCCGCATATTCTTCAATGACGGGTTGTCGTTGAGGATCGTCATCCACTTCAAAACGATTCCAGGTAAAGTTATACCGTCCCTGAATCTGGGGCACCACGGCCTTTGTCGCCTGGACGGCCGCTTGCAGACGCGCGACGTCAATCGGTTGCGTGAGACTTAGTGTGCATTCCAGCAACGGCCGAATCTGGGTCAAATTTAAAGTCGGCATTAGGTCCAACGGTTCGCCATGGTAATTCACCCTCATCACCCCTTCACTCTTAGTTGCCCTCAGTATAGCAAAGCCATCGGTAAACCTCCCCTGAAACACTTGAGTTATTGTGAAAAATTAATAATCCTGTAACTTACCGCCATTGTGGGAACCGCTCTGGTAGAATGGAGATAGCGATTTCACAAATTCATGAGGTGATTATTTTGTCAACGTCTCAACCCATTACCTGTAACCAAACCCTGATGGTGACTACCCACCGGGTCTTCGAACCCGATTTGAACGAACACCAAACCGTCTTCGGTGGCAAGATTCTATCGCTAGTCGACGATAGCGCTTCGGTCGCCGCCGTCCGGTTAACCCACGCTACCGTGGTCACGGCCGCCTTCGATCACGTGAACTTCCTCGCCCCCTTCCGGCTCGACGATTCGTTATGTCTCGAAGCCTACGTCACGGGAACCGGTAAACGCTCGCTGGAGGTTTTCGTCAAGGTCATTGGCGAAAACCTCACCACCGGCAAACGGTTCTTAGGCTTCACTTGCTTTATCACCTACGTCCTCGATAATCCCGCCGCCCCGACACTGCCGAACATCCAACCGGAAACGGCTGAACAGCACTACCTGTGTGCCGGCTACGCGCAGCGCTACCAGGACCGCCGGGTTCGCCGCTCCGGTGAACGCGAGCTAACCCAACACCTGACCCTAACTGCGCCCTGGTTAACGGACTAACGTTGTTTCACGTGAAACATCTCCCGGTACAGCGTGGCTAAATTCTTGGTTTTTGTTGGGAAAGTCACTATACTAATCCCAGCGTTAATTAAGGAGGAATTCGTTCATGAAGATTCTAATTATTGGTGCAACGGGAATGGCTGGTTCCGCCCTAGTCACCGAAGCCTTAGCTCGTGGTCACCAAGTCACCGCTCTGGCCCGGTCGACCGCCAAGCCGGCCCAACTTCCGGCCAACGACCGCCTCACCACCCAGGTCCAAGACGCCTTCACCCTGACCACGACCGATTTGGCCGCCTACGACGCCGTGATTGACGCCTTTGCCACGGCACCAGCTCAGACCTACCGGCATGTCGATCTGGCTGCCCACCTGGTGGCCCAACTACGAGACACCACCCAGCCGCGGCTGGCCTTCATCTTGGGGGCCGGTAGTCTGACGACCGGTGCGGACCATCACTTATTCGTTCACGATATCGAACAGGATCCACAAGCGGCCGCCTTCGTGAGCGTCCCCCAAAATCAATTGGCCGAATTGACCTTTTTACGGACCGTTACCAACGTCAACTGGGTCGGCGTCTCGCCAGCCGCTAATTTCCATCCCGGTCCCGCCGTTCCGACCATCACAGGAACCGATGAACTACTAGTCAACGCCCAAGGTGACTCCGGTACTTCCGCGGGCACCATGGCCAACGCCATTCTCGACGAGTTGACCACGCCGCAACACCACCAAACCCGCTTTACCGTTGCCGATCGTTAACCCATTCTTACGCTAGTCCGGTTTGGGACTAGCGTTTTTATTTTAATTTGCTAAGATAGTAGGAGTTTCACACTTTAAATAGAAAGTTGCGATTATCTTGAAAACTCGTCTTACCTGGCGGGAAACCGGGTTTATCGGTACCATGCTCTTCGGGCTCTTCTTCGGTGCCGGAAACCTGATTTTCCCCATTTACCTGGGACAGCAGGCTGGTAGCCACGTTTGGGCGGCAATCTTGGGACTGTTATTGACCGGAATCGGCCTCCCCTTACTGGGGGTAACCGGGATGGGGTTGACCCGCAGCACCGGCGTTTTCGACCTTGCGAGTAAGGTCAACCGTCCGTTCGCCTACGCCTTTACGATCCTCTTATACCTGACGCTGGGGCCGTTCTTCGCCGTCCCCCGGCTAGCCACCACGTCCTTTCAAATCGGCATTGTGCCGTTCGTAGCGCCTACAGCGCAACCCTTGACCCTAGCCATCTTCTCGGTTGTCTTCTTCTTTACCGCCTGGCTCCTGGCCCGCCACCCGGGTAAGTTGATGACCTACATTGGCAAATGGCTGACCCCCCTCTTTTTGGGCTTACTCGCCATCATCATGGGCGCTGCCCTATTACATCCGTTAGGTCCCATCGGTGGGACTGGTCACGGCACCTACGCGACGAACCCCATATTAAGCGGGTTCACCGAGGGATACAACACCATGGACGCCTTGGCTGCGTTGGCCTTCGGCATCGTGGTCATCGACAGTATTCGGGCCCTAGGGGTAACGGACCCGCGGCAAATCGCCCAGGACACCATCAAAGCCGGCACCATCAGTATGGTCTTGATGGGTGTCATTTACACGTTGTTAGCGTTGATTGGGACCATGAGCCTGGGGCACTTTTCCCCGGCCGCTAACGGTGGCATCACACTAGCCCAGATCGCCCACTACTACTTTGGGACCTGGGGCAACGGGTTATTAGCCTTACTGGTCATCATTGCCTGCTTAAAAACGGCAATTGGGTTGATCTCGGCCTTCGGGGATACCATGCACGACCTATTCCCCCGGATTCCCTACAACGTCTTGACCGGTTTAGCGGCGTTACTGCCCTGCCTATTTGCCAACGTCGGCTTAACTCGCTTGATTGCCTACTCGACCCCCGTCTTGATGTTCCTCTATCCGCTAGCGATTGCGTTAATCGTGCTGGCGGTCCTATCTCCGTTACTAGGAACCTCGCGGTGGCTCTTCGGGCTCACGATTCTATTCACCCTACTTCCCGCAATCGGTTCTGCGGCCAGTGCCCTGCCCGCCAGTTGGCAAGCGGCTAGTTGGTGTCGTGTCATTCTCGCGGCCAATGCCCAGTTACCTTTCGCCGCCAACGGTTTTGGTTGGGCCGTCCCCGCTTTAATCGGGGGGCTCGTGGGCTGGGCGGTGGCTTGGTTCCGCGGTAATCGGGCTTAGTCCTGCCCCGCAAGCGTAATACCGAACACAAAAAGCGGCACCCCCTCACCGGGTGCCGCTTTTCTTTTGGGATGAGCGGGGCCGGTTCCACCACTCATGGAACCAACCCCATTATCAGGGAGCCAATCATTAGTGGTTGGACACTCACGGTCCAGCCACGATTAACGCAATGGATGACGACCAGTGACGTCAGCCGAGCGACCCTCATGCTAGTCGCTCGACCTAACTGGCCAGGCAATTCTCCTCCTCAATCCATCTCCCCCAGCGTCCGATTCCGACCAAGCCCGGCGAAAACTCACCGCGCCCCATGGCGGAACACGATCACATCAACCAATGGCCATCAACTGCCATGCCAAACGAATCGTCGTTATCCCCGTCAACCACAATCCTAAGCTATGTAACGTCATCGTGGCGTTCGCACCGTGGGCTTGGCCGTTACTGAATCGTTCACTGTGCTATTAGCATACCAACGCTATGTTTTGGTTTTGCAAAGACCTTGTAAATTTTTTGTATATTTCGTCCGTCGGCACCGGCACCTTTTATTATTAATATTCAATTATTAATAATAAGAAAACTAACCGGGCGCCCCCAGCTAGTCCCGTTGGGCGTAAAAAAGTGACCAGTATTTCCAAACTCGGAAATACTGGTCACTTTACGTTAAGAATTAACTAATCCCGCTTGAACGCAGTTACTTGGTTTTAGCAATCTTTCCCTGCTCGATGTAGACGCTCAGGATAGCGATGTCGGCGGGATTGACCCCACTGATTCGACTGGCCTGGGCCAACGTCTCGGGTTGAATCTTCTTGAGCTTCTGGTGGGCTTCCGTGGCTAAGCCGTCGATGGCATCGTAATCGATGTTAGCCGGGATGGCCTTAGCTTCCATCCGTTTCAACTTAATCACGTTTTCCTCGGCCTTCTTGATGTAGCCGGCGTACTTCAAGGAAATCTCGATTTCCTCGATGATATGCCGGTCTAACGGCTGTTCTGGTGCCGGAATGAAGTCCAGTAACGTCTGGTAGTCCACGTACGGCCGGCGTAAGAAGACGGCGGCCGTGACGCCGTCCTGCAGCGGCTTATCGCCATGGCTGGCGATAAAGGCGTTCACGGCGTCGTTGGGCTTGATGCGAATCGTGTTCAACCGATCGATTTCCGCCTGAATGGCGGCTTTCTTGTCCAAAAAGGCTTGATACCGTTCGTCACTGATCAGACCCAGCTCGTGCCCTTTGGCGGTCAACCGCAGATCGGCATTATCGTGCCGTAAAATTAACCGGTATTCGGCCCGGCTGGTCAGCAGGCGATACGGCTCCTTGGTGCCCTTGGTGACCAAATCGTCGACCATGACCCCAATGTAGGCGTCCGAGCGCTTCAGGGTAAACCCTGGCTTGCCTAAGGCCCGTAACCCGGCGTTGATCCCGGCTAACAGTCCCTGCCCGGCGGCTTCTTCGTACCCGGAGGTTCCGTTGGTCTGACCGGCCGTGAACAGGTTCTTTAAAATCTTGGTTTCCAGGGTGGGCCGTAACTGGTACGGTGCCACAACGTCATATTCGATGGCGTAGCCGGGCCGCATCATTTGGGCGTCTTCCAACCCCTGAATGGAGTGTAAGATCTTTTGTTGAACTTCTTCGGGCATCGAAGTCGACAGACCCTGAACGTACCATTCGTCGGTATTGCGGCCTTCTGGCTCCAGGAAGAGCTGGTGACGTGGCTTATCGGCGAAGCGCACGATCTTGTCCTCGATGGATGGGCAGTACCGCGGCCCGACCCCTTCGATCACCCCGGTAAACATCGGCGCGCGGTCGAGGTTGGCCTTGATGATCTCGTGGGTCTTGGTATTGGTGTAGGTCAACCAGCAGGACAGCTGGTTCTTCAGGTCCAAGTAGGCGCTATCCGGCGTGGTGAAGCTAAAGTGATTAGGCTTTTCATCCCCCGGTTGTTCGTCGGTTTCGTCGTAGTGGATGGTGTTACCGTCCACCCGCGGCGGCGTCCCGGTCTTGAACCGTTCCAATTCGAACCCGTACTTGGGCAGGTTCGCCGTCAACTTGTTGGCGGGTTGGGAGTTGTTGGGACCGGACGAATACATCAGTTCCCCGATGATAATCTTCCCGCGAGCGGCGGTGCCGGCGGCAATCACCACGGCCTTGGCCCGGTAACGCGCCCCGGTGTTGGTGATGACCCCTTTACATTCGTTGTCTTCCACGATCAAATCATCGACGATTCCCTGGCGTAACGTCAGGTTGGGTTCTTGTTCGATGGTGTGTTTCATTTCGGCGTGGTAGGCGTGCTTATCGGCTTGTGCCCGTAAGGCCCGGACCGCCGGACCCTTCCCGGTGTTGAGCATCCGCATCTGGACGTAGGTCTTATCAATGTTTTTGCCCATTTCGCCACCCAGCGCGTCGATTTCGCGAACCACAATCCCTTTGGCTGGTCCCCCGACTGACGGGTTACATGGCATAAATGACACCATGTCTAGGTTAATGGTCATTAACAGGGTCCGGTTGCCCATCCGTGCGGCCGCTAAAGCAGCTTCGCTACCGGCATGCCCGGCCCCTACGACGATGACGTCGTAGTCGTCGCCAGGATATTGTTTTACTTCCGTCATGGTTACTGTTTCCCTCCATGCCTGAGCCGGCGATTGCCGCACTCAAGCGCCTTTTTATCGTTTTTTCGCTGAACAAGCCAAGTCTATCCACAAGGGGATCATTGCGTTTAACCGGCGGACGCCGTTCAAAAGTTGTCCACAAGTGGATAAACCCTATTTACCTAAGCAGAACTGACTGAATAGCTGATCGAGCAGCTCGTCTTGGTAGCTATCACCGGTAATCTCTCCCAGCAAGTCCCAGGCGCGCGTCATATCGATCTGCACCAGGTCCACCGGCATCCCGACGGCGATCCCGTGCTTGACGTCGTCTAAGGCCGTGCTGGCCTGATGTAACAGGCCAATGTGCCGGGCGTTGGTGACCATTACCGTGTTTTGACTGGACTCAATGCCCTCGTCGAAGAACAGGTGGGCAATGGTGCTTTCCAGCTGATCCATCCCCGTGCGCTGCAGAATCGAGGTTTCGATCAACGGACTATCGCTGGCCGCCGCCTTGACCGCCGCCAGGTCCAACTTCCGCGGTAAATCGGTCTTGTTTAGAATCAAGATACGCTGGGTGTGCGCCGTGGCGGTCAACAGCTCGCGGTCTTCGGCGGTCAACGGTTCGCTGGCGTTTAAGACCAGCATCACCAGATCGGCCGTGTTGATGGCCTTACGCGATCGTTCGACCCCGATTTTTTCGACCTTATCGTTCGTTTTACGAATCCCAGCGGTGTCGATCAACTTCAACGGCACCCCCTTGACGTTCACGTATTCTTCGATGACGTCCCGGGTGGTCCCGGCCACGTCGGTCACGATGGCTTTGTCTTCGTGTAGTAGGTGGTTGAGCAGGCTGCTCTTCCCCACGTTAGGCCGACCCACGATGGCGGTCGCTAACCCGTCACGCAGGACCTTGCCCTGCTTCGCCGTGGCTAAGAGGGTCTTGATCTGGGCCTGCACTTCGGTGGCCTTTTCCAACAACATCTTGGTGGTCATGGTTTCCACGTCGTCGTATTCGGGGTAGTCGATGTTGACCTCCACCTGGGCCAACGCATCCAAGATGTCCTGGCGCAAGTGGCGAATCAGGTGCGATAGATCACCATCGAGCTGGTCTAAGGCGACTTTCATGGACTTATCGGTCTTGGCCCGAATCAGGTCCATCACGGCTTCGGCTTGCGACAAATCAATCCGGCCGTTTAAAAAGGCCCGTTTAGTGTACTCGCCGGGTTCGGCCAAGCGTGCGCCATAGCTTAAACATAGCTGTAAAATCCGGTTGGTGGCCACGATACCCCCGTGACAGTTGATTTCAATAATATCTTCTTTGGTGTACGTCTTGGGTGCGCGCATCACCGATACCATCACTTCGTCGACTTCCTCGCCCGTCTCCGGGTCGTAGATGTGCCCGTAATTAATGGTGTGCGTCGCGACCTGCCGCAGGTCCTTGCCCTTAAATAACTTCTCGATGACGTCAAAGACGGCTTCACCGCTTAAGCGGATAATCGCGATGCCCCCCTCACCAGGTGGTGTCGAAATTGCCGCAATCGTATCAAATTCTGTGGTCGTTGCCATGCTGATCCTCCCTTTACTTGTTCAAGCCAACTACCCTGGCGTGTCATTTAACGCCATAAAAAAAAGCACCCACTCCACGCCACCTAACAGACGTGGATAAAGTACTTTCACTACTTTATCGTAAACTTGATAAGAATGATTGTCTTCACTATAAGGTGCTTTGCCTGATTTGTCAATCCCGACGACTAGGCCGGTTCAATCACCACGGCTCGATGGGGTTCTTTCCCCGCCGAATACGTAGTCACGTAACGGTTTTTCGCCAACGCCGCGTGAATCTGTTTGCGTTCAAATGACGGCATCGGGTCCAAATAAATTGGCTTACCGGACGCCACCACCTCCCGGGCCGTGTTGTCGGCCAGACGAGCCAGGGTCGCCTGCCGCCGTTCACGATAATCCGCGACGTCGAGTTCCACGATCACGTGGGCGGCGCCATGATGGTTCAAAAAGAGTTGGGCCAAACTCTGGAGCGCGTTGATGGTCCGCCCATGCTTCCCAATCAACAGGCCTTCCTTATCGGTGGTTAGCACCAGTCGGACCTGACGACGAGCGGGTTGTTGCACGGCAACGGTGGCCTGGATCCCCAACTGGTCAACGATGGTCGCCACATAATCGGCCACCGCCGTGATGGCCGCTTGGCGCTGCGCACTGTTTTGCGCGGACTGGGCCGGGTGGGCTGGCTGTTCAGACGTCGCTGTGGCGGCCACTGCCGGTTCAACCCGCGGGGTAGTACTAGCGGAACTAGCCGCCTTAGGATTTTCACTGGCTGGGGCTTGCGGGGCACGACTAGTCGTGGGCGCGACCGCCGCGGCCGGAACCTTGAGTTGCACATCGATTTGGGCTTCGCGGTGGCCGATCCCCAGCCACCCCTTACGTGCGGCGGTCACAACCTGCACCGTCACCTGCTCGCGTGTCGCGTTTAGCGCGGCCAATCCCGCCGCAATGGCGGCTGCTTCCGTTTTCCCCGTAAAGATCGTCATGGTTCTTCCTCCGTTCTACGTTTCAATCATTTGTTAGTATACCATTCTCTTTTCGTAGCGTCAGAGAAAAACGGCCCCCGACGCCAACTGCGTGATCCCCCGGTGGATAACTTTTTAGAAAAATCATGCGCTAGTTATCCCCAAGGCCTAAAAAAGCCGCTCCAGCTTTAACGGCTGAGCGGCTTTAAAATGCATTTAATGTTGCGTCTTATTTACGACGACTTTGTTTAGCCTTACGAATGGCACGCCGAACGGCGCGTTCGTGATCGGCTTGTGCCTTTTCTTTGGCGTCACGTTCGGCTTGAATCTTCCACGGGTTTTGAATCAAGAGGGTTTGCCCCACTTGGAACACGTAGGAGATCGTCCAGTATAGTGACAGGGATGACGGCACGTTCAAGGCAGTGAAGAAGACCACTACCGGCATCCCGAAGACCATCATGGTGTTCATCGAGCTAGTTTCTGGTGCCGACTTAGTCGTTAACCAGGAACTGGCCATCGTGGCTAATGCCGCGAGGATTGGCAGGATGAAGTACGGGTCCTTGTGACCTAATTGTAACCACAAGAAACTCCCCGACCGTAAAATCTCGGTCCGCCAGATGGCTTGGTACAGCGCCCAGATAATGGGCAACTGGACCAGGGCAGGTAAACACCCCAATAACGGGTTAATCCCCGCTTCGGAGTACAGCTTTTGCTGCTCTGCTTGTAATTTTTGGACCGTTTCCCGGTCCTTAGATGAATATTTCTTTTGTAAGGCCTTGACCTTGGGTTGAATCTCCTGGGTCTTCCGCATGCTGCGCGTTTGGAAGATCATTAACGGCAAGAGGATAATCCGGATGATAATGGTAAAGAGGATAATCCCCATCCCGTAACTATTGCCGAAGAAATGCGCCAACCAGATAATCGCCCGCGAGAAGTTTAAGACGATCAAGCCGTCCCAAATCCCCGTACTTTGATTAGTGATTGGTTTATTACTACAAGCGGAGAGAATGAACACCAGGCTCACGATACCTAACATCAGTAGGGTACGTCTGTACTTTTTCACAGTTATTCCTCGCTATAGTTGGAATCTAGCAGTTGTGCCAATTTGAGTACGTGAACCATACTCTGCTTGGCATCCGCCATGGAAATCCCGTCTGCTCTAGGCCGGGCGATCACGAGGAAATCCACATCTTGTTTTAAGAAGGGCTTTAACTCGAGAAGGCTCTGGCGAATTCGCCGTTTGACCCAGTTGCGGTGCACGGCATTCCCAATCTTCTTGCCGACGGATACGCCGACCCGAAAATGCTTTTGCCCTGGCTTGGCCATTGAATACACCACAAACTGCCGATTAGCGACTGAATTTCTGGTTTCAAAGACCTGCTGAAATTCCGCTTCTTTCTTAATGCGGTAAGATTTTCGCATGGAGCATCTCCAAAATTTTCACGATCTTAATGATCAGAATTGACGTCCAGTCGGCTGACTGGCACAAACAGTCCGAGGGGCATTGGGGTCCCAGTACCGACTCAGATAAAATAAAAAGACCACTGAACCCTCAGCGGCCTATGCAGACAATACTTTACGTCCCTTTTGACGGCGACGTGCTAAGACGTGACGGCCGTTACTAGTACTCATCCGTTTGCGGAAACCGTGTACACGTGAACGGTGACGCTTCTTTGGTTGGTAAGTGCGCTTCATCGTGACACCTCCTTCATATCAAGTTTTTGATTGGTTGTCCGACACAAGGTCGAACAGACTAAATGCATTTCTTGACCATATTAGCATAAAACCACCGGAATGAAAACCAGAAGTTACAATTTCCAGCAAAAAGTTCTCCTCAATTTGAAGTTGTTTCATGCACATTTGCTGTGGATAACCGCGTTAGGCTGGAAAAGTTATCCCGGACTTGCTCACCGGGTTATCCCCAGTTTCACAGCGTGTGAATTGCCGATTTTTTCGATTTGTTGAAAATGTGGATAACTTGTGAAACACGCAACGCAATAATGTTTCTCAGCATATCGTCTATGTGGATAACTCGGAATAACTTTCTAAATCCACAGAAATCAGCATCCTGTGGGTAACTGTTATGAACTTGTTGTGAAACAATTAGTCACAGGTTGAATTTGCCTGTGGAAAACTTTTTTTCTTCATGCTACACTGAATATACGTTTTCCACTGACTCGTTTTTGGCGGTCAGGGGACATCGTCAAATTTGTATTTTAGGGGGATCCCATTAGTGCCAGATATGTCAACTTTATGGACTGATATCCAAGAGTCGTTCAAGCAGAGCTACTCGAAGACGTCCTACGCGACTTGGATCGCATCTGCCAAGCCGATTTCCCTAGTGGGGAATAAATTGACGTTGGAACTACCGTCACCCCTGCATCGTGATTACTGGACTAATCAACACCTAGACCAGCAATTGGTAGAGTACGCCTATCAAGCCACTCACGAAGATGTTCAACCCGTTTTGATTCTAGAAGGGGAGCGTCAGCAACAGGCCGCACTTAAGGCCCAAAGCAACGATGATGCCACGGCATCACGCGAACCCACGCCCACTTTTATGAAGGAAACGACCTTGAATCCCCGCTACACGTTTGATACTTTCGTTATCGGTAAGGGCAACCAAATGGCCCACGCCGCCGCTTTGGTGGTCTCCGAAGAACCCGGTGTGATGTACAATCCACTGTTCTTCTACGGGGGCGTCGGATTGGGCAAAACCCACTTGATGCACGCCATCGGCAACAAAATGCTGGAGGACCATCCCGCAACGAAAGTTAAATATGTGACCAGCGAAGCCTTCACGAATGACTTCATTAACGCGATCCAAACACGAACGCAGGAAAAATTCCGACAGGAGTACCGCAACGTCGACCTACTACTCGTCGATGATATTCAGTTCTTCGCTAATAAGGAAGGAACCCAAGAGGAGTTCTTCCATACATTTAATGCCTTATATGATGAAGGCAAACAGATTGTCTTAACTTCCGACCGTTTACCCAACGAGATTCCCAAGCTCCAGGACCGGTTAGTGTCCCGGTTTGCTTGGGGCCTCTCCGTGGATATCACCCCGCCGGACCTCGAAACGCGGATTGCCATCCTGCGGAATAAAGCGGATGCCGACCAGGTCGATATTCCCGACGACACGCTCAGTTACATCGCCGGGCAAATCGACTCCAACGTCCGGGAACTCGAAGGCGCCCTGGCGCGCGTCCAGGCCTACCACCGTTTGATGCGGCAACCGATTACCACGGACTTAGCCGCCGAGGCCTTGAAGGGGCTCAACCTCGCAAATAATGAAGTGACCTTGACGATTCCAACCATTCAGGACTGCGTGGCACGGTATTTTGACGTGTCCTTAAAGGACCTTAAAGGAAAGAAACGAAAAAAAGCCATCGTGATTCCCCGCCAAATTGCCATGTACTTGTCCCGCGAGTTAACCGATTCGTCGTTACCCCGCATCGGCAACGAATTTGGCGGTAAGGACCACACGACCGTCATCCACGCCTACGATAAAATCGCGGCGTCGCTCAAAGACGATGTCGACTTACAAAAAGACATCGCCGATTTGAAGGAAGAATTACGCCACTAACGTCCGGTTAGGGGCCGGGGACTTTAAACGATCTCACGGTCCTTTTTAACGGCGTTAGTGTATGATAGACTTACCCGCGTCAAGCGGCATGTGGATAGCCAAGTCAAAAGTCGTCGGGTTATCCACAAGTTTTCCACAGGTGGATAAGCTGATTGCCCGTGTGTTCCGCACGATTATCCACATTATCCACCGGTCTACTACGACTACTGTTTTTTCTTTTAATTAAGTTAAACCCTGGTCTCCACGGAGACCATCAAAAAAGGAGTGTCATCTCGTATGCAATTTACGATTAACCGGGCATCCTTCGTTAAAGAACTCAATAACGTTTCCCGGGCAATTTCATCTAAAACCACGATTCCCATCCTGACGGGGCTCAAGATCGTGGCCAGTGACGCCGGTCTGGTCTTGACCGGTTCTAACGCCGACATTTCGATTGAAACCCTGATTCGCGCCGACGATCCCGACAATGGCTTGACCATCGAGGATAACGGGTCAATTGTCTTAACCGCCCATTTCTTTAGTGAAATCGTTAAGCGGCTCCCCGAGAAAACCATGACGGTCACGGTTAAGAACGGCTTCCAGACGGAAATTACGTCCGGCTCGGCGGCCTTCAACATCAACGGCCAAGACGCTAACAATTATCCCCACCTGCCGGAAGTGGATGCGGAGGATTCTGTGGTGCTATCCGGAGCGGTGTTCAAGGAACTGATCAGCCAAACCGTTATTGCGGTGTCTAATCAGGAAAGTCGTCCAATTTTAACCGGGGTGCACTTCGTCTTAAACGACAACCAATTCTTAGCGGTGGCCACGGATAGTCACCGGTTGAGTCAGCGGCAGATTGAATTACCGACGCCCACTAACGCCAACTTTGACGTGATCATTCCCGGGAAGAGTCTGACCGAATTGTCCCGGATGATTGGTGACGAAGACGATGACGTGAAGATGCAATTCTCCGAAAATCAGGTCTTATTCCTCTTGGGGGACACTTCGTTTTACTCTCGGTTATTGGAAGGCAATTACCCCGATACGTCGCGGCTGATTCCTAAGACCGCTTCGACCACGGTCGAAATCGAAGCGCCAGAATTGTTGGCTGCCGTGGAACGGGCGTCACTGCTGTCCCACGAATCGCGGAACAACGTGGTCAAGTTGACCTTGAAGCCGGAAACTAAAGAAGTGACCATCTTCAGTAATTCCCCTGATGTCGGGAACGTTGAAGAAGAGTTAACGCCTAAGGATATGGATGGGGCTGATCTGGAAATTTCCTTCAACCCGGACTACATGAAAGATGCCTTACGTTCCTTCGGCCAAACCGCGATTCGCGTGGCATTTACCTCGCCGTTACGGCCGTTCACGTTGGTTCCAACTGAAGATACCAGTAACTTCATTCAACTGATTACGCCAGTACGGACGTTCTAAAAGTTATCCCCGAAAACGGGGGATAACTGCAGTGGTTTAGCCGTTCTGGGCACCAGGGCTGGGGATAACCGCCGGCAAAATGTGATTAACGTGACTCACCTGAACGGGTGGGTCACGTTTTTTTGTCAGCAAAAATGGAAATCGGTGTTGTGAGCGGCTGGTTTAAGGGATAATTACTGAAAAATTGGGGTGAAAAAACGAACACCACGGAGCGTTGCCTAATTTTGGGGCCGGCGGCGTTGCCTAATCAGCTAGGGGGTGCAAGGCCCGGCACCGTGGGGGATCTCCCCCTAAAGTTATCCCCAGAAGAGCGGATTGTTGGTCGTTTGATGATGTTAGCGCCGGATGACCGTGATTAGGCGCATAAGTTATCCCCTAAAGTGCCATGGTTATCCACTTTTAGGGGATAACTCTGGTGACGAGTTGCCAGCCGGATTCGTCCGCTTGACCGTGGTAGCCGAGTTATTTAGCAGCGAAAAATAGGGCCGCTTTCATTTGGGCCAACGGTTTTCAGTGAATTTTCAATATCGCCGCGTTAAACCGGGAAGTATAACGATTTACATCGTGAAAATTCCCGGATTTGCGGGCGCAATCTTTTCACAAAAGGTTGCTGGCTGAAATTTCGCTAAAAATCAGTTTATTTTGGCCAGATGGCGTTGTTGCGGTTTCTGAGCAGATTTACCCGCTTTTTGGCAAAAATATCAAAAATGCTAATAACGGGCTTAAAACGCCGAAATCAGGCGGTGAACCTGTACTTTTTGCGCAAAAGCGGTATAATATAAGTAAAGAAAATGAAGGGGTGAAGTTGTGAAAAAAGCAATTTTCATTGAGACGCCCTACATCACACTAGGTCAGATGCTCAAGGAAGAATCCATTATCAGTACGGGTGGTCAAGCTAAGTGGTACTTGCGGGAAAACACCGTAACGGTGAACGACGAGCCGGATAACCGGCGTGGTCGCAAGTTGTACCCGGGCGATAGCATTGCCGTACCTGATGCCGGATTATTTTTTATACGCTCAAAGCAGGGTGAATAATGTATTTGCAAGAGTTGCAGCTCCAAAATTTTCGGAATTACGCGTCGGCGGATTTACAGTTAGGTCACGGGATTAACGTCCTGTTGGGCGAAAACGCGCAGGGGAAGACCAACCTCTTGGAGGCCATTTACGCGTTAGCCCTGACTCGCAGCCACCGAACGGCTAATGACCATGATCTGATTAACTGGCAGGCCAAGACGGCCCGCATCAGTGGTCGGGTGGTCAAGGCCAGCGGCACGACGCCTTTGGAGCTGACTTTTTCACGTCAAGGTAAACGTGCCAAAATCAATCACTTAGAACAGGCCCGCCTCTCCCAGTATGTGGGTCAGCTCAACGTGATTTTATTTGCGCCGGAAGACCTGGCGATTGTTAAGGGGGCGCCCACCGTGCGGCGGCGGTTCATGGACATGGAATTTGGTCAGATGAACCCGCGGTATCTGTATAACCTGAGTCAGTACCGGACGCTGTTGAAGCAGCGCAACCAGTACCTGAAGGATTTGCAGCATCACCGCCAACACGATCTACTGTTACTCGACGTGTTGACCGACCAGCTGGCGGCATACGGCGCCGACATTATTCATCAACGATTGGTCTTGCTGCACCGCTTGGAGCGGTGGGCCCAGTCGATTCACGCTGAGATTTCCCAGCACCGAGAGACCCTAACCTTTCACTACGCGACACAGGTGGCCGAGTCAGCGTTAGGCGATCCCAAGACCATCTGTGATGCGCTTACGGCGCTCTATCAGAAGCAACGTGATAAGGAACTCTATCAGGGCACCACGCTGATTGGGCCGCACCGGGATGATTTGCGGTTCCAGGTCAATGACAAGAACGTGCAGACGTTCGGGTCACAGGGCCAACAGCGGACCACGGCGTTGAGTGTCAAACTCGCAGAAATTGATTTAATGAAAGCTGAGACCGGGGAATATCCGGTCTTATTACTTGATGACGTCCTGTCCGAATTGGACGATGCGCGGCAAACGCACCTATTGACCGCCATTCAGGACAAAGTACAAACGTTTATAACCACCACCAGCTTGAGCGGGATTACCCGCCAGTTGATCAAGGACCCGACGATTTTTCACGTCACCGCCGGGACCGTGGTGGCCGATGGGTCGACCGACACTGCGTCGGCCGAGTAGTCTGTTAAGGAGGATTAGACTGTGGCTGAAAACGAAAATGAAACCAAGGAAGAACGTGCCCGTGAATATGATGCCAGCCAAATCCAGGTCCTAGAAGGTCTGGAAGCGGTTCGTAAACGTCCCGGGATGTACATCGGGACCACGAGTTCCCAAGGTCTCCACCACTTGGTGTGGGAAATTGTGGATAACGGGATCGATGAAGCCTTAGCGGGCTTTGCCGACGCCATTCACGTTACGGTGGAAAAAGATAACAGTATCACCGTGACCGATAATGGCCGGGGGATTCCGGTGGATATCCAGAAGAAGACGGGGAAGCCCGCCCTGGAAACCGTCTTTACTATCCTGCATGCCGGCGGAAAGTTCGGCGGTGGTGGGTACAAGGTTTCCGGTGGTCTGCACGGGGTCGGGGCGTCCGTAGTGAACGCGTTGTCCTCTGAATTGGACGTTCAGGTTATTCGGGGCGGTAAGTGCTACGCCATGGACTTTACCCGCGGCCACGTCAAGACACCGATGCACGTGACTAAGACTGGATTACCGGAGGACCAACACGGGACGATCGTGCACTTCCTGCCAGATCCTGACATCTTCCGGGAAACCACGACCTACGACATTAAAACGCTGACCACGCGGATTCGTGAGCTGGCCTTCTTGAACAAGGGCTTACGGATTACGATTCGCGACGAACGGCCAGAAACGCCGACCGAAGACGACTTCCACTACGAAGGTGGGATTCGCCACTACGTTGACTACCTAAACGAAAATAAAACCACGCTGTTTGAACCCCCGATTTACGTGGAAGGTCAAGAAAACGGGATTACCGTGGAAGTTGCCTTGCAGTACACTGACGACTACCACAACAATCTGCTGACCTTTACCAACAACATTCACACTTACGAGGGGGGGACCCACGAGGAAGGCTTCAAGCGTGCTTTGACTCGGGTAGTGAACGACTACGCCCGGCAAAACAAGTTGATGAAGGATAACGAAGCTAACCTGACCGGGGATGACGTCCGTGAAGGGCTCACCGCCGTGGTTTCGGTCAAGCACCCGAACCCGCAGTTCGAAGGCCAGACCAAAACCAAGTTGGGGAACTCCGATGCCCGGACGGCCGTGGATCACACCTTTGCCGACCACTTCATGCGTTTCTTGATGGAACACCCTGACGTGGCGCGTAAGATTGTGGATAAGGGGACCTTAGCCTCCAAGGCCCGGGTCGCCGCTAAACGTGCCCGGGAAGTGACCCGGAAGAAGAGTGGTCTGGAAATCAGTAACCTTCCCGGGAAATTGGCGGATAACACCTCCAAGGATCCGGAAATCTCGGAACTCTTCATCGTCGAAGGGGACTCCGCCGGTGGGTCGGCCAAGCAAGGTCGCTCCCGGTTGACGCAAGCCATTCTCCCCATTCGAGGGAAGATTTTGAACGTGGAAAAGGCCTCGATGGACCGAATCTTGGCTAACGAGGAAATTCGCTCGCTGTTCACGGCCATGGGGACCGGCTTCGGTGACGACTTTGACGTCGCTAAGGCCAACTACCATAAGCTGATCATCATGACCGATGCCGATGTCGACGGGGCCCACATTCGGACTCTGTTGTTAACGTTGATCTACCGCTACATGCGGCCGCTCCTAGATGCCGGCTTCGTGTACATTGCCTGCCCGCCGTTGTACCGGGTTCGTCAAGGAAAGTACCAACGGTATATCGATTCGGACGATGAGTTGAAGGAAGTCTTGGGTCAGTTGTCACCATCACCGAAGCCCCAGATTCAACGGTACAAAGGGCTCGGGGAAATGGATGCGGAACAACTGTGGGAAACCACGATGAACCCAGATAACCGGCGACTCTTGCGGATGGACGCTAAGGATGCCATCAACGCCGATCAGGTCTTCAGTATGTTGATGGGTGATAAAGTGGCGCCCCGGCGGGAGTTCATCGAAGACAATGCCACCTTTGCCGATCTGGACGTTTAAGCGTCACGCAAAGAGCCGTCGCGTCTCGACGGTTGGCACACGGAAGTAGGAACGGAGGATAAAAATTTGGCTGATCAAGATTTGACCCATACGCGAATTACCGACGTGGACCTGTCGCAAACCATGCGCAGTTCCTTCTTGGATTACGCGATGAGTGTCATCGTGGCCCGGGCGCTTCCCGATGTGCGGGATGGACTCAAGCCAGTACACCGGCGGATTCTATACGATATGCACGAACTGGGGATTACCCCCGATAAACCTTTCCGGAAGTCGGCCCGGGTGGTCGGTGACGTGTTAGGGAAGTATCACCCCCATGGGGATACCGCGGTCTACGAATCCATGGTGCGGATGGCGCAAGACTTCTCGTACCGCTACATGTTAGTGGACGGTCACGGGAACTTCGGCTCCGTCGATGGGGACGGGGCGGCCGCCATGCGGTATACCGAAGCGCGGCTGAGTAAAATCGCGCTGGAAATGCTGCGCGACATCAATAAAGATACGATCGATTATCAAGATAACTATGATGGCAGTGAACGCGAACCGGTGGTCCTACCATCGCGGTTCCCGAACCTCTTAGTTAACGGGGCGTCCGGGATTGCCGTGGGGATGGCCACTAACATTCCGCCGCATAACCTGACGGAAGTGATTAGCGCCCTGCACATTCTGATGAAGAACCCCGATGCGACGCTGGCCGACTTAATGGAGGTCTTACCGGGTCCTGATTTCCCAACCGGGGGAATCGTAATGGGCAAGGCCGCCATTCGTCGGGCTTACGAGACCGGGAAGGGGACCATTACCTTACGGGCCAAGGTCGACATCGAAGAAGAAAAGAATGGCAAGCAACGCATCGTGGCCACCGAAATTCCGTACATGGTGAACAAGGCTAAGTTGATCGAACGGATCGCTGAACTGGCCCGTGACAAGCGGATTGAAGGCATTACCGACGTCAACGATGAATCTGACCGGACCGGGATGCGGATCGTGGTCGACGTCCGGCGCGATGCCAGTGCCGAAGTCATCTTGAACAACCTGTACAAGATGACCTTGATGCAGACGTCCTTTGGGATCAACATGCTGGCGATCGTGGATGGGGCACCGAAGGTCTTGGGCCTGAAGTCCATTCTGCAACACTACTTGGACTTCCAGCTGCAAGTGATCCAACGACGGACGGCCTTTGACCTGAAGAAGGCCGAAGCCCGGGCCCACATCCTGGAAGGGTTGCGGATCGCGCTGGACCACATTGACGAGATCATCACGATCATTCGCCAATCCCAGACGGCCGAGCTCGCCAAGAACGAACTGATTTCGCGCTTTAGTCTCTCCGACAAGCAATCGCAAGCCATTTTGGACATGCGGTTGGTGCGTCTGACCGGTCTGGAACGCGAAAAGGTCGAGAAGGAATACAAGGACTTACAAGCAGCCATTGCTGACTACAAGGCCATTTTGGCTTCACGCGAACGGCAACAAGAAATCATCTACCAAGAACTGCTGGACATCCAAAACAAGTTTGGCGACAAGCGCCGGACCGAATTAATGGTCGGCGAAGTCTTGAGCTTGGAAGATGAAGATCTGATCGCCGAAGAAGACGTGGTGGTCTCTCTGACCCACAACGGCTACATCAAGCGGTTACCGACCACTGAATTTAAGACCCAAAATCGCGGTGGTAAGGGCGTTCAGGGGATGGGCGTGCACGAAGACGACTTTATTGAACACTTAGTTGCCACGTCGACGCACGACATGCTCCTGTTCTTCACCAACACCGGAAAGGTCTACCGGATGAAGGGGTACGAAATCCCCGAGTACGGCCGGTCGGCCAAGGGGATTCCGGTGATCAACCTCCTCGGCATTAACACCGACGAGCACGTTCAGGCGGTTATCAACGTGGCCAATCCGGGACAAAACGCCGACAGCGACCTGTTCTTCACTACGGTTCACGGGACGGTTAAGCGGACGCCAGTGGACGAATTCGCCAACATTCGGAGTAACGGTCTGAAGGCGTTGAACCTGAAGGACGGCGACGAACTGATGAACGTGGCAATCGTGCAGGATGATGCCAACATGATCATTGGGACGCACTTAGGCTACGCGGTCAGCTTCGCGGCAGCCGACGTCCGATCGATGGGTCGTTCGGCAACCGGGGTTCGCGGGATTCGCCTGCGTGATCACGATTACGTGATTGGCGCCAGTGTCTTGAAACCCACGGATCACGTCTTCGTGATTTCCGAAAAGGGTTACGGAAAGCAGACCGTCGCTACCGACTACCCAATTAAAGGTCGGGGCGGTAAGGGGATCAAGACCGTCAACGTGACCGCCAAGAACGGACCGTTAGCGGGACTGACCACGGTTTCTGGTGATGAAGACATCATGTTAATCACCAACAAAGGGGTCATGATCCGCTTCAGCGTGGCCGACGTGTCGGAAACGGGTCGGGCCACCTTAGGGGTTCACCTGATTCGGTTGAACGATGACGCGGAAGTGGCCACTATGGCCAAGGTCGCCAAGGAAGACGAGGACGACACCGACGCTGAGTCGTCGACCGCCGAGGGGACCGAAACGGCACCGACAACCGACGAGTCACCAACTGAAAACTAACTTGATTTGAGTGATGAAGAGCCTGGGACAAAAGCCCCGGGCTCTTTCTACGTTTAGTCAAGGGCAGATTGTGGAAATTATCCGCCTTACCGGTTGGTCCTGAAGAGGCTGGAACGTGGTGGGCACGACTTGAAGCCCTGAAAGTACCAGGTCTTCAAGCTCGGCCTTTGGGTAATCCGGGAAAGAACCCCGAATAACCCAAACGACACCACTGAGCCCCTTCAGGACCGCCCTCACGGCTAAATTGAGCGTACACGAAATAGTGTCTCGCGGTGATTGAAATTGGAAATATCAACGTGAGACTGTTAGAATTTAATTCATAAGGTGCAAAACCTTATTGGACCTTGAGTCCGTGGTATGAGTAATCATACAATTGGTTGGCTTTCACCATGGCTAAAAGACATTTGACGGTCTTATTCATGCAAGCCACCACTGCGACCTTATCTCGTTTGGGATGAGGTCTTTTTTTTCTAGGGCCTAGCTAGGCCTCTAACGGCCGACGACCAAGCGAATTTGCTTTGTTATAACCAATTAAATATTTATTTAGTTATGTAAAGGGTTTCCCCACTTGCCTTGCAGGTACCTGCTGGCTACACTGGGGCCATTAGGAGGCGAGGCGTATGACGCCAGCAGAGATTCAACGCTGGGCGGTCGCGGCATTGGGCGAAGCGGCCGTGTTAACCACACAAACGCAGGGCATGGAGATTGATCTTGCGTTACATATTTCTCGAGTGGCACAGTTTTGCGTGTTTTTTGATCAATTGGGGCGGTGGCATCAGCGATTTACTACCAACGACTTGGTAAATGAACGGGGGGAGATTCTATCCTTTCAAGTTCACGTGGATTGTCGGCCCACGCCGCCCCCCATCGCCAACTTACGGGTCACGGAGATTAAAACGGCCTTGCAGTTTCTGTTGGACACCCACGCCCCGCTAACCATCTCTACCCAGCCGGCGGAGGGGGTCATGACTTGGCGCCCGCAACACCTGCGGGAATTAAGTGCGCTAGTTAACTTTTTGGGGAGCGTCCAGGTGACCTATCAGTTATTGGCCCGAGCCAACCGGTGGGTGCAACTCCGGGTGGATCTGAACGATTTTCCCCGGTAAGCGGAAATTTTTTAGTGACGTGGCAAAAATCGAGCCGCTCCCGTCGGAGTTAACGGTGTATCGTCAGTCACGCCCAGTCGGTCGGCCCCGATTTGCGTCGCAATTGTTTTTATGCTATACTACTAGCTTGTGAGTATCTGGCTTACGCTAGTGACTCTCCTTGCTTCCGCACAAGAGGCGGGGGCCTGAAGTCCATAAGGAGGTGTACGATTCATGGAAACTACGAAATACGAAATTACCTACATCATTCGTCCAGATCTTGACGACGCTGCTAAGACTGCTTTGGTAGAACGTTTTGACAAGATCGTTACGGATAACGGTGCAGAAATCATCAGTTCGAAAGACTGGTCAAAGCGTCGTTTTGCTTACGAAATCGGCGGTTACAACGAAGGTATCTACCACGTTATCACGTTGAACACTAACGATGACGAAGCTTTGAACGAATTCGACCGTTTATCCAAGATCAATGGCGATATCTTACGTCATATGATCGTTAAGTGCGAAGACTAATTCTAACTTTAACTTTTAATTTGAGAGGAGTTATTCAGCAATGATCAACCGAGTAGTACTTACTGGCCGACTGACACGGGACGTTGACTTACGATACACCCAAGGCGGTGCTGCTGTTGCCACGTTTACTTTGGCCGTTGATCGGCGGTTCACCAACCAGCAAGGTGAGCGGGAAGCTGATTTCGTTAGTTGTGTGATTTGGCGCAAATCCGCGGAGAATTTTGCCCAATACATGCATAAGGGATCTTTGGTCGGCATCGAAGGCCGGATTCAGACCCGAAACTACGAAAACCAGCAGGGCCAACGGGTCTATGTGACCGAAGTGGTCGTCGAAAACTTTTCCTTCTTGGAACCACGTTCGAGCAATCGTAACGCGGCGCCCCAAGGTGGGAATAACTACGGCGCTCCTGTGAATAACGCCCCTCAGAATAATCAGAATCAAAATAACAATCCGTTTACCAGCGGCACCAACAACGGCGCCCAAGGTAACGCTAATCCGGCAACGAGTGCGCCGAGCACACCGGCCGGGAATAACCAGTCCAACAACGGGAACCAGGGTAGCAATACCAACGATCCGTTTGCGAACACTGGGGATTCGATTGATATTTCCGATGATGATTTACCGTTCTAAAAAAACTCACTAAACGAGGAGGGAATTATCCATGGCAGGACAACGTCGTGGCGGCCGTCGCCGTCGTAAGGTTGACTTCATCGCAGCCAACCACATCGAATACATTGATTACAAAGACACTGACTTATTACGTCGATTCATTTCCGAACGGGGCAAGATTTTACCTCGCCGGGTAACTGGTACGAGTGCCAAGAACCAACGTAAGTTAACCATTGCTATCAAGCGTTCACGGATCATGGGCTTAATGCCATTCGTCAGCGAAGACTAGCTTTGAAGAACGACACCTATTAACGGGTGTCGTTTTTTTTATCCCCCAAAATTAAGAGTTATGCACAGAAAATGGTGGATAACTACCATATTTAGTGGATAACTGACTCAAAACCACTAAATGTTGCACTATCTGCTGAAGCTATACAAGTAGGTGCTGATTTATGCAGTTGCGAGTCACCAGCGAACGAATTGATAAGTTAGTTTAGTAAAATAACTATATGCGAAAATACAAGTTATGAGCACTTAGAAATCTTGACTATTTTTCGTGTTGTTATCCCCATCTGTGGACAATTCTGTGCATAACTTCATTTCTGAGGAAACTATTTTGTCTAGCTTAAACCGGCTATCAGCTGGATAATTGGACGTTAAGTCTTGAACGGTCACGACTTGCGTTTCCCCCGGGACTTCCCTTATGCTGGGGATATCATGAAAACGGGAGGAACGGCTGTGGGACGCTATCAAACGACACAGATTTTTCAACTCAGAGAAATCGGTCTGGGGCTCACCTTTATTGGGGGATTTATTGACGCCTATACCTTTGTGCAGCGCGGTGGGGCGTTGGCGGCGGGGCAGACCGGTAACCTGATCTTCTTGAGTGTCGACGTGGCCCAACGTGATTTACCGGGGGCGTTGACCAAGTTGGCTACCGTCTTAGCCTTCATGCTGGGGGTCATGGCGGTCCGCGTCTGGGAATACCGGCTGCGGCCCCGGTCACACTATTGGCGCCTTTTGAGCCTGGTTGCCGAACTAGTGGTTTGTGGTGTGGTGGGCGCCTTACCCGCGAACGTCCCCAACTACCTGATTACCCCACCCCTAGCGTTGGTCATGGCCATGCAAACCACGGCCTTTGGGACGATTGCCGGTCACGGTTACAATAACGTCTTTTCGACCGGCAACCTCAAGAAAGCAACCAGCGCGCTGGCAGCGTACGGCATGAGTAGTGATCCGGATCAGTTGATGATCAGCCGCGTGTACTTTGAACTGGTGGGCGCCTTTGCCGGTGGGGCGATGGTCTCGGCGCTCTTACAAACGCTGTGGGGAACCCGGACCATTTGGGTCGCCATGGGTGTGATTGGCCTGGTGGGTGGGTACTACATTTGGTTATTGTTTCGGCGCTCCCGAGCAACTCGATCGTCATAAAACGAGTCAAAAAAGCCCGACCAGTTACCGGAGTTACCAGTAACTAGTCGGGTTTTTTTGACTTAGAATTCGCGGTGGCCGCCGAGGTAGACCTGTTTATCGGCCTGCACAACGGCGTGAACGTCAGCGACGGGATCGGCCTTCAGTACTTGGAAGTCGGCGAACTTGCCCACTTCCAGGGTGCCGTAATCGGCAGCAACTCCCAGGAGTTGGGCGGAATTGATGCTTGAGCATTGGTAGGCCTGCGCGGGGGTCATCCCAATCTTAGTGAGCATTCTAAATTCTTCGGGGGTCTTGTCGAACCCGTTGAACGGGGTGCCGGCGTCGGTCCCACAGGTAAACTTAACGCCAATCTGGAAGGCCCGCGAGAGGTTCACGTAGGTATCGTCTAGAGCGTCTTCGGCCTTCTTGATTTCCCAGGCGGGCAATACGCCAATGCCATCCTTGGCGGCCGCCCATTCGGCGATTAACGTCGGGGTGAGGTAGGTCCCTTGGGCCACCATCTGCTGGGCCTCCTGCTCATTCACGTAAAAGCCGTGTTCGATGGAGTCAACGCCGGCATCAATCGCGTTTTGAATCCCGGGATTGCCTTCGGCGTGAGCCGCAACGATGCGCCGTTTGTGGTGGGCTTCTTCCACGGCCACGTGCATCTCGGCGACGGAAAGCTGAGGATCTTCCATGAAGTCGTTAGGGGTCATCACCCCACCGGTTGCCATGACTTTGATGCTTTCGGCCCCGTTTTTAAACGCCGTGCGGACGGCCTTACGCATCTCATCGGGAGAATCGACCGCATGGCCACCGTGCGGGGAATCACCGTGACCACCCGTCATGGAGAAGGCCTTACCCGAGGTCATCATGTGTGGGGTGTGGGGCAATTTACCGTCGCACTGCATCCGTTTGAGGGCGATATCCACGTCGTATTCGGTGCCGCATTGCCGGATGTAGGTGACACCGGATTGGAGCAATTGATGGAGGTTTTGCGTGGCAAAGACCGCCGATTCAGCTTCGGTATGCCCGTATGACCCATCAGGAGTGTCGGGACCCGCGGTAATGTGGGTATGGACGTTGAAGAAGCCGGGCATCACGTATTGTCCGTGAAAGTCAACGCGCTGGTCAGTGCTGGTGGGGGTACCGGTCCCCCGGGCCGTGATGCGGCCAGTCTGATCGTCGACCGTGAACCAGGCATTTTCCGTATTGTGATCGGTGGTACCGTCAAAGAAGTTGCAATTGTAAAAAGTTGTCATAACAGATTCCTCCAAGTTTTTTTAAGATACGGGGTGTGTTGCGTGGGACAGATTGGTCACTTCCTCGGTTGGGCTGGGCGTTACTTCCAATAAGCGTATTGATAGTGGGCTTCGTTCAACAGCGAGTATGTCAGGCCGCCGACCTTGTCGCTCACCAACTTGGCTTCGGAAGGTTGATAGACGGGAACGTACCCCTTGACGCTCATCAGGTACTTATCCGCGGCAATCAAGCCATTGTACCGAGCGCTCCCGGTTTGGGCGTTGGCGCTTTGCAGGAGCTGGTTGTATTGCGAATCGTTCCAATTGGTGAAGTTGACGGAGTTGCCTTTAGCGGCTAATTCCAAATAGTCGTCGGCGTCCAGCCAACTGGTCGACCAACCAATCAAATTAATGTCGAACTTCTCGGCGAAGTCGCGGGCGACGTGTTGGGCGTGGGGCAAAGCGGTGATGTTGACGGTCAAGCCCTTGAAGTTCTTTTCCATCACGGATTGGATGTAGGTGCCCACGTGTTTATCGTCGTCACTATCGTCGGTCAGAATGTTCAACGTGACTTTGGACTTGCCGGTTTCCTTCAGATACTTTTGCCAGTAGGCCTTGGCTTTGGTCACGTCGTGAGGCAACAGGTTCCCCACTTCCTTGGCCATGTCTTCACCGGTCTTGGGGTTGGCTTGGTCACCATAGGGAACGGCGCTCGTAGCGGCCTTGGAGCCATCACCCAAGACGTGATTGACCAGTTGATTGCGGTCGATCACGTAGGAAACGGCCTGCCGCAGGTTCTCGGAACTCGTCTTAGCTTGCTTGCTGTTGAAGACCAAAAGACTCATCCGGCCCAGCAAATGGGTTTTCAGTTGTTTTTCGTTGCCGTTGGAGCGAACGTATTGGCCACTAACCGTGGTTTCTTGGATCTTACCGGACTTGAACAGGTTGGCCGCTGTGGTTTCATCCTTGGTGACGCTGACCTTGATGTTGTTGATCTGGACGTTCTTGGCGTTCCAGTAGTGCGGATTCTTGACGTAGTGCCAGCTGGAATTGCTGCCGGTCCAACCGACCAACTTGTAGGGACCGTCACTCATGGTCTTGGCGGCGCTAGTCCCGTACTGCGCACCGTACTTCTTTACGGTGGCGGTGTTCAACGGGTAGTAGTCGCTGGCCACTAGGCTGTTGAAGTACGGTACGGCCTTAGTCAGCTGGATTTGAAGCTTGGTCTTACTCAGGGCCTTAATGCCTAATTTTGAAGGGGCCAGCTTGCCGTGCTGGACCGCGTCGTAATTCTTGAAGGCCGACAGGAGACTGGCGTATTGAGCCTTGGTCTTGGGGTTCGCCATCCGTTGAAGGGACGTGACGAAATCCTGGGCCGTGACGCGCTGACCATTGGCCCACTTGGCATTCTTCTTAAGGGTGAAGGTGTAGGTTTTCCCATGGTTTGTAGGTTGCACGATTTTGGTCGCTACGCCGGGGATAATCTTGTTCGATTTGCTATAGGTGTAGAGGCCTTCCATGGTCTGCGAAATGACGCTACCACTGTTGGTATCGGTGGATTTGTTCGGGTCGGCCGTAGCCGGTTCGTCGGCTAAGGTGACGTTTAACGTTCGGTTCTTGGTCTGGCCGTTGGCTTGACCGCAGGCGCTTAACGTGACCGCCAACAGAAAAGCGGCGGGAATCATAAATAGTGAACGATGCATAAGCAAGGACCTCCTAGGTGTGTCAATCGATGCGGTGGCCAACGACAAAAAGCGCCCTTACGGAAAATGTTTCTCCGTAAGGGCGCAAGTTTTTGCACGGTACCACCTTAGTTGGTTCTTAACATGAACGGCGGCTCCTAGAGGCAATTTCTCACAGGCTAGGTCCTGTGGGGGCCACACCGCGATTCAAGTGCAGGGATAACGGCTGCGGCCGGTCGGGCTTACTAGAATTCAGCTGACAGTTCGGAAGGGAGTTCACGTGGTGTCGGGGTTCCCGCTCACACTAAACCGGGATCGCTTAACGCCCAAGGCCACGTTACTAGTCTTCTTCATAACTTTTTAATTTTCTCATCGATTGTTAATGATTGCTAGTTTAGCGAGGCGACCGTAAAATGTCAACCGTTTTTAAAAAATTAATTGCTGACTGAATGGGTAAATCCCGGGTGGCTGTAAGTAAATTTAGCTCAAAAAAATTCCGCAACAATCGGCTGATTGCTGCGGAACCATTGAATTTACTGGCGAACCTGCAAGATGTTGTCGAGTGGGGCTCGTTTAGGTCGTAATTGATTCAGCTGGTTGTCTTTAGGGTATCCTAGTGCGATTCCCATGAAGAGGGCTTCGTCGGTGGGAATGTCGAATGCTTGGCGAATTTCGGCGGGATACCGGACCAGTTCGTAGGCCGGCACGCCGCTAACCCCGTGGGCTTGCGCAGCCAGTAAGATGCCGTACCCGAAGGCGCCGACATCGTAAGCCGAATAGGCCGAAGCGTCCCGCGGCATGGGCAGGTACACGATGGCCGGCGCGTTGAAGAGGTGCTTTTGGCTGCTAACGAAACGGGTCTGTTCTTTAGCGGAGAAAAACGCCAACATGTTGGCCCGCCACGCATCTAGATTGGCTTGGGGGGCCGCCGCCCAGGTCTTCGGGGGCACGACTTCGGTCCAACTCTTGGTGCCCTGACTGGCTAATTCGAAGTGATGTTGGCGAATTCGTTGCACCACGTCGCCCAAGGCCAAGTAAGCCTTCCAAGGTTGGGTATTCTCCCACGACGGTGCGTTTTGGGCGGTGTAGAGGATAGCCTTTAACGTCTCCAAGTTTACGGGGCGGTCGCTAAAGTCCCGGGCGGAATGCCGGTTGGTTAAAAGATTTTGATCGCTCATCTGCTAACTTCCTTTCAGCATGTCATAGTGGTTGTATCCCCATTTTATCGTGCTGAACGCAGAAAACAACCTTGATGCTTCCAAGCTAGGCGGTGAAGTGTTCGATGATGGCCGCCAAAGTTACACCGGCATTGGGCTGGTTGGTCTTACGGTCGTAGTAGGCTTGAAAACGCGGATCGGCACGGTAGAGTTGGGCCAAACCCCGGTGCTGCGCAGTCGTGTAATTGTTCCACGTGAAACATAGCCAGTCTTTGTGCGCCGTAAAAATCCGTTGGGCAATCGGACCAGTGGTGTCTTGGGTCTGAGCCACCTGGGCTAAATCGGTGAGCAAATGTTGTTCGATGGTCTGCATGGCCTGGTAATCGGCGGCACTCAGGTGGGCGAACCGTTGTTGACTGGCGGTGACGGCGGCTTGGCCGTAGCGTTGGCGGGCTTCGGCACCGTATTGCTGGTCGTTAGTGGTGAGGGCTTGCTGCTTAAATGCGGCAAATTTTTCTGAATCGGTCATTTGGGGACCTCCTTGATGGGCCGCTAACGTGCGGTCCAGTTGTTGGAGCAACTCAGTTAGGCGCAGTTGTTCAGCACGCAACGCGTTCCGTTGTCGGCGGAGCGCCACGTCTTGGTCCGCTAAAGACTGGGTCAATAATTCTTGAATTTCGGCCAAGGTAAAGCCAAAGGCCTGCCAGTAACGAATTCGTTGGAGTTGATCGACCTGCGCCGCGGAATACTCGCGGTAACCGTTTTGGGGATTGCGTTGCGCGGGTAACAGACCAATCTGATCATAATACCGAAGAGTTCGTGGACTAAGGCCTGCCAGCTGGGCGAGTGCTTGAATCGAATAAGACATGGAAAGGACCTCCCTGAGTTGCTTAAGTTCTAGTGTAAAGGTTGTCGTGACGTCAAGGTCAAGGGGGAAGCTGGTTAAATTTAAAGTTCGGCGTAACCGCGTCAGACCGGGATTTAAGCGAGAATCAAATTTTGTGAACGGCCGGGGTTGTGATAAAATAAAAGTATTCTTTAGTGCGGTCAGGCTCACCGCTTTTTGACCGGGTGATACCGCCGTGGATAGACTTTTTGTACGAATCAGATGAGGAGTAAGTATGCACAAACTATTTTCGCGGGCAAACGTCCCCGAGTTCTTACAGAACCGGCGGCTCCGGGGGCTCGCAATCATGACGGCTGGCTTAGCCATTCTTGGGATAGTCCTGTCGTTCCTACTTAATTGGATTTTTGGTATCGTCATTTTAGTCTTAGTCGGCATTGGGATGTTCGGGGTGTTTAACACCATGGCAGAAATCGGTGCCGACACCGCTCAGTACATCTCCGATCTCTCCTACCGGATTCAACAAGGTGAGCAGGAGTCGTTGATTCGCATGCCGCCTGGTGTGATGATCTTGGGCACCAGCAACCAAGTCGAATGGCTTAATCCCTACTTACAACGGTACTTTGATGACCAAAACGTGTTGGGGCGGTCGTTGGATACGGTCGATGCCGAATTAGCGAAGTTGGTAGCGACCACCAAACCGGAAACGTTGACCACGGTTAAGTGGCGCGATTACCGGTTTTCGATGTACGTTCAGCCCGATTTTCACGCCGTGTACCTCTACGATATCACGCATTACCAGTTGATTCAGGAGCAATACGACGATGAAAAGATTGCCATTGGGCAGATTTTCTTGGATAACTATGATGAAATTACGCAATCGATGACCGACCAAGACATTTCGAACCTCCGTAATTATGTGACCAACGAATTATCTTCGTGGGTTCAACAGTTCGATATGTACTTGAAACAGCTCGACGATGATCACTACTTCATTTTAGCCTACGCGAAGTCGTTAGCGGCAATTGAAGCCGATAAGTTCAAGATTTTGGACACCATTCGGGAGAGTACGTCGAAACAGAACTTCCCATTAACGTTAAGTATCGGGATTGCCTACGGGGACCCGAACTTAAACAAACTGGCCGACCAAGCTCAGAGTAACCTGGACCTGGCGCTGGGCCGGGGTGGGGATCAGGTCGTGGTCAAGGCTGCCGATCAGGAAGCCCGCTACTACGGCGGGAAGACCAACCCCATGGAGAAACGAACGCGGGTCCGTGCCCGGATGATTTCGCAAGCCCTACAAGAGCTGATGAACGAGTCCGACCAGATTTTCGTCCAGGGGCACACCCAACCGGATATGGATTCGCTGGGGGCTTGCCTGGGGATTCGTCGGATCGCCAAGATGAACAACAAGACCTGTTGGATTGTCTTAGACCAGGAAATGGTCCACTCCGACGTTCAGCGGTTGCTGGATGACCTGAAAGGCTATCCCGACATTGCGGCGACCATCATTTCGCCGGAAAAGGCACTGGAAAAGGCCACCGACCAAAGCATGTTGATCATGGTCGACCACTCCAAGCCGTCGATTACCATTGCGCCGGACCTGTATCACCGGATGGAAAATCGAGTGATGATCCTTGACCATCACCGGCGGGGTGAAGAGTTCCCCGAAAATCCGTTATTGGTCTACATCGAACCGTACGCCAGCTCGACCTGTGAACTGATTACCGAAATGTTCGAGTACCAGTCCCAGGAGGGTGAACCCATCAACAAGGTGGAGGCCACGGCCATGTTAACCGGGATCTTCGTGGACACCAAGCACTTCTCGTTACGGACCGGGACGCGGACCTTCGATGCCGCCAGTTACCTGCGTTCAGCGGGAGCCGATGCCATCGAGATGCAACAGTATATGAAGGAAAACGTCGATAGTTACCTCCAACGCAACCACCTGATTGAGCTGGTCGAGTTCGTCAACGAGGACATGGCCCTGGTGGCTGGCGAAGAGGACCAAACCTACGATCCGGTCACCGCGGCTCAGGCCGCTGACGACCTGTTGAATATGTCGGGGGTTGATGCGTCGTTTGTGATTACGCGGCGTGATGACGGTCGGGTCGGCATTTCCGCCCGGTCGTTAGGTCGGATTAACGTGCAACTGACCATGGAAGCCATGGGCGGTGGGGGGCATCTCTCCAACGCGGCGACCCAAATTGCCGATAAATCCGTGGCCGAGGTCAAGCAACAATTATTAGATATTCTGAACCATGCCGATGACCCAGAAACCGTTGAACAGTAGTTAATTGCGTTCATTAGGGATTCGGCGTAGGATAAAATTATGAACTATTGAGGAGTGACCGACGTGAAAGTGATTTTTACCAAGGACGTCCGCGGCAAAGGTAAACGCGGTGAAATTAAGAACGTGCCTGACGGGTACGCGCAAAACTTTTTGATCAAGCGGGGCATGGCTAAAGAAGCTAACCAATCCGCGATGAGTCAACTCAACGCGGAACGGAAGGCCGAACAGCGGCGCGAAGCTGAGGAATTAGCCGAAGCTAACCAGTTGAAGACCCACTTGGAAGACGATAAAACGGTGGTTGAAATCCTCGCCAAGGCCGGTGAAGACGGTCGGTTGTTCGGATCCATCCCCAGCAAGCAAATCGTCCAAGCCTTAGACAAGCAGTTCAACTTGAAGTTGGATAAGCACAAGGTTGATTTGCCGGAACCAATTCGTTCATTAGGCTACACCAACGTACCAGTTAAATTACACGCCGACGTGACCGCCAAGATTCGGGTTCACGTGGCCCAAAAGCAAAAATAAACTAAACGGGTGGTTTCACTAAGCCCTTGATATCAACCGGTCCCCCAAGATCTTTGGATTTTGGGGGACCGGTTTTTGTCCCCCAGATTTGGTATAATTCTAACCAAAGTTCCCACTTGGCGCGGGCCTTGAGCGCGGGCGTTTACGGGTGGGAAGGTCATCGGTCTTTTCGTGCCCCCACGCATGTGTTAAGATTGATTTCTGATAGACAACAGCAGTTGTAAAAAAATATCAAAGTTAATTGAGAAAAGTCCGAGGCTAAGGATTTCGATTAACCTAGATGGGCTAGTTTATCCGCCCCACTAGTTGTTAAATCTCGTTGAATTATAGCGGAGGTTTAGGAGAGGTATTCGCCAAGTTTTAGTTAAGGAGTTAGTGAGGATTAAGAATGGACAATAGTGCACTAACAGACCACACACCACCACAGAACCTCGAAGCCGAAAAGGCCGTCTTAGGGGCGATCTTTTTGAGTACCGACGCGTTGGTGGATGCGCTGGAATACCTAAGCCCGGAAGATTTCTATCGCCGGGAACATCAAATTATTTTTCAAGCCATGATGGATCTAAACGACCGCGATGAAGCCATCGATGTCGTGACCATCACGGACCTATTGACCGCCAAGAACCAATTGGATGACGTGGGCGGCGTGACCTACATTGCCGAACTGGCCGGCTCCGTGCCGACCGCGGCCAACGCCACCTACTACGCCAAGATTGTGCAAAATAAGGCGGTCCTGCGGCGGTTGATTCAAACCGCGACCAACATTGTGACGCAAGGGTACCAACAAGACGGCGACGTGACCGAAATTTTGGACAACGCCGAAAAAGACATCATGAACGTGGCTGAGATGCGGAGTCAATCCGGCTTTAAGCAGATTCGCGAAGTTCTGAGTCAGACCTTCGAGGACATCAACGAGTTGGCCGAAAAGGGCGACACGATTACCGGGCTATCCACCGGGTATGCCGAACTGGATAAGATGACCACCGGATTACACGACGACGAATTGATGATCCTCGCCGCGCGGCCGGCCGTCGGGAAGACCGCCTTTGCGCTGAACATCGCGCAAAACGTGGGGACCCGAACCGATAAGACCGTCGCCATCTTTAGTCTGGAAATGAGTGCTGAATCGTTGGTTAACCGGATGTTATGTGCGGAAGGCTCCATCGACGCCAACCACTTACGGACCGGGCAACTGACCGAAGACGAGTGGAACAATTTGGTGATGGCCATGGGCAGCCTGTCCAAGGCCAGCATCTACATCGATGACACGGCCGGCAACAAGATTACCGAAATTCGGGCCAAGTGTCGGCGGTTAGCCAAGGAAAAGCAAAACCTAGGCCTCATCGTGATCGATTACCTGCAACTGATTGAAGGGACCAACCACGAAAGCCGGCAACAAGAAGTGTCTGATATTTCGCGGCAGCTTAAGAAGCTGGCCAAGGAATTGCACGTGCCCGTCATCGCGCTTTCACAGCTATCACGGGGCGTGGAACAGCGGCAAGATAAGCGGCCGGTACTGTCCGATATCCGGGAATCTGGGTCGATCGAACAGGATGCCGACATCGTGTCGTTTCTCTACCGGGACGATTATTACGAACGCGAAGGCGGCGATGAGGACAATAACGACAGTGATCCCCGCGAAGAGGGCAACGAAGACGTGGGGGAAGTCGAAGTCATTATTGAAAAGAACCGGTCGGGTCCGCGGGGCACGGTCAAGTTGCTTTTCGTCAAGTCCTTCAATAAATTCTCATCCGTGGCCTACGTGCCGGACGGACAGGGATAAGCTAAAGCAGGTGAGTCGGCGTTACGCCGGGGCTCGCCTGTTTTTATTTGGGGTGTTAATTCGTCCGGATAAGTAAAAACTGAACGAAAATCTGTGGTTTTATCAGCAAATTCGGTAAAATTCATACGGATGTGCTAGAAAGTTCACACTTTCGTCATATTTACCAGCTAATATATACAACATAGAAGTTAACCAAATGGTTGCTTCTACCAAAGATTAACAATCTTTTTTCATGTACTCCTCCTCCCCTGGAATAATGAAAAAATAGTTAACGTCATTTTTATGACGTTACCCCTACTCCGATGACCATCGCTTTCCCCGAGCGATGGTTTTTCTTTTGGTTAAAAAGAGTGCGAACAGGGGCGGTTAACTGGCGAGCATTAACGTCATTCGGAGAATTCACCCTGAACCTGGGTGAATTTTCCGAATGGGGTTAAGCGGAACCAGTTGCCCCCAGTAAGCACGTTTCGGCACCATCCAGAAAAAAACTTTCAATCAGCAAATCACGCGGTAACCCAGTCACCACCCGGGTTACCGCGTATTTTTCGTAAATTAGTTAGAAAAATAGTTAGTTTTAGTTGTATTTATCTAACTAAAGGGTTAAGATAATGGCCATGCAGTTGAAGTTAAGCAGCCGGTCCGCGACTCGCTCGCGCCAACCACGCCGCAATTAATCATTAAACTTAACCAAGTTAGAGGGGATTTAATATGGAACGTCGCGTCACCGCGCCGCGCACGGCGCCAACCCGGTCCGCCGGGAAATTTAACCTGAAAGCATTTTTACACCTGATTCGGCAAACTCAACCGAAATATTGGCAACTCTGGGTGGGTTTGGCGCTAGGACTAGTCGCCACCGGGGCCCAACTAGCTGCCCCGAAGTTTGCCCAGACCCTGATCAACGGCTTCAGTCATGGGATTAATCAAGGATTGCTGGGCCTGATCATTGGCCTGTTCGTCCTGAGTGCCCTGATTAGTGCCCTTTCCGGAGCCTTGCTGGGGATCTTTGGCGAAAACGTGGTCGCCAACCTGCGGAAGACTTTGTGGCAAAAGCTGGTCCGACTGCGGGTCAGCTACTTCGATAGCGTCAAGACTGGGGAGATGACCTCTCGGCTGGTCAATGATTCGACGCAGATCAAAGATCTATTGGCTAATTCGTTTCCCCAGATGGTCACATCGCTACTTCAATTGTTAGGGGCGTTGGTCATCATGGCATTGATGGATTGGAAGATGACGGCCATCATGTTTATCGCCTTACCGTTACTGATGGCGATCATGTTGCCGGTGATGCGGCTGAGTAGTAAGGTCGGTCGCCAACGCCAAGACGCGCTGGCCACCTTTAGCGGTAGTGCGAACGATACGTTAAGCGAGATTCGCTTGGTCAAGTCGTCCAACGCCGAAACCTACGAAACGCAAAGCGGATTTGCCCAAATCCAAAAACTCTACCGCATTGGCCTCAAAGAAGCCGTGTATGATTCCATCGCGAGTCCAATCATGACGGCCGGTATGTTGGCATTGTTTGTCGGCGTATTGGTCTACGCCGCAGCCCGGGTGGCCGACGGGTCGATGAGTATGGGGACGTTGGTCTCCTTTCTGATGTACCTGTTCCAAATCGTGGGTCCCGCCGGCATGCTGGCCCGGTTCTTCACCGACCTGTCCAAGGCCAACGGGTCGACCGAACGGGTCCGCGACCTGCTTAACGAACCCGAAGAAGCCTTGACGCTCGGCACGACCCAGCCCATCACCAACCACACGTTGCGCTTAGAGCACGTCGACTTCGCTTACGAAGACGACGGTCAACCCGTGTTGCACGACATCAACATCGAAGCCAAGCCCAACACGGTGGTGGCCTTTGCCGGGCCTTCCGGTGGGGGGAAGTCGACCATCTTTGGCCTGTTAGAGCGCTACTACCAACCAACCGCCGGCAAGGTCTTACTGGACGACCAGGACGTCAACGACCTGAGCCTGATGGATTGGCGTTCCCAAATCGGTTACGTTAGTCAGGACTCTGCCATCATGGCCGGGACGATTCGCCACAACCTGACCTACGGCTTGACCCAGGACTTTACCGACGAACAACTCTGGCACGTCCTGCAGCTGGCCTATGCCGATCAATTCGTCCACGAGATGCCGGACGGCCTGGACACCCAGGTGGGTGAACGGGGCGTCAAGGTTAGCGGTGGCCAACGGCAACGCTTGGCGATTGCGCGGGCCTTCCTGCGTGATCCCCAGATCCTGATGCTCGACGAAGCCACGGCCAGTCTAGATTCCGAATCCGAGGCCATGGTGCAAAAGGCGCTGGGCCAACTGATGCAGGGGCGGACGACGTTGATTATCGCCCACCGGTTGAGCACCATCGTGGATGCCGATAACATCTACTTCATCGACCACGGGCAGGTCAGCGGTCACGGCACGCATCAGGAACTGATGGACCGGTTACCGTTGTACCGCGATTACGTTAAGATTCAGTTTAAAGATTAAATCGAAAGCGCCACGGAGACCGGTGAGTCTCCGTGGCGCTTTTGACGAGTTAACGGGTGAACGTGGCCGCGTCGTGACCTTCCAGGGTCAATAGCGCGATCTTACGGTCGAGAGCACCGGCATAGCCGGTCAATTCCCCGTGCCGACCGAGTACGCGGTGACAGGGAATGACGATGGACAACGGGTTGTGACCAACGGCGCCGCCGACTGCGCGGACCGCGGTGGGCTGGCCCAATTGGTCGGCAAGTTGTTGGTAGGTCACCGTTTGGCCGTAGGGAATCTGCGTCAATCCCTGCAGGACTCGGGCCCGAAAGTCGGTGACTTCCGGATGGAGCGGCAGGTCGAACGGCGAGGGCGCTTGGCCGGCGAAGTAGGCCCGCAACCAATCCAGAGCCAGGTTAAGCGGCGCGGAACTACCGGTGGGCATGGCGGCTAAGTCGTAGTCGGCCCCGAAGTGTTGTTGGTCGGCGAACCACAGGCCGTACAGGGCTTGGTCGTCGCCTAACAGGGTCAAAGGCCCTAACGGCGACGGAGTGGTGAGTTGGTAACGCATGGTCGTTCCTCCTTTAGTCGGTGGTGAGGGTTAAAATCTGCCGGAGCTTTTGCGCGTCGGCTGGTAGAGTGGGTAACTTTTGGATGTCGCCGGGGAGATCGGCCACGGCGGTGGCGGTGCCCAGGAAGGTCATTTTAAGCCAGTCACAGGATAACTTGACTGACTGTTCAATCACGGGCTGAGCCTTGTGGACCGGGTCATCGGCCCCCACAATCAATAGGGAGAGCCGATGACCGGCAAACGAGACGCCGTGGGTGAAACTGTCGAACCAACGGTCGAGAAAGACCTTGAGCTGGCCACTCATGTTGTACCAGTAGACCGGCGTACTGAGGACGATGGTCTCGGCGGCTAGAAACTGCGCCATCAGGTGGTCGTAGTCGTCGCTAGGGTCGCCCTGGGGGTGATTGGTTTCGCGGTAATCGTGTTCAAAGTTAAGGTGAGCGCTAGCCAGGTGAATGGTCTGGTGGGGTAACCCGACCAGCAGTCGTTCCCCGAATGCCGCAGAATTACTGTTGGGCCGTGAAGACCCGTCAATCAAAAGTATCGTCATGGGTAAATCGGCCTCCTTCAATTAAGCCTAGTGTAGAAAATCCCCGCACAAAAAGCAATGCTAACGGGGCTGAGGGGGGCTGGTCGAAAGGCGGGGTCCCGTGATAGAATGGGTCTTAATCTTAATCTCATTTAAATTTAATTTTTAGTAAACGCTTTAGTTCGCGTCATAGCGGGCATTATGGGGCGTTTTTTCCAATGTTAAATTTAATCAATAAACGAAAGGGAGGCTATCAGATGCGAGAAATTCGGCTGCGCTGGCTATTACTGGGAGAACTTTTCAGTAGTATCGGCATGAGTTTTATCTGGCCATTAACGACCATCTACTTACATAACCACCTGGGAATTTCGCTAACCCAGGTCGGTGTCATCTTACTATTTTATTCCTTAGCCAACGTGATTGGCAGTGTCATCGGGGGCCGACTTTTCGACCGCCTGAATCCCTTCTACTTGACGGTGGGTGGGGTCAGCGTGTCACTGATCACCATGTTAACGTTGATCTTTAACCACGGTTGGCCCGCGTTCCCAATTGCCCTGCTCTTCTTGGGGTTTGCCTCGGGGTGGACACTAACCATGGTTAACTCACTGGGGACCACGATTCACAGCCGCGATGGGCGCTACATCTTCAATATGTTGTACTTCTCGCAAAACTTCGGGATCGTCATCGGGACCGCCATGGTCGGATTCATTTACAGCATTAGCATCACCCTGCTGTTTAGTATCGCGACTAGCTTGTTCGTGGCCTTCATGCTAGTGGTGTTAAGCACCTACCACGTGCCGGCCGTGACGCAACGGCAGGTGCGGACCAAGGAGACCCAGAAGGTGGCGTTACCCAAGGCAAACCGCTTCATTATGGGAAGCTTTTTCATCTCGCTGGTGATCATCTGGATTATGTACGAACAATGGAACTCGAACCTGTCCGTTTACATGACCGGGATGGGTATCCTGATGCGCGACTACAGCTTGTTATGGACGATTAACGCCACGCTGATCGTGGTTTTTCAGGCCTTACTCAACTGGTTGTCCAGTTTCTTCACCAACCTGTATCTGCAGGTGTACGCTGGGATCTTTTTCGTGGCGCTATCGTTTGTGACCCTGATCTTTGCGAAGGATTACCTGCACTTCGTGATTGCCATGGTGATTCTGACCATGGGTGAAGCGACGGCCTTTCCGGCCATTCCGGCGATTGTTAACAGCCTGACGCCCAACGTGGTGAAGGGTAAGTACCAAGGCATGGCCAACGCGTGGGCGTCGTTAGGTCGGGCACTAGGTCCCTTATTCGGGGGACTGGTCATCGATTACGTATCCTATACGGCACTCTTCGTGGTGGCGGCGGTCGCCAATTTGTTAGTTCTCGGGCTAAACGTCTTGGTGATTACGGGAAACCGGCGGAAGGTCGAAGTTTATAAGTAAAATAATATTGGTTGGGTGTATAATAAACTAAGAGCATCGGAATATTGTAATTAGGGGAATGAACATGAAAAAAATTATCCGGGGAATCAGCGGGCTGTTACTGGGCTTGGTGGCTGGGTTTTTCCTATGGGAAACTCACACCGCGCAGAACCAGTCGACCGTGACGGACTCGGTAGTCCAGCCGACATCCGGCCAAACGGCGGTCCAGTTGACGAATTCAAGTGGGCGCCATGGTCACGTTGAGATGAAGACGCAAACGACCACCAGTCAGGCGGGGAAGACGGTCAGTCGCGAAACCACAACCATGACGTATCAGCACAAGCAACCATGCCATCATTAATGAATATTGCGGAAAATAAGTCGATTAATTTGGAATAAAACAGCTTTTATACAAAACGACGGTCCTAGTGTTACAAGGGATCGTCGTTTTTTTACGCGAATATTCAAAATATATGCACAAAATTGAATGTTTATAAAACGTTTGACACTAAAAATGAATGGTGATACCTTATATATAAATTAAAAGTAAAGAGCAAGTCGAGAAGAGTAACGGGGCGGAGCCGCCCAGCAAGTTCGGAGAGCTGACAGCCGAACCCGCGAACCCCCGCGAAGCGCATCTCGGCGTCGTCATGGTGAACCCGAAGTAGCCGTGGCCGGTTCGTGGTCGTTACCCCACGCGCACTTTTGAGGAGTGCATTGAGTAAAAAAACAAGGTGGTACCGCGACGCATTCGCCCTTGTTGACCAGCGATGGTCAACAAGGGCGGGTGCGTTTTTGGGTAATTAAGGAGCGATGACGATGAATAAACACGTGATGGGATTAGGATTGAGTTTAGGCTTATTAGCCATTGTTGGTCTGGCTGGCTGTGGCACGACGCAGGCCCAAAGTAAGAGTAAGAACGCGACGTTAGGGGTTACCTTGGTGGGCAATCCCGCCACGGCGGACCCGGCCATTTCCGGGGACGTCAATAGTTCCAGCATGATTGCGCAGACCGAAGAAGGCCTGTACACCCTGGATAAAAACGGTAAGGTCGTGGCCGGGGTGGCCGAAAAAGTGGTCAAGCCTACGCAGAATGGGACCGTCTACACCTTTAAAATTAAAAAGAACGCCAAGTGGCAAAACGGGGACCCCGTGACTGCCCAAGACTTTGTGACCTCGTTCGAGTGGCAGGTCAATCCTAAGTCGAAATCCCAGGTGGCCAACAAGCTGAAGTACTTGAAGAATTACGATGCCGTGCAAAGCGGCAAGTTAGCTCCTAGTAAGTTAGGCGTCAAAGCCCTTGATGCGCACACGTTACAGTTAACCCTCTCCAAGCCACAGCCCTGGCTACCCGATATTTTGGCTACGGCCGAATACCCGATGAAGACGGACCTCTTCAAGAAGTATGGCAGTCACTACGGAACCTCGGCCGCCAAGACCATGTCCGAAGGGCCTTACAAACTGGTCGGTTGGAGTGGCAACAGTGATAGTTGGACCTACGTGAAGAACGACCACTACTGGAACGCCAAGAGTGTCCAGATCCCGAAGGTTAGCGTCCAGGTCGTCAAGGATGCCGGGACGGCGGTCAACCTGTTCAAGTCGGGCAAGGTGCAAGAAACCTACCTGACCGGTCAATATATCAAGCAGAACGCCAAGAACCCGGAAATGACCACCACGTTGAACAGTTCGATGCGGTTCCTGGAATTTAACGACAAACGGACCGTGACGCACAACACCAAGGTGCGGCAAGCCTTCTCGTACATCGTCAACCGGAAACAGGTGACCGATAACGTCTTACAGGACGGCTCACAGGCCGCTAAAAGCTTGATTCCAACCGGTGACGGGAACGACCCGCAGACCGGTGAAGACTTCGCCAAGGAAGTCGGCAACCTGGTCAGTTACAATCCGCAGAAGGCTACGACCCTCTGGAACCAGGCGAAAAAGGAATTGGGCATCAAGAAAGCGAGTCTGGAGCTCCTGACGGCCGACACGGACGAACAGCAGCACGTGGCCCAATATCTGCAACAACAGGCCCAAAAGTACATGCCAGGTCTGAAGATTACCATCAAGGCCTTACCACTGGCCCAACAGATTAACAAGGGTTCGCAAGGCAACTACGATATCGACCTGGACGGCTGGACCACCGGTTGGCGGGACCCCGCGGACTTCTTACAGATGGCCGACGGGACCAGTTCGGTCAACTTCACCAAGTGGAAGAACGCCCATTTCACCAATTTAATGAGTGAGATCGACAACACGGCCAAGTACACCACGCAACAACGGTGGAATTTAATGAAGAAAGCCGATACCTACGTGACGCAGCAAGCGGGCTTAGTCCCACTGTATCAGCAGGCGAAGGCCCACTTAGTTTCTAAGCAAGTTGGCGGATTGAAGTACACCATGATGAGCGACGCGCAATACAAGTACGCTTACTGGAAGTAAATTTTTAAATCAAGTGTGTGGGCAAGGCGGTGACGACCAGTGAGTCGGCGCCGCCTTTTTGTGACCAGTTAGCGACCTAATTGACCGATTAGCGGGAAAGACTAGGCGGTAGCGCGTGAGTTAGCTAAACTGAAAGGTGTTCAGGAGAGGAGACGATGACGTGCAAGTCATGGTTGAAGTGGCGACTAAATTAAAGCAGGCCTTTCTAACGATTCACGCGCCCGCTGAGACCCCGGAAATTGCCCAACTCAAGACGACGTTGGAGCAAGTGACGCAACCATTGTGGTTGGTGGGGTATCAAGAGAAGCGAACTACGCAATTAGCCGTGCTGACGGTGACGCGATTTTATACCGCCGATAAGCAGGTCTGGGCGGAAACGCCCACGGGGACCTATTTGATTCACTGGCGGTTATACGAATTAATGGCGCGGTTACCGGCACCGCCGAGTTACGTTTCCCGGTTCACCACGCCGCTACTAGCCACGGTGGTCTCGGCTGGGTTGTGGGTGTTGATTGGGGAGCTGTGGACGTGGACCAGCTTGTTCTTCACGGTGGAGCGATGGAGCATTACCCGCGCCACCGGGTGGCATTTGGTCGTTTCCTACCTGGGGATGACCACGCTAGCCATCCTGTGTGGCTGGTTCCCGCTGAATGTGCTCTGGCTGAGTTTTTACACCGGAATCTACACGGTGGTTTACCTGGTTGTGTGGTCATTAGAAATGGGAGCCGCACGCCGAGAGATTGCCCGGTTGAACCAAACGTTGAAGCAACGCTAAAGCATCGTCTATCTAAAAATGATGCGTAAAACAATACGCCTGCTAAGACCGGTTGAGTCTTAGTAGGCGTATTTAGTCGGTGGGCCGAGTTGGGTGATTTTGAATAAGCATTCTTAAAATGGATAAATACTCGGGACACAAAAAAACCGCCATCATCACTGATAGCGGTTTTCGATATGATGGGCAGTCAGGGGATCGAACCCTGGACCCACGGATTAAGAGTCCGTTGCTCTGCCAGCTGAGCTAACTGCCCATATCTTTTCAACGAAAATAATCATAGCATGTCAGCCGGGGGTGATGCAAGTCTTTTTTGAAAAAAATGGCTCTATACTTTTTCCTGTTGATGAACTACCAATGTGGTAATCTATTAACAGGATTTTTTTGAAAAAAAAAGAGGCCCACAGGTCCCCACACACAAAAAAATCCACCCACTACAGCATCATCAAAGGATGTGAGAAACCATGAACCCTATAGATAATAATATAAAATTTTCACTCAGTATTAAAGACCCAAATGTTATTTTTTTCAGTTATAAGCATCAATTCATAAAATCAAAACCTGCTAAAGTCTATGTTGCCAATGTAAAAGCCACTTATACAAGGTGTCCTCAATGTGGTTTTGAAAACTTTAGTCATAACGGACACTATGTGTCACGCGTTTCATATCCGTCGGCCAACGCTAGTGAGCCCGTCTATCTTGAACTTCATAAAGAACGATTAATCTGTAAAAATTGTGGAAACTCGGTAATGGCAACAACAGACCTCGTCAATAAGTATTGTAATATTTCCAAAGCTACCAGACAAAAAATATTCATGCATCTTCAGGATGATCGTACTCAGACTAGTATTGCTTTAGATAATAGTGTTTCTCCCAGTACCGTTTGTCGCTATTTAGACAACTATGATGATCTATTTCGGAGAAATTATCATTCTTTACCTGAGCACTTATCTATGGATGAATTTCGTGGTGTTGGCGGCGATTTCCACTTTCTTTGTATTAACGGTGATGGTGATCATGAAATTCAACAGATCCTACCGGATCGCTTTAAACAAACTATTATTGATTACTTTAATAAGTTTGACAGCACCGCTAGAAAGCAAGTAAAGACAGTTTCTCTGGACCTTAATAGTTACTATCAAGATATCGCCAGATTGGTATTTCCAAATGCCAAAATAATTGTCGATCGTTTTCATATTGTTGCGATGATGACTAGATCTTTTAACCAAAGTCGCGTTCAAATTATGAAAGAATACAAGAAACAATCCAAGGAATATCGGATGCTTAAATTCTCCTGGAAACTTTATTTAAAACACTTCGATGAGCTTGAGATTAAAAAAACATTTTTCGATCGACACCTTAGGAAACAAGTAACTCAACTCGAAAGAGTTCAGTTAGGTCTAGATGTTGATGAAAGACTGTTAAATACTTATAACGCCATGCAAGGCATTATGATATGTCTTAAAAATCACGACAAAGATGGTCTTGTTCAATATTTATATAACAACGATAAGCTTAGCTCGCAAATGAAAGATGTTTTAACCACATTTAAAAAGAATCTTGAAATAGTCCTCAATGCCAGTGAATCAAAGTATTCTAATGGTCCAATTGAAGGGATCAATAGAATGATTAAGCAAATTCAAAGAACTGCCTTCGGTTTCCGAAATTATCACCACTTAGTTTCAAGAGTTAAATTACAACAAATGAGAACCAAACCAAACAAAAAGACACTGTTAGAAGTTGCATAACTTCTAACAGTGTCCCAAATTCATCTATCAACAGGATTTGACAAAGAGCCAAAAAAATTGATTTTTATACATTCACGGAATAAAAAAATCAGCAAGCACGAAGCCAATTCTTCGTACAAGCTGATTAATGGTAAAGATATGATGGGCAGTCAGGGGATCGAACCCTGGACCCACGGATTAAGAGTCCGTTGCTCTGCCAGCTGAGCTAACTGCCCATATCTTTTCGACGAGAACTATCATAGCATGTCAGCTATGGGGATGCAATCCTTTTTGTCAAAAAATTTGATTTAAATTGGCGATTTTTTAAATAAGCCGTAACCAATTCGGATGGAATCCCCGAGAAATCAGCATTTCGGGCTAATTTAATTAACGATTGAACTTTTAACGGTCAATGGACCAACTCACCGAACAACCGGTGCATGATAGATGAAATAATTAGGCTAATGTTTGAGTAACAACTACAATCGTTCACTTGGATTGACTAATGGGAGTATTTCCTGGGAAATTTCAAGTTAAGGAGAGCTTAAGGCCGGGATGGAACGGGCCTGAAACCTGCTGCCGGATGTGTTATAATTCAAGTAGCGCCCGAATTGTATCGTTTACCGGAAGTTTATCGGGACGAACGGCGCACTTGAGATTCACGTGGGTCATCCTGGTGGTGGCCCCCACATTCCTTGACTTTAAACGAACGTAACACCAAGCACAACTTAATTGGAGTGGTCCCACCGACGATGGTTTTGTGACATCCGGTGGTTGACCTGCCGATAATCCTGCAATTATCGGATTGATCTGTCTTTTTTCCTTAAGGAGGAAATTTTTAATTATGGCCAAAAAAATTCTAGTAGTCGACGACGAAAAGCCCATCTCAGATATCATGAAGTTTAGCCTGGAAAAGGAAGGCTACGAGGTCGATGTCGCTTATGACGGTGAAGCCGCCCTACAACACGTTGAAGAAAACACCCCGGATCTGGTGATCTTGGATCTGATGTTACCGAAAGTTGATGGCCTGGAAGTGGCCCGAGAAATTCGGAAGAAGCACGACATGCCGATCATTATGGTGACGGCTAAGGATTCCGAGTTAGATAAGGTCTTAGGCCTGGAATTAGGGGCCGACGATTACGTGACCAAGCCATTCTCCAACCGAGAACTTGTGGCTCGGGTCAAGGCCAACTTGCGGCGGCAAAATACCGCGGCGCACGCTCAGCCCGAAGAACCGGAAAATCAAGACATCGAAATTGGGGATTTGACCATTCACCCCGAAGCCTACTCCGTGTCGAAGCGGGGGGCTAACATTGAGTTGACCCACCGGGAGTTCGAACTCTTGCACTACTTAGCGCAACACATTGGGCAAGTCATGACGCGAGAACACTTACTCCAGACCGTCTGGGGCTATGATTACTTCGGTGACGTGCGAACCGTTGATGTGACGGTCCGGCGGCTCCGAGAAAAAATTGAAGACAGTCCTTCGCACCCGATTTGGCTGGTGACGCGCCGGGGGGTTGGGTACTATCTACGCAACCCTGATTCCGATCAGGCATAAGCTAGCGATCACGCTAAATCTTTGGCGGAGGAGTATGTAACTTCGTGAATAGCAAAATTAGATTCTTTCAATCGATTCATTTTAAAATCGCGCTGGTCTTTGCGCTGCTGCTGTTACTGACGTTGGAAATCGTTGGGGCCGTTTTCGTGCGGCAATTGGAACACCAAAACCTCAACACGTTCAAGGCCCAACAGGTGGTGCAGACTTACATCGTCAACCGCTTGTCCGACGAACTGGCGGAAACCAATACCACTAAGTCGGATAAACAGATTAAGTCGACGCTGTCCGAAATTACCAACACCAACAACGCCCAGATTCGGGTGATCGATAACAAAGGGACCATCCGGGGCACTAACGAGGTGGATAACCAGGGAATTGTCGGTCAGAAGACCACCGATAGTGACATTAAAAATTCGATTTATAACAACCGCGACGTGGTCCGGACGACCTATAACTCGCAGAACAATAGCCGCTACTACACCACGATTACCCGGATCATTCGGACCCAGGGCAACAACAGTGATTTGGTCGGGGTTATTTATATGCGGGCTAGTCTGGACTCCGTCTACCAAAACATTAACCAAATCACGCTGATTTACGTGTCGGCGACGTTCGTGGCCATCATCTTAGGGTTGGTCATGGCGATTATTATTTCCCGGGCAATTACCCGGCCCATCGATGAAATGAAGAAACAGACGCTGCGGATTGCCCGGGGGGATTACTCCGGCCACGTGCACGTCTACGGTAACGATGAGCTGGGACAGTTGGCCAGTGCCGTCAATAACCTGTCCGTGCGGGTCGAAGAGGCTCAAGAATCCACGGAATCGGAACGACGCCGTTTGGACTCCGTGATGGCCCACATGACCGATGGGGTCATTGCCACCGACCGCCGCGGGAACGTCACGATTATCAACGAAACCGCCAGCAGCTTCTTGGATACCGATGGCGACGATGCGGTTGGCAAGTCTATCTTGGACCTGTTGGCCATTCGGCAGGATTACACCTTACGGGAACTGCTCGAAGATCCCGATGATTTAGTCTTGGACTTCTCGACCAAGGACCATGACCTGATTTTACAGGCCTACTTCTCCTTGATTCAGCGGGAATCCGGGTTTATTTCCGGGATTGTGTGCGTCCTGCATGATGTCACCGAACAACAAAAGATTGATCAGGATCGTAAGCAATTCGTGTCCAACGTGTCACACGAGCTGCGAACGCCACTAACCAGTGTGCGCTCGTACATCGAAGCGTTGTCCGAAGGGGCCTGGAAGGATCCCAAGGTGGCCCCGGATTTCTTGAAGGTCACCCAGGAAGAAACCGACCGGATGATCCGCATGATTAACGACTTACTGACGTTGTCACGGATGGACTCCGGGACGCAGAAGCTGGACCTGGAAATGGTCAACTTAAACGAGCTCTATAACTACGTCTTGGACCGGTTCGACATGATGATCAAGCAAGACGACCATCCCGAGAAGACCTACACCATCAAGCGCGAATTTACCAAGCGCGACTTGTGGGTCGAAATCGATACCGACCGGTTCACCCAGGTACTGGATAACTTGATGAATAACGCCATCAAGTATTCCCCGGACGGTGGAGTCATTACCTGCCGGCTGTTGGAGACGCACAACAACGTGATTTTAAGCGTGTCTGACCAAGGTTTGGGGATTCCGCGGGCCGATATTCCGCGGATCTTCGACCGGTTCTACCGGGTCGATAAAGCCCGTTCTCGGGCCCAAGGTGGGACGGGACTAGGGTTAGCCATTTCCCGGGAAGTTGTCCAAATGTTAGGCGGCCGGATTTGGGTCGATAGTCGCGAAGGTCGCGGCTCGACGTTCTACATTTCCTTACCTTACAAGCCGTACGAAGAGGAGGATCTCTGGGATGAAGATAACTAAAGTCCTGTTACCGCTGGGGCTCACCGTTGCGGTGGCCATCAGCATCACCTTCTCGGCCTTGATTTGGACCAACCCGGCGCAATACGAGCATAACCGGCAACGCAGTTCTAACGCGCAGACCACGGAGATTAACGCGCGGCCGCAACGCGACGTCTTTTTGCCGACCCAGGTGGTGGCAACCGACGCCACGGGGACGCAGAAACTCCTGAATAACCGGAAGATTAACCTGACCACCGAGTTACGAGAAGCGCTGGCGAAATGGAAGCTGGGGCGGTTAGCGCGGGTGAATGGGGTGACGCACGCCGACTATCTGGGTTATCTGCAACACAAGGATAGCTTGTTGCTGTCGTACGCCAGTCCGATTAACGTCAAGACCTTCAATACGGTCTTTGGCAGTCAGTTGAAAAGGACCTCGACGCAGTTCTCTAGGATCATGGTTCCCTTAAGCGATGCGAAGTCCCTGTATTTACTGGATGACCGCAAGCAAACCGTTTACCGGATTCGCGTTAGCCACCCCGACGTGCAGGATTTACGCAAGATTTTGAAAGAAAACCTCTTTCGGATCAACGTTAAAATGCAGTGGTTGACCAATACGGCGATGGCGTACGTTACCAGTCAGGTTACGGTCCCGTCGTACAGCTACCTGGTGAACCAGCAATCGAGTGACTACTTCACGACGCGGTTGTTGAATAACGGGGAATCGACCAACGTGACGGCCAAGAAGAACAAAGACAACACCATCTATAGTGATGGGACGTCGCGGCAGTTGACGATTTATAACAAGCTGGGCATGGCTTTGTTTGAGGATTACAGTGCGTTACAGACCTCGCTAAGCTTTGGCCAACAGTTGACCACCAGTTACAAGGCCGTTAAGTCTATCGGGATTCCCATGGAAAACCTGCGCTACTACGGGTACAGTGCGTCCAATCGGACCATGATCTACCGCAGCTTCGTGGAAGGGTTCCCGATCTTTAACCAGAGTAACTACGGTGCGGCGCGGATTCAGCTGCTCTCGCAAGGGGTGCGGCGGTATAACTTCTCGCTGTACAGTCTCCAGGTTCCGGTCCCGAACGATAAGCGGTCGGTGGTCTTACCGGGAACGCAGGCCGTGATTGACCAGCTGAGTGCGGCCGGGTATAGTAAGAAAAAGATTAGTAGCATCCAGTTGGGCTACCAGTGGGCGACCTCGTCGGCTTCTGACAAGGTGGTTGACCTGACGCCGACCTGGTACGTTTACTACAACGGCAGTTGGAAGGATTACAAGCAGCTGCTGAAATAGGCAGGCAAGGAGGGACGGTCCGGCATGGATTTTCGGCGCATTGAGTGGTTATTTTTAGTCGCCTTTATCGCCATCGATATTTTCCTGTTTGCGGCTTTTCAGCGCGATACCACCAGTCAGTCGGATGCGGCCTCGAGCCGTTCGGCCGATAGTGATACCACGATTGTCAAGGAGATGCGCGCAGACAACATTACGTTTAAAACGCCCTCCAAGCAAAGTAGCGAGGGGTATTACATCTCCACGACCAATAGTGCCACGCAGATCAAGGCAAGCTTGACCAGTCTGACGGACCAGACCGTGCGGTACGCCGATGGGTTGATTACGGCGACGTTTAAGACGCCCATCACCAATGTGGATACCCAACACCCCAACAAGGTCATGGATACCGTGGTGAGCAACAGTGCCTTGATTCTCGATGGGGCCGACTACCAATACAACGCACAGTTGTCGAGTCGCAACACGGTGGTTTACACGCAGCGGGTGGCCGACGGGCAGATCTATTCGCGCTACGGGCAGTTGCGCTTCAGTCTGACCAATGACGGGGCTGTGACCGGCTACACGCAAGGGTATCTAGCCGACGTCAAGACGTTGCGGGAAAAGACCGAGACAATTTCGGAACGTAAGGCGTTAATCGGGCTCTATCAATATAACCAGATTCAAAATAACACCAAGGTCGTGTGGACCAAGTTGGCGTACACGCGTTACTTCACCTTGAAGAACAGTAGCGTGTACATTCCAACCTGGGTCATCGCGGTTAAACCCACTAGTGGCAACAACGCGGGGGTCTTACAGCTCAAACGCGTGAACGCCTTTACGGGGACCATCCTGACGTCGGATAGCAACGTCAAGACGGTCAGCGGGAGCACCACGACCAGTAGTTAATGGATAATGAAAAAGCGGCCAGTGATGGTCGCCTTTTTTATTGGAAAGAAAACTGGCCGCTTCCGGTCCAGTCAAAATGGGCTGGAACGGGGTGGGCACGGCTGGCTGGGGTTTATGGTGTGGCCGCCGGTTAAAGCGACGGTCCGCCAACCATGATTCCCGCTTGTCATCGTGAAAAAAATTCGGTAAAATTTGGGAGAATTATTTTGCGCATCGCCGGTTACGCGGCGTAAGGAAGACCGGTCGGGACGGTTTTGTGACGATGGTGGTCGGTCACGGTTACGTAAAACGCGTTACAAGCGTCCCGGAATGCGGTATTATAGCGGTATTAGGTCAAGAGAGGGTTCGATAAAGTGAGTACGCAACAAGTAGACGACTTACGCATCAGCATTTTGTCCAGTGGCAGTACGGGCAATGTCTGTTATGTGGAAAGTCCCAACGAACGCCTGCTGATCGATGCAGGCTTGAGTGGTAAGAAAATTGAAAAACTGATGGGCGATATCGACCGGAGCTTGACCGACGTCAACGCGTTACTGGTGACCCACGAGCACACGGATCACCGCAAGGCCGTGGGCATTCTGGCCCGCCGCTACGAACAATTAGACGTCTACGCCAACCAGGGGACCTGGGACGCGATGGCGCCACGGATCGGTAAGGTCGATTTAGCGCAAAAGCATTTGTTTGCGCCGGATACGGTCCAAACCTTTGGCGACATCGACGTGGAGAGCTTCTCGGTCTCCCATGACGCCGCCGAACCCCAGTTTTACGCGTTGCACTACCACGACAAGACCTTCGTGATCTTGACGGATACCGGCTACGTGTCTGAGCACGTGGAGGGCGTCATCAAGGACGCCGACGCCTACCTGTTAGAATGCAACCACGACGTCGAGATGCTGCGGATGGGTGACTATTCGTGGCCGTTGAAGCAACGGATCTTGGGCGACAAGGGGCACCTGTCCAACGAGGAAGGCGCCGACGTGCTGATGGACGTGCTGGGTAACCGCACCAAGAAAATCTACCTGGGGCACCGCAGCCTGCACAATAACATGAAGTCGCTGTGTCATCTGACCGTGGCCTCGATGATGGAAAACCAGGATTTCGGGGTGGGCAACGACTTCAAGTTGATCGACACCAATCCCGAAGAGGCCACTCCACTGGAAGCCATCTAAAACTTTAAGGACTTCCACGAACTTTCATCGCAAAAAATTCACACTCGCCCGCTAAAATAAGAGGTATAAAATTTTAGATTACCAGTAATGGGGGTCGAGACTCCGCGCTGAACTCGGGCACGTGACACAGCGTTGCCTGGGTGGCCGGTGAGCCAATCAGTACGCGGAACGACACCCCAACGCTGTGTGTGATCAGAATATGAGGAGGGTTAGCGCAGACGCGCAAAGACGATGGCTGATAATAACAATAACAACACACAAAACCAATTTAATGATCAATCACAACCGACGCCGGAGCCAACGCCGCAACCCCGGAAGCGTGGTCAGATGACCATGACCAAGGTGGCCGTGACGGCGGCAATTGCCGGACTGTTAGGTGGTGGGGTTGCTTATGGGGGCATGAATTACCTCAATAATAGCGGCGTCACCTCGACGGCGGTGCCCGCGGGCTCTAACAAGACGGGTAACACCAAGACGTCCAACGTGACGGTCAACGTGAACACCCAAGCCACCAAGGCCTTTAATCAGGTCAAGGGCGCCATGGTGTCCGTGATTAATTTACAAAAACAAAGCAGTAGTAGTGGCACGTTAGGGGAACTCTTCGGTCAGAGTTCGTCGTCGGGTTCGACGTCGAAATCCGCTTTGGAAGAGGCCTCCGAGGGGTCCGGGGTGGTCTACAAGAAGAGCGGCAATACCGCCTACATCGTGACCAACAACCACGTGGTGTCGGGGTCCTCGGCGCTGCGGGTGGTCACCAGTAGTGGCCAACAACTCCAGGCTAAGCTGGTTGGGAAGGATTCCGTGACCGACCTGGCCGTGTTGAAGGTTAACGGGTCGTCGTTAAAGACGGTGGCCTCCTTTGGCGACTCGGATAAGATCAAGGTCGGTGAAACCGCCCTGGCGATCGGGTCACCGCTGGGCAGCCAGTACGCAACCTCGCTGACGGAAGGGATCGTTTCCGCCAAGAAGCGGACGATTGAAACCACCAACTCGGCCGGCACCCAAACCGGGAACGCCACGGTTATCCAGACCGATGCTGCCATCAACCCCGGGAACTCCGGTGGGGCGCTGATCAACGTCGGTGGTCAGGTTATCGGGATCACGTCCTCGAAGATCGCGAGCGACACCTCGGGGACCAGCGTCGAGGGGATGGGTTTTGCCATTCCGTCGAACGAAGTGGTCAACATCATCAACCAACTGGTCAAGAAGGGTAAAGTGGTGCGGCCGGCGCTGGGGATTACCTACGTCGACTTAGCCAACGTTTCGTCGTCGCAACAGAAGTCGGTCTTGAAGTTGCCGTCTAGCGTCGACGCCGGGGTCGTGGTGATGAGTACCTCGTCCGACTCGCCGGCCAAGAAGGCGGGCTTGACCAAGTACGACGTAATCACCGAACTGGGTGGCCACAAGATTAGCGGCCAGTCCACGTTGCGGGACCTGTTGTACAAGTACAAGTTGAATGATTCGGTCTCGATGACGTACTACCACAACGGTAAGAAGAAGACTACGACTGTGAAATTAACGGAAACGTCGTCCCAATTGAAGAGTTCGTCGACCACGGCTAACTCGGAAAGCTAAATCTAACGTTAATAGAAGCGGATCTCACGGAGAGTGGGGTCCGCTTTTTGCGTGGCTGGAAAAGCCGAAAATTTAGAACGGTTAGAAGCGGTGCAAGCCGGATGGGACCGTCACCACTCCGAACGAAAAAAGGGGATAGATGGGGGTAATTCAGGTCGCTAAAAAGTGACGAAAATTCTGTGGATAACTTGTGGATAAGTCGATTCACAAACTTGAGCGAAAAATGAGGAATGGTGGAAAACTGGGGATGGTAGCGGTTATTAAGTTATCCACAGGTTGGCAAAATTCGTGGGGATAAGTTAGGATAATTGTGAACCATATGGCTAGAAATGCTGTTATGACGGGAATTAGTCTTTGTGCGAACAAACATATGTTTTTGTGGATAACTGTGGATAAGTCGAAAACGATTGACAAATCGAAAAGAAATAGATGTGGGGGTGGGGAAATTTGCAACCCCCTATATCTGGCATTTTGGCGATTGAGCCTGTGGATAACTTTGTGAATAAGTCGGGCTGATTGGAAGCGGTGGGTGGTTGAGTGATGCGGGTGCGAAAGTGACCGCTCGGTGTGTGCTACTGGGATTTGAGGCGGGAATGAGTGCTGAATTCGGGGGTCAATGGGACGAAAACAGCGGAATTACCGTGGTAGTGGGACAAGGTTAACGGTAGAAAGCAAAAAAACGGGTGACGGCCGGTGGGATTACCGGGGTCACTCGTTTTTAACAGGATTGAGGAAGAGAGTCGAATTACGGAACGTGGTGTGGGTCGAGTGTGGGAATGTTTCATGTGAAACATCGGGGGCGAGCGGTTAACGAATTCGGGTGGAAATCCGTGATAATGGTGCTTTCAATCTACCCTGGGGGGTATCTAGAAAACAACTAATAACGGCCTTGGCGGGGATTTGCCGAGATGGTGAGATTCGGGGTATAATCAACCATAAAGTAGTCGGTTCCGAGAGCGTAGAACGTTATGCACCTGGGGATAACTGAAATTGGAGGACGTTATGAACATCAAGTTTGTGGTGGTAGGTAAGTTGAAGGAGAAGTATTTTAAGCAGGGCATTGCGGAGTACGCCAAGCGGCTTTCCCGCTTCTGTAAGTTCTCGATTGTGGAGGTTCCCGATGAGAAGGCCCCGGAGAGTCTCTCCCAGGCACAAATGGACCAGGTGATGCAGGCGGAAGGCGACCGGATCTTAGGGAAGATTAAGGACCGCGAATACGTCTTTGCATTGGCCATTCTGGGCAAGGAACGCTCCTCGGAGGAGTTCGCCAAGGAAATTAAGGACCTGACCACCTATGGGCACTCGGATTTAACTTTCGTGATCGGTGGCTCGTTAGGTCTGGCGCCGGAAGTTCTGAAGCGCGCGAACACGCAGATCTCCTTTGGTCGGTTCACGTTACCCCACCAGTTGATGCGGTTGGTGTTGACGGAGCAGGTGTACCGGGCGTTTATGATTAATGAGGGGTCTCCATATCACAAGTGATGCGGTTTTTTCAGTCAGGAACCGCTGTGTAGGGTGTTACGGGAGTCCGTATCACAAGTGATGCGTTTGATTTTTTAAAATTATGAAAATAAACAAAAACACTTTTGTGGAAATAAATGATAGGTGTATATCTTACTAAAAATAATAGACGTTTACAGTGATGGGAGAAATACTAATGAGTTCTAAGATTGTGATGCAAGATTTCATCAAGGACTTGGCGGATCATATAAATCAATTGAGTATTGATAGTGCGCAAGGCAGCCTGGAAGTAGCAAAAAAATATCCGGTGTCACCTAATGACTATTTACGATACGCAAAAGTAGAATTGAATGCGATTAAAGGTAAAGAATTAAGTGATGATAATGTTCGTCATGGGATAAATTGTGTTAATCATTTAAAACGCGCGGCGGATGAAATGATGAATGTTTTTTTAAACCGACTAGGTCTTCTAAAGTTAAGCAACAAGAGAAATTTAAAGTTTAAGAACAAAACTCAATTTTTTGTCGATATAGGTGTGCTACAAAATTATTCTGCGGATAAGCTTAATACTATTAGGAATGGGATTGAACATGACTTTTCTGCACCTGATATAGAAACTATTCATTTGTATTACGACATTGTGTGGTTTGTCGTCCAAAATTTAAAATTACATTTACAGATAATGGCTAGATATGAATCTATGGAAGGTTATATCTATGGGGACATAAATATAGCTCATAGTAAACACTTTGATTTGGAATATAACAGTGCAGAACGAGAATTTCTATTCAAAACGGAGTTAGATAATAAAGAAAAAAATGGGGAAGTAATTTTTAATTTTAATGACAAAGAGAATATGTACGCAAAAATGTTTTTAGTTTATTGGAAATTAATTGAATTTTTTGGAGATTTTGATTTGGAATCGGCTAAAGAAGATATTGTAAGAATTAGTACTATATTGTGATGTTAGGTGTTTTACATATAGTATATAAGTAAATAATGAGATTCGCTTTGTAACTTAAAATGTAGAGAATATGGAGGCGCATATGGACGTAGAAGATTTTGGGAGAAGAATAAGTATGATCGATACCCAGACTTCTAAGGCGAATGCATACGATTTGAGATGGGGACAGCACCATGATAGGTGGTGGACTGGACAGCGAGAACATTTGGGCGTGTGGTGCATGTTTCAGCCCACCGGGGGTGTTCTGGGATATCCACACAGACCCAATCATTCTGCCAGAACAATGTATATAAATTTCGGTAGGCCTGAGACCTTGGTTTGGTTAGCTGAGGCAGCGGGAGTTGATGATGATCTTTTAGACAGAGTGATAGCCAGTATTTCTAATGATTTTCCCGCTAGAACAAGATGCGGCATATTGAGACAAATAATATCGTTTGAGATGATTGCAGGTAAATTATCTCAAGTATTGGTATAAGTAAAATTATTCTTCATAGTTTGTAAACTTGATTCTGAAAAGCATATTCTATATGTACTTATTATGTGAGTAAAAAATTATAAAAGTAGAAATTTAAAGCGAACGGACAGTGGCGTTTGTCTTGTGATTCGGGATTGCGGGAGAACTGCGGGGTGACAGGGTGCTTGGTGTGACAGGGATGACAGCTAGTTGACCCGTTTTCCCGTTAGTATTTATTATAGGTTTTGCTTTATGTATTTATGTCTTACTCGCTTTTTTAGCGGGTTTTCGGGGTATTGTTGATTTGATTATGTTTATGAACAAAAATCGGCGGGGCCTTTGGGGGGCTCCGCCGATTTTTTCTTGCTGTGTTATTGATACTTGGATTGGCCGTTATGCGGCCTAGGGGCCTGTCTACTAAGCACGCTGTTCCAGCTGTGCTGCTCCTTGCAAGCATGAACTAGGGGCGTTCATGCTCTTAGGTCGCTTGTTACTGAGGTTGGTAGTCTGTTTGTATCTCTTTTTGAAAGAGGTATTTTTGATGATTGTTATTAGGTGAATGGGTATTTGCTGGTAGGGAGCGTCGGTCGGCCACAAGTCGCTGCGTTCCCGTGACAACTGTTTCACGTGAAACGTTTCGTAGCATGTTATTATTGAGTTGATCAGGATGGGTGTCTCGGAGAACGGCAGTGTATTTTATTTCTGATGTATGATTAGAATCAGTTGTGTACAATTAGGAACCGCTGTGTCGTGTGTTACGGGTCTCCGTATCATAAGTGATGCGGTTTTTGCGACCTCTCGGAATAATCGTACTGTTCGAAGCACCTTTTAGGCGCTTAGGCGAATTACTATGGAAATCAATGATTGTGCTTGGACGAGCGGCCAGATCAAAACGGCGGATCCCATTGGGGGTCCGTCGCTTTGACTTCTTCATCGATTTTTAGCTGGTTTACATGTTCGGGTCAAACCCGTTTCCAGTCATCACAGCGACCCGAGGCCGGTCTCCATTCGTACCGGGCTTGCTAACGCCGACGGAATCGCGAACGTCTAAAGTCGGATTCTGAATCAGGCTGACCGCGTAAGCCGCAATGCTTTGCCGGGAGACCTCGGTTCCCACGAAGGCATCGTGGCGGTGTGTCGTGGTATAACTGACCTCGTCATCGTTCGTCAGCCAGGCGGGACGAACGATGGTGTAATCCAGGTCACTGGCTTCGATGACGTCTGCCGCGGCCCGGTAGGTCTTTAAATAGTCGGGCAATGCCCGGTTATTTAGCTCGCCAAATTTGCCGGGGACCTCATCGTAGATGCCCAGTGAGGAGGTCCAGATCAGCCGTTTAACGTTTTGCTGGTCCATCACCGTCACTAAGGTTTTCGCCGCCGTGACGACATCGCCCCCTAGACTGGCGTACACAACGTCCTGTCCCTGAATCGCTGACGTCAATTGCGCCGGATCGGTGGCATCACCGACCAGAATCTTAGCGGCTTGCAAATCGGCGGGGAGCTTTGCCCGATTGCGCAAGAACAGGGTTAACTGAATAGTCTTGTCGCGTAACAAGGTTCGTTCCGCCCATTGAGCAATGCGACTGGTAGCACCAATAATTAAAATATTTTTCATGGTTAGACGACCTTTCTAGTCAGTTATGGTAAGGTAACGGTCAAGGGGCATTCGTTCGGAGCGAAACTGGTTGATTCTAGCTTGCTCATCGCGATAGCCCAGCCCAATCCCCATCCCAAATTGGTAGTCGGCTGGGACGTTTAAAATCGTGTGTAATTGTTGCGGGTCAGCGACGAATTCCGCGGCCGGCATTGAGTCGACCCCCAGCGCCGTCGCGGCCAACATGAGCGTCTGACCGAAGGCGCCAAGGTCGTAGGCGGTCCACAGAGAGGCCTTAGCGGGCATCAAGAGGTAGGCAATGGCGGGCGCTGAAAAGAGCTGTGCCGAAGCGGTGGTCATCTGCCCGTATTGGGCCCCGAGAAACGACTGCAGGTCAGTTGACCAAGTCCGCACGTTGGACCGGCCTTGCGCGGCCATAGCGTCGCGATGAAGGGGTGGAAATTCGGAATTTCCGGAGCGCCCTGATTGCAGGGCTGCTAGGTGGGCCCGTTTGATTTGCGTGAGGTGTTCACCGGTTGCCACCACGACCCGCCAAATTTGATCGTTGGCCCACGATGGGGTGGTCCCGGCAGCTTGTACGATTTTGGTAATCGTGTCGGTAGGTAACGGCCGTTGGCTGAACGCTCTGACTGAATGCCGATTTGCTAAAACAGTTTGAAAGTCCATCGTTTCATAACCTTCTTTATGACGAATTTTAGGAACGAGGCTATCATAACCGTATTAGTTACTTTTAGTAAGAGACCACTTTTTTGTTAGCTAGCCACTTAAAAGTAAGAATTGGACAACCATAGGACTTTGAGGAGATAAAAAATCATGAAGAAAGATGAGCCGATGTCGATTTGCCCGTGTGCTATTACCATTGCGATGCTGAGCAGTAAGTGGAAGATTTTGATTCTGCGTGAATTACTTAAGGGAACGTGTCGCTATCGCGATTTGCGCGAACGGGTCTTTGGTGTTAGTCAAAAAATGTTGACGCAAAGTCTAAAAGAGCTAGAAGCGGATGGGCTAGTTAGTCGGCGAATTTATCCGGAAGTGCCGCCACGGGTTGAGTATAGTCTGACGGACGATGGGAACAGTCTGCGACCCGTGATTCAGGTTCTGGATGACTGGGGCGCCCATTACGTTGCCGAAAAGGATCCTGATTATGTCGCCACCCGGTTCAATCTGGACGCACCGAAAAACAATTGGATGAAGATTCCGTATAATGAGTCGCTTTAGTTGCTGGTTAACAGGCATAGATGAGGCTAACTGATCTGTTACTAAAAAAACGACGAGTTCCCCAGTAGAGGTGCTCGTCGTTTTAAGTTGGATTAGAGATTTTCTTTAAAGAAACTAGAGAATTTGTCGAATGGAATTTTGTCCAGCTGGTCGTACAGGTCCACGTGATCCGCGCCGGGAACGATGATCAGTTCCTTGTGATCCTTCAACCGGTGGTAGGATTCCTCCGCCATATAGCGGGAGTGGGCGTTTTCACCGGTGACAATCAGGACTGGCCGTGGGGAGATTTCATCGATGTGGGCCTGCAAATGGAAGTTGTAATAGCTCCACGGAGTCGTGGCGGTCCAACTACTCGTCGAATTGATGGACCGGGGATGGAACGCCCGTTGCTTGTAGTACTTAAAGAACGCCGTGGTGATGGGGTCGGCGTTGTCGGGGAGTTGATCGGGTAAGATGGTTGGGAATAGCAGTGGGTGGTTCTGGTCGTCAAACATCAATTCGTGGGGGCCCCGACCAGTAGTACCATTTTCGGCATCTTGCCAGCGCTGGTTGGCGAGATAGTCCTTCTCCAAGTTGCGCTGTTCGTCGGTCTTGGTGTTGCCAACACCCTTCCACATCGAATCCGACATGTCGTACATGACCGAGGTGGCCACGGCCTTGATTCGCGTGTCGATGGACGCTGCGGTCAGGACGTGAGAGCCAAGACCACAGATGCCAATCGCCCCAATTTTTTCGCGACCAACAAAGGCCTGAATCCCAATAAAGTCAACGGCTGCGGAGAAGTCTTCCACGAAGATGTCCGGGGAGGCCACGTTACGAACCGTGCCAGAGCTTTCACCGGTGGTCGATTGATCGAAGGCCAAGGCGACAAACCCACGTTCGGCCAGCGTCTGGGCGTAAAGTCCACTGGATTGTTCCTTTACGGCTCCGAACGGTCCGGAAATCACGATGGCCGGGTAGGTCTGCTGGTCATTAAAGTCAAGGGGGAGGTAGAGGTGGCCGGCCAGGGTAAAGCCGTACCGGTTGTTAAAGCGGACGTTATGAACGTCGATGGCGGGGTTGATCTTGAAGACGCGCGTATCGTTGGCTAATTTTGACATATTAGTGGGTCCTTTCATCAATCAATTGGTAACGGAGGTAGTCCAGACGGTCTAACTGGTCCTGAGCAACGTGGAGCTGGGCGAGGGTCGCTGAGCGTTCTTCGTTCAACCGTTGGGCTTGCTGTGCCCGGGGGAGCTGTAGAAATTGGGTAATCCAAGTTTTTGAAAATCCGATTTCTTGTAATGTGGTTTGCGTTTCACTAGGTGTTAGCGTATCGAACGACCTCCCTTCTATGCTAGTTATCATACGAGGAAACGCCTATAATGTTAAATACTAATTGTGAATGGCGAGTCATAACTTGAACACATGACTAGAAAGGGCGGATGATGATGGATTTACAACAGCTGCAAAACTTCTTGGTGGTGGCCCAGGAAGAAAACATTACCCACGCGGCGGACTATCTCCATCTCTCACAACCGGCGCTTTCTCGCCAAATTAAGGCACTGGAACGGGAATTTGGAAAACCGTTACTCGTTCGTGAGGCCAAAAAGGTCCGGTTGACCAGAGATGGGGTGCTGCTCCGGAAGCGGGCGGCGGAAATTACTAAATTGGTAACGAAGACCAGTGATGAGCTCCGAACCAATCAGCATGAGTTAGACGGCGATATTCTCCTAGGCGTTAGTGAGACGGATGCGGTTCGGTTCATTGGTCAGGTCGCGGCGGACTTGATTCAACGCCACCCCAAGATTACGCTGAAACTGCACAATGGAAACAACGAATCAATCTTGAACATGGTTAATAGTGGTCTGGTAGACCTGGGGTTATACTTTGGTCGAGTCGATCAGAATGTCTTTAACAGCCTGCCGTTGCCCCAGTTGAATCGTTTTGGAGCGTTGTTGCCCAGTGACCATCCGTTGGCCGCTAAAGCGGTGCTCACTCCGGCTGATTTAGTCCAGGAATCCCTGATTCTTTATCAGGAAGCGTTAACTGACGGCTCGCTAGCCAAATGGTTTCAGCGGGATTTAACTGATTTGCGAATTGCGGGAACGTTTGACATGTACCTCAGCGCGCAGAAGCTGGTGGAGAGTGGATTAGGGATTGCGTTGGTCTTTGACGACTTGGTGGGGTATCATGATGCAGAATTGACCTGTCGGCCCATTACACCAGAAATCGCGGTTCCCGTGAATCTGATTTGGAAGAAGTACCAGATCTTTTCGGACACGACTCAGGCGCTATTAACGGCGGTGAAGGCAGCAATAGGAAGAGATTGATGGAGCAGGATGAACCGCTGTGTAGGGTGATACGAGTCTCCGTATCACAAGTGATGCAGTAAGTAATGTTAAGGAGGAAAACTAATTATGGGTGCAACGGAAATGGCAGCACTATCAGGGCTTATTATGGCCGTAAAAAGTGCTGCTCCGGCAGTTGTAGAATCGTTAAATAATGCTTATGATTTTGCGGTGGGTGATTGGATACGGGAGCGTAAAATATCTTGTGTAAACGCTGATTCATTTATGTAATAGAAAAGGGAACGTCTTCCCTGTATGATTAAAGGTACCTACACCACAATCACAAAGGAGACGTTCCCATATGAATGAGCTTAGCACAGAAATCATGTCAGCACTAGCGAAAAAGGAAGATGTTGGTGAAATTATTCGTCAGGCCGTTGAGCAAGCCGTTAATGGCTTGCTTAAAACTGAACTCACAGCCTTCCTAGGCTACCAGGCATACCAACGTCCAGATCAAGCTACTAATTACCGTAACGGTGTTTATGAACGCCAATTGACGACAAAATACGGTGAGATTACCGTTCAGGTCCCACGGGACCGAGCAGGTCAATTTGAGCAACAAACGATTGATCGTTATCAGCGACGGACTGACAGCCTGGAAGATATGGTCATTCATCTGTATCGTCGGGGAATTACGACGAAAGAAATTGCCGAACTGATGGAAAAGATGTACGGCAGCTATTACACCCCAGCCACCATGTCGAACATTACGCAGAATGTGGCCGAACAGGTCGAACGTTTCCATCAGCGAAAGTTAGCTGATAAGTACGCAGTCGTGTACGTCGATGCGACTTACGTGCATCTACGGCGGGATACGGTGGAGAACGAAGCGGTCTACATCATGATTGGCATTCGTCCCAATGGACGTAAGGAAGTTCTCAACTACACTATCGCACCAACCGAATCAAAGACTATCTGGGAGGAACAACTCCAAACAATCAAAGACCAAGGCGTCCAGCAAGTCCTTTTATTTGTGGCCGACGGTGTCATTGGCTTAACCGATGCAGTCACACAATACTTTCCCAAAGCAAAGCTCCAGCGTTGTCTCGTCCATGTAGCTCGTAACTTTACAGCCAAGGTTCGGGTCAGTGACCGTAAGCCGATCAATGATGCCTTTCGTGATGTTCGCCAATCAGCTACGGCAGTAGCTGCAAAACAAGCCTTAACGGTTTTTATCGATAAGTGGGGTAAAAAGTATCCTAGCCTTAAGAAGCTTGCGCAAGAGGAGAATTTATTTACCTATTACGCTTTCCCCAAGGCCGTTCGTCATAGTATTTACTCAACCAACCTAATCGAATCTTTTAACAAGGTCTTCAAATCCAATCTCAGGAAGAAGCAACAATTTCCAAACGAGGATTCTCTAGCAAGGTTTACCGTCACTCAGTGTTTAGATTATAACGACCGCAATACCAATCGGACGCATCGCGGTTTTGCCAGTTGCCGGGACACTTTCGACTCAATGTTTGAGTAAACTAACTTAGAAGACTAGTCATACAAAGACGAGTTTACACAAGATTCTTGACACACCCTTGGATACGTTCATGGAATGATAAACGAAAGGTTAAACTACAATATAATCTTGATGAATATAAATTGGCATTATATAAGAATATAAACCAAATTCCTAATGATGAAATGAAAGAGCCAGATTTAAGTATCTTGGGTCCTGCATTAGATGCTACTAAGTATTATATTGAGGATAAAACGATGCGGGATTTATTTGCTCATGTTGCTGCCGGTGCGATGGACTCTCGACTAGATGGCATAAATCGGTCAGCATTTGTCGAGTTTATTAAACAGATGACGCCTTTGGATGCAAGAATATTGAGACAGATGCAAACGGAAGTGTTGATTAAAAACGGAGATAAGACTTTACACATTGCAGCAGGAGGGCCAATACCGATAATTGATGTTAGTTCCAGAGATGATAGAAGTATGCAGATAATAAATGAAAACATTGTTCCTGATTCTCTGGTAGATACACTAAAGGTAAAAGGATTTTCTGAGGTGGCATCTTCAATTGATAATCTTAGTAGATTATCAATTATTGAAAAGCATATTGGTGGATTAAGTAGTTGGAGAATGAAATCTATTACAGAGTGGTTTAAAAATAACAGTGCTGTCATGTTAGCACAGGAAAACTTAGAAAAAGAGCGTGAACAATATAGATCAGATATTCATAAGCGAGATAATAGAGAAATTGTCGAAAAAGACGGTGTAAAGACAATAAAGACCTATGCGTTCACGGAAGACCTAGATGCTGGATTACGACAAGCTGAACAACGAAGAATTGTTAAAGAGAATGCATTTATAAGGTAGATTGCAAATTTAATCCGAATTTTTGGACAAATTGGTCAGCATAACCTGATACGGTGTTTGCCAGTCGAGTATTTTAAGCGGTCGCTGGTTAATTTGGAGTAACGTCGTCGTTAAATCTTGAGCACTAATGTGCTCAAAACGAGTCCCCTTAGGATAAAAATAACGTAAATTCCGATTAAAGCGTTCATTACTACCACGTTCAGCTGGCGTATAAGCATGACAGTAATAGGTCTTAATACCATATTTGTCAATAGCGGCGTAGAAATGTTGGAAAATGGCGGTTTAAAAATGTAGGTTTTTGGCGGTTAGTTTGTTGCTTTTAGGCGGTATGATTTTCCAGTTATCTTGATGATATGGGAATGATGAACTAAGCGGTCTAGAATGGCAGCGGTGACTGTTGGATTCTTGAAAATCTCGACCCATGTTGAAAGCTCGCTATTGCTAGTAATTATCGTTGAGTGTCGTTCATATCGCGCATTAATTAACTGAAAAAGAAGGTTGGCTTCGTCATGTTCTACTGGTAAATAGCCGATCTCGTCGATAATCAATAAGTCATATCGTGCATAACGGTTAATACAACGGTCTAGGGCGCCCTTCTCGTAAGCCGTATGCAGCCTTAGTAAGAGGTCATGACAGTTGATAAATAGGGTTCGTTTTCCTTGCTGACAGGCCGCCATGCCTATTCCAATGGCTAGATGCGTCTTACCGACGCCCGGACTACCGATAAAGACTAAGTTTTCTTGTTTCTCCAAGAACGCTAAGTCGCTAAAACTCTTTATTTTCTGCTGATTAATACTGGGCTGAAATGAGAAGTCAAAAGTTCTCAAAGATTTATTCTGGGGGAACCTTGCTCGTTCAACTATTCGTTGAACTTGACGTTGTTCTTGCCATTCAAGCTCCACGTCAGTGAGCTTAAGCATAGCCTCTGTAAATGAGAGTTCTTGCTCGTTGATTTGATCAAGAAAGTTTGGTAAGTACGCATGCATCTTGGCTAAACCCAAAGTATCTAAGTTGGTCATTAATTCCTGGAATTTACTATTCATTTATTTACTCCTCACACTTCGTCATATTGAGATAGATGTTCTGCGATAAATGCCTTAATTTCTTGATCATTCCGACCTTTAAGGAGGTCGGATTTTAGGATTTGAACGCGGTCATCCTCATGATAATTTAAGGCTTGAGTCGTAATGTCGTGCGAACGGATTGGTTCTCCGTTATAATAGATTTGAAGTTGGCGTGCATTATCAGATAGTTCAATGTTGACTGTCCGACCTATGTAACGCGGATCTACAGAGTACTTGCACTTACGGAAGTTAACCATCGATTCCTTCGATACGACACGGGTAATGTCTTCTTCGAAGAAGGAATCTAGCAGGTTAGCCGGTAGTTCGTGGAGGTACTCTTTTTCTTCGTACTCAAATTTATCTAAAGGAACTTGGTTCGTTGATTGTGACACTTCGTGATTTAAATCATCGCAGAGTTCATCGACGATATGAATCAAATCTACGCCATCATCGAACTCATAATTATATGGCCGGAGACGTTCGATGGTTCGTGCCAAGGCTTCCACGACTCCTTTTGTTTGTGGCCTTAACGGCCGACAAGCAATTGGTTTATAACCGGCATCTTGACAGAATTGTTTAAATCGTTCGTTGAACACGGCCCTTCCAAAATTAGACTTTGAGTGATCAACGACTTGCTTCATGTTATCGAACCAGATTTCATGAGGAACGCCACCAGTTGCTTCGAAGGCATCATCTAAGCAACTGAACAGGGTATCCTGACTCCGATCGAAGACTAACGTAATGAATTTCAACTTTGAAAATGGTAAAACATACAGGAAGACATTGAAGTGATGTGGCTTCCCATCGCGTGAATATAGCGTCATTTCTTCCTTCCAATCCACTTGAGCTGATAGTCCAGGCGTGTGTTCAACACGTATTGTAGCTTTATGAACTTTTTCTTTTTTGAGACCGGCGCAGTAGTTACGGACAATCGTGTATTGGCCAGTAAATCCCTTCTTCTGAATGAATTTGAAGATAGCCATCGCTGAACAGTTAAGCTCAATCTTATCTTCAATAATGTCTCGGTAAGCGTCAAGCTTACTGGGACGCTTAGTCGTTTTCTTCAACGCTATTGGGGCTTGGGCCTCTTGAAATGCTCGTTTGGCGGTGCGGTAATCAACCCCGTATTGTCGGGCTAGGGCAGCGTAGTTAGGCTTTAAATTATTTTTCACGTAAGTCTGCACTCCTTCTCGAATATCGTATCTCACATCGATAACCTCCTTGGTTCCAATGTGATTTATGATATCAAAAAATGTAGGAAAACCGACAATTTCTAATTGCCATTTTCCTACATTTTACGACCGCCATATACACATATTGTGATTCAAATGATACTAGCCCACTAAACTCAGTACCACGGTCCACAGTAAAACTGTGCACCGGTCCATTAAAAGTTGTTAGGAACTTAGTCAGTGCTTCATTAACACTCGCTGTCGTTCGATCTTTTAACCGGTATGCCCAAAGGAACCGTGATTTTCGATCGATTAAAGTTAATAAAACTGCCTTACTATGCCCACGAGGACCAACGACTGTATCTAGTTCAAAATCGCCGATGCGATTACGTTGATTAATCATCATGGGACGCTGTTCAATTGATCGCCCCAAAGATTGATTATATTTGGATCGTTGGTCAACGTTACGCCGTTGGCGTACGCCATGTTCAGGTAGATCATTCAAGGAGAAATCAATTCTCCCCTGATTTAGCCAATTATAAATAGATTTAGTAGCTAGTTTAAATTCGTGAGCAATCATTCCTGGTGACCAGCTTAGACGTAAATGGTTGAGAATTTTTTGCTTTAACTCATCGCTCAGCTTAGTTTTCCGACCACATCGTGATCGCTTGTATTCGGCATCTGTTTGTGCTAATTCAGCCTGATAAGGTTGACATCGAGATAATTCATAAGAAATTGTTGACGGTGATCGGTTCAGCCGAACGCCCATTTGGATATTGGACAGCCCTAGTTCACAAAAGGTTTCGATTTTAATTCGTTCGGAATAGGTTATACTAGACAAAAGATCAGCTCCTAAAAGATGGGTTTGTGGTAAACACCATTTTAAAGGAAGCTGATCTTTTTTGTCCGAACAGCGTTCGGATTAATTTTACAATCTACCATAAAACTAACTTCTCTGGGGGAGAATTTTTGTAAAGTGTGTTTGCCCAGTGCTAATGATAAATAGTTAGTGTTGTTAGGACCTATAATAAATGTAAAAATATTAGCAGTGATAGTTAGAAAGCACTATGTATATTACGGTGTTCTGTACCATATAATGGTGCAATTTTTAAAATCTACACGTAAGAGGCCATTCAGCGTTAGCGGGATGGCCCATTTTTGGTTGCATTGTGGTTGCTATAGGGCCGTTATAATTTATCAATTGGGTATCGCATAGGATTCGATTTTTGTAATTCTATAGAATAACGATTGACATTAATAAATCAACTTGATATACTTACACCATTAAGTGAAGTAATTCAAAAGACTAACAGGAGGAAACTTATGAAATATGAAGAGCATAGACTGGGGGACCTTGTTAAATTTACTACAGGGAAGCTATTACCAAGAATTACGGATACCATTGATGAAATACCGAGTCGTCGAATGATATACAATCCGTTAGCGGAGACAACTAAGTATATCCATGGAGATTCTGATTTACCAGTGATTACGTCAGAGCAGGTTGGTATCTCCATGCTTCAACGGGAAGCTTACTTAGTTGAAGACTATCCTCAGGTAGATGAGCAAGTTTTAACTGCAAATTTTACTGCTGTTACATTTAATAGCCAATTAGACCGAGGCTATTTTGTATGGTGGTTTAACCATAGTATTGAGGCTCAACGCCAACTTAAAGCTTCTGGGCAGTTGGGCCGTCGAGTAGTAGCCAGTGATTTGCGTAAAGTCACTATTTCTGTACCTGATTTATTATTACAAAAAGATATTGGATGCCTTTATGCTATTGGTCAGAAACAGGCACTTACTTTAAAAGAAAAAGCTGATTTAATGGAAGAGCACACCTTACAATTTATTAGTCAAAAAATGATGAAGGAATGATACGAAGATTTCGAAAAAATTTAACGTAATTTTGTAGTAGATGTGGTGCGTTAATAAATATAAGGAAGCAGGTGGGCTATGATGGTATTAACAACTGAAAAAAAAGCATTAATCTGGAAGTCTTTAAATGACACTCGAGGAGGAATTGAACCATCAGAATATAAAAACTATATTTTTGGGATAATGTTTTATAAGTTTTTATCGGAAAAGGCACAAACTTGGTTAGAAGGTGTGGACCATAAAAAAAGCCAAATTCAAAATTCCGACGAGTTGTTCAAGGCTATGCAAAAGAAATTGGGGTACATCATTCGGCCGGGAGAAATGTTTTCCGATTGGAAGAAAGCTATCGATGAGGGTAAATTTAATATAGCAATGGTTATTGATGCGTTAAGTCACTTTGATCAAGGTGTTAGTCAGGATGCTAAAGAGAATCTTGCTGGTATTTTTGATGGTATGGATTTGGTATCGTCGCGACTAGGCCCTAGTAACCAAACACGAACTGCGACGTTAGTATCTTGGATTAAATTGTTAGATAAAACTAAACTTGATACTCAAGACAATGTATCGGGGGATTTATACGAATATTTAATTGAAATGTTTGCGAACAATTCCGGCGCAAAATCAACAGATTTCTATACACCACATCAGGTATCGGATATTATGGCTCGAATCTTAACCGAAGGATGCGAGCGCCAGAGAGAGCATACATTGTACGATCCGGCGATGGGGTCAGGTTCATTATTACTAACCACCTCATCTTATATGCATAATATAGTTGCCAAGGAAGGTATTAAATTCTATGGTCAGGAAATCATTACGACAACTTATAACTTAGCACGAATGAATCTCATGATGCACGGTGTTGATTATAAGGATATTGATTTACGGAATGCTGACACACTGCAAAATGACTGGCCGAATGGTCCTATAAACGGAGTTGATACGCCACGATTGTTTGATACGGTTATGGTTAATCCGCCTTACTCCTTAAGATGGGATAATACTTCTAGAGAAGATGATCCTCGCTTTAGATACGGTGTTGCGCCTAAGTCTAAAGCTGATTATGCCTTTTTGTTGCACGGCCTTTATCATCTGAAATCCAATGGGCGAATGGCAATTGTCTTACCGCATGGGGTGTTGTTCCGTGGTGCGGCTGAAAAGAAGATTCGTAAACAATTATTGGAACATCACAATATTTCTGCAATCATTGGGTTGCCTGCCAATATCTTCAATAATACTGCGATTCCTACAGTAATTATGGTGCTAGAGAAAGATCGGGAAAGTGATGATATTCTCTTTGTAGATGCATCCAAGGGATTTGAAAAGTATAAAAATAAAAATATCTTTCGCCAGGAAGATATTGATAAGATCATTGAGACATACCGTAAACGGGAAGACGTTAGTCGTTATTCACATGTTGCGACGATGGCTGAGGTCATTGAGAACGATTATAACTTGAACATTCCCAGATATGTGGATACTTTTATTCCACCTAAAATCATTCCTTTAATGGACCTTGAAGATCAATTAAACCAGCTAAATAAACAGTTATCTGTCTTAGAGGAAGATGGACAACGTATTATGACAAAGTATCAGGAGAACTAGAATAGTTATCAACGGGTTACTGCTCGAGATTACAAATGGAATTACATTATGCTACTTCAAAGAAAATAGAATTTTAATACAAACAGAAATAAGATTTGAATCAAAAATAAAAACCATATATTTAAGTGAGCCTTTTTCTGGTATAAATTATGCAAATGATTAACACCAATCACTTAAACGAAAAATTTGCTTGTATAATAAAAGCTTAGAGCGGATGGTATGTACGTTAGTCGTCAATTAGTCAACGAAAGTAGGAAAAAAGTAAATGGCCGGGTGTGTCAAGAATCTTGTGTAAACTCGTCTTTGTATGACTAGTCTTCTAAGTTAGTTTACTCAAACATTGAGTCGAAAGTGTCCCGGCAACTGGCAAAACCGCGATGCGTCCGATTGGTATTGCGGTCGTTATAATCTAAACACTGAGTGACGGTAAACCTTGCTAGAGAATCCTCGTTTGGAAATTGTTGCTTCTTCCTGAGATTGGATTTGAAGACCTTGTTAAAAGATTCGATTAGGTTGGTTGAGTAAATACTATGACGAACGGCCTTGGGGAAAGCGTAATAGGTAAATAAATTCTCCTCTTGCGCAAGCTTCTTAAGGCTAGGATACTTTTTACCCCACTTATCGATAAAAACCGTTAAGGCTTGTTTTGCAGCTACTGCCGTAGCTGATTGGCGAACATCACGAAAGGCATCATTGATCGGCTTACGGTCACTGACCCGAACCTTGGCTGTAAAGTTACGAGCTACATGGACGAGACAACGCTGGAGCTTTGCTTTGGGAAAGTATTGTGTGACTGCATCGGTTAAGCCAATGACACCGTCGGCCACAAATAAAAGGACTTGCTGGACGCCTTGGTCTTTGATTGTTTGGAGTTGTTCCTCCCAGATAGTCTTTGATTCGGTTGGTGCGATAGTGTAGTTGAGAACTTCCTTACGTCCATTGGGACGAATGCCAATCATGATGTAGACCGCTTCGTTCTCCACCGTATCCCGCCGTAGATGCACGTAAGTCGCATCGACGTACACGACTGCGTACTTATCAGCTAACTTTCGCTGATGGAAACGTTCGACCTGTTCGGCCACATTCTGCGTAATGTTCGACATGGTGGCTGGGGTGTAATAGCTGCCGTACATCTTTTCCATCAGTTCGGCAATTTCTTTCGTCGTAATTCCCCGACGATACAGATGAATGACCATATCTTCCAGGCTGTCAGTCCGTCGCTGATAACGATCAATCGTTTGTTGCTCAAATTGACCTGCTCGGTCCCGTGGGACCTGAACGGTAATCTCACCGTATTTTGTCGTCAATTGGCGTTCATAAACACCGTTACGGTAATTAGTAGCTTGATCTGGACGTTGGTATGCCTGGTAGCCTAGGAAGGCTGTGAGTTCAGTTTTAAGCAAGCCATTAACGGCTTGCTCAACGGCCTGACGAATAATTTCACCAACATCTTCCTTTTTCGCTAGTGCTGACATGATTTCTGTGCTAAGCTCATTCATATGGGAACGTCTCCTTTGTGATTGTGGTGTAGGTACCTTTAATCATACAGGGAAGACGTTCCCTTTTCTATTACATAAATGAATCAGCGTTTACACAAGATATTTTACGCTCCCAAATGGCCTTAACAGCTGAAAAAAAAGCAATGATTTGGAAAACTTTAAACGATACTCGAGGAAAAATTGAACCCTCTGAATATAAAAACTACATCTTTGGCATTATGTTTTATAAATTTTTGTCCGAAAAGGCTCAAACTTGGTTAAGTGGTGTGTTACGTGGTGAAACTTGGACGAGTGTGTGGTCCCAAGATGCCCAACGTGCGGCCGAATTTATGCAAAAAGATTTGGGCTATGTCATTCAACCAGGGGAGATGTTTTCTGACTGGAAGACGGCTATCAACGAAGATAAGTTCAACGTCATGATGGTTTCCGACGCACTTGTGCACTTCGATCAAGGTATTAGCCAGGAAGCTAAACCTGACTTTGCTGGGATTTTTGCCGACATGGATTTAACGTCATCGCGGCTGGGTGCCAATGCACAGACACGAACAGCAACGTTAATAGATTGGATTGAGCTGTTAGATAAGATTGAGTTGGATACACAAAATGACCTTTTAGGAGACCTCTATGAGTACCTAATTGGTATGTTTCAGGCAAACTCTGGAAACAAGGCGGGGGAATTTTATACGCCACACCAGGTTTCTGACATTATGGCACAGATTTTAACGGCTGGGCGCGAAAATCAAGAAGAGTATACGCTCTATGACCCAGCATTGGGGTCGGGATCGTTATTGCTCACCACCGGGTCGCATATGCAACGTGCTGGTGTACGGGGAGCGATTAAATACTACGGACAAGAAATTATTACCACAACTTACAACTTAGCGCGAATGAACTTGATGATGCACGGGGTCGAATATAACGACATTAATCTGCGTAATGCTGATACGTTAAATGGTGACTGGCCGGATGGGGTGCTTGACGGAGTGGACAGCCCCCGGATGTTCGATGCAGTGATGGCAAACCCACCGTACTCCCTGAAGTGGGACAACACGGACCGCGAAGACGATCCACGATTTAAAATGGGCGTGGCGCCGAAATCGAAGGCCGACTACGCGTTCTTGCTACACTGCCTGTACCATTTAAAGGCGGACGGCCGGATGGCGATTGTCTTGCCGCACGGGGTGCTGTTCCGGGGCGCCGCTGAGGGACGAATTCGGAAGGAATTATTGGAAAGCCATAATATTGCAGGGGTTATTGGGTTGCCAGCCAATCTTTTCACCAACACCTCAATTCCTACGGCGATTCTGGTATTAGAGAAGAACCGGACGGCGGATAATGTGTTATTTATTGACGCATCAAAAGGCTTTGGCAAATTACAAGTTTAATCCGAACAAGCCCGGAATCTTTCAATGGCAGTCTGTTGATGATGTATTTTTAATGGTCGTTGATTAATTAGTTCAAGTGCTGCTAGGATCTCATCAGTCGTTACTTGGCTAAAATTGGTCTTTTTCGGGAAGAACCAGCGTAACCGTCTATTAAAATATTCATTGGAACCTCGCTCCCATGGTGAATATGGATGGCAAAAATAAACTTTGATCTGATAATCCTGTTCTAAGGCCTGATAATTGGCAAACTCTTTACCATGATCAACAGTAATGGATTTTACTTGGGGACCGAAGGCCCCCATAAACTTGCCAAAGGCGGTGTTTAGAGCCTTAGCCGTTCTATTAGGGGCTTTGATGGCCCATAGAAGTCGGGTCTTACGTTCTACGAATGTAACCAGACATGATCGTGACTCACTTCGACTAGAAAGCACCGTATCTACTTCCCAATGACCAAAAGCTAACCGTTGATTAACAGTTGTTGGCCGTTGTTCGATGGAAGTCCCACTTGTAAATTTCCCACGATTTTCGCTCACTCGGTGCTGGCGGACATTCCGATTGGGTAGATCAGTCAATTTGAAGGGGAGCCAGCCACGATTAAGCCAATTATAAATTGACGCAGTGCTCAAGTTATAAGCGGCCGCAATGGTTTCTGGTGACCAGGTTAATCGTAAGTGATTGGTAATTAAAGTCGCTAATGCTGCCGTCAGCATCGAACGACGACCGCAATTCCGCCTTTTGCGATCTGCATCTTGCTGAGCTAATTCTGGATCATAAGGTTTAACCCGGTCCAACTCATAGCTAATCGTAGCTTTGGCGACGCCTAAGGCGTCAGCCATTACTTGGTAAGATTTATTCCCCTCATTGACCAGTTGTGCTAGTGCGCCACGTTGAAAACGTGATAAAGTAGATGTACCCAAAGTAATCACTCCCTATATTGGTTGGAATTAGCTACTACCATTGTAAGTGATTGCTTTGGGCTTTTTAATTTCTGTTCGGATTAATTATAGAATTTGCCCTTTGAAAAACAAAAGAATTCCAATGTCTTACGGCCAGAAGATATTGAAAAGATTGTTCAGACTTATCTCGCGCGGAAAGACGTGGAAAAGTATGCACACGTTGCACCGTTGTCAGAAATTCAGGAAAACGAGTATAACCTCAACATTCCGCGTTACGTGGATACCTTTGAGGAGGAGCCACCGGTCGATACAGCGAAGCTCTTAGCAGAGATGAAGACGGTCACCCAAGAAGAGGTCCGAGAAACGGCTGAATTAAAGCGCATGATGGCGGACTTAGTGGTAACTAAGCCGGAGGACCAGCATATTCTAGATGATCTAAGGGGGATCTTGGATAATGAATAAGACACAACCATCTAAAGCTCTGGTGCCGGCCATTCGCTTTAAGGGATTCACTGATGCATGGGAACAGCGTAAGTTGAAAAATGTGTTAAAAGTAAATTCTGGTAGAGACTATAAAGATCTTAAGCCGGGGAATATTCCTGTTTATGGTACTGGTGGATTTATGCTTAATGTTAATGACCAATTATCTTCGGATGATGCTATTGGCATAGGAAGAAAGGGGACAATTGATAGGCCTCAATTTTTAAGGGCTCCTTTCTGGACAGTGGATACACTATTCTTTATGACAAGTGAGGGAAATAATAGCCTTCGTTTCTTATATGCATGGTGTCAGTTGGTCCAATGGAAGCGGTATGATGAATCAACAGGCGTACCTAGTTTATCAAAAGGCACTCTTAATAAAATTCCACTGAATGTGCCTAGCTTAAGTGAACAAAATAGTATTGGAGAATTTTTTAACATTTTGGATAACCTTATCGCTTCCAATCGGCGTAAGGGTAAGATCCTAAAAGATCTCAAAAAAGCTCTACTACAAAAAATGTTCGTATCTGGCAAAGAAACAATTCCGGATATTAGGTTCTCAGGATATACTGACGCCTGGGAACAGCGTAAGTTAAAAGATGTGGCTGACTATCGTAATGGTAAAGCACATGAAAAGAATGTTACTGAAAATGGATCCTACGTTATTGTTAATTCAAAGTTTGTTTCAACAAATGGTAGAGTAAAAAAATATTCTGATAAGCAGATAGCCCCTCTGTATAAAGGAGAAATTTCTTTCGTGCTCTCTGATGTCCCTAATGGGAGAGCTATTGCAAGGACCTTTCAAATAGATAAAACTGGGATATATAGTTTAAACCAGCGGATTGCCGGTATCAAAGTTCACAAGAATACCGATATGAACTTTCTGAATTATTTAATGAACAGAAATTCATATTTTCTTAAATTTGATAATGGTGTTGGTCAAACAAATTTATCAAAGTCTGAAGTTGTAAATTTCCCCTCATACTATCCGACACTAGATGAACAGGAAAAAATTGGACTAACTTTAACTTACCTAGACTTCATTATCGCTTCCAATCAGCGTAAAGGTAAAATTCTACGAAACCTCAAGAAGGCTTTACTTCAAAGAATGTTCGTCTAACATATTTAATTTACTGGGGAAAATTCCCCGGTTACATAAAGATAAAAATGCTTCAGAAAGGATATGAAACTATGGTTGAAAGTAAGTTTGAAGCCGCGGTAATAAAAAAATTAAAAGCTGAAGGCTGGACTGAACGAAAAGATTTATCGAGCGTTACGACCAAAGCCTTGTATGATCATTGGCGAGATATCTTGAACCAAAACAACGCCCGCAAGCTTGAGAACGTCCCTCTTTCAGATACAGAGTTTGAGAGCCTCAAACTTGAACTCAATAAAAATAAAACACCCTATGATGCACAGCTGATGCTCGCCGGTTCCGGAGGGATTGGTACGTTGCCATTGACCCGTGATGATGGTACTAAGCTAGAAATTGAGATTTTTTATGGTGACGAAGTTGCAGGGGGACATTCGCAGTATGAAGTCGTCAGTCAAGTCACTTTTAATGATCTTCCGTACACATTGAGCACTAAGCGGCGTATTGATATCATGCTGTTAATTAATGGGATACCCGTTGCCCATATCGAAGAAAAGGATGAATCACTGCAAAATCAGTGGAACGCGTTCGAGCAGTTACAAAAATATGCTGGTGATGGGATGTATACGGGCCTATTTTCTTTTGTACAGGTCCAATTTATTTTATCGCAACATTCAGCTCATTATTTTGCGCGTCCCAAAAGTTCGGCAGATTACAATAAGGACTTTGTTTTTGGTTGGCGGGATGCAACAGGGAAAGACGTTACGGATACCATGGATTTTATTCATCAGGTTATGGGAATCCCCGCGTTGCATCGTTTAGTAACGGTCAACATGATTCCAGATGCGGCCAATGATAATCTGATGGTGATGCGGTCTTACCAGATTCAAGCCACCCGAGCCATCATGGAACGCATGCGTACCATGGATGATAATAACTTCATTGAAAAAGAGGGTGGCTACGTTTGGCATACAACGGGGTCTGGGAAGACGGTTACGTCGTTTAAGGTCGCACAGTTGTTAGCGTCGATGCCGAGGGTTCATAACGTTTTATTTATCGTAGACCGTGTTGATTTGATCAACCAAACGTTTGAGAACTTTAAGTCTTACGCCTATAGAACTTTTGAAAGCCGAATTAAAGTTGTTAAAGGCCATGAATTAAAAAGGGCCCTTAAGGCTTCCGATGCAGCATCGCATATTTACCTGATTACCGTTCAAGGACTAGATAAGGCTGTAAAAGCAGGGTTATCCTCAATGGATCGGCAGGTTATCTTGATGGATGAAGCCCATCGTTCGGCCAGCGGGGATGCTGTGGCCCGAATTAAAAGTGCTTTTCCTAAAACAACTTGGTTTGGTTTCACAGGTACACCTAATTTTTATAGTGATGAGGTCCACGATGTACAAACGTCACGTGATATCTCAACTTATGATATTTTTGGGCAGCGTCTTCATCGTTATACTATTAAAGATGCAATTGGTGACGGTAACGTATTGGGCTTTGATGTTAGTTATTACACGCCCGATATTGAGGTTACTAATCATTCTGAACTCAATGAACAGGAATTAGAAAAAGAAGTTTATACCTCCCTTCCATTTCGTCAGGCAGTTGTCCAAGATATTATCGACCATTGGCAAGAGAATCACTCAGGACCTATTGAAATGGGTGTTCGAAAGCCTAACCAGTTTCATGGATTGTTTGCTGTATCTGGCAAACAAGCAGTTGTGGCGTATTACCAATTATTTAAAAAGTTAGCACCGGATTTGCGGGTTGCCATGACTTATTCACGGGATGAAGATAATGGTATTGGGACATCTGACTTACAAGCAGCTCTTAAGCAGGGGATGCAAGACTACGCTGCCCTGTATCACACACGAAACTTTTTAGAAGGCCAGAATCCAGAACGGGACTACGTTAATGATATTACTAAACGGCTGGCTCACAAAAAGCCTTATAACCAGAAGCTAAGCGCTGAACAAGAGCTAGCAACACCGCAACGTCTTGATCTCGTGATCGTATCTGACCAATTGTTGACTGGATTTGATTCTAAGTACGTTAACATTATCTATATTGATAAACTCCTAAAAGAAGGTCCATTGATCCAGGCGATGTCCCGTACGAATCGTACAATCGATAAGAATGCCAAACCCCACGGTAAAGTTCGTTTCTACCGAAAGGGCGATGTGATGGAAGAAAATGTCAAGAATGCATTAGTTATCTATACAAAAGGTGGTAATGATACTGCTGAAGACGCGGCCAAGCAACCGGATGATCAGGACCAAAAGGAACTGCAGGATGATAATATTTTGGCGCCCGAGATGACTACCCAGATTGAAGAGCTTCAACCAATGATTACGAAGCTCAAGGAAATTGCTGGGGATGATTTCAGTCAAACGCCACAATCGGAAACAGACCAACAGATTTTTGCTGTGTTGGCAGCGGAGGTTAACCAAAAGGTACAACGTTTAGTCCAACAAGGCTATGCACTAGGGTCGACTATTGATGTACTGGATGCAAGTGGCAAAGAGACAGGCAATCAGGTAAGCTTAAATATTGCTAGTGAGAATGAGTTTAGTGCACTCCAAGCTCGTTTGAATGACGTGAACAATCTGCTACCACCGGATAAGCAGGTGGACTTAACCAATGTTAAGGTGGCTATTGACCTTTATCGTCACGAAATCATTGATTACGACATGCTAGTTGCATTGTTGAACGCCTACATGGATGAGACAACGACTCAGAATCATCAGGCTGTTGAGGAGCATATTACGCCGATGGACGATGACTCCCGTTCTGAGATTGAAGCAATTCTGGATGGAATTGAAAATCATGTCTACACAACCCACTTTGATACAGAAACGTTAAAGCAGGCTCGTCGGGCCGTCCGAACAGAGCAAGTTGAACTAAAAATTCGACGATGGTCTGCTGATAATAAATTTAATGGAAATACAATTGTTGACGCTTTTGGTTCGTATTTACCAGGAATTAGTATGAATGATAATCCTAAGCTTAAAGAAAAGGTTGATCAGATTGCTAATGATCAAAAATTAAGTTATTTTGAGCTTGCTGACTTTAGGGATGAACTTTTGAAATTTTTCAGTTCTCTAACTAAAGATTAAAAACAAAGTTGTGCAGTAAAGGCCCGATTTTTCGGGCCTTTATTGCACAAAAATAGATATGAATTACACCACACCAGATGATTTCGATACGTCAAGAATCTTGTATAAACTCGTTTTTAAGCGGCCTTAATTTGATAAACATTGATTTTAAGATAATGAATAAATCAGTAAGCAAATAAGAAAATTAAGCTCTATTGCTATCATCTACAGTCCCTGCCCATTCAACCGAACAATCTGCAGCAGCCACTCCCGATAGTGCGCGACAAACGCCGCAGGGGCGCGCACCTGAAGACTAGTGCCAAACTCAGCGACGTAGCGGTAGCCGTATTCGTTATCCGGAATGACGAAGGTCGTCTGGTAATGAGTCTGGTCCACCTCAACTAACGGTCCCGTATCGATGCCCTCGATGAGCTTGTCTCGCACGTCCTTTTTCACCAACACCGTTAAGTTGACCAGTTTGAAATCGGTTGGCACCGGTTGATCAGTCGCCGGCAGCTGGCGTTTGCTGAAGGGGGCTTCTAACACCGTTAGTTTGACGATTCGTGCTAGTTTAAACGTCCGGAAGGCGTTGCGCTCTAAGCTATAGGCCAACAAGTACCAACTGGCGTTCCGGTAAGTTAATTGATAAGGTTCGATTCGCCGTACCGTTTGGTGGCCCAGCCGGTCGACATAGGTGAGTTGCACTAAAGTCGACCGCTGAATGGCCGCCAGAAGTTTTTTGCGGAGAGTCGCTAATCGTTGGCTCCCCGTAGTTGGTGTATCGTTGATGCTAAAATTAGCCGGGTCATGAACTTGCGGCAAAAGTGCCCGAATCTTATCTAGGGTCAAGCGCGTTTGGTCGTCGAGCGTCCAGTCGTTCAGCTTGGCTAGGGCGGTGAGGATGGTTTGTAGGTCGGTCACGGTGAGGAGCCGCTTATCGAACTTGTAAGTGGCCATAATCCCAAAGCCGCCATTGGCCCCGCGAACGGCGTAGATGGGAATCCGTGCTAAATTGAGGGTATCCATGTCCCTTAATATGGTGCGCTTACTGACGTTGAACCGGTGGGCCAAGGTGGCGGCCGACATCGTTTCGTTTTCCAGTAATAGCATGACAATCGCAATTAGCCGTTCAATTTTCATGGTGACCTCCCATTTTTTGATAGGTGACAGCTAGATGTCATCTATGACCCACTATACTCGCTTTATTCGATGAAAAGGGGAGTTTAACATGGCAACGAATTATCCAGGCTACACAGAACACAGAAACTAACGCGGCGTTCTTTGAGATTCTCATGGCCGGTCTCAAGGGGGAGGTGCCTGAAGGGTCGTTCTGGGATGCCGTCGCGGACGATGCCACCTTTGAGTTTGAGTATCGCATTCCCGGGTTTCCCTTTCAGATGAGCAAGGCCCAGTACTTCGAGTGGTTCAAGACCTACCCCATTAGGCTGCGGGCCGACCATCTGCGGGTCTATAAGGCGCCTGACCAGCATGCACTGATTCTGGAATACGAGGTTCACGGGCGGAATGGTCAGTATAACAATCGCTTCTGTTCAATTGTGACCCTCAAAAATCATAAAATTAGTTACTGGCGAGATTACGGCGACTCGCTCCAAATGGCAAACTAGGAGTAAGCGCGTCAGCGGCCATGGCACACCGGAAAATCAGCGATGTAATTTTTAGGAGGTCAACTCATGGATCCAAAAAATGTACTGGAAATCACCACGCGCGCCGAGTTTCGGCAGTGGTTAAGGACGCACCACGACCAGGCAACGGAATGCTGGTTGGTGGCGAAAAAGGGCAAACAACCGCCGACCGGTTGCGTCTGGTATTTGGATGCGGTGGAAGAAGCGCTCTGCTTTGGCTGGATCGATACCATGCACAAAACGATTGTGGGCCGGAACTTGCAAAAGTTCACGCCCCGCGCACGCCGCAGTCCTTGGTCCGAACTGAACAAGGAACGGTGTCGTCGTTTGGAACGACTGGGACAGATGACACCGGCTGGACGGGCAGTGTTACCAGAAATGGATCCCGCTAAGTTCGCGATTGACGACGACATTCAGCGGGCCTTTGACCAAGCCCCCGTGGCGTGGACGAATTTCCAACGGTTCCCGGCACTCTATCAGCGGGTCCGCATCGATGCCATTCAGCGCGATAAACGGAAGGACCGCGCGGTGTTTGATCGGCGCCTAAAACGGTTGATCGACCAATCGGCGGCCGATAAGATGTTTGGGGAATGGAACGATTACGGCCGGTTAGGGGAATAGGGCGATTATCACAAGCGACGGTTCTCCGTGAGGGGGCCGTCGCTTTGTGTTAATGCCCCCTTTGGTTACATTGGACCAGATGTGGAAAAATAGGGTGAACCAAAGTGCTGATCTGTCGGGGCTTACTGCTTGATTTATAAAAACGATTATTTCATTTTACCGTTTACAGTATTGCCTATCTTCTTAAATGGTGGTACATTGACATCAATAACCGGATAGAAATCTAAACAATGGTTGGGTGACAGGAACCAGCACGTAGGGGGATGGAGACATGCAAACGAAACGAACGAACGGCAATCAATGGCAATCCAGTCGGTGGTTATTCACCAGTGCAGTGGCCTTAACGCTGGGAACGGTGGGGCTAACGGTAAGCGATGCCCATGCAGACGCGACCTTGACCACCGGACAAAAGATCGTTAGTCAGGCAACGCGGGAGGATCAGTTATCCAAACAGCACGCTCAACTGCCAACGGCTGATCCGGCGCCGACGCCCGCAGCGGAAAAAACGACAGTTAAATCGACGTACAATCCCGATAAAGATGAGCTAAATTCAGTCCCTCAATCTCCTGCTGACGACGTCGCGGTTCCGGCGCAATCCCGCGAACCAGCCGGAGTGGGGGCCGTTACGGCTTCACAGAATAAGCCCGAGCCCCCGGTCGCTAATCAACCGACCCCGGTTCAAGACCGGGACCATCCAGAAGGCGTAGGTGACCCCGCACCAGTCGCTGGAGATCGGGATGGGGCCCCGGATACGTCCGAGCAGGCGGCGCCGACTACGGGAGCGAATACCGTCAGCATGCCGCAACCGAGTCGGCCAACCGTGCCGCAGCCCAGCGGCCCATCAGCCCCAAAACCCGCAATACTGGCGGCGCCCCGTCAAACGGTTGATGACCTGATTCCGGATAAGAACCTCCAGCAGTTGGTCTTGTACGCGCTACAACAACAAAATTTTAACATTACCAACGTGGCGCAAATCACCCCCGAGTTGCTGCAAAAATTGACCGTATTGGATGTAGATGACGGGCAAGCGGATAAGAAACAAAACCAAGATCGGGCCTTTTATAACGCAATTGTGAACGTTAAGTCGTTGGCTGGCCTGTACCAGGCGACCGGCCTACAAAAATTAATCATTCGGGTAGACAGTGATGCAGCAAAGAAGTGGGGGAAGCGAGCCGAGCAATTACAAAACATCGCGGCGCTAGCGCAGCTCACCCATTTAACGACGATTAGTTTGGACGGAGCGCAAATTGGCGATGAGGACGTTCAGGCACTTTCGCAGCTGCATCAATTGACGACACTGACGTTGAATTGGAGCCGGGTGACCGATTTAGCTTTCTTAGCCAACTTAACGGCTCTCACCGATATTGGGTTCAATAAATTGGCGGATAGCGCCTACAAGATCAAAAGCCTTGCCCCCCTTAAAAAGTTAGTTAATTTGTCCATCATCGGGCTGGCAAATAATGATATTTCGGACATTACGGTGCTACGGAACATTACCGCCATACCAAGTAATTTCGGGCTGAGTGGCAATCATATCTTTGACATCACGCCAGCGCTTAGTCTTAAATGGCGACCATTTATAGGTGGTGAGCCTTACTACAACATCTCGGCCAACAATCAAACCTGGAGTTCGCCACAGGTGGTGTTAAACCCAGAAACGCAACATTTAGATACGTGGTCGTTTGCCTATGATAACTTGTATAATTTTAATGAGTTTATGAGTTCGGGGAAATTAGGAATTTCGTTGAACGACTTGCCAACCGCCCAAACGATTGGGGCAAGTAATTGGATTCAATGGAGTCAGTTTAAAGCAAATACGGGTAACTTGTATCTTAATTGGGATGTTAGCCGCCACAATGATAGCTGGCAGCCCGTTGCCCCCGATGGCCTGAACTTTTCGGGAACCATGACGATTCCGTATACGTTGAAGGCCAATGTCGGGGCGGTCACGGTGAACTATCGGTTGGACGGCGGTGTTAATATTGCGCCGTTTACGATCCTCAGCGGCCCGACGGCGTCCTCGTTGGATGTGCTGACAGACGCGACGGTTAAACAAGCCATCGCTAACCTGGAGGACCGGGGGTTTGCCTACGAAAAGCCGGCTGATCATCAGCAGGTGACCGGAACAACCGTGACTTACAATCAGGATGCGCAACGGCTCACGTTGTTGTTCACCCCCCTCCAGCGGGTGTACTTGGTTGATGAAAATGGTCAGGCGTTGGTCGATCAGCATCAACAGCCGCTGATGATAAAGGCGGCGGGGAAAACCGGCACTGCTTGGCACGCCACGCTGCCAACGATTGCGGGGTACGATCCAGACCGGGTAACCGGTGGTCAGGCCACCTTAACGGCGAAGACGCTGAGTGGGACTATTCAAGATGTTAACTCAGACCTCTATGTGTTCTACAAGCCCAACGGTCAGCCCGTGACCCCACCCGTAAAGCCGGTCGATCCGGCGGTTCCGGGAAACCCAGTTCCGCCAGTGAGTCCAGTAGTCCCGGTTGTACCGGTGGCTACCGGCACGGTGACGGTCCATTACCAAACCAAGACCGGTGAGCAATTGGCCGCTAACACCACGCTGACGGGCACGGTGGGCGCCACTTACACGACGACCCCTAAGACCTTGACGGGGTACCAACTGGTGGCAACGCCGACGAACGCGACGGGCGTTTATACCAACCAGCATCAGGATGTGGCTTATACCTATCGGGCTGTGCTGGTCATCGGTAGTGCCGACGCGAAGGGAAATTCACGTCAGCCCAGCCGGACGCCGCGGGGACCACGAAAGACCACGACGCCTTGGCTCGTGACAACCAACGGTACACCGGGAAAGTGGTCGCCGAAAGCTCCCGTTCACGGGATCTCAACGACACCCAATAAGCAAAACGTGCGCTCGCAGGCGGCTCAGACCACGCCGCGCTTACCGCAAACGAATGAACAGCGCTTTTCAAGCGGGTGGGGCGTGGCCGTGCTAGCCGTCTTGGGCAGTATCCTGGGAGTATGGCGGTGGCGGCGTTTCTAGGCGTAGCGGCGGTAACCCAGGCTTACAGTGGGGGGTCCCACCTAAACTAAATAAAGCGGCTGGGACTAATCAGCTAGTCCCAGCCGCTTTATTTGATGTTAGTTAAGGATTGCATGAGTTTAGGACGCGGTTCGTTGCCGCCACTTCCGCCAGCCCCGTTGCCCGCCCCAGCGCAGGACCACCACCAGCGCAATCACGGGTAGCAGGTTAAGCGGGAAGAACAGGGCGATGAAGATCCCGGCCACCCAGACGTTACCCAGGAGGCTAGTTGCCAAGCTGGTGGCGACCACGGCCACGATGAACAGGGCGTCTAAGCCCGGCAGTAATTGGGCTATGCCGAAGCCCAACAGGATCGCCGCAAAGGCAATCGGGAAGATGTCCCCGCCAATCCACCCGGTTTTGAGACACAGCTGCAAGAAAATCAGTTTCAGGACGGCGGCCGTTAGAATCACCGCCGCGGTCTGGTGGTGATTGACCTGCGGAATCAGCGCCATAAACGTTTGACCGGAAAACAGCAGACGGGGTCCCAACACGGCGAACAGGAAGATGACGGCGGCACCCAGGAAGGGCCGCGGGAATTGGTGGGGGATCCGCTGGAGCAGCGTGTGCAGTTGGTGGCTGCCCCAGTGGTACAATCCGCTCAACGGTACGCTCAATAGCAGAATCGGAATCATCACCCAGAGTTGCGACCAGGTCCAGTGCGAGGCCCCCATCTTGGTGATGAACGAGGGGTGACCGATGGCCCGCATCAGCAGGAAGAAGGCGACCAACCCGTTGGCGATGAACAATCCGTTGAGTTTTTTCTTCATCCCCAGTTGTTCGGCGGGGATGCTGTGCGTCGAGCGGTATCGCTGCAGGTGACCGGTCGGCGCAACTAGCCACCAGAGCCGCCGGTAGACCGGCACGGCCTGGAGCGTATCATGATTAAAGTAAAAGTAGCGCAGTCGGTCCATTTCCCACACGGAGAGCGACACCACGGCGCCCAGCAGCGCGGCTTCGGGCCCGACGCCCGCCCCACCGGCCAAGATGACCAGGGCGACCACTAAGTTTTTAAAGGTGTTGCGGTACTGGACGGTCTGGGTCTGGCGCGGTTCGGTCATGGCCTGGTGCGCGGTGGCCGGCAGGGGGCCCCAGCGGCGATTGAGCCGGGTCAGCAGCCAGCCGCCTAGGCCGCACAGCAGGAGATAGTAGGGCCAGTCGAACGGTAGTTTTGCCGGAATCGTGGTCCAGAGCAGGGTGATCAAGGCCCCCTCCAAAATCATGAAAATGCCGGAAACGGCGGCAATCAAGACGCTGAGGAGTAGGCCGGCGAACGTGAGACGAATGAGTTGCGATTTGTGCATGTGAAGCCTCCCGTAAACAGGTTGTTAGGTCCAGTCTAGCAAACCTGGCCCGGGGATGAAACGGGGGCGGCTTAACTAAAGTAATTTTGGTAATTACCAGGAAATTGGGAACGGAAAAACGTAAGGAAAGCGACCACTCACTGTGCGCTTGAAACGCCGGTATGGTCCCGTATACTAGGCCTATAAGGAGGTAGTTCATATGCAAAAACAGCACGTATTAACGCTAGTTATGCTCGCAACGCTGGGGATGGCCACCCTGAGTCCCGTTCCCATTCAAGCCGCGGCTAAAACGGCTAAGAAAGCGACTAAGGTCAAACCGCCTAAAAGGTATAAAATTGGCAAAAAAAGCTACACGATGAAGCAGATGAGGAATAAATATAAGCTTCACTACCGGGAAGTTAAGGTGGGAACGGGATACAATTCTTACAATTATTATGAGGGTAAGGTGAAGTACGCCAATTCAGGGACCTACAACGCGCTCACAGGTAAAAATCATTCTAAATACTGGAAGTCTAAGACCACTAAATACTACACGTTCACCAGCGTTTACTTTACGAAAAAGGGTAAGGGCGGCTGTTGGAACTATGAATCCCACTCTATCGATGCTAAGACTGGGCACATGTATCATTTCATTAGCATTGGCGCGGCCGGTGGCAAGTAATTCAATGGCGACACTGTATGAGAAAATCAAACGCGGATTAGTCACTGTTACTGGCTAATCCGCGTTTGGTTTAATGCTTAACCTTCCCGTTTCCCCGTCAGCGCCAAACCGGTTACCACTGCGACCATGACTAACGCAATCATGAGGGCGACGCGAAACTGACTGGCGATGGCTTGGGCGGAGAAGAGGCTGGCGGCGACGTTGACCATTAACGCCAGTCCCAGCACCCCACCCAATTGATGGGCGGCGTTGACCAGCCCGGAGGCCACGCCGGACCGGTCGGCCGAGACGTGGTCGATCCCCATATTGGTCAAGGGTGCGAGGGCCAGTCCCTGGCCAATCCCAATGATCATCATTGGTAAACCAACGCTGGGCCAGTAGGCTTGGCCGAACGTGAATAACGCCAGGGCGAAGCCGATAAACTCCACGGTCACGGCCGCAACCAGCACGCGTTTATTTTGCCACCGGTCGATCAAGCGGGGGACAATCATCGCCCCCAGAAACATGGTCAGCGACAACGGCAAGTAGGCCAGGCCGACCTTAAATGGTGAGTAGTGCCGGGCTTGTTGGAGGTATTCCGAGATAAAGAACCAGTAGCCCATGACCGCCCCGTTGAGGATGGCCTGGCTGAGGTACCCGTTGGTGCGAGTCCAGTTGTTAAAGATGCTGAGCGGCAAGATGGGGTGGGCGCTCCGGTGTTCGGTCACCACGAAGCCGGCCAAAATCACCAGGGCGACGAGGAGGGTCACCAGTGGCTGAGTTGCGCCGTTGAGGGCGTACACCAGTAAGCCACAACCGAGTACCGAGGTCAGCGTGCCCCAGACATCCAGGGGGCTGGGCGTTGGGGTCGGACTCTGGCGTAAGGCCCACCAGGCTAGGCCCAGCATGAGCAGGCACAGGGGGACGTTGAGGCAAAAGCCGATGCGCCAGGACAGGTAACTGGCCAGGACGCCCCCGATGACGAGCCCCACGCTAGAGCCTAATCCGGCCACGGAGCTGTACCAGGCGATGGCCTTGACCAGCCCGGAGCCCGTAAAGTAGTCGATCAGTAACGCCATGCTGGTCGGGGCCAGCAACGCCGAGCCAATCCCTTGGAGGAACCGGGAGATGATCATGATGAGGCCGTTGGGAGCCAGAACGGAGAGGAGCGAACCCAGCATAAAGATGACCAGTGCAAGGTTTAAGACGCGACGGCGACTCAGGGCGTCACTGAGCCGTCCGCCGATGAGTAAAAAGCTCCCGAAGGCCAACCCATAGGCGTTTTGAACCCACGGTAGGGTGACTTGGTTGAGGTCGAGGTCCGCGGTGAGCTTGGTTAAGCTGGTGAGGACGATGGAATTGGAAAGTGCGGTTAAAAAGTAACTGAGCATCGCGATGATTAAAACGATGCGTTGACGGGCTTGTGCTAACATGAAAAAATCCTTTCCGGAATATATTCCGTTTAGTATAATGCTATACTAGAAGGAAAAATCGAATCTGTCAATCAGGAGACGATCACTATGCGACAGGATGCGCAGCAAAATCGACAAAAAATTCTCACCGCGGCCAACCAACTGTTTCGCGAGCAAACGGCGGCCGACGTGACCATGGCCCAACTCGCGCGGGCCGCACAAGTCGGGGTCGGGACGTTGTATCGTAATTTTCCCACCAAGGGCGATTTGTTCTTGGCCCTGGCTTATGACCAATTGGGAAATTACGTCAGTCAGCAACGGGCCTATTTAACCACCCACCCGACCGACCGTGCGGCCCTACAGCACGCTTTAAAGGCCTACCTGGCTTTTCGAGAGAACCGCTATCAGGTCCTGCCCAAGGGGAGCCTAGAACCGGCGAGTCAGTATTATCAACGGCCAGATTATCAGGACTTAGTGCACCTCTTTGCAGACCTGATTCAGGGGGCCAACCCGGAGCTAAATCCGGCGGAGGTGACGTTTAAAACGGACATGCTCATCGCGTTTTGTCGGAGTGATAGTTACGCGTTACAGCGCGATGTCCGGCACTATTCGGAAACGGAAATCTTGGCGCAGATAATGACTACCCTGTTTCCGGTGAATTAAAGATAGTTGGTAACAAGCATAGCGAGCAAAAAATGACGGAACCCCCTATAGGATTCGCCATTTTTTAACGCCGTAATGCACTGTAAAAATTCCGCTGCCAGTCGGGTTAATTGTCGGTCCTTGAAGTTGCTGGGCCGTTTAAAACTTGGTACCGCGAACACACCGGCCTGGTTTGGCAGACCAACTACGTGGATACGGTCGAAGCTGTCGAAAACTCGGACTTCGACTACGTTGTTTTACGGACGACTTGGTTGTACAACGATGCGTCTAAGACGGCCGTCGACGTCACCAAGAAGGGTGAACCCTTCCAAGACGCCCAGATTACTCGGGAAGCGGTGGCTAAATTTGCCAGCGACCTGTTAACGGGTAAGGAAGACTACCATCGCGAAAGCCTGGGAATCGGAGAACCGAACACGGCCTGGACGAAGCCAAGCTTCTACTAAGTTAAACAGAAATTACCATAAAGGCCCCATCAAGTATCCGCTTGATGGGGCCTTTAGGCGTAGTTGCGAAATGTTTCATGTGGAACAAGTGTCTTTACAGGGACATCGTTAATCTGGAAAACGCGTTTAATATCCCGCGGTTGGTCCCGATTGAGTATCAACGATGTCTTGGTGATAGAAAACCGGGCCATCGGGGCTCCCTTTAAATGGGAACCCTGATGGCCCGGTTTTTAGCTGTGTTGGTTAATGGACCGCCGTAGTTTCACTGGCCGATTGTAAGGCCTCGATGTCGGCGATTTTTTCTTGTAAGTGGTCGATGGAGTCCGCCAGTTGCGCTTGGCGAATCCGGGAGGCCCGTAGTTGGTCCTGCAAGATGGTCAGGCGTTCTGGAATCGTGTCATCGCCCTGCTGGTAGATGTCGATGAAGTGGCGAATCTGTTGGAGGGTCATCCCGCAACGTTTGACACAGATAATGAAATCCAGCCGCTCCAGGTCGGCCGGTTGGTAGTCCCGAATCCCGTGGCTGCGGCGAATCGGGCCCAAGAGTCCCTGCTGCTCGTAATAGCGCAGGGTGGGGGTGGTTAACTGATATTGACGTGCGACGGCTTCGATTTTCATAAGGGTTCCTCCTTGACTTCAAGTATACTTTAAGTGCTAAAGTTTGCAACAGTTAAAGAAAGGGATGGCGACTGATGAAATTTGCCAAGTTAGGTCAGACGGATATTCGGGTGTCTCAGGTCTGTGTCGGGGCGATGAGCTTCGGCCAACCGGGGAGCATGCACGATTGGACGCTGGATTATCCCCAGAGTAAGCGGGTGATCCAACACGCGTTAGATTTGGGAATTAACTTTTTCGATACGGCCAACGTTTACTCGGCGGGGAGTAGCGAGGAATACCTGGGTCGGGCGTTGAAGGAGAACCACGTGGCTCGCGACCAGGTGGTCCTAGCGTCGAAGGTCTACTTCAATCCCGGTCGGCTGTCGCGTGCGGCCATTAACCGCGAGATTGACGGCACCTTGCAGCGCTTGGGAACCGACTACCTGGACCTCTACATCATTCACCGGTTCGACTACGAGACGCCAATCGAAGAAACCATGGGGGCGCTCAACGACCTGGTCGTGGCCGGTAAAGTCCGGGCCATCGGGACTTCGGCGATGTACGGCTATCAGTTTGCCAACCTGCAGCAGGTCGCTAAGGACCACGGCTGGGCGTCATTTCAGACCATGGAAGACCACTACAATTTGCTGTATCGCGAGGACGAACACGAACTGATCCCGATTTGTCGCCAGCAGGGCGTGTCGTTGATGCCGTACAGTCCCTTAGCGGCGGGGCACCTGAGCCATCCAGACTGGCAGACCGATACCCTGCGCAGTCAAACGGACCGCGTGGCTATGGGCAAGTACGACCGGATGGAAAGTGCCGACCTACGCATCGTTCAGCAAGTCCACCAGTTGGCAGCCGGAAAGGGCGTGGCGATGGCGCAAATCGCGTTAGCCTGGCAGTGGGCGCGGGGTGTGACCGCCCCCATCGTGGGCTCGACCAAGGCCAGTCACCTAGATGACGCCGCGGCGGCGCTAGACGTGCACCTGACTGATGCGGAATTGGCCAGCCTCGAGGCACCCTACGTGCCACACCCGATTGTCGGGGCCATCGACCACAACCCGGCCGCCGGCACGGTATTAATTGACGAAAAAAAGTAACCACGTTGCGGATTTAACAGCAGAATAGGAGAAACGTATATGCAAACTATTATGATTATTGGCGCTCACGGGGCCACCGCCCGGATTTTAACGGAGCGCCTGTTACACGAAACTGACGACCGGTTGATTTTATTCTTACGCCAGGCGGACCGCTTGGCCGCATACCGAGAAGACTCGCGCGTGACGCTGGTGGATGGTGACGTCCTAGACACCCCGGCCTTGGCGACCGCGATGGCGCCGGCCGATTTGATTTACTCGAGCGCCGGGGGGACCAACCTGGCCGACCAGACCCGCAGCATTCTCGCGGCGATGGCTCAGACCGGGAAGGACCGGCTGATCTTCATCAGCGCGCTGGGGGCCCATCACGAGGTTCCCGGTAAGTTCGGCGCGTGGAACGAACAGGCCATTGCCGCCTTTCTACCGGGCTTCCGGGCAGCGGCTAAACTGCTCAGTGAGTCACCGGTGCAGTACACCGAGATTCGCCCGGCCTGGTTGACCGATAAGGATGAAGTGACCTACGAACAAACGACCCAAGACGAACCCTTCAAGGGGACCGAGGTCTCCCGTCAAAGCGTGGCGGACTTTGCTTTTCGGGTGTGCCAAGCCCCGACGACCTACCGGCGGGCAAGCATTGGTTTGAACAAGCCCAACACGACGGCGGATAAACCAGCCTGGTTGTAGGCCGGCGGTGCCAGAAAGGAAGCTAAAATGACTTTAGCTAAAACGCCAATCGACGTATTCGCCCACGTCTTGGCCCCCGAGTTTTACCAGAAAATGTTACAGTTGGCGCCCACCATCCCCCAGCAAATGCCGTACCTCCAGAATCGCGCGTTGACGGATTTCACGTACCGGCAGGCGCAGCAAACCGTTGCCACGCGGCAGATCATCAGCATGGTCAACGTCAATCCCGAAGATGACGTGGACCCCAAGCAGGCGTTTGACCTGTGCTGGGCGGCCAACCAGGAACTGGCCGACTTGGTACGGACCCACCCCGACCAATTCGTGGGGGCGGTGGCCATGGTGCCAATGAATAATTTGGCTGGGGCGCAACGCATCCTGACCGAACAGGTGGCCACGGTTCCCGAATTGTTGGGCGTGCAGGTCTTTACCCGGGCGCTGGGCCAATCCATCGCCGCGCCCGCTTACCAACCATTATTTACGGTGGCCGCCCAACTGGGATTGCCCATCTGGCTACATCCCATCTTTGACGACCGGAAGCCGGACAACAACGTGACGTTTAGCTGGGAATACGAGCTCACCCAAGCCATGTTGCAGCTGGTGACAGGCGGCCTCTTTCAGCGCCATCCCGACCTAAAACTCATCGTCCACCACGCCGGGGCCATGGCCCCGTTCTTTGCGGGCCGCATCGCCGCAACCTTGCCGCCGCAGCAGGCCGCCGATTTCCACCGTTTCTACGTGGACACGGCAATTCTGGGCAATCCGGCGGCCCTGGCTTTGACCGTGGACTACTTTGGCGTCGACCACGTCATGTTCGGGACCGACGCACCGTTTGGGACCCTTCCCGTGGGGGCCAGTGCCGCCATCTTAGCGGCCATCGACCAAATGGCTTTGACGCCCGACCAAAAACAACAAATTTTGACTCAAAACGCAGACTCCCTAATAAAGAAAGGACATTTCTAAAAAATGACTAATCATGCATCAGCATTACCCAGTATCGCCTTAGGCACCTGGTCGTGGGGCGCCGGCATGGCCGGTGGCGACCAAGTTTTCGGGAACCATTTGACCACCGCTGATCTCCAGCCGGTCGTGGCGCAAGCCCTAGCGGACGGATTTAACCTCTTCGATACGGCTTACGCCTACGGAGTCGGGGATTCCGAACGCATTTTAGGTGACCTCCTGAAGCCGTATCACCGCCAAGACTATTTATTGTCGACGAAGTTCACGCCCCAGATGGCCCAAGGAGACAACGCCATGGCCGATATGTTGGCCGGGAGTTTGGACCGGTTGAACACCGACTACGTGGACATCTACTGGATTCACAATTCCGCCGACGTCGAACGCTGGACGCCGCAGTTGATCCCGCTGGTCAAGAGCGGCCAGGTCAAGCGGGTCGGGGTCTCCAACCACAACCTCGCACAGATCAAACGGGTGGTGGAAATCTTAGGCGCCGAGGGTATCCAGCTTTCCGCCGTACAGAACCACTACAGCTTATTGGAGCGTTCCTCGGAAACCACGGGCGTGCTGGACTACTGCCGTGAAAACGACATCGACTTCTTCTCCTACATGGTCTTGGAACAGGGCGCATTGACGGGGCGGTACAACGCTCAGCACCCGTTACCCGCTGGGAGTCAACGGGCGGCCACCTATAACCAAGTCTTACCCCAACTGGAAAAGTTGACGGCGGCCATGGCGGCCATCGGAGCCCAACGCGACGCTTCCGTGGCGGTCGTCGCCACGGCCTACGCAATGGCGAAGGGCACCGTGCCCATCGTCGGAATCACCAAGGAAAAGTATCTGGCCGACAACCTGCAGGCGGCCCAACTGAAGTTAACGCCCGCTGAAATTCAGCGATTAGAACAACTGGCTGCCGAAACGGGCATCGACACGCACGCCGCGTGGGAAGCCGAAATGAACTAAAGTGACTAAAAATCATCGTTGGCCTGGCGCAGGTCGCGGTGATTTTTGACTATGCCGAAGATGAATTGGGCGTCAGTCACGGACTAGCGCACATAGGAGGATTCAGCACATGACAAAAGGCGAACACGAAAAATTACTGGCCGGTGAAAATTACGATTACCGGGACCCGGAGATTCAGGCGTTGCTGAGCAGGTGCCGCCAACTGGTGGCCCAATTGAACACTACTTCGGAACCGGCAGAACGCACGGCCATCATCCACGACCTCTTTGGGCAGGTTGGCGACCCAGGTTTACCGGATGTTGGATGCCAGTTACCGCTTGACGGCGTAAGCCGGGGACCAGGCTACTCGGGTTTAAAGGCTGTGTCACAGAGATTAAAAAAAGTCCGAGTAATCGGACTTTTTGTGTGCAATGATCGGGTTTTAGATTTCGTTAAAGGTTGGTGGGGTGTAGCGTGGGCTTGAACAACGGGTAGAGAATCGGTCCCGCGAAGCGCCGGTAAATCGCGTGATATTCCGTCAGGCTAACGTGACCGTTAGCCACTAGCACTTCGTAGGGAATGTCGCTGTCGACAATCGTTAGACCACTGGGAACGTAGTGGTTTTTCAGGAAAAACTTGCGGCGCTGCTCACGTTGGTGACTATTCGGTGCGTAGAGGTCTAAGGTCTCGATGTTTAACGTAAAGCGGTTGTGCGGATAACGGGCCTGTAGCGCCGTGAGTATCTGCCGACCATAACCATGGGACTGACTGGCGGGGGTCACGGCCAAAAAGAGAACCAACGTCACGTCGGCGTAGGTAATCAGGTAGGCCAGACCGACTAATTGCGAGTCGGCGGAAAAGGTCAGAAAATCGATTCCCGGTCGCCGTGCGCGCCACTGTAAAAACCAGAAAGGAAATTGTTGGACCGGTGGAAATTGGCTTTTTAAGAGGGTTTTGACGGCGGCAAGTTCGGATGAGTGACGGGTTAAAACGTGACTGGTTAAGGTGGTCATCGACGAGGCTCCTTCGTTAGAATTTTCCTTAATTATAGCAGGCGTCAGGATGGAGGAAACCCTTAAATAAGAAATTTAAGTAGTTAATTAATGATTGGGTGATGTTAATTGGAATTAATGACCGCTTAACTGGTTCGAGCGACGACTGCGAGGATGGTGCCAAAAAAGCCGTGTTCCCGGTGGGTGGGAACACGACTTTTGGAGGGACAAGCAAATTTAACGGGCTAAGTAGTCGGCGGTGTAAGCGTCAACGGCCCGGAAGGCTTGAGCCACGTCTGCCGGGGTGACCGGGAAGGGAAGCCGGTCCATGGTATCATTTGCGGCACACGCGGCCTTAGCGGCACTCAGCAGATCGTCGTCGGTGGCGTCCGCTAAGTGTAGGGCTTTAAGCGTGGTGGGGAGACCTAGGGAGAGTAATAGGGTGAAGTACTTCTCGTAACGCGCTTGGGAGACCCCCTCGAGCATCAACTGGGTGAGGATCCCGTAAGCGACCTTCTCGCCGTGGCTCAGACCGTGAGTTTGGGGCAGCGTGGTTAGCCCGTCGTGAATGGCGTGAGCCCCGGATAGGCCCCCACTTTCAAACCCCAGGCCACTCATCAACGTGTTGGCCTCGATGATGCGGTCTAAAGCACGCGTGACCACGTGGTGTTTAACGTCGGCAACGGCGAGGTGGGCGTACTTGAAGAGCGTGTCTTCACACGTCTGCGCGATGGCGTTGCCCACCAAGGTTTGGTGTTCGTTCAACATGGTCTTGGCGCCCGCCTGAGCAACGGCTTGGGCTTCGACGTTGGTGGCTAATGCGTCGGCGATTCCCGCGGTCAACAGGCGAACGGGGGCCCCGGCGATCAATTGACTATCAACCAGGACCAGGTTGGGATTGTGGCTGTAGAACCGGTAGTGGTCGAAGCGACCATCGTCCGTGTAAATGACGGACAGGCGAGAACAGGGCGCATCCGTGGACGCCAACGTCGGCATAATCACGACGGGGAGGTTAAGGTTGTCGGCGATGGCCTTCGCCGAGTCACTAGTTTTCCCGCCCCCTAGGCCGTAGACCACGGTAACGTGTTGATCCTGGCCAATCTGAGTGATCCGGTCGATTTCCGTAGTCGACGATTCCCCACTGAATTTCACCGTGGTGACCCGATAACCGGCGCCTTGCAGGTAGGTTTCCAACCGTTGACCGATAATTTGATAAACGTCATTATCCGTTACCCAAAGCGGTTGCTGACCAAATCCTTTGAGATACGGGTCACTCTTCAACAGGACCCCGGAGCCTTGAACGTACGACGATGGTGAACCGAATGCTTTGATCATAATCGTGAACCTCCTATGTTTGATGGTAAACGCTTACTTACGAATCAAGCATACGAGCGGAAACCGGTTTCCTGTCAACCGCCTAACGCCAATTAATTTTAAACTTGACTTGGCGGGTGGCGGGGTGCTGACTCAATGCCAATTGAACGGCGGCCTGACCCATGGCCGTGGTCGACTGGTCGATCGACGAGAACTGCATGAGTTGACTGGGGAGTTGGTTGCCCTGACCAATCACGGTGACGGCGCGGTGGGCCTGTTGGCAAACGGTGAGGGCCCCGGCGGCCGTGGCGTCGCTCTCGGTGACCACGGTGCTGAGCTGCGGATTCGCGTCTAAGAGCTGGCGCATCCCCGCCTGACCCTCTTGAAAGTTATGGCACCCGTATTGGATGGCAGTTTTGGCGGGCGCACTGCCCCAAACGTCCTGGTACGCTTGAAAGATTTCCTGGGTACTCCGACTGACGGCGGGGTCGCGAATCAGGAGCAGTCCGGTGGGCGTGGACGCCGTGGCTTGCAAACGGGTAAATAATTGATGTAAGACGGCGGTGCGGTTGGCCCGCACGACACTGACCGTGGTTTCGGTGAGATCCTCACAGAAGACCAAAGTGCCGAATCGTTGGTAATTGAGAATTTCGGCGGTGGGCAGGGCGTGAGACGTCACGATGAGGGCGCCCACCAATTGATGAGTCAACTCACTGAGGTAGCGCCGTTCTTGGAGGGGGTGGTATGCGGTAGGCATGATCACGATTTCTTTACCCTGCGCGGCCGCGGCCACACTGATGGCGGTAATGAGGGCCTGAAAGTAGGGATGGTCCAAGAAGGGGACCAAGACCCCGATGCGGTTGCTGGTCTGCTTGCTAAGTTGGCTAGCTAAGCCGTTGTAGTGGTAATCAAGAGCCAGCATGGCCTGGGCGATGCGTTCGCTTAACTCCGCGCTGACGTACCCGTTGCGGGTCAGGTATTTGGAAACCGTGGACGGCGCACACCCTACGGCCTTGGCGATATCGTAAATGGTCGTCATTTTTTCACTCTTTTCTTGACAGGAAACTGGTTTCTTAACCTAAGGTAACCTTAGTTGTTGCCAGACACAAGTCATAATGAGGAGGAAGACCATGAACGTTCCTATTAAAAATTTTATCTTTGACATCGACGGTACCCTGATCGATACCTATCAGATGTACATGCCCGCTTTAGCTCAAGTGGTGGCCCCCTTAGGAATTCGCCTGACGGCCGCCGACCTACGGCTACTCTATGGTGTTTCGGCCGCCGACGCGCTGCAAGCGCTAGCCGTGCCCCGAAACCAGATGACGGCTGTTGAACGGGACTGGCTACGGACCGCCTACCAACACGTCGACCAGGTCAAGGTGTTTGCGGGGGTCGCCACGACCATTCAGCGCTTGGCGCAAACGGCAGGCACCCAATTAGCCATCGTAACGTCGAAACATCGGCACGAATACGAACAGTACTTTGCCCACCGGTACGCGTTCGCCCGGAATTTCGCGGTGGTGGTCACGGCCGACGATACCCGGCAACATAAACCCCATCCTGCTCCGTTACAGCTAGCCTTGCGGCGGTTACAGGCGACGCCCGCGGCAAGCCTTTACGTGGGCGACATGCCCACGGATCTGGCGGCCGCGCACGCCGCGGGGATGCGTTTTGCGGGGGCGGATTATGGTAGCGTGGTACCGCGAAAACTCGCGTTAGCCGACATCCATTTAGCCAGTCCGACCGATTTATTGAAATGCTGAGACGCTAAATCCGTGGCCCCCAAATAGGGAAGCCACGGCTTTGGTGTTGAAACGTATGTCAAGGGGCAGCTGGATTTGCCTTTTGTCCTTAGTGCAGAAGCGGCACAATCCACGTGGTCCAGGCCCACGAGATGGGCATGACGACCACCATGATCGGAATCATGTCGGGGGTGGGGAACATTTTAATGCGGGCGATTCGAAAGCCACTCGCCAGCATCAAGACCCCGCCGGCCGCCTTAAAGTCTAAGATCATATCCGGGGTGGTCAGGGGCACGACCAGGTGGGCGATGGAAAAAATCAGCATGAGGACCACGAAAAAGGGCACGGCAATCAGCGAGACCACGGCGCCCAGGTTCGCTCCGAAAATAATGGCACAGAAGAAGTCGAGAATCGACTTCGAAATCAGGATGCTGGGGTCGCCGTTCATCCCCTCGATCAAGGTCCCGTAGATCCCCGTTCCGCTGGCACAGAAGAGGACGATGACGGTGACCATCGACGCGTCGAACACGGGTTTATCCAGCTGAGACGTGGGTTGAAAGAACCGGGAGATGAAGTGCTGCATGGCCTCGGCCCCGCGGGTGATCAGGGTACCCAGGTGAATGAGTAGCCCGATGATGGTCCCGATAATCACGGCAAAGGTCACGGCCGCCAGGTTCTTGAGGGGCGCGATGGCGTAGATCCCCATGGTGATGGAGCAGATACTAAAGGCCAGGTTGAGGTTGTCTTTAAACGCCGCCGACATCCGCTGGCCGCCCAGCGCCCCCACGATGCCCCCCAGCAGAATGGCACAGGTATTGGTGATAATTCCAATGGGCATAGCTGAAGCCTCCTATCCTAGATTAGCGAACAAGGCTTAGTCTAGCGGTGGCGGCCGCCGGGAACAATTCCAATTTTGTGTTAAACTATGCTCATGACGAATAGTGAGAGGGGACACGGTGGATACTAGAAAATTAGCGGTCTTTGTGGACTTGGCAGAGACCTTAAACTACAGTCAAAGTGCCGAGCGGTTGTTTCTATCCCAGTCGACCATTTCTAAGGACATCCTGGCCTTGGAGCAGGAGTGGCGGGTCAAATTGGTGGTGCGCGCCCACCGGCAGATTCATTTGACGCGGGCGGGCCGGCTGATCTTGCCGCAGGTTAAACGAGTCCTGCAACGGGAGACCGAGCTGACCCAGGCCATCGAGCAGCGGTTCTGGCAACGTGAACGGCCGTTGGTGATTCAGGGCTTGTCGTCATTGCCACAGTACCGGGCCTTTCAGATCCTGACCCGGTTCACCCGGCACTATCCGGAGGTTCAATTGACCTTTAAGGAAGCCAGCCAGGACCATCTGGCCCACGCGTTGGACCAGAAAAACGTCGATATCGTCTTCACCCGGTTGTTAACGCCGCCCCCGACCACCTACCAGACACTGGTGAGTGATCGCGACCAGGCCGTGGTGTTGATGACCAAGGACCACCCGTTGGCCCAGCAGGCGGCGGTGACCCCGGCGATGTTGCGGGGCGAACCGCTTCTCTTGCAACGTGACACCATCAGTCCAACCCATCCCCTGTACGCGGTTTTGCAGGAACTGGGCACCCAGCCCCAACTGACCTACGACGGCCAGCGTCCCGAATTGTTCCTGACGCTATTGAACCAGGGGGCGGGAATCGCCGTGGGGATGAGTCAGGCCTTTGACTACGCGGCGTACCCTAACATCTGTGCGGTGCCGCTGCGCCCGCAGATCACCAGTCAGCTGGCCTTCTTAAAGCAGGCAGACAATTCGGCGGCCGTGGCCCAGTTGTTTTGGCGCTTTGCCACGCAAGAACTGCGTGAGGAGCCGCAACCCGAATAGATAATTCAAAAACACCGCCAATTCTTCGTGCAAAAGAATTGGCGGTGTTTCACGTGGAACAGTCGGGAAAGCCGTAATGTTACGGTTGGGTGGTGTCTGTCAGTCTTACTTTGCCAGTGCGGCCAGGACCAGCCGGGCCACCGCCGTGGCGGAGAAAGGATTTTGACCGGTGATCAGTTGACCGTCCTGAACGGCGTACTCCCGGTAAGCCCGGCGTTGACGGAAATTAGCGCCGTGGGCCTCGGCCACCTGACGGTTCAGGAAGGGGACGACCCGGCGTTTGCCGGCCAGCAGTTCCTCGGTGTGGGTGAACCCGGTAATGGTCTTCCCCGCAATCAGGTAGTGGCCGGCGTCGTCGGTGACGTTCAAGAGTCCGGCGACCCCGTGACAAACGGAAGTGACTAGCCCACCCTGGTGGTAGATTTGGCGGGTGAGGTTCTGTAGCGCCGGATCGTCCGGGAAGTCCCACATCACGCCGTGGCCGCCGGTGAAGTAGATGGCCGCGTAGTCGTGCGGGTCGACTTGGCTGGGCGCAAGCGAAGCCGTCAATGCCCGGTATTGAAAGTCGGCACTTTCATACACGCGCATGCTGGCCGCCGTGGTGTACCGGGCGCCCATGCTGCGGGGATCTAGGGGGACGAAGCCGCCCCGGGGGCTGACGTAGTCGATAGCGTAACCGGCCGCTTGGAGGGGGGCCACAAATTCGGTTGCTTCACCCAACCAGAGACCGGTCGCGTCGTGAGTGCCGGCATAGTGGGTGGTGTTAGTGAGAACCACGAGGATTTTACTTGTCATCAGAAAACCTGCTTTCTAAAGGGATTCATCGGTGAGGGCGGCGAAGCGAACGGCGTTTTCTAGGAGAATGGCGACCGTGAGAACCAGACCAAATCCAATCAATATGGGAAGTGCCGGAATGCGCTGCGCCGCTAAGCTGGTGGCTAAGCCGATGATCAAGGCCAGTTGCCAGAAGGTCGCGGCGTGATAGGCGAGTGTTTGGATAAAGCGCCGGAAGTCCTGGGCAGCGGTCATGCGTTGCCGGAGCTTGGTGAGACGTTGGCCCAGGACGCGAATACCGACCACGCCACTGACAAACATGAGGGCCCATACCAATAACGTCAGTCCCCAGCTGATGGGGTGTAACCAGCACCATAGGAGCAGGGCCACGCCGTAACTAAGCGTGGCGGTCAGGAGCATTTCGAGAGTGACGGCGCCATGTGATGGGTGTCGGTCGGTCAACCGGCGGGCTAAACTCACCGCGAGGAGGTTGACGACCAGGATACTAACTAGGATAAGCATGGGTTAGTCCGCCTCGCTTTCAGCAATTTTCAGGATGATCTTGCCCACGGCCTGGCCAGCGTGGGAGTAGTCCAACGCCTGGTTGATCAGGCTAAACGGCACCACCCGGTCGATCACGGGCGTCACGCTGCCGGCTTCGACCAGCTGCGCGAGCTGCGTCAACTGTGCGCCGCTGGGTTGCATGAAGAGGAAGGTGTAGGTGGCGTGGTGTTGTTTTTCTAAACGGGTCAGTTGTCGGGTCACCCAGCCAAAGGCTAGTCGTTTCCACCAAGCCACGCCGTAAGCCTTGCCGAAACGGGCGTTGGGCAGGCCGGCGATGCTGACCACCTGACCGCCGGGCTTGATAATCTGAAAGGCGTCGGCGAGGGTCTGCCCACCACGAGTATCGAAGACCGCGTCGTAGTCCGTCAACACGTCGGCGAAGTTGGTGGTGTGGTAGTCGATGATGAGGTCCGCCCCCAGCGACTTGACCAAGTCGAAGTTTGCCGGTGAAGTGGTGGTGGCCACGTAGGCACCCAGGTGCTTGGCTAGCTGGATGGCGATGGTGCCGATGCCCCCGGAGCCGCCCTGAATCAGGACCTTTTGGCCGGGTTGCAACGCCATGATGTCGTGGAGGGCTTGGTAGCTGGTGAGACCTACCAGTGGCAGGGCCGCGGCTTCCTCGAAGCTGAGGTTGCGGAGCTTACGCGCAATATCGCCCTGGTCGACGGCGAGGTATTCCGCGAAGGTCCCGATGCGGTCTTTCTGGACGCGACCGAACACCGCGTCACCTACCGCAAAATCGTGGACGGCGCTCCCCACGGCGGTGATGGTGCCGGCAAAGTCGCTGCCCATAATGAGCGGCAGATCGTATTTAAGAAGCATTTTTAACCCGCCGTCCTTGGTCTTGAGGTCGATGGGGTTGATACTGGCCGCGACGATCCGCACCAACACGTCGTTAGGACGGATCTGGGGACGGGGAACTTGTTTTAGCGTGGGGTGGGGTTGCCGGTAGGCGTCGATGACGGCGGCTTGCATGGTAGTGGTTGACATGAGAAAACTCCTTTTGTAGTTTGTTTTGTTGGTTTAAACTCGTGAACTTACGAAAATGAGTTTAGTTCATTGGTTTAAGAATGTCAACTAAGATTGTTTGACAAATTTGGTTACTCGGTGTTTAATGGTTTAAAAGTACGAACCTAGATTTGATAGAAAGGACTGACTGTAATGGCTGAACAAACCCTGGATATTTTTAAGGCTGGCGCCCCGATCTTTGCGATGTTGCAAGACGAGAACCGGCAACAGATTTTAGTCATGTTATGCAAGAACGGTGAAATGACGGTCAACCAAATCACGGACCGTCTCGCGTTATCCCGGCCGGCCGTGTCCCATCACTTGAAGTTGATGTTGGACGCGGGTATCCTCGCGGTGAACAAGACCGGGATCGAACGGTACTACCGCGCCAACATGGGGGACGCCCTCAACCTGTTGAAGCGCTTGACCGCCTCGCTAGAAGCCGACCTACAAGATGAAACCGACTAAGCCGGTTTTATTTTTTGATTTTGATGTTCGTAAGTTTAAACCTATAAGAAAGAGGACTTTGAAATGACCACTAATCTTTTATTTGAACCCCTAGAACTCCCCAACGGAACGGTCTTAAAGAACCGGTTCGTCAAGCCGGCCATGAGTGAACTTTTAGGCGACGCACAATTCCGGCCCACCGCCGCCATTAGCCATCTGTATCAGCGCTGGGCCGCGGGCGGTACCGGCCTCCTGATCACGGGTAACGTGATGGTGGACCCCACGGCTTTGGGCGAGAAGGGCAACATCGTGATCGAGGGTTACCGGGATTTGCCCCAACTAAAACGCTGGGCCGCGGCGGGAAGCCGGAATGGTGCCCAGACCTGGGTCCAGCTTAACCATCCGGGCCGCCAGTCCCCCAAACATCTCAGTTCGCATCCGGTGGCGCCTAGCGCCGTCCCGTTGACGGGCGATAACGCCTTTGCCTTTAACCCGCCCCGGGCTCTGACCGTCCGGGAGATTCACGACATCGTACACCGGTTTGCGACGGCTGCGCTGGTGGTGCAAGCCGCCGGGTTTGGTGGGGTGGAGATTCACGCCGCCCACGGCTACCTGCTTAGCCAGTTTTTGTCGCCCAGCGCCAACGTCCGCACGGATCAGTACGGCGGTTCGCTGACTAACCGGATGCGGATTATCGAGGAAATCTATCACGCCATTCGCGCCAAGGTCGGCCCTAAATTTCCCATCGGGCTGAAAATCAATTCGTCGGACTTTCGGGACGGGGGCTTCAGCGAGGCCGACTCCCTGCAGGTGATTCACCGGATGGCGGATCTGGGGGTGGACCTGATCGAAGTGTCGGGTGGTAATTACGAAAATACCATGGTTCAGGGCAGTAATCGTGGCGGGGCCCTCTTTATCGACTACGCGGCCAAGGCTAAGCAGGGGTTAACCGCCCCCATCTTATTGACCGGTGGCTTTCGTAGTCTGGACGGGATGACCCAGGCCGTGGCGAACGGCAAAACGGATTTGGTGGGGTTGGCCCGGGCGATTGCGCTGATGCCGGACCTGCCGCACCGCGCGGCTACGGGGCAGTTCGACGCCATCGATATTACCCGGTTGAGTACCGGGATTCGCGCGTTAGACCGCCGAGTTGGCTCGTACGTGGGGGTCAGCTATTACGAGATGCAGATGGCCCGCTTGGCGCAGGGCAAACCCGTCCGCCGCACCAAGAACGCGTGGGTACCGCTGGGGTACGCGTTACGTACGCAGGGCCCGTCGTTTTTGACCCCGCGGCGGGCGTAAGGTTGGGCGTCTAATTCACGGCGGACTTCCTAAGTTGCGGATGCGAGGACGGCGCGGCACCGGTGCAGAACGGAATACGGACTACTTGTTTTAGGGTGATTTTTAAGCGTAAAACGACAAAGAAGCATTGGCGATTGGGCCAATGCTTCTTTTAATAGGTATATTGATCGTTTAGCGTTTGTAAAAAATTCCGTTACCGTCGGTGCGTCCTTGGACCTGCTTAAAGGCAATCTTGTGATGATTGTAAACTTTGAACTTAAAGGTGATTTTAAAGCCCTTTTGCGGGGCGTTATTGTATTCGCGACCGGTAATCGTGTAGGTTGTTTTACCGGTCTTTTTGTAGTGCAGTTTAGCCGAGAAATTGGGATCTTTAGGGGGCAATCCCGGGGTGTTGACCAGGGACTTAGCCTTGATGTTCAGGCTGGCGTATCCCGTATACTTATACTGCTTGATGGTCTGTTTCTTACCACGCCAATGGCCACGCAGGACCTTGGGGGTACCTGAATGCCAGGTTGCGGCGTGGGCGGTTGCGGTGGTCGTCAAAGAAGCGGCCAGTGGAAAGCTTAAGGCAAGGGTTGCTACAAAAATGGTTCTTTTTAGATTGATCACAAAATCCACTCCTTCTGTGGTTTAGTATTGGGCTATTTGGAAAATTAATCAAGACCATTCACCAGTTAGCTGACCCTAAACCAAAGACCGGAGGAAAATCAGCGCACAAAAAAACCGCAATGTGGCAACATTGCGGCTAGATACGTTGGGAACTCCTCGGTGAATCCTTGGAATGAAGAAGTTCCGCATCTAAGAGTATACCATACCTGCAACCGATTCTAACCAAGAATCCTAACTTTTTAACGGGACGGGGGTTAGTCCTGGTCGTAGTGGTTCCACAGCCAGAGGTATTGCCCGTTGGTGAAGAGCAGATACAGCCAGACCAATCCCAGCAGGACCTGTCCAAATCGTTGTGTGGCCAGGCCGAAGTTCATTAGCAGGAAGATGACCACTAACAGCCCGTAGAGAAAGTAGGTGTTGCCCATCATAATGGCCGAATGAACCTTGAGGGCGATTGCCCGTTCCCGTTCGTCGCTGACCCAGTACAGCCCCTTATAGGATTTAACGTCCAGGCGCCGTTGCAGCACCCAAAGCATGATGAAGATCCCGATTACTAACACTAAATCTAACCCCAAGATTAGGGAGTGGCTCTGAAACAGGCCGCCGAAAGTAGTGATCATTAGTGCGGCAATCACGATCAGAAAAAAGGTATTACTCCAGAATGTCACGCGCACGATGCGTTTTGCTCGACTCATTGATGATCCTCCCCTTGATTGAACAGCTCATCCACCGTGGTCTCCAGCACCGCCGCTAACTTGAAGGCTAACGATAACGATGGATCATACTTGTCGTTTTCGATTGCGTTGATGGTTTGGCGCGTCACGGCCGTTAACGCCGCGAGGTCCGCCTGCGATAGCTTACGTTGCTTGCGCCGACTCGCAATGGTATTTTGCATCCTACTCACGTCCTTATGTCAAACATCTTTTACAATTTAAGTAAAACATATTTGACATTTTGGTGCAAGAAAATCCGCTTACAAAATTAATGATGATGATGCCTTGTGTTGAGCGGAGCGTTAAGTTATATTTGAAGATAGGGTTTACATAAAACGTTTTACTAAGAAGGAGACGCAGACATGCTCAAAGTTATTGTGGGGGCCGATCGCTTGGGGGCTGAGTTAAAGGACCAGGTGCGCCGCCACCTCTTAGCGCAAGGCATCATCGTCCAGGACGTCACGCCGGATAATGAATTCGATTATTTTCGGGCCGGTTACGAGGTCGGCCGGGGCGTGGTGAGTGGTGAATTTAAACGGGGCTTCATCTTCGGGAGTACCGGGATGGGGGAGAGCATCGTGGCGAACAAGTACGCGGGCGTTTACTGTGCGTTGTGCGAAAGTACAAAGTCGGCCCGGCTAGCTCGGGAACTCAATAACGCCAACGTCCTCGCGCTAGGTAGTCGCCTGGTGACCCCCGACCTAGCGAACGAAATGGTCGATCTGTTCATGACCACGCCGTTCAACCAGGGCGCGGCGGAAGATCCCAGCCTGGATGTGAATTTTAAGCACGCCCAGGCCACGGAACGGCAAATCGTGGCCGAACAACAAAAAAATTCGACTAATTGAAAAGCTGAAACGCTAGGCCTAGTTGGGCTTAACGTTTCAGCTTTTTATTGGAACCTGTTTTAAAATTCGATGGTTGAACAAAACAACGACCTATTGCCGTTTAATTAAGCAGAATGCATTCCAAGTTGCTGTTATCACGAGTGTGAGCTGGAGGGACAGTCAGAAATGGGCTCAGGGGTGTCGTTTGCCTTGGTCAGTGTTTTTTACTGGCCTAGACAAAGGTCGGCCTTCAAGACCTGGGCTACGGGCTTGAAGCCGTGCCCACCCCGTTCCAGCCCGTTTTTGACTGTCCTGGAAGCGTGGAGATCAATATTATTTAGTCGTTCCCAGTTCCAACAACCGGTGGCGCAAGGCATCGTCGTAGGCCGTCAGGTACAGGCCGTACTTACCGCGCTTCATTAAGACGTTTAAGACGTTAGCGATAAACGTTTTGTATTCGTCACGCGAGAAGTGGATGTCCTTGCGTTTCTTGAAGATTTCCTTGTGAGAGTATTTTTCGGGAATCACGGTCATAGTGTCGGTCTGCGGGTCGTAGCCAAACGACGGGCCGATGATCATCCCCACGTAGTTCAGGTCAAAGCCCTGTAGCGTGTAGATGGTCCCCACTTGAGTGATGGACCCTTCCCGCTTGGCCCAGTGGGTCCGTTGCGGGTCCCATTCGTCCCACGGCAGGTTGAAACTATCCATCTCGACGTTGTGGCGCCCGTCGATCCGGGGGAAACCGGACGTGGCGACCATCCGGCTCATACCGACTTCCTTGTTGCGTTTTTTGATGGCGTCAAACATCCCACCGGCGGTATCGAAGAGTTTAAATTCAAAGTCGCTGTCGTCCGGGAAGGGCCGCAGCGGCTTTTCGGCGGTCAGGTCGTCCATCCAGGCCACCTGGTCGTCGTTGGCCACCATCCGGTACTGGAAGTTCATGCTAAAGAGGCGGTGCGGGTGGTCGCCGATGGTCTTGTAGAGGAGATCCTGATCCCAGTACATCTTGGACTGGAAGACCTGTTCGAAGTCGTAGACCACCACGACCACCTTGGCCAGGGCCATTAAATCGGTAAGTTGGTTTTGGCCGCGGTAGTGCGCGTAGGGTTCGGACTTGGAGTACAGCAGATGGGCTTCGTCGACAAAAATGATGTCGTATTTCTGGTGATTCTTCTGGGCGAAGTTGATCAACGACGTGGGCCGGCGGATATCCTTGGCGTGCATGTTAGGAATCGAGGCGGCCAGGTCCCGGTAGGCCTTGTATAGTTCGGGGTGGTTGACCACCAGCGAGGTGCGATAGTGCGGGTCGGTCATGTATTGACGGACCAGTTCCATCAAGACCACGGATTTTCCGGTTCCCGCGGCGCCTTCGATGATGGCGACGGACGATTGCTTGCCGGTTAGCCCCTGTTTAATGTAGGCGTTGAGGTCGGTGATGACGTGTTTTTGATCGTCGGAGAGGTCCTTGACGAAGAATTGTTCCTGTAAGATCTTATTCAAAATAGTTACTCCTAATCTAGGGTCCGTCTGAAAACTACTTAAGTAAGATGCAAATTGAGGCAATGTAAACCGTAGCCAGATAAACATGAGCGAGCTTATCATAACGCGTTGCAATCCTACGAAAGTTCTTCAACTGATTGAAGAAGTTCTCAATCAAATGGCGCTCACAATAAACGTGGTAATCACAGGTCCACTTGTCTTTGGTATTTTCCTTTGGCGGAATGGTATAGACGGCTGCTTTATCTTTAATATACTGGCGAAGTTTCGCGGTGCCATAGGCTTTATCCGCGATAATATTTGATTGAGAAATATCGAAGCCTTCCAGCAACTCACTGGCAACTTGGCTATCATGTACTTGACCACCTGTTAGGCGAAAACCCAAGGGATTCCCTAATCCGTCAACGAGTGCGTGAATCTTGGTCGTTCGGCCACCTCGACTTAGTCCAATAGCTTGATTTTCGACCATACATTCGGCGTTTTTTTTGCCCCAGTGGCCTTTTGATGCGCTCGAACGATCGTTGAATCTAAGCTCAAGTTTTCCATGTCGGGATTGTCAATCAATTCGAGAAAAACCTGTTCGAACAAGCCTGAACTTACCCAGGCTCGGAAGCGACTATACACCGTTTTCCAAGAGCCATAGCGTTCAGGTAGATCACGCCAAGGAGCCCCGCTGCGCATGAGCCAGAGGATAGCGTTGAGGGCGGTACGGTTGTCTAGGCTTGATGGACGGCCAGTCCGGTATGGCGGGAAGTATCCTTTGATTCGGTCCCACTGAGCATCTTCCAGTTCGTATCGTTTAGGTGTTGTCATCGGAATGCCTCGATTCGTTTTTCCTCAGATTATACCTGAATTTTTAGTTTTCAGACAGTCCCTAGTCGATTTCTCTTAATTGACGGCCGCCTAGCGAGTGGTCGGCCGCCAGCACTTGCCTATTATAGCAGTTTGGTCGGGCCTTGACCGCTGCCAATGGTTAAATGACGAAAGCGCGGCGTTCCTCCCCTGGGAACGCCGCGCTTTTGTTTCACATGAAACATCACCGTGGTCTGGCTAACTATGCGTATTTGCTATATATCATCATTCAATATAGGACTTTTACATATGCCGTTGGCGCCCCTATACTAGGACTCATCGTTAAACAAAGGGGGGCTGACAACGTGCCAGCACAGAACATGAGTGTGGCGGAGATTGCCGCTCAGCAAGCGGCCATCGATCGCAACCAGTTATTAGTACAGAAATTAAATACGGGCCAGCACCAACCGGCTGAGATTCGCGCGGTGGTGGGGGAGCTGACGGGGCAACCGCTAGACCCTTCCGTCGAGATTCGCTTACCATTCTACACGGATTACGGGCGGAACTTGACCATTGGCAAACGCGTCATGATTAATGACCAGGTGCAGTTTACCGATTTAGGCGGCATCACCTTGGCCGACGACGTGTTGATTGGTCTGGGTGCCGCGTTGATCACGGTCAACCATCAGTTGAATCCGGCCCACCGTCGGGCTTTGACGGTGGCTCCGATTACGGTTGAACGCAATGCCTGGATTGGCGCCAAGGCGATTATCTTGCCGGGCGTCACGGTGGGGTCAGACGCGGTGGTCGCGGCCGGTGCGGTCGTGACCCAGGACGTGCCGGCCAATGCCGTAGTGGCGGGTGTGCCCGCTAAAGTCATCAAGATTATTTAACTTAAAGGAGGGGTTTTACATGAGTATCGAAAATAAAGTAGTTGTGATTACCGGATCTTCCAGTGGGATTGGGGCGGCGACGGCCAAGCTGTTAGCAGCCAAGGGCGCCAAGGTCGTCTTAGGGGCCCGGCGCGAAGACCGGTTAGCCGCCTTGGCCCAGACCATCGGGGAGAACGCACGGTACCACGTAACAGACGTGACCGATCGGCAATCCGTGCACGACCTGATTCAGCTGGCCGTGAGTGAATTTGGTCGGGTCGACGTTTTGTACAATAACGCCGGCACCATGCCCCAAGGCAACCTCAGTGACCGCGAATACGACAAATGGCAGCTGATGTTAGACGTCAACGTGATGGGCGTGCTGAACGGTATCGGTGAAGTGCTGCCAGTGATGCAGGCCCAACACGACGGTCAGATCATTAGTACTGATTCCGTGGCCGGTCACGTGGTCTATCCCGCCTCGGCCGTTTACAACGGCACCAAGTACGCGGTGCGGGCGATCATGGAAGGCTTACGCCAGGAAGAAAAGGGCCACGGGATTCGTTCGACCATCGTGTCTCCCGGGGCCGTGCGGACGGAACTGGTCAAAACGATTGGGAATGCCGCCATCGAAGCGGGCATTAGCCAATTGATGAACAGTGAAGAAGCCAGCGGCCTGGCGCTAGATCCCGAAGACATTGCCAACGCCGTGTTGTTCGCCATCGACCAACCCAAGCATGTGGCCATCAGTGAGGTCTTGGTCCGGCCGGCGGAACAGGAAGTTTAACCCAGCGCCGGTGCGTACACGTTGCGCATTAACTGGTGAGCGGTTGCTGGTTATCGGCCACTAGCTGTTTCAAAAAGGCCGCGGCGGCCGGGGAAAAATGCTGGTCCGTGTGCCAGACCAGACTGGTGCCGGTGGTCAAGCGCGGCGTTAACGGGATGAACACCAGGTCGGATTGGTTGGTGTTGATGATGCCGTCGATGCATAGCGCGTACCCCACGCCCGCCGAAACCAGTAAGGACGCGTTATAGAGTAGATTATAGGTGGCGACCACGTTGAACTTGGGCGTGCTCTCGCCGTACCAGTCTCGGAGCTGTTCTCTAATCCCCCGTTGCTGAGAGAGAATGAGGTTTTGGTTTTCCAGGTCGGTCAGCGTCAAGTGGTCGCGGGTCGCCAATGCCGAGGAACGGGGAACCAAGAGCCCCCAACGGCTTTCGCCCGGTAACTTCAGGAAATCAAACTCGCTTTTATCGGTGGGGTCCATGACCACCCCGAAGTCAAAGGTCCCCGTCTTTAAATGGGCGCGAATCTCGTCGGCGTTGGTGCTGACCAGGGAGACCTGGATCTGGGGATGTTGCCGCTGAAGGGTCCGGATGGTCTGCGCCACGTTCAGAAAGCTCCGCGATTCGGCACAGCCGATTACGACGGTGCCACGCACGGTTTGGGTGGTGTGGATATTGCTGAGGGTCTTGTCGGTCAGGGCCAGAATTTGGGTGACCTGGTGGGCGAAGTACTCGCCGCTAGCGGTGAGTTGGAGGTGCCGGCCGTGCCGGTCGAACAAGGTCACCCCCAGTTCGGTTTCCAGATCCTTGAGTTGCCGGGAAATGGTCGGCTGCGAAACGTGGAGCCGTTCGGCGGCCCGACTGATGTTCAGGTCGGCCACGACCGCTTGAAAATAGCGCAGAACGCGTAGTTCCATAAAATCACTCCTTAACACAAAAATGGTTAATTATATCTTTAATATACGGTGGCCCGCACGCCACCGTCAACTGACGACCGCTTAACACTAGAAAGGATTCGATCATTTGACAGCAAACACAACACCAACCTGGCCCACTGCGGAGCTAACCCGGTTCGCTACCGCGGACAACTTTCGGGTCTCGCCGTTCTATAGCGATGGCCACACTTACGGGACCCCGACTTGGATCTGGTCCGTGGTAGTCGACGGCCAATTATTTATCCGCGCGTGGAACGGGCTAGGGTCGCGTTGGCACCGTTCGGCGGTCCAACAAGGCGCCGGGCGCATTTTATTGGCGGGGAAGAACTACAACGTGACGTTCGCACCGCTTGAAGACGCGGCGGTGAACCAACAAGTAGACGCCGCGTACCGCCAGAAGTATGGCGATAGTTCTTACCTGACGGGGATGCTCCAAGCGGGGCCCCGGGCGTCAACGTTGCGGGTGAGCCCGCGCAGCTAAAACTGTAACGCAAAATTAATCAGGAACTTAAACCGGAGAACCACGCGATTTCGCGGTGGTCGCCGGTTTTTGGTCGCGCAGAACGGTGAATCGGTGACTAAATTCTTATGTTATCCTTACAGGGAGGAAATGATTCTAGGAGGAGATTATATGATGAAACATTGGGGACAACTCACGGCCGTTTTGGCGGTCATCGGTGGTGGCGTGTTACTCGCGACCACCCCGGCGCAAGCCAAGGCCGGTTACACGATCACCAAGGTCCAGTCCATCAGACGGACGGCCTACCACGTCAAGAACGACAAGAAGACGTTGTTTACCTGGGATAAGACCCACACCAAACGCCTGCGGATTTTAAACCAGATGGACGACGCTAACCAGACTATGAGCTGGATGGCCGACCAGAAGGTGACCATGACGCACAACGGCAAGTCGGCGACCTACCTACATATCGGGGATGAATACAACAGCGATGACGGCTACGTGTACGCCAAGTCGATGGTTAAGGGCTATTCTAAGGGTTACCAGACGGACGCGGCGTACTTCGGGTACTACCGGTTGGACGCGGCCACTAAGGTTGGCGTATCGCCCAGCGGCTCGGTGACCTTACCCAAGGGTACGGTGGTGCAGATCGCCTATAGCGCGTATGACGGCCACGAGAGCTTGACCATTAACGGCGATGCGCTGAGCTACCAACTCCGCCAAAAATTAGGCCTGACGGGGACCAAACGCCTGAAAGCCGTTGATTTGAACGCCGTTAAGGTGACCCCGGTTGCCCAACCGGCCTACAACACGGTCAAGCACAACGACTTTGCGGACACCCACGCCTCGAACCTGTTCGCGGGGACGCCGAACGCCGGCACTCAAAAGCAGCTGTTCCGGACCACCAGTGATGGGTACGTCGAATACTACGACAACGGTGCGACCCAAACCCAAAGTGAGGCGGTTCCTCAGGGGAAGCCGGCTAGTCAAAAGATCTTGCAGTCCAGTACCAGCCACGGTGTCACCACGGTGGCATACCGGACGCACATCAAGGGCTTGAAGGACACGCCGACTACGGTGGACGGCCAGGCGGGCTACCAGTTGACGATTGCCCCACAGGCTAAGACCACTACGGTCAAGGATAAGATCTACGACACCTACCTGATCGGTGGCCAACCGTTTTTCACCTACGAAACGGATACGACCTTACCGGTGACGGCCAAGAAGGTTAGTGCCAAGACCCTGGCCAGTCTGGACAAGGCCACGAAGGCGCCAACCTACTACCGGACCACCAAGAAGGTTACGGTCAGCGCCCCGTTTGACGCGTACGTCTCCGGAACGTTAAATTCCAAGATTACCCTGCCCAAGGGCACCATCGTGGCGGGAATCCTGACCACGCAACGGACTAAGAAGCAGACCAGACAAGTTCTGCAATTGGACGCGTCACGGTTGAGCGCTAACCTGTTGAAACCGGGTTACCAACGCGGGCTGTGGGGCAGTCAAGAACCGACGGTCACTAAGAACACGGCGGCCTTTACCCGTGTCAAGCGCCCGGCGTACTTACCGCGTTACGGTAGTGCCGGCGACTTGTACCTAGGGAGCACCACCAAGGCGTTGATGGCCGGTGGGATTGATAAGTAGAGCGTTCAATTGACCACCAACGGTTACGTAGAAGTGCGGCAAAATGATGTCACGGGTCGCAATACGGAATACCGGTCCCAACCCAAGACGTCCGTGAAGATTCAGCGGACCACCATCAAGGGCCACACGCGGTACCTGTACCTGGCCAAGAAGCTGAGTGGCTTCAAGACCACCAAGGTTAAGTCTCACGGGAAGACCCAGTACCGCTTGGCGCTGGTCAACCCGCAAAAGACCTACGCGGTGGACTTTGACCCCGAAGGCGACGAAGGCGATGGGGATTCCTCGTTGAGTTACTACGGTTTCTTGAAGTTAGGCGGTAAGACGTTCTACACGAGCTACGCACTCGACGACTAATAGAATAGTGAAATTAAAAGGGAGCGTTCATCCAGCGATTAGGCGGATGAACGCTCCCTTTGGTGTCGCAATTAACGGGTAGGTTTGGCCAAGACTAGGCCGTACCAGTTCCCCTTGTAGGCGTTGCCGGCTTCGTCAACGCGGCCGCCCTTTAAATTGTTGATGATGTAGATACCGAGCTTGTAGCCCTTAAGCTGTTGCCGCTTAGCCGGGGTGTAGCCCTGCTTGGCCAAGAGACGCTCCACGGCGGCGAGCTTCTGGGCGTTAGATTGGTCCTTGTGCGCCATCAGGTAGGTTACGATGGGCTTGAAGGTCACGAACTGGGTGTAGCCCTGAGTTGAGATGGGTTCCGGTTCGTCCTCGATCCAGGTGTCGTTGGTTGCGAAGTTGTATGCCGCGATGCGTGACAAGCCGTAGTCCACGGGCGTGTTCGGGAACAGCTTAACGATCGAGCGGGCCAGCTTCTGGTACTTGCTGTCGCGGATGTACTGCTGATAGTCGGCGGTGGCTACGAAGTCGTCGGGGAACAGGAGGTTGTGACCCGCGTGGTTTGGCGTGCGGCCCTTAAGCAGTTGCTTGGTCTGCACGTAGCCGGAAACGGTCTTGCCCTTGATCGTCACGTCAACGTAGGAATACCAACTCTCGTGGCCGTTGTGGCGGACCAGGATGGAGTGGCGCTGGCCAAAGGTCTGGTTGGTGTAGTGCTTCAGGTTGGCGCGCTTCTTGGTGTGCGACCAGTCCCAGAGATAGACGTTTTTGGTCTGGGAGTTCAGGTGAAAGGCGTGCCCCGCGTAAGCCCCGTAGCGTTTCTGGAGGATCTGGTAGCCCGTGGGGTTGAACCCCTTTTTGAGTTGGGACTTATGGATCCAGCCACGCTTGGTGTCGGGGAAGTTGGTCACGCGCACCCAGTTCTTGCTGCCCTTGTAGGTCCCGGTGGCCAGCTGGTACCAGGTGTAGTTAGGGTGCTGCTTTAGGTTTGCTAGCTTCTTGGTGTGGGTATCGTTCCACACGTAGGCGTTTTGGGTCTTGTGCTTGGCGTGGTAGGCCACGGTGGCGTAGTGGTTGTAGAGGTAGCCGTCTTCGGTGTAGTGGACTTGGGTGAAGTTCCCAATCCGCTTGGGGACGGCGGCCTGAGCCGTGCCGGGCAGGCCAAGCAGGCCTGGATTGAGCTTGGCACCGAAACGCAGATTTAAGGCGGGGATTGAATTGAATCTGATACGTTATTTTATTATTAATAATTGATTTTAATGATTAATAATAAGCGATTTTGCTGGATTAAGAAAATTCCCCGCCGATTTGTAGACTCAATTCGGTCAAAAAGTTTTGGCCACTGCCGACTTGTCCGTATTTGAGCGGAAATGACCGCTCATACACCGGCCCTTGGGCGTTGGGATATGGGCTCGTTGCGGCCAGTAAGTCGCGGTAATGGGCGAGATAGTTGGTTGTATCCCAGCGAAAGGCCAAGCACAGAAAGGTTCCGCGATGGTGGCGCACCGTTAATTGTGGTGGTAGAGGTGTGGTGAAGAGGCGAGTTTTAAACGTGCTGGTGTAGTGAATCTCACTGAGATTTTGGTAGGCTCGGCGGGGGAAGGCAAAGCTGTATTCTAAATTGGGAAGTTCTCCCGCCGTGATGAGTTGGTGATTCAAGGTGGCGACACTGGCATCCGGCGTATCGTGTGGGGTGACTGGTGTCGTAAGTGGGGTGGTGATTACCAATTCGTTAACGGTCTGCTGGTACGGACCGTGGTCGAGGTGTTGTTTCAGGGCTTGCAGTCGCTGCAGTTGGCGTTGCTGGGAGTGAACGATCTGTAATCCGCGTTGGGCCGCACGGACGGCTTCTTGCGCGTGGGCTTCCTGTTGCTCCCAGAAAGCGGGCAGGGTGGTCTCGGGAGTGGCAAAGGCCGTTTGAATCTGGTTGAGGGTCAGCCCGGATTGCTGCAGATACTTGATGATGGTGAATTGAAAAATCTGACTACTTTGGTAATAGCGGTAGCCCGTTTGTGGGTCCTTATGGGCCGCGGGTAGCAGGCCGGTTTGATCATAGAGGCGCAACGTTTGAGGTTCTAAAATATCTGTTGTTGGTAATCAAATGAATTTGATTACTGGCAACGGATATTTTTGTATAAGGTAGATTGTAAAATTTAAGTTGAACATATTAGTGGACAGAAAAACCCATAAGGGTCTTTAATGGTGTCACCACAACATTCCACTAGAAAGAAGGACCTTTATGGGCACCACTATTTTATCATTTGAAGACCGCGTTGTCATCGAAACACTTCATCATGAAAAGCACTCACTTCAATATATTGCCGATTATTTAGGCTTTAGTAAAACCACTATCTTTAATGAGGTTCATCGCTTAGCTGGTGAGTATCACGCAGTTAAGGCTCAAACTGACCATGAAGTTAAACTTAGTCATCGTGGTCGTAAAACCATCTTAACGACTAACCTAAAGCGATTGATTGAAGAAAAAATCAAGATCCAAAAATGGTCAATTGAACAAGTGGCTCATGTAGTTAGAATTGCCTACAAAACCATCTATAACTGGATTGATCAGGGACTACTGGATATTAATGTGACTGATTTACCTGACCATGGTATTCGTCGCAAACGATCTAAAGAAACCCGTGGTAGTTTTAGTCATGGACGTTCCATCGAAGATCGTCCAGCTGAAATTTCTGATCGTAATACTTCAGGTCACTTCGAAGCTGATACAGTTTTATCTGGAAAACGTAAAGGTCAAGCAGTAGCTACGTTTGTCGAGCGTAAGAGTCGGCTTACCATCGTTAAACGGCTTAATGGACGAGATAGTACTTCAATGACCAAGGCTATTTTAGAATTGGCTAACCAGTTAGGAGATAATCTCAAGACCCTTACTGTTGACCATGGGAAAGAATTCGCCAACTACAATTTGATTGAAGAACAGGCCGGTGTTCCACTGTACTTTGCGCACGCTTATTCGCCACATGAACGAGGCAGTAATGAAAATCGCAACCGAGTACTACGCCGCTTCATTCCCAAAGGTCAACCGATTGATGAGATTACCGATGATGAATTGATTCAAATTAACTGGTATTTGAATTCCCGACCACTCAAATGTTTAAATTGGCGAACACCTATTGAGATCTTTTTGCGTAATCTGCGTTACTAAATTTGTTCAAGTTATTTCTTGCAATCTGCCATAATCAAAGAATGTAAAAAAATGTACAAAAAAGGGATATAGTCGCAGACCTATATCCATCCACTACCACATTTCAAGAAAGAGAAAGTGACTATATCCTATGACTAATGATACTAAAATTATCCTGGGGATAAAAGACCCCAACATCAAAAAGTTAAAAGTGATGAACCCCTTGGAAATGATGGGCCCACTTAAAGTGCAGGCAATTTTGGACTATCGTCCAAAAGCATGCCCCAAATGTGGTGTCTTAAACCAAAAAAGTATTATCAAATATGGCTGGCGCTGGGCCAATGTTAAATTGCCTCGAACTGCCGAACGGGATGTCCAGCTTCATCTTAAAAAGCGGGACTTCAAGTGTAAGCACTGCCTACAATACTTTCTTGCGGAAACACCACTAGTTCAACGAAACCACACCATCTCTAACACAAGCAAACTTGCCTGTTTTCTAAAATTAAGTGAAACAGTTTCGATGCGTCATGTCGCTACCGAATTAAGCATCTCAAGTACAACGGTCCTGCGAATCATGAGAAGCTATCAGGGCAACGTCAAAACGCGTTTTGACTGGTTACCGGCTGTAATTAACATGGATGAGGTCAAGTCTACCAAAGACGCAAAGGGATCCATGAGCTTTGTATTTATGGATGGTATTCGGTGTGAATTCTTGGACATTCTGGAATCGCGGACACTCTATGATTTGGAGAATTACTTTAAACGTTATACGAAGAAAGCTAGAGAAAGCGTCAAAGTCATTGTGACAGATATGAACTACACTTATCCCAAACTAGCTGAATCTATTTTTCCAAATGCGATTGTGGTAACCGATCGGTTCCACATCGTTAACTCCGTGATGCGGGGATTCACTCGAGTAAGGATTCGTATCATGAAATCCTATGCGCCTTCAAACATGAAATATAAGGCTTTAAAGCGTTACTGGCGACTGTTCTTTAAGCCCAACGAGAAGTTGGACTTAAAGAAGTACTCTAATTACACTAACATTCCTGGAAGCCAAACTGAGAATAGCGTAGTCGAATATCTTCTTGATATCAACGAAGAATTACGCGAAGCATATAACCAGTTACAGACGGTCATGAGTGCCGTTAGGTACCGTGACATCGCTCGACTAGAAACAGTTCTAGACGGAAAAGACAATGGCTCAGAAGAAATGACGAAGGCGTTGAACGCACTGGTTGAGAACCGAGAATCGGTTGATAATGCATTGAGATATGAATTCTCAAATGGTCCAATGGAGGGTATTAATAACAAAATCAAGGTAATAAAGCGAGTTGCGTACGGCTTTGGCTGTTTCACAAGCTTTAGATTAAGGATTCATCTGGCATTTGGGCTCAAAAAAAATTGCCTAATCTCAAAGGATTAGACAATTTTATAAATGGAATTACCAACAACAGTTGACATAGAACCACGTTTGAACGGATGTCTGGCAGAGTTGTGCCATTTGGCCGATAGTAAACATGAAAATCCCCTCCTTGACTCTCTACTTACTATAGAGTCTAGACTAAATCGTGAAAAAGGAAAGGATGAGTCAAATGACCAAAACGATTCGGTTAATTGTTCCAGATTGGCAAGCAGGTGACCAGCCCACTTACCGCTTAGGCGCACAAGTTCTAGCGGCAATCGCTCCGCACACGGTTAAGCAAGAAGAAATTCGCGTTACCGTCCCTACGACACCCCGACAGTTACCAGTGGAAAATGGGGTAGCGGGTCAGTCAATCGTGCAGGCGACTGTATAACGCACTCAGCAAGCAATTCAGGTCGCCGCGCCGGATAAGATTATTACGTTTGGGGGGAATTGTCTGGTCTCCCAGGCGCCGTTCGACTACCTCAATCGGCGTTACCGGGGTAATCTAGGTGTGATTTGGTTGGATGCCCATCCTGATATTTCTGATCCGGCGATGTACGACCATGAACACGCCATGGTTTTGGGTAACCTGTTACATGCGGGGGACCCGACTTTAGCCAAGTTGGTGCAAACGCCACTCCGGCCTGAACAGGTCTATTTTGCGGGATTACAGGATCCCACGTTAGCTGAACGGACTGAATTACGGCGATTAAAGTTACGGTATCAATTACAGACGACTGCCGATTTAACGGTGGCGCCGTTACTGGCCTGGATTAAGCAAAACCAGTTTGATCACGTGGCTATTCACTTCGATATCGATGCCTTAGATCCAGACCCGGCTAACTTTTATGCGACCTACTTCAATAATCCCCACTTGGGTCCGTTGCCGGATAATGCGGCGAGAGGGGGCCTTCGGCGATCAGCGGTGTGGCGCACCATCGCGCAACTCAGCCAACAGATTGACCTGGTTGGACTGACCATCGCGGAATATTTACCCTGGGATGCCCAGGAGCTAAACGACTTAATGACCCAGACCCGGATTTTTCACGATTAATGTCAGTTGTCCGCTGGGAATAAACTATTGGTATCAGCCAAAACGAGCCATTCTCCAAAAGTTGATGGGGAGAATGGCTCGTTTTTTTAATTGTTTCATGTGAAACAACGGAGCGTGGTGTGAGAAAATCAGCCAAAAACGAGACGGAAGCAGGCTGAAACGGTAAAACCAAGATGATTTATTGTGTTGAAAATAGCCATCCTAAGAAAGAAAATCGATGATCAAAGTAAGATCTTGGCTTGCGTAACCCTCACGACTCTGACGCTCGGGACGGCGCGTTTTCAGTTGCTCTAGGTGACCCAACGGTCCGTTAGGTTGGGATGATGGACACCGGTTATTCCAGGTTAAAGCGTAAGGCTGAGGGATGGTCCGGTCCCGTATAAATCGTTTGGGTGGCGGGAATGCCATCGGTAGTTTGGGCGCCCTGCGCGGTGTTGCTGTTCGGGAAAATGAGGTTGTCCGCGGCACTGGCAATGTCGAGGCGGAGCCGGTGGCCTTGGGGCAGCCGGATGGACGTCTTTTGGGTTTCAACGGTGAACCGGTAGACCTCGCCGGGAACCAACAACTGCGGCTTCCGGGGGGACTCACGGAACTTGGCGTTGAGGACGCCTTCGGCAATGTTCAGGGACTGACCGGTGGGCGTGACGTCGGTCAAGCGCACCACCCAATCGGTGTCCACCGCGGTGCTGCTGGCAAAAAAGGTGACCTGGAACCAGCCGGTAATCGTGAGCGCCGTTTTTACGGGTTCACTGGTAAAGCTGACGACATCGGGACGCTGTTCGACCTGGGCGTAATCGTTAGGAAACTCCAACTCGTTGGCCGACACGTCAATCAAGTGCGGGGTGGGGTGAGCCGGATCGTAACGGTAACTGGTCTTAGCGGACTTATCTAGTGTTGGTTGTAGCGTGTTGGCGTGGGCGTTTAAAAACCAGGTAGTCGCCTGGGGGTTCACGGGGAAGCTAGCGGCGTGTCGCCATTCGTCGGTATTGAGCATGTAGTAATCCACCACGGGTTCGCGGTCGATACCGTTATCAACACCGTTTAAAAAGTGGTCAAACCAGCGAACGTGTTGCGGTCGATGTCGGCGCGCAACGCGTGTTCTCCCAGGTGGATGGGCCCTAAGTCGTACTGAGCGTTACCGCTGTGTACCCAGGGCCCCAGGATTAACTTGCGTTTACCGGCCGGATAATGATCCGTCACCCGGATGGTTTCGGTGGTGCCGACGCCGTTGTCGTCAAACCAACCACTTTGAATGAGCGCGGGCACGGTAATGGCCGCGGCGCGCGTCTTCCAATCCATATTGGCCATGAAGTCGTCGTAGGCGGGATGGGTCATGAAGGTGGTGAAGCCCGGGATGGCGTGACCGAGTCCCACGACGGGAATATTTTCTAAGGGCCGGATCCCGAGGAGTTGCGGCCAATCATTGCGCTGCATGTTTTCCGGGTGGAAGTGTTTTTCGGCCGTCGAGAAGAACCAGGCTAGACTGCCCGAGATGGGCGCCCCGTTCTTGTAAATCGTGTCGTTGAACGGGCCACCGGCCGTGACCATGCTAACCAACGCCTTTAAGTGCGGGGTTCCCGAGGAAGCGGCGGCCCATTGGACGTAGCCACCGTACGAGCCCCCAATCATCCCCACGTTTTGGTTGGACCAGGGTTGTGCCGCGATCCAGTCGACGGTGTCGCGGCCGTCGTCTCTCTCGGCGGCCATGGGGAGCCACTCGCCCTCGGAATCGTTGCGTCCCCGGACGTCTTGGACGACCACGGCATATCCTCGTTGGACAAAACGCTGGTAATCGGCGTAGAAGAGCTGACGACCATAGGGGGTGCGGCTGAGGATAGTGCTGTGGGTGGGCTGACCGTCCGCCGGTAACAAGACCTCGGTGGCCAGCTTAACCTGGTCGTGCATGGGTACCAGCGCGGTAAATTGGGTCGCCACGGCTAATGGTCGGGTCACGAGTAGGTGGGCGGCCTGCCAGTCTGCCAGCACGGTCAGAGATTCATCGCCGGGCTGAATGATGACGGCCGTGGTATCACGGACGGTGATTTGAAAGCCCACTAGCTGCTGGTTTTTGACAACCAGGTTGACGGCGGGTTTGTGTTCGCGTTGGATCCAGAGCGTTCCCGACTGGGTCTGCTGAAAGACCTCACCCGCCGCCGTTGTAATCACCGACTTTGAGAAGTCAAAGGGGGTCTGGAGGTAGCGGTGCAGGCTAGCGGGCGGGACCTGCATCTGTTGCGTGTACCGTTGGGTCTGGGGGCCGGTCAGGGGTTGGCTTTTCCCGTTGACCAGCAGGTTAAGTTGCGTTTCATCGTCAACGAATTCGGCCTGTTTAACGCCGGATAGGTAAAAATCAAGTTTCAAAAAACCACTCCCTTATTTCTGCCAGTAAGCCGTGGCGTAGGTGAACGGCGCGCCGACCATGTGGTGTTGAACGCCCTTTAACTGGGTCTGCTGTAAGACGGAATAGACTTGCTGATTCAGCGGTACCAGCACTTGTTCATCTTTAACCAGTAGCTTTTCCGCCGCGTGGAAGTCGGCGTACCGCTGCTTGGCATGGTTGACGTCCTTGCCGTTAGCGTTGGCAATCAAACGATCATAGGTTGAGTTATGGTAGCCGGCCGTGTGTTCGGGGGTGCTGGTGTAATTTCCGAGGTAAGTCATCGGATCTTGGTAATCGGGGCCCCATTGCGCCAGAACCATCTGGAAGTTGCCTTGCGCGGCGATCCCCAGTTCCTGTTGTTGCGGTAACGAACGAATCGAGATCTTCAAGCCGGGGAGGTTCTTTTCCAGGACCGACTGCAGGTATTCGGCCGTGGTCTTTTGCCAATCCTCGTCGTCGATTAACAGTTGCAGGGTGATTTTCTGTTTCCCCAGTGCCTTTTTGGCCTGGGCCCACTCAGCGGCGACCTTGTGCTGATTAGCAACGTACAGCTGCCCCCCTTCCTGACGAAAGTCTTTGCCCGTAGCAGTGTTGCGAACGAATTTCGGCGGGATGTACCCGGATAACGGGGAGGACTCGTCTTGTAGGACCTTTTGGGCGAGCTGCTTGGTATCGATGGCGTTGGCCAGCGCTTGGCGCAGCGACTTGTTGAGTAATGGCGATTGACTCTTCTTGCGCATGTTGAATTGAAGGTAGGTCACCATCGAGTTGGGGATGGTCTTAAAGCCGGCCTTGTTTTTATTGTTTTTAACCAGGTTCGTGCTTAAAAATGTCATGTCGAGCTTATGCGACTGGTATTGGTCGTAACCGGTGGACGCATCCTTAACCACGTGAAAGTTAAGCTTCTTCAGGTGGGGGGTGACGGATCCCGTGTACTTGGCATTACGCGTCAACGAGATGGTGGTGGCGCCTTGCGAGTACTTGGCGAGCTGGTAAGGGCCGTTGTAAACCATGGTGCTCGGGGATGTGGCGTATTTGCTCCCCACCTTTTTTTCGAAGGCCTTGTTCTGGGGGAAGTACGGGTTAAAGGTTAACAGCGATTTGAAGTAAGGGGTGGGCTTTTGTAGGTCCACCTTCAGTTGATAACGACCGACCGCTTTTACGCCGAGCTTGGTCGGACTGAGCTTGCCGGTGGCCACCCGATCGCCGTTTTTGATCACGGTTTGAATGATGAAGGCGTAATTGCTCTTGGTCTTGGGATCCGCCCCGCGCTGCCAAGCGTAGACGAAATCTTGCGCGGTAACGGGATCGCCGTTAGACCACTTCGCATTGTGGCGCAAGTTGATGGTGTAGGTTTTATTGCCATTCGAGAGCTTGGGTTGCCCCTTAGCGACGTCCGGGACGACCTTATCTTGCCCGTTCATGCGGTAGAGACCGCTGAAAACGGCGGCCTGCACGTCGAAGCTGTTGGGATCTTGGGCCTTCAGGGTGTCCATGGACGCCACCTCGGTGTTGAGCCCGAAGTTAGCGGACGTTTTGGTGGCTTGCGTTTTTTTCTGACCACAGGCGCTCAGGGAGACTGTGGTTAAGAGCGCTAGGGCCAGCGTGATGGTGTGTTTTTTCATACGGGAGCCTCCTAGATGATTTATTAAAGTAAAGAAATTAGCAGTGGGACGCTAGAAAGCGAGTTCCACGCCTAACCCCGGTCGTTCGCTTAGTTGGATGACATCGTGATGGGTTGTGAAGCCGGCGTCGCGGAGCCAGTCGGGCTGTTGAAACATGAGGAAACTATCTAGATCGCAATATGTAATGTTGGCGTGAGCGGCGGCAAAGTGGGCGGCCGCACAGATGGCAATGCTCGACTCGGCCATGCAGCCGATCATGCAGGGGACGCCGGCCGCGGCGGCCACGTGGTTGATCTGTTCGGCCCCCAGGATGCCGGCGGACTTCATGAGTTTGATGTTGATGAGGTCGGCTTCGTGGGCTTGAAGAACGGCAAAGGCGTCGTGGGCCGAATGAACGCTTTCGTCGAGCATGAGGCTCTGCGAAATATGTTGGCGAATGAGGGCGTTAGCAGGGTGTTGCCAGTACGGCAAGGGCTGCTCGATAACCTTTAAATTGGTGTGCTGGAAGCGATCCATGACGTCGATCGTCTGCTTGGCGGTCCAGCCCTGGTTCGCGTCGACCTTAACCTCGACGCGGTCATCGACGACGGCCAGAATCTGCTGAATGGCCTGAATATCGGTCTGCACGTTGAGCCCGGTCTTAACTTTTAACTGGGTAAAACCGCGCGCAACGTCGCGTTGTGCTTCGGCGGCCATGGCGCTGGGCGTATCAATGGCAATGGTGATATCCGTTTTAACCCGGTTTGCTTGGCCTCCGAGGAGTTGATACAGCGGGAGTCCGGTGGCTTTGCCCAGAAGGTCGTACAAAGCAATGTCGATCCCCGCCTTTAAAGCGGTATGGCCTACGGTGAGGTGGTCCATGTCGGCGTGGCGCTGCTCAATATCGCGGGGGTCTTGCCCGATGAGGATGGGGCGAAAGTCGGCGAGGGCGAGTTTTTCGGTCGCGATGTTTTCCCCGGTCACGGGTTCGAAGGGACAGGCCTCGCCGTAGCCCACCAGCCCGGTGTCCGTGGTGATTTTTAGGATTAAAGATTCCATGGCCCGAATCTCGCCAAAGGTCACCTTGAAGGGCTTGGTCAGTTGGACCGAGACCGTTTTGCCAGTAATTTCGGTTATTTTCATTGTTTTGTAATTCTCCTTTCATAAATCTAATCATTTTTTAATGATTAAAGGGAATTTTATACCCGGACGAAAAAAATGTAAACCATAAATTTTTTTCAGGATAGGCGGGGCACATGGGACCAAGCACCTCAAAGTTACCGGCAATGGCTCCCGGCAGCGACGATCGGGTGGCGATTGTTTCATGTGAAACAACGGTGCGTGAGGGTTCATGAGCGTTGGGTGACCGGGCGTTTCGGCGGCCTGGGACTGGCTGGCCAAGTCTAAGGCAGATGTCCCCACCTAGTTCAAGGAAAATAGGGGGCCTAAGTGGCATTATGTAAGTCTTCGGAATTGGCTAAACTAGGGCTTAGGAGGTGACGAGATGGCGGAGAAAGTCGAAATTGCGGCGCTCCACAGTTTTTATCGGGGTCTAAGCGAACTGGTGGGGACCGAGGCCATGCTGGAGGTTTATCGCCATTATCGGGGCATTCAGATCAGTATACCGGTGCACCTCTATGACCGTGATCTGGCCGCCCAGATGGTGTTGCGGGAATTTAATGGTAAGAATCAGCAGGCGTTAGCGCGCAAGTACGGGTATAGTGAGAAGTGGGTTAAGTCCGTGTTGCGCCGGACGACCAAACACAAGGGGGAATTATAAATGTCATTTATCGTTTTGGTGATTTTAGTCGGTGGGGGCGCTTGGATCGCCCACGCGAAGTTTCACGTCAGCTGGGGTCAGGTCTGGGGCAGTATTGGTGCGGTGGCGTTTCTGCTAGTACGCTGGGCCTTCAAACAGGAACACGAAGAACATCAACAAGTCCACGAACGGGTGCGCCGGTTAAGTACTTATAACAATGAAGAATTAAAAGATCACGCCAACAACTATAGTTATTCGCCCCAAGAGCGCAGTGCGGCGCGCCACGAATTAGAAGAGCGACGTAAAAATGGGACGGGACCGTTCTAATGCGGTACACTAAAGGGGATTCATGATCAAGTTAGCTAATCAGAGGAGGAGAATTGATGACACGTTTGAACAACCTGGCCTTAGTGGCCTTAACGACCATGGCCCTAGGGACCGTTTCGACGACCACGGCCAGTGCGGCAACTTGGCATACGGGGACACCCAAGGCACTGCGCGGGAAGTTCCAGGACCGGCATAAGACCGCGGCTCAGGGATTTGCGACCGAATATACCTTTACCGCCAAGAAGTTTCTGTGGGGGATCTCGAATATGCCACTGCAGACGCATAGCCGGTTACGCTACCGGAAGCTGGGCGCACATGTGTACCGGTTAAAGGGACACGTCGCGCATCGCGGCATTGTGTTGGCAATGACTCGCGATTACGTGATTTATAAGAAGGGGAAGACCCTCAAGCTCACTTATTACAGCGACTACCGCAAGATGGGCTTTAAGAAGGTTCCGGTGGCTCATCAAGTGACGCACTTTAACTAAGCTCGTTTGAAACTCAGTGTAAATTAAAGACGACTGCTAAGAATTTGGTTTCTTAGCAGTCGTCTTTATTTAGACGCTCAATCCCATTAACGGGCGACCTGGCTTAGGCCGTTAGCGTAATTTAACTTCATTCCACGTTGGGTGTTCGGCAGGTAAACGTTGTAGCGAATCCGGTTCGACCCGATGGATTGCATCTGCATCTTCACGCCTCTAGCCAGCAGTTCGTGGCCCTTGAAGACGGGGGTGACGCGGTAACGCACGTAATGCTTGGGACTGGCTTTGAGGTAGGCAGCCACCTTGTTTTCGTAGGTGGTCATCCCGGGATCGTTGAGTTGCCGCGTCCCGGTGATCAGATTCTTCAGATTATTGTTTTGACCGGTCAGTTGGTACCCGATGAGGTGGCACCGGTTGTACAGCCAGCCCGTCTTGATGCGCTTGTTGTGCCACGCGGTCGGGTTGACGGATAGGACTTGACGCTGCCCCTTCGGCATCAACTTCCGGTTTAGCAGGGCGTTGGCCGCCGTGGCGCGGTTATAGCCGTCCAGGTTGCCGTAGGTTTGCCAAGCGCCGTGCTTGGTCGAGAGGGTGGCTCGACTGAAGCCCGGGTGATTGTGGTTGATCACCTTGACGTGGTAGGTTTTGGCCCCCACGGTGTAGGTGCCCTGGGGTTTGACCGCGGCGCGAGCCGTGACCTTTTTAGCGGTGCGCTTGCGGGTCACCTTTTTGCGCGTGACCCGCTTGACCGTCCGGCGTTTAGCCGGGGCCTTTTCGGTTGCCGAGAGGGTCAAACCGCGTTGCTTCGCCGTTTTCAGCGAGACCGCGTAGACCTTCTTGGCTCGGTTTAAGCCCCGGTCGTGCCGTTTGTAAAAGTAGTGTTTCCCCGTCCGGGTGACGTAGACCGTAGTGGCGTGCGCCAGGGTGGGTGGGGTGACGGCGGTAGTGGTAACTAGTCCCCCGACGATTAACATCATCGCCAGAACCCACTTCACCCAGATAGCCGGTTTAGTTTGCATCATGGTTCCTCCTCCAAGATTAACTAGCGAATTCAATTCGCCTCAACACTACTTATTTTATAGCAAGAATTATGCAAATGCTATCACAATTCGACGCCGGCTTTTGGTTCGATTAGCTGAAGCTTAATTAAGTGAAAGAACCAGCGGTTGAGGTTCTCGGCCAGACCGCCTATAATGCGTTTATTGTGAATAACTAAGAGGTGTAAATATGAAGAAAACAAGCATTGTGACGTATCCCGCTGTCTTTATCGCTGACGACGCCGATGGCTACACGGTCATCTTCCCCGACATCGTCGACGCCGTTACCGGTGGTCAGGATCTGGGCGAAAGCCTGGTGAACGCCACCGCGACGCTGGGCCGGTTCCTGGTGGATCATCAAGGAAACCTGCCCGTTGCTAGTACCATGACGGAGTTAGCTCACCGTTATCCCGCTGATTTCATTCAGTTCGTTGCCGTTGATCTGAGTAACGTGGCTACCCAGCCAGTCGAGGCTGATGTGAGCGTGTTACCCTTAAATTTAGCTAAGTAACCTCCCCCAAGGCCTTACCTAAAAAAAGTAAATCCCCCGCCGACCAATCCGGTCAGCGGGGGATTTTAAGTTACTGCTGATTTTCGATGGCCGCGACGCGTTGGCGCAGCCGGTTCTGGTAGGTAATCAACCAGAGGTCGTTGGGGTATTGGGCCATGATGGCGTCGCAGAATTTGACAGGGTCGTCCCCGATGATTTGGGCGACGGGCACCTGGTCGGCGGCGCTTTCTTCGAAGAGGTGCAGGATGGCTTCCAGGGCGTCCAGGAAGCCTTCGCCCTTGGCAAAGTTCCACATGTACTTTTCCAGGGCCTGCAGGGTGGCGGCGTAGGGTTGCGGTAGGGCCGCCACGTCGCGTTGGAACTGGTGATAGCGTTTTTTATCGCCGATGAGCTTTTGTAAAATATTCGCCATGCTTAGCGCTCCTTTAATTGCGTCATTTTTTGAGCTAGGAAGTCCCACTTGGTCCAGAAATCCTGGAGGTAGGCCTCCCCAGCGGCGTTGAGTTGATAAAATTTCCGTTGGGGTCCAACGGCGGATTTGCGTCGTTCCACCGTTAGAAGCCCCTTCTTTTCGAGCCGTAAGAGGACCGTGTAGACGGTGCCCTCGACGATGTCGTCGAAACCCAATTCGCTCAGATAGTGGGTAATCTCGTAACCGTAAGTCTCGCCGCGGCTGATGTGTTGGAGCACGATGCCCTCCAGTGAGCCTTTGAGTAATTCCGTTAAACCTTGCACGGGTGCACCTCCTTGGGGATGAATGAACTACATTGCGTAACTGAGTACTGCTATATAGTATAACAATATAGTACTGCTGTCAAGCAGGGAACTAATCAAAAACACCACCCAGTTGGCGGTAAGCCACTGAGCGGTGTTTTAAATTAATCGGTTTGGGGGGTCGGTTTAACCCCGTTAAATTGATTGACCAGTAACCGAACCGTGGCCCGACTACGGTTGGCAGCGAGGGTGGCCAATAATAGGAAGCAGGGGAGGTACTGGATCAGGTAGCGACTCCGGCCCCCTTCGAAGAGCAGTAGAAACATGAAGCCCCCGATGAGGGAGAGCCGCAGAACCTCGCGGAACCCGCGTTGGTCGCCCCAACCCAGCGCAATCAAGGTCAACAAGCCGACCCACCAGACCTGCGCGATGAAGCGAAAGTCGGCGATGTGGGTGCCGTAGAGGTAAATGTAATTCTTGAACTTGTTCGCTAATCCGTGCTGGCTGGGTTTCTGATTCTCCCGGAAGAAGTGCCCTTCCTTGAGCCAGCCGAAGGTACCATCGGCCGTGTTATTACGCTGTTTAAGGACCAGAAACTTCAGGTAACCCAGTGGTCCCAGCTGTTTTAACCGGCTGACCAGCATCTTTTGGGAATAGGCCGTTTTTTGTTCAGCCGTGGGGAGGACCGCCATGGCGATGGCCTGTTTTTCGCTGTAGCCACCTTCACCGTAGACCCCCATGGCCGCAAAGTGGATGGCGGGAATCGCCCGCGACTTATCGATCTGGATATAGTCTTGGTGTTGCACGGCCCGGTTGATGGTCAGGTAGGTGCCGCCCGCGGTGAGGCTGGCCAAAAGGAGCACCCCGGCGGTAAGGGCGATCCCGTGGCCGGTGAGTAGCCGGTCTTGCGTCAGCCAGGTCAACCCCGCGACAATGATCATCGCGATGACGGGGATGATCGCCGAGGGCTTAATAAAGTAGGTGATGGCGATGGTGATGCCCAACACGGCTGCGGTGGCCCACTTTCCCAGCAAGGGGACGGTGGGGTGGCCGATGAGAGCGGCGCAGAGTAGCATCAATGAAACGAAGGGCAGCACCCAGGCGTCGGTGTAGGGCATCAAAATGCTGGGGAACACGGCCAACCACGCCGCGTGTAGGTACAAGCTGACGCCCAGATAGCGGCGCTTAAGCACCACTACGGTGAGCAGGTTCAAGAGGGCCGACAAATCCACCATGCCCAGCGTGAGGTAGTCGAAAAATTGCCAGGAGGTTTGACCGGTGTGCACCACCAGCCAACGCATGGCCAACATAATGGGGAGGTTGTTTTGGTTCAGGCTGTAGTAGGCGGTTACCCCGGTTTCCAGGACGTGACGGGGGCTCACGGCGGCGTAGTGCAACATGCCGGCGTCAAAACCACTGACGGGGTGCACGTAGGTGACAAAAACGATCTGCCAGACCACCACGGCCACCAGTAAGCTCCCGGCTACCCACAATTGATGATCCACGAAGAGCCGTTTAGCCAGGTGGCGACAGCGGGGGTAGGCCCAAAGCGCGAGGCTACCACCTAACAGGACCAACACGAAACCAGTGGTGACCCAGGTGGTGCTGGTCCCGAACGTCCAATTATCACCAATGGTCAGGTTGGTCGAGGTCCAGGCGAAAAATAAAGTTAATAGGAAGAGCACGTGCCAGAAAAAGTTAATGGTCCGGTGCCCCAACGTGGCGAGTATATCCACAACGAGGACTCCTGTCTTCACGCTGTTCGGGTGGGTTAGATTTTAGCCCCAACGACTAACAGCGTGCATCTATAGTTATCTGCACAAAATTATACCACTTATAGTAGTACACTATTGTCAAAGTAAGTATATTAAACTAAGATAGCAGTGAGGTCATATTTTTACGGGAGGCGATGGAATGGTTAAACACCGGACCTATAAAATCAAGTCCTACGTGAATGCCAGTCACGCGATTCGCTGGGCCACGGGCTCGGGGAAGAAGCACACGCACACCTGGGAAATCGTTTGCGAGTTGCATACGATTGATGAGATGGTTGCCTTCTACGATATCGAAAAGAATTTACATCAAGTCTTGGATGGGTTATCGGGTAAGTTTTTAAACGATTTACCGGAATTCAAGACGGTTAATCCGACCGTGGAAAACGTGACGGAGTACCTCTTTACGAAGATCGATAAGACGTTACGCGAGAATGGTGCCCAGCTGTTGCGCATCGAAGTGAGTGATTCGCCGATTCGGGCCTACTGCATCGATGTACGGGACTGGCAGACTAAGGACGTTGATGATCAAGCTAAGTAAGGTAATTTGGGTAAACACACGTCAGCAATTTAAGTATGGGGAGGAATCAACCATGCAGCGAACACAACAAGTCATTTTAACAATGGTCGCGGTCGTCATGGGACTCATCTGGGCGACCAGTTCGGCCGCCGCGGCCACCAAGATTAACATTGATGGTGACGTTTCGGATTGGGATCACGTCAGCAAGGTCACGACCGGTAGTAAGGCGCAGGTAGCTATGGTGGTGACCAAGAGCACGCTCTACTATTACGTCGCGATGAATCCAACGGGGACGGTTGCGGGTAACGATAACGGCTGGGCCGCCAGTAACGACTTTCAGCTCTATCAGGCTTATCAGCTCCAAGCGGGCAACCAAACCTATTGGCTAACGCCAGAGCCTAAGCTTAACGGGTCGTATACGCCGCCAACCACCGTCGGTAGTAAAACGGAAGTTTCCGTAAACGTTACTGGAAACTGGGGCGCCTACAATAACACGGGCGTGGCCACTGGTTACGTCACGGCGGTCAAAAATTCCAGTCAGGCCGGGTACCAAGACGTCTTCGAGGGGGAGGTCCCCCTGCTAGACCTACAGTTGGCTGATGACACCGCCGAATTTACGTTAAGTAGCGGTAGTTATAGTAATTTAGGAAATTACACCGTCACGGACACTCGCGATACGACCGCGACGGACACCGATACCACGGGAGATGACGATGCACAGACTGCCGAGGGCGATGGCACGACCACGAAGGGGGATGCCGGTAAGGATTACGCTGGGCACCCGGACATCGTAATCGATGGCGCGTTCGATGACTGGGCCAACGTCGATAAGACTAAGATTAGAGAATCCGACGATGACTATAACGTCAAGGATGGCGCCATGGTTCAGTATGGCGGCAACCTCTATATCTACATTAATATGTCGCCGAACACGGGGAACGGGTACGCGCGGCTCCAACCATCGGGCTATAAGCTCACGATTGGCAACACAACCTATGATTTAACCGTGGAAAACGCTGATGGCGGGACCTTTACACCGTTGTCGAGCGTGGGGGCGACCCAGTCCATTACCATGGGAATCTACTGTGCGAAGACTAATTCCTGGACCGCTAAGCCCGATGATGTCGAAGGGGCAGCTACCCGGGTGGCCACCCAGACCGGTGGCTCCAGTGACGTCTTTGAAATCAAGTTGCCACTCAAGGATTTCAAGGCCTCTAGCGCGGACGGCCAAACGATTACCCTGAAAAACGATAACTTGGGGAAGCAATCCATGACCGTCACCGGTGGGAGCACCGGACCGGTCCTGCTTGCCAGCAGTGGGTTCGGCATCGCGTTGTTTGGTCTTTGGCAGTTTAACCGGCGCAAGCGGCGGCACGAGGGTGACCAATGAACCCGTTATTGATTCTGGGCACCATCGTGTGGTTATATGCCTTGTCAGTCTTACGGAGAGTCCAATTGCCGGCCTACTTCTTCATTGTGGGTAGCGTGGGACTCTTTTTTATCCTCATCACGTTAAGCGATCCATACTGGGTCTGGTTCTTCACCCACGCGGTGATCACGGCCATCTCGGGGCTGGGCGCGGTGACGGGGATGTGCCAGGTCATGGCGAAATACGGGATTGTGCACATCATCAGTACCAACGCCACCACGTTGATGACCATCGACTACGAGTGTTCGGGAATCATCGAGACCATGGCCTTTCTGGCGTTGATCGCCTTTTTTCCGACCTATCGGCGGCGGGAACGGGTCTTCTACGCGGTCTTTGGGATCGTGTGGATCTACCTGGATAACGTCTTGCGGATTAGTCTGGTGGTGATTCTCGTGCACTTCTTTGGTCCGGGCAGCTTCTTTCTGGCCCACACCATCATCGGGCGATTGGTCTTCTACGTGCTGGTGATTATCCTGTACTACAACGTCTTTACCTATTCGCAAATGGCGCGGGGACTGTACTTTAAGTTCCATCCCAAGCAAAGGGGTGACACACACTGATTCAATATTGGTTACAGCTGACGTTCTTTAAAATGGGCTTCTGGATCACCTGGACCATTATTCCGGTCATCGTGGAAATTATCCCGTCGATGATTTCGGCGTTTCGGGTGTATTATCAGGGAACCCATCAGGTGCACTTAGAGCCACCGGCGAAGTGGCCGATGATTTCGATCTTAGTGCCGGTCTACAACTCGGAAGACACCCTGTTCGATTGCTTGGATTCGATTGCGCAATCGACCTACCCGAAGGATTCTATCCAGGTAATTGTGGCCGACAACCAGAGTACCGACAATAGCTTTGGGGTCTTCGCGGACGCCCAGAACCACTTCGCGGACCTGCACCTGTCGATCATTCATACGGAAAAGGGGAAGGCGCAGGCGCTTAACGTGGCCATGTATAACGCGATCGGTACCTATATCATTAATATCGATAGTGACGGTCGTTTGGAACCCCACGCGTTAACGAACCTGGTGCTGCGGTTTGAAAACGACCCGCACATCGCGGCCATGACCGGGACCATCTTGTCGAACAAGCACGATATCATGGCGACTAAGCGGCGCCGATTGCGGACCCTGCAGCGTAACGAATACTTCGAATACGCGCAGGCCTTCTTGTCGGGGCGGACGATTGAGTCCGGGAAAAATGAATTATTTACCATGTCCGGGGCGTTCTCGGCGTTTCGATGTGATGTGCTCTACAGCACGTTTATGTACAATACGGAAACGGTCGGTGAAGATACCGACATGACGTTTCAGATTCGCCAACGCCTGGGTGATAAAATCATTCTGTGTCACGATGCGATCTTCTACATCGGTCCCATCAGCGGGTGGGGCGAGTTATACACCCAGCGCCAACGCTGGCAACGGGGGGAACTGGAGGCGGTCCACAACTACAATCGCGGGAAGGCCGGGTTAGATAATTTCTTTAATAACTTCCTGGTGCGGCGGTTGATGATTGACCACACCTTCATGTTTCCTAAGATGATCTGGTTTTTCGCCAGTATTGTGCTACTATTCTTCCGCTACTCGGCGGTGGTGTTGGCGGCATCGTACATCTTGATCTACTTCCTGTATGTGTTGGTGGAGGCGTTAAACTTCATCTGCGTGCGAACGTTATTGGCGAACTTTCCGGAGGAGCGTAAGTTCTATGACCACCAGTGGTGGACCATGTTCACACTACCAGGGTATAACCTGGTGTGCTTCTGGTTTCGACTGATTGGGACCATCAATATGATGGTCAGCTCGGCGAACTGGACCAGCAAACGTCCCAACGTGGAGGCCCAAGAGGTGCGCCGACAGGTCAAAGCGGATGCGAAAGCTCTGTGGGAAAATTATAAGCAATCAAAATAGACGCGTTCCCGGTGTGGGAGCGCGTCTATTTTGACTGAGAATCAATTAGCATCAGGTGTGTCGTATAGCCGCCAAGTAACAGTTCCTGTGTACGTGGTTCCGCTATCTCCTGAGTAGATGGTGGGGCCAGCTTTAAAGTAAATTCCAGATTGTTTTTCGTTACTGGTGGTTGCCCAATCATCAGCAGCGTTAACCGTATTAACGCCCTTAGCACGACTGCCACTGGCTACTAAAACGGCTTGGTTGGTCATCGGTTCTTCGTTGCCATTAGCATATTTGTAGACGAGACCGTTGATGGAGCGAGTGCCGTTGGTGACCGGTGAAGCTTCGGCCGTGACGGACCATTTAGAATCGACGGTTCGCGTATCGTTAACGTTAACGATAGCGGATTTGGGTGCAAGTAAAGTGGTTTTAGTAGGTACGGCATTAAGTCCAAAGTCGAGATCACCAATTGTACCGAATTCAATCTGGCCGTTGTGCTTCGTAACTGTAATAGCGACACCGCCATCGGTGGCGACACCGGCACTATTTTTGGCACTAATTGTGATGGTGGTGCTACCACCATCGTTTAGATTAGAAATAATATCCGCTAAGTTTGACTTATCCGCAGAGAAAGTGAGATCACTGTTGTTTAAGGTAGTTCCTAAAAGGGATACGCTAACGCCTGCCTGTTTCACAAGCCAACTTAAGACGTCGTTATCCGACTTACCACTAATATTATCTGTGAGATCATCTGGGTATACGTCAATGCTAGATTTATCGGAAGTGATATCTAAAACGTTTTTGAGACTAGCTGCGGAAGCCACGAGGTCACCCATATCGTTGGTTTCAAATACCGAAATTACAGTGGTGTTGGTTAACAACCCTAATGCTTGGGGAAAATCAATCTGAAAAGTACCATCACTATTGATAGTTCCCTTATAGACTTTGGTCGTTCCGTCAATCCCCTTAGGTGCAGCCCAAATAGTTAAATTGTCCTTAGTGTAGGCATTATATCCCGTGATTGAAGTATCACTAGATTTAATGTTAGCCAGAGTCGTAATTGACTGAGAATAGGTACTGTTAACAGTCAGTTTTTTAGTCTGAGTCAGAATTTGACCGCTGGATGAAATGGAACCACCTTCCCAAACATCTGCAATGGTTAGAGGGGAAGATGAATCCGCTTTGTTCTGGCCAAGGTAGTAGCTCATGGTTTTGCTGCCATCACTAGTTTTAATGATGAACCCAAAGTCCATGGGCATAGCCAAACGAAAATCATTTAAGTTAGAGAAGTCTACATTAATTTTCAGGTAATTTCCTGAAAAACTAATACTATTGGTACCAGTAGCTAGGTTAGTCCCACCAGTTCCGGGAACTGCAGCGCCGCTAGTATTCGTCATAACGGTAGGCGTGAATTCCGTAATCTTAGCCGTTGAGCTAGATGGCATGGCAATCTTACCGGAGAAGGCCAAATAGATTTCTGTGGTTTTGGTAGTAATTCGGTTAGTGCTAGATAGGTTATTAGCAGCCACCGAAGTCAGAGTGGGCATTGTAGTGGGAACGGTCCCGCTGACTGTTCCAATCCGCTGAGGGGATGCAAAGGATGAGTAAACGTTAGAACTAGGGACTGTCTGAAAACTAAAAATTCAGGTATAATCTGAGGAAAAACGAATCGAGGCATTCCGATGACAACACCTAAACGATACGAACTGGAAGATGCTCAGTGGGACCGAATCAAAGGATACTTCCCGCCATACCGGACTGGCCGTCCATCAAGCCTAGACAACCGTACCGCCCTCAACGCTATCCTCTGGCTCATGCGCAGCGGGGCTCCTTGGCGTGATCTACCTGAACGCTATGGCTCTTGGAAAACGGTGTATAGTCGCTTCCGAGCCTGGGTAAGTTCAGGCTTGTTCGAACAGGTTTTTCTCGAATTGATTGACAATCCCGACATGGAAAACTTGAGCTTAGATTCAACGATCGTTCGAGCGCATCAAAAGGCCACTGGGGCAAAAAAACGCCGAATGTATGGTCGAAAATCAAGCTATTGGACTAAGTCGAGGTGGCCGAACGACCAAGATTCACGCACTCGTTGACGGATTAGGGAATCCCTTGGGTTTTCGCCTAACAGGTGGTCAAGTACATGATAGCCAAGTTGCCAGTGAGTTGCTGGAAGGCTTCGATATTTCTCAATCAAATATTATCGCGGATAAAGCCTATGGCACCGCGAAACTTCGCCAGTGTATTAAAGATAAAGCAGCCGTCTATACCATTCCGCCAAAGGAAAATACCAAAGACAAGTGGACCTGTGATTACCACGTTTATTGTGAGCGCCATTTGATTGAGAACTTCTTCAATCAGTTGAAGAACTTTCGTAGGATTGCAACGCGTTATGATAAGCTCGCTCATGTTTATCTGGCTACGGTTTACATTGCCTCAATTTGCATCTTACTTAAGTAGTTTTCAGACGGACCCTAGTTGAAACCAAACTAGCTCCAGAAGGGAGCGTGGCCGCGTGAGCTGATTCTAACATCAAGCCGCAACCAAATATGGTCATGATGAGTAAACCAAGCTTCAACATTATTTGTTTAAAATGTGACATCTTGATTCACTCCTTCTCTCTCAATAGGCGGGCCTGCCGTCGGATAATGATACTTAGAACTAGCACAACCAATAAGAGTAGTCCAATTAATTCAATCAAAACTGATTGAACTTCGTTAGTTTGTGGGAGCCTACCAGATAACACAGCCGTTGTTATTGCTTTGACAGCGGAGCGATGGGTCGTCGGAGCAACTTGATCGGCCGACTTTCCGGTTTTGGTTATTGGTTTCTTACCATTGGGGATTTTTTTATTACTGGCGGCACCATCGGGATCGGTACCGTTGTCCGCGGCAGTCGTCCCGTTTGCGCCAGCACCATTAGAGTTAAGTTCGGATGAGCTACCGTTTGTTGTATTGGTGGGTCCCCCGACAAAAGTGATTCCCGTGGTCGTATGACCAGTGCCGGTTGCGGCGAGCGCTGATGTTCCGCCGCTAAAACCTAAAATTAACGTCAGAACCAACATAAGTTGCATGAACTTCTTTGTCATAATCAACGCCCCCCTTATTAGTTTTAGTTACATTATTTGGTGTTCGAAGCATCAGAATCTTCATCGTCTTGTTTGCGCTTGCGCCGAATCAAATAGATGATGAGTAAAATTAGTAGGACTAAAATGAGCATCCCTAGGGCTCCTAAGGCCACAAGTAACCACACGCTAATTCCAGAATTTTCAACAGCATCGTGATTGTACTTGTTAGCTTGAGCCTGGGTGATGGTGAAGTTGCGGTCAAAGACCCAAGTTCTATCGGTATTTTTAACGACCATGTGAAGGTGATAGTGACCAGCCTTTAATGGCGTCTTCCCAAAGAGCATTGGGTACCGAAAGGTCGTATTAGGTGCCATCTGAACGTTTTCTTGAGTGGCGTGCTTGATGACCTTGGCGCCGTTATCTCGGTCGGTGATTTTAGTATCCATTTTGAGGTTTGGGATAATGACCGCCGAGGTGTTACGCAGATTGGCAAAGATACCACGGTGATAGTTTCCTAATCCGGCGGAGACCTTGCCCAGTTTCATTTCTGGAGCGGGGACCGTTCCCATCGTATACTTCATGCCAATAACGTAAGAGTATTGATTCCGCAGATTACTGGCGCCCTTAACGTTTCCAGTTACTTTGCTATCAATCCGTTTAAAGTACCATCCTCCTAAGATAACCCCGTTAAAGTTGGTCTTGGGAACTTTAACGGTTGTAGTAACCAATTTAGATCCTTTGGATGGAATGGTAATTGTCTTTTTTCCTTGAATTTTACTAATGTCACTCATTTTGTAACGAAGTGAGGGATCAAACGAGGTCGCGGGTTTAACGTACTCGATAGCACCACCGGAACTGGTCCAAGCAGTATGAATGGCAGTTTGGACTTTAATTTCCTGATTGGTTAGATTATAAACGCGAACTTGAAGTTTTTCCGTTTGCCCAGATTTCATTTTTAAATCGGCAAATTCTATAATTAATCCGAACAGAAATTAAAAAGCCCAAAGCAATCACTTACAATGGTAGTAGCTAATTCCAACCAATATAGGGAGTGATTACTTTGGGTACATCTACTTTATCACGTTTTCAACGTGGCGCACTAGCACAACTGGTCAATGAGGGGAATAAATCTTACCAAGTAATGGCTGACGCCTTAGGCGTCGCCAAAGCTACGATTAGCTATGAGTTGGACCGGGTTAAACCTTATGATCCAGAATTAGCTCAGCAAGATGCAGATCGCAAAAGGCGGAATTGCGGTCGTCGTTCGATGCTGACGGCAGCATTAGCGACTTTAATTACCAATCACTTACGATTAACCTGGTCACCAGAAACCATTGCGGCCGCTTATAACTTGAGCACTGCGTCAATTTATAATTGGCTTAATCGTGGCTGGCTCCTCTTCAAATTGACTGATCTACCCAATCGGAATGTCCGCCAGCACCGAGTGAGCGAAAATCGTGGGAAATTTACAAGTGGGACTTCCATCGAACAACGGCCAACAACTGTTAATCAACGGTTAGCTTTTGGTCATTGGGAAGTAGATACGGTGCTTTCTAGTCGAAGTGAGTCACGATCATGTCTGGTTACATTCGTAGAACGTAAGACCCGACTTCTATGGGCCATCAAAGCCCCTAATAGAACGGCTAAGGCTCTAAACACCGCCTTTGGCAAGTTTATGGGGGCCTTCGGTCCCCAAGTAAAATCCATTACTGTTGATCATGGTAAAGAGTTTGCCAATTATCAGGCCTTAGAACAGGATTATCAGATCAAAGTTTATTTTTGCCATCCATATTCACCATGGGAGCGAGGTTCCAATGAATATTTTAATAGACGGTTACGCTGGTTCTTCCCGAAAAAGACCAATTTTAGCCAAGTAACGACTGATGAGATCCTAGCAGCACTTGAACTAATTAATCAACGACCATTAAAAATACATCATCAACAGACTGCCATTGAAAGATTCCGGGCTTGTTCGGATTAAACTTGTAATTTGCCAATCGAAAAACGAATTTTCTCGATTAATTTGATTACTGGGAATCTTAGCCGAGACACTATATCCAACAGTGTTGGCAGTATTATCCGCACGGGCTAATAAGGGAACACATGCACCAATTATTAAACTGACAACCAACAAAACGATATGTTGGGCTTTTCCTAGTTTATACATTTTTGTACTCCTGACCATCTAATACATTAGATTATTAAATTGATATCAGTTTAATAATACAACTATGTAAGCTAAAAAGGTGCTCATTTGAGTATAATGAACACCTTTCGCCATGTGATTATCGTTAGGCCCCTGGTGTATCACTCAAGGTCCAGTTAACATTTCCTGAATAAGTTCCAGCTTTAACGTTGGCAGGGATGTTAGCTAATGTGATGTTTGATGGATCTAATTGGAAAGTGGTATTTAAGACACCACTACCTTCTTTGGCACTGAAAAGCGTTTTAGAAGTACCATCGGTAGATAATTCAGCATTAACCCCTGAAATACCTGCATCTTTATAATCTGTAACGGCGGAATTATTAATGGTTGCTGTTGATCCATCTAAATCCAAAGTTGCCCCGGTTAAGACATCGCCGGCACCGTTGGCTTCGGTAGTCATCTTATCGGCGCTAACTTGGACTGTCCAACCTGCGTTAGTCCCACGAGTATCAGCAACTTCAGCAATTAATTTAGTATTTTCAGGAACGTCACCCATTGCTTGAGTCTCTACCGTTGGGTGATATTCTTTAGCGTTGGCAGTAGTCTGGATGGCTAGATTCTTACCAAAATCCATGGACTTTGAAACGTATAGGAAAGTTAATTCACCACTAGCAGTTGTCCCACCGCCATCACCTGGCACAATTTCACCGGGCTTGTCAGGATCAACTGGCTTGGTGCTTGGATCTGGCTTAGCAAAACTGATACTACTTTTAGTTGTCCCAGTTGTGCCATCCGCATTGGCAACGATTGGTGCAACCGTCCCTAATAACAATGCACCGGCTAATAACATGCTACTTACTTTTTTGTTCATAAATAAAGCACCCCTTTTGCTTCTCTTCTTGAAACTTCCCAAAAACACTGTGATGTGGTGATACAAAATGCCGTGTTGCGATGATTTTTTCTTCTAAAGAGGTAAATACGACTCTTTAGTTAATGGAACCAACGTAGATAATTACCAATGAAACAAATTAGGTTACAAGTTATTATCTATGTAACAACTTAATCATATAAGATAATTTGGCATATGTAAACGATTTTCTAACAAAAAAATAAGGTTAACTGATGGCCGTGTTAGCAGCAATTTAAAAGAATTCTTAACTAGTAGGTGTTAGTTAAAAAGCGTACCTCACCAGTAAGGGCTAAACTATAATGGTTGATTCTATAAATGAATAGTAATTTTGAGCATTGACCAAACCGCGATCTAACTAACTTTAGCTAGGGATTGTGAAATGAAAAAATCAGGAAACAATTTGTGCAAGTAGATACTTGCACACAATAGTATACACAGTACATTATCATCCGATAATTAAGAGCGTTATTAAGAATTATTCTAAAATGTTTTCAAAAAAATTTGGACATAAAATGACATAACCCTTAACTGGGCTAGTCCAATCAAAGCGACACGTCTTTGGAACCGCCGAAAAGGGGAAAGCACGTGGGGGGACCGAGGGACTTACCCCTTTCAGTCCCTCAAACCATATAATTACCATAATATCGTGTATAATCTGGTCAAGAAGGCGTTTAACGCGGAGAAGTGGGGGCCGTTATCCGGTGATTCAGATGACGAATCGCCAATGGTGACGGGCCACAACTTTTTAGGGGAGTCTGCAAGGCGTCGGCTTAATGGCGCTCGGGTGACGGCCACGTTTCCCGGGCAAAGAGTCAAGGAGGAATGCGCAACATGAAAGTTTTAATGCCCTATTTTCGGCGTTACCACCGCGACGTGTGGGTAGCGCTCCTTTCGATCATCGTGCTGGTCTTTGCGACCTTGTGGCAACCGCGCCTCTTACAGGTGGTCATGGAAGCCATCATCAAAAACGACCAGCAGACGGTCTTTCAACAGGGCCTCTTCTTACTGGGGCTCGCCGTTTTAGGCATCATTGGTGGGATCGTTAACACCATCTATTCCGCCCGTGTGGCGTTGGGGGTGGCGACCGACTTACGGGCCGATTTATACGCCCACGTTCAGTCGCTGGCCTTCGCCGACGTCGAGAAATTTTCGGCGTCCAACCTGGTGGTCCGCATGACCAACGATATCAACCAGGTTCAACAGATCGTGATGGCCGGGTTTCAACAGATTACTCGAATCCCGTTGCTGTTTATCGGGGCGCTGATCTTGGCACTGGTGACCATGCCACAACAGTGGTGGGTCATCCTGGCCATGATGGTGATTATCCTGCTGGTCTGTCTGGTCGCCGTTAAGCGGATGACCAAGTACTTCGGTCAGACCCAACAGGACATCGAAAACGTCAACACGGTCGCCCGCGAAAACCTGATGGGGATTCGCGTGGTCAAGTCGTTCGTCCAGGAGGGTAACGAAATTAAGAAATTCTCCGGCGCGTCGGACGAGTTGACCAACGTGACCGCTAAGATTGGGTACTGGTTCGCCATCCTGATGCCGGCGTTCTTCTTAACCGCCAACTTGGCGGTCGGCATCGCGGTCTACATCGTGGGGCAAAACGTCACCACCCACCCGACCTATCTGGCGGCCATCACCAGTTTTATTTCCTACTTAATGCAAATCTTGTTCGCCGTGATCAACGGGGGCTTTCTGATGACCTTCGCGTCACGGGCCTTCATCTCGCTGGGGCGGATCGGCGAAGTCCTGAACACGGCACCCAGCATGACCTACGTCAGTGGCGACGACCAGCCGGTCCAGGGCGACGTGACGTTCGACCACGTGACCTTCACCTATCCCGGTGACGATCACCCGACGTTACGCGACGTCAGCTTTACCTTAAAGGCCGGCACCATGTTAGGCATCGTTGGGGCTACGGGTTCCGGTAAGACCACGCTGGCGCAGTTGATTGCGCGGCTGTACGACCCGGACAGCGGTCAGGTCAAGGTCGGCGGCGTCGACGTGCGCCAGTTGCCCGAAAAGGCGCTACGGTCCACCGTGGCCTACGTCCTACAACGCTCGACGCTCTTTTCCGGGACCATCTCCGGTAACCTCAAACAGGTCCAGCCGGATGCCAGCGTCGGTCACATGCAGTGGGCGGCTAACATCGCCCAGGCGTCGGAATTCATCGAACGCCTGCCGCAGACCTACGACGCGCCCGTCGAAGAACGCTCCCAGAACTTTTCCGGAGGTCAGCAGCAACGACTCGCGATTACCCGTGGTGTGATTGCTAACCCCAAGATTCTGATCTTAGACGACGCGACCTCGGCACTAGATGCCCGGTCCGAAAAGCTGGTCCAAGAGGCGTTGAACCGGGACCTGAAGGGGACCACCACCGTGGTGATTGCCGAAAAGATCTCGTCGATCATCAACGCCGATCAGATTCTAGTGCTCGATCACGGCCGCGTTTCGGGCGTGGGGACGCACCACGAATTGGTCGCCGATAACGCGATTTACCAAGCCATTTACCAGACCCAAAAGGCCCGAGAGGAGGGGACGGTCAATGAGTGATTTACGCAATGCCGGCAAGTATTACTGGCACTATCTCAAGCGCTACTGGCGCGGCTTTATCATCAGTATGCTTCTGATCGCCTTTTCCACCTGGTGCATCGTGGTGGCGCCGACCTACCTGGGCCGGGCGGTCGAACAACTGACCACCTACCTCCAGCAGTGGAGTTCGCCGGCCACCAGGGGGCAAGCCAGCCTGACACCGTTTAACCACACGCTGATCATCTACATCTTGTTGTATGTGGGGGATGCCAGCACGATTTTTATTTCCAGTCTGATTCTCGCGCGGGTCACCGCCCATTCGACGGGGACCATGCGGGTGGGGCTGTTCCGCAAGCTCCAACGGATGAAGGTCCAGTACTTCGACACCCACAGCGACGGCGATATCCTGGCGCGGTTCACCTCTGATTTGGATAACATCTTCAACGCCATGAACCAAGCGCTGCTGGAAATCCTGTTGGCGGTGGCCCAGTTCGTCGGGTTACTGATCGTGATGTTCAACCAAAACGCCACCATGGCCTCGACGCCGCTAGCCCTGATCGTGGCGGCGGTCGTGATGCGCAAGGCCGGCGTGGCCGTCAACCAGCAACAGGACGACATCGGGAAGCTCAACGGCTACATCAACGAGCAGATCACCGGCCAGAAGGTGTTGATCACCAACGGCCTGCAGCAAGACTCGCTGAAGGGCTTTGCCGGCTACAACGCCAAGGTGCGGCAGTCGGCCCTGACCGGGCAGATCTGGTCGGGGATTCTGAACCCGTTGATGCAGGGAATGTCGCTACTCAACACGGCTATCGTGATCTTCTTTGGCTCCTGGTTCGCGTTGAATGGCAGCCTGTCCACCGGGGCCGCGTTGGCGCTGGTGGTGGTGTTCGTCAACTACGCACAACAGTATTACCAGCCCATCATGTCGCTGACCAGCCTCTACAGCATGATTCAACTGGCGATTACCGGGGCGCGGCGGGTCGATGAGGTCCGCAACCAACCGGAAGAAACCAACCCGGCGCGGGGCCATGAGATGCCCGCCATTCAAAACGGGTTGCAGATCGACGACGTGCACTTCAGTTATGTACCGGGCAAGGAAATTCTCCACGGGGTCTCAATCGACGTGCATCGCGGCGAAATGGTCGCGTTGGTCGGGCCGACCGGGTCGGGGAAGACCACGGTCATGAACCTGCTGAACCGCTTTTACGACGTCGATCAGGGCGCGATTACCCTGGACGGCACCGACATCCGGCAGTTTGATTTGCAGTCGCTCCGGACCAACGTCGGCATCGTTTTGCAGGAACCGCAACTGTTTACCGGCACGATTGCCGACAACATTCGCTACGGCGACCCGCAGGCGGGGATGGACCGCGTGATCGATGCGGCCAAGCAGGCCAACATTCACGACTTCATCACCAGTCTGCCGGCGGGGTACGACACCCGCGTGTCCGACGAGCAAAGCATCTTCTCAGCGGGGCAGAAGCAGCTGATGTCGATTGCCCGGACGATTCTGACCAACCCGCGGCTGTTGATCCTAGACGAGGCCACGTCCAACGTGGACACGGTCACCGAGGACCGAATTCAAGCCGCGATGGATAACGTGATCCAGGGCCGGACCAGCTTCGTGATTGCGCACCGCTTGAAGACGATTCTGAACGCCGATAAGATTGTGGTCTTAAAGGACGGTCAGGTCATCGAACAGGGGAATCACCAAGCGTTACTGGCCGAAAATGGCTTCTACGCGGAGCTGTATCGCAACCAGATGGTATTTGATTAATGAGCCAAAACACGCCTCAAGTCGACCCTTTAGCCGGCTTGAGGCGTGTTTTGTAATGGTGAAAATAGGGGTATTTAATGTCCTTGAAATTTAGTATGATAGGGGTTACCCCATCAGGGGGTTAACGACCGAATCGGAGAGGTGTATGAGTTTTGGCAAAAAAGAAAATTGTGGTTTACCCAGCAGTGTTTAACCAAGATCCACAAACCGGTCAGCTGACGATTAGTTTTCCGGATGTTCCGGGTGCTCTGAGTCAAGCGGACGACCTGGGCCAAGCCCTGTTGAACGCTAGCGAGGTCTTAGGCCTCATGCTGTATGACGAAAAACAGCTTCCGTCGGCGACGCCCCTTGAGGACGTCCAGGCGGCCTATCCCCACGATTTTGTCCAGTTAACGGCCGTTGATCTGGTCCAGGCGGCTAAGGAAATCACCAAGCCGACGGTGAAAAAGAACACGACCATTCCCTACGACCTCGCCCAGCAGGCCAGTGATCGGGGAGTTAATTTTAGTGCGGTGTTAACCAACGCGCTAAAGGAGCTCTTACAGGACCCTGAGCAAGACTAGGTGCGACGTGGTTAACTTAAAAAGGATGCGGACCCCACCGGTGGGCCGCATCCTTTTGCGTTAGATAGTATTGCGGTGTTCCACGTGAAACACTAGCAGTCGTCTCCGCTGAGCTTAATGCCCCGTTGAAAGGCGTCCAGGACGTCCTGCCCGCGGGCGATTTTGACCGTGCTGTCGAGGAGTTCGGCGTCGTCCTTAAGCAGGATGTTGTGGTGGGCCACGTCGAGGGTCAGGCCGGCGCCGAGAAAGTAGAGATCGTAGTCCGATGACCAGAGCCGTAAGCCTTGGTCGTTCGCGATGGCTACCGGGTAGTCCGGGTCCGGTGCATCGAGCACAATTAACGTGAAGTTGGTGCCGATGGTGCAGGCCCCGCCTTGCAGGGAGTACTTGCCACCACCGTCATCGGCGATCAGCACCAGGTCCTTAGTGGTTAAGTTCTTTTGGTCCAGCACCGCCATGAAGGCGGGCGTGAGTTTAATGGGGGTCATCCGCGTCAATCCTTTCGTGAGTGAAGTTGGGACCAGTTTACCACGAAAAGGGGGAGCGGGTGATTATCCTTTATCTATTAGTTAGTTTTAGTTGACAGAAACTAACTATCGGGATATACTGCATTTAGTTAGTTAACAGATATAAAATCTAACTAAATACAAAACGGGAGTGACCACAACATGACTTATGACTCACAAGCACTATTAACCCTATTTGGTCGGCTGTTTCAACAACGGGCCTTCGTTTCCGCGGCCGTGCGCAGCACCCGCATGAACGAACACGATCCCCAACGTAACTCTAACCAACTCCGACTCCTACACCTGTTAACCGAACACGATCACCTGACCAACTCCGACATCGTCGAAGACCTCGACATCCGGCCCAGCTCCGTCAGCGCGTTAGTATCCAAGCTGGAAGACGCCGGGCTGATCGAGCGCCAGGCGTCACCGGACGACAAACGGGTGGCGTTGATTTCACTGACGGCGGCTGGCCGTAAGTTCCTCGAAACGGCCCACAAGGCCAAGGACGAGTTCTCGGAGGCCCTGTTCACCACGCTTAGCGAGGCGGAACAGGCTCAGTTACGGGACATCCTCCAGAAGCTACTCAAAGATCTCGAAGCCAAGCAACCCAGCGACTGGGCGCAGTCGGCGGACTATCGCGCCTTCATGGAACAGGCTCAGACCCTGCACCGTGGGCACAGCATGCACATGCATGGTGGCCGGGGGCTACACGGCGGGATGGGTCCCAACATGCGCGACCTATTCGGTGACGGGCCCCGGCGACCGCATGATGATTATTAATAATTGTTATTAATAACAAAAGCACCATTTCCTTAACGAAATGGTGCTTTTTTGATAAGACCACGTTCTGTGGGCTCAATTAGTTAAGCCAACCGCCACCGCAACGTGGTCTTACGGCGTTCTGGGGCTACCCGGCGAAAATCGGACAGGTAGATTTCGCGGTGTTGGTAGTCGCCCATCGTGGTTTGGGTGGTTAGCTGATGAGCGGTCAGGTAATCGCGCATCGTGGCAAATGTTCTGCCCTCGGTGTCGAAGGACCCGGTGTGGGTGGCTTGTAAGCAACGCCCCTCGGTGTAGGTCACGAATTGGAGTTGATCGAGGTAGGGGCTGGGGTGTTTGACCCGGGTCCGCGCGATGGCGAGTTGGACTTGTTCGGCGGTTACCTGGTTCGGTTGGCGAAGCATGATGGTGTAGGCCAGGGCGGCCTTGTTCAGGGTCGCGTCGCGCGAACCATCCGTGGTGGTCCAGACGCCCTCCAGCGGGTAGACCGTGTACTCGTAAGGCGTCCCGAATTCACCCTTCTTTAGGGCCATGCGCACCGCGTAGGCCACGGGGTACAGGGCCTGAATCTGCGCGCCAAAGGCCGGTTGATTCGGATCGCCGTGCCCCGTGAGCGTGAGAAAGTGGGCTTGCGGGACGTCGACGACCTGGATGCCTTTGGGCAGGTACAGGTCACGTTCTTGTTTACGCCATTCGTGTTTCATGGATCAGTTCCTCCAATTTTAAATGAATTAAGGTAGGACCACGACTTTGCCCAGGCTCTGCCCGCTTTCCAGGTACCGGTGGGCGTCGGCGGTGTGGGCCAGGTCAAAGACCTTTGCCGGGTGTACGTCGATATGGTGCGTGGTGATGAAGTCCAGCAGGTGTTGCAGCGCGTCGGGCGCCACGTCACCGGAAGAAAAGCCGGTCAGGTAGCGGTTGTTGGGGATGTCGGTAATGGGGTCAAAGTCGTCAATGGTCCATTCACCGCCAAGTTCACCGGTCGAATTCACGATGCCAAATTCGTTAAGGCGTTGGAGGGAATCGCGGATAGCTTTGCCCCCAATCAGGTCCACGATTTTATCGAAAGTGCCGCTACTGGTCGGCAGGTCGAGGGGGTCTGGCGTGACCAGCACCTCAGTAAAACCTAGCGCTTCGAGGGCGGCAACCTTTTTCGCCGACCGGGTTGTTCCCACGATCGCGGCCTGGGGGGCCAGGGCGCGGATCAACTTAAAGGCCGCGACGCCGACGCCGCTGGTGGCCGCGCGAATCAGCACCCGGTCGTGCGGTTGAATGCGCAGACTGGTCACGATGCCGAACGCCGTGTAGAAGGTCTCAGGGACCGCCGCCAAGTCGGCCCAGTCGAGGGTGGTGTGGACCGGGTAGATTTGGTCGTTCGGCAGGAGGACGGCTTCCGCGTAGCCCCCGTCGACGGCCCGGCCCATTTCACCCATGATGGACACCACGGTTTGGCCCACGGAAAATCGATCGGGGGCTGACGTGGCCGCCACGGTTCCCACGGCTTCGATACCTAGAATCCGGGGGAAGGTGACCGACGGCGAGAAGCCCTTGCGTGTAAAGATCTCGGAGTGGTTGACCCCGAAACCACGCACCGTGATCAACGTCCAACCGGGTTTGACGGTCGGCGTGGGCACGTCGGTATACTCGAGCACTTCCGGTCCGCCCAGATGACGCACAACGATAGCTTTCATCAAAAACGACCTCCTTAATGTTAGCTTCACTATAGCATATTCTTCCGTTGACAAGGTCGGCCAGACGGCTTATGTTACCAATAAAAAGGAGTTGAGAGCCATGCCACAGGTTTACTTTCTATGTACCGGCAACTCGTGTCGCAGCCAAATGGCCGAAGGGTTTGTCCGTCAGTTATTAGGGCCCACTTGGCGAGTCGCTAGTGCTGGGGTTGAAACGCACGGGCTGAATCCGCGGGCTGTCCAGGTAATGGCCGAGGCGGGCCTCGACATCTCGGCGCAAACGTCCAAATTGATTGATCCGGATTACCTGGCGCACTGCGATTTGGTGGTGACGCTGTGTGGGGATGCGCGCGACCGCTGCCCCGTAACGCCGACCAGCGTGCGCAAGGTCCACTGGCCGCTGGCGGACCCGGCGCAGGCTTCGGGCAGTGCGGCCCAGCAGTTGGCCGTCTTTCGGCAGGTCCGTGACCAGATTCGCCAACGGGTTGAGCACTTGGCCCAAACGCTAAACTAACCCCAAATCGACCGGACCCCTCAGCGCGAGGGGTTCGGTCGATTTGGCATTAGACGTTTAACATTTTTTGCGCAAATTCTTTAACTAACTGGACCTGGTTGTCTTTCAAGATCCCGCCGGAACTGCCCAGGATCTTCATCCCTTTGCCGCCCATGACCTGGTGGAAGTGGCCGATCACCGGGATGCCCTTTTCCTCGGCCAGCTTGGTCAACGCTTTGTCGGTCACGGCTTCGGGACCGCCCGAGGTGGTGAAGAAGGCGATACGCTTGATCTTAGCGGGGTCCAGGCCCGCCATGAAGGCCGAGGCGCTTTTGTCGGGCCGCATGAAATAGGTCCCACCGCCCAAGAAGAGAAGGTCGGCCGCCTCGACGGGCGTCTTGACGTCTTCCGCCGGTACACCGGCGACGGCGGCAATCTCCTTAGCGAACGCTTCGGTGTTCCCGTTGCGTGTTTGATAACGAATAGCTACTGTCATTGAAAACCCCTCCGTTTCGAGTCGATAGGTTTAGTATAAGCTATTGTGAAACCGATTACAAAGAAGCGCCCGACTTTGGTCATTGACCGTCATGGTCGCCCATCAAAAAATAATTTCGAATTTAACGAAGTTCTGATAATAAATTATTTATAAGTCGAACAAATGGCCAAAAACAGAATACATACCTATACTGAATATGAATGGGGATAATTAAAGGAGGAGCACGATGAGAATTAAACAATGGCTATTTTTAGGCAGTTTAGGGGTAGCTCTAATGGGAGTAGGATTAGTGGCAACACCGGTGACGGTGGCTTCTGCTAAGGCTAACCGAACGCTTAGAACGTTTCCTAAATCTATCCGGGGGACTTGGTATACTTACAATAATCACCATTATTATCGGGTAAAAATTACCGCGAAACAGATGATTTCAGCGGGGACCACCCAACGACTACATTCACGAAAAAATGTCTACTTTACCGGGAAACCGTGGGCTAAACGAGTACATCCTAGTTGGATTATTGCGGCCCATGCTTATTACCAAGATGAAGATTGGATTTGGACGTATGGTTGGTACCAAGGTGCCGGCGCTGGAAATTACTATATGCGAACCAGTAATTATCTAGAGGGGAAGTATCATCCAGCCTTGCAATTAGCAAGTGGGGCTGGGATTTGGACGGATGGCTACGCGTATCATACGAAGCACCTTGCCCGGCACTATTCGAATGCGCATTTTGAAGGGGATCGCTACCGGCCTAATAATTAAAGGACTTCTGACCAGATGAATTAACGGTCAGAAATCCTTTAATTAGTGCTTACTAGATGATGTTTGATACCGCTGAAGCCACTCAACGTAGTGATTTTCCCGCTCAATGGCGTATTCCAAGATGAGGTAGTGCCCAAAAGCCGCGTCGATGGCGGCTTGGTTAGGGAAGACCTCTCGCTGCCGCTGCTGTAGGTGCGCAAGCTGTTCGGCGTGGAGTTGCGTTTGTTCCCGTAACATGGGGCCCAGTCGCGGGTCGTTGGCCGATTTGATGAAGTACAGTTTCAAAATAAACTCGTCCTTGGTGGCGGTGAGTTCCGGTGACGGCTCGCTGACCCAAGCGGCGAGCTTTTTTTGTCCCTGAGCGGTCAACTGGTAAACCTTTTTGGCGAGTTTTTCGCCGGCGATTTGGTCCTGGTGGGTGATGTCGCCGGCCGTTTCCAACCGCTGGAGTTGGGGGTAGATCTGGCTGTGGCTGGCCTGCCAGAGTTCACCGATTTCGTGTTCGAAGGCCTTAGTCAAGTCGTAACCGGTCTGGTCCTGCTGACTGAGAAGACCCAGAATAATGTATTGGAGTCGATTCCGTTGTCCGATGATGTCCACCTCCTTAAGCCTCATTCGGCCGTTCTGCTCTTCCCCATTGAACCAGTTTCCGTCAAAAAGTTCAAGATAATCCTTGACTCTGCCGCGACTGAGATTTATAGTAATCATCGTAAATTAAAACATGTAATTAATGACATGTTGAAAAAGAAAGAATTTGAGCACATGGCTGACAAGCAATTTGAAACGTTAGACGATTTTTTGGGGACCCACTTCATTTACACCTACGATAACGGGTGGGAGTATGAATGGTACGCGAAGAACGACCACACCGTGGATTACCGGATTCACGGCGGGATGGTTGCCGGCCGCTGGGTGACGAACCAGGAAGCCGACATTGTGATGTTGGCGCCAGGACTCTACAAGATTTCCTGGACGGAACCAACCGGGACCGACGTGGCGCTGGACTTCCTGCCCAACGAAAAGAAGATGCACGGGACAATTTTCTTCCCCAAGTGGGTTCAGGACCATCCCGAAATCACGGTCACTTACCAAAACGACCACATCGATTTAATGGAGGAATCCCGGGAAAAGTACGCCACTTACCCGAAGCTGGTGGTGCCGGAAATGGCTAACATCACCTACATGGGTGATGCCGGTCAGAACAACGGCGACGTGATCAACGAAGCGCCATACGCGGGGATGCCCGACGATATTCGCGCTGGCAAGTTCTACGACGCCAACTACAAGCGACTGAAGAAATAATCTAGCAGAATAGACGACGGAAGAGTGTGACGCAACGCCATTAAGATCAGTTTTTGAGCCTAAATGGTTGATTGGATCTTAACTTGATTTTTTCAACAATGGTGCTGAAACGTGCGCCCAAGGGCAGTTTGCGCCGCTTAACCCAAAAGAGACCATTATTCCCGCACCTGGAATAATGGTCTCTTTTACGTTAATGCTCACCAACTAAACGCTCTTGGGCGCACTCTAATTTTTAATGCAGTAGGTCTGGAATTTGCGTCAGACTATTAACTTGGTAGGTTGGCGTGGCCACGGCCGTTACCGGTTGAGCCTGCGGGTTGAACCACACACTGTCGAGTCCGGCGTGGTTGGCGCCTTGAATGTCGGCCGTCAGTGAATCGCCAATCACCAGTAAATCGGCCGGGTCGACGTCAGGAAGCTGGGCCTCGACCGTGTCAAAGAAGCGCCGGTCGGGCTTACTGTAACCGACGTCCTCGGCTAAGAACATCTGCTCGAAGAACGGGGCGATTTGGGAGTCGGCCAGTTGCTGGGTTTGCTTAGCGCGGACCTCGTTAGAAATCACGACCAGGTGGTATTCGGGCTTGAGCTGGGTCAAGACCTCGCGCACGTGGGGCATCAGGGCGTGTTCCGCGTAGAATAACCGGCGGAACTGTTGCTCATAGGGCACGCCGTCGACGGTGATGCCGTAGTGGGCGAAGAAGCGGGCGAAGCGGGTGTTAACCAGCTCGTCACGGGTCAGCTTCTTTTGTTCCAGGTCACCCCACATCGCGAATTGCAGGTTGTGCCAGTAGGTGACCTCCTCCGGGCCGAAGTGAAAGGCGAAGGGTAACGTCATCTTACGCAGGGCGTTTTGGGCGTTGGTGTCCGTGTCAAAGAGGGTTTGATCCAGGTCAAACAGTAAAGTCCGATAACTCATTTAAGTACCTCCATCGTTTTGGGTCTCTGCTGTAAAATATAGCACACTTGGCGGGGAAACGGGAATCGACGTAGCGGCGCCAACTCCCCGTTGACAAGCGAAATCGACCTTTGATATACTGCTCAACGCAAAAATTAAGGAGGTTTCGTATGGCCATTTACGACCTAATGCAACTCAGTCCGGGCATCCTGCGGCAGAAGATCCGCGAGGCCCCGGATTGGCCCACTAAATGCCGCTTATTAAGAGCGTTGGTCTTGCGCGACGGCCTATTATTGGGTTTTGCCGTCGCCTACATCGCGGGCTTTACCCAACTCTTCGGCCCGGCCAGCAGTTACATCGGTGTGGCGAGTTTCTGCATCTTACTGAGTGCCCGTTTCGTGAACTACACCTATAACGCGCGAGCCAGTCTGGGCGCCCTGGCGGTGGTCCTGGGGCTGATGTGGGGCAACAGCATACTTCTGCCGCAGCTGGGTGTGGGGGGAGCCGGCGTAGTGAACCTGTTGAGTTTACTGGTGATCCTACGATTGACCACGGCGGCCCCCATCATGGGCAACGGTGGGGTGTACACCTTCGGCTACGTCCTGGTGACGGGCGTCCCGCCAGTGGGGACCGCGGCCGTGACGGGGACCGGGCTGGCTACCCTGACGGCCTACCTCTGTTGTGCCGCGGTATTCTGGAAACACCACCGCCACGCCGACGCCCACCAAGCTCTGTGGTCGGTGGTTCAGCCCCCGCGCTTGACCGACGCGACCTGGCGCTGGCAACTGCGGCTAGCCTGGGCGTCACCGCGGCGTTGATGCTGGGCCAGGCTTTACACCACCAGCGGGCCATGTGGCTGGGGTTTGCCTGTATGTCGGTGTTGTTACCCCAAACCACGCAGCTGCGGGGCCGGGCGGTTCTACGCTTTAGCGGCGTGGTACTCGGGTCGCTGATGTTTGTGCTGGGGACGGCCTGGTTACCGGTCGCTGGTGTGGCCTTGCTGGCACCGTTGGCCGGGTTGGGCTTGGGACTGACGCCCAGTTACTTCTGGGCCAGCATCCTCAACTGTTTCGGGGCGTTGAGCATCGTTTACCTTCAGCTAGGCGTCCCGGCCGCTGCGGGGTTACGAATTATGAATAACGGTCTGGGAATTCTCACGGCCGTGGGCGTTGCTGCCATTGGGGGCCTGTTGGCTCGTCGGTGGCAGCGGTAAAAAAGGGAAACTCGCTCGTCAATCGGACGATTGACGAGCGAGTTTCCCCTTTAATTTGACTAATTAAACGTTGAGTCCGGTACTAAATGGATGAGTCTGGGACAAAAGTCTCAGACTCGTTGGTGTCTCCGAATATTTGGTGTTGAAACGTGCGCCAGAAGGCAGCTGGTTCCGCTTAACCCCGTAAAGTCGCCAGCCAATCCAAGTTCAGGATTGTCCGTCTTACAATGTTAATGCTCACCAGCTAACCGCCTTCTGTCCCACTCTCAACATCAGGTGCGCGCGTCGAACTGGTGACCGCACTTGGGACAAGTGACCCGCACGTGACCGTGGTGGCGTGGAATCCGAATTCGCTGGTGACACTGCGCACAGTGGAAGAAGCGGTAGTGCCAGTGTTGACTGATTTGGTAGGTCAGTCGGCTGAACGGGCGCATCAAAGCGAACCAGAACCGTTGAAAGCCGCGGTTTATCGCGACCTGGCGGTAGATATTATGGGAGAATAACCGCCAATAGCTCACGGCGATGAGGAGCGTGCCCGCTAAGAAGAACCAACCGGCGTATTTCCCCCAGAAACTCAGGATTAAGAGGATGATGGCTAAGCCGTTTAGGACGCGGTTGAGCGTGTCGTTTTGACCATAGCGCCCGATCATGAGCCGTTGCAGGCGCTGGATGAATTTAGAATTAGGCTTCAACTAGAACACCTCCGTTGTTGTGATAATTAATCCTAACATACACCATCGGGTGGGACCAAAGAATCTCGTGTTCCACGTGAAACAAGCTCAATCGAGATGGGCTGTGGGGATGGTGGGACGACTATTGCGTAAATAGGCGGAGGGGGTGATCCCGGTATAGCGTTTGAACATCTTATTGAAGTACGTCACGTTATTAAACCCGACCTGAAAGGCCACGTCCATGATTGATTCGGTCTGGTAGTGCAGCTGGCGTTGGGCCATCTGGATGCGAAACCGGTTAATGAATGCAAACAGGGTTTCGCCCGTTTCTTGCTTGAACAGGTGCGCGAGATGAGTTGGCGTCACACGCACGTTAGCAGCCAGTTCCGCTAACGTGAGATCCTGCTGGTAATGCCGTGAAATAAACTGGATGGTGAGGTTGACCTGGTGGCTGTAACGGTTATCCCGTTGAGCGGCCACGATGTCGCAGTAATGCCGGCAAATCTGGTTGACCAGCTGCTGAAAGGTCTTGGTGGTGATGAGGTCCTCAATCAACCTGGCGTAATGACCGGACACGCGGTCTAAGATGACGGGAGAGATGTGCCCGCGTTCGGCGGCAATCCGGCAGGTGGTGTTGAGGATGTACAAAATATTTTTTTCGGAACGTAGTCGCCGGTTGGGCACCCGGGTCATGAGGGCGTCGAAGCCGGCGGTTTGAAAGATACGATCGCTGATGGTGGTTAGGCCTTCGGGGTCGCCCCGGGTGATGGCGTCGGCTAGCTGGTTCTGTAACTGGTAGCGCTGGGCCAACTCGGCGTCGTTTTCACTCTCCGCGGCGGCAAGATCCAGGCGCAAGGGGAGGACCTTAACGTGGTCGTCGTGTATTTGAATGGGGCGCGGCCCGTTCAGGGCGGTACTGATCACGTTGGCCAGACTCGTGCTAGCCGTTTGGCAAGGTCCCGCAATCAGGTACCCTTGGCACTGCTGGTCGGTAAAAATCCCTAATAGGAGAAAGTCCCCTTGGTCGGTGATGGCCCGCTCGACCAATGTGGCGCGGGTGGGTAACGTGCGAAAGGTCGGTTGGGCCGCTTCGTCACCGCTTAAGAGAACGGTTTGCAGGTGGTGATCGCAGAGACGTAGGGTGACGCCACTGATGCGGGCGAGGTCCTGGATGAGGTGGCGTAAAGCATCGGTTGACATGGGGCACACACTCCTTAAAATACGGCAATCGCAAAATAGGTTGAGAATTCGCAAGTTTGTTAAAGAAAAGGGCTCTCCTATAGTTTATCTTATTTGTAAGCGATTACAAAGCCAAACTAAAATTAGGAGTGATTCTTCATGTTATACCCATTGATGACCGCGACCCGTTCCGTCCTGAGTCTAAACGGAATTTGGTCCTTTAAGATGCAAGCTGCCGGTGAAGACCTCGATGCCACCACCCCGTTGGTAACGGATGACGTCATGGCGGTGCCCGCTTCGTTCAACGACCAAACCGTGAACCAGGACCTGCGGGAACACGACGGTTATTTCTGGTATGAACGTGACTTCACAGTCCCAACAGCCCTACTAACCCAACGCTTAAGCCTGCGCTTTGGGTCCGCGACCCACGAGGCCTGGGTGTTCGTGAACGGTGTGGCGGTGGGGCACCACAAGGGTGGGTTTACCCCGTTTGAATTGCCCATTAACGACGCCGTGCAAGCCGGAACCAACCGCTTGACGGTCAAGTTAAGTAACCTGTTGGACCACACCACGTTGCCCGTGGGGAACTACACCGAAACCCAAGACGCTGACGGCCACACGGTGGCACACGTGGACGAAAACTTCGACTTCTTCAATTATGCGGGGTTGCACCGCAACGTGAACTTGCTGGCGACGCCGTGGAACCGGGTTGAAGACGTGACGGTCACGCCGACGATTGATTTGGCGGCTCGGCACGCCACGGTGGCGATTTCGGTGACGACGACCAAGCCGGCTGGCCAGGTCCGGGTGACCCTGCTCGATGAAGCGGGGACGGTCGTGGGAACCTTAGCCGGGCGTCAGGGGACGGTTGACCTCGACGAGATCCACCTCTGGAAACCGTTGAACGCCTACCTCTACCAGGCCCAGGTTGAGATTCTCGAAGATGACCAGGTCGTGGATAGCTACACGGAACCGTTTGGGATGCGGACCGTAGCCGTCCAGGCGGGGCAATTCTTGATCAACGGCGAACCGTTTTACTTCAAGGGCTTCGGTAAGCACGAAGACTTCTACGTGATTGGCCGGGGGACCAACGAAGCGTTAAACGTCTTGGATCTGAACCTGTTGAAGCGGATGGGCGCGAACTCCTTTAGAACCTCGCATTACCCGTATTCCGAAGAAATGATGCGGTTGTGTGACCGCGAAGGAATCGTGGTAATCGACGAAGTTCCAGCCGTAGGGTTGATGCCAAACTTTAGCTTCGACGTGTCCGGGGCCTTCAACGTGACTGATCCTGATTTCTGGGCGAACCTAGGTACCCGGGAGGCTCACGAACAGGCCTTACACGAAATGATCAGCCGCGATAAGAACCACGCCAGCGTGGTCATCTGGTCGATTGCCAACGAACCGGCGACCTTCTTACCGGGCGCTCACGATTACTTCGAACCGCTCTTCGACCTGGCCCGGAAGTTAGACCCGCAGGAGCGGCCTTGCACCTACATCAACATCATGATGTCGACGCCGGAACGCGACAACTGTTCCGATCTGGCCGACCTATTGACCCTGAACCGTTACTACGGTTGGTACCTGCAAACGGGTGACCTGAAAGCGGCCGCGGCCGCTCAGGAAAAGGAACTCCGGACTTGGCAAGCGAAATACCCGGATAAGCCGATCATGTTTACCGAATTCGGTGCCGATACGGTGGCGGGGATGCACAGTGCCTACAACGAGCCGTTCTCCGAGGAATACCAAGTGGCCTACTACGAGATGAACACGCAGATCTTCGATAAGATCGAGAACTTCGTGGGTGAACAACTCTGGAACTTTGCCGACTTCCAGACCAAATTCGGCATCAACCGGATCCAAGGAAACAAGAAGGGGATCCTGACGCGCTCCCGTGAACCGAAGGCGGCCGCCGTCTGGTTGAGCAAGCGTTGGAACCAGATTCCGAACTTTAACTATAAGAAGTAGGGGGCGACTCACATGCGAAAATCGATTACACACGCAGAAGCTGTGGCCATGCCGGTTACGCCAGCTAAACCGTTTGGTCGGCAAGATAAACTGGGCTACATGTTTGGGGACCTGGGGAACACGTTGACGTTCTCCACGGTCACCACCTTCCTGATGATCTTCTACACTAACGCGTTGGGTGTGTCGGCGGGCATCATCGGGATCCTGTTCCTAGTGGCCCGAATCATCGACGCCTTCGCCGATCTGGGCGTTGGGCGCTTGGTGGACAACAGTTCGCTACATGCTGATGGTCGCTTCCATCCCTGGATTCGTCGGATGAAGTACCCCTTATTTCTATTCTCGATTCTCCTGTTCCTCCCGGGGGTCAGTGGTCTACCGATGGGACTGAAAATTGGGTACATCTCCGTGACCTACATTGCCTGGGGAATCCTGTACTCGACGGTGAACATTCCGTACGGATCCATGGCCTCCGCCATCTCTAACGACCCGGCCGATAAGACGTCATTGTCGACCTTCCGGAGTATCGGGGCCGCCGTGGGGACCTTGCTGGTCAGCTACTTTGTGCCCATGTTCATGTACGCCAAGGGGTCTCAGCAGATTTCGTCGACCCGCTTATTCATCATCGTGATGATTTGTGCGGCCGCCGGGGTCGTGGCCTACACGTTACTGGGCCGGATGACCACGGAACGGGTGCGGACCGAGAAGAGTGAGAACATTCCGTTAAAGGTGATCGGACAGAAATTACTGACGGATAAGGCGCTGATCGTTTTGGTGGTTATTGACGTGTTGGTTTGTGTGGGCTTATTCTCCTACTCCGCGTTGGTGTCGTACCTGTTTAACGATTACTTCAAGGACAAAGGGGCCATGGCACTGGCCATGGTATCCATGTCGATGGCCACCTTCCTGCTGGCGCCCTTTGCCAACAAGCTTTACCGCCGGTTCGGTCGGAAGGAAATTACGGAAAGTTTCCTGGCCTTTGGTGCGTTGATGTTTGGGGTTTTGCTGGTCGTACACACCCACAGTGTGACGGTGTACCTGGTGCTGGCCTTCTTTGCGGCGTTAGGGATGGGGATGTTCAACCTGATGGTTTGGGCCTTCATTACCGACGTGATCGATAATCAGCAAGCCCAAACGGGAATTCGAGAAGACGGTGTGGTCTACGGCGTGAACTCGTTTGCCCGGAAGGTGGCCCAGGCACTCGCCGGTGGGGTCGCCGGGTTGCTACTGTCCTTCATTGGCTACAAGACCTCCACGAGTGGTGGGGTACTGCAGACCGAAGCGGTCAATAATGGGATCTACCAACTTTCCGTGGGAATTCCCGCGGTCTGCCTCGGCTTAGGGGCCATCATCATGTTCTTCTGGTACCCACTCAACAAGCAAAAGGTGGATGAAAACGCCAAAGCTTTAAAAGCAATGGACCAAGATTAATATAATTGATAAGCTCTAAGCTTAATTCTGATTCATGATGAGTGATTTATAAGGCTTAACTCATGAAATTTACTTCCTAAATTCAAAGGGGCTAGCCGGGGTTGTGGCTGGCCTTTTTGAGCGTTCCCCGTATTTTGCGGTAAAATGGGGAATAATTAGTCATCCAGGAGGTTTTTATCATGCCAACCGTTGCCAGTATCAAGCAAGCCATCAAGGACGACCCGGCCAACGCCGAGTTCACCGCCAAGGGCTGGGACCCGCTCTTTCACGTCTTACCCAGTGCGACCATCTTAGTGATTAGTCAGGCGCCAGGTCGCATCGCCCAGGACACCGCGACCTATTTCAACGACGCCAGCGGCAAACGCCTGCGTGAATGGATGGGCGTCACCCGCGAGGAGTTCTACGATAGCGATAAGGTAGCCGTGATGCCGCTGGACTTCTACTATCCGGGAAAGGGCAAGAGCGGTGACCTGCCGCCGCGCAAGGGCTTTGCCGAAAAGTGGCACGAACCGCTGTTGGCGCAAATGCCTAACGTCCAACTGAAATTATTGGTGGGGCAGTACGCCATTAAGTACTACCTGGGTCGCGAGCGCTACAAGACCCTGACCGCTACGGTGCAGCACTATACCGACTACCTGCCGGAGTTCTTCCCGTTGGTCCACCCGTCGCCGTTGAACTACGGGTGGCAGAAACGTAACCCGTGGTTCCAGACCGACGTGGTGCCGGACTTACAGGCCCGCGTGCGCAAGGCCTTTGACTAGAATCAGAACTGAAAAAATGACGAGTCCAGCTCATTTCCCGGCTGGACTCGTCATTTTGAATTTTAAAGTGGGTTTAGGCCCGGTGCCAAGCGGCGTAGCCCATGGTCGGGAAGAGGCCGACCAACCGGTTGATCTGCTCGCGGCTGAACTGAAATTCGATGGCGGGCAACAGGGTGTTGATCACGTCCGGTGCCTGGTCGCTGATCTCGGTGACGCCCACTAGGTGACCCTGGGCGTCGTGAATCTGGGTACTCTTCACGAGGGGTTCGCGGTCGATGCGGTAGTACCAGTAGGTTTCCAAGTCGTTGTGGGTGATGGTCAACCCTCGTTGCTGGGCTTCATTGACCGTGACGCCGGCCTGCGCGATTCGTGGTGAGGTGAAGACCACCGACGGGATCACCGGAAAATCAATGGGTGCGGTGGTCTGGCCGGTAAACAGCTGGGTGAGGTATTTCGATTCGAAGGTCGCGGTCGGGGTCAGCTTGGGCTGGTCGCTGGCAATCACGTCGCCGGCCGCATAAATGTTGGGTACCGTGGTCTGTAAATGGTCGTTGACCGCGATGCCGTGACGGTCGAACTGCACGCCCACGGTTTCCAGGCCTAAATCATCGAGGTGGGGGACCCGCCCCGTGGCGTCTAAGATCCAGTCGGTCGTGAGGTGTTGGTGGTCGCCGTAATCCACACCGTACCCCGGCTGGTCGCAGGTGAAGGCCTGCACGTTGGCGTTAGCGATGAAGGTGATGCCCCGCCGTTTGAGGTCGGCGACCACTAGTTGAACGTAGGGTTGGTAGAAGTGGCGCAACACCGTGTCGCCGTGCAAGAGGATGGTCACGGCGGCCCCGGCCGCGTTGGCGATGGTGGCGAACTCCAGGCTGATGTAACCACTGCCCACGATGGTCAGGTGGGCCGGTAAGTGGTCTAAGTCGAGAAAGTCGTGGCTATCGTGGGCGAGCTCGCTGCCCGGAATGGCCAGGCGGTGGGGCACCAACCCGGTCGCGATGACGATCTTTTCGGCAGTGACGGCGCGGGTTCCGTCGATGGTCACGGTGTGGGCGTCCTTGAACTTTGCGTTTCCGGTGATAACGGTAGCCCCGTGACTGGTGAGTTTGTCGATGAGTTCTTGGGGCTGGGGGTCGATGACGGCCCGTTTATGCGCCTGACTCTGGGCCCAGTTCATGGTCAACGGGCCGTCGACGATTTGGCCGACCCGGGCCCGTTCGCGGGTCAATTTCACGGCTTCGTCGAGCGTGATCTTGGCGTTACAGCCGTAGTTGGTACAGGTCCCACCCATTAAGTCACGTTCGACCACGGCGACCCGTTGTCCACTGGCGGCCAGTGGTGCGGCACCATCGTGAGCGGCGTGCCCGCCGCCAATGTATAAGACATCGTAATCGTAAGTCATCAATGATTCCTCCTCGTGGTATTTTATAGGATAAACGTACCGAAAATAATCCCCCAACGCAACCATTTAGCCTGTTACGGCCTGCAAAAAAACGCCACGGCAATTCTGCCGTGACGCGCGAAACTCAGAAGAAGAGATAATAAATACCGCTTAACCCGATGAAGCCGTAGATCCATTTTTTGATGGTGTCTCCGTCCAGCCGGGTCAACAAGCGTGCCGCCAGCATGGTGCCCAGACTGGCGGCGACCATTCCCACCAGAATGTAGGGGATATCGTGGACTGTTAAGATCCCGTTGGCCACCCGGACGCTAGCGATGTAGAAGGTGTCGATCAGGAAGAACCCCTGAATGTTGCCGATGTATTCCGGCATGGACTTGGACAACGAGAGGTAGTAGAGCGCCATCAGGGGTCCACCGATGCCGAACAACCCGTTGAAAAAGCCGGAGATGATCATGAAACTACCGGCGATATACCAGGGGTAGCGGTGCGCCCCGGCGTTTTTGGCGAACGTGAAGTATAGGCTTAACGCCACTAACAAGCCACCTAACATCATTCGCAGCAGGTGGGTGTCGAGTACGTGGCCTAAATGGACCGACCAGGTGGCCACCGTGGCGTAGATTAGAAACGGCACGATGAGACGTTTGAGCTGAACGTGGTGGCGGTAGCGGATGGTCAGCCCCAAAACGCTGGTAAGCATGATGACGCCACCGATGCCGGCGGCCTACGCGATGGGCAGGATCGTCGGGAAGAAAATCATCATGATGATGACCGCCCCGAAGCCGGTCAGGCCTTGAACCAGACCGGCGAATAAGGCGGGAAATGCAATTAACGCCCAGGTCACGATACCCGGCCTCCTTTTTTCTGAAGTGTTGTCTCTAGTGTGGGGGACGGGTGGATTTCTGTCAACGGGCGGTCAGCGGGACGTGAGTACGCCGTGCAAAAAAATCGGCCGTTCTCTTGACTTAGAGTCGACTCTAACGCTTACACTGAATGAGCTTGATTCAGCGATTGACGACTCCCCCGGGCAGGTCTGCCCCGTTGATCGCTGGGTTGTAGTCCATTTTGAGGATCGATAACAACCGATCACTTGTTGCACTTAAAAAGGACGCCGATTGCGGCGTCCTTTTTGGTTACCGGTCGAGGTGCCCCAAGTCTTGGGGGTCCGCCCCGTCGGCGACCAGTTGGTTGAATTTTTCGCGCAAGGCCGGGTCGGTCTGTGTGGTGTCCGGCAGGTAGTTGACGGTCTCCGTCCCTGCTTGAATGGCGCGCTTGTAGTACCACTTCTTCCAGCGCAGGAAGTCCATGGTGTGTTGGAGCGCCGCCATTTTTTCTTCGAGGGCCTGTTCCTGCTCGGCCAGGAAGTCGTACCGTTCGTCGAGCGTCCGGTCACCGGCCAGACATAAATCGATGAACGTGCCGATTTGTTTGACCGGTAAGCCGGCCTCCTTTAGGCAACTGATGGTTTCTAAATAGTTGAAGTCGGCGTCCTTGAAGACGCGCCGACCCGCGGCGTTGCGGTCGACGAAGGGGAGTAAGCCTTCCTTGTCGTAATAGCGCAGGGTGTACGTACTGATGTCGAGGCGTTTGGCCACCTGACCAATGGAATAGGGCATGGGATTACCTACTTTCTAGACTTAAAGTTAAGTCTAACTATAATTGTTTGTTTAAAATTTCGCAACTGTTTCCGCCGGGCGCGGGGACCGCACGCGGTATAATGGGGGCATTCACACTGACGAAAGAGGGCATTCCATGATTGAAGAAACGCAACGGGTGCGGGTGCGCAACCTGGTCGAAAGTGACCTGGCGGACTACCAACGCATCCTGGCCTACCCCGTGATGGCCACGGCGAACGGCACCACTAGTAGTACGGCGCCCGACCTGCTCGCCTACTGGTTCGAAAAGGATCGTCACAGTCCCTACGCCTTTGCGGTAATCGACCGGATCGAACACCACTTTATCGGCGCCATTCTCTATTATCCGCACCAGAACCAGCCGGCCGTTTACGACCTGGGGTACTTCCTGGAGCCGAACGCCTGGGGCCACGGCTACATGGCCGAGGCGGTCCGGGAGAGTTGGACGTTAATCCGCCGAGAAGGGGGCCTTCTGACCGACTTGTACGCGGATTGCCTGCCAGATAATCACCAATCGCAGCGGGTTTTAGCCAAGTTGGACTTTCAGCCGGTGGCGCCAACCAGTGACGTGGCAAGCGACCAGGACCCGGCCGAGGCACTGTGGTTCAAACGTTCGTTTAGCTCGGCTACCAGGGAGGCGAGCTCCCATGTTTAACTACCTCAAAACCTTTCGCTTGGTGTACGAGACCCGGAGTTTTTCGCTAACGGCCACCCAACTTTTCGTGACCCAACCGACCATTTCCCACCAAATCAAACAACTGGAAGCCCAACTGGGCGTGCAGCTCTTTCACCGCAGTGGCAATCACGACGTTGAACCCACCGCGGCGGCACAAATCCTGTACGCCGATTCAACTCAGCTATTGGCCACGTGGCAGGCCACGACCCGTAAGCTAGAAGCCACCACCCAGCAGAAGTCGTTGATGGTGGTCTTGGGCGCCTCACAGACGATTGCGCTGACCCTCTTGCCGGATCTGATTCCGCAGTTACACGCGCAGTTCCCCCAGGCGGCGTTACGCATCAAGATGATGAATTCCCAACAGGTCTTACAACAGCTCCAAGCCCACCAACTCCAAATCGGGTTGATCGAAAAACCGGTGGTGGCAAACGGCATCGAACGGGTGGCGGTGATGCATGACCAACTGGTGCGTATCGGCGAAGACACGGGCATCTGGTTGACCCGTGAGCGGGGGTCGGGGACCTATCAATACACCCACCAGTACCTGCAGGAAGCGGGCATTGTGCCTCAACAACTGATTGAAATTGACAACGTCAACCTGATCTTGTCCCTGGTCCAACGGGGGATGGGGCAAACGGTGGTCTCCCAACGCCTGGTTCCCGCGGGCGTCACGGCGCACCCGCTAGGCGCTCATTTCGACCGGCAATTTTACCTACTATCGAATCAGGCCGACGTGGTATTGGACAGCCAGTTGCGCGCGGTTTATCAGGCCCTTCAATCAATATTGACGACCGATTAGGACCTATGGTAGATTGTAAAATTAATCCGAACGCTGTTCGGACAAAAAAGATCAGCTTCCTTTAAAATGGTGTTTACCACAAACCCATCTTTTAGGAGCTGATCTTTTGTCTAGTATAACCTATTCCGAACGAATTAAAATCGAAACCTTTTGTGAACTAGGGCTGTCCAATATCCAAATGGGCGTTCGGCTGAACCGATCACCGTCAACAATTTCTTATGAATTATCTCGATGTCAACCTTATCAGGCTGAATTAGCACAAACAGATGCCGAATACAAGCGATCACGATGTGGTCGGAAAACTAAGCTGAGCGATGAGTTAAAGCAAAAAATTCTCAACCATTTACGTCTAAGCTGGTCACCAGGAATGATTGCTCACGAATTTAAACTAGCTACTAAATCTATTTATAATTGGCTAAATCAGGGGAGAATTGATTTCTCCTTGAATGATCTACCTGAACATGGCGTACGCCAACGGCGTAACGTTGACCAACGATCCAAATATAATCAATCTTTGGGGCGATCAATTGAACAGCGTCCCATGATGATTAATCAACGTAATCGCATCGGCGATTTTGAACTAGATACAGTCGTTGGTCCTCGTGGGCATAGTAAGGCAGTTTTATTAACTTTAATCGATCGAAAATCACGGTTCCTTTGGGCATACCGGTTAAAAGATCGAACGACAGCGAGTGTTAATGAAGCACTGACTAAGTTCCTAACAACTTTTAATGGACCGGTGCACAGTTTTACTGTGGACCGTGGTACTGAGTTTAGTGGGCTAGTATCATTTGAATCACAATATGGTATTAAGACCTATTACTGTCATGCTTATACGCCAGCTGAACGTGGTAGTAATGAACGCTTTAATCGGAATTTACGTTATTTTTATCCTAAGGGGACTCGTTTTGAGCACATTAGTGCTCAAGATTTAACGACGACGTTACTCCAAATTAACCAGCGACCGCTTAAAATACTCGACTGGGAAACACCGTATCAGGTTATGCTGACCAATTTGTCCAAAAATTCGGATTAAATTTGCAATCTACCCTATCGATAAAAATAATTTATAGACCGATATAAAGGATCGGAATCGCCAAAGCCTTGTGGTTCTTGGGGTTTGCGCTTAAACTAAAGCCATCAATTGGGTCGTTCCAATTTGCAAAACGGTTAAACAAGGAGGGCTTTAGCATGACTGATTTTGATTCACGAGACTATTTGACGCTGGTTGACAAGTATTGGCGTGCGGCAAATTACATTTCGGTGGGCCAGTTATATTTACGCGACAATCCTTTGTTAAGACGCGAGTTGCGGGTCGATGACGTGAAGTTCAAACCCATTGGGCACTGGGGAACCATTGCCTCACAGAACTTCATGTACGCGCACCTGAACCGGGTCATCAAGAAGTACAACCTGAAGATGTTTTACATCGAAGGTTCCGGTCACGGGGGCCAGGTGATGGTTTCCAATTCCTACCTGGACGGCAGTTATAGTGAAATTTATCCTCGAATCACGCGAGACACCACGGGGCTTCAACGCCTGTTCAAACAGTTCTCGTTCCCCGGTGGGGTCGCGTCTCACGCGGCACCAGAAACGCCGGGATCCATGCACGAAGGGGGCGAACTGGGCTATTCCATCTCGCACGGGGTTGGCGCCATCTTGGACAACCCGAACCAAATCGCGGCCGTGGAAATTGGTGACGGCGAGGCCGAGACCGGTCCGTTAGCCACCTCGTGGTTCTCTAATAAATTCATCAATCCGGTCAACGACGGCGCCATTTTGCCGATGCTGAACCTCAACGGCTTCAAAATTTCGAACCCCACGATTTTATCGCGGATGACGGACCAAGAATTAAACGACTATTTCGAAGGCTTAGGCTGGCAACCCTATTTCGTCGAGACGGACGGCCAGCGCAGTGACGAAATGGCGGTTCACGAACGCATGGCGCAAACCATGGACCGCATCGTGGAACAGATTCAGGCCATTCAGTCCAAGGCGCGTTTGACTCATGACGAAACGTTGCCGACTTGGCCGTTATTGATTCTACGGTCCCCTAAGGGCTGGACGGGGCCACAATACGACCTGAATCACTTGCCAATCGCGGGATCGTTTAGGGCCCACCAAGTCCCATTGCCGGTGGATGCGACGCACATGACCCATCAGGCGCTTTTGGTGAACTGGTTACGGTCATATCACCCAGAAATGTTGTTTGATGAAAATGGGCGCTTGAACGCCGATATTCAGGCTACCACGCCACAGGGGACTCAACGCATGGCGATGAATCCAATCGTGAACGGCGGGCTGTCCCCACAACCGCTGAATTTGCCGGATCTCCAACCTTACGCGGTGAAGATCGACCGACCGGGGGCTCAAGACGCCCAGGATACCGAGGTCTTAGCGAAAATGTTGACCCAGACGATGAAGACCAACCCGTCCACGTTCCGGGCGTTTGGCCCCGACGAAACCAAGTCCAATAAATTTTTCAGTATGCTGGACTACGGTAAACGGCAGTGGCTAGAACCGATTCAAGAACCCAATGACGAGGACATGGCCCCCGCGGGTCGGGTCTTAGACGCGCAGTTGTCGGAACACCAAGTAGAGGGCTGGTTAGAGGGGTATGTGTTGAGTGGTCGGCACGGCTTCTTTGCTTCCTACGAGGCATTTACCCGGGTCATCGACTCGATGTTGACGCAGCACTACAAGTGGTTGCGTAAGGCGTCCGAACAACCTTGGCGACATGATTACCCGTCATTGAACATCATGAACGTCTCACACGCCTTCCAGCAGGACCATAACGGGTACACGCACCAAGATCCCGGCATGCTGGGTCACCTGGCGGAAAAGGGCCACGAATTGGTGAACGAATACATCCCGGCCGATGCCAACTCGTTACTGGCTGTAATGCACAAGGCTCTGACCGTGCGCGAAAAGATCAATCTGATCGTGGCATCGAAGCACCCTCGGCCCCAGTGGTTCAGCTTAGACGAAGCGCAAACGCTGGTCCACCAAGGCCTGGGCATCATTCCGTGGGCGTCCAACGATGAAGGCCATCCCGACGTGGTATTTGCGGCGGCCGGAACGGAGGCCACTATGGAATGTTTGGCGGCCATCGACCTTTTGCACCAAGCCTTTCCGAAGTTGCGGGTGCGCTTCGTCAACGTGGTGAATATCTTGAAACTCCGGCCGGCGGGGACGGACCAAGACAGTCGTGGTCTGACGGATGCGGAATTTGACCGCTACTTTACCACGGATGCGCCGGTAATTTTCGCCTTCCACGGCTTTGAAAATACGTTTAGAGGTCTGGTTTACGCCCGGCACAACCACAATATCGACTGCCACGGTTACCGCGAAAACGGGGACATTACCACGCCGTTCGATATGCGGGTGTTAAACGAACTGGACCGGTTCCACCTGGCGAAATCAGCCATCCACAAGACAGCGTTTGCAACCCAAGCGCAGGACTTCGACCACCATATGGATCAGTTACTCCAGAAGCACCATGATTATATCCGCGAATACGGTCGGGACATTCCCGAAGTGCGGGCATGGCGCTGGTCCAATCCCTTTCAAGGGAATTAACTTTGGGTTCACTTCCTAAAAAAAGAGCAACGCCCCTGCTGCCGGGCGTTGCTCTTTTACTAGGTTCTGTTTTAAAAATCAAACACTGATTTGCATAACCATTCATTACCTCTCGTTGAAGAGAATCCAGTTTAATTGTTGTGATAACCCGTGTAAGCTGGAGGGCCAGTCAGAAATGGGCTCAGGAGGGAAATGGGCTAGTGTTGGCTGGCGTCTCCTGCCAGCTGAACCTCAGACACAGGTCGGTCTTCAAGACCTGAACTGTGGGCTTGAAGCCGTGCCCACTCCGTTCCAGCCCGTTTCTGACTGGCCAGGAAGCGTTGAATTCTCCAGATTGATTTTTAAGACAGGTCCTAGTTTTAGCGGTGTTAGCTTACGTTGATGTTTAATAGAATGGTGCCGACCACGATGAACCCAATGCCAAAGATGATCACCGGATTGAGCTGCTCGTGCCAGACCAGCACGGATAACGCGGTGGTCGCCACGATGCCGACGCCGGCCCACAAGGCATAGGCGATATTCAGGTTAATCGTTTTAATGGCTAACGATAAGAAATAAAAGCAAAGTACATACGCCGCTAAACTCCCCATTGTGAAAAACAACCGTGTGAATCCGGCCGAAGCCTTCAACAAATTCGTGCCCACGAGTTCCCCCGTGATAGCAATGCCTAAGTATAAGTATCCCATGCTTGTGCGCCTCCGCATCGTAAAGTTATGTGGTGTGGACAAATAACACATCACTAATGATTCAGCATATTGTGAATCAAGATATTCTACCACGATTTTGCCCGTTATGGGTTAAAAAAAGTGCTGGTGACTAAAAATTTTTTTATGCAAGGTCGCTTTGATGGTCAGCAGAAACCGGAAACGGTATGATGAAATTAAAAAATAATGATGGCTAGTAATGGTTTTTAGTGTAATGAAATAGCCGGTGGATAAGGAAGTGATGGGCATGGGGCTTTTAGTCTCAACGACCACCCTGATTTTGGTGGCCACCCTAAGTATCATCGTTAACCGCCAATTGGTACCGAATATTTCGGTCAATTACGTTAGTATGGTTTTGGGTGGTGTGTTAGCGGCAATTCCCGTGCTAAACGGGTTGGTGGCGAGGTTTGATGCAGACGTGTTTATTGGATTGATCGTGGCGCCCCTGCTGTTCTTCGAGGGCCAAGGCACCCGGATGAATAGCGTGGGGCGAAACTTTCGCCAGATTATTAGTTTAACCGTGGGGATGGTCATCGTGTGTGCCGTGATTGCCGGCTTTAGTACGGCCTGGCTCACCTCGTTGGGGCTGCCGTTGGCCTTTATCTTGGCGGCTATCAGCACGCCGACCGACGCCACGGCCACTGAGTCCGTGGTGATGGGGCTGGAACTGCCGCGTCGGGAAGCCACGTCGTTGAAACTCGAATCGTTATTCAACGACGCATCTGGCATTATCCTACTGAACATGGCGATCCTCTGGTACGTTAACGGCTACATTAATTACGGCCAAACGTTGAGTGATTTCCTCTATTCCGCCCTGGGTGGCGTGATTTTCGGCTCCCTGGTTAGCGGCATTTTGATTTATCTGCGGCAAAGCATGTTGCGGTCGCGGTTGAACTTCATCAACAATACCTATAACCGGGGAACGCCGTTGAAGGTCATCTACATGTTGACGCCGTTCTTCCTATATTTTGGGGCCGAGGAGCTTCACGTCTCCGGGATTATCGCCGTGGTCTTCGCCGGTCTGGTGCACAACGCCGAAGGGGAACGGAGCGCCTTAGCCAACCCCAAACTGGCCTACGATAGTTTTCAATTGATGGATCTGGTCAGCGACCTGCTCAATAGCGTTGTTTTCGTAGTGCTGGGAATCATGCTAGTCCGGACGTCGCTGGACAAGTCGGTGACCTATCACGGCAGTTTAATTTGGATTGGAGTTGGGGTGATTCTCTACGTGGCCAACCTACTGGGGCGTTACGCCTACTGTCGGCTGGTTCAACGACGTGATAACCGGTTGGCTTGGATCTTTGCGTTGGGCGGCATTCACGGGGCGGTCACCTTCGCGTTGGCCTTTACCGTGGCCGCAACGCAGGTCAAGACGCAGGACTTTAATCTGGTGTTGATGTCGGAAAGTGTGCTAATCATCCTGAGCATGGTGGTGCCGACGATTCTGTTCCGGCTGATGTTACCCAAGACCGAAACTGATGAGGCGTTGGCCCAAGATATCCGCCAAGTGCGCGAGCAGATGATTCAGCGCGGCATCGACCATCTGGATGATTTACCGGAGCTGTCTGACGAGTTTAAGCAGGCCGTCACGTTTGATTTGAAATCCCAAGACGGGCACACCACGGTGCGGCAGTTTGTCAGCGAGTGGCGGCGGATGGTCCGGCATCCCGAGTACACGCAGGCCGAAATGAATCTATTGATTGCGACCTATCAACGGGTCTTTAAGACCGAGCGGCAATACTTGATCGACCTGTACTACACCCAACACGAGGTCTCTGAGGAACTGTTCAATAATTTGTATCGCGAAGTCGCCATGGCCGAACTGATGGTGTTGGATTACGGAAGCCGGAATTAAACGATCGTCTGATGCGAAGAGACGCCAGCAAGCAGGGGAGCTTTAAATGGTGGGCGCTAGGGACCCTTTATTAAACATGTTATAATAGGCCCATCTTGGGGAATTGCAGGCGATCCCCAGCCAAACATTGCCGTTGATGGAAGGGATTCTATGCGAATTAATGTCTTGCAGCACACCCCCAACGAGGGGCCCGGAATGATTGAGGATTGGGCCAACACCCACGGATTTGACCTCTACGTGTACCACCCGTACCAGTTCGGCCACCTGCCCAGTGCGGCGCAGACCGACATGCTGGTCATCTTGGGCGGGCCGATGAGTCCCAACGACGACCTGCCGTGGATTGCGCGGGAACGGCAGTTAATCAAGGAATTGTTGACCCAAAATAAGGCGCTCTTTGGCGTGTGCTTCGGCGCCCAACAGATTACCAAGACGCTGGGTTATCCGGTGACCAAGGCCCCGGTCAAAGAGGTGGGCTGGGCGCCGGTTTACCGGCAGACCACTGCGATTCGCGGGATTCCACTAAAGGCCGACGTGTTGCACTGGCACGAGGACATGTTCGAGATCCCGGCCCACGCTGACTTACTGTTTTCGAGCGACCGGGTCCGCAATCAGGGCTTTGTCTTAAATCACCGGGTAATTGGTCTTCAATTTCACCTGGAACCGCGGCGCAACAACGTCCGCGAGATGATGGTCAATGACTATCCCTACCTGATTGGGTCGGTGATTCATCCGCTTCCCCGTCAAAATCGGCGGATCCTGTTCCAGTTATTGGACTATATTAATTCATAATTAAAAATGGATTCGGCCGGGTGGTCGAATCCATTTTTGGTGGGTCGGGGGAACTTAATCGTCGCGTTCCTGACCAAAAGCAAAGTAGAGCCACGGCCCGATTGGCTGCACGAAGGCCAGGCAGAACCACAAGAATTTATTGCCGTGGCGGAAGGACTTGGCGCGCAGCAGATCGCTGAGGGCCAGGGTGCTCGCCGTGAATTCGAAGGCCGCTAGCGGTAATAAGCGCTGACGGGCGCGTTTAGAGAGTGGACGGTGGTGCGTAGACCATAGGTGATTTAACATCGACAACCCCTCCTAGATTAATTAGGTTAAGTATACGCCCTTTCAATTGTAAGCGCTAACGGCACAATCCTGTATTGAAGCCGGTAGGGCAATGCTTCTATAATGAAAAGGATGATTAACTGAATAACGTTTCCTAAAACTAGTTAAGGGTTAACGGAGGAGAATATGGATAAGAAGCCAACGGCGAGCGCCCCAGAGGGTCAGCTGTCTCGCCGGCATCACATGCAGATTCGTTGGAAAAATTTCATTCAAGATAAGAACGTTCCGGCCAGAGAGGCCAGTGTGCAGGCCCGGGCGTCCATTGTGGGGCGCATCGGGATCACCCTGTTATCGTGTGGCACCGGGGCCTGGCGGGTGCGTGACGCCATGGATCGGGTGGCCCGCAGCCTGAACCTGACCTGTTCGGCCGACATTGGGTTGATTTCGCTGCAATTCACTTGCTTCAGCAGTCGCGAGCAGAGTTATACCCAAGTCCTCGCGTTGCCGAACACGGGGGTTAATACCGATAAACTTAACATCATGGAAGAGTTGGTCAAGAACTTCGAGAACGACTTTGCCTTTCTCACGGTCCGGGAAATTCACACCATGATCGACGAGGTTCAGCAGCGGCCCAAGCAGTATAGCCCGTTGATTTCGGGCCTGGCCGCGGCCTTGGCCTGCAGTGCCTTTATTTTTCTGCTGGGCGGCGGAATTCCCGAAATGGTCTGCTCCTTTCTGGGGGCCGGCATCGGGAACTATGTCCGTGCCGTGATGGGGAAACACACCATCTCGACGATTGCCAAGATTGCCGTGAGTGTGGCGGTAGCCTGTCTGGTCTACATGTTTAGCTTTCGGTTATTCGAGGCGTCGTTTCAGGTGCTGGCGCAACACGAAGCCGGCTACATCGGTGCCATGTTATTCGTGATTCCCGGGTTCCCGTTCATCACCAGCATGTTGGATATCTCAAAGCTCGACATGCGGTCTGGTCTGGAACGGTTAGCCTATGCCATCATGATTACGCTGGTGGCTACGCTAGTCGGGTGGTTGGTGGCCACGCTCTTTCACTTTAAGCCGGCCGACTTTCTTCCCTTGGGGCTCTCCCCGCTGGTGATTGGTCTGTTACGGATTCCGGCTAGCTTCTGTGGGGTCTACGGTTTCTCCATTATGTTCAATAGCTCGCAGAAAATGGCCACGGTGGCCGGTTGTATCGGGGCGGTGGCCAACACCTTGCGGCTGGAATTGGTCGATTGGACGGTGATGCCTCCGGCCGCGGCGGCCTTTACCGGAGCGCTGGTTGCGGGACTGATTGCCTCACTGGTCAACCGGTATAACGGGTATCCACGCATCTCGCTGACGGTCCCAGCCATCGTCATCATGGTCCCGGGGTTGTACATCTATCGAGCCATCTACAATATCGGGATGAACCAGATCGGTGTGGGGGCCCTATGGCTAACCAAGGCCGTGTTGATCATCATGTTTCTGCCGTTAGGGTTGTTCGTAGCCCGCGCCTTGATGGATAAGCGTTGGCGGCATTGCGATTAATTGAAATGAGTGGACGGCGGTCATCGCGAGGGTGACCGCCGTTTTTTTTAATCACTTTCTATTGACAAATGTAAACGATGGCGGTAATCTGTATTTATCGATTACAAATGTAAACTACAAAAGGAGCGGTTAACTCATGATCAAATTAATGGTGCTAGTGGGGGGCTTAGTCCTGATGGGCTTCATCACCTGGTGGTTCTTCGGCAAACACGCGGTGCAGGAAGTTCACGCCAACGTAACGGCCGACCAACAACGCGTGGATATCGACGTTAACGGGGGCTATTCGCCCGAACAAGTGGTGCTCAAACAAGGGGTGCCCGCCGTGTTGAACTTTACCCGGCAGGATGCCTCAAGTTGTTTGGACCGGGTGGTGTTTAGCGACTTCGGCATCAACCAGGAGTTACCACAAAACCAACCGCAAGCCATCCAGATTGATACCAGCAAGCCCGGCGAATACGACTGGGCCTGCGGGATGGACATGTTTCACGGCAAATTGATTATCAAATAACGGAGGACAAACAGATGACTGAAAAACAAATTACGGTAGACGGGGGCTATGACCCACAAGAGATTCACGTAAAGCAGGGCGAACCGACACAACTGACCTTTAAGCGGGTCAGCGACCGTGGCTGTTTAAACCAAGTCCATTCTGAAAAGTTGGCGTTTAAGTTAGATTTACCGCTAAACGCGCCCCAAACCGTGACGATTCCCACGGATCAAGCCGGGGTATTCGACTTCAGTTGTGGCATGGACATGGTACACGGGAAAGTGGTGATCGACCGATGAGTATTACCAAGCGTTTCTGGGTCTCCCTGATCTTTTCGTTACCAATGTTGGCGGGGATGATCGGGATGCCGTTCGGCTGGATGTTGCCGGGCGGGGATTGGACCCAGTTAATTCTGACCACGATCGTGATGCTGGTGGCGGCGCGGCCGTTTTGGCAGAGTGCCTGGGCGTCGTTTACCAAGCACCACGCCAACATGGACACCTTAGTGGCGATCGGGACCGCCACGGCGTACGTCTATAGTCTGTACGCCATGCTCACCCACCAGGCGGTCTTCTTCGAAAGTGCGGCCTTCGTGACCACCTTCGTCCTGCTGGGCCAGGTCTTTGAGGAGCGGATGCGCAATAACTCCGCCAACGCCGTGGAAAAACTGATGAAGCTACAGGCCAAGGACGCCGAGGTTTTACGCCACGGCGACTTTGTCCGGGTCCCCATCGCGGACGTGCAATTGGGCGACATCGTGCGGGTCAAGCCCGGGCAGAAGGTGCCGGTCGACGGTGTAATCACCGCCGGCAGTTCCAACGTGGACGAATCGATGGTTACCGGGGAAAGTATGCCGGTCGCCAAGCACGTCGACGACGCCGTGATCGGCGCCACCCTGAACAGCACGGGAACCTTCCAGTTTAGGGTCAACCAGGTCGGCGACAAGACCATGTTGGCGCAAATTGTTGAATTAGTTAAAAAGGCCCAAAACAGTCACGCGCCAATTCAAAAGTTGACCGATAAGGTGTCCGATATCTTCGTGCCGGTGGTGTTGAATCTGGCCATCGTGACCTTCCTGATTTGGTACGTTTTCCTGGGCGCCAGCCTGGCGAACGCGTTGATCTTTGCGGTCTCCGTGGTGGTCATCGCGTGTCCGTGTGCCCTGGGTTTGGCCACGCCCACGGCTTTGATGGTCGGGACCGGCCGCGGTGCGAAGATGGGCATCCTGATTAAGAACGGGGAGGTCCTCGAAGCCGTGAACGACGTGGACACCGTGATTTTCGACAAGACGGGCACCATCACCGTCGGCAAGCCGCAGGTGACCGACGTGGTGGGCGACGAAACCCAAGTAATGCAAGTCGCCGCCAGTCTGGAAGCCGCCTCGGAACACCCCTTGGCCGCCGCCATTTTGGCCCGGGCCAAGGCGTTAAGCCTGACACCGATTGAAACGACGGCCTTTCGCGCCGTTGAAGGGAAGGGTGTCACGGCCCAACTCGACGGTCAGACCGGCTTTGTCGGCAACCAGAAGTTGATCACCGCTGACCAACTCAGCGCAACCCTAAAGCGAGAAATGGTGCGGCTGCAGAATGAAGCTAAGACGGTGGTGCTGGTCGGGTTAGCTGACCGGGTCATCGGGTTAATCGCCATTCAAGACGCGCCCAAACCGACGTCGCGTGCGGCCATCGCGGCCTTAAAGGCGCGCGGGTTGAAGACGGTCATGTTGACCGGGGACAACCAGCGGGTCGCGGCCGCCGTCGCCCAACAGGTGGGCATCGACGATGTGATTGCCGACGTCTTACCGGGGGACAAGGCCGACCGGGTTCACCAGTACCAGCAAACCGGTAAGGTGGCCTTCGTGGGTGACGGAATCAACGACGCGCCCGCGCTGACCACCGCCGATGTCGGCATCGCCATGGGCTCCGGCACCGATATTGCCATCGATTCCGGGGGTATCGTGCTGATGAAAAACGACCTGCGTGACGTGGACCGGGCCTTGGCGTTAAGCCAAAAGACCTTCAACCGCATCAAGCTCAACCTCTTCTGGGCGTTCGTCTACAACGTTTTGGGGATTCCGGTGGCGGCCGGCGTCTTCTTCGCCATTGGGTTAACCCTGAGTCCGGAATTGGCCGGCTTGGCGATGGCCTTTAGTTCTCTGTCCGTAGTCACCAGTTCGGTCCTGTTGAACAAAGCGAAGATTACGTCAAAAGTAGTAACAGCTTAACTTAAATATCGCCAGCCCCACCGTTGAAAAAATACGGTGGGGTTTTTCATCTGATCGGAATTTCTCCCGGGGATTTGGCAATCGTAAATTGGCCGTGTATCATAAGATAGTAGAACTTTTTACTACATAAAGGATGAGTGAAGTGAAGAAAATTGCGCCAATTTTTGTGGCGTTGGGGGCCATTAGTTTTGGGGTGCCCGCGACACTGTTTAAGATTGCCCGCCAAGAAGGGGTCGTCAACGGCCCCCTGTTATTCTGGTCGTTTTTGAGTGCGGTGATCGTGCTGGGCATCGTGCATCTAGCCCGCCGCAAATGGCTACGGTATCAACATACGAACTGGAAGCAACTCCTGCTGGTGATTGCGGCGGGGACCGGTTCGGGGTTCACCAACACCTTCTATATTCAGGCGTTGAAGTTGATTCCCGTGGCGGCGGCCGCGGTCATGCTGATGCAGGCCGTGTGGTTGTCCGTGTTACTGGGCTCGTTGATTCAGCGCCGCTGGCCGTCACGGCTGCAGGTGCTAAGCATCATCTTGGTCCTGATTGGGACCGTGCTGGCGGCGGGACTGTTCCCGATTACCCAGGCGTTATCGCCGCTGGGCCTGTTTTACGCCTTCCTGGCAGCTTGCGGGTACGCCTGCACCATGCAGTTCACGGCGCACCTGGGCAACAACCTCGACCCGTTGACCAAGACCTGGCTGTTGTGTTTCGGGGCGTTTATCCTGATTTCCATCGTCTGGGGCCCGCAAATCGTGACGGCACCGACGACTTGGCCGACGTTGAAGTGGGGCTTTTGGATCGCGCTGTTCTCGATGGTCTTTCCGTTGGTGGCGTACTCGATTTTCATGCCGCACCTAGAACTCGGCATTGGCCCGATCCTCTCGTCGCTGGAATTGCCGGCGTCGATCGTGGTGGCCTTTGCGGTCTTAGGTGAAACGGTTAGCGGCCTGCAAATCGTGGGGGTCCTGCTAATTATCACGGCGGTGATTATCCCCAACGTCTGGGGGATGTGGCACCGCGAGCAGGTGAATTAGCCTGGTCAGCAATGGGCTGAAACGGCAGGCACTAGTGACGTTAGTAGTTGTCGGGGGATCATGAGCTGACAGAATAGCTAGACTGCTAAACAGAAATGGACACTTCGCTTCGGTAATCGGCCGAAACGAAGTGTTTTTTTGGTTATTTTCAAGTTTTATGCGTAATGAAATGATTTTTGCGTACAAGTTAAGTAGACGACGAACGCCCGGCCCGCTTTGGTGAAACACTGTTGGTAAAACCCCGGTGGGACGCGGATTGCTGCGGTTAAGTGAGTTTAGTGACTTCGTCCAGTGGTGAGCGCTCAAATTTGAACGAACGGCTTAAGGCTACCGAAATCCCTTGTTACGCAAGGGATTCGCGGGAGACGTGAAAGCGCGACCGACACCACTTACGCAATTTGCGTGGGGTGAAAACGCTTAGAAATAGGTTCTGGCTGACAGCCCAATGGGTGAATCCGTTAGCCAATCATGGAAAATTAGTGTCGCCTAAAAACGCCTACAGGCTTTGTCCTGTAGGCGTTTTTAGGTGGTTAATCAGTGAATAAGTCGTGATCCGGACTGATGATGAAGGCCGCTCATGCCTGAGGGGATTGACGAAATAAATCACGGGAAACCGGTTAAAACTGCGTCACAATTTTCTTCACAATTCAATTGCGTACAATTTGAAATGTCAAATAAACCCAACCGGTTGGACCGCCCCTCTTGGCGGCCAGCATCATAGCTTAGCTAGCTGATGTGGTTCCTAAATTTCTCTCAACGAAAGCGAGTGCTGATTGATGTTCAAATTACTCATGAAAACCCTGACCGTACTACTCACTGCGGGGGCCTTAACGGGGCTAAGCAGTCAAACCTCCTCGGCAGCAACGGTGACGCCGACCTGGGGCCACTGGGGATCGCTCACCATTACCTACCATTGTGCGTCCAAGTCGGCCTATTATCGGAGTATCTGGCAACAAGCCGTTGGCCAGTGGAATCGCACCGGCGTGGTCCGGTTACGGGCCGTGCCGACGGGGCAGAAGGCCGACATTGAACTGACCTCGGCACAGTCGATTACCCGGGCCCAAGTCTTTGCGGGCTATACCGATTACAGCTATTATAAACGGCCCCACGACAACCGCATCGTCTTCGCCAAGTCGATCTTGGACCGGGGCATCCTCACGAGTTATCGCTACACTAAAACGCAACGCGTCAACGTTGCCACCCATGAATTAGGGCACGCGTTGGGCCTGAGCCATTCGCAAGATAAACGTAGCGTGATGAACGCCACCAACCGTTACGCCACCATCAGTGCGCAGGACCGCATCGCGTTACGCGGGGCCTACGCCCATCAACGAGCCTAAGCCGAGGGATTGCGTCTAATCGTAATCCGTGGTAACCTGTGCTTATCTGAATAGTGTTAAAAACTATAGAAAACGAGAGTACGGTAACGCCACCGTGTCTAGCGAGCTAAGGTCAGTGAAAGCTTAGCCCGGTTACTTATCGGAAAAACACCTTTTCTGTTGTCTTCTGAACGCACCGTTAGTAGGAAGCACCGTGGCCGACACGTTATCGTTCGGGGCATCTCATAAGATGCCCATTAAAGTCGGTTTAACAATAAACAAATTGGGTGGTACCGCGGAAAGATCTTTCGTCCCTATTCCAGGGGATGATGGGTCTTTTTTTATGGTTTTAACCAAGGACAGGACACGAAGGGAGAATCCACCATGTCAGACATTTTAGTAAAAGATTTATTCAGCGACCAACATTACGCTGAAGATCAGACCATCACGCTTCACGGCTGGGTCAAGACGATTCGGAGTTCCAAGAAGATCGGGTTCATCGAATTAAACGACGGCTCGACCATTAAGAACGCGCAGATCGTGATGAAGGCTAGCGACCTGGACAACTACGCCGAAATCGCTAAGTTCCCCATCAGTTCCACGATTGCGGTGACCGGGAAAGTCGTTTACACGCCGGACGCCAAGCAACCCTTAGAAATCCACGCGGACGCCGTGGTGCTCGAAGGCACTTCGGATAGCGACTACCCGTTACAAAAGAAGGCCCACACCTACGAATATCTGCGGACCATCGCCCACTTACGGCCCCGGACCAACACGTTCTACGCGGTCTTCCGGATTCGGTCGTTGGCGGCCTTTGCGGTGCACCAATACCTGCAAGAACACGGTTTTAACTACCTGAACACCCCGATCATCACCGGGAGTGACGCCGAAGGGGCCGGGCAGATGTTCCGGGCCACGACGCTGGACTTGAACCACTTGCCGCTGACCGAGGATGGCCAGGTCGACAACAGCAAGGACTTCTTCCGCAAGGAAACCAACCTGACGGTGAGTGGTCAGTTGGAAGCCGAAGCCTTTGCCTTGGCTTTGCGGAAGGTCTACACCTTCGGCCCAACCTTCCGGGCAGAAAATTCCCACACCCAACGGCACGCGTCCGAATTCTGGATGATTGAACCCGAAATGGCCTTCGAAGACCTGGATGACGACATCGTGACCATCGAAGCGCTGATCAAGGCCGTGGTGAGCTACGTGCTGGACCACGCCCAAGACGAATTGGCCTTCTTGAACGACAACGTCGATGAGCACCTGATCGAACGGTTGGAAAAGACCCGCGATGAGAAATTCGCCCGGTTGACCTACACGGAAGCCATCGAGGAACTGAAGAACGCCGACGTCGACTTCGACGTACCCGTCTACTGGGGTCTCGACCTGGAAGCGGAACACGAACGTTACCTGTGTGAACACATCTACAACAAGCCGGTCTTCTTGACGGACTACCCGAAGGAAATTAAGGCCTTCTACATGCGGGCCAACGACGACGGCAAGACCGTCGCCGCGGTCGACCTGTTAGTTCCTGAAATTGGGGAACTGGTTGGGGGCAGTCAGCGTGAGGAACGCCTCGACGTCCTCAAGCAAAAGATCGCCGACAACCAGATGCCGGAAGACGAGTACGACTGGTACGAAGACCTCCGGAAGTACGGGGAGACCGTCCACTCCGGCTTCGGTATCGGGTTCGAGCGGTTAGTGATGTACGTCACCGGGATGGAAAACATCCGCGACGTGATCCCTTACCCTCGGACGCCAGGAAACGCCGAATTCTAAATTATCATTTCAATCAAGGCCGTGATGCGAAAATTCGCATCACGGCCTTTTGGGTTTCCGGAAATTTTAAATTTGGTGAGCACCACGGAGCGTTGTTTCACATGAAACATTTTACGCTGGGTCCAGCGCCTTTAACCGGTCAGCGAGTTGGGTGAGTCGGTTCGGTGTCATGCCGGCGACGTTGAACCGAAAGGCGTTGCGGCTGGCTCCGAACAGGGTCCCCGGTCGGACTAAAATGTCTTGGGCCAGTAGTTTATGGAAAATATCGCGATCGTCCTGGGTCACCCAGAGGTAGAAGCCCCCCTGGGGAAGGGTGAAGCGCCACTCGGGCCGGTACTGACGAAAGATGGCAGCGACGGCTGCCCGGCGCCGGGTTAATGCGGTTGTGACCCGGGTCAGTTCCTGACTAAAGCGGGGGCTGTTTAGCGCTAGGTTCACCCATTCTTGGGCTAGTAGGCTAGGCACCATGTCCAACTGTTTTTGGACCTGAAGCAGGCGCTGACCAATCGCTTGGGGGGCAATTAACCAGCCAATCCGGGTATTGGGGCCTAGGAGTTTAGAGAGGGAACTGATGTAGATCACGTTGGCCGGTGCGAGGGCCTTCAGCGGGGGCATCGCGGCTTTGTCGGTCACCAACCACCCGAACACGTCATCTTCGACGATGGGCAGTTGGTAGTGTTGGCAGAGCTGCAGAAGCTGTTGACGCTGGGTTAGCGTCAGGGTTTCTCCCGTTGGATTCTCGAAGGTGGGGTTCATTAAAAGTAGCTTGACCCGGTGTTGGCGAATCGTGCGTTCTAACTGGTCGAGGTCGAAGTGACTGGTGGTGAGGGGCACCGGATAGGTCCGGATGTCGAGCGTTTGGAAGACGGCCGTGGCGTTAAAGTACGAGGGCGTCACACAGGCCACCGCGTCACCGGGTTGTAACAGGCTACTTAGGACTAAGAAGAGGGACTGCTCCGCCCCACCGGAAATCATCAACGTTTGCTGGGAGAGGTCGAGTTGGGGGAAGAGGTCGGTGTGTCGACTCAGGGTCGTGAGTAACGCGGGGTCGCCGGTAGCGGTGATCTGCGCCTGATGGTCCAGATGAGTTTGCCAATCTAGCGTGAACTGGCCCAGTTGCGGGGTCAGGTCGGTCGGTAGGTCGGCTCGGGAACCGTCAATCAGCTGCCCGTGATCTAAGCCTTGGGCCTGGGCAATCTGGTTACGAATCGCGGTGGCCGTGGAGTGGGTGGGATGGAGCATCAGTTGCCAATTGACGGTCGTGGTCAGGGGCTTCAGCTGGGGGAGTTGGGAGACAAACGTCCCACTGCCCCGCTTCTTGCGGAGGAGTCCCTGAGTGGTTAGCTCGGCTAGCGCCCGGCTAACCGTCGAACGGTCGACCTGCAACCAGGCGGCGAGTTGGCGTTCGGCGGGCAGGCGTTGCCCGGGCAAGAGCTGATCGGTTTGGATTAACGACTTGATCAGCTGCATGATGGCGAGGTACTTGGGTTTGAGGTCGGGAAGATTCGTTGCCCAATTAATCATGACTATCACGTCCTTTTCTCCATTATATAAATTGGCTGGATTTAAAACAAGCCAATTGGCGGTTGATTTAAAACGCTTACATTGAAATAATGGTTAGGGGAGGAGATGACGAGATGGAAAACGTGTTAACGATTGCGGGATCGGATAGCCTGGCCGGCGGCGGCCTGCAGGCGGATCTCAAGACGTTTCAGGAACTAGAAACCTTTGGGGTCAGCGCGGTGACCAGTATCGCCACCGTGTTACCGGACGACTTTACGGTGACGCCGTTAAGTCCGGACCTCATCGCAAGCCAACTCAAATCCGTGTTGACCCAGGTTCCGTTAAGCGCCATCAAGACGGGCTTGTTACCGGACCTGGCCACGCTACGGGTGGTGGTGACGGCTTTGCGGCAGCAGACGGTGCCGATCATCGTCGACCCGGTCTTGGTCTTTAAGGAAGGAAAGACGGCCACTCAAGCGGCCTACATAGCAGCATTGAAACAAGAGCTACTGCCACTAGCCACGGTGGTCACGCCGAACCTGAAGGAAGCTGAGCTGCTGAGCGGCCTGACGTTGACCAGCGCGGAGCAACTACCGGCGGCCGCCCGACGGATTCAGGCGTTGGGCTGTCCCAACGTGGTGATCAAGGGGGGCAGTCGGTTGGCCGGCGATACCGCGGTGGACTACCTGTTTACCCCCCAGGGGGAGACCTGGTTCCGGGCGTTGAAGGTGGCGTCACCGGCAACGGACGGCGCGGGCTGTACCTTCTCCGCGGCGATTACGGCATGGTTGGCTCGTGGGGTGCCGGTAACGGCAGCGGTCGACCGGGCCAAGGCGTTTGTGCGGGCCGGCATCGTCTATGGCGTTCAATTTAACGATCAATTTGGCAGCGTCTGGCAAGGGGCCTGGCGCAGATATGGGGGCAACCAACGTGCAAAATCATAAGTTGAAACAAGAGATTCTCGCGGCCGTGTTAGCGGCGTTGACCATTGCATTATCGTTGATGATTGTGATTCCCGTCCCGGCGACTCACGGGATGGTGACGCTGTGTGAGGTCGGCATCTATACCAGTGCCATCTTATTCGGCAACCCGGTCGGCGCCTTCGTGGGCGGGGCCAGTGGATTCATGATCGATGTGTTGTCCGGATTTCCGGAATGGTGTCTGTTTTCGCTAGTGATTCACGGGTTACAGGGCTTTGCCGTGGCTTACTTTGCGAATAAGCAACACGGCATTTGGCGTGGCATGGTGGGACCCATGCTGCTGGGTAGTCTGATCATGGTGGTCGGCTACTACTTCGCCACCAGTCTTTTATTCGGTTGGCCAGCGGGATTAGCATCGATCCCGGGCAACCTGATCCAGGTCGGCTTTGGCCTGGTCGTGACGTTGGCCTTAGTTGCCAGTTTAATGAAATTTAGTCCCAAATTAAGCAGAGGATGATTGACATGACTTTAGATAACTTAGAAACAGATTTAGCACAAATGGTTCAAGACGTTTTGGCAGCGGCCAAGTTACGGCCGAACGACCTCTTCGTATTGGGCTGCTCCACCAGTGAAGTGGTGGGCGGCCACATCGGCAAGGACTCAAATCCCGAAGTCGGTGAACGGATCATCAAGACCATGTTAGCCCAGTTGCGGCCACTAAAGATTAACTTGGCCGTGCAGGGCTGCGAACACATTAATCGCAGCGTGGTGGTTGAACGCCGAGTAGCCGAAGAAATGGGCTTCGAAATCGTCAACGTGGTTCCGGCCATGCACGCGGGGGGCGCTTGCTCCGTTGCTGCGTTCAAGCAGTTCGACGATCCGGTCGAAGTGGAACACATTGTGGCCCAAGCCGGGTTAGACATTGGGGACACGGCCATTGGGATGCACGTGAAGTTCGTTCAGGTACCGGTGCGGCCAACGAAACAAGAACTGGGCGGTGCCCACGTTACGGCATTGCGGTCCCGGCCGAAGTATGTCGGTGGTCCGCGGGCCAATTACGAGCCGATTAAATAAAAAGTGTTGAGCGTTAGAGAGTGGGACGAAGGGCGATTAGCTGGTGAGCATTAACGTCGTAAGACGGACAATCCTGAACTTGGATTGTTTGGCTTACGAGGTTAAGCGGAACCAGCTGCCCTTTGGCGCACGTTTCGGCACCATCCATGCGGAGATGCCAGAGAGACCGTGACTTCTGCCACGGTCTCTCTTTTTTAGTTCAATGGTCACTAGATATCATGGTGACGACCATTAAGTTTTGTCACAATTTACCGGAACTATCGGATAACTGATTGTTTTATTTGTTTATTAATAATGGCCATACTATAGTTAAATGAAGTATGACATCATCGATTTTTACTGTGAAACATTTAACTAATTTGAACGTATTTTTCTGACCACGAGGGAGGGGTTGCCATGCAATTGAGACGGTTAAAATGGTTGGGATTGCTGGGTGTCATGGGCGCAATGTTATTAGGTAGTTCCGTGACGGCTCATGCCACGGATGCGAACGCGACCGCGGAGATGCCCCAAGGCGTGAGCTCGCTCGAGAACATCTTCACGATGCCGAGCCTGTCAGGAAAATTAAGTAACAGTGCCAAGTTAATCACCTCAACGAATAGCAGCACGTCCGGTCAACCCGCCGTACAGATCACCGATGCCAAGAACCAAGTCGGTGCGGTCTGGTCGACGGCCGAGAATATGCTGGACTTGAGCAAGGACGAAACCGCCTCGATGTGGCTGTACTTTGGGGGAACGTCTAGTACGCCCGATAATGGGACCGGTGATGGGATGGCCTTCGTCTTGCAGAACGACGAGCGGGGAACTTCAGCAATCACCAGTGGTATCAGTAGTACGGTAGCTCCTGGGCAAACACTAGGGGTTTGGGGGCTGGATGTTAACAATACAATCACTAGTAACGCGACCATCGCGAAAGGGGCTATTCAAAAGAGTTGGGCCTTAGAGTTTGACGAATACGATAATGGGAGTACCAACGGGAATGATAACGGCGGATTTGATAGTGGAAACAAGAAGGATGGGGCCCATATTGCTTTTAACTACCCGGGTGAAGCCAGTACCTACGTTCGCCACGGGACGTCTAGCAGCGGGGCTAAGTATTTTTACACCATGGAGCATGAGGGGATAACGGCTACTAAGTTATCCGATGGTTCCTGGCACCATTTAACCTTAAGTTGGAAGGCGCCGGCCGTGGGTGAAACTACTGGAACCATGACTTATGACTTTAACGATAAGAACCCCACCACGGGCATGGCGCAAACGCCAACTTCGACGCAGTCAACCACGGTGGACATCGCTAAGCTGGACCTGGCACCAATCGATGCAGCTAGGTCCGCCCGGGACATCTACTGGGGCTTCACCGGATCCACCGGGGGAGCTTACGCCAACAACGTGGTGGCCTTTGACCAGGTGCCCGGGTTGGTGGACGCAACCGCGGACATGACCATCAAGGATGAGACGTTAGATAAGACGTTGAAGTCCAGCGACGACTATGTCAACGGGAACGACAGCCTGACCTACCAATACAAGTTAACGTATAACGGGGGGAAGCAATCGTGGTCAGATATTGTGACCCAGCTGCCGCATCCGAACGGCGTGACCTTCTCCGGGGGGACCATCACTTATGCGGATGGGTCCACGGAGAACTTAACCAGTGCCGAGCTCAGCGGATCCACCATCACGCACAAGTTGGGGAAGGCCTTATCTAGTACCAATCAGACGGCTACCGTGAAACTAACCGGGAAGGCTGATGCGGTAACTACGACCACGACCGTGGCGACGGCAAACCAGTCGTTCAACGGGTCGAACAGCGTGGTCAGCACAACTTCACCCGCTTACACCATCTACCCGGCCCGGAGCCTGTACCTACGGATGTCGTCGACTAACGGTAGTTCGGTCGAGACCGGCGAAACCTTGCCGCTCTCCGGGACCGTGTCGGTCGACAGTTCTGAAAAGCCGGATGATCCGATTGAAAATAAGGACATCACCCTGCACACCACGATGTCTAACGGCAACACCTTGGATGATTTTACCCTAAACGGGACCACCAGTAATGCGGACGAAGAGGGCGCGTTTAACTTTAAGTTGCCAGCCTCCAAGCTCTCACCGGGGGTCAACCAGATCACCATGTACGCGACCGACGACCGGGGACACAAGTCCAACACGGTCACGTTCGATATCGTGTTAAACGGTGAGCTGAAGTTTGGAACCGTGAACGCCAATAGCTCGTTTAAGGACACCACGTTGACCGGAAGCGACCAAGAAGTTCTGCGGAAGAACGATTGGCAGGTCGAAGTGGAAAATACCTTAGGCAGTGGCACGTCCTGGACGTTGCAGGCGGCGGCTAGCAAGTTTACGGATGGCCTAGGCAACCAGTTGAGCGGCCAAGTGATTTACGTGGACAATGCGGACCAGACGCACACGCTTTCGGCGACCCCAACCACGATTATGTCTAAGACCTCCACACAGGTCAGTGACACGACCGACGTGGCGGGCGGTTGGACCGATAAGAACGGGATTATGTTGAAGGTTAACGGTGACGCGTTGGCCGGGAGTTATTCCGGGAGCATTACCTGGACGCTAACCAACAGTGTGCCTTCTTAACCGATAATTGAAGACCTTGAAGGGATTGAAGCTAAATGTTTCAATCCCTTTTCATTTTCGACCGAAACAGGAAACCATGAGAAACTCGTGGTTTCATTCCGGGACGGGACTTGGTACACTAGGGGACAGTCTTTAGTCATAAAATCAAATTGTTTAGATTGTGTAATATGTTTAGCGGGTTTCCTAAATCGGGTTTGAAGCCCAACCGCTAAATTTATTACCAACCAGACAATAACTGGAGGGTTAAGCAGAAGTTATGCGAAACGTTAAGCGACAATTGGGGATATTGATACTATCATTAGTGGGGATTTGGGGACTTTGGGGAACGGTCCCAGCTCACGCGGCGACTAATTTATCGGATCAGCAACCAACGCTTTTTTTCCACGGCTCCAGCAGCAGCTATAAGGCTGAGGTGCACATGGTGGGGGCCATTAAGAAGGCCAAGGTCACCACGAAAAAATCGGTGATTCGGGCGGATGTGTCGTCGAAGGGGAAGGTCAAGTTAATCGGAAAACTGCCGGCAACGGCGAAAAATCCAATTGTCGAGGTTAACTACCTCAACAGTAACAATCACTACTATCAAACCTGGGGCCGCTGGGCCAAAAACGTGGTGGTGAAGTTACAGAAAACCTACCATTTTAAGAAAATGAACATGGTCGGGCATTCGATGGGCAATATGGCGATTGTGTACTACCTGATCGCCAACGCCAAGAATCGGAAGCTACCGCAATTACAGAAGCAAGTCGCGTTGGGTGGGCACTTTGACGGGGTCTTTGGTGAGGGGGATTATCCCCACTACTTGAAGTTGGCCAAGTCTGGCAAGCCCAACCACATGAATACGGCCTACCGCTACATGTTACGGCTACGTAAGCTGTATCCGAAATCGGCGAAGGTCCTCAATATTTACGGAGATCTGCACAACGGGACGGATTCGGACGGGCGCGTCAGCAATAATTCGTCGCGGTCGTTGAAGTACTTGGTCGCCGGGCGGGCGAAGAGCTACCGGAGTAAGCAACTCGTCGGGGCCGGTGCGCAACACAGCCGTCTCCACAACAACAAGCACGTTGATCAGCTCCTGATTAAATTCTTATGGTAAATCCCAAAAACGGGCGACGCCACGTCAATTGACGCGGGAGTCGTCCGTTTTTGCTGAAGAGAAATTGAATTCTAGCTTAAAGCCCTGCGTTCCATCACTGACGGGGAAAAGTCTGGGACAGAAGCCCCAGGCTCTGTAGTGTCTCTGAATATTTGGTGTCGAAACGTGCGCCAAAAGGCAGCTGGTTCCGCTTAACCCCGTAAGCTAGCTAACCGCCTTCTGTCCCACTCTCCACCAGCACCTATTGACGATAGATGGCTTTGAGACTGGTCAGATCGGCTGGGGCTAACCGGGTTCGGCCTTCACTGTACGGATACATCACGGATTGGCGGGACTTGCTGTGGCCTAAGCCTAGGGCGTGCCCTAACTCGTGGATAGCCACCGTATCCGTGTAGGCCTTACGGTAATTACCGTTGAGACTGGCCGTGGCGTGGTTCCAAGTGGCCATGCCCCAGGTGCTGGTTTCCTGAATAATTTCCGGCCCCCCGTGTCCCAGTTCGACTAGGCGTTGCTTCGGCGACATCTGCTTGTAGTAGACCGAAAAGGTCAGCCGATTGTCGTGGTTCGCGGCGGTGCCTTCGACCAGGTGGACGATGCCGGTCCGGTTGTAGGTATCAATGGCGTCGTTAAAGACGCGGATGCCGGCGGCCGGAAGCTTGTCGCTGAAGTGGTAGTAGTAGGTCGGATGCAGGTTAGCGGCCTGGACGACACTTTCGATGGGAGTACCGCCCTTGGGAGTCGTGGTGGTGGCTGAAGTGTGGGTTGTTGGTTGACTGGAATCGCCCAGTGCCTGGGCTGCGGCCGTCCGTAGCGTGGTGATGCGTTGGGTCAGCGCGGGGAACCGACCGCTGCGGTAAGCAACGCCGATGCCCAGCAGGATGAAGAGAATGACGACTAAAATAACGCGACGTCCGTTTCGCATGGTGGGGCCTCTTTTCTAAACGAAATAATTTATAATTATTTATACCATAAATTGTCGATCGGGAACAAGTTACGATGAGAAAACTCTCATTATAAGCCGCTTTCACACCAAAAAAAGTCGGCCGCAAAGTGAGTTAAATCATGAATTCCCTTGAAATTTTCCTTAAATTAGATTAAGGTTAGAAAATTGGCATTAAACCGAAATTTTCAATAAAGGGAGTATTAGATGACAGACATATTTAAGAAAGAATCCGTGAGCACTTATTTGAAAGCTGACGCGCGGTTGACCAAGACCTTACGTGCGCGCGATTTAGTCGCCTTGGGGATTGGCGCCGTGATTGGGACCGGGATCTTCATCTTACCGGGGCACGAAGCCGCGCTACACGCGGGGCCGGCGGTGTCCATCGCGTTCTTACTGGCCGCGCTAGTCTCGGGGATCGTGGGGATGGCCTACGCCGAATTCTCCTCGGCCATGCCGGTGGCCGGCTCCGCGTATTCCTTTGGGTCCGTGATTTACGGTGAGATTGTCGGCTGGATTCTCGGTTGGGCCCTGATTTTGGAGTATTTCTTGGCGGTGTCCGCCGAAGCGACGGGGTTTGCCTCGTACTTTAACAATAACATCCTGGACGCCATCGGAATTCACCTTCCCAAGGCCCTGCAGGCTGGTCCGATGGAGGGGGGCGTCATCAACCTCTCGGCCACCCTGATTGTGTTGGTGATCGCGCTGATTATCTCCCAGGGCGCTAATCTTTCGAAGCGGGTGGAAAACGTGGCGGTGGTCATCAAGGTGGCCATTATCATCCTGTTCATCGTCGTGGGTGTTTTCTACATCAACACCAGCAACTACACGCCGTTTTACCCGAAGCAGTTCCAGACCACGCCGTTTGGTTTGGGGGGGATTTCGACGGCGGCGGCGACCGTCTTCTTTGCCTTCATCGGGTTTGACGCCTTGGCGGCCAATTCCGCCGAGACCATTCACCCTGAGAAGAACGTGGTCCGCGGGATTCTGGGAACGGTCTTGGTTTCCGTGGTCTTGTACGTGGCCTTCTCGTTCGTCTTGACGGGGATCGTCAACTACAAACAATTGAACGTGGACGACCCGGCGGCTTACGCCCTGAAGTTGATTCACTTAAACACCTGGAACAAGTTAATTACCATCAGGGCGCTGATTGGGATCTTTACCGCCATGATCACCATGTTCTTTGGGGGGTCGCGGTTGGTCTACGCGTTGGGTCGTGACGGGCTGTTACCGGCCAAAATGGGGGCCATCAGCTACAAACACACGGTTCCCATGAACGCCATCATTGTGGCGACCGTGGTCCAGGCGTTCTTTGCCGGACTGGTGCCGCTGACCGAACTGGCGTCACTGATCAACGCGGGGACGTTATTGGCCTTTGCGTTTATCTCGTTTGGGGTGATTCCGTTGCGCCACCGCAAGGACATCGTTAATACCGGCTTCAAGATGCCGCTGTACCCGTTCTTGCCGATCCTGGCGGGGTTGTCCAGCGTGTACTTCATCATCATGCTGCCCAACATCACCAAGGTGTCGGTTGGGCTGTGGCTGGTCTTAGGCATCGTGATCTACTTTGTCTACGGCGTGCGCCACTCAAAGCTGCAACATCCGGTAGCTGCGGATGCTGAAGACTAAGGCGTTGCGACTGAATGAAAATTAGCCTGGATACAATAAAGCTCCGAAAAATCGCTATGATTTTTCGGAGCTCTTTTAATTTAAACGTTATCATAGCCAATCGGTGACCGCAACCGGCCATTTGAGCCCCCACCAAGGGAACTAAAAAGTCCTCCGCGTAAACGGAGGACTCAGTGGTGAGGTGCGGCGACCTTCGGAACGCTTGCGCGCCGATCGCGTACCCTCACCGTGGTTTGGCACCAGGAGCTAGTATCGCACGGTGACTCCGGGAAGTCAACCTAAAGTTCCCCGGCCGAGCCGAAGGGTTAACGGATTACTTTCTGTCCCAACTGTGGTAAGTTGAGCTTAGTAACGTAGAAGGGACGGTGTCGCCGGTGAAATCGTGGTTAAAATTTCTCTTGATCACGCTGGGGATGGTGGGCCTAGTGGGGCTGCTGGCCCTTCTATGGCTCAACTATCGCCACGTGATTGAAACGTTTATCGTGCAAGCCTTCGACCGCCAACGATTGATTGATTTGTTGCGCCACCAGGGGAAACATAACGTGCCGTTATTCATGGCCGTGATTGCGATTGGCTCAGCGATTCCGGGGATGCCGATTGCCGCCGTCGCGGTGCTAGTGGGCGTCTGCTTCGGTCAGTGGCTGGGGTTTGGCATCAACGTGGTGGGCATCATACTGGGCAATTTGTTGGCCATCTACATTCTGGGGAAGTTTCCCCACCGGGTCCGGCCCAGTCGGTTTCGGTTCATCACCAACCGCTTAAACGCCATGCGCCATCCGCGTCTGGGGCTGAGCATCGGGTACGCGGTGCCAATGTTACCGACGTTGTTGGTTAATTACGCCGCCTTGGAATTGAACTTTTCGTTGGCCAATAAGGCGTTATGCATCTTCATCGGGTCGTTGCCGGTTTCGTACCTCTACGCCTTTGGTGGCAACGCCTTACTCTTCGGGAATACCAAGACCGCCGTGGTGGCGATTGGCCTGACCCTGTTAATGATTGGACTATATGAAGTCATTCGCCGTGATCAACGCCGGAAGGCTGATAACCAAGTGACCAATGAAAATTGAGCATCGCCATGGTGGCGGTGCTCAATTTTTTAAGTCGTTTACATAATTGTTGGGACCAAGCCACCGTCTAAGCGTAAGGCTTCGCCGGAGAATGACGAGGCGTCGGGGCTGGCCACGAAGGCGGTGAAACGCCCGATTTCTTCCGGCCGAATCAGCCGTTGAATCTGAGAACGGGAACGGTGATGCTTCATGAAGTCGGCTTCCCATTGGTCTTGTGGTAAGCCACTGTCGGCGTACATGTCGGTGAGCATCTGTTGGACGCCTTCGGTTAGCGTGGAGCCCGGCATGATGGTGTTAACCGTCACGTGGGTGGCCACCGTGAGCTTCGAGAGACTCTTGGCTAACGACAGGTTCATGGTCTTGGTCATGCTGTATTGTGGCATTTCACCGGACGGCATCACGGCTTCTTCGCTGGCGATGAAGATGACGCGGCCAAAGTCCTGTTCAAGCATGTGTGGGAGGTAGAATTTTGCCAGGGCGTTACCGGCCAGCACGTTGACGTCGAAGAATTTTTTCCAGGTAGCGTCGTCGATATCCCAGTAATCCATAGGTTTGAAGATCCCCATGTTGTTGACCAGGATGTCCACCGTCGGCACCTGTGCGAACAGCTTTTGTTGTTCGGCGGGCTGGGCGATGTCGGCCACGACGCCTTGGGGCTGGGTGGCCGGAAAGGCGGTCGCGAGTTCGGCGACGACCTGATCGACGCTGGTCTGTTGACGACCGTTGACGATGACGTTGACGCCTTCGCGAGCCAGTTCGGTGGCGATGGCCTTGCCAATGCCCTTAGTTGAGCCCGTAATCAGTGCGGTTTTTGCCGTTAAATGTAAATCCATTGGTGAATCCCTCCCATAAGTAATTGATGGGTCTAGCTTACCCGGAAACGGGCGCAAAAGCTAGTCGGCACTTTCAAGTGGGATAGGCACCAATTAGTAAGTTTAGATCAGTTCGTTGATTAGCTTCTTGGCCACGGCCCGTGCGGAGAAGGGGTTTTGACCCGTAATCAGGTGGCCATCCTCCACGGCAAATTCACTGTAGGCGTGTTTCTTCTGGAAATCGGCCCCGTGTTGGCGGGCCAGGGTCTCGTTTAGAAACGGGACGACCTTCTTCTTACCGGCCAGGACCTCTTCGGCGGTGGTGAAACCGGTGATCTTCTTACCGGCAACCAGGTAGTGACCGGCGGCGTCTTTGACGTTGAGCAGGCCGGCAATGCCGTGACACACGGACGTTAACCAACCGCCGTTTTCGGCGATGGCTAAGGTAATCTTCTGCAGATCGGCATTTTCGGGGAAATCCCACATCACGCCGTGGCCGCCGGCAAAGTAGATGGCGGCGTAGTCTTGCGGATGAATGGCGCTGGGCGTTAAGGAGTTACACAGCGCGCGTTTCTGGAAGTCCTCGGTCTCGTACCAGGACAGGATGGCTTCGTCGGCGTACTTCATGCCGCGCGGATCAAGCGGTACGAATCCGCCCAGGGGACTCATGTAGTCGACGGCAATATCGGCTTGGTGCATTTCTTCGGCAAATTCGGTGGCTTCGCCCAGCCACAGCCCCGTTGCGTCGGTGGTCCCGTGGTAGCGGGTGGTATTGGTTAAAACGATTAAAACTTTAGTCATGAAAAGTCCTCCTCACGTAAACCTAGTTGTCTTAAACTTACCACACACAACGGTTCAGGCCCGTGCGGACGACTCAACAGTCCCGTAAAAGTTGCATCACTTTAATTTTGCGATTGAACACTTGTTCCCCTAATCAAAACTCGGTATAATAAGGTCACGAATGAGTGAAGGAGGGGGATTTCGTGGCGCAAAAGCGGGTGTATCTAGCCATTGATTTGAAATCGTTTTACGCGTCGGCGGAATGTGCGGCGCGCGGTTGGGATCCGTTGAACGTGAACCTGGTGGTCGCGGACCCCAGCCGAACCAACAAGACCATTTGTCTCGCGGTGTCGCCGGCCCTCAAGAGTTTTGGGGTATCCGGGCGGCCCCGGTTATTTGAGGTGGAGCAGCGGGTGGCCGACCTGAATCGCGAGCGCTATTTAGCCGTCCATCAGCGGCTGCACGGTCAGTCGGATCACAAGGATGACCTGTTACGCAACCCCAGGTTGAAGCTGACCTACCGGGTGGCCCAGCCGCGGATGGCGTACTACCTGCAGGTCAGCAACCAAATCTATCAGATCTACTTAAAGTACGTGGCGGCCGAGCAGATTCACGTCTATTCGATCGACGAGGTCTTGATGGACGTGACCGACTACCTGAAGCTGTACCAGATCTCGGCGCACGGGTTGGCTAAGCAAATCATCCAAGACGTTCAGCGCCAGACCGGAATCACCGCCACGGCGGGCATCGGCACCAATTTATATCTGGCCAAGGTGGCCATGGACATCGTGGCCAAGAAGATTCCCGCCGACCAAGACGGGGTGCGCATCGCCAAACTAAACGAACATAGTTACCGCAAGTATCTCTGGGCCCATCAACCCTTGACCGATTTTTGGCGTATCGGGCGGGGGTACGCCAAGCGGCTGGAGAAGCTAGGGTTACACACCATGGGTGATATCGCCCGCTGTTCGCTGGGGCAGCCCACGGATTTTCGTAATGAAGAAACGTTGTACCGCGAATTTGGGGTGGTGGCCGAGCTGATCATCGACCATGCCTGGGGTTACGAATCCGCGACCCTGCGCTACATTAAAAGCTACCGTCCGGCCGCACATAGTCTCGGGTCGGGCCAGGTCCTACCCTCGCCCTACGACTTTGCGCACGGCGAGTTGGTTGCCCGCGAAATGATTGACGGGTTGGCCCTGGACCTGGTTCGCCAACGATTAGTGTGTGATCAGGTGGTGTTGCACATTGCTTACGATAGGAAGAGCTTGTCCGGGCAACCGACCGCATCGACCACCCACGATTACTACGGGCGGCCAACGCCCAAGCCGGCCCACGGCAGCTACGACTTCCAAGTACCCACGTCGCTAACCACGGATTTAAAACGCGCGGTGTCGGCCATCTATCGGCGTAAGGTTAACCCGCACTACCTGATCCGTAAGGTCACGGTCAGCGTCAACCACGTGATTGCCGAGAAGCAGGCGCAGGCCACCGAGTACAGCCAGCAGTTGGATCTGTTCGGTCAGGTCACGGGCCCCACGCCCCAGGAACGGCGGGCGCGACGCAACGAACGTAAGGTGCAGGAATCGATCTTGCAGGTGCAGGATCGCTTCGGCCGGGACGCCATCATGCGCGCGACCGACCTGCTGGACGGCGCCACGTTTAAGAAATGCAATCACGAGATTGGGGGCCACCGTGCATGAGTCGGGAACTTAAACGGCGGATTGCCGAACAACTCTTTAACGACACCAGCGCCTACGCCGACATCATGGATTTACCGCACCACGTGTCGTCCCGTCACCCGGCCATGCCGCGAGGCGACCGAGCGGCCCAGTTTGCCCCGTTCGCGGCGCTCACGGGGTATGACGACTTACTAGCCGACAGCGCCCAGGCTTTGCGCCAGCGCTCGGATTTACCGTTCGAGGCGATGGCGAAGTGTCGGCGAAATCTACAAGCTGTCCGGCAGGTCATCGCCACCAAGCCCCGGGTCGAATTAACCTATTTTGAACCGGAGACCGGGGAATGTCAGACGATTCAGGTACGACTCAGGGCGGCCGACGAGACGCGGTTAACGCTGTTAGACGGCCAGGTGATCTTGGTGGAGAATCTCCAGGCAATTCAGTTGTTGAAAAATAATCACTGAGGCCCACTTGAACGCAAGTGGGTTTTTAAGTGCCGAATTTACGGGGAAACTGTCCCGGAATAAGTTTATTTACCAATGAAACCCCTTACGCTCAGGAGAAGTTATTGACAAGCAATTGCTTGCCGGCCTAACATTTTAAGTGTTGTATTCTTTTGCACTTATTCTTAAATTAGTTCATTGAGGGGAAGAAGATTAGTGAGTCGAAATCGGAAAATTATTATCACGTTTGCCTTACTGCTATCGAACGCCATGGCGGGGCTAGACGGCACCATCATCAACACGGCCCTGCCGGCCATCGTCAGTGACCTACACGGGATTCAGTACATGGGGTGGATCGTGGCCATTTTCCTGTTAGGGATGGCCGTGGCCACACCGCTATGGAGTAAGTTCGGTGAGCGGAAGGGCAATAAATGTGCGTACATCACGGCGACCACGGTATTTGCCGTGGGGGCGTTGTTTCAAGGACTAGCCGGGAATATTACCTGGTTCATTATTGCCCGGGGAATAATGGGGTTAGGCGCTGGGGGAATGAGTACCATTCCCTTCATCATCTACGCCCAATTGTTCGAAAACTTGAAACGGCGGGCCCAGGTGATTGGGATCACCTCGGCCAGTTTCAGTACTGCGTCGATCATCGGTCCGCTCTTCGGGGGTTGGATCGTCGACACCTTCAGCTGGCACTGGGTCTTTTACGTCAACCTACCATTGGCGTTAGTGTCCGTGGGGATCGTGGCGGTCTTCTTCAAATCGACACGTGAACGGAACCAACAGCCGGTAGACTATCAGGGATCGGTCCTAATGGTCTTAGGCTTAGTCGCCATCCTGACGGGGATTCAGTTACTGGGCACTCAACCGTTGGGCTGGACCATTGGTCTGGTCATCGTGGGTCTAGGACTCCTGGGCTGGATGCACCGGGTAGAGAACCAGGTCACGGACCCCATCGTCCCCAACCGGTTGTTTCGCAATTCTAAGCTAGTCATCGATTTAATTATCTTCGCCGTTCTCTGGGGCGCATTTGTAGCCTTTAACATCTACGTGCCGATGTGGGCGCAGGGAATTATGGGCCTTAGCGCATTAATCGGGGGTATGACGCAGATTCCCGGATCCATCGCTAACTTCATTGGTTCCGAACTGGCGCCGGCCGTTCAACCCAGAATTGGCCGGTACGGGGTCCTCGCGATGGGGACCCTCACGTTTCTGGTGACCTTCGTGGGCATGAGCTGGGTGGCGCAGACGGCCAGCTACACCTTCTTGTTGGTGATGGGAGCCTTCAACGGCTTCGGTATCGGGGTCTGCTTCACGACTCTGCAGGTTGCCGTCCAAAGTGATGTGGCCGTAAACGATGTACCAATTGCCACGTCGTTTGCCTACCTGGTCCGGATTCTCAGTCAGACCTTCATGTCCTCGATTTACGGGGTTGTCTTGAGTAAGGCCTTGGCCGCGGGTGTGCAAGCTAATCACGGGCGGATCACCATGGGGATGCTCAATAAATTGACCAATTCGCAAACGGCCAGTGGGCTCCCAGCCAAACTATTACCGGCCATGCGCACCATCCTGTATCAGGGGATGCACAACATTATGGTCTTGGCGTTGGGGCTGGTCTTGGTGATTGTCGTACTGATCGGTTGGCTGTTATTCCGTCAACATCGCCACGCCTTAGTCCTGAAACGACAACGGCATACCGCTTAATCGAATGGTCACCCAGTCGCGCTGGGTGACCATTTTTTAGGTTCACGGGAACAAATCAAACGACCACGCGCAGTTTACCGACCGCAAGGGGGAGAAAAATGTCCCGGGAAATATTGCGGCTAGAGATGTCCCGGTGGGGCCCTAGGTCGTGACTGTCGTAGATTGCAGGAGTTACCGGCTCGTCGATGGTTAACCATGAATACCATGAACCATGAGCGATGGTTTGGATTTATGATGATTCTGAAGGGACATTATGAGTCGGCAGAGATGATTATCGGTGTTAAATAATATCACAAATAGTTGAATGTGTGGCAACGGATTTAAAAGAACGTCGTTAGTGAATAACTTTTACGCTAATCCAGTGATATCAATGCTTTCAAACGATTTTGATTAAATTAAATAAAATAAAAACGCCCTCAAAAGTTTCAGACTGTAGTTAATCCCCACAAATGATGTTATACTGGCCTCAATGAAACGATTACAGCATTTATATTCGGATTAAAATGGATAATTTCAAGCCCATATGCTGCAAAACTTAAGGGGGAGACTGTTTTGAATACGAAAAAATTGTTGACCGGAAAAACCCGACAAAATCGTTGGGTGTTAACTAGCGCAGCGGCAATGACGCTGGCGATGATGACTTTAGGCGGGCAAGTGGCCCATGCGGACGCCACCCCAGCCAAGGCAACTGCGGAAACCGAAACCACGGGGGCCGCGGCCCAGCAGCCTAAAGAGGTCGCCTTGACTTCGACGAAGACCACCTCGGCAGCAACGGCGTCGACAGCGGAAAACGACGCTCAAGAAACGGACCCGGCGCAGACCGCCACGAGTTCCACTGAAACGACCAAGAATGAGACCGCTTTACCGGAAACTGATCCGGCAACGACGGATACTACGACCACGGATCCAGCCAAGACACAATCGGCCTCGACGTCTGAGCCGACCACTCCAGCCACCGAATCAGCGGGGGCGCAGGCCCCGGCATCTAAGACCTCAACGCCTCAGGCGGCAACGACGGCCAAGCCAACGGTTAAGCAGGCCGCGGCTAAGGTGGATGCCCAGCCGGAAGGTGTCACCCCGGCCCTGCGTTCGACTAAGAAGCTGGCCGAGGTTCAACCAATGACGACTAACGTTAAGTTACGCCATGTGGTGGCCCCGGTCGCCGAAACAACGGCATTGAGCGATGCCGACCAGACAATTGATCAGTGGATGCCCAATAAGAAGCTACAAAACCTAGTTTTCGCACAATTAAACCGGTTAAAACCGGACGGTAAGACATGGGCGAGTCCCTCAGATATTACTCAAAATGATATGTTATTTTTAACATCACTATCTGATAGTAATACGTACAATGAAGATGGTTCTCAATATTCGTTGGAGGGTCTCCAATATGCAACCAACTTAACGAGCTTATATTTAGTTTCTAATCTAGATACGGCCTATTATGGCAATATTACTGATATTTCTCCCTTGAAGAAATTAACTAAGTTAAAGAAATTAAGCCTATTTAGTAATCGCATCCAAGACGTTACCCCCATTGCTGGCCTCAATAATCTAGATTTATTACAACTCCAATTTAACAGTATTTCGGATTTTTCTAGTCTGAAGGGAAATCATTACGGTGATTTTCAATATAACAATCAATTTATTATGCTTGATGATATTGTAAAGATTGATCAAAACGCCCGTACTTATCACTTTACGCCGGAGTTTTACCTTCCGGACGGCTCGAAAGCGACGTTAATCCCAGCTCAGGGAGTTGGTTATCCGGTGAAAGCGTCGCCGTTAACGTACAGGCTGTACTATTCGGCTTCGGATGCAAATAATGTGACAGCGGATGGTCAAGGCGGTTTGCTATATACGAACATTCGTAATCAGATAACCCCGGGGATTGATTACTTTCCAGGCCAGGAGTGGGTTCAGGTTGACCAATTACCGGAAATGTTTTATTTAACCGGTTCAGCGGTGGATGCTAACGGAACGGCCGTTTTTTCAATTGTTCAGCGATATCAGCTGGGTGATTTAGCACAACCTGTGACGGTTAAGTATCAGACGCAAGATGGAACTGAACTTACTGGCGATCTGAAGTTAACAGGATTTGTCAATGACAAGTATACAACCGTCGAGAAGACCTTTGATGGTTACCATTTAAAGGAAGTTCAAGGTGCAGCTACGGGGACATTTACCACTTCGCCGCAGACCGTTACTTATATTTATGCAAAGGACCAAGGAACGGTGACGGTCAATTACGTGGATGAACAGGGTAAGACTATTCACGACCCCGTCACACTGACAGGGGACCAGGGCGCAGAATACACGACCACACCGGAAGTCATTCAGTATTACACGTTGAAGACCACACCGGCGAACGCCACCGGGGTTTATGGCAAGGACGCCATCAACGTGACCTACGTTTATACCCGCGACCAAGGTAGCGTGACGGTCCACTACGTCGACGATCAAGGAAACGTTCTCCAGGATCCGGACATCTTAACTGGAAATCAGGGAGACACTTACACCACCACGGCGGCCACGATTAACGGTTACACGTTAACCACGACGCCAGACAACGCTACCGGGACTTACGGCGCGGCTAACGTCGACGTGACCTACGTGTACCGCAAGGACGCCACGACGCCCGTTGTCCCACCCGTGACGACCGGGACGGTGACGGTCCACTACGTCGATGACCAGGGGAACGTCATCCAAGCGCCAACGACCATGACGGGAACCGCGGGAGATGCTTACGCCACGACGCCAGCTACGATTAATGGCTACCAGTTAACCACGACGCCAGACAACGCTACCGGGACCTACACCGCGGGGAACGTTGACGTGACCTACGTGTACGTGAAGACGACCCAAGGTGGTGGCGGGGATACCGTCGATCCCGACAAGCCGACGACACCAACCAAGCCAACCAAGCCAACCAAGCCAACTAAGCCCACTAAACCTACGGCAACCAAGCCGGACCAGGTAGTGACGGGGGGCGCTGCGGCGATCTCGACTACCAGCCGGCCCACCGCGTTAGGGACTAAGTCTGGCCAATCAGTGTCAAGAACGGTGGCCGCCACAACGCCTGCTACGGCTGCGGGGACGCCAACCACGACGACACAGTTACCACAAACTAACGAACAATCGCAACACAGCTGGTTCGTTGGGGGCCTGGGCCTACTGTTGAGCCTGTTAGGCTTAGCCGGTTGGCGGAAGAAGAAATCTGAATAACGGCTGTTTAATCGCCTAAAAGACGCCCAACGGAAATTTCCCGTTGGGCGTCTTTGACTGAGTTGAACCTAATCGGAAACGGCATCGGGCGTCAGTTCCTGTACGTGGACCTGATGGCTGATGGGGTATTCTTGTGGTTCGGTTAAATTTTCCAGCAAGTCGTCGGTTAACGCGACCCGTTGGAGAACGAGATTATCGTAGGGCTCCATGTAATAGGCCCGTTCGTCGAGACTCATGTAGCCCCGGTATTCGGTGTAATCACTGTCACCATTGTCCTTGAGCTTGACGCCCTTGGGAATCGTGACCGAATTTAAGATGTGCTGCAGAAGGTTCAATGACTCGCGCACGGTGCTGGTGTGCGCGGCATAATTCTTGAGGAAGGTAGTTCGGACGAACCGCGATGGTGACGTGAAATCACCGGGTAACCCCAGGGCACCGGTGCCGGGCCCTTGGGTGGCGAGCGTGTGGCCCATCAGCGGCGTTAACGGCCGTTCCTGGTTGGTCAGGGTGCCATAGGTGCTGAGGTTTTGGAGTTGCCAGGCCAGGTCGGGCGAGTTGGTCATCACGCCGACGGGATCGTCAATTAAATGTAGTTCCCCGCCCTGTGGTTCCAGCAACATGGTCTTGCCGGTGGTGTCACTGATGATGAAGTGCAGGGGTGGAACCGCCCCGATGAAGTCGGCGGCCTTGTTAATCAAAGCAACCTGTTCAACCTTTTCGGCTAAGTCGTCCACGCTGGCGGCGTTACCCAGCGCCCAGGCCACGAAGTCTTGGGGGGCAATCCCCAACTTATCGGCCGGAGTGTCGTCGAAATAGTAGACATTTCCTGGGAAATATAACGTGGCGACCCCGACCCCACATTCGTTGACCCCGTCGGTGTACATCTCGTGGTCGAGTAAGCGACCGGCCCCGACGAACCCGTACTGGGTGGTGTATTCCCCGGCATCGCCAGCAACGGTACGATTGCGGGGCATTACCATAATTCGAGCCCCAAAATCGATATCAAAGTCCATGGTCCGGGCCAAGAAATGATCCCCGCGACTGTTTTCATAGGTTAAACTGGTACACATCAAAACCATCTCATTTCTTTTAGTAGTTGCCCCCATTCTAAGGCCTGACCGGCAAAATGATGATTGATTGGCTAATTAATTGCGTCAATAGTAAGTCGATTATTTGAACTGGTGGGGTTAGTCGCTGTTGTGGGGCCGAAAGGTTATGCGACCGGGGGGCGGTTCCGGAGGGGGATTGGTTAAGTCACCAGCACAACGCCAAGGTGGCCGGACTACTGAAGTCACCTCTGACGGGCGCTGATGATTAAGAAGACGTTGCCGTGTCAGAAGTGAAGCGGCAATTGTTGGTGAGTATAGCTGAAAATCAATAACTCCCAATTTAGCGAGAACGTTGACGCACAAGCGGTAAGTCATGTCAGCTATACAGCGCCTAAGACAGCTCTCTAGTCAACTACATGTAAAACTAATGAAGCTCCCGACAATCGTTAGACGTATCTGTCCAATCGTTGTTGGGAGCTTTGTGGTTCATTTTAGATGCTTGTATTAAGGTAGATTGCAAATTTAATCCGAATTTTTGGACAAATTGGTCAGCATAACCTGATACGGTGTTTGCCAGTCGAGTATTTTAAGCGGTCGCTGGTTAATTTGGAGTAACGTCGTCGTTAAATCTTGAGCACTAATGTGCTCAAAACGAGTCCCCTTAGGATAAAAATAACGTAAATTCCGATTAAAGCGTTCATTACTACCACGTTCAGCTGGCGTATAAGCATGACAGTAATAGGTCTTAATACCATATTGTGATTCAAATGATACTAGCCCACTAAACTCAGTACCACGGTCCACAGTAAAACTGTGCACCGGTCCATTAAAAGTTGTTAGGAACTTAGTCAGTGCTTCATTAACACTCGCTGTCGTTCGATCTTTTAACCGGTATGCCCAAAGGAACCGTGATTTTCGATCGATTAAAGTTAATAAAACTGCCTTACTATGCCCACGAGGACCAACGACTGTATCTAGTTCAAAATCGCCGATGCGATTACGTTGATTAATCATCATGGGACGCTGTTCAATTGATCGCCCCAAAGATTGATTATATTTGGATCGTTGGTCAACGTTACGCCGTTGGCGTACGCCATGTTCAGGTAGATCATTCAAGGAGAAATCAATTCTCCCCTGATTTAGCCAATTATAAATAGATTTAGTAGCTAGTTTAAATTCGTGAGCAATCATTCCTGGTGACCAGCTTAGACGTAAATGGTTGAGAATTTTTTGCTTTAACTCATCGCTCAGCTTAGTTTTCCGACCACATCGTGATCGCTTGTATTCGGCATCTGTTTGTGCTAATTCAGCCTGATAAGGTTGACATCGAGATAATTCATAAGAAATTGTTGACGGTGATCGGTTCAGCCGAACGCCCATTTGGATATTGGACAGCCCTAGTTCACAAAAGGTTTCGATTTTAATTCGTTCGGAATAGGTTATACTAGACAAAAGATCAGCTCCTAAAAGATGGGTTTGTGGTAAACACCATTTTAAAGGAAGCTGATCTTTTTTGTCCGAACAGCGTTCGGATTAATTTTACAATCTACCTTAAGCTATGATTTCTGAAATAGACTAGACCCAATTCTCGTTTGGATAACCCGCTACGAGTCTTGTCCAACCACTTAATTTGGGATGTGTCTGATTGTTAACGTACAGAAAACTATCATGTTCTCTAGTTCGGATGACTGATTTCACAACCGTTAATTTGTCAGTTGGGTAGTCATAGGCCTGTGCAATGAGTTTTGCTTTGTATTGGGTGTATTGTGGTGCGTTCCAGAAACTTTTAAATGGATAGACGATATCTGTCCCAAATCAAAACGTTCATCCAGTTTATCCATTTAAACCGCCTCCAGTTGGTTTTAAATAGAACTTTAGAAAACAAGATAACCATAAAACAGGAAGCTTAACATCAACTAAATGTATCAATTGATATATTTAACGTTTAAGAATATTTTAAGGTATAAAATTATTGTTTTTGTAATGTAATTTACATATGATTGGCGTTATACTTAACACCATCAAAGGAGGTTTGCCCAATGAAACCAGTTACCAAGCACTTACTACTATCGTCGATGCTCATACTGGGTACTTTAGGTATGACATTAGAATCTCAGCAAAAAGTACATGCCGCCACCATAAAGACTGGTTATACCACGCTTAAAACAGCCGCTTCAAAACGCAATGTCGCCACAACTGGAAAATACGCTTTATATACTAAGCCAGGTACGATCAAAGGTGCTAAGTTAGTTGCTTCCAAATCCCTAATGAAAAAGTTTGGCACCTATACAACTAAAGACGCCCAAACTTATGCTGATACCACTAAAAACCCAGCCTATAAGGGATCAACCTACTATTTCCGAGCTTACGGTTATAAAGTGACTAATACCGGTTCGGTTTACTATCGCGTGGTTTCCATGAATAAAAAATATCGGGGCTACGTATACGGTGGTAAAAAGATCAATAAATTTGCTGGTGGTCTCAGAACTGCCAAAACTACTTCTACCGTTACGAGCTATAATCATGCAAATGAATCTGTTGGGATTGCCGTTCCAGGCATATTATGGAATGTTGTCCCTTACACCCAATATCCCACTAAGAAATTAGGCCAAATGAAAGAAACCGTCGCAACTTCATTACCACACGCCGCAAAGTTTAAGATTGTCAAGGCCGCTAAACGAACTCGCGAGGGTGACGTCTTTGATTACATCGTCTCAACCGACCAATATCACTACGCTGGTTGGGTCAAATCTTCTTATATTCGTTCCTACACAGATATCGATACCGAATAATAGATACACAGAGGTCAACAATTTAATCAACACTTAATGACGTACTTTAGGCTGAGTCATTAGCCTAAAGTACGTCATTTTTAATAAGGTGGGCCTTACTTCAACTGAAAGTACGTGGTCAAGAAGGGCCGTGTCTTCTGGTAGACCTGGGTTTGTGAATAGGTCTTCTTTCCGTCGCCCCAGATAGAAATGGCTGAGCCGATGTTCTTAGTGCTGGTGGCTAAATTCTGATGGCTGGTCTTGTCCCAGACCTGGACCGTCCAGTTACGGGTCAGATCTTGTTGCCAATAGGTCACGTTGGCGGGGACGAAGGTCTTGGGCCGGGTGATGACGTAGAGGTACCAAAGGTTGGCGTTGATGGTTTGAAACCCGGCCGCGTTGAGCTGGGGCAACGTCGCCCGAATCTGCCGGTGGGTTTGGATCAGCTTGGCGTCGTTGGTTTCCCCGTCGTAGCTCCAGTAGGTGACCAGAATATTGTGGTCGAGCTTGGGTAAATCAGCGCGCATCAACCCGTCGTTCCACATACTGGTCTTGAGCCCCTTGCGGTTGAGGTAGCGGTTTAACCCGTTGGTATAGCTGACCGCCGTGGGCTGGGTGGCCTTGGTGGTACTGCTGTACTCGTCGCCACCGATGGCCAGGTGTTGGCCCCGGTAGAGGAGGCCGGTGTATTCACCCAATAGTGATTTGACGAAGCGCTGGGTTTGACTGACGTGGAGGTTCAGTTCGTTGCCGTGGGCGATTTGCTGCGCCAGCTTGCGGTTCGCCTTGCTCGACGTTTTGAGGAGCTTGATCAGCGCGGTCGTGTGCCCGGGCGTATCAATCTCCGGGATCACTTCGACGTGGCGTTGGTGCCCGTAGACCACTAAGGCCCGCAACTGTTTCTTGCTCAAGAAGGCTAGCTTGGTTTTCCGGTTGTAGTAGACGTCGCCCTTCTTTTTCGCGGCCTTGACGGTCTGGCCGAGCTTAGCGCTTTCCACGCCGTAGCGGCTGTCGTCGGTCAGGTGGAGCTGTAAAAAGGTGCCGCCGCCCGCGTGAATCTCGCGAATAAATTTCTTGATGGTGGTCACGGAATAGTACTGCCGCGCGTTGTCCAGGATCAACCCCTTGGACTTAGTGGCGGCCTGAGCGGTCGGAACACCCAGACTAAGCGTGAGGGCTAGGGTGATGAGCCCCAGCCAAATGTGCCAATGACGCATTCCAATCCCCTCGTTTCATAGTGTTTACCATTAATATACGAGTTTCCAGGTGGTTTGACCACGCATTAGCTCACGGGACGCAAAAGTGGCCGGTTGTGGGATTAGAAACATCAGTGGCCTAGCGCCAAAACCGGCCCATCAGGTGTCATCTGACGGGCCGGTTTTAATGAAATTATTTGACGATGCCCAGGTCGATCATGGACTGGGCCGTGGCGAGGATGGCGGTCTTGGCGGAGCGGGGGTGCCAGTTGAGCAGCGTCTGGGCCTTGTGGTTGCTGGTGCCGGCGTACTGACCCACGATGGACGCAATCATCCGCAGTTGCGGGTTGGCAACGGCCGCAGCTTTGACGGCTAAGTTGGGGATGGTCTTGGTCGGTAAGTTGGCCGCGTATTGCGGGAAGGCGTCCCGTAAAAGATTGGCGACGTCGAGCATCGATAAGGTCTCGCCGGTCGTGGCCAGGAAACGTTGCCCGTTGGCCTGGGGACTAGTCATGGCCAGCAGGTGCAGGCTGGCGACGTCGCGCACGTCCACGTAACCGGAATCGACGTGCGGGACGGCCTTAACCTGACCTTCGAGGAGCTGTTGAATTTGCACGTTGGAATGCGAGTACTTGGCCGATAAGACGGGACCCATCACGCCGACCGGGTTCACGGCGGCGAGTTCGAGGCCCTGGCCTTCTTCGCGGATGAATTGCCAAGCGGCTCGTTCGGCTAACGTCTTGGATTTTTGGTAGGGGTGAATGTTCTTGGCGGACAGGTCGGACCAGTCTTCTTCGGTATAGGGGGTGGTCCGGTGCGGGTGGCCGGCGAAAATGGCACCGTAGGCCGAGGTCAGCACCACGCGCTTGACCCCGGCGTCGCGGGCGGCCCGAAGTACGCGGCGGACGCCGTCGACGGCCGGGCGAATCATCTCGTCTTCATGCTTGAAATTCAGCTTTGGGGTGGGCGAGGCCACGTGAATCGCGTAGGTGGCACCGGCCATGACCTGGTCCCAGTTCGCGTCACTACCCAGGTCGGCGGCAACGACGTCGAGGTTGCTGAAGTCGGTGATGCCGCCGTTGGTCAGCATGTCTTCGATAACGGCACGTTTGGCCAGGTTCCGGACCGTGGCCCGGACCGCGTAACCTTGTTGCAGGAGTTGTAAGATGATGTGAATGGCGATGAAGCCGCTGCCGCCGGTAACGCTCACGAGTTGTTTTTGTATGAAAAATTCCTCCAATTTTCAGTTAAATCGAATTTAGTTTTGCGTGACACTTGTAACATCTGTGACCAGACTATACAATGGACTTAGCCCGAAAACAAGCGACTACCGGGCATCTGTGACAGAACGGAGGAATTGTTATGGCAGCGACCCAACATGCTCAACAACTGAAACAGGACTCGCAAACGTACCTGACCACGGCGCTTTTGCAGTTATTGGAAACGCACGACTTGAACACCATCAGCGTCACCCAGGTGGTCAAACGCGCGGGGGTCAGTCGAATGGCCTTTTACCGCAACTTTGAAACGCTCGACGATCTCTTAGCGGCGTACTTTCGGCCCAAACTGACCGCGCGCTTCAACGACGTGGTCAACGGCGTTCCACAAGCCGAAAAACTAGCGGCGATGGGCCAATTTTTCCAGGAGTTGGCGCCGACCCTGCAGCTGGCCACCCAACGGGGATTTGAGGAGATCATTCGGCAGGTGTTTAACCAGAATATGGAGGCTTTTTACCAGACCACTTTGGCGGAGACGCTCCTAACGCCGGTGCAGCGGCGCTACTGGACTAAGTTCATGAGTGCCGGGGTCTACGCGATTTGGCGCAAGTGGCTGTTGACCGGTCAACGCGAGTCGTTAACCACGATCCACGGGTTGATTGCGGGGTTTCAGACGCAGACTATGGCGAGTCTACGGGCCTAGGAGCGGTCCCCGGTTACTGGTCGGCAATGATATCGGCCGGCAGGTTTACGGGGGAACGTGCTAAAATGAATCTATGTAACCGGATACACAAAAGGAGGTAGGCACATGGCCTATATCGAAGTCCAACACGCGACCCGCGAGTTTCGCAGCGGCGACCAGACCACGGTGGCCAACCGCGACATCTCGTTTACCGTGGACCAGGGCGCCGTGGTGACCATTCTGGGACCCAGCGGCGCCGGGAAATCCACGCTACTCAACATTCTTGGGGGGATGGACTCACCCACCAGCGGTCGCGTCTTGATCGACGGGGTGGACATCGCCCAGTTTTCCCCAAAACAACTCACGACCTACCGGCGCCAAGCCGTCGGGTTCGTGTTTCAATTCTATAATCTAATTCCCAACCTGACCGCCCGCGAGAACGTCGAACTGGCCTCCCAGATCACCCAGGACGCCAGAGACGTCGACGACACGCTGGCGTTGGTGGGGCTCCAGGACCGCGCGCAAAACTTTCCCGCCCAGTTGTCTGGTGGGGAGCAACAACGCGTGGCCATCGCCCGCGCCGTCGCCAAGAACCCGAAACTCTTGCTGTGCGACGAACCCACGGGGGCGCTAGATTACCAGACCGGTAAGCAGGTCTTGCAGGTGATCCAAGACGCCGCTAAACAGACCGCGACCACGGTGATCATCGTGACCCACAACAGCGCCATCGCGCAGATGGGTGACCTGGTGATTCGAATCAACGACGCGCAGATTCAGTCGATCACGCCCAACGCGCACCCGACGCCGCTGGCCGAGATTGAATGGTAGGTGATGGAGAATGACACCAGCCTATTTTAAAACCATTTTGCGGGAAATTTGGCGCTCGAAGGCCCGTTTCTGCTCGATTCTGATTATTATTTTTCTGGGCGTGGCCTTCTACACCGGTATCCGGGCGACTGGACCGGACATGTCCCAAGCCGCCACCCGCTACTACCGGACTCAGCGCCTGGCGACCAACAGCGTGCAATCGACCCTGGGCCTGACCACCGCCGACCTAAAAGCCGTGAACCAACACGCCGGGGTGACCGCGCAGGCCGTACGGTACCTGGATCTCACCCAACTGAACAATAACCGGGTGGTGCGGGTGACCGAGTTACCGACCACCCAGAAACTCGACCGCTTGACGGTGACTAGCGGGCGCCTGCCACGGCGGGCCAACGAAATCGTGTTGGACGCCCAGGCCCGGCGCCTGCAGCCGCAACTTAAGGTGGGCGGAACTTACCGTATCGCCAGCACGGCCGCTCAGAACCGCCAGTTGACCCGGCGGACGTTTACCATCGTGGGGTTCGTCAATTCGCCGCGCTACGTGGAAAACGTGGACCGGGGCGTCACCACGGTGGGCAAGGGGACCCTGGATTACCTGGCCTACGTGCGGCCGGGCACGTTGAAGTCGCGGGTGATTACCCGCTTGGACGTCAACTTCCAGAACCTGCGCCACGTCACGCCGTATTCGGCGCGCTATAAAAAGCTTAACCGGGCCAACACGCAGCGGCTAAAGACCTGGTTGGCCCCGCAAGCCCGCCAACGCCAGGGCCAGCTACAAACGCAGGCCACCGCGAAATTAGCGCCGCTGAAACGGCAGGTGGCCGCGTTGAGCCAACAACTGCCGGCGACCAGCCCGGTTCTCACCAAACTAACGGCCAAGCTCCGGGCCGCTCAGGCGCAGGTCACCGCGATTCCGCGGCCGACCTACCTGTACACGGACCGGACCGATAATCCGGGATACACCGAATATCACGAAAACACGCAACGGGTGGTGGCCTTAGCGACCGTGTTCCCGCTATTCTTCATCGCGATTGCCGCGTTGATCTGTCTGACCACCATGACCCGGATGGTCGAGGAACTGCGCCTACAAATGGGAACGCTCAAGGCCCTGGGGTACGGCAACGCCGCGGTCGGCAGCGAGTTCATGCTGTACGGTGGTTTGGCCGCATTGTTGGGAACCGGTTTGGGCGTGCTGTTTGGCGTCAACTTCTTCCCCCGGTTCATCGCCCAGGCGTACGGCAGTATGTACAATCTGCCCGCGATTCAGGTCCAGTACCTCTGGGGCGACATTGGGGTCGCCCTGGCAATTGCGCTGGCCTGCACGTTGGGTAGCGCGTGGGTGGTCCTGCGCGTCGACCTGCGCAGCCTGCCGACGCAACTTCTCCAGCCCAAGGCGCCCAAGGCCGGCAAGACCCTCTGGCTGGAACGCTGGACCGGTCTATGGCGGCGGTTGAGTTTTAACCACAAGATCACGCTACGCAACCTCTTACGCTACAAGCAACGCCTGTTCATGACGGTGCTGGGTATCGCTGGCTGCATGGCCATGATGATCACCGGTTTTGGCCTGAAGGACTCCATCGGCGACATCAGCACCAAGCAGTTCAACGACCTGTGGCACTACGACGCCATCGTGACCCGGAGCGGGGCGGAAACGGCTGGTCAGCGACAAGCCCTGCGTCAACCGGCCAACTACCGGCGCAGCCTGACGCTGAAATCCAGTCAGGTGACGGTCAAGCAGGCCGGGGTAGCGGAACAAACCGTCACCCTGGGGGTCCCGCAGACGCCACGCCAGCTGAACCGGTTCGTGACCTTACGCGACCGGCAAACGCAGCGCAACTACCGCTTGACCGATCACGGCGCCATCATCGACGAGAAGTTGGCCAAGCTGACCCACGTGAAGGTGGGCGACACCCTGGCCTTGAAGGCGGCGGGGCAGACCACCCGGCACGTGAAGGTCGCCGCCATCGCCGAAAACTATATCAACCACTTCGTGTACCTGAGTCCGCGTTACTACCGCCAGGTGTTTCATACCGCACCGACCTATAATAGTAATTTCGTGCAACTCAACCATTCTGGTGAAGCGGCCGGCAACGCCTACGCCAACCGACTGTTGAAACAGGCGGGCATAGTCAACGTGACGTTGATGCAGACCGAACGCCAGACCAATTTCAAGATGTTCGACAGTATGAATCTCGTGGTCCTGATCTTCGTGATCTCGGCGGGCGCCTTGGCGCTGGTGGTGCTCTACAACCTGACCAACATCAACGTATCCGAGCGGATTCGCGAGTTGTCGACCATCAAGGTGCTGGGCTTTTACGACAACGAAGTCACCCTCTACATCTTCAGAGAAAACCTGATTCTAACGGTGCTGGGGATTCTGGTGGGCTGCCTGCTGGGGGATGGGCTCCACGCCTACATTCTCCAAACGGCGGAAACCAACGCGTTAATGTTCTCGCCGGGGATTCATCCGGTCAGCTATCTGTACGCGGCGGCGTTGACCCTGGTCTTTAGCCTGCTCGTGATGGGCATCATGCACGTCAAGCTGAAGCAGGTCAACATGTTAGACGCGTTAAAATCAGTCGATTAAATCGCTTGACTTAGAGGCGGCTCTAACTTGTACACTAGGGTCAATCAATTAGATGACGGTTTAAATAAATAGAACAATTAACTTTAAGCATGAAGGGAAGAAAATACATGGAATACCGACAATTTGGGAAGACCGGCTTCAATATTAGCGAAGTGTCGTTAGGCACCTGGCAACTCGGGGGCAAATGGGGCGCCGAATTTAGCGAAAAGGATGCCTTGGATACCCTAGCCGAAGCCTACGACCGCGGCGTGAACTTCTTTGACACCGCTGATGGCTATCAGGGTGGGTTGAGTGAAAAAGCCGTGGGGACGTTCATCAAGACGCACCCCGACGTCCACTTCACCACCAAGCTGGGCCGCAAGGAAGAACCACTATCCTTGGAACACTTTAACCCGGCTCACGTGGACCGCTACGTGGACGAGTCGCTGCAAAACATGGGCGTCGATGCGCTGGACATGGTCCTGTTACACTGCCCACCGACCGACATCTACTACACGCCGGAAACCTTCTTCGAGTTGGATAAACTGAAAAAGGCCGGTAAGATCCGTAACTACGGGGTCAGCGTTGAAAAGGTCGAACAGGCCATCAAAGCCATGGACTACGACATTTCCGCGGTAGAAATCATCTTTAACATGTTCCGGTTGCGGCCGGCCAACCTGTTCTTCGATTTAGCGAAGCAAAATAACATTGGTGTCTTAGCCCGTGTGCCGTTGGCCAGTGGTCTGTTGACCGGGAAGTTTACCGCCGACACCAAGTTCTCCACGGCCGACCACCGGAACAACAACCGGGACGGCCAACACTTCGACAAAGGGGAAACCTTCTCCGGCGTGGATTACCTGACCGGAGTCAAGGCGGCGGCCGAACTCAAGGAACGGTTGGGCACGGATAACTTGGCGGCCACGGCGCTACGGTACATCTTGATGTACGATGCCGTTTCCGCGGTGATTCCGGGTGCCAGCAACCCGACGCAGATCGAACGCAACACCAGTGCGGCCGAGTTACCGGCACTGAGCGAGGCGCAGATGGCCATCGTGCGTGACGTTTACGACCAATACATTAAGAACCCCGTGGACTACCTCTGGTAACCGACGGGACGACAAAACCGGCGTTGCTCTTCTAGCGAGCAGCGCCGATTTTTTTGCAGTTAAATAACTTATTTCAACAGGTACTTGGCATCGAATTCGGGATCTTGGGACGTCAAAATCTTGGGACCGTCCTTGGTGATGGCCAGGGTGTGTTCGTATTGGCACGACAGGGAACCGTCGGCGGACACGTAGTATTCCCAGTTGTCCTTGTCGAGCTTGTCGGTCAGTTCGAAGGTGCCCAGGTTGACCATGGGTTCGATGGTGATGACCATGCCTTCGCGTAACCGAATGCCGTGGCCGGCTTCCCCGTAGGCGGGAACGTCGGGTTCTTCGTGCATTTCGGTACCGATGCCGTGGCCAATCAGGTCGCGGACGTCGCCCATGTGGTTCTGGGTTTCGACGTAGTCCTGGATGGCCGCGCCGATGTCCCCGATGCGGTTACCGATGACGGATTGGTCGATGCCCAGGTACAGGGCCTTCTTGGTGACGTCCATGATGTGTTTGACGTCGTCGCTCACGTCACCGACCGCGTAAGCCCAGCAGGAGTCGGCTTGGTAGCCGTCTAAGGAAACGGTCATGTCGACTTTGACCAAATCGCCGTTCTTTAACAGGCGGCCCTTTTGTGGGGCCATGTGGGCAACTTCATCGTTGATGCTGATGCAGGTGGCGTAGTGGTAACCGTCGACGTCTTTTTCGGACGGGATGGCGCCGTGGTCGGCACAGTATTGCGTGGTAAACTTTTCAATTTCCCAGCTGTCGATGCCCGGTTTGATCAAATCGCGCAGGCCGATGTGGATGTTGGCTAGCAGGGTCCCCGCTTCGTTCATTTTTTCAATTTCACGTGGTGACTTAATGGTAATCAATGGAAAACCTCCCTAAAATATTCTCTACGAGTTCAAATGTACACTACTTGGGGCCCGATATCCAGATAATGGCCGGACAAAAACGGCGGCGTGTGAGGAAAGCAGCAAGTGTTTCGGGGGGTGAGCTGTCCACTTTGGCAAAAGTGGACGTTGTCGACCCTAGTTGAAGGGGATAAACTTAGGCAACTGACCCATAATGTCGCGTTTGCAATTTAGGAGAAAAATCTGAATGAAAAGAATCATAGAGTATGCGTTAGTCTTAACGGTGATGTTGGGCGTCCTGGTGTTTATGGTTCAAGGTAAATCGACGGGGTCCTCGTCATCCTCGAGCTTAACGGCGCAGACCAACCCTAATATTAGTAACTACTCACCCGATAAGACGTATCACCGGGGAGATTTAGTGGTTTCCAGCGGGACGGTCTACCGGGTTTTGACCAAGATTGGTCCCGATAATGTCCAAAAGAACTTGAATCGCTTGGACCCGCACTATTTTCAGAAATTAAAGGATTAACGACCGGTCGTTCTTGAGAGGAACGGCTTTTTTGTTATCAAGATAGATTAACGGTGGAACGGTGCTGAACGGATTGGTAACTTGCAAATGCAACTAACGCCAGCAACCCAGAATTGAGTGTTTCACGTGAAACAACGGTGCGTTAGGTTGCGTTCTGATTACGCATCACCCCGATAACGATTGGCAAAATTAATTAGGTCACTGAGCGGGTCTGGCTTTTTTCAGAAAAGTCAGGCCTTTTAGTTGACCTCGAGTGGACTATAGGTTGTAAGCTGGTCAGTGGATTAAAGAATAGGAGTGTGCAAATCTATGACAAAAACTTGGTTAATTACGGGAACTTCGACGGGCTTTGGCAAGTCCTTAGCCACTTTCTTGGCCCAAAAGGATGACGTGAACCTGGTCGCTACGGCGCGGCACACCGACCAACTGGGCTACCTGGACCAATACGATCACGGGCAAATCCTGAAGGCCACGTTGGACGTCACCAACCGCGACGAAATCGCCGCCGTGGTCAAAGCCACGACCGACAAGTTCCACGGCATCGACGTGTTGATCAATAATGCCGGTCTGGGTTACTTCGGGACCTTCGAAGAAAGCGACCGGGATGCCGTTCGGTACATGTTTGACGTGAACGTCTGGGGCCTAATCGACATGACCCGGGCGGTCTTACCCACCATGCGGGCGCAAAAGCGCGGTATCGTGGTCAACTTCTCGTCCATCGCCGGGCTGGCTTCCTTCCCAACGCTATCCTTCTACAATAGTAGTAAGTACGCGGTCGAAGGGGTCACCGAAGCCGCGGCACAGGAAGTGGCCGGTTTGGGCATCAAGTTCATGTTGATCGAACCCAGCGGCTTCCGGACCGACTGGGCAGGGCGTTCGTCCCAAAAGACCATGCCGAAGTTGGCGGATTACCAACAATTCGCCAGCCGCATCGAAGGCAGTGAAGAGGGGGCCCACCACGAGGCTGGCGATCCCGACAAGGCCGCGGCCATCATTTACGACCAAGTCACCAACCACGCGGCGGACTTGCCGTTGCGTTTGCCACTAGGCCAGTGGTCGACGGATACGGCCATCGACAAGTACACCAAGACCTTGGCGAACTTCAAGGCCTTGCATGACCTGTCTGCATCGGCGGACCAACCGGAAAAGTAACGGTTAACTTCAATTTTGATTATAAAATCCGTCACGGGGCAGAGGTGCCGCGTGACGGATTTTTGGTGATCAGCATTCAATTTATTTTTAGCGTCACTTTTGGCCGTCGCAACGTTTGGGGTGGTGGGCGTCATCGCAACGCCAACCAGCACGGCGCAGGCGCAAACCAAAATGAGCATGAAAAGCATTCCAAAGGCCTATCGGGGGACTTGGTATCAAGGGGTGAAGGGAGCCCCGACTTCGTACATGGCCGTTAGAGTTTCCGCAAAATCGTATACCTGGTTCACCATCAATATCAAGTATCAAGTACCAACTAAGTATCGAATTCATCAACTCAATTTGAACCGCTCCAAGGCCGCCAAACTAACTGCTAAGAATAGCGATTGGAACGCTGCTTTTATGAACCGACATCAATTGGTCCTCGCTAGTTGGCCCGATTACACGAAGACAACCTGGCGCAAAAACTATAGTGAGATGATGAAAATTACCACCATTAAATATAAGGGGAAGCGGGTTAAGGTCCTTGCTTCTCGCATAGATTTGCAAAAACATCCAGACTATTATTTCAAGACCAAGACCATGGCTAAACATTTTCCATATTAACGAAAAGCCCAACGAAATTTTAATTTCGTTGGGCTTTTAGCTACTTATCGCGATAAAAGGTCCCGTAAGAATAATAAGGCGTAAATGTCACGCTGGTCGAATGCAACAGAATCATCTTGTGGTTGTGTTGTGAAAAATCGGCGACCTGGTATTCGGTTTTGCCCCGGGCGTTCTTACCATACAGGAAGACGCCGTTGTCCACCAACGGCGCGTAGTGAACCCGCCGGACGATGCCACTAGTCTGGTGGCTCGTAGTGAAATGCTTTTGCCGGGTATAGTCCAAGCGGTTGACCCGCGATTGCCCGGCGACCTTAGTGGTGTAGCGCACCCGCCAATAGTAGTGGCGCGCCGTGGGGTGGGCGTAGCGGTGATAAACAGTGTGCCAGGTCCCCCGCAGTACCGCGGGCGTCCCAACGTGGGTGGCCGCGTGCGCCGGGGTGACGGTCCCCAGACCGAGGAGCCCCCCCAGTGTCAGGGCGGTGAGCCCCAGACCAATCCTTTTAATTAACCTCAAAATACGCCGCCTCCTTCAGGTCTCCAGTATACCGCAGGACCGCCGACACCACGCAAAAACGCCACCGCAACGGGTGACGTTTTTTGTCTTATTTGGCAATACCGTGTTCGTAAAGGTGCTGGTACAGGGCCAACTCGGCCGGGGTATCGCGGCTACTATAGAATTCAATTTGCCGGTTAGCATTTTCCGGGCGCAACAACCCCTGCTGCTTAAGGTGGGTGGCGAGGTTGTTCGCCAAGCCCTCGTAGCCGGTGTAGACGGTCACGGGGTGGTCGTACTCGCGCCGAATCATGTCGGCGATGAATGGGTAGTGCGTGCAGCCCAAGACGATTGCGTCAATCGGATCGTCGAGGACCGGGGCCATCAATTGATCTACCAGTGCCTGGGTCTGGTCGATGCCGGCGTAGCCCTTTTCAATATGGTCCGCTAAACCGGGACAGGGCAACGACTCGATGTGGGTCCGCTCCTGAAAACGCGCCACCTGGGCGTTGTACTTGGGTAGGCCGATGGTCAGCGGCGTGGCCATCACCAAGATGTGTTGCTTACCGGCGTCGACCGCCTGCTTCAGGGCCGGCTCGATGCCTAAGATGGTCATCTCGGGATTGGCCGCCATGAGGTCGCGTTTGGCCGCGCTGGTCGCCGTGTTGCAGGCGATGACCACCGCCTTGACCTGGTGCAGTTTAAGTTGCGCCATGACGTTGGCGGCCAGGTGTCGGACCGCCGTGGAACTTTTTTCACCGTATGGGGCGTTGGCGGAATCCCCGTAAAACACAAAGTCTTCGTTTGGGAGCACTTTTGCGAGCGTCCGCAAGGTGCTGATGCCCCCGACGCCAGAATCGAACACGCCGATGGGTGCTTGTTGCTTTGACATAACGAAACGCCTCCTAAGCTTCCATTAAAGTCCCTTTTGGCGTTTTCTGCAAGACCTGAGTTTGCGAAAACGTCCAGAAAAATTAACCGGAAGGCGGGGACCGCTAACGGGAACGGTGGGCGCGCCGCCACCAGATCACGCTGGCGAGGAGTGGGGCTAAGAGAATCAGGAGGATGCGGACCAATTGCCGGCAGACGAAGTTCAAGAGGTCGGCCAACGGGTTGTCGTCGAAGGGCAGTAGCGTGGCCTTGGTATGGGCGACACGCCACAGGGACCCCCGATCGGCGTTCACGATATCGGCACCGTGCAACCGAGTGACCAGCTGGCGGGGCGTTTGGTTGGCAAGGTGAGTCGTGTACCGTTTCTCCAGGGGCGCCACGACCGGGTAAAAGCCCAGAACAGCAATCAAAAAGTAGGTATCAAAGCCCGTCCAGTCGAGATGAACGGCCAGCCCCACCGTGCGCGCCGTAAACAACAGGATGAGACTTAGGGGAAAGAGACCCTTGAGGTAGGCTTTGAGTAGAGACGTTAACTTTGCGAGCATTCGAATCACCTGGTTAGAGTGAACTGGATTTTCGTGGGGCAAGTGGGCCCCGTGGATTGACCCTATTATTAGGCGGTCGGGGGGGGAGCGGCAAAACTAAAGTCCGTTTAGTTGGGACTTAATAAAGTCAATTGTGCTTGGGGCCGTACGCTGGTGACGGTTAGCAAAACGGGCGAAGCGACTGATGGATCGGCACTACCGGCTTAAGCCATTAAACTGATTAGTGGCTATTTTCGTAGATAATTACCCAACCACTCGCGGCGAATGAGCACCAGCTAGTCGTTGCGCTAAGCCGGCCTATACTAGGGCTAATTTTCGAGGCAGGTGAGGATAACTTGAAACGGTTGAAGAAGTTTCTGAATACGCCGGTGCGGGTCAGTCCCGACTTTCACCGGCTCACCAATTATCTCGTGGTCTACTGCCTGGGATTGCCCGGCTACCTAGTGCTGATCGTCCTTAATTGTCGGTTTATTCGGGGCACGTTCATTTTTAACTGGGATTGGGCGTCGTGGTACGTGACGGGCTGCTACTTACTGCTACCGGTGGAACGAATTTTTGGCGCGGTTTTGAACCGGTCCGGGCGTTCTCCGGCCGCCGTACGACGCCATGCCCCCACTGATCAGCCCGATACCGTTGCCCGGACGTCAACTCTGCTGCGCCAACTGCCGCTTAACTTGCGGCTGCTCGGGCCCGGCGACGTGCCGTTGATTCGACTGGTTCTTCTCGTTTTAGGGTTGATTTTTACGCCGTTCGTTTTGCTGGGGATGCTCCTACTTTACGGGTGGCGCAAGCGATTGTGAAGATTAGTGGCCAAAAACGCCCCCGGCACCATGATTTGATGACGGGGGCGTTTCGGGTTGGCGCCTATTTCTTAGATCAATCGGCGGCGGGCGTCCGGCGTTTCAGCAACGCGGTTAGGGCCCAACTCCCGCCCAGTCCAACCAGGACGAACGGGAAGAAATCTAAGCCCACGTTGAACAGGGGAATCGTGTTGCCCGCCCAGGCGTCGATGGTTTTAAAGAACGTCAGGTTGGCGAAGAACGGGGGCAGGTTGTGGATGGCGTCCAGGATGGCCGGAATCAAGGTGAAGGCCACCGTGGTTTTGTAGATGAGCGGGTTTTGCCCAATCAGGGGATGCAGCACGCCCAAGAAGATCAGCGCCATGGCAAACGGGTAGATGAAACTCAATAGCGGCGTGGAGTAGAGGATGATCTGCGTCAGGCCGAAGTTAGCGATGATAAAGGCGCCCAGGCAACTGATGGTCAAGAAGAAGTGGTAGCCTAACTTAGGGAACCGTTCGCCCCAGTCCTGCGACAGGGCGGCCATCATGCCGATACACGAGGTGATACAGGCCAGAAAGGTAACGGCGCCCAGGATGGCGGTGCCGGCCAGGCCGGTGTAGTGGGTCATAATTTGGGTAAAGGCGGTGCCGCCTTCCGCGGAAAGGTGCAGGTAGCTGAGACTAGACGCCCCCAGGGCAATCAAGAAGATGTAGATTAACGCCTCGAGACTCATACTGATGGCGCCGACCTTCGCAACGGCACGGGACCGTTGACGGCTATCGGTCAGCCCAAACAATTTGAGTGCGGCGATGATGGTGACCCCAAAGCCCAGACCAGCCAGAGCGTCCATGGTGTTGTAACCCTGCAAGAACCCGTTGATTAGGTTACTCCCGGCACCGGTCGAGGTGGGGAAAAGGTTGATGTGGCGCAGGTCGCCCTTGATGACGAAGGCCATGAAGAAGATGAAGGCCAATAAGGCTAGCAGGATGGGGTTTAAGAATTTGCCCACGTAATCAGCAATTTTATTTTGATTGTAGGCCATCAGGTAGGCGATGCCGAAGAACAATGCGGAGAAAATCAACAGGCCGAGATGGTCGTAGCGCTGGGGCAAGAAGGGCTGAATCCCGATGGCAAAGGTCGTGGTCGCGGTCCGGGGGGAAGCGACTAAGATCCCCAGCGTCAGGTGAATCAAGATTAGGAAGAAGAGCGCAAACTTTTTACCGGCGGGCGCGGCCAGGTCGTAGGCGCTATTGCTGCGCGTCAGGCTGATGGCCAGGATGGACAAGAGGGGCAACAGAATGGCCGTCAGTAGAAAGCCGATGGTGGCTGGTCCCCAGTTGCCGGCGCTGAGTTGGCCCAGGTGAATCGGAAAAATCAGGTTGCCGGCCCCGAAAAAAAGACCGAAGAGTAAGGACCCTAAGATTAAGTATTGCCGTTTGGTTAATGGTTTATTCATAAAAATGACCTCCTGTGTAGGTGCGGTGGGACGAAAAAAACGCCCTTAGCAAGAATTGCTAAGGACGTGACTGAACGTGTACCACCTTAATTTCTGACCACCTCACGATGATCAGCTCGACAAGTACCACCACCGCCTGCGCAGACCGGTGATGAGACTTCATTGCTGTAATGGGCGCATTCCCAGTGACCACTTCGGCTGAGCCGTCGCGGCCACGACTTGTAGATTACTTTCGTGTGGTGTGGTGATGGCCCCGTTGCACTGACCCGGAGCTCCCTGAGCATCGTGACACCGACTACTCTTCTACGCATTGTCGTTAAAAATTATTTAACTATGCTGTTTATCATAGTCGGATTTTTCGAGAAGTCAATAGGGAATATGAGGAAATTCTAATTTTAATTAGGAGCGACAATTGCCGAATCAACCTATCTTTTAGACTGGAATCGCTGGTATAACAATGATTTGGTGATGGCGGTTGACTACGGCTAAACTAGGGAAATACGATATCTGTTAATTTGATGAGAAAATGCGATCTGCCCAGCGGCGGATCGCATTTGGTGCAAGTTAATCGTAAATGGTTGGGTGGCGGGAGACCACGGCGAGCATGACCGCCACCCCTCAACGCATGGAGGGACTGATTGGTACGAGGATTAATGGCGGAGAAAAATTATTTTAATGAGACTGATCAGCCTTCAGTAAGTTCAGCAGGTCGCGGTCGCGTTGGGCCACGACCTCTTGGCCAGCCGTCCCGGTCCAGTTGTAGAAACCCTGGCCGGTTTTGAGCCCCAGCTGATGAGCCGCGACCTTCTTGGCTAGCGCGGGGTCGGTCCCGGTATCGTTGGCTAAGTCGGCGTAGAGGTAGGCACTGATATTGTTGAACACGTCTAGGCCACCGAGATCGGCACTGGCCACGGGACCCACCAGACTCCAACGTCGGCCCAGACTGTACTTGATGATGTCGTCGACCGCTTCGGGCGTGGCGATGCCGTCATCGATGATGTGCAGAGCTTCGCGCAAGACGGCCAGTTGAATCCGGTTGCCCACGAAGCCCAGTGCTTCCTTTTGCAACGGAACCGCGTGTTTGCCGATGTGGGTCATTAGCGCCACGGTGGTGGTGACGGTGGCCGCGTCAGTCTGTTCGCCAGGCACCACCTCGACCAGTGGCATCAGTTGCGCGGGGTTCCAGAAGTGGGCGACCACGAAGCGTTCGGGATGCGTCAACGTCTGTTGAATGGCGGTGGGGCTGAGGCCGGAGGTGTTGGTGGCGAGGATGGTCTGATCGGAAACGTATTTTTCAGCTTCTTGCCAAACCAGGCGCTTAACGTCTAATTTTTCCACAACGGATTCAATTACAAAGTCGGCGGCAGTCAGTGCCTCTTGATAATTGGTAGTGGGGTGAATTCTGCTCAAAATAGTCTGGGGGGTGTCGGATAGAATTCCCGCTTGTTCAAACGTTTCAAGGTCATGTTTGATGCCAGCCATTCCGTTGTTTAAGGCGTCGTCGCTGGTGTCTAATAAGTTGACGGTGTAGCCATGCATGGCGAATTGTAATGCAGTGGCATGACCCATAGTACCAGCACCGATATTGCCAATAACTTTAAATTTTGATAAGTCCATGATGTAATAGATCCTTTCTGTTCTTTAAGCAACAGCTTTTTTGGCTGATTTTTGCTTTAAATAGTGATGGGAGAGTGTGATTGAGATGACCACAGCTGCGCCACCTAGGGCGTACAGAACACCATTAGTCGTGATAGGTAGACTATATGAGCCGGTGATATCGAAGATCTTACCATCCACCGAAACGGCGATGGCGGTGGCAAAATTACCAAACATAGAAATGATAGACAGGATATTGTTATAATCCTTGGGACCAAATTGTTTGCGAATAAAGTAGGGCAACGAAACTAGCATAATTCCTTGGCCCAACCCCAAAACGAAACCGGAACCAACTAATAAGGAGGTGTCCCTGAAAATCAGTAAGCTCAACCAACCAACAATGCCAAAAACAGCGTACATAATAATGACGACTTGATTATTGAAGTGGTCCAGGAACCATCCGATGCTGACCTTACCAGCGGCGGCCCCTAGCATAATCCCGGAAACGACGGTTGCACCGATCGTTAAGGGAAGATGGATGCTTACAATATAGGGGGAAACGTGTTGAACAAGACCGGCGACCCATTGTAAGGCAATCATAGCGAAGGTGATGAGGTAAAACATCGGCGTCTTAAGGGCTTGTTTGAATGACAAGCCTTGCCAGTCTGCCTCGCTAGTTTCGGTGGTTGTCACTTCTTGGTAGCCAAAGGGTTTAGTTTGTCCAGTGGGCTTGTATCGAATGACGAAGAGCGTAAACGGTAATATGGCAATTAAGGTGATGGCTCCCTCAACAATCCAACCAGAGCGCCAACCAAAATTAGTGATAACAGAACTAACGATGGGATTAAATAATGATCCACCAATTGCTGACAATCCTAAAGCAATGCCTAAAACGGTTCCGAGATACTTTTGAAACCAATTTCCTAGCAAGACGGGAATGGACAGAGTTAAGGCGAAGGGCTGCATAATACCAATGATGGTCCAAACAACGTAAAACTGAACGATGCTGTGTGCGAAGCCCAAACTAATAAAACCTAAACCAATGATGGTAAAGCAGATGGTTAGTAATAAGCGGATATTAATCTTTTCCATGAGTTTACCGGCAAAAAGTAACGTAATGGCACAAGCGATATTCTGGAATGTGACCATAAGGGATACCCCAGCACGAGTAATCCCGAAGGAAGCGCTAACGGGTTCGAAGAATAGCCCAATAGTATCAACGACCATCCCAAAACCAACTAATGAGATAACACAGGTACTTAGAAAGATCCACCAGCCATAATGAATTTTATGCACGATTCATCATCTCCTAAATAGAGTATCAATAACGGTAAGCGCTTACTTATTTCTGTACAATCAAAAGCATAGCGGGTCTATTAGGAAAAGACAATATGTGAAAAAAATATCAAAATGTAAAACTGATAGTTGTTTAGGAAAATATCTGAAGAATATTGGTTGAGAGTAGCATTTATTATTGCTTTTTATATGATTTTTATTCATATAAAATATTAGGAAATAATATAATGACTTACGCTTGGGAACTAACCGCCTGATCAAAAATTCGACGAACCTGCGCTACTAGTGGATCTGTGTTTTTCTTGGACACTGCTGATAAGAGTTCCCAACTTAATTGAGGAAAGGGAACGACACTGAGGTCGTTGATTTGGTAACCTTTAAGGATGTTACGCGGCAGCACGGTAACTAGCGGTTGAGTTCGACAAGCATTCAATAGAAAGCTCTCAGATGATGAGGACATGACGATATTGGGCGCTTCTTTTTCGTAGCCAAAGAGTGTATATAATTGCTCACGAATCGTGAACGAACGGTTTAATAAAATTAAGGGTAATCTGGAAAGTGCCGCTATGGTAATGTCGGGGGTGACTTTAATCAGCTTGGGGTTGAAGACAAGGGCACCACTATCGCGAATTAAGCTTTTCTTTTCCAGGGAATCGTACTTTAAGGGAGCGACGACGTAGGCAAGGTCGACTTTCTCTAAGAGTAATTTCTGTTGAAGGCTTTCACCGCCGTCGTCATCAATTTCAATTCGAATATCCGGGTGCTCTAGAATGAACTCTGGAAGGATTTGGGCGAAATGGGAGACCAGTACGGCCGAAGCAATTCCCAGGCGAATTTTACCTGAAAATTGTTGTCGCTGGTGAACGTTAGTGATCATGTGGTTGTAGTCACGGACCACCTTTTTGGCGTCACGATAGAATCGTTTGCCTTCGTTAGTTAGCCCAATAAGTCGTTTACCATGGCGAGCAAATAATTTAACTTGTTCGGTTTCCTCAAAGTTAAGCACAGATTTACTCATGGTTGATTGGGAAACGTGGACTTTCTCTGCAGCTAGGCTGATGTTGAAGTCGGAAGAAACAATTTCGATAAAATAAATAAGCTGGACGATGTTCAATAGAGTGACCTCCTCGTATAGCTTTAATTCTGATTTTATATGAATTATCAGAATATGTAAACTACTCGGAGCATTGTAATGATAATATATTCACAAAGATAAAACGATAACGACTTTAAAATTTTCATTTTGGTAAAATAATTGGGCATTGTAATTTGTTGGGAGCGCTTTTTATAATGGCACCAGAAACGCGAATTGAAATTGTAGGAGGTCAAACCCATGAAAAAGATTCGAATAGGTTCTGGTGCCGGCTATGCAGATGATCGGATTGAACCGGCGATTGATTTAATTAATCGCGGAAATCTTGATTATATTGGCTTCGAATGCTTAGCGGAACGAACGATTGCCATTGCTCAAAATCAAAAGCAGGCGGATCCAACCAAAGGTTACAATGACTTGTTAGAATATAGGTTTAGTAAAATCTTACCGGCCATTAAAGCACATCCCACTAAGGTCATCACGAATATGGGCGCTGCGAACCCCCAAGCAGCTACCGCCAAGGTTGTGGAGATGGCGCAAAAGGCGGGATTGTCGCATCTAAAAGTGGCGACGGTAACGGGCGATGATGTAACGCATAAGATTAGTCAATTCGGACAACAACCGATGATGGAAAATCACCAAGCGTTATCGACGTTGAACCGACACGTTATTTCTGCCAATGCTTATCTGGGGGCTCAGCCAATTGTCGAAGCGCTAGACCAGGGTGCTGACATTGTTATCACGGGGCGGGTAGCCGATCCGTCATTATTTATTGCTCCCTTAGTCCACGAATTTGGGTGGTCGTTTGAGGATTATGATAAGTTAGGCAAAGGAACCTTACTGGGGCATTTGCTGGAATGTGCGGGACAAGTTAGCGGTGGCTATTTTGCCGATCCGGGCTATAAGGATGTCGACAACTTGTGGGAATTAGGATTTCCGTACGCAGATGTTCAAGCTGATGGCGATATTGTCTTACATAAATTGCCAAATACTGGTGGTTTGTTGAACGAGGACACCGTCAAGGAACAGCTAATTTATGAAATTCAAGATCCGACGAAGTACTATACGCCAGACGTTGTTGCTGACTTTTCCAACGTTGAGGTCCACGCGGTTACAAGTGGTATTCATGTTTCTGGAGCGACCGGGACGGCTAAGACCAAAAAGCTAAAGGTTAGTGTGGGTTATGAAGATGGGTATATCACAGAAGGTGGGATTAATTACGGTGGCCACAATGCCTTTAACAAGGCAAAATTAGCGAATGAAATTGTCCAAAAGCGTTTGGAATTATTAAAAATTCCCGTCGATGCCTTTCAGGCGGATTACATTGGCGTCGATAGTTTGTATCATGGGGTACTACCAGCACCAGCGCAAATTAGCGAAGTTCGAGCGAGAATTGCGGCCCGAACCAGTACAGCTGCTGCAGCTCACGAAATTGTCCGTGAGGGGAAGTCCCTCTATACAAATGGCCCATCAGCTGGTGGTGGCGTCCGTACGATTACGCAAAAAATCGTGGCAATTGCTTCGATTACAATTCCGGAAGACGAAACGCAGCCGCAAATTAACTATACGGAGGTAAACTGAAATGAAACTTTATGACATTGCACATTCCAGAACGGGTGATAAGGGGAACACGTCCACGATTTCGTTAATTCCGTATCGGGCAGAAGATTTTGCGTTAATTAAAAAATATGTGACTGAGGATAGTGTGACTAAATGGTTTCAGAAGTTAGGGGCAATTAACGTCACCCGATACGAATTTCATAAGGTTCCAGCACTTAACTTTGTCATCGAAAATGCTTTAGGCGGTGGTGTTACGCACTCCTTGAACATTGATCGTCATGGTAAATCGTACAGTAGTGCTCTGTTGGAAATGACCATTCCAGATAAATAATAAAAATGACACTCTCGATTGGTGGTCGAGAGTGTCATTTTGGTATGAATACTGAATAGTTTGAAACAATGTTCTTAGGGTTTAATTGCTCGCCCCATCGAACCCAATGAAGGTGTAGTACGGCACGCCGCTAACTAGGTAGAGACTGTCGAAGGTGCCGGCCACGCCCTTGAGGGAGTTACCCAAGATATGCTGTGGTTGGTGTAGGTTTTCGATGGTTAATTTGTACTGCTGTTTTCCGGTCCGGTTAACCCGCTGGAGGTTGAAGCCACGGAGGTCGTGAGCGAAATACAGATCGCGGTACGGGTCGTGAAAGTTGGTCCGGGTGATCTTAGCCTGCGTATCCGGTCGTTGGTAGAAGCCGAGATTCGCGTTGGCGTTGGCGTCGTAACTGAGCAGTTCGACAACCCCATCCGGCGTGATGCGTAAGCTGGTCTCGGTGGGCTCGGCGGGACTTAGTGCCGCCGCAGCGCCACCTGAGTACAGGTCGCCGTGACTGTAAGCCACCATGTACTTGGGACAGGGAACTCGTTTAAAGGCGGTGAGCTGAGATCCACTAATGACCGTAGGCGTGGCGTCCGTGTCGGCAATCGGATCGACCGTGTACCCCTTGGGTTGGACCTGACTTAATAACGCGTAGCTTAACCGTGAACTGTAAATAAGTAGCGCCTGTTGTAGGTGAGTGCCGACCTTTTGGGTGGTCAGGTACCCGGCCACCGTGGTGCCCCGCGGCAACGTCAATTGACGCTGCTTAGTTCGTCCGCCGTGGTAAGTCGGCCGGTATTGGACCGTGACTTTTGTCTGGCGGGTGGTCTGGTAATACTCGCTGAGGTTGAGGTAGTCGGTGCTGGCCGTGTAGTGGCCGACCTTGACCAAGGACCCCGGGATCTCGGTTTGGGCGTTCGCCGTGGCCCCTCCGCCGAGCATCGTCCCCAGAAGTAGGGCCAAGCCCCATTTGATAATTGTTCGCATGCCGTTACTGGCCTCCTCGATAACACTAATAGCGTTATTATACGTCAAATCGGGTGAGGGGAGTATGGCCGAGCCACAGATTGTTTCACGTGGAACAAAAACGCCCGTTGCGATTAACGGGCGTGATCAAGTGTTTAATTAACGAGGCGTTGGCGCTAAACGGCGCAGGGCGGGGATGGTCAGCATGACGGTCAGGCTGAAGAGGTACAGCAGAGACAGGAAGCCCATAACCACCAGTAAGCTGTAGTGGTCCATCAAGAAGCCGATAACTACCGACGAGAAGCCCCCCACGGCGCGGCCCACGTTGACGATGAGGTTGTTGGCCGTTGAGCGAATCTCAGTGGGATACAGGCGGCTGATGACCGCGCCGTATCCGCCGAACATCCCGTTAGAAAAGAAGCCTAGTACGGCCCCGGCTAGGAGTAAGGTGACCTGGTTGACCGCCAGGGTGATGCCGAAGACGGCGAGAGCGGCGGCGAACAGGAAAAGCCCGAACGCCCGCCGGGGACCGAAATAGTCCAGAATACTGCCGAAGGTCATCATTCCCAGACTCATGCCCAGAATCGTGGCGATCATCCAGACGGACGATCCGGCCACGCTGAGACCCAGTTTCTGTTGCATGATCGACGGCAACCAGTTCATCAGACCGAAGTACCCGGCAATTTGCACGACCACCATCACCATGAGGGCCACCGTTTGGTAGGCTAAGCGTGGCGTGTGAAACAGGGCGCCTAAGCGAATGGGCTGGCGGTTGGGCCGCTGCCGGGCGCTGAGAAATTCGGCGCTTTCGTGGAGGTGCCGGCGGATAAAGTAGGTCAGACCCACGGGTACCAACCCAAAGACAAACAGGGCCTGCCAACCCAACGTCGGAATGATCAGCGCCGCGGCAATCGCGGCTAAGACGGCGCCCAGCTGCCCACCGATTGCGGCCAGCGAGGTCATCTTCCCAATCTTGTCGTGGTCAAAGCTTTCGGCAATCAGCGTGATCCCCACGCCATACTCGCCCCCGGCACCGACGCCGGCTAGGAAGCGGAAGATGTAGACGGCCGTGAGACTGTGGGCGAACGCCATGGCCGCCGTGGCCAGTGCGAAGATGAAGACGGTGTGCGAGAAGACCTTGACGCGGCCGAACCGGTCGGCTAACAGGCCAAACAAAAGGCCACCCGCTAACATGCCCAGGTTGGTGACGGAAGCAATCAAGCCGGCTTGGGTCCCGCTGAGGTGTAAATCGGCGGTGATCGACGACAACGCGAAGGAGAGGAACATGACGTCCATGTTCTCCAAGGCGAAGCCGGCCGAGGTTGAGGCAATCGTCCATTTCTGGGGTGTTGTTAGCGCGTGGCGCGCAGGGGTAGTGCTAGTTTCCATTGCGAATTCCTCCAAAATTGGTGCTCACGGGCACCGGTTATTTTGTTGCATTGCTCATTATTCTGCCACGAATCTTGCAGGGACGCAAGGGGAAAATTTACGGGTTGACGCCCGCCAGTTTTCCGCGTAAACTCAACGGCAATCAAACTTTAAACTAGTCCTGTGAGGCTAATAAGGGGATCGGTGACCCGTTTTTTGACGGGCGAAGACCGCTTAGCCACGGGGCTGGGCGGTCTTTTTTTGGACCAGAAAGGGGCGCACCATGCGACCAGTTATCATCGCACTCGATTTTCCCAGTCAGGCTACGGCACTGGATTTTTTGACGCCGTTTGCCCAGACCCCCAACCTATTCGTTAAGGTGGGGATGGAGTTATTTTACACGGCGGGGCCCCAGATTCTAACGGCGTTACGGGCGCGCGGCATCCAGGTGTTCTTGGATCTGAAGTGTTACGACATTCCCCACACGGTCGAGCAGACCATGGTCCAGCTGGGGCGGCAAGGCGTGGCGTTGGTCACGATTCACGCGGCGGGCGGCGCGGCCATGATTGCCGCGGCGAAACGCGGTTTGGTGGCGGGCGCCCACGCGGCAGGGGTGGCCCCAGCGAAATTGTTGGCGGTCACCCAGTTGACCTCCACCACGGAATCCCAGATGCAGGCCGAACAACTGGTCAGCGCGGACTTACCTACGACGGTCCGTCACCTAGCGCGTCTGGCGTGGCAAAATGGGGCGGACGGGGTGATTGCCGCGGCGCCGGAAGACCCGGTGATTCACGCGGCTACGGCCCCGGATTTTCTGTGCATCAACCCGGGCATTCGCCTGGCCGAAGACGCGACTGACGACCAACAACGGGTGGTGACGCCCAGTCGGGCCGCCGCACTGGGCAGTAATGGTCTGGTCGTCGGGCGATCGATCACCCGCGCGGCGGACCCACTGGCGGCTTATCAACGGATTTTAAAGGAATGGGGAGAATAAAATATGACGACGCGAGCAGCACAGATTGCAACGGACTTATTGCAGATTCAGGCGGTGACGTTACGGCCCAGCCAGCCTTTCTTGTGGGCCAGCGGAATGCAGGCACCCATTTACACGGATAACCGGCGGACCATTGCCTTTCCGACCGTGCGGACCCACATCGCGGACGGCTTAACGGCGTTGATTCGGGACTTGTACCCCGACGCGACGGTGGTTGGCGGCGTGGCGACCGCGGGAATTCCCCACGCGGCACTGGTGGCCGACCGGCTGGACCTGCCGATGAACTACGTACGTTCCAAACCCAAGGACCACGGCACAGGCAAACAAATCGAAGGGGAACTGGCGACTAACGACCGGGTGGTTCTGATCGACGACCTGATTTCGACCGGGGGTAGCGTGTTGAGTGCCGCCAAGGCCGTGCAGGCGGCCGGGGCCACGGTCCTGGGCATCGTGGCCATCTTCTCGTACGAGTTGCCCGATAGTACGGCTAACTTTGCGGCGGCCGGCTTGACGTTACACACCCTGACTACCTACAGCGCGCTGATTACGGCGGCTGAGGCGGCCGGTGACGTGACCCCCGCCGAAAAGGCGTCCTTGCAGGCGTGGCGGCAGGATCCGTGGCATTGGCAGGGGACTCAACATTAATTATCAATGATTATTAATAACAAAAAGCCACCGATTTAATTAAATCGGTGGCTTTTTTTGACGATTAAATTGAATGAACAAGCCCGCTCTAGAAGTGGTCCCACGGGTCGTGGTCGCCGCCCATCCAGCGCCCCCACAGGTAACCACTGAGCATGTCGGCACCGGCGTGAGGATCGTCCACAAACGTGGGGTGACGTAAGGCCTTGAGCACCTTGATTAGGATCCACAGAAGGAACGGGGAGCAGATCCAGAAACTGACCCAGGCCCAACTTAACCCGGGTTTTATTTTGGCGGGTTTGGCGATGTGCTTGGTGATGAATTTTTGGTAACGATTGAAGAAGGTCATGGCGGACTGGGCCGTCCCCTGCTTAGTGGGGAGGCGGCGCGTCAACGTCCATTTCTGAAAGTCGGAGATTCCGCTGGTCAGGTTATCGGACGGGGCGATCACGGTGTGCCAGCCGTTGTCGGGATAGACGACGATGACCGAAACCTTATCGTGAAGCCGTTTGGTCGCCTGAGCCGCGGCGTATTCCTGGTCTCCCGTCGAGGCGGTCGGGTCCACCGCTTGTTGGCCCAGTTGCTGGAAGCGTTGGTCCATGAGGTCGTTGCCCGGCGTACCGAAGGGGTTACTGTAATCGAAACCCAAAAGCGCGGAATCTGGCAGTTTGGCGTAGGTGTACACCCACAGCTGCGGCCGGTTGCGCGTGCGTTGCCATTGCTGGTTAGTCTGAATGATTTGTTGGCGCTGTTGGGCCGAGAGAATCCCCAGTTGGTCGTGGATGTAGGGCGACGCGTGGGCGGTCAACGATAGCCCGAGACTGCTGATAAGGATGGTTCCGATGACGAGTAGCAGGTTTTTCCAACGCATGAGCAAGGCTCCCTTCACTGGCGAGGTGGTGCGGTTACCTCCATTATACTAAAGTCGTGATGGGGTGAATCAGAAAAAAGCCGATCCCCGAAATGGACGAGGATCGGCTGAGTTTTAAATTGAATGGCGATTCCTATTTCACGTAAGCCGTCCGGTAATCGGCAGCCCCGTCAAATTGGTTGTAAACGACACCTTTGATCTTGGGGTTAACCAAGATGTTGGTCCGAGCATCGTAGAGTGGCGTGACGGCTTGGTCGGTCATGGCCGTTTGGGCGGCCTTGACCAGGTCTTGGTAGCGTTGAGCGGGTTTCAAGGCATCCTTGCCTTCCGCAGCAGCTAAGGCGTTATCGTAGGTCTTACTGGCGTAGTGGCCCATGTTGGAGTTGTTGGTCGATCCCAGAATCTGTAAGGATTCAATCGGGTCGGCGTAATCCATACTCCAGCCGGTCAGGTTCATCTGGAAGTTGCCCTTCGAGACGGCACTTAACATGGATGGGAATGGTACGGCCTTAACGTTGATGTTTAGGCCCTTGAGCTGACTGTTCAACGTGCTTTGGATGTATTCGGCCAATTGCTTGGTGGTGTCATCGTCGGCACAAATCATGGTGATGTTTAGCTTTGATTGATGCAGCTGCTTCAGTGCGGACTGGAACAACTTCTTGGCCTTAGCCGGGTCGTAGTTGGCGGTGTCGGCGACCGTGGTGTCCTTAGTGAAGTCGGCCTTAGTCTGTGGGTTCTTCTTCATGTGCCGAACGGCGAAGGTCGTTGCGGGGAGTGACCCGTTCTTCAACACTTTCTTAGTTAACTGTTCCCGGTTGATGGCCAGCGATAAGGCGGTCCGTAAATCGCGGTTGGCGGTCGTGGCGTCCTTTTCGTTGTATTGGATGAAGCCGATGCGCCCGGAAGCTAAGGTCTTCAAATTAGCGTTGTTCTTGTTCTGCTGGGTCTGTTCGCCGTCTAGGGTTACCGCGTCGAGCTTCTTGGATTGATACAAGTTGTAGGACGTGGCGGTGGACTTGACGACCCGGTAGTTGATGTGTTGAAGCTTGATGGCTTGGTGATCGCGGTAGGTTGGGTTCTTCTTTAACGTCCAGCTATCACTGGTCCCGTTCCACTTGGTCAGGGTGTAAGGCCCGTTGTAGACCGTGGTGCTGGCCGAGGAACCGTACTTGCTGCCGTACTTTTGGACGGCTTTTTGGTTCAGTGGGAAGAAGGTCGGGCTGGCGAGAACGACCTTGAAGTACGAGGTCGGTTGAGCCAACTTAATCTGTAATTGATACTTGCCCGTGGCCTTGACCCCTAACTTGCTGGGGGCGAGCTTGCCGGCCGCGACCGCGTTAGCGTTCTTGATTTTAGCAAATTGGTAGGTGAATTCGGACTTGGACTTAGGGTTTAACGTCCGTTCCCAGGAATATACAAAGTCTTGGGCGGTCACCGGATCGCCGTTGCTCCATTTACCGTCGTGATGTAAATCGATTGTGTAGACGGACCCGTCCTTGGAAACGGTGGTCTTCTGGGCCAGGGCGTTGACGGCTTCGCTCTTGGCGTTGAGCCGGAACAGACCTTCGCCGACCTGACTCAGTTGGCTACTGGAAACACTGTCGGTAATCTTGGCGACGTCCATGCTGGTGATGGGTGAGGTCTCGGCTAAATTAAGGTTTTGGGCGACGGCGGCCGTAGTGGTCTTTGAGTGGGCCTTAACGGCGAAGACACCGCCGAGTACGACGACAATGCCGCATAGTAATAACGTGGTTTTCTTGTTTAAAATGCTCATCATGAATTCCTCCAAATAGGTGATTAGTCGTTGGGGTTGTCAACATGTCTGAGCTTTGCCATCGAATCAACATCATGAAATTCCTCCTCGGTTAATTGCAAACAAAAACCGTCCTTAACAGCCAATGCGTTAAGGACGGTCAAATTAACCGCGGTACCACCTTAATTGGACGCGGACCTCAAAAGAAGTCACGGCGCCCCCCTCACAGGAGACCAACATCTCCCTGACAACTGACGTATGTCGCACGTCTTTCCGTACTCGCTAACTTTCGGGAAAGCCCTCGGTGGTCCATTTACTTACCTGCGTTCGGCCGTACTCTCAGCAACGACGGCTCTCTTGACGGGCACGATAAGCTTGATCTCCACTTCAATGGTTTGTTTCGGACGATTCTTGAATTGAGACTAGTGTACGTCCGGTTACGGGGGATGTCAACCAATAAAATTAAAAAGGGATGAGAAGGAAAGGGGGACTATATAGAAAGAAACCAATTTAAAAATTTTTTTGTGGTCGGTGGTGCTGGTCGATAACTAGATCGAGTGAATGGCGACTGGCAGTCGAACGTCTGAACAACTAGTTAACGAATCATAATTACTGGTTTGTGTTCGAGAACTTACGATGGCGAATAATTAGTGAATTCTGCAAGGAATCCAGCATTACCAATGGTTCAGCCGATTTAGTAGGCTTGGGTTAATTGATTATTAATTAACTTATTTAGTCGTTAGGAGGCTGTTGGTATGCGACCACAAAAATGGTTGATCGCGATGGTTAGTTTGGTCGGTGTGCTGCTCTTGGGGGGGAATGTGCCGGCACAGGCGAGGGCCGCTACTCAGGCGAACCAGCTGCAGTATAATCGCAGTTATCGGGTCACCCGGCGCCTGTACCATCCCAAGTATAATTTTTACAAGCAACCGTACCGGACGGGGATGAAACGGTTGAGTTCTGCGCGCGGCAGCTACGAAAAGCCCTTCAAGGTGACGCGAGTGGCTCAAAACGGTCACGGAATTTTCTGGAAGACCCAGCGGGGGTGGATTAACCGGGACGCCTTCTACAAGTGGATTCGTTACCAGGGCGGTTTGAAGTACACCATGAAAGTCAACAAGGCCCATGTCCTGCTCTACAATAAGCCCTGGGGCCTCAAGGGGGCTAAGGTGACGGGGAGTACCAGTACCAAGCACCTGACCCATCACTGGTATCCGGTTGATCGGCGCGCCGAATTAAATACTAGTCACAGTGGTTATTACCGCCTGAACGTTCAGGGGAAACACTACTGGATTAAGGGACAATACTTAGCGTTTAACACCAAGGCGTTGGTGGGGAACATCAAACGGGTCGAAAAGGCCATCAAGACGGGGTCCAAGTACGTGGGTAAGTCCAAGTATGATTGGGGTGGTGGCCGCACGCCGGCCAGCATCCGGGCCCACCGGTTCGACTGTTCATCGTTTATCCATTACATCTACGCCAAGTCCGGCGTGCGTTTAGGCCCGGCCTCGACGTGTACGACCTATACGCTGATTAACATGGGGCGCAAGGTCAAGGCTAGTCACATGAAGCGTGGGGACATCTTCTTCTTTAACGACAAGGATGAGGGGCGTAACTGTCACGTGGCAATTTACTTAGGCAACCACCTCTTCTTGCACGATTCTCCGAGTGCCGATACCGGGGGTGTGGGAATTTCAAGTCTCAAGGATCCTCACTGGCAGACCCGCTTTAACGGCAACGTTCGGCGGATTGTGGGTTAGTAGTGGGCCATCATCTGGGCCAACTCGGCCCGAAAGGCCGTCACGAAACTAGCGGGGCTGAGGACCTTGACCAGGGTCCCCTGACTTAACAGCCACATCTTGGCCCCGACATCGTAAGCCTGAATTTCAATTAGCGTCCCGTGCGTTTGCGTACGGGGCGCTTTTACTGTGTGCCGGGGAAAACGGTCTAGCGCGGCTTCGACGACGCCCCAAAATTCGAAGGTGATGGTGGTCAGCTGACCCGGTTGCATGTAGTGTAAGACTCGGCGCAGTTGGCCGTCAGCAACACTCCGGCGGGGGTTAGGCAGGGCCTGTGGGGCGCGTTGGCAGGTGGCGATGCGGTCCACGCGAAAGAAGCGCGCGCCGGTAAACGTATTGCCGAATGCAATCACGTAAAAGTAGTATTCCGAAAAGATCAGGGCTGCCGGCAGAATTGTTTGGTCGCGGTAGGTGTGATCGGCGCGTTGATAATGCAGGCGCAGGGTCGCATGCTGGGTAATGGCGTTGCTCAGTTGCCACAGGCGACCCAGGAGGGGCTTACGGTGAGCTACGGGCACGTAGTCACGCTTTTCGTTATTAATCAGCCGCTTGATTTTTTGAGCGTCGGCCGAGGGCATCAGGTCGAGCAAGCTGTCAACGGATTGCGTCAGTTCGGTGGGATTCAGCGCGCGGCTGCTTAAGAGGATCTTGATGAGGACCAAGACCGCCGTTTGGGAGAGACGACTCTGATCGAGGTGTAGCGTGTAGCCGCCCAGTTGAGGCTGATAGGTCAGTTGGTACAGGACGTCTTCGTCACTTAGAAATTGACGCAGGTCGCTGAAGTCGCGCTGCACGGCTCGCGCGGAGACCTGAAAATGATCGACCAGTTCGGCCTTGGTGACCACGGGTTGGTGCAGTAATTTCTGCAAAAGGTACAGCTGACGGTACGCGGTAGTTGCCATGACAAATTCCTCCAATTTGGCCGGGGTAGACAATATTTGACTCCCCCCAAGCATATACTGAAGGCAATCAATCAGCAAGGGATGGGATAGACCATGAACGACAGTCAAAATTGGCAGGCCATTTATCGGGAGCTCGCCGGGGTAATTGGACCGACCGCGACGCAAAAATTACAAGCGTATTTAGGGGGGATGCAGGTCAGTTTTCCGCGGCGCTTGTTGGCGCCCGCTAAAGAAGCCGCTTTAATCTATCAAGGGCATCAGGCCGGGTGCACGCTGGTGCAATTGGCCCGCCAACACGATTATTCGGAACGAAATATTCGGCGTATCTTAGCTCGCTATCGGGGTAAAGGGTAAAAAGTAAGGCAGACTGCAAGGAAATCCGCATTTTTATGCTCCTGCAGTTTCTGATACTTTATAAGGGTAATCAATTAGAAAGGGGGTTACCCGAATGTGGGTAAATCTATTACAGGAATCTTACGCACAATTGTATGAATTATTAGGTGAAGATCTCACCAAGCAAGTCTACGACCTTTATCGGGGCCGCCAAATTTCTTTTCCTATGCGTCTTTACGATCACAAAAAGGTCGCGGCTCAAATTGTTGAAGAATATAACGGTCATAATTTACCGGAGCTCACGCGCAAGTACGGTTATTCGCAGCGTTGGGTTCGCCAGATTCTACAACAGGCGAAGCAGAAAAAGTAGAAATGAAACGCCGGTCACGAGCATTCAAATGCTTGTTGGCCGGCGTTCTTGCTATAATGAAAACGTGAGTAATAACCGACGAATTGCCGGTTAAGAAGAAGGGTGAAAGTATGCAAGTTTGTCCACACTGCGGCCACTCGGTTCCGACGACCGCCAAGATTTGTCCGGTTTGTGGTCGGCCGTTACCGGTCACCACCCAAACGACCGCTTCTGATGCCAAGGCTAAGCCACGGCGACGGCAGTCGTTATACGATGACGCCACGGCTCGGTTAAACCGCTATACCGGTGAAGAGGGGGCTGTTAAGGTTAATCTTAAGGATCTCTTTTCGGCGGTGTTTCAGCACCACACTAAGGCGGAGGCCGAGTCGGTGTTCATCGCCGGAACGGAGGACACCACCCCCGCGCTGGATTCGTTGTCCGATGCGTGGGTCAAGCCCTGGTTGTTCTCCCGCATTTTGGTGGGCTTTTTACTGGCCTTCATGGCGCTTTTATTCATGGCAGTGGAGTTCCAAAATCCTAACGCCATTCCGGGCCTGATTCTGGTGGGGGCGTTCGCGGTGCCCGTTTCTGGGCTGGTCTTTTTCTTCGAAGCGAACGCCTTTCAAGACATCAGTCTGTACGAGGTCATGCGCGTTTTCTTCATTGGGGGCATCTTTGCGCTGATTGCGACGCTGTTTTTGTACCAGTTCATTAGCTTTAGTCAGACCAGTCAGATGACGGGAATGCTGACCCTGGGCGATTCGTTGTCGATCGGGGTAGTTGAAGAAGTGGGGAAGTTGCTGATTACCTGCTACTTCATTAACCAATTACACATTAAGCACATCTTGGGTGGCATGTTGATTGGAGCCGCAGTGGGCGCGGGTTTTGCCGCTTTTGAAACGGCAGGGTACATTTACCGTGCCGGTAACTTGCTGGTCGAAGTGGCCATCTTACGGGGCTGGTCGGCGATTGGGGGCCACCTGGTCTGGGCCGCCATCGCGGGCGGTGCCGTGATGGTGGTCAAGCGTGCCAAGCCGTTACGCCTGACACATTTGTTTGATACCCGCTTTTTAGTGTTCTTCGGGATAGCAATCCTGTTGCACGCCGCTTGGGACTGGGACATTGGCATCATCGGGCCGTACTTTAAATTGCTGTTATTAATCATTGCGGCTTGGGTGGTCGTGTTTGTGTTGATGAATGCGGGACTCAAGGAAGTTTCTCACCTGCAGCAACGGGCGCTAGAGCACAACGATTAAGCGAGACTTAATGATTAAACGGCCACTGTTTCTGAATTGGAAATAGTGGCCGTTTTTGTCGTGGAACCGGTTGGTGATTTTTTTAGCGTTAGGTTTATGGGTAACGGCTTCAATGGTGGGATGATTTGAGCATAGCGGATTAAAGTAGTCACGGTCAGTCATGAAACACGTAAAAAGCCCCGCCATCAGTCCCAAGCGGGCCGGCGGGGCAAGCGTCACGTTACGCATGAATGGTGAGGTTGGTGGGTGTCATTCCGGTGACGACGGGATGGGTCTGTAAATAGTCTTGAATCAGGGATGCCATGTCCTGATTGACCTCCCGGATAATCTTGCTGGGGCGAAACATCGGGTATTCGCCGCCACCGTTTCCCCGGTATTGGTTCATGGCCACTTGCAATTTTTGATCGGGACGTACGGGGGCATCGTGGTAGAGCAAGCGGACTAGGCGCTGGCCTACCGGTTGGCTGAGATCAAAGGTGTAGTCGATGCCGCTGTAAACGTCGTAGTTGAAGAGTTGGGTTTTGGTCGGCGCCGGGCCGATTTGACCAGTAGCCGTGACCGTAAAAAAGCTGGCACATTGTTCGAGGGCGGCCCTGAGATCCACGCCGGTGATTTCCTCAACCACCAAAGTGTTGGGGTAGGCGTAACTGTTCAAGACTTGGCGCCGGGTGACGGTTGGTTGCAGGCCTAACACGTCGTCGTTAAACAGGGCCGTGGCGGCAATGTCGGTTTGTCCCGCGGCCATCTCCACCTGGTTAATGAAGGCCAGATAGGGATGGTGGTGCTGGCGCGCGGCAAAGGGATCGGTAATGGCCATACTGGCACCGGTTAGTTGACCGACTGGGTGATCAAGCCAGCGTTGCACTTGGGTCTCCAGGGACTGGGTCTGGGCGACTAACGTCGGGTCTAACGCGACGTTGGCCGTGGGTAACAGCGTGGCGGCGTGATCAACCACTTGATGCTGGGTGTCTAAGGTGAGGTCGATGAGTCCGACGGCCACCGCCTTATCCCCGGGTTGGGTGACAGGGACTTGTTGATAAATCCCCGCAATCTGCCGGTGTTGGTGTCCCGTAACCAGCGCATCGATTCCCGGAACCTGGGAGAGTAACCGGTAACCTTCGTTTTCGTTGGTAAGTGGTTCGGTAGGGTATCCCGTGGTCAAGTCGGCTTCAAAGCCACCGTGGTAGGCGACCACCACGACATCGGCCAGCTGGTGCAATTTCGGGACCCACTCCTGGGCCGTGGCCAAGGCCGAACGGAACGTGAGACCGGTAATGTGCCGGGCAGCTTCCCAACTGGGAACGTGGGCGGTGGTTAACCCCAAAACGGCAATTTTGACGCCCTGTTTCTCGATAATCTGGTAGGGCGCATCGCTGATGGCCTGGGCCTGTGCCCCTTCGATGTTGGCGCTCAGTAACGGGTAGTGCCTTGCGGCTTGGGCGGTCCGCAGGTAGTCCAACCCGTAATTGAATTCGTGATTACCGAGAACGCCCACGTCGTAATGAGCGGCGTTGAGCAGTTGGGAAAAGAGGGGGGCTTGTTGGGGAGCTTGCGTCGCTAAGTAACTGGCTAAAGCCGAACCCTGAATCCAGTCCCCGTTGTCGATGGTGAGGGTGATGTCGTTAGCGTCCGCCCGCTGTAATTGGCGTAAGAGCGTGGCGGCGCGCAACCACCCGTAGTCGCGCAGATCATGGCGGTGACTGTAATTGGTGGGATAGAGGTAGCCGTGGACATCGCTGGTCGAGACGATTTTGAGATGTTGCATTAAACCAACTTCTTTCGTAGTTGTTCCGATAACGAATCGATGAGCAGCACCATTAACACGATGCCTAAGAGAATGATCCCGACGCGGGGCCAGTTACGCGTCTGAATGGCGAAAATCATGGGGGCCCCAATCCCGCCGGCACCGACCATCCCTAAGATCGACGCGGAACGCACCGTAATTTCGAAACAGTAAAGGGTGTATGAAATAAACTCGGGCATAATCGTGGGAATCGTTGCTAACATAAAGATTTCGGGACGCGTACCGCCGACACTTAAAATGGCCTCTTCCGCGCCCCGGTCCATGTTCTCTAGCGACTCACTAAATAGCTTGCCTAACATCCCAACCGAATGGATGCTGACGGCTAAAACCCCCGCGTAGGAGCCGGGACCTACGGCTTTGATAAACATGATGGCCAGGACGATTTCGGGAAATGTCCGGATCAACGTCAACACGACTTTCCCACTACCGGACCGAAGATGGTAGTGTTCTTGGGTCGTGCGTGCCGCCCAGAAGGCAAACGGCACGCTGATAAAGGCCGAGACGAAGGTGCCTAAAAAGGCAATTGCCAGGGTCTGCAAGATTAATGAGGACAGGTCTTCGCCACTGCCGTTATAGACGTAGGCCCAATCGGGATGCAATAAGCCATTAATGATGGAACGAGAGACGTCGGCCGCGGAGTCTTTGATGCCCGCGAATTGCAGGCCCCCCACGGCCCAGCTATAGACGCCGGCTACCAAGATGAGCCAGACGAGCCATTGCCAGCGCCGCCAAAAGGGATGGGGGACGAGTTGCTTCGATAATGTCGTTTGCATTAGAGTAGGACCCTCCTTAGGTGATTACTGATCCCATCGATGAGTAGGACGACGACTAACATGGCCAACACGATAATGGCAGTGTTGTCATAATTTAGTTCGCCCAGTGAGCGTTGTAGAAAGACCCCGATTCCCCCGGCCCCTAGGTACCCCAGGACGGTTGAAGCCCGGACGTTGATTTCGAGGGTGTAGAGGAAGTAACTGACGAACTGGTTGAGAATCTGGGGTAAGACGGCGTACCAAATGATGGTAATCTTGCTAGCTCCCACCGATTTCATGGCCTCTAAGGGTCCCATGTCGATGGTTTCGATGACTTCGTAAAACAGCTTGGACACCACCCCAAAGGAGAAAATGCTCAAAGTAATGACCCCGGCGGTGGAGCCAATCCCGAAGATAGCCACCAGCATGGCGGCTAAGAGCAGGTCGGGTAAGGTTCTCACTAGGTCCAAGAAGAAACGAATTAAATTGTGTAAAAGCGCGTTCGTAACCAGGTTACTGGCCGCCAGCAGGGAGAAGGGGACGGCTAAAAGGGTCCCAATAGTTGTTCCGAGGATGGCCATCTGAATGGTTTCGTAAAGGGGCTGCAGAATCAAATGCAGGTAGCCCCAGTTAGGATGAGACATCTGTAATAGGAGTGAGAGGAACTGGTCGAAATTACTTAGAAACATTCCGGGGTCAACGTTGGTCATGTTGGCGGACACGATTAATAACACAAATAGTAAGCCCGTCCACCCGATGGCGGCGACGTGGTATCGTTGCCACCAAGTGCGGTGGGGCATCTCAGAATCGGACATGATAACCTCCTAGTTGGTTTGGTAAATCTGGTTGAGCGCTGTTGGCGTCACGCGACTAATGGGTTCATCGTAAACGAGTTGACCGGCGCGTAACCCGATAATCCGATCGGCGTATTTCTGGGCCAGAGCGACCGAATGTAGATTTACGATAACCGTGATGCCATCCTCACGGTTCAATTGTTGTAAGGTGTCCATCACGTCTTGGGTCGTCCGGGGATCCAGCGAGGCCACCGGTTCATCGGCCAGGATAATCTTGGGGTCCTGCATTAAGGTCCGGGCAATGGCGACTCGCTGTTGTTGTCCACCAGAGAGTTGGTCGGCCCGGGCGTAAAGCTTTTGGGTCAGGCTCACCCGTTTCAGGGCTTGAATGGCGCGTTGTTTGTCCGGCGTGCTGAATAAACCGAGGATGCACCGCCAAGTGGGATAGACGCCTGCCAGACCAGAGAGCACGTTTTTTTCCACGCTCGACCGGTTCACCAGGTTAAAGTTTTGGAAAATCATGCCGATGTGACAGCGTAATTGGCGTAGAGCTTTTCCTTTGTAGGCCTGGATGGGTTCTTGGTCGATCTTAATTTCACCGGACGAAATTTCGTGCATCCGGTTGATTGTCCGCAGCAGGGTGCTCTTACCCGCGCCAGATAACCCCACGACGACTAAAAATTGACCACGAGGAATCTCGAACGTGATGTCTTTGAGACCCACGGTACCGTCCTCGTAAACTTTATTAACGTTGCGAAATGAAATGATGGGATCGGTAGTTGCTTCCATAAGTTATTTTCTCCTTTAAAAGGTGGCTCCTCGTAAAAAAGTAGCCAAGGAACGGAACTCAGCCTTCGCTACTTTTTTATGCGTAAACGCTACTTGTTTAAAGCGGCGACTTTCTTGTTGTAATCCCGGGCACCGTCGAAGTTACTGTCTTTCGAATCAGCGTAACCTTCGTGGGTGTACATGGTTGAGATGATGGCGTGACCTTCCTTGGACTTGGCGATGGTCTTAAAGGCCGTAGCAATCTTTTTTTGCCATTTGGCACTCATGTCTCCCCGTACCGTAATGGTATCGTTAGGAATCTTACCCTTAGTGGTGTAAATTGGGACCACCTTTTGCATGATATCCTTCTCGTCTTTCTTCACGATGTTGCGGGCACCTTGGAAGACAAAGGCGGCGTCGGTATCCTTGTTGTAAACGGATAAGACCCCTTGGTCGTGGCCCTTAACTTGGATGGTCTTAATGCCATCTTTGTTCACGTTGATGCCGTGTTCCATCAGCTCGACGGCCGGGTAGATCCAACCCGCCGTGGAAATGGTGTCTTGGACGGCGATCTTCTTACCTTTCAGGTCTTGGATGGATTTGATGCCGCTATCCTTGCGGACCAAAATTTGGGCGCGGAAGAAATCGACTAACTGGTGGGTGAATTGGTCGTTGGGTTCCTTTAACCCGTAACGCTGCGCTTGCAGAATGACCTTAGAATGGTATTCCTTGTGCGCTAAAATGTAAGCTGCAGGCGGCAGAAAACCAACGTCGATGCGCTTAGCGCCCAGGGCCTCCACGATGGTGTTACCATCGGTGGACACGTTAACCTTGACCGGGATGCCTAACTGCTTTTGCAGCAATCCGGCTAACGGCTTAGCTTTGGCTTCAATCGTTCCCGCGTTGGTGGACGGGACAAATTGCACCGTGAGTTGTTTAGGGGCGTACCCGGCAGAACTGGAAGAACTGGTTGAACTCGTCGCTTTACCACACCCGATTAGGGTTAGGGGTAAGGCGAGTAGCGCGAGTCCCAGGACTAGGCGCTTGGCCGTACCTTGAAAATGCATAACATTCACTCCTCAGAATATGTAATGTGATGAAACTTGATTCTCGTTCATTCTAGCAAAAAGACGAACTTTTACAATGATTAAAACTTATAAATTTCGGTATTTATTTAATTATAATTAGTTAATTTCCGATATAGACATATGTAAAACGTAAAACCGAACTTAAAAACAATCGCTTGCAAAACATAATTAATAATCAAAAAGCGTGTCAGTCCGTGAAGACTAGACACGCTGCGGGTTAATCCGTGGGAATCACAAAGGCACTTCCCGTTGGACTCATTGGATGGTTGGTGGCCAGGTAACGAATGGTTTGCTGTAAAGGTTTGGTCCGGGCAATCGTGGAATCTTGGGTTGCGGAGCGCGGACTCAGATGGGCTTGAATCGTGTTGATGCGAACGTCGTTGCCGGCGAGATCGCGCGCAAGGGTCTGCGTCCAATTATGCAGTAAGGTAACGAGCTGCTGGTTTGGCGCGGTTGGCTGGGCCGTTAACACGTTGACAATGCTACCGTGATATTGGTGACGCATGATGGCTGCCGCCGCGGTAGATCCCCAGATGACGCGCTGCTGGGTTCGTTCGAAGTAGGCGAGATACTCGGCCGAGCGGTGGTGCCAATCTTGCGGTTGATCGGTAACGTTGGGAATGTTAATGAGGACGTCGAGGTGGCCATACGTTGCCATAATCTGGCGGATAACGCGCCGCCAATCGGCTTGGCGGGTCACATCGAGCTCAAGGTAATGAACGTTTTCGCCTAACGCCTGGGCAATGGCGGGGCCCCGACTGACTTCTAGATCGGCAATGATCACCGTGGCGCCCTGAGCACAAAAGTCGGCGGCACACACGCTCCCTATTCCGCGAGTGCCGTTGGTAATTAAAATAACGGGTTGATGCTGCATCGTAAATTCCTCCCCCCAGAAATCGGTGCTTTAATAAGTCTAGTTTAGCGGGACCGGTTCACCATCACAAAAGATGTTACTTCGGCAGAGTTAGTTAATTAATGTTATGATAGATAAACTATTTAAGTCATAAAGGAGAGGTGGCACATGGTCTATTGATATTTGGGCGAGAAGACACGTTCTTTTAAGGACGTGATGAATCACCTTAACCTTTTCGTGTATTTGTAAACCGTATTACTAGTAAAGCGGCTGTATACTGACATTGGAATAGTTACTTGAACAACTCTGAGATAGGTTCCACGAAAGGTGGTGATCCGATGCTGAAAGGCATCAAGCTTCGTTTGTACCCGACTCGAACTCAAGAAGGCCAGCTATGGCAATTGTTTGGCAATAATCGCTTTGTCTGGAATCAAATGTTAGCGATGGCCAAGGCCCGGTATAAAAACAACCCGGGTAGTCGATTCATCAACGAATATGGTATGAATAACTTACTTAAAGCGCTTAAAATAGAATACCCCTTTCTTAAATTGAGTGATTCGACAAGCTTGCAAGTAGTGAACCATCATTTGGCGCAAGCCTTTTCAATGTTGTTCAAGCATCGCGGTGGTCAACCACATTTTAAATCGCGCCGGTCATCTAAACAAGCTTACACCGGTCGTTTTCCTGCCAGTGCACAGCTAGTGGTGGCTAAACGTCGCGTCAAATTACCGAAACTTGGTAGTATCAAGACTAGTAAAACGGGTCAGCTGGTTGATGGTCAAATTAAGCGCTACACCGTCAGTCACGACGCTACGGGACGTTACTATTTGAGTTTACAAGTTGAATTTCCGGAGCCTAAGCCACTTCCTAAAACCGGTGCCCAAATAGGTATTGACCTAGGTGTAGCTGACTTAGCGATTACCTCTAACGGTCGAAAATATCCTAAATTCCAGGCGCCCTGGGAGGAACAACAAGGAATTACGTGGCAACGAAAGTTTGACCGTCGTAAACATCAAGCCAAGGTTAACGTGGCTCAGTGGAACCATGATAAAAATCACTTGATTAAGTTGGAACTCAACGACTACCAGAATTGGCAGCGAGCTAAACAAATCAAGGCGCGCTACCAGCGTAAACTCGCTAATCGACGCAAAGACTACTTGAGCAAGCTGACAACCCAGTTGGTCAAAGTCTACGATGTGATCGTGATTGAGGATTTAAAAATCAAGAATCTAATGCACAATCATCACCTGGCCAAGTCAATTGCCAATGCCAGTTGGTACCAGTTTCGAACCATGCTAGATTATAAGTGTAAGTGGTACGGCAAAAAACTCATTGTGGTGAACCCCAACTATACTAGTCAGCAATGTTCTAGCTGTGGGTTTCAAAGTGGTCAGAAACCGCTTGAGATTCGCGAATGGATTTGTCCCCACTGTGGGACGCATCATGATCGTGATATTAATGCAGCCGTTAATATCCTACATAGAGGACTAAAAACGGTCCAATAAGAACCATGAGGCTAGGGACTTGCCTTGGTAAGAGAATTGAGTTCTGTGAGTTAGGTACTCGGAATACCGACATAACAGCCCAAACACTCCTCAATGTTCCCAGAAGCTCGGTCGTTTACGGCCGGGTAGTTCACTTAATTGGACAGGTTGCGGAGAAGACGGGACTGAGTTGTTACACGTTGCGGTATTATGATCGCGAAGGGTTAATGCCGTTTGTCCACCGCAATGCGGCGGGACGCCGGGAGTTTTCCGAAGGTGATCTGGACCTCGTCGATTTGATCACGTGTTTGAAGGGCACGGGGATGGCGCTAAAAGAGATCCGGCACTTCGTTGAACTATCGATGGAAGGTGACGCTTCGTTAGCCGAACGGCTGCAGGTCTACCGCCAACAACGAGCCAGCGTCGATCGCCAGATTGCCCAGTTACAGGCGTACCGCCCAAAAGTTAAATTACAAGGTGCGGTACTTTGAGGCCGCGTGTGAGGCCGGAACGGAAGCGGCCGTTACGGGCGTTTGTGACCTTCCCGAAACCGTAAAAATCAATGGTGAGTTGCGCGTCAAACCCGCCCATCAGCAATCCGCCAGTTAAATGGAAAAAGGAGCTGCTTAAAACGCAGCTCCTTTTTATTATTAATAATACTATCAATTATAACTTTAATAATTGTTTGGCAACGACCTGATCGACAATGAGAACGTTGGCGTAACCACCGAGCAACGCAGCGTGGATGGCTCGTAATTTCGGTTCACCCCCGGCAATTAGCACCGCGTATTTTTGTTGTCCGAGGTCACTGAGGGGGAGCGCCACGGTCCGTTGGTCCAGCTGAGGATCCGCGACGGCACCGGTGGGCGTAATGAAGTGCGACAGAACGTCACCGACCGCTGTTTGCCGCAGGTGGGCAATCTGGTCGGTTGCGAGGTACCCGGAGCGAAAAAGCAGCGCGTCGGCGCGGGTCGTCCCGACGGTAAATAGCGCCACGTCGGCGTTACGGCCGATTTGAGTGACCCGGCGAATAAAGGGATCTTGCAGGGCGGCGTCCTTAACCTGAACGTCGTCGAAGACCAGCGGCAGGGGTAAGAGGCTGGCCTGAGTGTGGAAGGCTTGGTTGAATTGTTGGGTAATCTCGGCGGAATAGTTGGTTTCGGCCGAGTTAGTGAGGTTGCCCTTGAGCTGAACCAGTTGGACGTTTTGTGCCTGACTGGCGTGCAGGTGTTGCGCAACGGCGAGCATAGTGTGGCCCCAGTTCAGGCCAATCGTCATGCCGTCGGTTACGATGGTGTCAAGGTAGGTTGCCGCTGCGGCTCCCAGGTGATCGCGGATGCTAGCCTCGTCATGGTTCACTTGTTGGGCCACCACCACGTCCTTGAGCTGGTAACGCTCCCGTAAGGCTTGTTGCAGTTGGGCGCCGTCGGTAAAGGGATCGTTAATCTGAACCGTCACGATGCCGGTTTCTCTGGCGAGTTGCAGGGATTTAGCCACCGTGGGGCGGGAGAGATTCATTTTCTTAGCAATTTCGACTTGGCTGAGATTGTCTTGATAGTAGTAGCGACTAACCGTCAGTAGTCGTTCCGTTTGTTTTTGAGAGAGCATCGCGTGGTTCCTCCGTTTGTGAGTTGTCATAAGTTTAACACAAAATCGCATTTTTACATTTGCTATTTTTATATATTTGCATTTGTTAAAATACGTGTTAAATTAAGGCTGTCGACAAACACAACCTAACGAAAAGGGGACTTACCAATGTCTTTAAACCAATACATCGATCATACTTTATTAGCACCCGAAGCCACGCAAGCTGATGTGGATCAGATCATCCGCGAGGCCCGAGAAAATCACTTCTGCTCCGTTATGTTGAACCCGTACTGGGTCCGCTACGCTCACGAACAATTACGGGATACCGGCGTTAACACCGACACGGTGATTGGTTTCCCACTGGGGGCCAATACCACGGCCATCAAGGTTGCCGAGGCGACGCAGGCCATTGCCGATGGAGTGGATGAGCTGGATGTGGTCATGAACATCGGTGAATTCAAGGCAGGACACGACGATCAAGTTCGCCAAGACCTAGTGGCCGTCATTAACGTGGGCCACCAACACCATAAACTGGTCAAGGTCATTATTGAAACGGCCTTATTAACGGACCCAGAAATCATGCGGGCCTCCGAATTGGTGGCCGCTGCAGGCGCTGAATTCGTCAAGACGTCAACCGGTTTTTCGACGCGCGGCGCTCAGGTTAACGATGTCGTGTTGATGAAGCGGGCCGTAGGGGATCGTATCAAGGTCAAGGCGTCCGGTGGGGTGCACACTAAGGAAGAAGCCGAAGCCATGATCGCGGCTGGTGCCTCCCGATTAGGAACTAGTTCGGGGATGCGGGTGATTGGGAAAGTCTAACTTGGCTGGCGTTGCTCGTCAGCTACCGTTAGCCGACCACTGAGCACCGTCTATTCGCAGAGGCGAAAAAGGTCGTGACGTTGGTCACGGCCTTTTAGTGCGGTCAAAATGTGGGGTGACCGCAGTTGGGGTGGGTCCGCCTGATTGGGGAACGGACCCGATAGACGCGGTGTCGGGAGTGGGCCGACAGCGGTCTGGTGGTGTTTAGAATTAAGGAAGATCGTTTCCTGCGGCCAGATAAACGTCGTACCATTCTTGTCTGGTCAGGGTCAGGTCACTGCCGGCAATGCTTTCCTGGAGGTGTTGCGGGTTCATCGAACCCAAGATAACCTGCATATTGGCTGGGTGACGCAGGATCCAAGCCGTCGCGATGGCGTTCTTGGTGACCCCGTATTGATCCGCCAGCTTCTGCAGCTGTTGGTTGAGTTGCGGGAACTTGGGGTTGTCGATAAAGGTGCCGGCGAACAAACCGTATTGGTAAGGTGACCAAGCTTGAATGGTCATCTGATGCAACCGGGAATAATCGATGATGCCCCCGTCGTGATTGACGCTGGCGGCGTCGGTCATGTTGGTGTGCAGGCCGAATTGAATGGGACCGGTATGCATGACGCCAAATTGCAATTGGTTGGCCATTAGTTTTTGCGATGTGGCGGCCTGAACCAACTCAACCTGTTGGGGGTTGAAGTTGGAAACGCCGAAGTAGCGAACCTTACCGCTTCGATGCAGTTCATCAAACGCAGCGGCGATTTCTTCGGGTTCCATCAAGGCGTCGGGCCGGTGGAGCAGGAAGGCGTCCAGGTAGTCGAGTTGCATTCGTTGTAAGATGCCGTCGACTGAGTCTAACAGATGTTGTTTCGAGAAATCGTAACGTTGGCCTAAAACCACGTCACCAGAGCTCTTCTCGGGATCAGGAACGATACCGCCCTTGGATTGGATGAAGAGGTCTTCGCGGCGAATCGTGGACTTCTTTAAGGCCTCACCGAAGATGGTTTCGGATTGACCCACCCCGTAGATGTCGGCGGAGTCGATGTGGGTGACGCCCATGGCCTGCACCTCGTTTAAGACGTTGGCGGCTTGGTCGCTAGTGAGATTTAACATCCGCATGATGCCTAAAGCGACGGCGGATGTACGGATTTGGGTACTACCCCATTTAAGTTGTTTCATCAGTATAACTACTCCCTTCGTGGTTGGTGGGTCATGACCTAACAACCAGAAGTATAGGAGTTAGAGTATACTCCAGGTCAAGGGAAAATCGAAAAAAGTTTTAGAAAATAAGTTGGGGTAATGGTTCATCCGAAGAGACGCCTAGCGAGAACGGGGATGGCGATGATCGGCAGAATAGTAAAAACCACCCGAACCGGTTAGCGATCCGGGTGGCTGTGTTTGATTGGCGTCGTCTAAGTTAATTCTGTTGCACCGTGGGCCGAATTAGAATCTCGTCGATTCCCACGTCTTCGGGTTGGTCAATGGCGTAACAGACGGCGTTGGCAATATCTACCGGGCGTAACCCAATCGCCTGTTCGCGCTGATGGATTTGGGCTTTTAGCTCGGCGGTTCCAGCCGATTGCCACAGGTTGGTCTTGACGTTACCGGGTGAGATCATGGTTGAACGGATTCCGTGAGGCCCTTCCTCTTGCCGCAGGGCATCCATGATGGCGCGTAAGGCAAACTTGGTTCCGGCGTAGACCCCTGCGTTGGGATTGACCACGTGGCCGGCGTTCGAATCAGTAGCGATAAATTGACCGAATCCTTGTTCTTGCATGAGGGGCAGGGCGGCGGCAATGCCGTAAAGGACACCGAGGACGTTGACCTGAAAGGCGGCTTCCCAATCGGCAACCCGCAAGTCCCTAAAGGGGGCGTTGGGCATGATACCGGCGTTGTTGTACAACACGTCGATGCGTCCGTAGCGGGTCCGGGCGGCCGTGATGAACCGGGTTACGGCCGCTTGGTCGGTCACGTCGACGATCTGGTAGGCGGCCGTGCCGCCCGCGGCTCGGATAGTGTGGACAAGCTCCTGTAAGGGGGCTTCTCGCCGGGCCCCCACGAAGAGGTGTGCCCCCTTAGCGGCTAAGGTTTTAGCGGTAGCGGCACCGATGCCCGCAGATGCGCCGGTAATGACGACGACTTTTCCACGAATCGTCATGGTTAAGTTCCTCCTTTAATTTATCGAGAGACGACACACTGGCTTTTAGTTGACACTATGATATCGTGGAAGGGAACTTGGCGGGGGCATCGCGGTTTGATCCGGGATAATTAAGCCAATGACTTAGCCCACGTTAAGAGTTGAACGAATAAGGGAGTCTTTTTGTGACGCAAACCATCACCACCATTTACGATGACCAGCGACCAACCCTGCTATTGGCATTGCATCCCGATGCGACCACGGCGGTGTTGTCCGGCCACAAGATTTTAGAATTCCGCAAACGATTCTTTACCCAGCCGTTCCAGGCCTTCGTCTACACCACGGGGCGGGGGATTCAGTTCTTCATGCGCTGTGGCGCGGCCTATCAAGGCCCATCGTCGACCATTGCCAAGTTAGGCACCCTGGTGCAACACAGTGATTTTGCGGCCACCATGGCCTACTTGACGCCTAACGCGACCGGGGTGGCCGTGCCCATTCAGGCGACTTACCGGCTGACCAATACCGTCACGTTGGCCGATTTACGGGCGGTGACCCCGCAAGTGGCGATTCCACAGACCTACACCTTTTTGGATCAGCCCCAGCGCGCCAAGCTACTGGCCTACTTGACCCGTCAGACCTATGACCTGTCCCGTCAAGTGGATTGGCACCGGCGGCAACCCATGGTGCGGACCTTGTTCCCCTAGACCGTCATGAAACGGCTTGCAATTTAACGGCGAATGCGTTATTCTTAATTTGTCAGTTAAGAATCATTCTAAACTAGAGGAGGCTTTTGTTCGATGTCAAAAGAACGAATCGTAATTGTTGGGGCTTCACATGGGGGTCACCAATCAATTTTAGAATTATTGAGTCGCTACAACGATGTTGATATTACGTTGTTTGAAGCGGGGGATTTCATTTCCTTCATGTCTTGTGGGATGGAATTATACCTGGAAAACAGCGTCACCGATGTCAACGACGTGCGCAATTTCAGCGCTGATGATTTTCCACAACCCAACGTCCACATCCTGGATCGCCACGAGGTCACCAAGATTAATGCCGATGCCAAGACCGTGACGGTGGTGGATCACGCCACTAACCAAACGACGGACCAACCGTACGATAAGTTGATTCTGAGTTCTGGCGTGACGCCGAAGTCCTTACCCGTGCCCGGCGCCGATCTGGACAACGTGTTCCTGATGCGGGGCAAGGATTGGGCGTTGAAGATTAAGGAAAAGCTCGCCGACCCGGCCGTTAAGCACATGACCATTATCGGGGCCGGCTACATCGGAATCGAAGCGGCCGAAGCCAGTCGCAAAGCCGGCAAGGAGGTCACCCTGCTCGACGTGATCGACCGGCCATTAGGCACGTACCTGGATAGCGAATTGACCGATATCCTGGCAAAGAAGTTGACGGCTGAAGGCATCAACGTTCAAATGAACGCCAAGATCACCGCCTATACCGGCGATCAAGCCGTCAAGGCCGTTAAGACCACTGACGCCGAATATCCGAGTGACGTGGTCATTCAGGCCGCTGGCGTTCAACCGAACACCGACTGGTTGAAGGGGACCGTGGACTTGGACGACCGGGGCTGGATCAAGGTCGACAACTACCTGCGGACCAACCTGCCCGACGTTTACGCCATTGGGGATGCCACGTTGGCCTACTCCATTCCGGCCCAGACTAAGGTGCCAATCGCCTTAGCGACGGTTGCCCGGCGCGAAGCCCGTTACGTGGTTAAGCACCTCTTTGAAACCCACCCAGCCGAACCGTTCCAGGGCTTGGTCGGGTCTTCAGCTCTGAGTGTTTTTGACGAACACTTTGCGCAGAGTGGCTTGAACTCCTTTACTGCTAAACGCGCTGGCGTCACGGTGGCTAAGGACTTCTACCACACCACCTTGCGGCCGAAGTACGTGCCCAGCGACAAGGGCAACCCGGACGTGTACGTTCAGTTGTTCTTTAACCCGACGACCCATGTCTTATTGGGTGGCGCGGTCTTGTCGACCTACGACGTGACGGCGCAGGGCAACGTGTTAGCTCTGGCGATCCAACATGGGTTGCGGCTTGAAGACTTAGCCGAAGCCGACTTCTTCTTCCAGCCCGGCTTTGACCGGCAATGGAGCCTGTTGAACCTGGCCGCACAACACGCCTTGGGCGAAGAACCATTCACTTACTAAACCTAAAATTAAGCTAAATTGGTTTAAAAAAGCGGGCGTCATCAGTCTTTATGGCTGGTGGCGCCCGCTTTTGGCGTTGATTTTTATCGATTTCTGTGGGGGGATTGTAAGGCGGGAACCTTTCAATCCTGATCTCGCGGATTGCAAACTTAGCTTAGATTTACTTCGTGACGGCAAACGCTTTCATTGGTATGCTAGGGACGTATTGGATTACATATTCTTGAGGAGGACTTGTCATCATGACCATGGCTCATCATCATAAATTACTTTATAGTTTATTAGTGCCCTTACTAGTTGCCGGCAGTGCGACAGCGTTACCGGGATTAGGGGATCACGCGGTTCACGCGGCGCAAAAGGTGACCACGCAGACCGATAAGTACAGTACCCCGACCAGCCAACCGGGATTTAAGAAGCTGGCTAAGAAGTATAAGACCGCTATTCCGATTCAGGTTTTAGGCATTAACGACCTGCACGGGGGTCTGGAAACCACGGGTACCGTCACCATCGGCGGTAAGACTTACAGCGACGTCGGGACTGTCGCGCGGTTAGGGGGCTCGTTAGATCAGGCTCAAAACCAGTTTAAGAAGAGCCAACATGCCAAGGCCGCCAACACCTTTCGGGTAGAGGCGGGGGACATGGTCGGGGCCTCGCCGGCTAATTCAACCCTGTTGGCCCATGAATCGACCATGCACACCTTGCGGGCCATGAAGTTTCAGATTGGGACGCTGGGGAACCACGAATTTGACCACGGCTTGGGCGAATACAACCGGATCTTGAAGGGGAAAAAGCCCGCTGCCAGTGCCGATTCACTGGTCAAGGCTTACCCGCACCAATCCTCCAAGATTAACTTGGTTGTGGCGAACGTGGTGAAGAAGTTCAACAACAAGATTCCTTACGGCTACAAGCCTTACACCATCAAAACGGTCAAGGCCCACGGCAAGACCGCTAAAGTTGGGTTTATCGGGATTGAAACTACTGATCTCCCCCACTTGACCTTGCTGAAGAACTACCAAAACTACAAGATTTTAGACGAAGCCAAGACCATCGCCAAGTACGACAAGATCTTGAACAAGAAGGGCGTTAAGGCCGTGGTCGTCATGGCCCACACCGGGATTGCCTCGCAGGATGGCAAGACGGCCGGCAGCGCGGTTGATATTTTGAACAAGGTGAATAAGCTCGACAAGAAGAACAACGTCGGCTTATACGTAGCCGGACACTCGCACCAGTACGCCAACGCCACGGTCGGCAAGACCCACGTGGTTCAAGCCGTCTATACTGGGAAGGCTTACAACGACACACAGGGGTACATCAACCCGAAGACCGGGAAATTCATGCACCTCGAATCTCACGTGTACCCCGTCTTACCGGCCAAGACCAACCCTAAGGCTAAGACCAACGCCAAGGTGGCCGCCATCGTGAAGGACGCCGACAAACGTGTGGCTCCCAAGGTGAACGCCGTGATTGGTAAGGCCGCCACCAACGAACCAATTACCGGGCGGAATAATAATAGTAAAACTATGGAAAACGCCGCGGGTGAATTGGTAGTGGATGCGCAACGTTACGAAGCTCAAAAGGCCGGCACTAATCCTGACTTTGCCATGACCAACAACGGGGGGATTCGGTCGGACTTAGCCGTGGCCAATAACGGCGATATCACCTGGGGTGCGGCCGTGGCCGTTCAGCCATTCGGGAACATCCTCCAGGTGGTCGAAATGACCGGGCAGCAGATCAAGGATGCGCTGAACCAACAGTATGACGAAAACCAAGCCTTCTACCTGCAAATTTCCGGGCTGAAATACACTTACACGGACAATAACGATGCTAAGCAGCCGTACAAGGTGGTCGACATCAAGAAGGACGACGGCACACCGGTCAGCATGACGGCGACCTATCGCGTGGTGATCAACGACTTCCTCCACGGAGCCGGGGATAACTTCTACGCCTTCAAGGACACGCCAATCAAGGCGTCCATTGGGTCGGATACCGACGTCTTCGTACAATACTTCAAGGACATGGCCGCCGCAAACACGCCGGTCAAGGCCCCAACACTGGACCGCAAAGTCTATCAGCCTGCTGGGAGCGTGGTTGCCACGAGTACCCAACCCGTGACCCAGGTTCAGGTGGCGCTGGGATAAGCATTGAGTTGGCGCTTACGGATCAGTCAGAAATCTGCTGGCTAAAAGTGATTAGCGGTTTAACTAGGGACGACTGGCTGCTGTATAAAACCAAAAATGAGGATTGCCGGGTCACGGCAATCCTCATTTTATATGCAATCGTTATGGGTTAAAGAAACGCTTGGTACAACACCGTGGCCGCGATAGCACCGGCGATGGGGGCCACGATCGGCACCCAACTGTATTCAAACTGCGAACTTCCCTTGTACTTGAACGGCCAGAGGGCGTGCAACAGCCGTGGACCAAGGTCTCGTGCGGGGTTCAGGGCCGGTCCGGTGGGGCCCCCGAAGGAGACGACCAGACACATCACCAGAAACCCGAGACCCAAGAAGTCGGCCCGCGGGTCTAACTTGTCGGCCGTCATGAAGACCGCACCCAAGACCAGGAGAAAGGTCCCGATAAATTCGTTCAAGAATCCGTTCAACTGGCTGTCGGCCGCGTCGATCGTGGAGAAGGTCCCCAAGATGGCTTCGGCGTCTGTGGTCTTGTCGTAGTACGGTTTGTAGGCCAGGACCACGGTTAATTGACCCACGATGGCGCCCAGGGTTTGGGCGATGACGTAGGGCAGGACTTCGGCCCAGGGGAAGTTACCGACGACGGCTTGGGCGATGGTCATGGCCGGGTTGATCTGCGCTCCGGAGATGGTGGCGAACATCAACGCGGGGATCATGACCCCGATACCGTATCCGAACCCAATCAGGACCCAGCCCCCGTGGTACCCCTTGGTTCCCTTTAATTCGACGTTAGCGACGGAGCCGTTCCCTAAGGCCACCATGATGGCCGTCCCGATAAATTCCGCGAGACACCGGATGAACAAAGTATAATGCATTAAACTCTACCTCAAATATGTATTTTTTCGACCGCTGACCCACGAGTATTCGTGGAAACAGCAGCACTTATCATCATACGCTTACCGACATAAGTTTTCAGTAATATTTTCATCCTAAATAGCTTATTGAAAGAAACCGGCAAGGGTGGGGAAGCCATGGTCGCGGGAACGAAACCGGTTACAATGGTCAACAAGATTTACGGGTAAAATTTCGTGATAAATTGCGCCCAGAGATGATCAACGGGGGACACCCTGTAGTACAATGATCCTGTGAACGAATGTAAGCGGTTTAACTAACATGAAAAGGAGGTCTTGCTGTTGCAAGCAGACTTAAAATGGCTGGACGATCCGCAGACGTTTCGGGTCAACCAATTGCCCGCGCATAGCGACCATCGGTATTACCGGACGGTTGCTGAGATGCAGGCGCACCAGAGTAGTTTCGTGCAAAGCCTAGACGGGACCTGGCAGTTCGCCTTTGCCCAGACGCCGCAGGAACGGCCCGTGGGCTTCGAACAACCGGACGCCGACCACCAGAACTTTGGAGAGATTCAGGTACCCGGCCACATCGAACTCGCCGGTTACGGCCAGCTCCACTACACCAACACCCTTTATCCGTGGGAAGGTAAGCTGTATCGGCGACCGGCCTACGCGCTGGGGGACACCACCGGGATGCCGGGGATGTTTAGTGAAGGGTCCGACAACACGGTCGGCGCCTACCTGAAGACCTTTACCCTGAACCCCGAACTGCGCGATCACCGCGTCGTGATCCAGTTCGACGGGGTCGAAGAGGCCATGTACCTGTGGCTCAACGGGCACTTCGTGGGGTACGCCGAGGACAGCTTCAGCCAGTCGGAATTCGACCTGACACCCTACCTGCAGGCTGGTGAAAACCTGCTGGCGGTCGAGGTCTTCAAACGCAGTACCGCGGCCTTCTTGGAGGACCAAGACTTCTTTCGGTTCTCCGGGATTTTCCGCAGTGTGCGGTTGGTGGCCCAACCGGCCGTGCATCTCAACGATCTGACGATTCGGGCCAACGTGCTGGACGACCTGACCACCGGGGACTTTAACCTGGGGTTGAGTCTGAACGACGACGCCGCGCAATCCGGGGCGCAGCTCAAGGTGACCCTGTGTGCCGGCGAACAGGTCGTGCTCGACCAAACGGTGCCGGCCCAAGCCGAGACGGCAATTCAGCACGTTCCCGTGCCCAACGTGCACCTCTGGGACCACCACGATCCGTACCTGTATCGGCTTCAGATCGAAGTCCTCGACGCCAGTGGTCGATTGCTGGAAGTCGTCCCTTACGACGTCGGTTTCCGGCGGGTCGAACTTAAGGATAAGGTGATGTTACTGAACGGTCACCGGCTGATCTTAAACGGGGTTAACCGCCACGAATGGGACGCCAAGCGCGGCCGCAGCGTGACGCTGGCCGACATGCAATACGACCTGCAAGTCTTCAAGCAGCACCACATCAACGCGGTGCGGACCTGTCACTATCCCGATCAGATTGCCTGGTATTATCTGTGCGACCGCAACGGCATCTACATGATGGCCGAAAATAACCTGGAAACCCACGGCACCTGGCAGAAGATGGGCGCCGTGGAACCCTCGTATAACGTACCCGGGTCGCTGCCGCAATGGCAGGGGGCCGTACTGGACCGCGCTCGCAGTAACTACCAGACGTTTAAGAATCACCCGGCCATCCTCTTCTGGTCGCTGGGTAACGAATCCTACGCCGGCGACGATATCGCGGCCATGGACCAGTACTATCACGACCACGATGAGGGCCGGTTGACCCACTACGAAGGTGTTTGCCGCAACCGGGTCTACGCAGATCAGATCTCCGACATGGAAAGTATGATGTATGATCCGCCCAAGGCCATCCGCGATTACCTGGACCACGACCCGCAAAAGCCGTTCGTCAACTGCGAATACATGCACGACATGGGTAATTCGTTGGGCGGCATGAACAGCTATACGGATCTGATCGACCAGTACCCGATGTATCAAGGCGGGTTCATCTGGGACTACATCGATCAGGCCTTGTGGGTCAACGACGAGGTCACCGGTCAACCGGTCCTGCGCTACGGCGGAGACTTCGACGACCGGCATTCCGACTATGAATTTTCTGGCGACGGCCTGCTATTCGCGGACCGGACACCGAAACCCGCACTTCAGGAGGTGAGCTACTACTATGGCAAATACGACCGCTAAACTACACGTCGTTTACGGCGACGGAACCTTGGGCCTGCACGGCGAGGGGTTCCAATACATCTTTAGTTACGACCGGGGCGGCCTGGAGTCGCTCAAACGCAATGGCAAGGAGTGGCTCTACCGCGTGCCCAAGCCCACGTTCTGGCGGGCGACGACCGATAACGACCGGGGCAACCACTTCTCCGAGCGGTCGGCGATGTGGCTGGGGGCCGACCTGTTCAGTCCCTGCACGCACATCGAGGTAGCCGTAAATGGTCAGGATATTACCTTGCCGATTGCGACGGAAAACAACCGCTATTCGGACCATGAGACCGCCGAGACCGTGACGATCCGCTTCACCTATACCACGACCACGGTACCGGCGACCACCGTGGTGGTAAGCTACACCGTGGACGCCACGGGTGCTATTCGGGTCCACACCCATTTCACCGGCCAGCCGGGGTTACCGGAATTACCCGCGCTGGGGTTGCGGTTCGTAATGCCCACGGCCGCACAAGGGTTCACCTACCACGGTTTGTCCGGAGAGACCTACCCGGACCGAATGGCGGGCGGCCAACTAGGCGACTATCAGGTCACCGGGTTACCGGTCACGCCGTACATGGTCCCGCAGGAGTGCGGGATGCACATGGCGACCGAACACGTCACGGTGACCCGGGCCATCACGTTGAACAACGCGGACCCGGACACCGAACCGTTCAGCCTGACGTTTACGCAGGCCGACCAGCCGTTTAATTTCAGCTGCTTACCGTACACGGCCGAGGAACTGGAAAACGCAACCCACATCGAAGAACTGCCACCGTTGCGGCGGACGGTCCTCACGGTCTTCGGCGCCGTCCGCGGTGTCGGTGGGATCGACAGTTGGGGCGCCGACGTGGAAGCTAAGTACCACCTGCCCGCCGACCGAGATTACGATTTTGAATTCGTGATTGCGGGGACACAGGGGTAACGTGGTTTAATTTAAAATAGTGACGACAAAAAGTCCCGCACTTCAAAACCGGTGCGGGACTTTCGTTTGGTCTAAAACGTTAACTCGGTTGATATGCCTGCGCGACCTCTTCGGCCGTGGGGTAGGACTTTTGCGTCCCACGCCGGGTGACCGTTAGAGCCGCGTAAGCGTTGGCGTGGTGCAGTGCGGTCGGTACGTCCTCGCCCTGAGCAAAGTAGTGGGCGAACGACCCGATAAACGAATCGCCGGCGCCGGTGGTGTCGACGGCCTGGACCTTGATAGCGTCGATTAGCTGGCAGTCGTTGGCGCAGACCCACAACACGCCCTTGGCGCCTAACGTGACCAGCAGGTTTTTGACGCCCAGGTCGATCAGGTGGTGGGCGGCGGCCTTGATTTCGGTTAGATTCGTGGTCGGCATGCTGGTCAGCGTCGCCAGTTCCGTTTCGTTCGGCGAGAAGAAGTCGACCCGACTGACGTGCGTTAAGTCCAGGTCGCGGTTCGCCGGTGCCGGGTTCAAGAGGACCGGCACGTGATACTGGTTGGCCAGGTCAATGGCGTGGTAGTTGGTGGCCAGCGGAATTTCCTGCTGCAGCACGATGAGCTTGGTGTGTTGAATCAGGTCGACGTGTTGGTCGAGGACCGCGGGCGTCAGTTCGCTGTTGGCCCCCTTAATAATCAGGATGCGGTTATCCGAGGACGGGTCGACGAAAATCGGCGCCGCGCCACTATTCTTCTGGCCGACGCCCACGCCGGTCACGTCGATGTGGTTGGCCTTGAAGTTGGCGAGCTGTTGTTCCCCAAAGTTGTCGTGGCCGACCATGGAGATAAAGCTGACGCGCGACCCCAACCGGGCCGCCGCGACCGCCTGGTTGGCCCCTTTACCGCCGAAACCCATGGCAAAGTCGGGCGCTTCGATGGTTTCGCCTTCGACCGGCATCCGGTCCACGTAGGTGATTAAATCGATCATGTTGGAACCAATAACTAGAACATCACTATCTTGCATATTTGACACCCCTCGTTTCAATCTTCCCTTTTAACCTAGCACAAAATCGGGTATATGTAAACGCTTACAGAAAACGATTACAAAAAGTTGGCTCGCTGAAAAACCCACCACGACCTAGCTATCGTGGTGGGTGAGGGTGACCAGTTGATTTTCTCTTAAATAAACGCGTCCCCAACGGTTCAGCGCCAGAAGCAATGGTACCAGGGAACGGCCGGCGCGAGAAAGGGAGTAGGTGATTGCCGATGCGGAGTTGTGATCAGCGACTACTAGTTGGTCTTGCACCAACTGGGCGAGCTGACTGGCTAACGTCGCTTGGGGACAGGCCGCCAGGGTCCGGTGTAATTCGGTAAAACGGTAGTCATGATCCGTTAAGCGGTAGAGAATTAGGGACTTCCAAGGACTATCAAGTAAGCTTAACGCGGCGTTTAATGGGCGAAGTTCCGCAGGATAAGGCTTGGTGGTCGTCGTCATGGTTAGGACCTCCTCATTGGGTTGTGGTCAGTGTATCATGAACGGCTGGTGGGTCGGGTGGAACACGCCTTCAAACGGGGCACTAAGGACGTTCGCTTGCTTCTCTTAGGTAGTAAAAAAGGGCCGCAGATGCCACGGTCCTTAATTCAGTGCGTGATAATTTGTGCCGCCAATCGGAATTCCTCGGCGGGCAGGTCGGGTTGGTTGATGCGCGCAATCAGGCGATCCACCGCCGTTTTACCAATCTGGGCGATGGGTTGCTTAGCCGTGACGACGGGTTGCGGTAAGAAGTCGAACCAGTCCTGATCGTCGAAGCTCCCCAGTTGGAACGGGGGCAGGTCGAGCTCGGGCAACTTATGCAACACGGCATCCATGATGGTGTTGTCCGCCGCCAGTAAGCCGTCGCAGCGCTGATTGACCAGGAGTTGACGGGTCATCTGAGCGACGTTACTGTTATCGGTACGGGCGATGGCCTCGATGGCGGTATCGCGCGGTTGGCCGGCACTGGCTAGGGCCTGGTGGTACCCCTGCAGGCGTTCGGTAGCGGTTTTAGACACGGCACTATTAATAATGCCAATGCGCTGGGCGCCGCGATCGATTAACTGGGTCACCAGGTCGCGGGTTCCGCGCACGTTATCGACCAGGACACGGTCGTATTGCGTGGCGATGCCTCGAGGTGGCATCCGGTCGACGAAAACGGCGGGGGTGTTGCCTAGCTGAGCGGCGTAGTCGGTTGGACCGCCGGCACTGGTGATGATGACGCCGGCCGCCTGCTTCTCCAGCATCAGGTTGAGGGCGCTAACTTCCCGGTCATCCTGTTCGTCGGTGTTGACGATGAGGACGTCGTAACCCGCTTGGGTGGCGGCGTCTTCGATGGCCCGAACGATGTGGGTGAAGAAATTGTTGAGGATGTCGGGAATGATTACCCCGAGCGTGTTGGTCTTTTGCACCCGAATGCTGCGAGCTAGGCCGTTAGGGTGGTAGCCGAGTTCTTGAGCAAGCTGTTGAATTCGTTGCCGCGTGGTTGGCTTGACCTGGGGGCTATCGTTGAGCGCACGGGAAATGGTGGCTTCCGAGACCCCCGCTTTGGCGGCGACGTCTTTGATGGTAATTTTTCTTGGCAAATTAGGTCACCTGTTTCTTATTAATTATAATTAATAATAGATTATGATTTATCGAAGCTCGTTTTAACTAAGTAGTGCTCTATCTATCCTAGCGTTAAATTGGCGAGTCGGTCAACTAATTCGTGCAAGCAGCGCGGGTGGTACTGGTCCGGGTGCCCATCACCGTTAGCTAAAAAAATCGTAAAAAAGGGTTGCGTTCGTTGGGGGTTAAATGCTAAAATTATATCCTGTTGAGTCAGTAATGACGCAATTATTGGGCTATAGCCAAGTGGTAAGGCAACGGGTTTTGATCCCGTGATGCGCTGGTTCGAACCCAGCTAGCCCAATCGAGATAGTCGTTGAAGCCGGGTGCTTCAGCGGCTTTTTTTGTGTGACTACGAAAGGGAGACGAACAACGATGAAGTCTGAAAGAATGGCAACCTGGGAATGGGTCGTGGCCGTCCTTATTCTGGGCGGTCCTTGGTGGGTGATTGGGGAAGGCATTGCGGGGTTCTTGACCGGCGACCCGAATCATCCAGACGTAGTGGTGCTCTTGGGGAGTCTATCATTAGCGCTATTTAGTATTGTGGCGATCCTGAGTTATCGAACCATGTGGAAACGCGCAACCCGACAAGTCCAACCGCGGGCCCGTCGGCGGTTATGGCAGATTTATTGGCTTAATTTTGTCCTGGGCGTGGGGCTGACGTGGTTGATGAGTGATATTCCAGATTGGTTGTTACGCTTCATTGGCTATCAACATTAGGAAAGGAAAAGCGCCGGTGCAGCGACGATCACCTTTTGTTGGCCAGCTCCCCCTTGATTCTACTATTAAGGGTAGCTGTGGCATGTGAATGGTATCGTCCTGCCTATTTTTTAAACGGGATTTGGTAAAAATTGTGCCCAGCGGCGTTCGGGGCTTCGGTTTTGGTATTCTGAAGACACAAACGAGGGGGACGTTGACGTGAAGAAATGGTTAATTTACTTAGAATGGGCCCTGAACGTGGGCGTGATTAGTTTACCGTTGGTGATTTTGGGGAGCGGTCTGCGGGGCATTATCGCCCAAAGTCCGCTCCATCCGGATGCCGCGGTGGTCCTGGGGGGCTTGGGCTTGGCCATCATCAGTTTAGGTGGCCTACTGGTTTACGGGACTCGCTCAACGCGGCAGGACCAGCGCTGGTTGCGGTGGGGGTATGGAACCCTGCTCGTCGTGGGTGTGGGGTTAGGGGGCCTAGCCCTCAATCCACCGGAGTGGCTACTACGCTTACTGATTCCGGGATATTAATTAATTAATCATAAGTTTCGTTAAATTAACTATTTAGCCTGTTCACCATCTCTTCCTTCGGGTATACTCAATGGACAGAAAGTTTTAGGGGAGGAACGAGATGAAACGTATTCGCGAAAATGGCATTGATGGGGTTTGGGGGCTCATCATGTTTTATGGGCTAGGTATAGTCTGCCTGGTGATGTGGGTCGTCACCCGGTTTCAACAGGGGTGGTTGATCGCCACCGTGATTTACTTAGTCATGGGCAGCTGTTTTTTACATACGACGTTGGTGGGCAAGGAACTGATCTGGGATCGCGTCTTGCAAGACGTTTCACTGACTAAAGAGACCCGGGCACTGGATGTTGGCTGTGGTCATGGGCTGGTGATGTTTAAAATTGCTCAGCGCTTGCCCTTAGGCGGCCACGTGACGGGCATCGATATCTGGCGGCAACAGGACCAAACCCATAATTCCCAAGCGGCGGTGGAGCGTCGTTTGGCGGCCTCACAGCTGACCCAGGAAGCTACGGTGCAGACCGCCGATATGCGTCAGCTGCCGTTTGCCGACCAGACGTTTAACCTGGTGGCCTCTAGCCTGGCGATCCATAACGTCAAACCCAAGGCCGGCCGCCTGCAGAGCCTGCAGGAAATCAGCCGCGTCTTGCAACCGGGCGGCCGGGTAGTTTTGGTCGACCTGGGCTTCTCCTGCCAGGAATACAAAGAAGCGCTCCAACGGCTAGGCTTTACGGACATTCACGTGAGCGGCAACGGTCCTAACGGCTGGTGGGGCGGGCCCTGGATGCCGACGTTGACGTTGCGGGCCACTAAACTTAACTGAATCATCGTGAGGCGCGGGTATCCCGGGCCTCTTAGTCTATGGTACGATGAAAGCGTACCCATTACGCTAGGAGGTTTTCCGATGTCTACTAAAATTATTCTTGATTGTGATCCCGGCCACGATGACGCGTTGGCCATGATGCTGGCGCTGGCCAACCCCGAAATTGAGCTGTTGGCCGTGACCACCTCGGCGGGGAATCAGACGCCCGCAAAGACACTCCATAATGCCATGCGGCTCTTAACGTTGATGCACCACCAAGAGATTCCCGTGGCGGGCGGCAACCGCACGCCACTATTGAAGCCGCTGGAGACCGCGGGAAACGTCCACGGCAAGAGCGGGCTGGACGGTGCCGAATTGCCCGAACCCGACTTCAACGTCCAACCCCTGACCGCCATCGAATTGATTGCGCAAACGCTGCGGGCCAGCACCGACCCGGTCACGCTGGTGGTGACCGGCCCGATGACTAACATTGCGCTGTTCTTGCGGGTGTACCCCGACCTGAAATCCAAGATTGCCCAAATCGTCTTCATGGGTGGGGCCATGGGGCTGGGGAACTGGACGCCGTCGGTCGAATTTAACATCTACGTCGACCCGGAAGCCGCGAAGATCGTGCTCAACGCCGGCATTCCGCTGGTGATGGCACCGTTGAATGTGACCCACAAGGCCCAAATTATGAAACCCGAAATCGAAGCCATCGGCCACATCGACAATCCAGTGGCCCATGCCTTTACCGGGCTGCTGAACTTCTTTGAAATTTATCACGAAAATCCCAAGTGGGGCTTTCAGGGCGCGCCGTTGCACGATCCCTGTACGATTGCCTGGTTGCTTCATCCCGAATGGTTCCAGACCGAAAAAATGGCCGTCGACGTGGAAACCGCGGGTGAGTTGACCCGAGGTGAAACGGTTTGTGATTACTACGAACTGACCGGTCAGCCCAAGAACACGGAAGTTCTCTTGAACCTGAACCGTGAGGCCTTCATTCAACTGATTGCGGACTCGTTGAAGACCTTCTAGTTAGGGACTGGGGCCTGAATCAGTTTAAACTTGAGAGCCCTTTTAAAGTTAGTCAATTTCGAACCAACCAAAAAGCGCGTAACCCTTACGGTTGCGCGCTTTTTGGTTGGTTAAACTTAACGATTATTTTGTCGCGTCAAATTGGTAACTGCCGCTGTAGAACGGTACCCGGTAAGCCCGGTAGGCGTAAGCCTTGGATCCGGCGTTCTTCAGCGTGACGTTGAAGACTTGTTGGCCGGACTTGGTGACTTCAATGACGTTACTTTCTTGACCGCCATTCTTGAACCCAAAGTCGATCAAGACGTTGCCGTTACTTTGCTTTTCGGCGTACCCGATGACCGGCGTGAAGTTGGTCTTACCCAACGACTTCCCGTAGGCCCAGGTTTGCTTGATGGTCATGTTCTTGGTGTCCACGTGGTACTGAACGGCCTGCGAGTACTTGCCCGAGATCTTCTTGTTCCCGTTAGTGACAGCAATGTTGTTGTCGTAGAGCAGGAAGTCTTCGCTGGAGGCCTTGGCGCCGTTCCCGTTGTTCAACAGGTAGAGTCCGTGTTGGCCCCCGGTGATGGTAGTCCCCTTGGTTGGCTTCAACAGGTATTGCCGGTAGGCTTTTGGCCAGGTCTTGGCCTTCTTACCACTGTAGATCCACTTGATGTGGTCGGTCTTGTAGTCCAATTTCATGATCATGTCTTGGTTCCGACTGGAAATCACGATACTCTTGTCGTTCTTGTCGTAGTCGACGGCGTTTTGGTGCAGCCAATCGACCTTGTTGTCGCCACCCTTTTTGTAGGTGGACCACATCGACTTAGGCAGGAGTTTCTTCATATCGATGACCTTCACGATCTTCCCCGTGTTGTGGTCGACTTCGATCATGGTGTCTTCCTTGTACTTGGACCCGTCGGACACGGTGGCTAAGAAGTTGTGGTTGGGTAACTCGACCAGGTCGTGGTGAATGACCGTGGTTTCGGTGTTGGCTTTGGCTTCCTTCTTGCTGACGCTGGAGGAGTCCGAACTACTGGTCTTGTTGGCAAACCCGTATTCCTTGTAAACGCGGCCCAGGTAGTCGGTTTCAATCAGGTCGTTATACACGTCGGAGTCCACGTTCTTCTTGGACAGCAACATGATGTGCCCGTTGGACCACTGTTCGATGGTGTGTTGGGAATAGTTGGTGTCGTACCACCGAACGTTGCCGTCGGCGTCAATGGCCAGCGGTTGCTTGGTGGTCCGGTTGAGGATGGTCAATTTATTCTTACCAATACTCATTTTGGACTTGTCGTTTTTGGTGACGGTCAGCGTGGCGTCCTTGATGTACTTAGGCAGCGCGCCGGTCTTCATGGACAGGGTCTTGGTCTGGGTTTCCCCGTTCTTGTTGGTCGTGGTGATCTTGACCGTGTTGGTGGTATCGGCGTACAGGCCGACCACGGGAACTTGGTGAGACTTGGTGTAACCGCCCTTGACCGTGTTGGTGATCGAGGTGTGGTCGGTCTTGCCTACGACCGTGTAGCTGACCTTTTCGGCGTCACTGGTGGTAAACGTGACTAACGCGGACAGGGGGGAGGAGCCGTAAGGGTTGACCTTCACGTAGGGGTTGGTCAACGTGTATTTCGAGTTTTCGGCGGCAGCCTTATAGGTCGCCGTCAATTTTTTTTGCGCGTCTTGGCGGGTGGTGATCACCTTGACGTCCAGATTTTTCTTGATTTGAGCCGTGGTTAACGCGGTCTTGTTGTTCTTGATGCCGTACGACTTGGCCGCCTCGGTCTTAGCGGAACAGCCGGCCAGGCCGACCGTGACTAGGGCGAGTGAGGCGATGACGAATCGTCGCCAACGCCGGTGAGTAGTTTGCAAATGAGCCATCTCCTTATAAAGTTGCAATCAAAATGGGGGACCGGTGGCATCAGCCACCTATCCCCCAAGATATGTAACACTTCCAATATATCATGGCTGTAAAACAATAACGTTACAGAATTCTGATAAATTTCCGAAGAAATTGTGATGAAGTTGTGAAGTTCGGTCGGTATCCTGCCAAACGGCGGCGTTTTTCTTGATTTTGATGAAAGCGGTTCCTAAGAAAATCATATTTTTCGCTTAGCAAATCATCAGGACCGTCCCGTAAGGCCCGTGCTATAACGGGGATACGCTGTTGCTGAGCCAACAGCTGAACTTTGACAAAAGAGGTGAGACCGTGGCCCAAAATCATCCCGCAAAGCCCCGCCGCTACCTGCACGAGGTTGATCTCATGCGGATCATCTTCATTGGTGGGGTGTTGCTTAACCACACCACGACCGCGTTTGCTTCGCGGCTGGTCGCCACGAGTAATAGCCATTTAGTTCTCGAAATGATACACTTGATGCTCCATTTTACCCGGATGGGCTTCATGTTTATGAGCGGCTTGGTCCTGGTCTTAAACTACTATCACCGTGACCCGCACTGGTGGCGCTTTTGGCGCAAACGGTACCTGAGCGTGGGCGTTCCTTATGTGGGCTGGAACGCCATCATTCTGCTAGTTGTGACGCTGGGGGCCGGCAAGGCGATCGACTGGGCCGCCTACTGGGCGCACCTGGGTAACGCCGTGCAGTATGGGAACGAATACTACATGTACTACATCTTAGTGACCTTCCAGCTTTACCTGATTTTCCCCCTGCTGGTGGGCCTCTTCAAACGATTTCCCGATCGGCACCTGGCCATCCTAGGCTTTAGCGTCGTGATTCAGTTCCTCCTCCTCATTTGGCTCAAGTACTGGTTCCCCCAGCTTGACCGCAGCAATTGGTGGTACCTCTTTCGCTACTACGGCAACAACGTGCTGGTCTATCAGGTGTACTTCGTGGCGGGCGCCTTCGTGGCCATCCACTACGACGACGTGGATGCCTGGATTCAGGCCCACCACCGCTTGTTAGGCTGGACCACGTTGGTGTTAGCACTGGGGACGATTGGTCTGTATTTCGGCGACCAAAACGTCTTACACCTCAGCTTAGGGGCGACCCAATCGGTCCATCAACCCTACATCATGGTCTACGACCTCTTCATGATTGCCTTTGTCTTCTGGCTCGGTCGGCAATACGCCCATGCCCGTGAGCATGGCTTGCCGGTCTTTCTCGATCAGTCGATCAAGGCCTTAGCCGAGGTTTCCTTTGGCTTATATCTGGTTCAGACGCTGCCGTTACTGGTTCTCGACGGCGCGTTAACGCAAATTCACCTCCCAGCTTGGGCGTTGTTAGCCCTGTTACCGGTGGGCTACGCCTGGGTCTTAGGCGGTTCATTTGCGATTGCTTGGTTCTGTTACCGGGTCCCTCCGTTTGGCGCCCTCATCGGTCGACCGCAGTGGCACCCGTGGAAAGGAGTACATGCTTATGTCCAAAATCACGTTAAAACTCACCCAACAATTACAGCGGGCGACAAGTCAGAAACTCATTAAAGACACCACTCTGGAACGGTGGTTTACCGGTGGCGACCTGGCTGCCGACGTCGATCAGTTGACCGACCACCTCCGCAGCCTCGAAGTGGGGCACGGTGACGTGGTGCTGGTCTGCCTGCCCAACACGGCGGTCTATCCGGTCTTGACCCAGGCTATCTGGGAGGTTGGCGCGGTGATGCACCCAATCGCCGCTAAGACCCCGGCCGCCGAGTTGCAGGCCGCCTTAGCCGAACACGACTACGCTGCCAGCGTGGTAGCGGCCGACCTGGTCGATGCCGTAACGGCGACGCGCCAGACCACGGTGGCCCAGTTACAGCTCAACACCGCGCCGACCCTGAGTCTGATTCGCGACCTCGATGTGACCGGTCACGCGGCCGCCACGCCGACCGAAGAGGATCTGGCGTTGATCCTGAATACGTCGGGGACCACCGGTAAACCCAAGCGGGTCGGGTTGACCCACAATCTGTTGCGGCACGGTGCCGAACACGACATTGCTAGCCACCGCCTGACGGCCCACGACACCACCATGATCGTGATGCCGCTGTTTCACATCAACGCACAGGTGGTCTCGGTCCTGTCTACCCGGTTGTCCGGCGGGAAAATCGTGATCACCCCCAAGTTTTCGGCGCACCGTTTCTGGCCACAGGTCCAAGACAACCACGTGACCTGGGTCTCCGCGGTCCCGACAATCCTAAACATCCTCTTACTCAACGCGGCGGCTCGGGAAAGCTACACCGGCAAGACCCGCCTACGTTTCGTGCGGTGTTCGTCGTTTTCACTCCCCCTCGACAAACTGACCCAGTTCGAACAAACCTACCATACCCGCATCTTGGAGGGCTACGGGATGACCGAGACCGCCAGTCAATGCACGCTCAATCCGTTTGACGCGCCCAAGGTGGGGTCGGTGGGTAAGCCGGTCGGTACCGACGTGGCCATCCTGGTCGACGGCCACCTGACCCACGCCAGCCGGACCAGTGGTGAGATCGCCGTGCGCGGCGACCACGTGATCCACAGTTACCTGGACCCGCACCCGGATTCCTTCTATCAAGGCTGGTTTTTAACCGGTGATTTGGGGTACTTCGATGAAGACGGGTACTTATTTATTAATGGTCGGAAAAAGGATATTATTAGTGTAGGTGGTGAAAAGGTCGCCCCCGCTCACGTGGAAAACGTGTTAAGCCAATTGCCGTTTGTCAAAGAGATCACGGTGATTGGGACACCGGACGACCTCTATGGCGAAGCGGTGACCGCGGTGGTGATCAGCCAACCCGGGGACCAAACCGACCAACAGCGGGCAATTTTAGCGCAAGCTCAGGCGAACTTGGCGCCGTATGAACGGCCGAAACGCGTGCTGTTCGTGCACGATTATCCGCGCAACGCCACCGGGAAAGTCGTACGGCCCCAACTACGGCGGCAATTAGCCGCCCAACGGAGCGTCGGCTAATCTGATTGAAGGATCGTGACGACATGACGCGAGTAGTAATTGCGGCGGATTCATTTAAAGGTAGTGCCACTTCTACGGAAGTGAATCGGTATTTGGCAGCGGGCGTTAAACGAGCGGCGCCGGACGCCGAAGTTCAAACGGCGGCGATTGCCGACGGCGGTGCGGGCACCGTCAGGGCGGTGATTGACGCGGTGGGCGGTCAACTGATGACCACTTCGGTGTTGGGGCCCTTGGGTAAAAACGTAGATGCCCAGTGGGGGCTACTCGACGACCATACGGCCATTATTGAAGTGGCCGCGGCCGTGGGTTTGACCCTAGTTGGTGACACGCCGGTCCCGGTCTCGTCCAGTACCTACGGCGTTGGGGAATTGATCAGCGCCGCGATGGACCAGGGCGCCACCACGATTTACGTGGGCTTGGGCGACAGTGCCTCCACGGACGGTGGGGCCGGCATGCTGGTGGCCTTGGGCGCGGGGCTCATCGATAATAACCAGCAGAAGCTCGATCTGGGTGGCGGGAGCCTGATGCGCTTAGGCCACGTCAGTTTCCGCGGCCTGGATGAGCGCCTCAAGCACACCACCTTGATTGGGTTAGCCGACGTGACCAATCCGTTGACTGGTCCGGAAGGGGCCGCCGCGGTCTTTGGGCCGCAGAAGGGCGCCCAGCACGAAATGATTGCCCGGTTGAACCAAGGCTTAGCTCGGTTACGGACCTTCGTCCCAATGCCGGATGGGTTGGCGGCGAGTCGCCAACCCGGTGCCGGGGCCGCCGGTGGGACCGGCTTTGGGCTCTTGGCCCTAGGCGGTCAACTCAAACCCGGTGCCAAGACGGTGCAGGCCTTGATCAAGCTCGACGACCAACTCGCCACGGCCGATTTCGTGATTACCGGTAAAGGACGGGTGGACAGCCAATCGCTGACCGGTAAGGCGCCAATCGCGGTCGCCAACCTGGCCCAAGCGCGGCACTTACCCGTCGCCTTGGTCGCCGGCAGCGTTCAGGGCAGCCTGGCTCAGATCCAGGCGACCGGGGTTCACGACGTCATCGTCTCGACGCCGGAGGGCCTGACCGTTGCCGACGCCATGGCCCAAACGCCCGATCTGTTGACGCAGGCGGGGGCTAAGGCCATGTTGACCTACTTAGCAGAACACTAAATCGACATGAAAATAACCCGGGAAATGGTAGTTAAATTTCCCGGGTTATTTTGGGTTGACAAACTGAATGAATAAATATATTATTCATTCATTAACAAAGGAGCGTTTAGTATGGAGAAACAACAACAGCTACTGACCGCGGCGTATCACTTGTTTAAAACCAAGGGATTCAAGGCCACCAGTATCGCGGAGATCGCCGCGGCGGCCCAGGTCGCGGTCGGCACGTTTTATAACTTCTACGATTCTAAGGCGGCCATTTTCTTACAAATTTATACGGCCGAAAACGAGCGGGTGAAGGCTAACATCATTGCGGCCGTCGATTTAGACGCTGACCCGTTGCCGTTAGTCCGGCAGGTGGTCCACGAAATTATGGTTCAGTCGCAGGATAATTTGATTTTGCAGGAATGGTTCAAAAACCCTAAGCTCAATGCCCTGATCGCGCAGACGGCCCCGTCCGCCGTGGAAGATAGCCTGGTCTACACCACGTTTGTCCGGTTGCTCGACCGGTGGCAAGCACGCGGCTTGTTAGCCCCGGGGATGACTCAAGCACGGGGGTTAAACCTGTTCAACGCCCTAATCGTCGTTGATTTTCACCAGAGCGAGGTCACCACAACGGACTATGCGCAGGTCTTGGACGATTTGATTACGGGCATGTTAGCGGTGATCTTGAAATAGGTCATCGTCTTTTTAACACTAAAAATGAATGAATTTAAAATATATTCATTCATAGCTGGAGGAATGAACTATGAAAAGAGTGTTGATGATGTTTTTAGGTGGGTTAATCGTGATTGGAGTGGGATTGGGCGGTCTCACGTGGTGGGCGGTCAGTGCGCAGAAGCGGCTTAATCTTAATCGCGGCGAGGTGCGGACGTTGACGACCACAGACGTGAATTTAAGGACGCCCCAGCGCCTGCAACTGACGGTGCGTACGGCGGTGGTACGAATCAAAACGGGCAGCACCCCTCGATTACACTTAGTCAACGTTAGTCGGGGACAATACCAGGTCAGTCAACACGCTGGGAACGTTCGCGTGGTCGAGCGCGGCAGCCACCAGCACCAGTTAGAAATCGGTCGTTCGCCCCAACTGACGGTCACGGCTCCCCCGAAGACGTTACGAGCGTTACGGATTGATCAATTGAATGGAACGCTAAAGCTCACTAATTTAACTGTCGGTCAACTAACCATTCGGCACCATAATGGGACCACATTGGCTAACCGCCTGACCTTAAAGGCGGCTAGCCGGTTGGTGAAGGACAACGGGCAAACGACGTTGACGGGATTGACGACTCCGGGGTTAGCAGTGACGGTTAAGACCGGTCAAATTAAGGTTGACGGTCACTCACAAAAGACCCATTACCGTCAAGCAGGAAAAGCCCCCCTGGTGTTGACGAGTAGCTCCGGTCAGGTGACCATTACGCATTAATCAGCAATGAGCGGTGAAGAGAGATGACTAAAATAACCCGGGAAATCGGCTGACGATTTCCCGGGTTATTTAGTATTTAGCGCCTATTCAATGGTTAAGGCGTCTTTGTTGTATTCCTTCTTCAAGTTAGCCAGCGATTCCCATGAGATAGCCCCGTGGTCGTAGGCCATGTTCTTCCCGCCGGCACCAGCACCAGCGTTCTTGCTGTAGTATAACGGATCGTTGACGCGGAACTTACCGTTCTTGTAACCGGTGATGACCTTACAGTGGTTCCGGTGATGATCCCCGGCCTTTTGGTAGGACGAGTAACCGTAGAATAACACGGGTTGTCCCCCCTGAACGTAGAGCTTCATCTGGTTAGCTGTGGACCCGGAAATGTTATGTACCTTCTTGCTCCACCGATGAGCGTAGGTGGTCAGGGCCCCGGGGTGAATGACGTGGCCGAAGCCGGCCCCGGTGTAGAGGTTCCCCTTTTGCCCGCCCACGGTTGGTACCATGGGTAAGTGGTTCTGGGCATCCTTCAAGTTTACCTTCACGCCGCGGGACCGTAATAACATGGCCATTGACGTTGCCGCACACCCCCAAGGGGCGAAGACGGGCTTGTATTGGCTAATGTAAGGAACCTTCAGTAGCTTGGTTTGGTTCGGCGTTGCTACGGCATTGCGGTTGATGTACCCCATCTTGATGTGCTTCTTGGTCGACATTAGGGCGTAGTACCATCTGTGGTTAAGCTGCTTCTTTTGGGTTACGATGAAGCTTTGGTGGAAGTGCTTGGTTGAGGTACTTCCCTTGAGCCATTGGCCGTGGTAAAGGTGGTAGCCTTTTTTCACTACGGCCACCTTAAAGGGATGCTTCACTTGGTTGGCCTTGGTTTGAGCAGGGAAACTGCTAGCTTGGGCTGCAGACGAAACCCCTAAGAGGGCTAAAGGCAAACTCAATAGCAGCAAGAAACGTTTATTGAGAGACATGGATGGTATTCTTCTTTCTATAGATGAGATTTAGGGTTAATTATGAAGACGTTACCATTATAAAACTAATGTAGGCTAAAGAATAGTGAAGCCTGTATGGAATAATGCCATATAGGCTGCCAGTCAAAAATATGGCTGGCAGGGTTTAGTCTAGTGCATGTGAATCGCGAATTGGGGCCGGCGATTAGCAATCTTTGCGGTGTGAACGGATTGACCGGCTTCCTCGATTAGCCGACCGTGGCCCACGGCCATTGCCACGTGGTAGGTGTACTTCTGACCGCTAATTTGCCAGAAGAGGAGATCGCCGGGCTTAGCCTTCGACACGGCGACGTGTTTCCCTAACTTTTGCTGGACACCGGTCATCCCACCAATGTCGCGGTGTTCGACGTCCAGGTAGACCTGGTTGACGAAGCTGGCGCAGTCGAGACCGCCAAACGCGTCACGTCCCGCGTACCGGTAGGGAACCCCCCGATATCGCTTGGCGTCCTTGATGAGCCGCGTGGTGCGCTTGCCCTTAGTGGGAACAGCGCCCTTAAAGGACCGGTTAACCCGACTGGTAATGGGGTGACCGTTAAACGTTATCTGACCAGTTTTGAGGTGGGCGCGTACCGCTAACTGAGGCGTTTTGAAGTTAAGCTGGTGGGTTTTGGCGTAACTGATTGTGACCCGATGTTTGCCCGCCGTGAGGGTTACGTGCTGGCCCGGCTTTAGCTCGTGGTAGTGAACCAAGTAGTTACCGTAGACGGTCCGTTGGGTATACGCGTAGACGTGGCCGTTGGTCATGGTTCGCACGTTGACCCAGCTTTTGGCGTAGTGGGTGAAATGTGTTGTTTGTTTGGTTGAATAGAATAGCAGGCTGACGTTACGAAGGGTGCCCTTCTTGGTTTGCGTCGCGTAGACGGATTGATGCTGTCCCACGGGACGTTCGAACGAACGGGTAGCGTCTAACTTTTCGTGTTTAGCATAGTACGCCTCGCGGGCAAACAATGAATTGTAACTGGCGTGGGCGGTGGTGGCGAGACTGAGGCCACAACTTAACGCGACCGCACTACTTAACAGAAACTTGGTTAAAGCAGACAAGAAATCACTCCTCAGGGTTATTAAATGCATGAATGCTGACGGTTAAGTGGACCGGCGAGAACGGCAGCTTTTCCGCCAGCGTTCGCGTTACTGACGACTATTATTCGTGAGTGAGAACAGCTTGGTGGTGTAGTGAAGATCGGCCTGACCGTCTGGCAGGTGGGTCACACTTACCTGATAGGTGTGGTTGACCGTGACTTGGTGTGGCGTGTAGTCGATGGACGTGCCAAAACCACCATAACCGGAACGGTTGGCGTGAACGTGGGTCACTGATACGGTCTTCTTGGCCGTTTGGTCGTACACAGTTACCCGTGGGGTGCCACTCATTGTGCTACCTGGTAGGGAAACGGACCAGACCCCATCGGCTGCGGCTTCGTAAGGAAAGAGGCCGGCTTTGGGGAAAATCAGTTTACGGGGCGTCGTGGTGGTGGCACCAGTACCAAAGACCTTTAGATCGTTATAGGCCTTGGCTTGGCCGATACCGACCTGTTGGATGCCACCGAGCAACCATTCACGGTGACCGGGGACCGCGTTACCATCATCGTTGATGTAGGCGGTAATGACGTCGAACGGGTGGTTCCCACCACCGTATAAATTGCTGGAATTAGTTGCTGCCGCGCCCCGTTGCCAGTCTGCTGCGGTAATAAAACTAGGTTTACTAAAGGCGACTAGGCCGTGAGACAGACCTTGGTCAACGGCGGCTAGCGTGGCCGCGCCATACTGGGCGTCCGCGTTCCAGGTCGGATTACTGCTAACTGCCGGCAACCCGTACAGTCCCCGGTAAAAGTTGATCCAGTTCACGTCGGCTTGAATGTAGGCCGCGCTGAGTTTACCGGCATTAAAGTGCCCCGTTAGCTGCGGCATCGTGGTGTACATCTTTTTGGTGGAGTTGCCGATCTTTTTGGCTTGGGTGCGGTACGCTTTAATCTGCGCTAAGTCGGCTTTGCTAAAGGCTTTCTGTTCGGCTTTTTTGAGTTTATAAGGCGCATCGCTGTCACCAAAGTTCCAATCCAACGTGGCGACTTTTTGAACGTTATGCCGGTTGATATAACCAAGACTCTTTCCGGTTAAGGTCGCAAGGTGTTGGTAAACGGCCTTTTTCCCGTTAGGTAAGCGTACGGTAATGGTTTCGTTAGAATAAACGAGCTTCTTCTTGTACTTCTGTTGAACCCTTTTAGCTCGCTTGGTCAAGCGGTAATTCTGATACAGCGTTCCTTTTTTGATCCGGTACTTGCTGACACTGGCGGCGGTATCAACGACTTTAAGGGTAGCTGCTCGCCGTTTGGCACTAGCGGTACTTAGGTTCACCGGGCTACCGATCGTGAGGGCAACCAGGCTCACTCCGATAGCGGTTTTGAGTTTCGACATATGTAAGCTCCTTAAATGAATAATTTTAATCAAGGCACATGATTATTTTTAAAACCAATATCATTATAGGACTAATAAATAACAACGACAATGAACGCTATGGGGAATAATGCACCGCAAAACGCTAACGCTGACCACCAGTGAGACGTTGATCGTGACCGGTTGACCAGAGCTACGGGTCTCTGGTAATCTGTAAAAAAGATAACAAAAATAAGGATGGTCGCCGATGAGCGAGCATCCTTATTTTTGAATGATTGTGACTTACTTGGGAATTCTATGACATGATCTTTGCGCCCAGCGCGTTCTTAAAGTGCCGGAGCGCCCAGTCGTGGCCGGCCTGGTCAAAGCTGGCCACACCGGCGCGGTGGATCACCAATTGATAACCTAGGTTATACGCGTCCACGGCGGTATGCAGGACACAGATGTCGGTGCAAACGCCGACCAGATGTAACGTGGTGATGTGGCGTTCGCGCAACCGTAAGTCGAGGTCGGTACCGGCAAAACTACTGTAGCGGGTCTTGTCGAACTGCCACACATTGGTCGCCGCTTGGTGCTGGTCGAACCAGTCCTTTAAGGGACCGTATAACTCCCGGCCCCAGGTCCCGCGCACGTTATGCGGCGGGAAGAGCTTGCTTTCGGGGTGGTAGGGGTCGTGGGGCGTGTGCACGTCGGTCGGTAGTAAGACCCAATCCCCGCGCGCCGCCATGGTATCGGCTAGTTGGACGATGGTTGGCGCCAGGACTTGCCCCGGTTGACCACAGGTGAGGGCGCCCTTATCCGCCACGAAATCGTTGGTGTAATCGATAATCAGTAAGGCTTGATCAGTTGCCATTGGCAAAAACCTCCTTCTCAGTTGGGTTTAGTATGCGGGGCGGAGGCCACAGCTGTCAACGGTTCGGTCCATCAATTTATTTATAGTGCAAACTGGTCGCCCTCCGGCGCTCAGGGGCTGGAACGCCTGCGGGCACGACTCCAAGCCTCGCAAGGCCCACGAGTCTTGAAGTTCGACCTTATCCTAAGCCGGCAAAGAACGTCGACTAAGGATAAGGTCGCAGTGTTTGGGCTGAGCCCCTGCTCGCCTATGGGCTGTACATTGTAATTTGAGATGTTGATTGTAGTTGGATAGCCAATATAGTTTGATGGTATATTTTTCGATTAACAAAATTGAACAGAAAAATTAATTAGAGTTACGTGTATCAATTAATTTATGAACGCTGATTGACAAGGACCTATTTGACACGCTATACTATGGCTAAATTGATATTATACGTCATATAGCATAGGGGGCAACGGGATTATGGCGATACAAGTACCCACGGAGCTCTTAGATGGTTGCGTGTTGGGCGTGTTGACGCGACAAGATTTCTACGGCTACGCGCTGACCCAGGAGGTTCGCCAACGGTTACCGATTTCGGAATCAACTTTATATCCGGTCTTACGCCGGTTGAAAAAGAACGGCTGGTTAACGACCTACGACGAACCCTTTCAGGGCCGGAACCGCCGGTATTACCGCTTAACGCGCACGGGTCAGGCGCAACTGACCGTGATTCGCGCGGAGTGGGGCGACTTTAGTCAGGCCGTCACGACTTTGTTAGAGGGGGATCAACAAGATGACTGAATACATTCAGGCGCTCCAAAAGCTGCTCTTACAGCTGACGACCGCCGAGCAGCAGGACGTGGTGGAGTACTACCGCGAATACTTACAGGAAGCAGACATTACCACCTACGAGGCGGCCGTGGCCGAGTTGGGCACGCCGCAAACGGTGGCCCGCAAAGTCTTAGCCGACTACTCGATTAAGATGACGGAACAACCCGCTAGCCGACAATCGGCACTGGCCGGGACCAAGGCCAACGTTAAGATGATCTGGTTGGTTGTCTTAGCGCTGTTGTCCACGCCCGTGACCATTCCATTGATTCTGGTGGTGGGCGCGTTAGTCGTGGCCGCCGGTAGCGTGGTGTTCGCCGGAGTTGTGACCGTTTTGGCCCTGCTGGTCGCGGGATTTGTAGGCGGCATCGTAGGCGTTATCGTGGGCTTGATGGCGCTGTTGACGGCACCGTGGACCGGACTATTTTACCTGGGTCTCGGGCTGATCGCGCTGGGGGTCAGTTGGCTGGCCACGGTCGTGGTGGTCCGGCTCATCCAATGGTTGATTCAGGTGATCGCGGAAGTCGCCAAGTGGGCTTATCGGCGCTGGGTCACGGACAGCAAAGTTAAACGGGGGGGTCAAGCATGAAACGCTGGAATATGATCAGTTTAGTGGCCATTGTAGTTGGGCTAATTTTAGTGATTTTAGGCGTCGGCCATCGCGGGGCCAAGGCCCTGACTTGGAACAATGGGGGGTTTCAGGTCGACGAACGTCGGCAGACCGTGGTACATCCGGGTGACTTCGACAAGGTCGTGGTTAACACCAAGTTACCGGTCACCATCAAACCGGGAAACGTGAACCAAATCACGATTCAGCAACACAGTGTCAATCAGCAGAAACATCCGGTCACGGCCAAGGTGGCTGATCATACTCTGACCGTGGCGGGTGGGGACAACCGCCAGAATATTTTCCGGATCCACGGCTTTTCCATGGGGTGGTCCGACGACGCTTACGATACCAGCGGCAAGATCACCATCGTGGTGCCGAAAGCCACGACGGTCAAGACGGTGACGCTGCAACGCAACTGGATCGTGCGGTTAGAGGACCTGACGGTAAAAACGGTCACGGGGTCCCATGGTGGGAGTTTCCAAGCTAAAAATGTGACGTTTACCCGACCGTTAGACTTGAGTCGCGGGGACGCCGATATCTTCCTAACCAACGTCACGACGCCGAAGGTCACGGCCAAGACCGGGGATGGCGACATCGTGGTCAAGCGGAGCCACTTCAAACAAACTAGTAACGTCTTTCACACGGCCGACGGGGACGTCAGCGTGAAGAACACGCAGTTAGGTGGTGCGGACATGGCTAGTAATGACGGGGACCTGCACATCGGGCACAATCAGGTGACCCGCCATGTTAAGGCTCACACCGACGACGGCGACGTGTACGGTATCGTCAGCGAGACGGCGGGAGTGTCCGTGCAAACCAACGACGGCGATATCCAATTAATGGGCCGGAGCCGCAAGAGTGGCACGCACCTGCGCCCCAACGCCAAGGTCCAGTACGCCTTTAGCACCGACGACGGCGACATCACCGTGCGTTAACCCGGCAAGGACTTGACGGTGATGGTAGAATAAAGGGACTTATTGTGTAGTGTTAGTTGGGATGAGATTGATTGCTTTCCAGTATTCAGGGGATGAGTGACTAGATCACCTATGGATACAGTCATAAATTAGCATGACAATTTGTTTTTGCTAAATTGGAAGAGCCTATCTGAGTTACTTCTACAACCAATGTAAGCTGAAGGGCCAGTCAGAAATGGGCTCAGGAGGGAAATGAACCTGTCTTAGCTGGCGTTTTGGGCCAGCTCGAATCTCAGACACAGGTCGGTCTTCAAGACCCGGGTTGTGGGCTTGAAGCCGTACCCACTCACAACCCGTTTCCGCCCGTTTCTGATTGGCCCGGAAGCGCTGAATCCTCTAGACTACACAACCCTTGTGCCGCAGTAGCCAGCACCGTGGCACGGACTATCTTATAATTGAACAAGGAGATTTTTATCGTGTCTGATGTAACCAACTACTGGCAAACCATTGCCGCACACGCTAAAGCGGAGAACCGGCCGTTCTTTTCGTTGGCGCCCATGGAGGCCGTTACCAACGCTATTTTTCGGCGGGTCGTCGCTAAAGCGGCTGCCCCCGATGTCTTTTTTACCGAATTTACCAACGCCATCAGTGTGACCCATCCCAAGGCTAAATTCACGGTCCAGGGACGGCTTTACGTGGCCCCGGAAGAGGCGCACATGCCGGTGGTCCAACTCTGGGGCAATCAGCCGGAAGCTTTTGAGGCGGCCGCGGCCGACGTGAAGACCCGGGGCTATGAGGCCATCGACCTGAACATGGGGTGCCCGGATTCCACGGTCATCAAAAACCACGGGGGCAGCGACCTGATTCGCAACCCCGAAGACGCGGCGGCCGTGATTGCGGCGACCAAGACGGCCGGACTACCGGTTAGTGTCAAGACGCGATTGGGCTACAGTCGGCTGGACGAATGGCCGGACTGGCTACGGTTCTTGTTGGAACAGGATATTCCGTTGTTGACGGTGCACCTGCGGACCAAGAAGGAAATGAGCCGGGTTGGGGCCCACTACGAACTGATCGACGACATCGTGAAACTCCGCGATGAAGTGGCCCCGCATACGTTGTTACAGCTTAACGGCGACATCGACAACTACCAGGACGGGTGCGCCTTAGCAGCCGCCCATCCCGGCGTCGATGGCATCATGATTGGCCGCGGGATTTTTACCACCCCGTTTGCCTTTGAACATACGCCCCAGGAGCATAGCGTTAAGGAACTGCTGAGCTTGTTGAACTACCAATTGGACCTCTACGACGACTTTGCCGAGCGGTTTGAAACCCAGCGGTTCGCTTCGCTCAAGCGTTTCTTTAAGATCTACGTGCGCAACCAACCGCACGCGGCAGAATTGCGGAATGCGATGATGGAAACCCACAATACCGACGAAGTGCGCCAGTTGTTGGCGGATTCGCCCTTAACTAAATAGCATGACGGAACGTCGATCATTGCGATCGGCGTTTTTGGGTGGTTAGCATGTGTATTTTTTGTAACAAGCAAAATTAACAACTCGCCGGGACAAAAGTGTTAAATTAGATTGGCGGGAATGTTTGTGGTCACGCCTGCACGGTTACTGAATACTGAACGAACCGTGATAAACCGGGATTATCGTCATGGAAGCGGTTTTTATCAATAAGCTGTAAAATATAGGATTGATAAATTATTTGAGTTCAGGTATGATAGCTAAGTATTTTTTTCTGACCCAGAATCGAAATTCGCCGGTCGCCCCGCAGTTACTGGGTGGACCGCACTTTATGTTGAGGAGAACGGAGCTTTATGACGCCTACGATTCAGATTATCTTTGCCAGTCTCTCTGGCCGGAACCAAGCCATTGCGATGCACCTGCAAGCACACTTGGCGGCGTACGCCCAGACCGTGGTTACGGAGATTTCTCAGGCCGACGCCTTTTCCGTGCCCCAAGCGGATGCGGTTATCTTGGTCAGTTACACTTACCACGATGGCGAGTTGCCGGACGAAGCGCTCGATTTTTACGACGACTTAGCCGCGGTCGACCTGCAAGGGACCCACTTTGCGGTTTGCGGCTCGAGTTCGACCCAACACGCGCACTATGGTCGGGCCGTAGACCGGCTGGCTCAGCGTTTGACCGCGCAACATGGCGTGGCCGTAGCCCCGGTCTTAAAGATTGACGGGGACCCCAACGAGGCTGACCGTCAGCGATTAGACGCACTCGCCACGCAAGTATTAACCACTCTAGACTTAGGAAATTAAAGATGAGGTGAAGTCAGCATGTATTTACGGAAAGCAAAAGCAGACGAATTGGACTTAGTATGTGACATTATCGAAGACGGCAAGCAACAATTAGCCGATGCCGGGATTGATCAATGGCAAGATAATTATCCGAACCGCGACACCATTCAAGCGGATATCGACTTCGGACGCGCAACGATTTTTAACAGTGACGACCACGAAACCTTAGGGGTGGCCGCGGTGGTCCAAGCCCCCGATGATTCTTACGACACCCTCATTGGGGACTGGTTGAAGGATACGGATAAGTACGTCACGGTTCACCGGGTGGCCATCTTCTCGCACCATCAAGGGAAGGGGTACGCCTCAAAGCTGTTCCGGGAACTCTTTACGTACATTGCCGAACATCACCCAGAAGCCGAAAGTATCCGGATTGACACGCACCGGGACAACACGAAGATGCAACATCTGATCGAAAAGTTTGGGTTCCAGAAGGTTGGTCGGATCGTGGGAGTTTACCAACCGACTGACGAATGCTACGTTTACGAAAAGTTGCTTAAAAACAACCAAGAAGGTTCCGGTACGGTACCAACGCCGCACGTGGCTTAGGGAGCTAGGGTCAATGGTTGGTTCCCAGGGAACTGACATTGGGCCAGAATTAACCAAATTCTCAAAATAAAGCTCACTTTTTTTAACCCATTTAAATTTTTTAATGAGCACGAGTCGTCACCGCCAAATCGCGGGAGACGGCCCGTTTTTGGGTCGGTGGGGTTTGAACCCCACCGACCTTTGCGGCATAATATAGATTATGTCACGGGTGATTAACCCTTGCGTTTAGGCGCATAACCGGGTAACCTATGACATAATCTTATTGTTTTATCATAATTGGTGCGCGGCGGATTTCAACGGTCACTAAACGAGAGGGACCGCTAGCCTGGCAGCAGATTGGTCCAACCGCCAATTGGATGAGGCAAAAAGACGTTACGCGTGGTGCGGGGGTGGTCGGATGACGACACTCGTGCTCGCTGGGCGGTGGGGGCCTTGAGCCCCGACCCATCGGCGGCGTGTCGCGCCAGTTTTACCGAATTGACGAACGAGCGTCACGCTTCCCATTGACAATTGAATAGCTGACAAGCGTCAGTAGAAAGAAGGAATTAGATTGCAGAGAAGACTAAGCTCTCGCCAAATGCAGATGATTGCATTGGGCGGAACCATTGGCGTCGGATTATTTATGGGGTCTGGTTCCACAATCAAGTGGACGGGACCTTCCGTTCTCATCGCGTACATTATTTCTGGCGTATTTTTGTACTTAATCATGCGAGCTCTAGGGGAAATGTTGTACGTTCGCCCGACAACCGGGTCGTTTGCGACGTTTGCCTCTGAATACATGCATCCCGTTTTTGGATACTTAACCGCTTGGAGCAACGTGTTTCAGTTCATCGTCGTTGGGATGAGTGAAATGATCGCGTTGGGCGGCTACTTCCGCTTCTGGTGGCCGAACCTGCCAGACTGGATTCCCGGGTTGGTGGCCATCACCTTCCTGTGTATCGCCAACCTGATTTCCGTTAAGATGTTCGGGGAACTGGAATTCTGGTTCGCCCTGATTAAAGTGGTGACCATCGTGTTGATGATCATCGCCGGGTTGGGCGTGATCCTCTTCGGGTTTGGTAATGGTGGCCAAGCGGTCGGCATTACCAATCTTTGGCAGCATGGCGGCTTCTTCACCGGGGGTGCTAAGGGCTTCATCTATGCGTTAGCCATCGTGCTGGCTTCTTATCAGGGAATTGAATTGATTGGGGTGACGGCCGGGGAAGCAGAAAACCCGCAACACACCTTGGTCGCTGCCATCCAATCCACGGTAGCGCGGATCTTGATCTTCTACGTGGGGGCGATCTTCGTGATCGTCAGCATCTACCCGTGGAACCAATTGAATCAGATCGGTTCACCGTTCGTGCAGACCTTCGCCAAAATTGGGATTACCGCCGCGGCATCCATCATTAACTTCGTGGTGATCACTGCCGCCTTGTCCGGATCGAACTCCGGGATCTACAGCGCCAGCCGAATGACTTTCACGTTAGCCGAAAATCATCAATTACCACGTAAAATGACCAAGCTGAACCGCCACGGGGTGCCGTTTTACTCCGTGATCGCCATTTCTCTGGGGATTGCGATTGGGATTGTCCTGAACGTGGTCTTGCCAATGTTCTTTAAGGACGCCAGCCAGATCTTCGTGATGGTTTATAGTTCTAGTGTCCTACCGGGGATGGTCCCGTGGGTCGTGATTCTAGTCAGTCAAATTGAATTCCGCAAGCAAAATCAGCAGCACATGGCGGAGCATCCGTTTAAGATGCCGCTATCGCCGTGGTCAAATTACATCACGTTGGCGTTTCTAGCCGTAACGTTATTCTTTATGTTCATGAATCCCGAAACGCGGATTTCCATCATCGTGGGCGTCATCTTCTTGGCTGTGATGACCATCATCTATTTCAAGAAGTATCAGCCGCGTGCCGTGAGAAGTGAGGAGGACTAAGTTGTGAGTCGTCCAGGAAAATTTGCGAAGTCTAGTCGCGTTAAGCAACTCCGACAGTTCAAACGACGGAAGCAACAGCAGGCGGGAGACGTGATTGCCTGGGAACGGGTGACCGACTTCCTGTTGGGCCGTTATCAATTGACCCAGGGGCGCAAGTTACCGGCGACCGTGGCGGCGACCGTTCAGCGGTTCTTCAGCGAGTGGCTCGCCACCGCTCAGGCCGCCGGACCCCAGCAATTGCAGTGGTCGGTCAGTGACTTGACCACCGCGACGCTGGCCCGCATTGGTAACCAGGTGCCGTGGCAGTTCTACGCGGTTCTCGCCGGTCAGTTCGGGGCGTGGCAACGGTTCATTCGTCGTGAAGGCCCCGCGGTCCCCATTAACCCGCGGCGCCAGATCGTCGATCTCCTGGAGCCAGCCGCCGTTCAACGGGTGATCGCGCAACAGTTAGCGGTCAACTTATTGACCGTGACCGCGACACCCATTACGGCAACTCAGCAAGAACAATTGGTTCATAGCCTGTTAGAAAACGACCGGTTGAATTGGGCGGCTGTCGGGGCGTTATTTACCCCGTTAGGCTTCCAAAATACCGCCGCTAAATCCAGTGACACTTATCAGTGGCTCAACGATTTACGAACGTTAACCGTGAGCGACTTTCATCACTAAACACCTCGATACGAAAGGTCAGCTAATCGCTGGTCTTTTTTTGTTGGGCCGACTACTATCTAAAGTGAATCACCGGTTCAGAAGAAACTTTTGGAACAAGTTAGTTTTAAGTTATGATTTGGAATACTTTACGACAGATTAAGCATTTACGTTCAAACGCGCAAATCACGAGGTCTGAACTTCAGAGTTTATATAGGAGTTGAGATTATGAAGCGCACATTACGTGTTTCTTTGTTTAGTGGCATCGCCGCTTTACTGTTAGGCTTAGGGGCTGCGGTACCTGCTTCTGCCGCAACTGCCGGGACTACCAGTGCCACGACGAATGCTGCCACTGACTTTACCCCCACTAACGAACCTTTGAATCTTGATTCAGCACCAAACTTTACCTTCGCGGCAACCACGGTTCCTGATACCAAGACCAATGGGAGTTACAATCCTAGCACGGTTGATAATCCAGTCGAGGTTTCTAACCCTGGCTTGGCTAGTGGCTGGAACGTTAAGGTCGCCAACACCGAGTTCAAGAATTCGGATACAACCGCAACGGCTGGTGATGGGACCGTCTTGGGCGGTGCCGTTTTGAACCTGAATGCGCCACTTGCCGCTGCTGCTAACGACGGTAACCCTTCTGAGGGGCCAACGACCAGTTCAGTTAAGCTTTCGGGTGATGGGACCGATCAATTGGTTCTGTCGACCGCAGCTAATGGCGGTTTAGGGGTCTGGGATTCGACCTATACGCCTGGTGACGTCACACTCAACGTACCAGCTGGGCAAGAACCAGGCAGCTACACTTCCACGTTGACTTGGACGTTGGGTGACACGGTTCAATAAAATCGCGTTCTGACATCGAGGTTATGAGATGAACCGGCGATGCAAAAGGCCGGTACCATGGACGCATGGTACCGGCCTTTTGGGACCAAGAAATCATTATTCCCATTAATGATGAACTGATGTGACGAAGCCCTCTTTGAGGGTCTGGGCACGATTTGTCGGGGGTCGCTGGACCCGTCGACAAGTCGGTGGGCAATTCGGCAACGTTTTTATTCGGGAGTCCGTCAGTGATGGGATCATTGAAAGGAAGACAGTCACATGAGAAAGCTTTTGAAATGGGTTTTCATTTTAGTCGGCTTACTCTTGGGGAGTCTGCTGGGTGTCCCAATTGCACACGCCGCGAAGGTTAATCCGGCGGTCGCTGGGGCCGGTTATACGGTTCAGATGGTGCGGCCCCGAGGACAGGTTAATTCGACATCCGGGTATTTTAATCTGAAGGTTCAGCCGGGTGAGCAACAGCGATTAGTTGTGATTCTTCATAACTTGCAGGCTCAGCCGCAGAAGCTGACGCTGGGGATCAATCAGGCCTACACCAATCCGGACGGGGTCATCGACTATGACCGGTATAACCTGAGGCCGGATCCCACGTTAAAGGTCCAATTAAAACAAATCTTCAAGGAGCCGCAACGGACGATCACGTTACCGGCGAACGGGACGGAACGGGTTGGTCTGACCTACGAAGCGCCCGCCGATCCCTTTACCGGAACCGTTTTGGGTGCGGTCTACGTCAGTCAGACGAAACCCGGCAAGAAGTACGGCAAGGGGAAGATTACGCTACAGAACCTCTACGCCTACGCCATTAGTATCGAAATGCGCGAAAGTTTAAAGGCCATTCGGCCCGTCATGGCGCTGCATCACGTGGGTGTCGGGCAGGTCGATCGGCAAAATATGGTCATGGCTAACTTACAAAACAGCCAACCAACCGTGATGGAACGCCTGAACACCCAAGCGGCGATTACCAAGCAAGGGTCCACGGCCGTCTTGATCCATCAGACCAAGAAGGGCATGGGGATGGCGCCCAATAGTAACTTTAATTACCGGATTCCGTGGGGGACGACCACGTTAAAGCCCGGTAAGTACACGCTGCATTTGAGTGCGCAGGCCACGAAGGGGTCTTGGCACTTTACCAAGAACTTTACGGTTACCCAGCGGCAGTTGAATCATTTGGCGAACCTGGCTAAACAACCAAAACCCAATTATTGGTTATATATCTTGTTAGCCATTGTGATTGCCATGCTCTTAGCCTTGGTCGGTTATCTGATTTACAAGAATCACAAGAACAAGCAACAATTACAAGCACAACAAAAGTAAACGTAACAACGGCGACTCGCGTGGTTGCCGCGTGAATGTAAGGGGGGCAGTCATATGCTTAAACGGTGGTTAAGTGTCGGTTTAATCCTGATAGCCATGGGGGTGGCTAGTGGCGTGACTGCACACGCCGACAGTGACGACAGCGCCCTCGCTACGGCACCGAACGGGGTGACGTTAACGGGAAGTAACGCGCCGTTGGTCCTTTCCCCACAAGCCTTGAGTCATGCTCAGATTGGGCCGACGGGTCACGACCAAGTGGTGGCGCTAACCAGGGGAATGCAGCAATTTGGAGCCGTGTGGTCCACCAACAACCATGCGTTTCGCCTGAGTCGTAATCAGACCCTGGCGGTCTGGGTTTACCTGGGAGCGCAGGCGGATGGGGGCTTAGCCTTCGTCTTGCAAAACGATCCGCGGTTACTCAACGCCATGCCACAATTCACCACGCCCGTGGCGGAAACGTTAGGCGTGTTTGGGGTTGATACCACGCCAACCCAGGCATCGGCCACGGCGGTAAGTCAAACGGCGATTCAAAACAGTTGGGCCCTGGCATTATCCGCGGGGACCCACACACAGACTAATGCGCAGGCACCGGGTCAGGCCAATTCATTTGACGTCGGAACGACGGGACCCTACGTCGCGGCGGGCTATCCCGGAGCCCCGATGACCTATGTTCAGCACAAGGTTACGGGGGCTTGGGGCGGACTATTGACGCCCAATCAATACGCCTATCGCCTAGCGCGGCAGGGGCTACTGCAGACGCCGAATTTGACCACTAATCGGTGGGTACACGTGACCCTCCAGTGGGATGCGGCGGCTCGCACCATGACTACCTCGGTTGGTGACCGCAATCCCCGCACCGACGCACCACAAACTGGTCAGCGGCGAACGGTTCCGGTTAACTTAAAGCGCGTCGATCCTAGTCAGACTGGTTATGCGCGGTGGGGCATCACGGCCACCACGGGACCGCACGCAACGACCAACCCGCTGGTTGTGTTGACACGGTTGCCTCAAGTGACCACGACGCGGCAGGCGGCTGGGACCAAGCGGGCGGCCGTGGCCGGCCCAGCTGGCTTGGCGCACCGCGATACATCGCAACCCACGCTGCGGTTGCGCGGGTCCCAACCGGTGAAGATTACACCGGCCGTTCAGCGGGTGACGCTACCCAGCCAATTAACGGGACAATTCCCCGCAGCCACCACGGTTCACGCACGAGTTAACGGACGTCTGGTAGCCACCGGGCGCCCGGACGCGCACGGGGCAGTGACCGTGACGCTACCCACGACTCGTCTGCAGTCGGGGACTAACCGGGTCACCTTGTGGGCCCAAGCCGGAACTCACCGGCTTACGGCCCCCGTACGGGTCACGGTTGAGCTGGTTCCGGGTCAGTTGGCGTTTGCGGCCCTTTCCACGACATCGGGCTTCCAGCCGACGAAGTTACCGACCAAAAGTGAATTGGTGCCCCGACAAGCGGGCTGGCGGATTGAGGTCCAGGATACTCGGGGAACCGGAAGTCGGTGGACGTTATTGGCTCAGGCCGGGACGTTCGTCAATACGGCCACGGGGCGGCGAATGGCTGGGACGCCGGTCTTTGTGAACGGCACCACGATGACGCCGTTAGGCCGAACGCCTACGCCGATCATGACGCACACCACCAACGATGCCCTGGCTGCCGGTAAGACCAACGTGATGGCGCACTGGGCGGCTAACACGGGCGTCCTATTACACGCGCAACCAGGCACGGCAGCTGGCCGTTACCATGGGACGTTGACGTGGACGCTGACCAACGCGCCAGAATGAAACGGTTACACGCGAAATTGACATAAAATTAAGTTTTTAATTGCGTTGTGTACAATTTAAAGGCCATTGTTCGCTACTATAGAGGGTAGCGAACTTAGTGACTGATTTACACTGTCAATGGTTGGCGCTGGTTTCGTAGCACTCAGGCCAACGCCATGAGGTTTGGGAGACAGCCCACCCAATTGCGGGATGTTTCCGTTCTAGCAGAAGGGGGAATTGGAGATGCTGAAACGATGGTTTTGCGTTGGGGTATTAGTCGCCTGTATGGTCGGACTAGCGGGCGGCCTGCAGGCGCACGCCGATACTGATTTTGACCAGGCGCTAGCGACGGCCCCGCAAGGAATTTCATTGAATAAGGCAAATTCGATCATTGCCTTGGGGACTGCGCCGATGAGTAAGGCGACGGTGGAGGATACGACTAACCCGGATACACCGGGGACCCAGGCCGTCGTGGTCAATACGGCGCCCTATCAGTTCGGGACGGCCTGGTCGACGGACGAGAACTCTATCGATCTTACCCATAATCAATCCATTGGGTTCTGGTTTTACTTTGGCAATCAAGGCATTGATGCCGGTGACGGAATGGCCTTCGTCTTACAAAATGATCCGCGGGGGTTAGCCGCCACGCCAGACTATGCGGACCGGCCGATCGGTGAAACGCTGGGGGTCTGGGCCGTTGACACGGATCCCGACCAAGCTTACGTCAGTGAATTTGCCAAAACGGCGATTCAGAACAGTTGGGCGTTGGAATTTGACACGCACTATAACGGGCTGTCCGGCAAGAGCGCCTTGGGGACCGCCAATGCATTTGATATCGGGGAACCGGCCGTACACATTGCCTCGAATTATCCGGGGAGTGGGGATACCTACGACAAACGGACGGTTTCCGGTGGTCTCTTTGGCAAGGACCATTATTATTACAGCATGCACCATAACGGGGTGATTGCGGATAATAACCAACCTAACTTCCTCTCGAACGGGCGGTGGCACCACATGACGCTGAAGTGGGATGCCACGGCCAAGACCATGACGTACACCTTTAATGACCGTAATCCCAAGACCGGCGTCGCCCAGCAAGGGGCCAGTCAGACGGTGCCCATCGACCTCGATAAGGTGGATCCCGATCACACGGGCCACGCTCGCTGGGGCTTTACCGGAACGACCGGACAGGATTACGAAAACAACCTGATCGTGCTGGATAACACGCCGGGGTTGGTTGACGGGACTGCGGAAGCTAGCCTACAAGACTTGACGCACAATCACGCGATTACCCAAAACGACCAGGTCATCAGTGGTGATCGGATCGAACTGGATTATAAGTTACACTACAACGGCGGTCGGCAAGCGTGGTCCAACATCAATAGTCGGTTGAACCTACCGGAGGGCATTACCTACCAATCGGCAGAAATCGACTACGCCAAGGGGCCAACCCAAACGTTAAACCTCGACGACATTAAGGACTCTAAGCTTTCGATGACCTTGGATCAGTCACTGGATCAGGAGAACGATACGGCGACCGTAAAGCTGATTGGTCAGGCTAACCAGGTCAACGAAACGGTGTATAACCGGGAAAAACCCAACACCTTTTCGTCTAACGCGTTGGTGACCAACGCCGATACGCCCGCCTTTGCGATTAATCCTAGCGTGGACTTGAATTTGACGGTCACCTCGACCAATCCCGTGACACTCCAAACCAAGGAAGACACGACCGTGACCGGAAAAGTCGACGTGATTACCACGGCCGCCACGAAACCTAGCGTGAACGTCCAAGCCACGTTGAATGGCCAGGCCTTGCCGGATACCGCGGTTGCTAGCGACGGGACCTTTACGCTGCCACTAACGGCCGACCAACTCCAGATGGGAACCAACACGTTGCGGTTGACCGCCGCTACGCCGCACGGGGACACGTCACTGGTGAAGACGGTCCGAATTACCGTGGTCGGCACTTTGGCATTCGGCAACGTGGATGCGACCAGTAGCTTTGTCACCAGCACCTTAACGGGTGATGACCAGCTACTGGCTCGTAACGATGACTGGGCCATTGCCGTTAAGGACACCCGGGGGACCGGGCAACACTGGGCGTTGAACGCTCAGAGTACGGCCTTTACCGATGAAACGGGTCACCGTTTAGCGGGGGGACCGGTCTACGTGGGACGCTATGGAACCCAACCACTGACCGATCAAGCGGTTCAAATCATGACGCACACCACGAATGATAGCGTGGACGACGGCCAAGTAAACGTCGCTAACTCTTGGGGGGCCCGTAGCGGGGTACTCCTGAACGTTGACGGCGGGGCTACCGCGGGTACCTATCAGGGCACGATTACCTGGACGTTGGCCAACGCTCCCAGCTAACGCGGAGGAGTGGCTAAACGTCGATAATGACTGTCAAAAGGGACTTCACGATTTTTTCGTGAAGTCCCTTTTTTGCGTCAATATTAGCATTAGTTGCCAGTTGTGACGATGGTTCGTTTTACGACAGTAGGCGGGTCACCATTCGTTCGTAGATGGCAATGAAGCGCCGATACATTTCGAGATCGACGTATTCGTTGACCTGGTGAGCCGTGATGTTCCCGGGACCAAAGACCACGACGTCAATGTCGGGGTTGGCCGCCAAGAAGGACGAGGCGTCGGTTCCCCCGGGCACACCAATCTTGGGCAGCGCCTGAGCTAAGACGGCCTTACCAATTGTGTCGGCCGCTTGGATGAGCGGGGCGTCGTCGGCCGTGTGCATGGGCTGGAAGTCGCTAATCATTTCGAAGGATAGGTCGGCTCCCTGAGCGTTGAGGTCGGCGATGATGGCCTTGATGGCCGCCGTGATCTGGGCGTTGGGTAGTTCGGGGATGGTCCGAATCTTCACGGATAGCTCGGCACTAGCCGGTACCGTGTTGACCTGTTCACCGCCCTTGACCATCGTGACAACGGGGGTAACGGGACCCAGGACGGGGTTTTGGTAGGATTGAATGGACTCGAAGTAGGCCTTTTCGCGTTGGTAGAAGGTCATCAGAGCATCGATGGCGTTTTGACCAATCTCAGGCATCGAACTGTGGGCGGCCACCCCCTTGGAATGAATCGTAAAGGTCAGTGAGCCCTTGTGTGCTAGTTCGATAAAGTGTTGCTCGCGGGTGTGGTTGGCCGCGGCCAGTCGGTTGGCGGCCGTGCCGTCAATCCCCAACATGTGTTGTAGTTCGGGCTTTTGGAGGAGCCGTTTGTCGGCCCCACTAGGTTCGCCGACAATCAGGGCAGTCAGGTCCTGCGCGTAACCGGCGTCGGCCAATTGGCGTGCGCCGTACTGGCCGTATTCTTCCCCGACGGTCGCCATGAACCGGAACGTTCCGTGTAGCGGAACCCCAGATTCCTTCAGGCGAATCATGGCCCAGGCCCCCGCTAATAAACCGGACTTCATGTCGGAAGTGCCCCGGCCGTACATGTTATCGTCGTCAATGGTGCCGGCCAGGGGATCAGTTTTCCACTTGCTGGTATCGCCTAACGCTACCACGTCTTCGTGACCATCGAACCCGACGACGGGACCGTTACCGTCACCAATTTCGGCGACTAGACTGACTCTGTCTGGCTGATAGGCCAATTGTTTACAAGTAATGCCGTGTTGTTTAAAGAGTTTGACTAAATAATCGGCGACTAACTTTTCGGCGCCGTTAACGGTGTTGAGCTTCACCACGTCTTGAAGTGTTTGCACAACTTCATCCATAATTGTCCACCTCGTTTGGTTTGTCAGCTCAGTTCGGGGCTGACCCCGGATGAACCGCTTACTTTGATTACAGCACTTTTTGTCAGGGGGGTCAAGAATCGGCACGGGGGTTAATCATACTGTCATTGGTTGAATGGTGAAATCGCCTAGCCGGGAAGTCGTTTTGGTGGGGAATTGCTGGTGAAATCGTATAATGGGAGATAAGTCAGCCACCAGATTATTTAGCTAAACGGAATCAAATCGAACAAATGTTCTGGAAGTAGTGGTAAACTGGAGAAACGCTGGCGAGTACGCCGCCACTAGCGGTAATCAGATGCTTTTACACGCATCTGGGTTTGTGCTAGAGTATTACCTGTAATTTATAAAGTTACTTGTCAGGAGGCTCTCAATGATAACGTTCGAACACGTCCAAAAACAGTATGCGGATAAACTGGCCCTCGACGACCTCAATTTAACCATCCCGAGTGGTGAGTTTTTCGTGTTGGTGGGGCCCAGCGGGAGTGGCAAGACCACGACGCTCAAGATGATCAACCGACTGATCGAGCCGACTGCGGGAACCATCAAGGTCGACGATCGCCCCTTACAGGACTACGACTTACGGGCCATGCGGTTGCGGATGGGGTACGTGTTGCAAAACATTGCCCTGTTTCCCAACTTAAACATTCAAGAAAATATCGCGATCCAACCGGAATCTCTGGGCTGGTCGCGTAAACGCCGGTTAGAACGGGCCCGAACGCTCTTGGCGCAGGTGGGCCTCGATCCCGACCAGTACGCGACGAAACTGCCGCACGAGCTATCCGGTGGGGAACAGCAACGGGTCGGCATCGTGCGGGCCTTGGCCACCAAACCCAACGTGGTGCTGATGGATGAGCCCTTTAGCGCGCTGGATCCTTTGTCGCGCAAGCAACTGCAGGACCTAGTCTTGCGGCTGCATCAAGAGTTACAGATGACCTTTGTGTTCGTGACTCACGACATGGGCGAGGCCCTACGCCTGGGTCAGACCATCGCGGTCATGCGTAACGGGCACATCCAACAGATTGGGACGGGCGAAGAAATCATGCGGCACCCGGCCAACGATTTCGTGCGCGGTTTTTTCGAGAACCAGAAGACGCCGCGAGCCGCCACGGTCCAAAGCTTATTGGCGCAGGGGTACGGTGAGGTGACCACCGCCCCGGCCACCCTGACGGCAACCGCGACGGTGGGCGCGTTGGCCCAGGCCCTCCAGACCCAAACGACCGTGGTAGTTGCTACGGCGCGGGACCACCGGGCGCTGACCACCGCCGACTTACTCGGTTACTTAGCCGCAAAGGAGGCGACCAGTCGTGCAACAGATTAACCACATCCTGCAGACGCAGGGGGGCGAAATCGTTCAATCGATCGGGCAACACATTGGCTTGTCGCTGATCTCACTGCTCATTGCGGCGCTAATCGCCATTCCACTAGCTATCGTCCTCATGACCCATCAACGGGCGGCTAACGTGGCCCTCCAAATCACCAGTGTCTTGCAGACGATTCCGAGTCTAGCACTATTGGGGATCTTGATTCCCATCGTGGGGATTGGGACCGTGCCGTCGATCATCGCGTTGGTGATTTACGCGGTGATGCCGATTTTTCAAAATACTTATTCGGGACTGACCACCATCGATCCCGACCTCGAGGAAGCCGCCGAAGCCTTCGGGTTGTCGCGCCGGAAGAAATTAGTGCGCGTGGAGCTCCCGTTAGCCATGCCGATGATCATTTCCGGAATTCGGATCGCCATGGTCATGATCATCGGGACCGCTACGTTGGCCGCCTTGATTGGGGCCGGGGGACTCGGGACCTACATCCTGTTAGGGATTGAAACCAATAACAACGCCCTATTGATCATCGGGGCGGTTTTGTCGGCAGCCTTGGCCCTGCTCTTTGGCGCGGCCATCGATTGGCTAGGCAAATTATCGTTTAAGCGCGCCGGCATCGTGTTAGGTGTAGCCGTAGTTCTGATCAGTGGGGTCGCTGGTTATCGCCGCATCGTGCAACCCCAAACCACGATTACCATTGCCGGTAAGCTGGGGGGCGAACCCGAAATTCTGATCAACATGTATAAGGATTTGATTGAACAGGACCATCCCAACATCAAGGTTCAGACTAAGCCCAACTTCGGCGCCACGACCTTCCTGTTCAAGGCCCTGCAGTCCGGGTCGATCGACATCTATCCCGAGTTCACCGGGACCGTGTTGGAGTCGCTGGTCAAGGGCCAGTCGAGTGCCGACCACGACCCACAGGTGACCTACCAACGGGCGGCCAAGGCGCTGAAAAGCCAGTATCAGATGACCTATTTGAAGCCGATGCAGTACCAGAATGGCTATGCCATCGCCGTCACACCGCAGTTTGCCAAGCAGTATCATTTGAAAAAGGTGAGCGACCTGCAACGTGTGGCGACCAAGGTCCACGCCGGCTTCGACCCGGACTTTTACCAGCAGAGCGCCGGTTATCCGGGATTGCGCAAGGCGTATAACTTTAAGTTTGGCACCATCAAGACCATGGAACCGTCGATTCGCTACCAGGCCATTGCCCACAAACGGATCAACCTGGTCGACGGCTACACCACCGATCCAGAACTCCGTGAATATCACCTGGTGGTCTTAAAAGACGACCGGCACTTCTTCCCGCCGTACCAGGGCGCCCCGTTGATGACCGAGCAGTTTGCCACGGCCCATCCCGAAGTGCGGGAGTCGCTGAATAAGCTGGCGGGGAAGGTGACGACTAGTGACATGCGACAACTAAATTATTTAGTGACGGTCAAGCACGAAAAGGCCGCTACGGTGGCCCGCGAGTACCTCCAACGCCAGGGACTTTTGACGAAAAAGTAGGCGGATGCCCTTGACAATTCTGTGAAACGCGCCTAAGATTACCATTAATTTCTAACGCATTTGTCATAAAACAGCTAGGAGAAGAGTAGTGGTGGACTAACCGTCACAGAGAACCCGGGTTGGTGGAAGCGGGTCGGTCTGGTCGCCATGAAGATGAGCTCCCAATAGCTATCAAGTGGTCAACGCTGCTTGGTCGGTAGGAACCGTTAACTTTCCGGGTATTGCACTGCAGTACCGTTGAGGCCTATTCGCGTGAGCGGTAGGCGAATTAGGGTGGTAAAACGACGCGCTCGTCCCTAGAACTAAGTGATTAGTTCTGGGGACGAGCGCGTTTTTTGTTGGCCGACAAATGGGTTAGAAGATGAGCATCTGGGGTGAAGACACCGGATGGATTTAATGTGAATGGTCAACCACCACTTGGGATTGGCCACGCAATCAAACCAGTTAAAGTTAATTTTTAGGAGGAATTTTATCATGACAACGACAACTCAAACTGTTTATCCTTACCGCTACGACGTTGTGGGCAGCCTCTTGCGGCCCGCTGCTTTGAAAGATGCCCGGGGCAAATTCGCCGCCGGCAAGATTGGGGCCGACGAACTGGCCGCCATCCAACACGACGAAACCAAGCGCGTGGTCCAAGAACAACTGAACTTAGGGTTAAAGGCCGTAACCGACGGTGAATTTAACCGGAGTTGGTGGCACCTGGACTTCCTGTGGGGGTTAACCGGCGTGGGTCATTACGACTATAAGCAGAGTTACAAATTCCACGGCAGTAAGACCCGGACCGATAACGCCGACCTGGTGGGCAAGATTGCTTTCAATCCGGATCACCCGTTCTTTAAGACGTTTAGTTATTTACAGACGCTGGTCCCGGATGATGTCTTGGTCAAGCAGACCATCCCGTCACCGACCATGCTATTCCGCGACAACCGTAGTGACAACTGGTCCCAATTCTACGATAGCTGGGATCAATACCTAGACGATCTGGCCCAAGCCTATCACGAAACCATCGAACACTTCTACGCATTGGGGTGCCGCTACCTGCAACTAGACGATACCACCTGGGCCTTCTTAATCAGTAAGCTCAACGAAACGGCCGATGATGCCCAAGCCCACGCCAAGTACGTGAAGTTGGCCGAAGATGCCGTGCGGGTGATCAACCAGTTACTGGCGGGCCTACCAGAAGATCTGACCGTGACCACCCACGTTTGCCGGGGGAACTTCAAGTCGACTTACCTGTTCTCGGGGAGTTACGACGACGTGGCCGACTACCTGGGACAACTGAATTATGATGGGTTATTCTTGGAATACGATAGCGACCGGGCCGGGGACTTCACGCCGCTCAAACGAATCTGGCACAACGACAGCCATAAGCGCATCATCTTGGGCCTGATCACGTCAAAGTTCCCCGAACTCGAAGATCCAGCCGCTATCAAGGCGCGCATCCAACAAGCGACGCAGTACGTTCCCCTGGAAAACCTGGGCTTGTCCACCCAGTGTGGGTTCGCCTCGACCGAAGAAGGTAACCAACTGACCGAAAACCAACAATGGGCCAAGCTGAAGCTGGTCAAGCAGATTGCGACCGACGTTTGGCACCTCTAATCTTTACCCAATTTTTACCGCAAATTAAGCGGGGCGCGATCTGATTTTGTTAGACTCAGGATAGTTCAGTAACCCGGTAGCAAGCCGGAAAATGTGGGCATTCCGGTGCCAAAAGGGCTACACTGAGGATAACAATCAAGCTGGCGATTGCCGGTGAGGAGGGAACGCGTCATGACAAAAACAACCATGGTGTTCGGGCACCGCGGGTATCCGGCGAAATTTCCGGAGAACTCGTTGGCCGGCTTCACGTACGCCGTGCAGCATCAGATTGAAGGCTTGGAATTTGACGTGCATCTGACCAAGGACAATGTCCCGGTCATCATGCACGACGAAAAAATCAACCGGACCACCGACGGTAAAGGGTACATTCGCGACTACACGTTGGCGGAATTACAACGGTTCAAGCTGGCCAACGGCGATAGCTTGCCGACCCTGGCGGCGTTTTTACGGGTGGTCGCCAACCAGGACGTGCAGTTGAACCTGGAATTTAAGACCGATAAGATTCAGTACCCCAACATCGAAAAAATTGTGCTGGGGATGATCCACGCCACACCGTTGGTCCATCCGGTGATTTATTCATCGTTCCACTTGCCGACCCTGAAGACCTGTCAGGCCCTGGCGCCGGACGAAATCTACTGCTGGTTGACCGACAAGCGGGTCAAGAACGCCGCTTCCTTTGTGAAGAAGGAGGGCTTGGCGGGCCTGCACCTGAGTCATTACCAGGACGATATTCCGGTGGTTGAACGTATCTGGACCGTCGACAGCGTGAAGCAAGCAACCAAGTTGTTCAACGACCACGTGGCGGGCATCTTCACCGATGACTTCGAAACCATGATGGCGTTGAAGCAACAACTCCAAGGCTAATTAAAAATGCGACTCTCGTCAGAAATTGACGGGGGTCGCATTTGTTGGTTCAAAATTTAGTTCGTTGTCTTTTGCGTCTTCTTGTTGAAGATGAACCACTTGGAGAAGAAGTAGTTACCGAAGATGGCTAGCCCGTGGCCAATCACCTTGGTAATCGTGGCGTGGAAGGACAGCAGCGAGATTCCGACGTACAGGATTAAGGCCTCCAGCACATAGGTGAAGATCCGGGTGCCGTAGAACTTCCCCATGTCGCGGAAGGGGTGGGCCGAGGCGTGTTTGAAGACCAACTTTTTATCGATCCAAAACGACGCCTGCACGCTGAAGACCCAGGCAATCAGGTTAGAGATTTGGTATTCGACGCCCAACAGGTTGTTGAATAGGTAGAAGACGGAGATGTTGACGACCACCCCGAGGGAACCCCACAGGAGGTAGCGCTGGATTTCCTTGTGGGCCTTCTCCTTGACGGCCTCGAGCTGTTCGGCAAATTCGTTTTCCGTTTCGGTAAGTTCGGCTTCGTATTCGGATTCCGTTGCGGGGTAGTGGTGATGTTGTAGTGGTGTTTGCTTATCCATTTCCATAAAATTCCGCAGACCTTTCTTGAACTAGTTAATGCCTTAATTATAACGTTTTTGAAGCACCCTGCAATGGTGTGAACCGGTTTTCTGGCGATGAAAAAACGACCAGTCATTGGCCACAAAGAGTTGACTGGTCGTTACCTTACCCTAAAACGTGGGTAAATTCGGCACTGAGTTGACGGACGTCGAATTTATACGGCGCCAGTGATTTTTCGGGATCCTTGAAGTGGCCCTGGTCGTCGAGTTCGGCGGCCGGAAGACTAATTTCCAGGTTGTTGCTCAACCGATTAAACTTTAACCCGCGTAATACCAGCGAGAGGGCCAGTGCGGCCTGGTAGCCGCCGCGGCCACCGTAAGACACCATGCTGACCGGCTTACCCCGCCATTCGCTGTAGAGGTAGTCGAGTGCGTTTTTCAGTGGGGCCGGGTAGCCCCAGTTGTATTGCGGGAACAGTAAGACAAAGCCCTGGTAGCCTTGGATGAGATCGCTCCAGGCCTGGGTGTGCTTCAGTTCATAATGACCGTCGCTGGGCATGTGCCTTTCGTCCAGAAAGGGCAGGTCGATTTTCGCTAAGTCGAGAATATCAACGTTTAGATCGGCCGTTTGAAGGTTCTGCTGTAACCAAGTAGCAATGCTGGGACCAATCCGACTGGGCCGGGTTGAGCCGATGATGATAGCAATTTTGGCGACACTCATAACTTTAGTCAGCTCCTTATTTGGGAAAACAGTTCGTGCAACGTGCACATGGTAGCACGCCTCTGCTATAATCACAACTATGGACAACGATATTTTTGAGGCCCTATTTGAAATCATGACGTTCTTCCACCAACCGCAAGACGAACGTCAGCAGTTGCATCGTGCGGGCACGACCTTAGAACCGGCCGCGATGCCGATCATTGTACGAGCCGGTCAACAGCCCGGCGTCAGCGTGGGAGAGCTGGCCGGCTGGATTGGCCGCAATCACTCGTCGATCAGTCGGCAAGTCGACCGCTTGATCAAGACCGGTTGGCTGACGGAAGCCGAACGGGATGATCAGCGGATTCGCCGGGTCCAGCTCACGGAAAAGGGCCAACGGGGGTTGATGCAGCTGAAGGTGGCCCGAGAAGCGGAATTTAGCCAACGAATTCAAGCCTACACGCCGCAACAACGCGCGGATTTATTGCGATCGCTGCGGTTGTTGGCGCAGACGCTACGGGAGCCGAAGCAGGATTGAAGAGTCGCCGATGGGGGACTCTTTTTTGGTGATTCAAAATTGACTGATGGTTAATTTTGAGGTAAACTACGTTAAAATTAACTGACGGTCAATTTTAAAAGGAGATGCGCTGGATGGCCAACATTTACACACCAGATCAAAGGAATGCTAAGCGCCAAGCGATGATGCAGGCGGCCGTTCGACTTTTTACCCAGCAGAGCTACACGGCGATTACCATGCAACAAATTGCCACCGCGGTGGGCAGTTCTAAGGGAACCGTATTTCACTATTTTGCGACTAAAGAAGATCTCTTTATGAGCATTTTATTGGAAAACTACCAAGCGTACTTTCAACAGCTCATCACGGAGTTAACGGCCGGCCCGCAACTTACCCGGGCAACCTTTAGCGAGTGGCTAGTGGAGCAATCGCAAAACCTGATTGAGCATCACGCAACTCTGGTCCGGTTAAACGCGATTCGGGGGCCTATTTTAGAGGGGAAGGCCAATATGGCAGAAACCGTCGCGCAGCGTAACCGGCTGTACGCCGTTAGTCAGCAGTTGGGAGCCACTCTGGTACGTAAAACCGATCACTTACTTAGTCAATCGCAGTTTAGCCACTTATTTGTGATTCAAAGTGGTCAGATCAGCGGGTTGATGAACATGGCCTCGCTGGCGCGCTTCAACCATCAAACCTTAAGCGTTGCCTATCCGGATTTTGACGTCCAGGTTGTTTTAGAAGCGCAGCGTCAACTCCGCTACTACTTAATGGGGTACTTGCGGGACTATGCGCAGGACTAACCAATTCGAAAAATAATTAAAGGAGTTTAGCTATGCAACAACAATTCATTCGTAACTTTGCCATTATCGCGCACATTGATCACGGTAAATCCACCCTAGCGGACCGCATTATGGCCTTGACCAAAACCGTCAGTGAGCGGGACAGTCACGCCCAATTACTCGATGACCTGGCCGTTGAACGGGATCACGGGGTGACCGTTAAGTCGCGGACGGTGCGGAACTATTACCGAGACCAGACCGGCCAAGACTATGAATACAATTTAATTGATACTCCGGGTCACGTGGACTTCAACTATGAGGTTGCCAAAAGTCTAGCCGCCACGGAAGGCGCTATCCTGTTGGTCGACGCCACCCAGGGCGTTCAGGCCCAGACCATTGCCAATTACCGAATCGCGCAGCAGGACGGTTTGACTATCATTCCGGTCCTGAACAAGATTGATATGCCGGCGGCGGACGTCCCGGCCGCTTTAGCCCAACTGCATGATTTAAACCCAGCCTTTGACCGGGCCCATACGTTGATGATCTCGGCCAAGACGGGTGAAGGGGTGCCCGCGGTGTTAGAAGCCATTAAGGAACGCATTCCTGCGCCGAGTGGTAACCCAACGGCGCCACTAAAAGCGTTAGTCTTCGATTCCCTGTATGATCCCTACCAGGGCGTGATCGCCTATGTCCGAGTTTTAGACGGTCAGCTCGATTTAAGCCAGCCATTGACGTTGATGCAGGCAACCCTTGATTTTAAAGCCAAGGGCGTGGGCGTCTTTAGTCCGACCATGCACCCGCAAGCGACGCTCAATGCCGGTGAGGTCGGCTACGTGGTGACGGGAATTAAGGATCCCCGAGCGGTGCGCGTGGGGGAAACGCTGACCCGGAAAACCGCACCGGCTGCGGTGGCGCTTCCGGGCTACCGACCGGCCCAACCCATGGTCTTTGCGGGGCTATATCCTAAAGATAACGACTATCCGGCTTTACGGGAAGCCGTGCTGAAACTGGGCTTGAACGACACGTCGTTTTCCTTTACGGAAGAACGGTCCGAAGCTCTGGGCATGGGCTTTCGGTGTGGGTTCTTGGGCGCTTTTCACCTGCAGATCATTCGCGAACGTCTCCGTGATGAGTACGGTCTGGAGGTCTTGGCAACGGCGCCTAACGTGACGTATCAGGTCACGTTGAAGAACGGCCAACACATGGTGATTACTAATCCAGTCCAGTTTCCCGCGTTTGGTCTCATCGAGACTGTGGCGGAACCCTTCGTGCGGGCCGAGATCACGACGCCGGATAACGGCCTAAATGCCGTGTTAAAGCTGGTTGATCAACACAAGGGGACGCTGCTGGACCTGGGAAATAGTGGCGATCTCGTGGTGGTCACCGCCAAACTCCCCTTATCCGAGGTGGCGGCGCACTTCTTCTCCGAGTTAAAGTCGGTCTCCCACGGCTACGCGAGCCTCAATACCGAATTTTTAGATAACGAAGTGGCGGACCTGGTAAAAATTGAGGTTGCCATGAACTACGCTCCCGTCGATGCCTTAGCGATGGTGGTGCACCGAAGCGATGCCCCCACCATCACACAGGCGCTGGTTAAGCAGCTGAAAGCGACGGTCCCCCGGCAACTGTACCCGACGCCGGTCCAGGCGATTGTAGAGGGAAAAGCCCTAGCGCGAGTCGATGTACCACCGTTGCGCAAGAACGCGGCGGTCAACGGGGAGGCCCACAGCGTGTCGAAAAAGGCCGCCCTCTTACGGCGACAGAGTCAAAATAAGCGCCGGGCCACGCAAAGCCAAATCAAACTCCCCCAAAGTGTGTTTAACGCTTTATTGGAATTGTAATCTGCGGTCATTGCGAGTTGGTCTTTTGGGAAAGCGGCCTAGGCAAACTCTAAAATTTCCTTAACCTCAGCCTAATTTTAAGGTTCAGGCGGTACAACTAGGCTAGAGCAAGTTAATAGCCTGCTCAATGAAAGGGAGGAATTTGTATGCCAGCAACCAAACGAAACCTAACCATTGCCTTAGCCAGTACCATTGTTTTAGGGGGACTCGTGGCGGCACCGCAACTGTTAAAGTCACCAGCCGGTGCGGGGAACCCACCCCAGGCCCAAGCCAAGACGAAACCTAGCGGCAAACCGGGGAGTAAACCGAGTGGCACTGCGGCGCCGGGTCAGACCAGTAGCAGTAGTGCGAAGCTTTCCGGCACCAAGACCATCACGGGGACCAAGCGGCTCAGCAATACCACGGTGAAGTCCAGTACGGCAAACCGCTCGGCGCTGTACGTGAAAAAGGGCGGTCAGCTGACCCTGACTGGTAGTCGGGTCACCAAGCGGGGCAACACCACTAGTACCGATAACAGTAATTTCTTCGGTCAAAACGCCGGGATCTTGGTCACCAAAGGTGGGAGTGCGACCCTGAACAAATTGACCGAAACCACGAATTCGATTGGCTCGAACGCCATTTTTGCGACGGGCAGTCACGCCAAGGTCACCGTTAAAAATTCGACGATTAAAACCAGTAAATCTTCATCGCGTGGGTTGGACGCGACCTATAAAGGTAAAATCACCGCTAGTAACATGAACATCACTACCAAAGGGAGTCATTCTGCGGCCTTAGCCACCGACCGGGGCGGCGGGACCGTTAGCCTGAATAAGGGGACGCTGAAGACCGCGGGGGATGGCTCGCCGGTCCTGTACTCGACGGGGACCATCACGGCTACCAACGTCACCGGGACCGCCACGGGCGCCGAAGCCGCCGATATTGAAGGCTCGAACAGCATCACGGTTAAAAATTCGACGTTGACCGGTGAGAAGAACAACGGGGTCATGCTGTATCAGAGTATGTCCGGAGATTCCGAGGTCGGGACGTCGGTCTTCACCATGACCAATGGCCGCCTGACGTCGAAGGTTAAGAGTGGCTCCAAGGGGACGTCTAACCATACCGGAGCGTTATTCTACGTCACCAATACCACGGCCAAGATGAACCTGACCAACGTGAAACTCAGTAACGCGTCAAGTACGTTGATTCGCCTGTCCGGCGACCGGTGGGGAACCAGTGGCAGTAACGGTGGTAAGTTGACCTTTAATGCCAAGAACCAGACGTTAAAGGGAAACATCCTGATTGCCAAGGGCAGTAGTCTTAAGCTGAACTTGACGGCGGGAAGTACCCTGACCGGGGCCATCAACAGTGCCCACACGGCCGGCAAATCGACGGTGACGTTGAAGGGTAACAACCGCTGGAACGTCACCAAGAACTCGCACATTACCGCGCTGATCAGTACCAAGAGTGCCTTGAAGAACATCCACTCTAACGGGCATAACGTGTACTATTCTAAGAGTAATAGCGCCAACAAGTGGCTCAACGGCAAGACCTACAGCTTGACGGGCGGCGGCAAGTTGATCGCAGAATAGGTTGGAGTAGGGCGTCAAGGGCAGGGGCTAGCCGCCCTTTAGCACCCGTTACGCCACCGTTCACTCGGAGATGTACAGAAAAAACAACAGGCAGGAAATTCTCGACGCTTTCGGGAATTTCCTGCCTGTTTTAGTGTCTCAAAGACGGCCCAGGAGGGTCTTCAAGCGAGATGATCATAAAGTGAATTAGTGAACTTTTTGCACGTCAGTGGAGTGCACGAAGTGAGCTTGTAACCGCTTTCTGCATGCATTAAAGTGAAACTATCAATTAGGAGGTTACAAAAAATGCTGGAGAACCTTTTAACAAGTAAGACAGTTCAAATCAAAAAAGATGTTGATTTTGATTGGAAGGAGGCCATTCGATTAGCCGCGAGTCCGCTGTTGGATTCGGGGAAGATCACGGATTCATATATTCAATCGATGATTGATGTGGTTGACCAAAATGGGCCGTTCATCAATATTGGACCCCACATTGCGTTAGCTCATTCGCGTCCGGAAAATGGGGTTAATGAGATGGGCATGGCACTGATGAAGGTTGCACCAGCGGTCAACTTAGTCAGTGAGGATCATCCCATTACGTTGTTTTTTGTGTTAGCTGCTAGTGATAACACTAAGCACTTGGAAGCGTTGAAGGAACTAGCCACGATTTTGGAAGACGAGGGTAGTCGTCAGCGATTGGAACAGGCCACTAGTGTTGATGAATTAGTTAAAGAATTTAAAGGGGTGCGTGAATAATGAAAATTGCAGCTGTATGTCAATCCGGTTTAGGATCAAGCTTCATGATTCAAATGAACATCGAAAGCGTCTTTAAGGAAGAAAACGTCGATACCGATAATATCGAAGTCACTCACTTTGATACTGGTGGCTTAAATGAAAGCGCTGCTGATTACTTCTTCTTGGGTAGCGATTTAGCCGATCAGGCTTCGGACTTGCCCCAAGATCGGGTCTACATCTTGGACAGCATTATTGATAAGAAGGAATTACAAGCAAAGATTAACACGCTGCTAGATAAAGAAAACATCAAGCACGATTAGGTCGAAAGAAGGTAAAAATGATGCAAGCCGTTATTAATTTTATTGTTTCGGTGGTCAGTACACCCGCATTATTAGTTGGTTTAATTGCATGTTTAGGATTAGCACTTCAAAAGAAGCCCGGGACTAAAACCCTGGAAGGTACCGTTAAGACCTTTGTCGGGTTCTTAGTTTTAACCGGTGGGGCCGGAATCTTACAAGGTGCCTTAGCACCCTTCGCCTCAATGTTTAAGTTTGCTTTACACGTTCAAGGGGTTGTGCCTTCAAACGAAGCGGTGGTTGCCATTGCGCTGCAACAATACGGGACGACTACTGCGCTGATTATGTTTGTCGGGATGATCGTCAACATTCTGTTAGCCCGGTTTACCAAGTTTAAGTACATCTTCTTAACGGGGCAAGCGATGTTATACGTGTCCTGCTTAACGGCCGTTATCCTGATTTCTACGGGGATGAAGGCGAACTTCGTCACGATTATCTTAGGTGGGTTGTTCGAAGGAACGCTGTTAACCATTACGCCAGCGCTTTGCCAGCCCTTTATGCGTAAGATTACCGGTGGGGACTCGGTTGCCATGGGGCACACTGGGAACATCGGTTATGCTACCGCAGGGTTAATGGGTAAGTGGTTCGGGAATGCTAAGCACTCGACCGAAGACATTAACTTCCCTAAGGGTTTAAGCTTCTTACGTGATTCAACGGTATCCATTACTTTAGTAATGTCAATTGTTTACTTAATTTTAGCTATTATTACGGGACCACACTTTATTGAAACCAAGCTCAGTAGCGGGACGAACTTCTTAGTCTATGCCATTACGCAAGCCGGGACCTTTGCCGCAGGCTTCTACGTGGTCTTAGCAGGTGTTCGGATGATCTTAGGTGAAATTGTGCCGGCGTTCCAAGGGATTGCGACCAAGTTGGTTCCCAATGCCAAGCCAGCGCTGGATGTCCCAATCATCTTCCCATACGGGAAAAATGCGTTGTTAATCGGATTCTTTGTCAGCTTTATCGTGGGGACGTTAAGTATGTTCGTCATGGTTGGCCTGAAGACGACGGTCATTATCCCCGGTGTTGTCGGTCACTTCTTCTGTGGTGGTGCCGCTGGGATTTACGGGAACGCTACTGGTGGTCGTCGTGGTGCCATTATTGGTTCTGCTGTGAATAGCTTACTGATTAGCTGGTTACCATTATTCATCCTACCAGTTCTCGGGGGCTTGAAGTTGGCTGCGTCGACGTTTGCCGATACGGACTACTTGATTCCAGGGATCTTACTAGGAAAGTTAGGCTCATTCGGGCAAGTTGCCGTGATCAGTGGAATTATCGCCTTTGTGGTCATTGTCATTATTTGGTCATTCTTCTTAAAGGATCACAAGGAAGCAGAAACGTCCAAGGACTAGAAATAAGTGCATCAGGGGGAATTTATTAATGATTAATTATGAAACGACCGACGGCAAGGTTAGTTTTGATCAGAAAGATTACTTAGCTGAAAATACGTTAAGAATGCTAAGCATCGATATGATCGAAAAGGCAAAATCTGGTCATCCGGGGTTATGTTTGGATGCGGCACCGATGGCGTACGTCCTCTGGAATTACCATTTGAAGACGAGTCCACATCACCCTAGCTGGATTAACCGAGATCGTTTTGTCTTGTCCGTGGGTCATGGGTCAGCCTTGCTGTACAGTTTGCTGCATATGAGCGGCTATGCGGTGGGTCTTGACGACTTGAAGCAATTTCGGCAATTAGGCTCGTTAACACCTGGGCATCCAGAATATGGTCACACCCCCGGCGTTGACGCCACCACGGGTCCCCTCGGGCAAGGCATTGGCATGGCCGTAGGGATGGCCTTGGCCGAAGAACATTTGGCCGCTAAGTATAATACGGCTAAGTACAATCTGATTAATCACTGGACGTACGCACTGGTGGGCGATGGTGACTTAATGGAAGGAATTAGCCAAGAAGCCATTAACATTGCCGGTAAGGAACGTCTGAACAAGTTAATTGTGCTGTACGATTCGAATGATGTAACGCTGGATGGTCCTTTAAGCAACGGTTCGGTTGAAAACCAAAAGAACCGGTTTGAAGGGGCTGGTTGGAACTATCTGCGGGTAGATTCTGGAGAAGATCTGGAAGCCATTAACGCCGCCATTAATGCCGCTAAGCACTCTAACCAACCAACCATCATTGAAATTAAAACTGAAATTGGCCATGGCTCTCCTGAAGCGGGAACCAATGCCGTTCATGGTGCGGCTCTGGGCGCAGAGAACCTGAAAGCGACGAAAGAATTCTATCACTGGACCACAACGCCCTTTGCCGTTCAGCAAGACGCTTATCAGCAGTTTAAGCAGGGCATTGAGCAACATGGTGAGGCCGCTTACCATGCTTGGCTAGAGATGTACAACGACTTTCAACGCAATGATCCTCAAGCAGCAGCGCAGTTCTCTCAAGAAGTGGGACCTAAGCTGGACATGAGTCAGGTGAAGTTGGCCGACGAAACGATTGGTAAGGAAGTCGCTACCCGGGTGACGAGCTCGGAGTTACTGCAGGAAATTTCAAAGCACAACCCTAACTTTTGGGGTGGTGCGGCAGACTTATCCTCAAGTAACAAGACCCAGTTAAAGGGTGAAGGTCGCTTCAGCCCAGAGACCCCAGAGAATAACAACATCTGGTTTGGGGTCCGTGAGTTCGGTGAGGCCGCAGCTCTAAACGGAATTACGCTACACGGTGGTTCTCGGGTATTTGGGAGTACGTTCTTTACCTTCTCAGATTATATGAAGGCAGCTATTCGGTTATCCGCGTTGCAACACTTACCCGTCACCTATATCTTCACGCACGATTCCGTGGCCGTAGGTGAAGATGGTCCCACCCACGAACCGGTGGAACAATTAGCTGGGTTACGGGCACTGCCGAACTTAAACGTGATTCGACCAGCGGATGCGCATGAAACCTTAGGGGCTTGGCAAGTGATCGCTAAGACGACGGATAAACCAGCAGTGCTAGTGCTGTCGAGACAGAAATTACCACTACTCGAACAAACGAGTGCTCAAAACGTTTCCCGCGGTGGCTACGTGGCTTCACCAGCTAAGAGTGAAGAGCCAGATGGTATTTTAATCGCCAGTGGTTCTGAATTGCAGTTGGCCTTGAAGGTGCAACAAGCTTTGCGGGAAAAGCAATACGATGTTTCGGTCGTTTCGATGCCTAGCTTTGAACTTTTTGATGCGCAAAGTCAGCAGTACAAAGACACCGTTTTACCACCACAAGTGGATAAACGAATTTCCCTGGAAATGGAAAGTACCTTTGGCTGGGCTAAATACACCGGATTAAAGGGGATTAATTTAGGAATTGATCGCTTTGGTGAAAGTGGTAAGGGCCCTGAAGTCGTTCAACAATTTGGATTTACGGTTGAAGGCGTTGTTCAAGCGTACGAAAAGTTATGGGAAAAGACTGAGTAAACAGGATTAGGTTGGAGTGAAGGGTTTATATGTCAGAAAAAATTACGGGAATTGCTGCCAGTGACGGCATTGGCATTGCCAAGGCCTATCGGTTAGTCAAACCGGACTTAACTTTCGACAAGCAACAAGTCAAAGATTCAGAAAGTGAAATTGAACGGTTAACACAAGCGGTGGCTGCCGCGTCAGATGATTTAAAAGCGATTCGCCAGAATGCTTTAAAAACGCTGGGCGAAAAAGAAGCGGAAATCTTTGATGCGCATTTAGCCATCTTGTCCGACCCGGAGATGCTTTCTCAAATTAAAGACGTCATTCAGCGCAAGACTGTAAACGCCGAAACGGGGGTGACCGCAGTTACGGATCAATTTACGAAGACTTTACAGGCGATGGACGACAATCCGTATATGCAAGAGCGAGCAACGGATGTCCAAGATGTTGCCAAGCGGGTATTGAGCCATTTGCTCAACCGGCCGTTGCCGAACCCAGCCCTGATTCATGAGCCCGTTATCGTGATTGCCCACGACTTAACGCCATCCGATACTGCGCAAATGAATAAAAAGTACGTTAAAGGGTTCTTAATGGACTTAGGGGGCCGGACCAGTCACTCGGCGATTATGTCCCGAACCTTAGAGATTCCGGCTGTCGTGGGAACGGAAAATGCGACAAAGCTGGTTCAGGATAACGATACGGTTATCTTGAACGGATTGGACGGCTTTGCGGTAGTTAGTCCTGATGATCACGAACGTGAGCAATATGAGAACGAGGCCAAACGGTATGCAGCAGAACGTCGTGAGTGGCGCAAGCTGAAGGCAGAACCCAGTGTTTCTGCAGACGGCAAGCACTTCGAAATTGCGGCGAACATTGGGACACCCGATGATGTTGCAGCGGTTAACTCGGCGGGTGCCGAAGCGGTTGGGCTATTTAGAACGGAGTTTCTCTATATGAATAGCCAACAACTCCCCTCGGAAGACGCCCAGTTTAAGGCCTATAAGCAAGTTGTCGAAGCGATGAACGGGAAACCGGTCGTTATCCGGACCATGGACATCGGTGGCGATAAGCACTTGCCTTACTTACCGTTACCTGAGGAAATGAACCCATTCTTGGGTTATCGGGCCATCCGGATTTCGCTAGACCGCCAGGAGATCTTCAGAACCCAACTGCGAGCACTGCTACGGGCCTCGCATTATGGCAATCTGAGAATCATGTTCCCGATGATTGCGACGTTGGACGAGTTTAGAAAGGCTAAACAAGTCGTCACGGAAGAGAAGGACAACCTGATCAAGAGCGGAATTCCGGTAGCCGATGATATCCAATTAGGAATCATGGTAGAAATTCCCGCGACGGCAGCCTTTGCGGACCAATTTGCCAAGGAAGTTGACTTCTTCAGTATCGGCACCAATGACTTGATTCAATACACATTCGCTGCCGATCGGGGGAACGATCACGTTTCTTACTTATACCAGCCGTACAACCCAGCCTTGTTGCGGATGATTAAGCGAGTGATTGATGCCGCTCATAAGGAAGGCAAGACCGCGGCGATGTGTGGTGAAATGGCCGGAGATGCGATTGCGGTTCCACTGCTCATGGGGATGGGCTTGGATGAATATTCAATGAGCGCCACCTCCATCCTACGAGTTCGTAGCCAAATGAAGCACCTCGATACACGGAAGCTCCAAAACCTGATTGAACCGGCTTTAAACGAGTGCACCACGAATGCTGAGGTGAAAGCCTTGGTTGAAAAGGCTTTGGCTTAATCAGTAACGTTTGACTTTAAATTTAAATTAATGAATATAAATACATGATCTTAAAGCGTATTGTTAAGATCATGTATTTAGTATAAAAAGCCATAAAATAAGCTAGCTTTTTAGCATTGGTGAAAGTTTGTGAGGTAATCGAATGTTAAATATTAGTAAGAAAGGGAAAGTGAACTTATTAGCAACGACCCTGGTTGAGGGGCAGAAGTATAAAACCGTGGCCGACCTAGAAGTAAAATTGCAAATTTCCCGCCGAAGTGTGTTTTATTGGCTCAAGCAATTAAACGCGACCCTACAACAGATGAACCTGGATGACGTTCAACGGTTACCACAAGGGGGATACTTTCTTACACAGGAGACACTTGATGAATTAAATAAACACGTCGTAGAGCACAGTCAACCCGAGTTGAATGCGGATAACCGGCAAAAGCTCCTCATTTGGCTATTAATTCAGCAGAAATCACATTTATCACTGGTTAATTTATCTGAACGGTTTGGCGTCTCTAAAAATACGATTATCAAAGACTTTAAACAATTAGCGGGTCAGCTGCCTCCCGATACCAAGGTCGTCAATACGAATCAGGGGAAAATTTTAACGGGGAGTGAGGCCGCCCAACGAAATTGGGTCTATAACCAATTAGAAGAGAGAAATCAGATTTTAGTTGATGCGGTTAAGCAGCTCCCCGATCTCACGTATGCGACGGAGGGGTTAACGGTCCTCCAGCGTAAGATCGGTAATTATTACAGTGGGGATGCGATTAAGACCCTTATTCTGTATACGACGTGGGTTTTAGATAGATTAAATGGTCAACATAAAGTGATTCACGATGACGCAACTTTTCCGATGGACGAAATGGCAAAATGGGTCCAAAAGTTCTTGTCGCAACGGGGGCCGGTTCCCGCGGCAGAGGTAGGGAGTCTTCGCCGGTTCCTACTGGCGGGACAACTGCAGCATGTTAATCAGGATAATGATTTGGCCAAACAGTTATTCGCCATTACGGCCAAGGTCGCTCGTCGCTTTAGCTCGGTTTCGGGGATTGATTTAACCTCCGAAAATTTTTTGAAGGACTTAACGACCCATCTGTATTCAACTTACTTTCGCATCGGGTTTAATATCCAGTACCACAATGCCAACCTGTCCAATGTCAAAGTGGAATATAGTTATTTAATGAATCTCACCAAGTATGCTTTAAAACCCTTCGAAAAATTTCTGGGCTCTCCGGTTTCAAGCGATGAGTTAGCCCTGATTGCGATTTATTTTGGCGGTGAGGTCAAGCGCCTATCGCCAGGGTGGTTGGGCGTTGAAAAAGAACCGGACGTGATGTTGGTCTGCACGAGTGGGATTGGGACCAGCCTGTTGCTGTATCAACAATTGACGGCCCACTACCCGAGCATTCGGTTTTCGCAGCCCATCAGTTTAGACGAGTTTAAGCAGTATGATTTGGAGCAGCATCAGCCGAAGCTCATCTTAACCACGGCGAAGATTAAGAGTCATTCGGATACGCCGATGTTGGCCGTTCACGCTATTCCGGATGAAGCGAATTTTCAGCAGCTCGATCGGGTGTTCCGTCAATTGAATTTACTTGATAAGTCAAAAGAGACCAAAACGGTGCATGCCATTCTAGACATTATTACGGATTATGCCCGGGTCGACGATTTTAGTGGCCTGACGGCGAGCTTGGAAGACTACTTTGAGGATAAACCGCAGACAGTCGAATCCGTGAAACCGTCCCTACTGGAACTCTTGCCGCTGAAGCATATTCAGGTAACGGATAAAATAACGGATTGGCAGGATGCGGTTCAGCGTTCCTTTGCACCGTTGCGCAGAGAAGAGAGTGTCCAGCACCGGTATGTCGACCAGATTATCAGCATTACCCAGAGTAAGGGGCCCTATATGATGCTAAAAGATGGGGTGATGTTGGCCCACGCCACGCCGCAGAGTGGGGTTAACGCCTTATCGATGTCCTTATTGATTTTAAAGCACCCCACCCACCTGCGGGCGAAGGGGGAGGACCGACCATTACGGGTCGTATTTGGCTTGGCCCCGGTAGACCGGGATTCACACGTGCATGCGTTAAGCCAGCTATTGGCGTTGCTTCAGGATCAAGCCAGCTATGCTCGGTTACTCAAGGTCAAGGATGCGAATGAAGCCTATGCGTTACTGGAGACGGTGGCTGAACAGCCAACTAACGTTTAAAAAAGTGCATAGTATGCATTTTATGCATAAAATATAGTTCTTATGCGACAATTAACCCCATTGAATCAAACTGGGATTTAGTCTGATTCAATGGGGTTATGGACATGATCACCGGTGAACGTCGTGGTAGTTTCCGGGTACCACGGGGTCGGTCATCAAAAAGCTTTAGTTTGTCGTCTGTTTGTTAAGCAATCTTTACGACAGATTTATCATAACAGAGAAATGGCTAAAATTGGGCGTTCTGGACGATTTGTAATATTACATTTTTACCCAACGGAAAAATAACCCTTGACGGATAATAAAAACATTTGTGAAGCCGTTATTAAAACGCTTGCCTTCTAGTGGGGCGAAGGGGGTATACTGACCCCAAGACATGAATTGGAGGGTTATCAATGGCAGTTTTAACGGATCAATTTAGTTTAGCGAACGGCACGACCATTCCTCAGGTCGGCTTTGGGACCTGGCAGATTCCTGGTGGCCAAACCGCCTACGATGCCGTGACCAACGCCTTAAAGACCGGTTACCGGCATATTGATACCGCCAAGGCCTACGCAAATGAGTCCAGTGTGGGTAAGGCGGTGCGCGATTCCGGCCTTGACCGGAGTGACGTTTTCGTGACGACCAAGTTACCGGCCGAGACTAAATCCTATCGCGGCGCCCTAGCTGATTTTAAGACCACACTTAAAAACTTAAATCTCGATTACGTGGACCTTTATCTGATTCACGCACCGTGGCCGTGGAACGAGATTGGCCGGGATTATGACGCCCAGAACCTGGAAGTTTGGCAGGCTATGGAGGAGATTTACGCGTCCGGCAAGGCCAAGGCCATTGGTGTGTCGAACTTTAACGTTCACGATCTCCAGAACCTCTTGAATCACGCCGAAGTGGCACCGATGGTTGACCAGATTCAATACTACGTCGGCTACACGGAACCGAAAATCACCCAGTTTGCGCAGGCGCACAATCTGTTGGTTGAAGCCTATTCCCCACTAGCGACCGGCGACATGCTGAACAATCCGGCGGTCCGCGAAATGGCGAACAAGTACCACGTTTCGCCGGCCCAACTGGCCTTGCGGTTCTGTCTGGAAAACGGGGTCTTACCACTCCCGAAGGCGACCCACCAAGACCACATTGCAGCTAACGCGCAGTTGGACTTTTCCATCAATGCCACCGATATGGCGACGTTGAACGGGATGGCCGACACCGCGGCGAACCACTTTCATAACGGGACGCAGGGCTAAAGGGATTTTCGAACACGAAGAGAGTGGGACAGAAGGCGGTTAGCTGGTGAGCATTAACGTCGTAAGACGGACAATCCTGAACTTGGATTGTTTGGCTTACGGGGTTAAGCGGAACCAGCTGCCTTTTGGCGCACGTTTCGACACCAAATATTCGGAGACACTAAGAGCCTGAGACTTTTATCTCAGGCTTTTAGTTACGGGCCAAGTGGCTTTTAAATTGGGCGAGTTCGGCCGCTGTTACGTAAACCATGGTCAGCTGGTGGGCGTGGTCGAGCGCGCCTTGTCGGCGGTACAGGGGAATGACCAGTAGCGTTTTGCCCGGCACGTTGGTGGGACGGGTGCGGACCTCACTGGTCTTGAAGCGCAGTGCTTGGGGTCCTTGGGTCAGTAAGTTCAGGTTAGCCGCCAGGACCTGGCTACGCGCGGTGCCGGCGGGGGCGTCCGGTTGCAGACTAGCGACTAGTTGACGAGTAAACCGGCGTTCTAGGGCGCGCAAAGAGGTCTGCCAGGCGAACACGCCGGCCAGTAAGCCGAAGACCAGAAAAGTAAGTAATAGGATGATCGTTTGGGGTTGGGCTAAGATGAGGACCAGTGGCAGGCCACTTAGGCGAACCAGATCGGCGAGGGTGAAGCCAATCACGCCCAACATGATTAGAATCAAGCCGTAAGCGCTGCCGCGGTAAAGGGCAAAACGCCGGCCGAAGATGCTGTGGAGTAACGGGGCTTGGGTGTGCACGTCGTGTTGTACTTGTGACGCTAACGGGGATGCGGGGGCCATGGGGGAACTTCCTTTCTAACAATCTTGAATTAAGGTCTAGCATACCATATCCCGCAACCAGCGAGTCAGAGGCGCCACTGCGTTAAGCCTTTGACCAGATTGTAAGCTGGCTTTTGCAACTATGGTGTTGGAACGAGTACCGACCGGTGGGGTTTGCGTAACGACAAAACGACCACCATTCCTGAATTTGGGAACGGTGGTCATCTTTAGGTTAGAGCCTGGAACAAAAGTTTCAAACTCGTCTGTGTCTCCGAATATTTGGTGTTGAAACGTGGGTTGCTGTCTATTCTGCGGTTACAATTGGTAGTGGGCTAGAAATTGCCGAACGTCTGCCGTGACTTGGTTGTGCGGCAGGGTTAAGCGGGCCTTGTGTCCCGGTTTGGCCGCATAGAGTTGAGCGGTCATGGTGTCATCACCGGTGGGTGCCTCGATGAATAACAGAGGTAACCGGCTGCGCTTGACGTGTGCCAGCGGGTTGATGCGTTCTAGCGCGAAGCCGTACAGGAACTGGGTGGCTAACGAGACGGCGGTCGTCAGACCGGGGATGTGCCGGTGAGCCAGCCGTTGCCGTACCTGGACGTAAGCCGTAGTATAGCCATTCGCTAACACGCCTAACTTAACGTTGGTTGGTAACGCCGCATCACTGGTTAATCCCACGATGGCGGCCCCGACGTCGGTGCCGAATAAGCCGATCGCGACCTGGCTATCGGCTGCGATGAGCTGGTCGATCCAACCGCAAGCACTCCGTTGTTCGAAGTAACCAGCGCTGGTATACCCGCCTTGACTGGCGCCGGTGGCTAGGTTGTCGGGCAAGAGCACGTTGTAGCCCAACTGGTGAAAGTGGACCCCGTAGGTCGCGAGTGACCGGTGGTCGGTTTGCCGACCGTGAAAGAGAATCAGGGTTTTGTGTGTGGCCGTGGCGGCTGGAACGTACCAGGCCGTTTCGGTGAGATTAAATTGATTTTGCAGGGTCCACTTTTCGGCCGGCAGCTGGCTAAACGCCTGAGCCGCCGGGTCAACGGTCGTCGTGGTCGGTGCCACGGCAACGGGGTGGAAAAGATGCAGGGCAGTCACCATGCCGGCGACCAGCCAGAGGATGCCTAAGATTAAAACTAGATTAAAAAAGATAAACATCAGATAACCTTCTTTCGCGTTTGTAAAACGATTAACCAGATGGCCGGGCCCCCACTCGGAGCGACCATCGTCAGACGCGTCGAACTTTGATATCGGCATTAGTGTAACTGATTTTATAAAATAAATCAATAAAAAAAGACGTAAAAGTTATAAAACGTCTAAAAATTGCAATTGAGACGCTTTTTCAGTACAATTTAGGCATTAAGGATGTGGCGAAATGGTAGATAAGGACGAGCGGCGCATCGCCATGGTCATGGCGGCGCAAGAATACATCATCATTCACGGCTTACGGGGATTGAAGATCGACGTGTTGGCGCAGGCCATGGGGGTCAGTCGGGCCAAGCTGTACCAGTATTTTGGTTCTAAAACGGGGGTCATTCAGGCCGTGGTGGCGTACTACACCGATTTTATCGATCAGCTAGAGTTACCCGCGACGGGGGCGGCACCGACGGCGTTCAGCCAGCGGTTCTTCGACTTCTTTTTCGAAGACATGGCCTACCTAGGAACCACCACACCGCAGTTATTAAGCGGGTTACGGGCCGAATATCCGGAGTTGTTTTTAGCACTGAATGAACGCCTGCAAACGCGAGAACAACAGGAACGGGCCTACATTCAGGCCGGTCAGGCGGCAGGGGTCTTTCGAGCGGAACTCCTGCCCGACTTAGTCTTGTTGCAGAATCAAAGATTAATACCGGCGATGGTGACCCGGGAGTTTCGGTTCAAGAGTCGGGCACAATTACCCATGATTATTCGGGGGTACTTCGACCAGTTAGTGGCCACGTTATTACGCGAACCCCACCAGGCCGCGGCGAAAGCGTCGTGGGATGGGCAACGCATCCAGCGGATAAACCAAAAGTACGCGCGGATTTCCTTACAAGCGACCTAAATTAAAGTGGTTTTAAATGATGTGAATTAACGACAAAATGACCATTATTCCTGAATTGGGAATAATGGTCATTTTTGGCGTTAAGCGAAGCTAGCGGCTGTTGAGCGTACGACTGGCCCCTGGTGACAGTTTATTTAACGTGTTTGGTGGTTAGATCCCGCTGTCCTTGGCGTTGTTCTAACCGTTGGAGAATGACGCCTACCCCGATTCCTAGGACTAACATCCCAATTCCCAACCAGGGGGTGTTGGTCAGTTGTCCCTGGGCCACGGCTTGGCCACCCAACCCGGATCCCAACATGATGCCAATGTTGAAGGCCGAGATGTTCAGCGCGGAGGCCAGTGAAACCTCGTTCGGCGTGTAGGTTTCCGCTAACTGAACGATGTAGAGCTGTAGCCCCGGCACGTTCATGAAGGCGAAGAGCCCCATGATGACCACGGCCAGTAAGTCCCAGAAGTGCAGGTTGACGGTCAACCGTACCAGTAACAGTGCGATGGCTAGGCCCGCAAACATCTTCATGATGGCCGGTAGTGGGTGCCGGTTGGCAAACCGGCCGCCCAGGGTGTTACCAATGGCAACGGCGACCCCGTAGAAAATCAGAATCACGACAATGGCGCTAGTCGACCAGCCCATTTGCTGGTTCAGAATGGGCGTCAGGTAAGTGTAGACCGGGAACGTTGCCCCGTAACCCAAGGCCGTGATGATGAGGATCAACAGGAGTTGGGGTTGCTTTAAGATCCGCCAAATGCCCTTGATGCTGGTGGGGTTGGGTAACGGTAAGTCGTTAGGCACGACCAAGAGGTTGGTGACTAATCCGATCAGCCCCAGCAGAATCAGGAAGACGAACGAGGCACGCCAACCGAACGTTTGCCCGATAAAGGTTCCCAGTGGCACGCCGGTCACCGTTGCCAACGTCAGGCCGGTAAACATTACGGCAATGGCGGAAGCCCGCTTCTCGGGGGCCACGACGTCCGCGGCAATCAACGACGCAATCGCCATGAAGATGCCGTGGGCCAGAGCGGCCAGGACCCGGCCGGCTAACAAGATGCCGAAGGTCGGGGCGGCGGCCGCCAAGAGGTTACCTAATAAGAAGGTCACCATGATGGCGATTAAGAGGTGCTTACGGTTCCAGCGGTTGGTGACCAGCGCCAGAATCGGTGTCCCCACCGTAATGCCGGCGGCGTAAAGCGACACGGTCGCGCCACCCTGGGCGAGGGAAATGTTGAAACTCTGAGTTAACAATGGCAATAAGCCAACACTGATGAATTCGGTGGACCCGATGGCAAAAGCACTAATGGCTAAGGAAAATAGGATCCAACCTGATGAAATGGTACGCTGCATATGGCGTGACCTCCTTTAATTAACTAATTGATGTTGCTTAGTATACGGGCCTGGCGTGTCGCTCACAAGACGGCACTTTAAAGTGCGCTAGGCACCTGGAGGTAACCTTGTTTGGTTGAGATGAATTGTGTTGCCAGCACTATTCTGATGGATTAGACATAGCTAGAATTTGTCTTAAAAGACTAACTTAGAGGATTCAGCGCCTCCGGGTCACACGAGTTATAACAGTAATTAAACTGAACTCTTTTTAACAAAAGATAATAAATAATTATTTAAATCGGTCATTGAGTTTTAAGTCAGGGCCTAGTTAGGTTTAAAAAGTGTTTATTACATTGTATGAATTGATGATTTTGTAACTTATGAACGAATGATTATTGGACTGCCATTAAAACGATTGTCAGTTCGAACCGCTAGTGTTCAGCCTGGAGGTGAGCAGGGGCTCAGCCAGCGAAATTAGTCTTGGTCAGCGTATTTTGCTGGCCTAGACTAAGGCCGAGTTTGAAGACCCGCGGATTTTGCGGGGCTTCAAATCGTGCCCGCAGGCGTTCCAGCCCCTGATCACCGGAAGGCGACCAGTTTCATCAATGGAAAACCCCATAAGTAATTGTGAAGTTTTCAAGACTTTCAGGGTCAGATTGTGCAGAGAGTAAACAAACCTGATAAAATAGTCTTACGCAAACTAAGTAAGGGGGTGGCCGTCTTGTACCACGGTTACGAGACTCTCCGCATACCAGATCGCTAATGCACCGTTTTAAATTTGAAAGGATGATTTTTTTCTATGGCAGAACAGCCGAATCAAAGTAGTACCCCAGTTGCCGAAACGACCGACCCTGGACCGGCCACGCCGCTGTGGCAACGTAGCACCGCGCAGCTCCAGATCGATTACGCCACCGATGGCACCACCGGTCTGAGTGCGGCGGAGGCCCAAGCTCGCTTGGCCAAGAATGGGCCCAACGAACTGACCGCTAAGCCCCAGTCCAACCTGTTGCGGTTTTTAAAACAATTCAACAACAGTATTATCTACATCTTAGCGGCCGCGGCCATTATGACCTTCTTTATGCACCACTACTCCGACTCGACCGTTATCGGGTTAGTGATTGTCGCTAACGCCTTCATCGGTTTTTTCCAGGAACGTTCCGCCGATAACGCGCTGGCGAGAATCAAGGCGTTACTGGTGTCCGAAGCCGTGGTAATCCGCGACGGGCAGAAACTCACGCTGCCGTCACGCGACGTGGTGGTTGGCGATATCGTCCAACTGGAAGCTGGGGATACCGTTCCCGCCGACCTGCGACTGATTGCCGCCGATAACCTGAAGATTCAGGAATCCGCGCTGACCGGGGAGACCGACTCCGTGTTAAAGGGAGAAGACCCGTTAGCTGCGAGTGATCTGGCGTTGGCCGACCGGTCGAACCAAGCGTTTGCCTCGACGGCCGTGACGAACGGGTCCGGCCGCGGGATCGTGACGGTGACCGGGGCACAAACCGAAATTGGGACCATTCAGCAACACGTCGCTAAGGTGAAGACCCAACCCACGCCGTTGATGCGCAACTTAAATCGCTTAGGCCTGGGCTTGTCACTGGCCATCTTAGTGGTGGCGGTCTTGCTGTTTATCTTAGGGATGGTGACCCACGTCTACAGCCTGCCAACCTTACTGATCGCCGTGATCACCATGGTGGTCGGGTCGATGCCCGAAGGCCTACCCGCTAGTACCTCGGTGGTGCTAGCGATGGGGACCCAACAGATGACTAAGCAAAACGTCATCGTTAAGACCTTGCCAGCCGTCGAAACGTTGGGGGCCGTGGACATCATCAACACCGATAAGACCGGGACGTTGACCAAAAACGAAATGACCGTGACCGACGTCTTGACCCCCCAGGCCTCCTATGCGGTGACCGGGGTGGGTTACGATGCCGCCGGGCAGATTCAAGACCAGCAGGGCCAGACCGTGGCTTGGCAAGATGACGCCAACTTGGAATGGTTGGTCCAAATCGCCGGGCAGACCTCCGACGCCGAATTCCACGAGGAAGACGGCCAATGGGTCCTGACCGGAGAACCGACCGACGGGGCGTTGACCGCGTTGTACCACAAGTTGACCGGTCAAGACCCGGCGCCGCAAGAAATCGATTCGTTGCCGTTTGACTCGGCGATTCGCTACTCCGCCCGCCTAGTCGACCACCGCAATCAGCGCTGGTTACTGGTCAAAGGGGCGCCCCAAACGTTACTGCGCCTGATGCAAGAACAGGGTCAGACCGTCGATGCGGCCGCCTGGCAGGAACGCTTGTCACAACTGACCCGCCAAGGTAAACGGGTGGTGGCCTTAGGGTACCAACCCGTCCCCGCCGATGCGGACGAGGTCGACGATTTGCCGATCGGTAAGGACCTGCATTTAGCCGGGATGACCGGGATCATCGACCCGCCGCGTCCGGGGGTGGCCGACGACGTCAAGCAACTGCGCTACGCCGGTATCAAGGTCAAGATGATCACCGGGGATGACCCTGAGACCGCCGCGGCGATTGCGGCGCAACTGACCCTGGCCGAACAGCCTAAGGCGATTACCGGACCGGAATTGAACCAGCTGAGTGACGCCGAATTGGTCGATAAGATCGACCAGTACACGGTGTTTGCCCGAACCACGCCGGCCGATAAACTGCGGATCGTGCAGGCCCAACAGAAGCGGGGCCACGTGGTCTCGATGACCGGGGACGGCGTGAACGATGCGCCGGCCTTAAAACAGGCCGATATCGGGGTGGCCATGGGGATTCGGGGAACCGACGTCGCCAAGGACTCCGCCGACATGGTCTTAGCCGACGACGATTTCACGTCATTGCTGGGGGCCGTGCGGGAAGGCCGACACGTCTTCGACAACATTCGCAAGACGATTCGCTTCCTGCTGCCGACCAGTTTTGCCGAAGGGCTAATCGTGGTGCTGAGTATCCTGATGGACCAGACGTTACCGTTGTTCCCGACGCAGTTACTGTGGATCAACATGGTCTCGGCCCTGACGATTCAGTTTGCCTTCATCTTCGAGCCCGCCGAAAGCGGCATCATGAAGCGTGGACCGCGAGACGTGACCAAGGGGATTCTGGGCAAGTACGACATCTTCGAAGTGGTTTACGTGTCGCTGCTGATTTCGGGGCTGGGGATGTTTGCCTACGACCTGTTGACCAGTCAGGGACTTAGCGCCGTGGTCGGCAGTACCATGACGTTAAACGTGATCATCTTCGGGAAGATCTTCTACCGGTTCAACCTGCAAAACGACCATCCGGTACTCTCGAAGTACTTCTTTAGAAATAAGATGAGTTTCGTGATTGTGGGCATCCTGTTGGCACTCCAAGCCATGATCATCTACTGGCCAGCCATGCAGGGCGTCTTCCACACCACCAGTGCCAACTTCACTTACGGCTGGGGGATTCCGATCCTGGCCGGTATCGTGGTTCTGGTAGTCACCGAAATTGCCAAGGCGTTACGGCACCGTTGGCAACGCGTGGTTCAGGATAAGGAACAACGCGTCACGGCCGACCGAACGGTGGACTAAGTTAGTCGTCAATCAGGGGTCGTTTAAAAAATAATCACAAAAAGCGCTCGACCAAGATTTTCCCAAACGGGAAATTGGTCGGGCGCTTTTCAATTGAATTAGGTTAGTCTTCGTCGTCTTGTGGCTGTAAGTCCCAGTGTTTGGTTTTGACGTTGTAACGGTAGTTGAGGTCGTCTTTGCCCCCAAATTGACTTTGACTCCAGTAACTCTTGGTGGTTACCCGGCTATCAGGACGTAACACCACGCTTTTGGCATTGTTGGGATTGGCCGATGAGACAACCATATTACCGTCGATGGTGTAGGTGTTGTACGGGACGACATCGGCTTCATCGTCTGCAGCAATAGCAAAGTAGGTTTTCCCGTGGTAGCGGACCTGACCGACGCCCCAACCGCCCTTGTGATGCGTGTAGCGGGTCAGGGTCATGGTGGCCCCAAACGGGTACGGGTGAAAGCTGTAGTGTTCTTTAAGTAGGTTGGTCTGGGTGCTGGCGAAATCCGCGGGACTTAGGTCGTCCACCGTGGACGACAGGTAGACCGTCTTGCCGACGCTACTTTGGATGTGCTTGGGCGCGACCGCGAACGGCACGGTGATGCCCAGATCGAACCAGCGTGGTTTGTTCGCACGGGTGATGGTGTATTGGACCTTGGCCGTCGGGGCGTATTTACCGGAACGCAACACCCACGGGGCATGACGGCTTGCTCGGGTGAGCTGAACGTTGCTGCCCTTCTTGAGGGTGATTTTGGCGAGTACCTTGTGGGTGGTCGGTTGGACCTTTTTGATGGTGACCCTGCGGCGCAGCGTGACCCAACGGGGCTTGGTCCAGTAGGCTTTTGCGTGCGCAGTGGTGGTGCTTAGCAGTCCCCCGACGAACAGAGAACCAACTAGAAGTAACGTAACGTGGCGTTGAGACATGTAGCACCCCTTCCTTAGTGACTGACTAATTTAATTTGTGAGAGAATCGTTAATTAATGGGAATAATAATTTGAGTATAACACGTCACTAAATGGTCGTCACAGGTTTCTGGATAATGTGGCCGGCGATAACGGGTTAAGGAGCAATTGAGATGAGGAAGGTACGGCATGGTTGGGCAAGTCCTGTCCGAATAGATGGTGTCGAAACGCGTGCCAATAGGTTGCTAATTCCGCCTAACCCCGTAAAATCGTCAGCTAATCCCAATCCAGGATTATCCCCCTTACGAACCGTCGGTCATGCTCACCAGCTAATCGCCTTTTGTCCCACTCTCGTAAAAAAATTCAACACCGGTTAGCCTACTCCGGCAGTCGAAACGGCTTCTTATCATTTGATAAGTTTTAAATTTTAAGTTGAATTTAAACAAAAGTATAGTATGATGTGGTTACAATCATTTGGGATGCCAATTATTATTAAATAAATAAATTGTGTCCAATCAACGATTCTTATTTAGTTTAAAACTGGTCAATGCAGATTGACCCCGCGCTTGAAAGGAAGTACCGCCCATTAAAATCGAAGATATCCAGACTTGGACTGCCACAGAATTAACGCGTCGCGGCCGCGATGCTAGCAAATGGCAGTTATTCGCGACGTCTGCCGAAAAAGACGTTTATCTATTCCGGAACCCCGCCAAGAATGAACAGATCACGGTGTACCAACACGCCGATGGTCAACGGGTAATGGGGAATGTTTGGGGTTCTTAGGGGACTTTAGGGGTTTACGAAGAGAGTATATGGCAACGACCGCTTCACCGCATTTTTTCGGTGGACCGGTCGTTTTTAGATTGCACTCAAAGCTGTGATGTGGGTAAACTAGTTAATGATAATAAACGTCTGGGGAGACGGGGAGGAAGGACAACATGCATTTACGCACACACGTGGACCGCACGCACTATTCGCGGTGGTTTCACTTTTGGAATCAGTATGAACGACTCACCAGCTGGCCGTTACTCATCGCCGTTTTGGTGGCCTCTATCTACCATCCGTGGTGGTTAGTGGTCATCATCGGTATCGGATTTGGCGGCGATGTGATTTGGGGCGTGAGTTTAATGATTGAAGACTGGCGGCACCACCGTAAGGGAGGCTTACGGTACCGCTAAAGGAGGATTTGGACGTGCAAACTAAGGGTCGGGTCAACCGTGAACATTACTCACGGTGGTTTCGCTTTTTCGATTGGTGGGAACGACCGGTTTCGTGGATTTTTCTGGTGTCACTAATCGTGATGGTCTTTGCCAACGTGCGCTGGTTAGCTATCGTGGTCGAAATCAGCTTGGGGTTCAACCTGATTTGGTTGATCTCGTTAGTAGTGGAGGACCACATCCATAAACGTCGGGGAGATTTTCGTTACTATTGATAGGCCAGCGACCTTTTTGCCGAATTTGATGAAAGTGGCTGGTCAGGACCGGTTCCGACTCCTATACTATTAACCAAAGGGGGCGGAACAGTTTGAATAACAAGAGTTCCGATTGTACCGAAATTTTAGTAGGTAAGGCCGCCAGTATGGACGGTTCCACGATTGTTGCCCGTAACGAAGATGGTTACGGTCCCATCAATCCGATTAAGGTCGTGGTGCACGCTGCGACGGACCAACCGAATGCGTCGTTTACGTCGATCACTACGGGCGTTCATGTCCCGCTGCCGGATCACGCGTACCGTTATACCGGCACGCCGCAAGCCGACCAGAGCGATGGTCAGTACGAAGAAGCCGGGATTAACGAATTTAACGTGGGCATGAGCGCCACGGAAACCACGGCGACCAACGCTCGTGTCCTGGGGTATGACCCGCTTGTCGATGACGGCATCAACGAAGAGGCCATGGTCACACTGGTCTTGCCGTACATCAAGAGTGCCAAGGAAGGGGCCCAACGTTTGGGCGCCTTGCTGGAAAAATACGGTACCGGCGAAAGCAACAGTATTTCCTTTAACGATAAAAACGAAATCTGGTACCTTGAAACGGCCGGAGGTCACCACTGGGCCGCCATGCGGATTCCGGATGACTGCTACGCCATCGCGCCGAACCAGACGCTGATGCAAGAGATCGATTTGACCGATAGCGCCAACTTCCTTGGGGCCAGTGATTTGACCGACTTTGTGGCGCAACACCACTTGAACCCCGAACCGGGGCACTTCAACTTCCGTGAAATCTTTGGGACCCACAGCGAAGCCGACGCGTACTACAACACGCCGCGGACCTGGTACGGCCAGAAGCTGTTCAATCCCGAAATTGATCAGGTGCCAACCAGTCAAGACATGCCGTTTACCCGTAAGCCGGCCAAGAAGATTGCTATCGAAGACGTGCAATTCTTCCTGTCGTCGCACTATAACGGCACCGAATACGACCCGTTTGGCACCTACGCCTCGGGCACGGTAAACCAACAGCGCAAGTACCGGCCCATCGCCATGGACCGCAACCAAGCCTCATCCATCCTGCAGATTCGTAATGGGGTCGACGACGCGCACGCCGCGATTCAGTGGGTGGCGTTAGGGTTCTTCGCCTACAGTCCGTACATGCCGTTCTTCACCAACATCAACGACACGCCGGAAGACTACAAGAACACCACGACCACGGTCTCGACCGACAACGTTTACTGGTTGGAAAAGACCTTATCCGTGATCATCGAACCGCACTTCCACGAGTACGTTGAGGCCATCAACGCCTACCGTGACGCGTGCCAGTCTTACGCCCGCGGGCGGGTAGAAGCTACGGATAACGCGGTGGCCGATGCCACGGACGTGACCGACTTTCTGACCCGCAGCAACGCCGAAACCGCCGGGGAAATCTCCAAGCGGACCCACGCGCTGTTCGACCAGCTGGTCAAGCACGGGTTGAACCTGTCCATGACGGCCTGGGAGAAGGGGCAAAACCTGTAATCCGGAGTTAGCCGTTTTAACTTCAGAATCGCGTATGGGAACATGATACAATTCTACAAAAACAGGCAGAAAATTCTTTGAGAATTTTCTGCCTGTTTTTGTGGTCTTAGTCGTTAATCCCCAAAATTTGGTCACTAACGTAACTGACCTACCTGGTGGGGTATTTGGGCGGCTGGCGGGTAAACTGTAGCCAAGATGTGAGATTTTCTTTCCCATCTTTAATTATCAACAAATTTATGATACGGGTAATTCAGCGGCTACCATCAGGCTCGGGATTCCCTTGATCATAAGGTTGAGCGGGTCTTCGCGGCAATGCGGGGGCCTTTTATTATTAGTGACTTTGTGAAATTTAGGATTGACGGCCGATGGTTAATTCGGTGTAATGTTAAGGAGAGAGGGGGAATGGACGTGGCAGAGGAGTCACACGAACTCAACTATGACCATGCAAAACGGGGGGCGCAATTGTTCGTCAATCGGCACGCTAAGGCGCGCGATTTGCGGGCCTTGCGGACCATGATTAACCATCGTTTACGGGGCCGCCGGGGATGGCACCTAGACACGATTCCCAACGAATCGTTGGTTATATTGGTAGCCGCATCGTTAGCTGCGGTGGTCACCGTGGTGCAGGTCGTCATGTTTTTGGCGTTAGACGCGTAATCACTACATAACGGGGATGGTTGGCGCTGGTCAAGCACAACCGAAAACGGGGAACCGGCAAATTCTGCCGGTTCCCCGTTTATTTTAGAGTTATTGGTCGAGACCGAAGCGTTGCAGGGCTTTGGCGGTATCGACCACGGTGTCTTGGGGTCGATGTTGGGTCCAGCCCAGGTCGTGTTCGGCCGCTGCCGTGGTGTGGTGGTATTGACGGTTCAACATTGGCACTAACGCCCGCAGACTGGGAACGAAGCGCGCCACGACGCGGGTTCCCCAGTTTGGCAGGGCGCGCACCTTGATACGGTGTTCGGGGAAGTTGGTCTGAAAGAGACGTTCCACGGCGAGCATCGTCAGGGATTGTGAAGCGGCTAAGTAGCGCTTTCCCTGAGCCACAGAATTTTCGAAGGCCAGCCGGTGGAGGTGGGCTAAGTCACGAACGTCTGAGACTTCTAAGGACACGTGGGGGACCATTGGGAGCCCCTTAAGCAACTGTAAGAGGATTCCGTTGGAACTGACGGCCTTGGCGGAAAGAATTGGGCCAAAGATGGCGCCGGGTAAAATCGTGGTCAGTTGCAGGTCGTTGGCATTGGCGTAATCCCAAGCGGCCGTTTCGGCGGCGACTTTGGAGATCCGGTACGGGTCCAATTCGGGATTGTTGATATCCGTCCAGAAACTTTCGTCTAGTGTGGCGGTGCTATCGCTAGACGGCGTGGAGACGGCCTGTGAACTGGTCATCACGATCCGGGTGACGCCGGCGGTCTTGGCGGCCTTCAAAACGGTGAGGGCACCATTCTTAGCGACGTTGACCAGTTCGTCGACCGACTCGGTTCCGTTACCCATGGGGGAGGCCACGTGAATCACGCCGTCCGCACCGGTCAAGTTGGCCACCCAGTTTCGGTCGCTGGTCAGGTCGGCTTCAAAGCAACTAAATTGGGCCAACTGGTCGGGAGTGACGGCCCCGGCAATCTCGTCGGTTAACGCGGCAGCCTTGTTTAATGAACGCACGCTGGTGGCCACTTGGTAACCCGCTTGTAAGAATTCAACGATGACCCACCCCGCAACAAAACCGGTTCCCCCGGTCACAACAACTTTTTTCATGGTTAATTTCCTCGATTCGATTTAATTAGACAAATCAGATATAAATCTGTCTATTTCTTAATTTAGACAAACTATACTATTTTTTGTCTATTCTGTCAAAAGAAATGTTATAATCAATTTTAAGGAGGTGGCCTATGGACCCCAAAGAAACCTTAACCGTTCGGTTGAATCACATTATCTTAAGCCAAGGATTTCGCCAATTATCAATGGTGGATCTGGCCAAACAGGCCGGCGTTAGTCGGGCCAAACTGTACATCTACTTTAAGAATAAGGACGAGATCGTGGCGGCGGTGGTTGAACGACGCTTACGTTTTCTGGAAAAGTATCCCGTGCCGGCGCAGGTCACGGCCGCAAACCTGATTCCGACTATCCTCAATGCCCTATTGTTGATGGGCTCGACCACGACCCAATTTGAACATGAATTGCAGGAGGTCTATCCGCAACAATACCGGCTCTTTATGCAAGCCTCCGACACCTATCATCAGCAATTGTTGCTGTATTATCAGGCCGCCCAGGCCCAACACTTGGTTGTGGCCGACGTGCCGGCAGATTATTTATTGTTTCAAAGTCAAGTGGCCGTCCGGGGAACCTTGCGGGCGGTTCAGACCGGCCAACTGACGCTGGAACGGGGGGAGGCCTACCTTAAGGTGGGCTTGACCCTCCAATTACGGGCCCAACTGGTAGCTACGAACGTGACGATGTCCCCGGCAACCCGGGCGTTCAGCCAGGTGATTCTTAACGAATATTACGATACCTACGCGCGGCGCAAACCGGCAGCGCATTAACGGCAAAGTGCCCATTACTCCTGAGTTAGGAATAATGGGCACTTTTCGTTAGGGGAAAATTTAGTTACGCGGTCGTTCCAACCGCAGCGTCATCGCGTTGATGGCGACGATGATGGTACTGAGTGACATCACGATGGCCCCGACCATGGGGTCCAACATGAAGCCCAAGGGTGCCAGAATCCCGGCAGCCAGGGGGATGGCGACCAGGTTATACCCGGCTCCCCACCAGAGGTTTTCGGTCATCTTGCGGTTGGTGGCGTGGGCCAGCTTCAAGAAGGCCACCACGTCTGCGGGATCGCTGGCGACCAGGATGATGTCGGCGGCTTCCAGGGCCACGTCGGTTCCGGAGCCAATCGCCATGCCGATGTCGGCGCGGGCTAAGCTTGGTGCGTCGTTGACCCCGTCACCGATAAAGAGGACCTGACCTTGTTTCTGGTACTGGCCGACTAAGCGTTCCTTATCTTCGGGCAATAGGCGCGCTTGCACCTGGTCGATCCCCACGGCTTGGGCGACTTTGGTGGCCGTTTCCTGGTTATCGCCGGTCAACATGACTGGGGTGATGTCGTGTTGTTTCAGGTAGGTGATTAACTTAGCGGCGGTTGGTTTGATCTGATCGCCCTGGGCTACCAGGCCTAAGACCTGATCGTCGCCAATCAGGTAACTTAGGGAATTGCCCTCGGCGGCCAGGGTCTTGAACTGGTCGTGATCGTAAGCTAATTGGTGTTGGTCCAGGTAGGTCACCGCGACTAACCCGTAGGTGGTCCCGGCGATGGTGCCGAATTGCCCCATCCCGGGGACCTGATGCGGGTCTTGCGCCGCGGTAACGGTCAACCCGGCGTGTTTAGCGGCGGTCAGGATCCCAGTCGCTAAGGGGTGACTCGACCCGGCTTCCAGGTCGGCCATGAGTTGTAAGACGGTCTGGTCGTCGTGGGCGGGCGTCAGGCTGAGTAAATGGTTGACCTTGAACTGACCCTGCGTCAGGGTTCCGGTCTTATCCATCAAGGCAAACTTCAACGCCTTAACCTGTTCGACGGCGTTGCGATTCCGGATTAACAGCCCATTTTGAGCGGCTAACGCGGTACTGCGGGCGACCACCAGTGGAACGGCGAGTCCCAGTGCGTGAGGGCAGGCAATCACGAAGACCGCCACGGTGACGGAGAGGGCGCCGGCCAGATTGGTCAGGTTGAGCCAAACGATGAAGGCGAGAATCCCTACGAAGAGGGCGGCGTAAAAGAGGTAGCCAGCGACGCGGTCCGCCAGATTTTCGGAGGCGGACTTGGCGTTTTGCGCGTTTTGAATCAGGGTCATGACCTGAGCCAGGTAGCCGGTCTCTCCGGTGCCGGTCACCTGAGCGGTAAAGGTTCCGGTGCCGTTGACTGAGCCACCGATGACCGAATCACCCACGGTCTTCTTGACTGCGGCGGATTCCCCGGTGACCAGGGATTCGTTAACGGCGCTGCTCCCGGTCAGAATGGTCGCGTCGGCCGGGATTTGTTCTCCGGCGCGCACAACCACCGTTTGTCCGGTTTGGACGTTTACCAAACGAACATCGGTCACGTTCCCGGCGGCGTCCTGGACGTGAGCAACTTGGGGTAAGAGTTTCCCCAACGCGTCGACGGCTGAGCCCGCATTCATGACGGTGTTCATTTCAATCCAGTGACCCAGTAACATGATGTCGATCAACGTGGCCAGTTCCCAGAAGAAGTCGGTCACCACCGGCGTCACGTGAAAGAGGTTATTCGCCACGACCGCGTAAATGCTGTAGAGGTAGGCGACCCCGATTCCGAGGGTAATCAGGGTCATCATGGCTGGCTTACGGGTGGCTAGTTCGCCTTGAGCCCCGCTGAAGAACGGACCCCCGCCATAGAGAAAGAGCACCGTCCCTAAGACGGCGACCAGCCAATCACTGCCCGGAAAAGTCAGCTGAAAGGGCAACCGCATCCCCATCATCGGGGACATCACCAGGATCGGCAGGGTCAGAATTAATGAGATCCAGAACTTACGCTTCAGGTTACCCATGTGCATCATGTGGCCGTTGCCCATGGACATCTCACCCATGGTGTGGTCCGAATGAGTCTGACCCATGGGCATGCCGGCCATCTCGTGGTCGGGCATGGTCATTTGTTTAGATGAATGTTGGTGTTTCGTCATACATCACAACTCCCTTCACAATCGTCCGGTAGGCAGTCACACGGCACACTGGCCGGAGCGGTTGGCAATTTTTGTTCTAAATGGGCCATCAGCGTTTCCACGTCACCACGACTGAGGTCGAGTTGGTCGATCACGTGGGCTAAGGCGGTTCCGCGGTGCATCGCGCACATCTGATTCAGTTCGGTTAACAACGCGGCGTCCATCGCGGCCTGCTCCTTAATCTGGGGCGTATAAATATACTGGCGCCCCTGTTTGGTAGTGGCCAGTGCGCCCTTCTTGACCAGGCGACCAATCAACGTTTTGATGGTTGGGGCCTTCCAGTCGTGTTGTTTTTCCAATAGTGAAATGATGGTGCGACTGTCGGCCTGCTTTAAGGTCCAAACGACCCGCATGACCCGCCATTCGGCGTCGGAAATCGTAGCGGTAACTTCAGTGGTTGCCATAACCCACACTCCTTTAATCGACTACAAATGTAATCTTACTTTCTGACAACAGTTTACAGCCCCTGGGCAGGGGTGTCAAGCTAGGCGATGACAGTAATGATAAATATTTTTCTAATAGGTTAAAATTTCAGCAAGTTTCAATGAATTTACGTTATCCTGAGGTACACTCTGTATAATGAGAAGGAGTTTTTTAGCGAAAGGAGCGTTTGACGCGTGAAAAGTTTAAAACGCTGGTTAGTTCGGGTCAGTGCCGGGCTAGCCGTCTTGGCAGGATTAGCCCCTGTGCTGCCGGCCCACGCCGCCAGTGGCGTCTCGAAGGTCCCAGCGCGGGCGGCTTACGTGATGGATGCCCAGAGTGGGCAGGTCCTGTATCAACAAAATGCCAACAAACGGTACCCCATTGCATCATTAAGTAAGCTTTTAACGGTGTATTTAACGGTCAAGGCCATTGATAGTGGCAAGATTAATTGGACGGATCAGGTCCCCGTGGATCATAACCTGATTCGGTTGAGTCATAATTCCGTATTTTCGTCACTCCGAATGAAGAACAGTGACCAGTTTACGGTCAAGGAATTGGTGGTGGCGGCCATGGTGGCTTCGTCCAACAGTGCGGCTTCGGCGTTAGGTGATTATGTGGCGGGCAGTAACGCCGCCTTCATCGAAGCGATGAACCAGCAATGTCAGGACTGGGGCATCAACGCGCACTTTATCAGCTCGTCCGGGTTGGATAATTCCGACCTGAAGAGTTACGGGTACCGGCTTCCCGGTACCGGGGCCACCGAGGAAAACTTGGTTTCGGCCAAGGCCATTTCCATTGTGGCCCAGCACCTGTTAGCGGCCGACCCGGCAATTACGCAGATTGCCAGCAAGACCGAAGCCACGGTCAACGGGACCACGATCTATAACGAGAATAGCTGCTTGCCGGGAAAGTCCCAATATAAAAAAGAAAGCCAGATTGATGGCTTAAAGACCGGCTACACGGAAAACGCTAAACTGTGTTATACGGCGACCTTTTGGGTCAACGGGGAACGGATGATTGCGACCATCTTGGGTGGTGATACCACCTTCTCCGCCATGAACAAGTTAATCAAGCAGGTCAAACAAACCTACCAGCTCCAGCCCACGGCCCTGAATAGTCGGACCGTTACGCTGGTCAACGGTGCTAAGGTCATGGCGGCCCCGAACACCTCGCAGGTCGGGTCGTGGACCCAGGGGAATCAGACCGATACCATTACCACCAGTTTTAAGCCCCAACTGACGGCTACCCAGTTGAAAACCGGGCAGGTTCAGACGGGAGAACCGGTGGGGGAATTGACCGTGGCCGATCAGCAGACGGGCATTACCCAGCACGTGACCTACTACGCGCGCAGTAACGCCACGCTGTTCACCAGCCATCAGGCCTTCCAAACGACGACGAGTCAGCCGGCCACGCTGCTAAAGGCGTTGACCGCCCAGACGGCGGTCTTTGCCAGCGGCCTTTGACGCGGATGGGTGCGCCTGGTACACTAATTAACAGCAACATAGAGATAAACCTGTTATAGCGTTGAAGAGGAGGACCGTTGTCGCGGTCCTCCTTTTTGTTGGGTTAAAGGTGGTCGCCGCCAATTGATGGCGGCTGGCGTGCATGTTAGAATAAGCTCCATTTGCAATGTGGGGGATGATGAGATGAAGTGGTGGCGAGAACGACAACGGGCATTTGCGACGCAGCTGGATGAGCGCGAAATGCGCTGGGTTCGTTACCTGCTAATTGGCCTGTTGATTGTTGGAATTGGGCTCGCGGTAGGCCGGCGTACCGAGCTGAGTAGCGGTGTCGTGGGAGCTTGGATGCTCCTCGTGGGCGATTATTGGGCGATCCGGTTGGCGCAACGGCGGGTGAATTTTCTCCTCGGCCTGTTACTGGGGTACCTGGGGGCACTGATTGGGGGCCTGAGCTTGCTGTTGGGCTTGGGTTCGCTGTTTTGATCCCAATGCATCATAATGACTAATTACTGCCGAAACATGAAGATTCCCCGGACGATTTCCCCGCCAATCAGGAGTAACATGACGGTCCAAGAAACGATGGTCAACGTGCTTCCCATGTGAAAGGCCTCCTCGTGAAAATAATAACTAGCTTTGCCTTTAGTTTAAGCGCGTTCCCGGTACAATGCAATAGGAACCGCTTACAAAAAATAAAACTTAGTCGCGAGTTCGGTATGATATGTAACTAATCCATCCGACTAATTTCGAGGGTGATTGGTTGTGAGGTGACATTGGTGTCGGTATAGTGAAGACAATCTGAGCGCGGCTACGCAGGGGATGGTAGTTCGGCGTACAACTGCGCTTAACTCAGTAAGTAGGGGGAGTTTTCTGATGAAAAAATGGATTACGGATATCGTCCAGGAACAGACCTACGATGCCACGCGCCAGGCCAAGTTTGACATTGCGACGATTGGCCAATCAATGGGCTATCAGGTGGTTAACCTCTTTCGGTATAGCGATCTTAAGGAGTCTAATCAGGCGGTTCGCTCACGGATCGATGGCATCACGGAGGCCATTACGGCGGGGGATCTATTAGTGTATCAATATCCGTCGTTGAATAGTGGCCGGTTTGAAAACTTCTTCGTGGAGCGGATGCACCAACGCCACGTGAAGTTCGTGTGCCTGGTGCACGACGTGGAAACTTTGCGAGACCAGCGCCCACCTAAATGGATCGACGAAGTGGCTTACTTCAACAAGTGTGATGTCTTGATTGTGCATAATCACCGGATGGCCGCAAAACTCCGGGAAATGGGCGTCACCACCCCCATGGTTTATCAATACCTACTCGATTACTTAGATGATAATCATAAGCCGGACCGCTATGTGGCAACGCCGGAAAACTTTAAGCGCGGGGTGGTGTTGGCGGGGAATCTGATGAAGTCCCGTTACATTGCTCACTGGGATCACGCAACCCCCATTACCGCGTTTGGTCACGCTAGTCCCGAGGTTCAGGAAGAATTTGAAGCCAATCCCCAGGTCGATTACCAAGGCAAGTTCTATCGCTGGGAGCTGATTCAACGCTTGCCCCGAACTTTTGGTCTGGCCTGGGACGGTGATACGTCGATTTACCGGTATGATGATTACACGCGCTATAACCACCCCCACAAGGTGTCAATGTATCTTTCCCACGGGTTACCGGTGATTGTTTGGCGTGATGCCGCGGTGGCCAAATTAATTGTGACCAACGGCCTGGGGATCGCCATCGACAGTCTAGCCGACATTGATGCGGCCATTCAGGAAATCAGCGATCGCGAATTGGCCCAGATGTTGGCGAACGTCAGCGCGTTTGGGTACCTGATCCGCGATGGTTGGTTTACCCGGCAGGGCTTACAAGCGGCCGAGCAAAAAATCATCTCACCGCATTTTACGGTACCGCAGGACGATTAAGCGAAGCGGAAGATAAAACTAGTGCCCCAATGGACGGCGTGATGCCGCTTTCCGTTGGGGCACTAGTTTTATTGGCTGGTTGATTTTGATCTAAGAATTAGAGACCTGCAGCATGGTGGCGAACGTCGCCGTGGTCATGCCCGGGGTCACCCGCAGTCGGGCGAGGTTGTAGCGGCCCTGACTCAGTTGTGCGATGCCTTCTTGGGTGGTCAACGCAAGCTGGTAACCGGCTTGCTGCGCTAACTTACGGGTGGTGGCGTCGGCGCGCCCGGCCGGGTAGCAGATCATTTGGGTGTTCTGGTTGAGTTTTTGATCCAACCAGTGCTTGGAAGCCACCAGTTCAGTCTTTTGTTGCGCCGCGGTCAGTTCGTTGAGGTTCAGGTGCTGGACCGTGTGGCTGGCGAAATCGACGTGGCCGGTCGCTAGCATGGTCTTCATCTGGGCTAACGAAAGGTGGTTACTCTTATGCGTGAAGCCGGTAATCACGTTGATGGTGGCGTGTAGGTTATACTTTTGCAGCACCGGTAATGCCCGCGTTAGGTTGTCTTTATAGGCATCGTCTAGGGTGATCCAGACGACCTTCTTCTGCGGGACGCTATTGGTCTTAAGAGCTTTAATGGCCTCGGTCGTGGTCAGCGTGCGGTAATGATGGGCTTTGAGATAGGCCATCTCTTGGGCAAACTGGGCCTGGGGCACCCGTAGCTGATTGCCCGTGGAAATGCTGTGGTACATCAGGATGGGTAACTGTAATGGGTGCTTGAGCTTGAGCCATTTAGGCTGGGCGTCCGCCTGCGCCTTAGGTTGTTTGGCGTCGTTTTCTGCTGGGCGCGACGCGTCACTTTCGGTGCGGTGGTCGGTTTGGTCGTCGACCGGCTTTGCCCCCAAGCAACGCCCCCGAAAATCAACGCGACCAATAACAGACAGCTCCCCCAAAGGAGTCCTTTTCGTTTCATGATGATTCCCCCAATAATCTTAACTAGGGCCTAGTCGCCGCCTTGGCGCCGCAATGTGCGCCTATGTCTGCCAGGACCGGCCCTAGTTTCATTATAGTACAGGGGGTTCAGTTTAACCTAGAATAAAGTTCAATCGGCGCGTTGGGCCAATCGGCGGTAGTAGTCGATCGAGTCCGGATCGAGGTGTAACGCCGTGATGACGTCCCGATCGTTCAACTGGGGATGGCGGCGCAGATAGTTCACTAAATAACCTTGATAGAGTACCGTGGGGCTAAGTTTAAAGTTCGTCACGGCTTCATCGGGGCGTAGATACTTGTGCAGCCCGGGGAGCGTCAGGTGCGGATCGGCCGCGGCGCGTTGTTTAAGAAACCAGTCGGCGCACTGAAACCGAGTTTGGAGTGGGGCGAGAAAGGCGTGCAGTTGGGTCAAAAAGCGTTGTTCGGCAGCCGACCAAGTGGTGGTGACCAGCTGGGCCGTGAAGTTGGGTTTTAAGTAGACCTGCACGGGGTAACCCTTAGTGGTTAGCAACATCGCGGTCCGGGTGTAGACGTGCAAGCGTTCATCGGCTAGCCAGGTGTCCAGATCGTCGACCCACCGAAAGTTAACCGGTCGAGCAGCTTCCTTGGGTTTGCTTTTGAGGTCTAGCGTGGGCAGGTAGGGGGTCCAGTTGTGGGAGAAGAGGAACTTAAAATAGACGTTGAGGTGGGACAACACTTTATTGTAGGTTTGATTTTGAATTTGGCGGTTATTGGTCAACATGGCCAGGTACTGTTCCACGTCGGCGGTTTGTAATTGGTTGACGCGGTGCTCGGTTTGATAAGTCGGGTTAAAGTTCTCCAGGTAATGGAAGAAGTCCTGAAGCGTTGTCAGGTACTCGTCGCGGGTCGCCTGAGCGATGTCGCGTTGGGCAAGACTGCGCTCGAACGCGTCTTGATACGGATAACGAATTTTCATAAGAGGACCTCCTGACAAGTATTACTTTAACGATAACACGAGTCGCCCCCAAAGTCCTAGTCCAAGGGAACTGGCGCTAAAAAGCGGCACCTCACGAATTTCTCGTGAAGTCCCGCTTAGCAGGTACGTTAGTGATGAAGATGTGGGGACCGGGACCGGCTTAAAGCTGACGATTCTGAGCCGAGTTAATTTTGGCTGCTTTCCGCGGCCCGGACTTGGTTGCGCAGGGTCGTTTTTTCTTCCTCGGAGATGAAGGCCCCGTCGATGGCGTTCAGGGTGAGCTTTTCCATTAGCGACCAGTCCAACCCGTAGTGGTCGTGTAAGGCCATGAACTCCCCGGTCAAATCGACGTTAGAAACGGTTCGATCGTCGGTGTTAATGGTGACGCACAGTCCGGCGCTTAGAAATTCGCTCAGCGGGAAGTCCGCATAGCCGGTGACCGCCTTGGTTTGGAGGTTACTGGTCAGGCACATTTCGATCGGCGCGTTGGCGGCTTTGGCCTGCGCGATGATCTTGGGGTGACCGCTCATGTGAACCCCGTGGCCAATGCGACTGGCTCCCAGGTCTAGTGCTTCGGCCACGTTACTGGCGGGACCAGCTTCCCCAGCATGTAAAGTGAAGGGTAAGCCCGTCGCTAGACCGGCGGTGATCGCAGCGGTTAGGTCGTGGGTCGGGTGGTGGTATTCGTCGCCGGCAAAGTCTAAGCCCACCACGCCTTGATCGGTGAATTCGGCGGCCGTTTGGAAGACCTCAATACATTCGGCTAACGGACGATCGCGCATGGCACAGACGATGGCGTTTACGGGAATTCCGAATTTCTGGGTTCCCTTATGTAAACCAATCAGGACGTGGTTGAGCGCTTCTTTAATGGAAAGGCCCTTTTCCGTGAAAATGGCGGGGGCAAACCGAGTTTCCAGGTAGATCAGCCCGTCCTTAGCCGCCGTGTGCACCATATCGTATCCCGCAATTTCAAGCTGTTCGGGTGTCTGCATCAGATCGGTCACAACCTGGAACCGTTTCAGATAATCAATCAGGCTCACCGTGTCGATGGGCGCGGTCACGAGTTCGCGTAGTTCCGCATCGCTTGCGGGTAACGACGCGCCGGTGACGGCCGTCATTTGGCGGAGAGCCGCCAACGAGATCGACCCGTCAAGGTGACAATGAAGTTCTACCTTGGGAAAGTGACGAACAGCAGTTGCGGTAAATGGCGTAGCTTGAGACATACTGAATTCCTCCTTAATCCTGGCCAAAACTTTAGGCGGTGTAGACGTTAGGTCGCTGAGGTGGCCAACCATCATTAGGCTTAATTAGCCAGTCTCTAAAGAATTGGTAGCGCTTCCTTTTAGTATACCATTTTCCTTGAGGGGGGGCGGTTGATTAATTGGGTAAAGTTAAATTGGTTTGTTAGGTTAACGGCTTTGCGCAATAAGTGTTTTTTAGGAGAATTAATCTGGGGAAACCCCTTGGGCGACTAAGCGGGGATGACAAATTTTACAAATTGAAAATTTAAGTTAAAACCGTTGTTTCGGGGCGCGAAACATTATAGAATTAGTGTGGTCATCAAAGGTGTTATTTAGTGACGCTAAGAACTAGCTTTATCGGGGGTGTGGCACGCGTAATTTGGCCACACTTTTTTGAAAATTAAGTATATGGCAATAATATTAAGAGGATTAATTTAGAATGCTGATTAAACAATGGATTCATGGGGGAGTTTGTCTAGCTGCTGTTGAGGGGGAACATTTATGGAACAAATGAATACGCGGGTGACGCGGTCGCTGTGGCGCAGTCAACGTACCAGAAAGAAACGCTATATCACCGGCTTTGATGGGTTACGAACCCTGGCGGTGATTGGCGTCATTGTGTATCACCTGGCCCCTTCGTCGATGCAGGGCGGGTATCTGGGGGTCCCCATCTTCTTCCTGATTTCGGGTTATTTAGTCACCTACCTGTTGATTCAGGAATGGGAAACTCACGGGAAAGTGAACTTTCTAAGCTTCTACAATCGCCGGGTCAAGCGCTTGTACCCGGCACTGGTCACCATGATTTTGGGGACCACGGCGTACATCACCCTGTTTCAACGCAACCTGTTGGTGAATATTCGGGGAACGGTCCTCACCAATCTGGTGTACGTCTACAACTGGTTTGAGATCCACCACGGGCAGTCCTACTTCGATCGGTTTAGTGGTGAGTCACCGTTCACCCACCTCTGGACCTTGTCGATCGAAGGCCAGTTTTACCTGGTCTGGCCCTTAGTGGTGGTAGGACTGCTACTGCTATTCCGTAGTCGGGTTAAGGCCGCGGTGGTGCTCTTAGCTGCGGCGATTGCCTCGGCGATTGCCATGGCCCTCTTGTATGATCCGAATAACTTAAATCGGGTCTATTATGGGACCGACACGCGAATGTTTGCCATTCTAATTGGTGCCGCGATGGCCTTTATCTGGCCGGCATATAAACTCAGCGGCAACATTACCCGTAACCATCGGTTGATTCTGGATGGCCTGGGAGTGGCGGCATTAGTCGGAACGGCGGTCTTGTTCTTCACCATGAACGGGCAAGCAGCCAGCACCTATCGTGGGGGGATGTTCTGGTTTACCATGTTAGCCGCGGTGCTGGTGGCGACAGTTGCCCATCCCGGTAGTGACATGAACCGACTCTTGACCAACAAGCTCTTTAGCTATGTGGGGCAGCGGAGTTATGGTATTTACCTGTACCAGTTTCCGGTCATGATCTTTTACGAATCCCGCGTTCAAAACATCGGGAATCATCCCCTATTGAACGCGTTGATTGAGGTCACGTTGATTATGGTGGTCACGGAGGCCAGTTACCGGTTGATCGAAAGTCCCTTACGGCATTACCAGTACGGGCAGATGTTTACCGATATTCGGCGTCTGATTCAGCAGCCCGCCGCTCACCGGGTCACCACGGTGCTGGGTAGCGTGGCAGTCCTGTGCTTCGTCCTGACCGCCGTGGGCTTCGTGCAACAACCCGCGGCCGCTAAACCCACGGCCTTGCAAAAGACCATTACCAAGCGCCAGGCCGAGGCGCAGAAGCAAAATGCCGCGGCGGCCAAGAAGCAAAAGGCCCTCGCTAAGGCCCAAGCGGAATCCAAGAAGAAGCACGATAAGGCCGTGGCCTTCTCCAAGCTGTCTAAGGCTGACCAGAAGACGGCGAAGTACTACTTCTTGACGGCCGACGAACTGACTAGTAGTAAGCAAACGCCGTTGACGGCCATTGGAGACTCGGTGTTGCTCGATGATGCGGGCGACATTCAGAAGGTCTTCCCGGGCGCCGTGGTCGATGGTCAAGTCGGGCGGCAGGCCGCCGCGATGCCGGGCGTCATTGCCAGCATCAACCAGCGCGGCCAGATGGCGAAAAACGTACTGGTCAACGTTGGAACCAACGGCAACATTAGCCAGGACCAGGCCGACCAGATTGTGCAAGGAATTGGCCGCGATCACCAGATCTTCTGGGTGACCGCTCACGTTCCGACGCGTGAGTGGCAGAATCAGGTGAACAGCATGATTCACAAAACAGCCAAGAAGTATCCGAACGTGCACGTGGTGGATTGGTATGCCGCAGCGAAGGACCATTCGTCCTGGTTTGTGAGTGATCACGTTCACCCGAACGACCACGGCAATCGGTACTTTACGTCCCTGATCGCCAAGACCATTAGTCACCAACTTACCAAATAACGAGTAACCCGTCCCGCCGAGCAACTTCGGTGAGACGGGTTTTTTAGTGAGCAAATTTCCGTTAGTTTGGCAGCTTAACCATGAGAATTGCTGATAATTTAACTAAGCTAGACGAAAGCGGTTCTTTAGGCAACCGTTTTCTTGGCGCGATGCTATAATGACTCATGAATTCAGTAATGAATTCAGTATTTCATTTTTTATTGGGGGTAATGGTTATGATGAAAAAAGTTGCAATGGTTGCTGCTGCAGCGGCAATGGTCTTACCATTAGGTTTAGGTGTGATTGCACCGGCTGCGGGGACCACGACCGCGTTTGCGGCTACCAAGACGGCTGCCAAGAAGACAACCTATAATTTGAAATCTGCGACAACCTTGAAGAAGACGGCTTACCACGTTAAGGCGGGGAAACCAACGTTATTCTCTGGGGCGTTTGCGGCAGACCGGGCGAAAGTCACCTTTGCTAAGAAGGGGAACTTGAAGACGGGCACCACGTATTACGCCACTAAGAAGGTTGTGGTGACCACCAAGGCCACTAAGAAGGCTAAGGCCAAGACCATGACTTGCGTTTACGTGAAGACGGCCAACGGCAAGGTTAAGGGCTGGGTTGCGTTCGGTGATTTAGCAGCCGGCAAGGCAACGAAGAAAGCGGTAGTCAAGAAGGCTACCAAGAAGACCACCACTAAGAAAGCGGTCAAGGCCGACAAGGCAGCTGGTAAGACTTATACGTTGCTGAAGGCAAAGAACCTGAAGAAGAAGGCTTACCACTACAAGGCAGCTGCTCCCGCTTATTACTCTGGGAAGTTTGCGGCTGACCAAGCTAAGGTAACGTTAACCAAGAAGGGCGTTTTACCTGCAAGCAAGACGTTCTACGCGACTAAAGAAATTACGGTAAAACAGAATAAGAAGAACGTTAAGTACCTCTACGTCACTAACAGTAAGACTAAGGGCTTTGTACAAGCTAGCAAGTTAACTGCCGGGGCGTTTAAGGCCGCTGACTAATTTCATCTTAAGCTTACCCGAAAAATGGACTGCCTAGCAGTCCATTTTTTTGTGGAGGAGTCGAGGAAGAGGCGCTAGTTCGGAACGCATAACAGGATTTTTCAAGCTGAATTTTCAGAATCCGACAGGCCATTATCCGTCGATAGGGTGCCCTTAAATCGTTGATATACCGGGTATGCAGAACACTTTTTGTAAATATGATAGGCCCTAAAGTATATGGAATTCTAATATTTCTAAAGGTGCGCTAAGGTTATCGGGTTTTGCCTTTACAAAGCCAAACTCGGCTCGCATAATGGAGGTGTGAAAGCGCTACGATCTATACGGAGGTGTTTTTGATGGTTAAGACAAAAGCAGTAATGATCGGTGCGGGGCTCGCAAATATGGCCGCGGCCGTTTATCTGATTCAAGAAGGTCACTGGCGGGGTGATCAGATCACGTTCTATGGTGCCGATATGCACGGTGCCAACGACGGGGGTCCCACCACGGATTTCACCAGTGAATATTGGAACGAAAACCACCCCATGGAAAATACGACGGGTTACGTCGCTCGGGGTGGTCGGATGCTTAATTATCGGACCTATGTTGATCTCATGGACTTGTTAGACCGGATTCCGTCAGCCACGGAACCGGGGATGACTGCCGCCGAGGATACGCACGATTTCGATGCGCATCACCGGACCTACGATAAGGCGCGCCTGCTGCAAGGTGGCAAGGGTATTATCGATGGCGGTAAGTTGGGCTTGAACAACAAGGACCGGGTTCTGTTATCGAAGCTGGTGATGATGCCCGACGGTGACGAAACCAAGTTAGACAACGTGTCGATTGCCGAATACTTCAAGGACGACCCGCACATGTTCCAGACGAACTTCTGGTATATGTGGGAGACCACGTTTGCCTTTCGGACCCAGAGTTCCGCCCAAGAACTCCGGCGCTACATGCACCAGATGATTTATGAATTTACGCAAATTGAACACTTAGTCGGGGTTAACCGAACCCGTTACAACCAATTCGAAAGTATTATGTTACCGCTGATTAAGTACCTCAAAGATCAAGGGGTTACCTTTATTAATAACCGCATCGTGACGGATTGGGACTTCGCGGATAGCGAACTCCAAGACGAAATCACGGTCACCGGCATTCACGTTAAAAACGTGGACAGTGGCGAAGAAGAAGTGGTCGCCATCGACGAGGACACGGCCGTGATCTTCACCAACGGGTCCATCACCGACTCGGCTACGATGGGTGATTACGACACCCCGGCACCGGAAAACATGGAATACGGGATTTCCGCAGCCTTATGGAAGAAGGCCACGGAGCGTTTCTACAACTTAGGGACGCCGGATAAGTTCTTTAACGACCGCAAGAGTTCCGAGTGGGTCAGTTTTACGTTGACCACCAAGAACCACCTGTTGTTAAACGAAATCACCCGGATCACCACCCAGGTTCCCGGTAACGCGTTGAACTCCTTCTTGTCCACCACGCCAATCACGCCGTTGGGCCACAAGGACGTCAACATGTCGATTGTGGTGCACCACCAACCCCACTTTACTACCCAGAAGCCGAACGAATCGGTGATTTGGGGGTACTTCCTCTACCCACGGCGGACTGGTGAGTTCGTCCACAAACCATACATCAAGATGACCGGGAAGGAAATGGCCCAAGAATTGATTGGGCAACTCTCCAAGGTCGATCCCGGACCGAACAACATCAAGAACAAGGAAGCCGAAATCATGGATAGCATCATCAACAACATTCCGGTGTACATGCCTTACGCTTCCGCGTTGTTCAACAACCGGGCCAAGACCGATCGGCCAGAGGTCATTCCGGAACATTCGACCAACTTAGCCTTCACGGGTGAATTCGCCGAACAACCGTACCAGATGATCTTTACCGAACAGAGTGCCGTACGTTCCGGTGAAATCGCGGCGTACCACTTTGCCGGGGTTTCGATGGATAACCTGGTCGACACACCACGGTATGACAAGGACCCTAAGACGTTATTGCGGGCCACCAAGAAGATGTTTAGTTAATCTGTGAAGTTCAGCGGTTCCGGGCCGATGCATCAAAGCTGGGTTGCCTTTAGGCGACGGTCGGTTCGGAACTCTGTTAACTTGTTTAACCAAAAAGCACATGTCTACGATCTATGGAAACGGTCGTAGAGATGTGCTTTTCTGGTGTTTTATTGGGCAAGTTGATTCACGTTATGGCGATACGTGGCCGTGGTTTGCCAGAACGGGATCTTGACCACGCCCATGACCTTATTGGCGTCGACGTAGCCCCAGGCCCGACTGTCTTCGGAGACGCTACGGTGGTCGCCTAAGACGAAGTAGTGGCCCTTAGGCACCGCATTACCGGTGTATTTCCAGTGATGTTCCTGGGCGAGTTCACTAAGAGTCCAGTTCCCAGTGCCCGCAGTGCGTTCCGTGGGACTGATGAACGATTGGTTGATCTTGCGGTTATTCACGTAAATGTAGCCGTTCTTGCTGACGACCTTGTCGCCGGGAAGACCAATCACGCGCTTGACGTAGTTGGTGCCGGGCGTGGCGTTGGGGTCCTCGCCGTAAGCATCGAAGACGATGACGCTAAGTCGTTTGATGGTCAGGGGCTTGACCACAATCATGCGCTCCTTATCGGCCAGGTTGGGGGTCATGGAGTCCCCCGAGACTCGTACCACCTCAAAAAGATAGGTTCGGATGCCCACTACCAGGATTACGGCGATGACGATTGGTACCACCCAGCTCAGGATACTTCGCAATAATTTCATGATTCCTCAAGACTCCCATTCACAAAAGATGTCATTATTGTAGCATAGGCCGCCACTGATCCGCTGATTGTCGGGAAATCTTAAGGCTTTTCTAGGTGCCAGGCGGGAGTTCTTGAAAAAAATGGCAGAACGGATGAGAAATTTTGTTCAAATGGTAGCGATTTGGTAGATTGCAAATTTAATCCGAATTTTTGGACAAATTGGTCAGCATAACCTGATACGGTGTTTGCCAGTCGAGTATTTTAAGCGGTCGCTGGTTAATTTGGAGTAACGTCGTCGTTAAATCTTGAGCACTAATGTGCTCAAAACGAGTCCCCTTAGGATAAAAATAACGTAAATTCCGATTAAAGCGTTCATTACTACCACGTTCAGCTGGCGTATAAGCATGACAGTAATAGGTCTTAATACCATATTGTGATTCAAATGATACTAGCCCACTAAACTCAGTACCACGGTCCACAGTAAAACTGTGCACCGGTCCATTAAAAGTTGTTAGGAACTTAGTCAGTGCTTCATTAACACTCGCTGTCGTTCGATCTTTTAACCGGTATGCCCAAAGGAACCGTGATTTTCGATCGATTAAAGTTAATAAAACTGCCTTACTATGCCCACGAGGACCAACGACTGTATCTAGTTCAAAATCGCCGATGCGATTACGTTGATTAATCATCATGGGACGCTGTTCAATTGATCGCCCCAAAGATTGATTATATTTGGATCGTTGGTCAACGTTACGCCGTTGGCGTACGCCATGTTCAGGTAGATCATTCAAGGAGAAATCAATTCTCCCCTGATTTAGCCAATTATAAATAGATTTAGTAGCTAGTTTAAATTCGTGAGCAATCATTCCTGGTGACCAGCTTAGACGTAAATGGTTGAGAATTTTTTGCTTTAACTCATCGCTCAGCTTAGTTTTCCGACCACATCGTGATCGCTTGTATTCGGCATCTGTTTGTGCTAATTCAGCCTGATAAGGTTGACATCGAGATAATTCATAAGAAATTGTTGACGGTGATCGGTTCAGCCGAACGCCCATTTGGATATTGGACAGCCCTAGTTCACAAAAGGTTTCGATTTTAATTCGTTCGGAATAGGTTATACTAGACAAAAGATCAGCTCCTAAAAGATGGGTTTGTGGTAAACACCATTTTAAAGGAAGCTGATCTTTTTTGTCCGAACAGCGTTCGGATTAATTTTACAATCTACCATTTCAATGAAATTATGACACAATGAGGGTGTTAATCGGTTTTAACCTAAGGAGGAAATACCATGGCAGATCAAACGGAACTTCTGAAAGTTGCAACGGCAATGCTCGATCGGGCACCCCATATTCACACTTTCACGTTGGGGCGGCGGTCGTCGGCGACAGCGGCAAAGTTTATGGTGGGTGTAACATTGAAAACGCATCGTACGGGGCGACTAACTGCGCGGAGCGGACGGCCATCTTCTCTGGCATCGCGGCGGGGGAAACGCACTTCAAGGCTATTCTGATTACCGGGAATACGGATGGGCCGATTGCTCCTTGTGGGATTTGTCGGCAAGTCATTGCTGAATTCTTCGATCAAGACGCCCCGGTCTACTTGACTAATCAGAAGGGGGCTTTCGTGGAAACCACGGTGGCTGGCGTCTTACCGGGCGCATTTGTGGATTTGGAGTAGTTACATACGACACGACTGAAGTCTAGGCCTGCGCCTAGGCTTTTTTTGCGGGGAACTTTGGTTGTGAAGTTACCCGTACCTTGCATAAGTTTCCTGGAACGTTACGCCACCGACCACCGATCATTGAGCAGCGCCGGAAATGCGTGGGGACCAACGGGGGAGAAGTAGCGACAGTCGTGGTGGGCTTTGGCGATGTACCAATCTGAGTTGTGAAGGTCGTCTAGAATTACAGGTTCCGGGGACCCTAACGGGAGGTAACGGTTAGACCAGTTTGGCGTAATTTCGATGCTTACAGTTAAGCGGGGGAACGATATTGGCTGGATTAACCCTAAATTGGTCATCAGATGACCAAACCGGAGCAACAACTCTAAATCATAGGCGTTTTTGGGAGAACTAGTCCTTAAAAACGGCCATTGGTCTAAACCAAAGCTGGGCTAAATCAGAAATTTTAAATGCCGAAAGTTAGTGGGCAAGAACTAGTCATCCTGTACAAGGTTTGGATTGTTACCATATGGAGCAAAGTGGGGTCACCTTTCACAAGGGGGTGGCGTTATAATGGAACCTAGGTTACTGGGTAAAATGGACCAATTAAATTGCGGTTCGCTTCAAACCTTGGTTGGGGAAACAATGTGCTGCAGAATGTTTTTACAGCGTAAATTGTAAAGAAAGTTCCCCTCAATTGTCAAATCAAGTGCAACACTAAGAATCTATTCTTAGAAGTGGTCTAGTTGCTAAGCTAGTTCAGGCATTAGATCGGCTGGGCAACGATAGTTTAATGAACGCCGCAGCCGGTTGTTTAAGGTATCCTGAGCCAGCTGAATATCAATGAGTGAGGCCAAAACCAAGGATCTACCCTTCGGGAAGAACTCGCGCAAAAGGCCGTTAGTGTTCTCATTGGTTCCGCGTTCCCATGGTGAATAAGGATGGGCAAAGTAGATGTCCGTTCCCGCCACTTGGCTCAAGCTTGAGAACTCGGCACCGTTATCAAAAGTAATGGTTTTAAAGTACTCAGTTCCATAGTCATATAAGGTGTTCTGGAGGGCTTTCAAGCAAGTGTCGGCATGATAATTGGGAAGTTTAACGATGATTTCTAAACGACTAACACGTTCAGTCAAAGTCATTAATGCTGGCTCAGATTCAACTCGTTTACCTTTGACCAAGTCACCTTCCCAGTGTCCAAGCTCTTGACGTGCTTGAACCACAGTGGGACGCTCTTCGATTGAATGGCCCAGATTCTTCTTATTGATTCGGTGATGCTTTGTTCCGGGACGTTTGACTCGGCGACGGAGTTTAGCTGGTAGGTCTGAATTACGGATAGTTAAACGCTGGTCATCAATGTATCGATACACCGTCGGTGTTGAGGGACAGACAACTCCTGGGTAATTAGTCTTGAATTGGTGAACAAAAGTATCCACACTATGCATTCTGGGGCGAGCTTTTAAAGCTGTAACCAAAGCATTACAGAAGGTTTGACAGTGATCAAAGAGTCCACGATAACAGCTGTTTAGCCGGTGCTTACGATAAACTGCTTCGCCAGTTTCCGCCAGATATGACTGTTCGAAGATACGAGTATTAGCGTTAATCTGTGTTGTTGTCCCCCGTCTTAATTCACGCGAAATCGTACTGGGATTACGATGAAGAGCCTTGGCAATCCGGCGGATGGACCAATCTAAGCCCCTTAGGGCTTCAATTCGACCACGTTCAGCTAAATTGAGTTGGTGATACTGATTAGATATGATATTCTTAATTCGGGTCATGAAGATACCTCTTTCTTGTTTGTGGTGAATTAAGAATAGGTCTTCATGGCCTTTTTGACTAGTCTGAATAAAGAACTGGTCTAGTAGAGCAGGTGTTGCACTTCAATTTTAAATCGAGGTAAAGAAAGTTCCGACAATATTAAAAAAAGGGTTTATTTTTTATGACTGAGAGGAGATACTATGAGGGGGATATTGTCGATCAATCGTAAAGATACCACCAGGGTTGTAATTGGTGTAATTGAACCTGGCTAATCTGTGTGAGGGGTAACTGACAGGAACGTCCTGCCCGCAGGCCGAGATAAACGGTCTGCGGGGTGAGAAAGTCGACAGTTCCCGTGTACATTGTGCCATTAAATATAAGTGAGGTTACTTGGTTATTTTGGTATGCCGTTTGGAGTAATGCTCGCATTTGCTGATAAAGTTGCATTGGATTCGTCACGTCCTTGGTTACAAGATTGATATCTATTATAGAACATATGTTCTGGACAGGAAACCATTTATTTTGAATCTTAGGGGATAAGCTAATTCAACAATTAACTGTCCGCCAGATGACATACTTAGCACCATGGATCACCGACGTGATGTAACAACAGCAATCCTTGACACCACCGTGGTGGCGCGCGGGACCAGTAACGGCGACGAGTAGAAGCTATTAAAAGGAGTAATGGAAAAATAATGACTGAAACGACGAACGAGGCACTAACTGAAGAACAACTGAAGCAAGAATTTGATGACCTATACATGCATATTTTTAAGTATATTGGCGATTTTGTCTCCATTCCAACGCAAAAGTACAATTTGACGTTTGAAGCCTACATGGTGATGGAAAACGTGGCCCGCAGCAAGAATGGTCAAACCTTGGTGGAATTGGCTAAGCTAGAAGGCGTATCAAAGAGTGCCATTGCGCGTCAGGTCAACGTCCTGTTAAAGGAAAACTACGTGATGCAAAAGGTGGATCCTAACGATCGCCGGGTGAAGTACATCACGTTGACGGCGGCGGGGAGTCGGGTACAACGCAATCTCGCCCAAGCCACGGCGGAACGCTTCCATCGGTGGTTAGGTTTCTTTGGTCGCGATGAAGCGGAACACTTCATTGATGTGTTGCACAAGGCTAACGAACGGGCGATTGCCGCTGGCTTTGTCGGGTTTGATAGTCTCCATGATAAGCGGCGTAATTCTAACCGGCACAGTGAAAACCATGGTCGCTTAGGCAACCTTTAATTGTTAATTGAAGCATGAGAGAGTGGGACAGAAGGCGGTTAGCTGGTGAGCATTAACGTCGTAAGACGGACAATCCTGAACTTGGATTGCTTGGCTTACGGGGTTAAGCGGAACCAGCTGCCTTTTGGCGCACGTTTCGACACTAAATATTCGGAGACACTGAAGAGCTCGGGGCTTCTGTCCCAGGCTCCTTTTTTGCGTTAATGTGCGCCATTGGATGTAGGGATGGTTAGGTGAACAAACAAACTGATTGAATCGCCAGTTGGCGCACGTTTCGACACCAGATGTCCGGAGACAAAAAGAGCCTGGGATTTTTATCCCAGACTCGTCGTAGCAGTTTGCATGAATAAGCCCTTTTTAGCCCTGGTGCCAGCCAACCAACTGGTATCAGGGCTGTAAGGCCGTTTGAATTCGGTGTTCATCGTAGAATAAGAGGACGACCAGCATGACCAAGTAGAGCACCAAGGGCAGCCAGGCGTAGTTCAAGATAATCATATGCTGGGTGGCCAGGTTTTGTGGCCGGTTAGCGACGTAGCCGGAAAGGTGGAACAGTCCGGCGGTTACCAGGCCACCTAGTCCCAGGCCCACGTTGACGCCAAAGTCATCGGTTGAGGCCAGAATTCCTTCGGCCTGAATCCCCAAGGTAGCGCCGTAGCGAATGGTATCGGCAATCATGATGGACACCAAGCCGATAATCAGGCCGTTACCGATGGCGTTGATAAAGGTACCGGTGAAAATCAACCCAAGTTGGTTAACGGTCACCCCAATGGAAAGGATGGCCTGGCCGCCTAGGGCGAGGACAATTCCGCCCAACATGGTGCGTTTCTTGCCCCAGTGGCCGGCAGCGTGAATGATTAAGACGACCCCGATGAGGGCCGCGAAGGTGAAGCCGTTGGCAATGGGCACCAAATCTTCGTTGTGCTGCAAATACTTAAAATAGTAGATGGTGGTTTGGTTTTTAATGGCCGTGGTCAGCCAATATAATAGAATCACGCCCGAAATCACCAACCAAGGCTGATTTTGGCGCAACATGGCCCCGACGGATCGCCAGGATTGACGCGTGTGGGCGGGCGTCGTGAACCGTTCCCGGACCTGAAAAAAGGTGTTCCAGATGAGGATTAACGAGATGCCCCCGAAAACGGCAATGGTTAGCAGGAAGCCCCGTTGCTGGTTGCCGCGACCAAAGTAGGCCACTAGAGGTAGGGTGAAGACGGCAACGATAATTTGGACGGCGCTCCCGCCGAACTGCCGGATGACCCCCAACAAGGTTAATTCTTGTTCGTTGTGGCTCAGGGTGGGCAGAATCGAGGTAATGGGGAGGTTAACGGCCGTGTAGAAGAAACCGAGCCCCAGGTAGGTGACGTAGGCCCAGATCAATTTACCGGTGGGACCAAACGGTGGCGTCACGAAGGTCAGCACGGCAAAGGTCACGTAGGGCAGTGCGTACCACAGAAAGAAGGGGCGGCTTTTCCCCCAGCGTGAGTGGGTATGATCAATCATGATGCCGATGATGAGACTTTCGACCACGTCGGCCAACCGCGCGACGATGAAGAGGATGGCGGCGCTACTGGCGGAAAGACCGTAGACGTCGGTATAGAAAAAGAGCAGATAAGTGGTCATCATCTGAAAAACCAGGTTATCCGCGGCATCGCTCATCCCGTAGCTGATCCGTTCCGGCCACTTGGTTTGCCAAGGTGCTTGCATGTGGTCAGACCTCCTTAGGGGTTACTTGCGACTTTGGGCAACCAACCGCCGATAGACTTCGGCGCCAACCAGGTCGTTAGTCACCATCCAGACCACGTGACCGAGGGCTTCGGAGACGTGCTCACTGGTGGGTTGATCTTTAGCGGAAGGGACGGTCCCCATGGCCGGCATGATCCCCAGGTGAAAGGCAATCCAGATCGTTAGGCCAACCCAGGTACCAGCATCCTTTTTAATGAACGGTAATTTTTCACCGACAATCTGGTAGAGCACGGCAAAGGTGGTCGAGAAGCCGAAGTGAATCACGTAGCTGACCCAGGGTAGGGCGTGACCGGAATAGTGGTAGGTGGCGTGGGTGATCTTCTCGGGGACGCCCAACTGCTGGAGTAGCGTCTGGGGTGGATTAGTAGCGTCGCGGGCCGCGGTTCGTGGGGGCAAGACGTTCTCCCAACCCAGCTTAACTAGGCCGGAAATCAGCCCCGCGGCTCCTCCTGCGAGAATGGCGGCGGATAGATTTAATGGATGATGGGTAAAGATGGACATTGACAAAAACTCCCTTCAATCGAACTAGTTTGAGTATAAGCGTTTTAACGGTAGAGTTGCTAAATTTTGCTTGTTCGGCGGCGACTGAGGAGTATTGAGCTGAAGATATACAATTATACATTGGTGGAATTCGGTGGGAATCCCCCGTCCTTTATTAAATTATTAATTATTGCCGGTTAGAACATGCTAAACTGAAAGACATTGAGGAGGATGATCCATATGAAGAAGTGGGGAACCCGGCTGGGACTGATACTCCTGGCCATTTTTGTGGCCTACGTTCTGTGTACGCCGGAGGGCAGTATCCGCTTAACGCTGCTATACCGGTTACGTGGCAGCCATCCGGTACAAACGGCCGTCCGGGCCAAAATCTGGCGCCAGGCCGTCACCCGTCCCGGAATTTTGACGGCCAAGTATACCTATCGTTCTAATGACTTGTACAACGCGCGGCGACCGGAATTTGTGGCCCATTATCGGGTTCAACGTTACGGGTTAATCTACGTGAGTCGGGCGCTGAGTAACAATCCTCAGGCCCGTTAAGCCGTTAGCCCGGTCATCTAGTTGTCGGCGTGCTACACTAAAATGGTGATGTTTTTTCGGAGACACGGAGAGGAGATTGCCATGGCAACTCAAGTATTTGATCGCGGGTTCATTGACGTTCAGGATGCGACGCAAAATAACCTGCAGCACGTTAGCTTACGCTTACCCAAGTATCGCACCACGGTATTCGTGGGGCTATCCGGTTCGGGAAAGTCGTCGTTAGTCTTCGATACGATTGCGGCGGCTTCACGGCGCGAACTCAACGAAACGTTTCCTAGTTTTACCCAACAATATTTACCTAAGTACGGTCAACCGCACGTCGGCAACATCGACCACCTACCCGTGGCCATCGTGATTGCTCAGCAGCGTTTGGGGAAAAATGCCCGGTCAACGTTAGCCACGTATACCGGAATTTATTCGTTGTTACGGTTGCTGTTCTCGCGGATCGGGAAACCGTTTATTGGTTATTCCGACACCTTTTCGTTTAATTTACCCCAGGGGATGTGCCCGGCTTGTCAGGGATTGGGTTACGTCGACGACATTGACGAAAGCCAACTAATCGACCCGGAGAAGTCCTTGAATCAGGGCGCCATTACCTTCGTCAGCTTTGCGCCGAACACCTGGCGTTGGCGGCGGTACGCGACCAGCGGCCTCTTCGACGACGATAAGCCCATTAAGGACTACACTGCTGACGAATACGAGTTGCTGATGCACGCACCGCAACAGAAATTGGCGCACCCGGGCGAAGGCTTTCCGCGTACGGCGCTTTACGAAGGTCTGGTGCCCCGAATTCGGCGGTCGATCATCGGCAAGAAGGAAGCGGCGCACCACCGCGAAGCCATCGCGGCCATTGTGACCCGCAAACCCTGTCCCGCCTGCCACGGGACCCGGTTACGCCCCGAAGTGCTGACCAATCACATTAATGGCAAGAATATCGCGGAGGTCTCGGCCATGGACTTAAATCACGTGCTGACCTTCTTGCGGGCCATCACCGTACCGTTAGCGACCGACGTGGTGCGGGAACTGACCACCAAGATTCAGTCGCTGGTCGACATCGGCTTGGGGTATCTGACCCTCGACCGGGGGACCAGTTCGTTGTCCGGTGGGGAAGCCCAACGGATCAAGATTGCCAAGTACCTGACCAGCGCGTTGGTCGACATGGTCTATATCCTGGATGAACCCAGTGTGGGCCTGCATCCCCACGACATCCAGCTGATCAAGCAGGCGTTGACCCGGCTGAAGGAAAAGGGGAACACGATTCTAGTGGTCGAGCATAACCCGGCCATGTTCTCCATCGCCGACTACGTGGTGGAAATGGGGCCAAAAGCCGGTCACCGCGGCGGTCAGGTGACCTTTACCGGGACCTATTCCGAGCTGCTCGCCTCGGATACGTTGACCGGCAAGTGGTTGCGGCGGCCGCACACATGGGGACCGGAACGGTCGGCCAAGGGCCAGCTTAGTCTGCACCACGTGACGGAGAATAATTTAAAAGACGTGTCCGTCGACATTCCGCTAGGGGTGATGAGCGTGATCTCAGGGGTTGCCGGGTCCGGGAAGAGTTCACTGGTCACCGCGATTAAGCGGCAGCTGAAGACCGATTACATCGACCTGGCCCAGACGCCGGTGGGGATTAACATTCGCTCGACGCCGGCCACCTATCTGGGGATTTTAGACGACATTCGGCAACTGTTCGGCAAGGCCAATGGTGTGGCGGCCGGGTGGTTCAGCTATAACGGCAAGGGCGCCTGTCCCCGGTGTAAGGGCAAAGGCGTGACCATTACCAACATGGCCTTCATGGACCCGGTCGTGCAGGTTTGTGAACTCTGCCACGGCCAACGATACAGCCAAGACGCCCTACAGTACACCTACCACGGCAAAACGATTGCCGAGGTCTTACAACTGTCGGTCACGGCGGCTAGCGAGTTCTTTGCCGAGACGCCCAAAGTTGCGACCAAGTTGGCTAACCTGGACCGGGTCGGTTTAGGCTACTTGACGCTGATTCAACCGCTGACTACCTTGTCTGGCGGGGAACTCCAGCGTTTGAAGTTGGCGGTCGAACTGGGCAAGCAGGGAACGGTTTATCTGTTGGATGAACCCACGGCGGGTCTACATTTGCAGGATACCGAACGCTTACTCCAGCTCTTTAACGAGTTAGTCGCGGCGGGCAACTCACTGATCATTATCGAACATAACTTAGCGGTGATTAGCCAGGCCGACTGGCTGATCGATGTGGGTCCGGACGCCGGCCGGTACGGCGGTCAGATCCAGTATAGCGGCGTTCCACGCGGGGCGATTGACGTGCCAACCTCGCGGACTGGCGTCGCCTTGAAACAGTGGATTGCAGAATAATTAAAAACGTGAGACCACCTTCCCTTAGGGGATGCGGGTCTCACGTTTTTAGTCTTTGATAGTTAGAATTTGGTGGGTGTCGGTACGACCGGTGGGGTAATTGTTTAGACGGTCAACTTGCTGGTGACCTAAAGCAATGCCCATGACCAAAAGTTGGTCGGCCGGGAGTTCGGTGAACTGACGAACGATGTCTGGGTACTTAATAATCTCGTAAGCCGGCATTGAATCAACACCGTAGTCGGCGGCAGCCAGCATGAGTGTCTGCCCGAAGGCCCCTAGATCGTACACCGACCAAACGGGTGAACCTTGCGGAATGGTCAAATAGACCAAGACGGGTGCGTCAAATAACTCAGCCTGAATGGTGTCTAGCCGGGAGGCCTGATCCCCTAAAAAGGCGTGAATACCGGTCAACCAGGTCTGGGTGTTCTCACGTGAGACTACTGGCCAGATGGGGGTGACGGCCGTTAATTCGGCGTGCCCCTTAACGCCAGCTAAGGCCTGTTGCCGGTGCGCCGCTTTGATTCGTGCCAAGGTGTCCCCGGTGGCAATGGTCACCCGCCATGGCTGCGAATCTCCCCAGGACGGGGCCTGCTGGGCCGCCGCCACGATTGAGTGCAAGGTGTTGATACTAAGTGGATCGGTATTAAAGTGGCGAATTGCCCGTCGCCGTTGTAAAACTTTAGCAAATTCCATGTTTAAGTCTCCTCCTCGATGATTCTGACTATTAAACATTTTATAGTTTACGAGTCCGTTTGGGTGAATGCAATAACTTTGTATAACCATTACTTAAAAATGATACAAAACGTACGTTCTTTTGCCGGCGAAATTATGCTATGCTTAGAACATTCTGCAATGAGAGGACGTGACCGGATGACCGCCACGATTTTAACGCCGGCCGAAAACCGGTTCCTACAATTGAGCTATCCCGCGTTGTCCATTCCGGCACTGACACGGTTGATGCCTCAGCTGCGAGACCACCCGACGGTTAAGACCACCAGTGATTTTTTGACACGGAGCGCGAAGGCCGATTTGGCGGCTAACCGGGTCGATTGGTTGGTCGCCGGAAGTGCCGCATGGAAGCTGTTGGCACGCTTACCCTATAAGGTGAACGGTAGTGAGCAGCGGCGAGACTGGCGCCATTGTGCGCTGTGTCATTTGCCGGTGCGCTACGAATACCACGTCGTGTTGCGCCTAAACGGTCGCGAGATTGTGGTGGGTTCCGAATGCGTTAAAAAGTTTATGAGCGACGAGCTGCAGTACTTGATGACCATTACCACCGAAGATAATTTTCACGCGGTGGCCCAGTATGATCAGTTGACGGATCGCTATCCTCAGGTGCCCGAGATTCTCTGGGCACCCGACGCGTTGCCAGATTTGCCCAAACGTCATCGTGCGCAACAGACACGGGTTCGACGGGGGACGCAGACCACGGTGACGGGGTATCTGAAGCACCGCACGACGGTCTTACCGGACTCACAATTGGCCCCTGACTTACGCGGCTATACCCAATTACAGGCACTGGATCACCAGGCCCACCAACGTGCGGTGGCGCAACGACACACCCGAGATGCGCGGGACCGCCAAGTTGCCGAACAGGCACAACAACGGGCCTGGCAACAGGCTGATCGGGCTCAGGATACGGCTCAGGAACGGTTACGTCAGTCGGCGGACTACCAGCGGTGGTTGAACCGGGTCGCCACGGTGCTGGTGGAGCGATTGCCGCTGGTTGAATTTAAAGCCCAACTAACCCACATTGAGGTTCCCGCGGCAGTTCAGCACTTGGTCAACGCTTATCAATTGGGCGTGATGGCCACCGAATTTACGCACCAGGGGAAAATTAAGGCTCAGCGGCTACAGATTGTTCCCCGGTATTTGGTAGCGGATCTGGACGACCGGGCACGGTCGTTGGCCCAACAACGACAACGTGATTGGAACGATGATGTGTTCAACGCGACGTTGGGGCTGGCATTAACACCGGCACAACGGCGTGCCCAGTTGGCGATGCTACGCCAAACCTGGGAGGGGCGTCAGTTGCCGGCGACCATTTATGCAGAACTGGCCGCGTTTAGGGCACACGTGACGCGACCGGTTCAACTCCCAACTAGTTGGCCCGAGCCGTTGCGGCAGGCCTTTCAGACGCGATTGGTGGCCCAACCGGTGGACGGTTGGGTCCCAGCTAAGAAGAATCACGTGACCCCGCAGCAGTTACGCCATCTGGGGCAAGCGACGACGGATTGGGCGACGGTGCAGGCGCGCTATCAACGATTGTACGCTTTGCCGCCGGCGGCCGAAGCGGTCACGTTGTCGGCACTGGAACAGTATTATCTACAGCAACGGGATCAACGACAGGGGCGGCAGGCGGCCACCCAGCAATTATTGCAAAACTTATTAACCGATTCACCAGAAAATGAAGTATAACGTTAGCGTGATCATTATTCCCAGTTTGGAAATAATGGTCACTTTTGGGTTTCAGGCACACCAGTTAACCACCTGGGGGCGCCCGCTGCTTACGATTAAAGTTATGAATGCGCTCGCTGAAAGTGTTCTCATATTTAGGGATTTATGGGAAAGTAAAGGTTCAGTTTGATAATGGTACAAGAAATGTAAATTCCCCCATTTTGCGGGCCCTTTCCCGTAAACTAAATGCCAGGTTAACTCAGCTTGCAAAGCCTAGGTGGCTGGTTAGCTCCATAAACGAGTCGAGAGGAATTGATGATAGCATGTTGAAACGTAAGCGACGGCAACTGGGCGTCACGCTCGCCACGGCGCTAGTCTTATTACCATTGATGGCCCCCGCAGCCCACGCCAAAACTACGGACACGCAAACAGCCATTGCGCCACATCCGGGGGAATACGGATTTTATGTTGATCAATATAAGCATAATGTGAAGGAAAATCAGACGACCAGCACCAATCCGGGACTGGGCTTGCTGTCAAATTTCTATCAACTTTGGTCACCTACGAAGGGAAAGTTAAACCCAGCCATCTTAGATCAAAGCATGGCCATCGTGGCCAAGGCCACGCAGACCCGGACTCAAGCCGAGGTGGAACGGTCCTTCTTTACGGACCAACGGACGCTCCAATACGGGATGCTATCTGGCTTAGGTCCCTACGAGAATGCCTTTAAGGAGAACGGTAACACCGAAACTTGGTACCCGAAGATGCCAGATAAGCCCATTCCAGGAGATACGCCCTGGAGTACGGCACGGTGGGCTGATCCCAACTCAAAGCTGGGACCCATGGTCAAGCTGGTGAATCAGGCTCGTCAGTCCCCGTACTGTGATACCGGGGTCGTCAAGCAGATTTTCAAGTACGTTCGACCATACCGACAGAGCCCGGAAACGGTCAAACAAAACCTTTACCTAGTCAACGTCATGGCCACGGCTCCGGCCAACGACTATGATTTCCCTAGTGGCCACGGTACGGCGGCCTTTGAAGTGGGCGAAACCATGGCCTACGCCTTTCCAGAACGGTTCCAACAGTTGTTGACCCGTTCCTCTGAGATGGGGTACGACCGGTTGCTGGCAGGGCGACACACGCCGTTAGCCGTGATGGGGAGCCGGATGATTGGGACCGCGGTAGCTGCCAGTGTTTTGAATGACCCGGCCAATGCGGCGTTGAAGAAGCAGGCCTATCAAAACGCTCACTCGGACGCCTTGCAAAAGAGTCCCTTAGTTGATCGTCACGATGAGTTTGGCAACTACGCCCAGAACCGGAAAGATTTCCGCTACCGGATGACCTACGGCTTACCACAAATTGGGGATACGACGCGGGCTATGCGGGTGCCTAAGGGGGCCGAGGTGCTCTTAGAAACGCGGCTGCCTTACCTGAGTGCCGCGCAACGGCGAGCCGTCCTCGCCACGACCGGGTTGCCTTCCGGCTATCCCGTCTTGGACGATGCTGAAGGCTGGGGCCGGTTGGACCTCTTCTCGGCGGCCAACGGGTTCGGTAAGTTCTTGGATACGACGAAGGTGACGATGAACGCCGCTAAGGGAAGCTTTAGTGCCCGCGACACTTGGCGTAACGACATTGCTGGTCGCGGTGGCTTGATTAAGCAGGGTACCGGGACGTTAACGTTGGCGGGACACAATACCTTTACGGGGGGCGTTCAGGTTAACGGTGGGCGAGTGATTTTGACCACCCGGGATGCCGCCGGTCGGGGGCCATTGAAGGTTCAACGCGGGACGTTAACGGCTAAAGCGCCGCTGACTATCCAAAAGGGTTATCAACAAGCCAAGCGGGGCACCCTCGCGCTGACGGTGACCAAGGCCACGGCCTTGAAGATTCGGGGTAAAGCGCAATTGGCCGGAACGTTGAAGTTGACCACGAAGCACCTGAAGAACCACCAAAAGATTGTGGTCTTCGGACAGCACCGCGGGAAGTTTAGTCGAGTTCAAGGGTTACCTAAAGGCTGGCACGTGGTCTACCATGCGCATCATTTAGAAGCTGTTCGCGGCTAAAAATAAAAATATCTATGCAATGGTTAATCGTTGCATAGATATTTTTTTATGAACGTAAAGGTTTGATGGGGGGAATGTACAGACTCCGTAAAGCGCCCCAAATAAGGGCTGGATACGGGTACACTAGGTTCAGGTTAGCGCGATAACCAAACGGAGTAGGGAGGAATTTGATATGATGATGCGTCAGAAACAACGACTCGGTGCGGCACTGGCAACGGTACTGGTGTTGCTACCGATGATGACCCCGGTGGCCCAAGCGAAGGCCGTCAACCCGGTTGATCAGTTGATCGCTCCACACGAGGCCAGTTATGGGTTTTACGTGGACAGCTATCGAGCCAACACGAAGCAAAACAAGACCCCAAGCACGAATCCCGCTTATGGACTGTTGAACAACTTTTCGAAGTACTGGTCACCCACAAAGGGGCAACTGGACCCAACTTTTCTGAACGAAAACACGGCAATTGCCGCGAAGATTACCCAGAACCGAACCAACGCGGAAGTTAACCGGTCCTTCTTGACGGATCGTCGCTCCCTGTCATACAGCTTAATTTCGGGCTTGGGACCGTACGCGGCCGCCTTCATTCAGAATGCCAACGCTAAAACCGACTACAACGCCATTCCGACCGAGCCGCAACCAGCGACTACCCCTTATTCCAAGGTGAAGTGGGCGGACCCCAATTCTAAGTTAGGTGACATGGTCAAGTTGGTTGAATTAACCCGGGGATCCTATGGGAGTACCGGGGTGCCAAAGAATACCTTTAAATACAAGCGGCCATACAAATTGAGTAAAGAAGTTTTACCCAATCCTTATCTGGTCAACGTGATGGCCGCTTCACCCAAAGACGGGGACTTTGACTTCCCGAGTGGCCATACCACAGCCGGATTTGAGACCGGAGAAATGTTAGCTTATGCTTTCCCAGAACGCTTTCAACAATTGGTAACGCGTTCCTCAGAAATGGGATACGATCGTGTCTTGGCCGGGCGGCACTCCCCACTAGCAGTGATGGGTGGTCGGATGTTTGGGACCGCGGTGACGGCTAGTGTCCTGAACGATCCCGCTAACCAGGAAGTTATGAAGCGGGCCTATGCTGAAGCCCACACCGATTTACTGCAGAGTAGTCCATTGGTTAATGCGCAAGACGACTACAGTAATTACCAAGAGAATCAACGAAACTACCGTTACCGGATGACTTACGGGTTACCGCAAGACGGTGACAAGAATCAAGCGATGCGGGTACCCAAGGGTGCTGAAGTCTTGTTAGCCACCCGGCTGCCTTACCTAGATGCCCGTCAACGCCGGGCCGTATTGGCAACGACTGGCCTACCTTCCGGGTACCACCTGTTGGATGATGCCGAAGGTTGGGGCCGCTTAGACCTCTTCTCTGCCGCCAACGGGTACGGCCAACTGTTAGCGACGACTAAGGTTAACATGGACGCCGCTAAGGGAAGTTTTAACGCGCATGATACTTGGCGTAACGACATTAGCGGGGCCGGCCAGTTGATTAAGCAGGGCTCCGGGGATCTCTCCTTGACGGGGAATAACACCTTTAAAGGTGGGATTCAGGTGACCGCTGGCCAATTAGATCTAAACGCGAAAAACGCGGCGGGACAAGGCAACGTGACCGTGCAGAGTGGGACGTTAACCACTAACACGGCAGCGAAATTACAAAAGAGCTACCACCAAAGCAAGCACGGGACGTTGGCATTAACGGTGACCAAAGCCACGGCCATGAAAATTCGGGGCAAGGCCCAGTTAGCCGGAACGTTAACCATCACTAATGCTAAAGATCTCAAGTCCCACCAGGTGCTCTTAAGATTTGGGAGCCTGAAGGGGAAGTTTGCCCACGTCAAGGGCTTACCACAAGGCTGGCACGTTAAGTACCACGCCCACAGTTTGGAATTAGTTCGCGGCTAACCACCACGAACCCCGTAGCAACGGGTAGTTAGTTCCGTTTAAATTCAAAAATGGCCATTTTTGACGGTAAGGATTACTAACTACTTGGGATTCACGCTGGTGGGTTAACTGCGTTTGGAACGGAGATTGGCAACGGATAAGGCCAGTGACGTTAAGGTTAGCGGCCAGTTAACCGCCCAAGTGTATAACCACCAACTGGTAGCGTTCGCGGGCTTAAAGAACCCTAAGATGGGAACTTGTCCTAGCCAACCAATCAAAGCCAGTAAGCCGAATAAGCACAACTGGCAGAGCAACCCGCCGGCGGTTGAGAAGCGGTATTTATCAATCATCGCCGTGTCGTTATCGACCACCTGGGATTCGTACATATCGTGATTAATGGTGGGGTTATCGTACCCAATGTAGAGGGCCATCAAGAGTAAGCCCAACAAGTACGGAAACTTCCAGGGAATTAAGACTAGGAGGTGCCCCAGAATTAGGAGGGTGCCACTTAGGTGGTGCTGACGAGCGGCATCGTGATGCGCTAAAGCGGCGATGATGCCGGCCCCCCCTTCAAAGCCGATCAGGTAAGCCACGAAGATGAGGTACATTCCTAGCTTTCCCCAGTAGAAGTAGGCCATGAAGCTACTAAACAATAACACGAAGCTGAGGAGAAAGCCCCGGTTCAGTAAGCGCAATTTAAATTCGCGTAGCTTACGTCGATCGGCGTACAGCTCAATCAAGGCGATGACCAAGGCCACCAGGATAATCACTAGCGTCAGCCAGGCCGGGAGGGCGAGGTTGGCTTTGCGTAACGTGGTCAGGACCGCAATGGCGGCGAAGAAAACCACCGACAACCACCAACGCCAGAATTGCTTAAGCCCGTGGCGCTGATTGGGTTGACCGCGATAGAAGTCGTGGGTGAACTCGTTTAGCAACAGTCCCCCGGGTAACGCGGCAAGATTGAGGATGGCCAGCAAGGCGAAAGTTAACGAAAAGCTGAGTTTCAGTACGAAGTCGAGCTCTAGTAACACAATCAATCCCAGGAAGACTAACCAGTACACCCGCTTCATCTTAAACGACGTGGTGTGGGCCAGGTGGAGCTTAACAGTCAGAAAGTACGGCCAGATGGTGGCCGCACTGTAACCCCACAGGATACTCCCGAAGATGAGCCAGCCCAACGATTGGGTTAGGGCGAAGGGAAGGCTTCCCAGGGCCCCGAAGACCAACGTGATGATCAAGTAAGTGCTGGATCGCAGATTCAACCGCTTGGTGTAGAAGATGCTGGCGGCCCGCGAGATATAGACGGTCACCAGGGCGACGAGATAGGTCGTACTTTGGGTTTTCTGGTACTGGAATAAAAGTAGAATGTAGGGCAACATGACACCGGTGTTGGCTAAAAAGTTCAGCGTTCCCACCGAAAAATCAATGCCCGCTTGTTTGAGGCGTTCCACGGCCACAGCCTCCTTTAGGCAAGTTCAGGTATAGGTTAAGTATAGCAATCTCGGCCCCGTAACAGCTAGTCGGGGGCCTCATAAATTTTACGGCATAAAAAACACGCCGCCGGAAAACCAGCGACGTGTCGATGCCTAGGCTTCCGAAGAAGTCTTGGGCGTTAAACGTTTTTCAATAAAGGAGAGGACGACGTCGGTGATGATGGCCATCAGGGCGGTGGGCAGGGCCCCCGCTAAGATGATGGCCCCACCGTTCGTCGCGTTGGTCCCCCGGACGATGATGTCGCCCAGACCGCCGGACCCGATGAACGACCCAATCACGGTGATCCCAATCCCTAAGACCAGGGCGTTACGAATCCCGGCAATGATGACGGATAGGGATAGCGGAATTCGAATCGTGGTCATGATTTGCAGGCGGGTCATCCCCATGCCCTTACCGGCGTCGAGCACGTCGGCGTCGACACTGAGCATCCCGGTATAGGTGTTCTTGATGATTGGCAACAGGGAGTAGAGGAAGACCGTGGCAATGACGGTGTTCTGACCTAGTCCCAAGCCGAGCATCAAGATGGACAACATCGCAAGCGAGGGGATGGTCTGGATCACGTTGGCGATTCCGATAATGACCGGAGAGAGCCGCCGGTGTTGCGAGATCCAGATTCCAATCGGAATCCCCACGATGGCCCCGAAGAGCACGCCGTAGATGGAGACCAGAAAGGTTTGGTTAAATTGGCTGAGGACGTACATTCCGTTGTGGGAAAAGTAGTAAATTAGTTGTCCCCAAAGATCCATGTCTTTCATCTTATTGCCCCCCTTCGAAGTAGTGGTGATCCTTTAGAAATTGCTTGGCGACGGTTTGAGGTTCTTCCAGTTCGTCATCGACCTGGTAATTCAACGTTTGCATGGTCTTTAACGAAATTTTGCCGACCAACCGGTTCAAGACACCCCGCAATTCGGGGTGTTGCTTCAGAATCTGATTAGTGGTGACGGCACTGGCGTTGTACGGCGGGAAGAAGTTCCGGTCGTCCTTGAGTAGCTTCAGATGGTAGCTGGCCACCCGGCCGTCGGTGGAATAACCTAAAATGGCGTCCATCTTATCGGCAGCTAATGCGTCGTAGAGTAAGCCGGTCTGCATGGGTTTAACCGTTCCAAAACTGTAACCGTAATCCTTCTGGAAGGCGGGATACCCGTCTCCTTGACGATTTTGCCAGATTTGGTCGATCCCGACCGTCATCTTAGGCGCTAACTTTTTGAGGTCACTCACGGTCTTCAAGTGATACTTTTTGGCGTAGGCCGGTTTGACCATCCACGCGTAAGTGTCGGCGAAGCCGTAAGACTTAAAGTAGGTCATCTGGTAACGGTTCTGAAAATCCTTGGTTACCGTGGTGATCACCTTCTGGGGATCGCGCTCGAATTTTTCATTTAAGATGGTGGTCAGATCGGTTCCGTAGAAACGAATTGAGGAGATGTCGGCGTTCCCGTTCTTAAGGGCGTTGAAGCTGACATTTCCGGAGCCTAAGTTGTTGATAATGGATGTGTTTAAGTTGGTGTAGTGTTCAATCATTCCTTGAATGACGTAGGCCATGATTTGCTGTTCGGTGGTGTTTTGCGAGGCGATGCGGACCGTGTTCTTACCAGAACCACCCAGGCCGGGCAGCGCACAGCCGCCCAATGGCAGCAGTAAAATGACGACCAGGAGTCCGGCCAGCCATTGACGTAAACGTTTTTGCATAAAGACAGGCCTCCTATTTATATTGCTTGGGCGTAACGGCGAATTCGACTTTCCCTAACAGGTAGTCGACCAATAGGGCCAACAAGATGACCGGAATCGAGCCGCCCAAAATCAGGTCGGAACGATACAGGTTTAACCCGTTAAAGATAAAGTCACCTAGCCCTCCAGCACCAATGTACGAGGCCAGGGTGGCCCAAGCAATCACGTAGGTCGCCGATAGACGAATGCCGGACATGATGACCGGGGCGGCCAGTGGAATCTCGGCCTGCAACATTGCTTGCCACCAGGTCATCCCCATCCCCTTTGCGGCGTCGCGAACGGTCGGGGAGACCCCTTGCATGCCTAAGTAGGTGTTCCGTAAGATGGGCAACAGCGAATAAATGAAGAGCGCCACAATGGCGGGAGTTGAACCAATCCCGAAGATGGAAATCATCATGGCCAGTAACGCCATGGCGGGGATGGTTTGCAGCACCCCAGCCAGTGTAATCACTAGGTTGGCGCCCCGTTTCATCCGCGTCAGTAAGATTCCTAAGGGCACCGCCACGATGACGCCTAAGGCCAAGGCAAACGCCGAAATATAAAGGTGTTGGCCGGTCTTGGCAATCAGCTGGGTCCCGTAGGTTGCTAAGAAGTGCATCATGGCTAAGCGTCACCTCCCTCACGAGTGGCCGCCGCGTGAATGTCGGCGTTGATCGGTGAAGCCGGTTGTTCGTCGGTCGCCGGGGCTCCCCGCAAGGCATCGTAGACGATGTCGACCAGCGAGGTCCGGGTCACGATACCCACTAACCGGTGAGCGTCGTCAACGACCGGCACGTTCTTCACGCCAAGTTTCAAGATCCGTTGGACGGTATCCCCAATTAGGGCCTTATCTTGGACGTAAAAGACCTTGTGATTCATCAGCTGGCTAACGGGGGTCGCCGCGTCGGTATGGCGGCTAACGTCGTCCAAGTCGATGTAGCCGATTAACTTGTCCTGTTCGTCGGTAACCAGTAAGGTATCGACTCGTTTGGCGTGCATCAAGTCAATGGTGTCGGACAGGGTCTTATCTGGTGAAATGGCCACGGGGTTTTTACGCATGATTTGGTTGATGGTCAAAATGTTAGGTTGCGCTCTGATCAGCCGCTCTTCCCCAATCAAGTTGGTCACAAATTCGTTGGCCGGGTGCCGCAAAATGTTTTCGGGTGTGTCGACTTGAACCTGCTTACCTTGACTCATAATGACCACGCGGGTTGCCAGGTGTAAGGCTTCATCCATGTCGTGCGTCACAAAGATAAAGGTCTTCCCCAGGTCTTCTTGGAGGTGCTTGACCAGGTCCTGTAACGATTCACGGGTGATGGGATCCAGGGCCCCGAACGGTTCGTCCATCAGGATGATTTCCTGATCGGCGGCTAAGGCCCGGACGACCCCGATCCGTTGTTGTTGGCCACCAGAGAGTTCGCCGGGGTACCGTTGCAGCATCTCGTCGGGCAACTGGGCCAGTTCGATCATTTTGTGTGCCTGCGTGGCGCGTTTTTCTTTCGACCAGCCTAACAGCTTAGGCACCAGTTCGATGTTTTCTTGGATGGTCATGTGGGGCATCAGCCCAACGTTTTGAATCACGTAACCAATCGAGCGACGGAGCTTGACCGGATCCATTTTGGCGATATCCTGGTCGTTGATTTTAATGGGCCCGGAGGTCTGGTTGAGCATCCGGTTAATCATCCGCATGGTCGTGGTCTTTCCCGAACCGGAAGTACCGATGAAGCAGATAAATTCCCCCTTACCAACTTCGAGGTTGAAGTCGTCGACGGCGATTTTACCGTTGGGATATTCCTTACGTAGATGTTCCATTGAAAGTAGCATTGATTAACCTCCTGAATTGGGTTTCCCCCGCAGATTGGCCGGGGGTATAAAAAGAACGATCGGTGGACCGGCTTCCGTCAAGATGACCGGTCGTATTTGATTGTTTGTTGACAGACTTAACTGGGTCCATTGTACACGATGAAAGAACGATTACCAAGGAAAGACAATTCCTGGTGTAGATAATTGTTACAACTGAACGACTGGCCAACCGCGTGGCTAAGCCGATGAAAGGGTTTCTCGAAAAAAACTTAAATGAGACACTATAACCATAACAAATATAAATGAGCTTTTAATAAGTTTCTGCTTATAAAGTCGTGAGCATCGAGTGAACACCCGCCTCCGAAATAAAGACAAATTGGGGGTTGCCTTCGAGTTACTCGAACCCGGTATACTCTAATGAACGTTGTCCCACGAAAGGAAGATGAACATGCAACGAGTTCTAGTGGTGGGGCCCCTCGATCGGGCGGCCCGCACCCTCATTACGCAATTACGCCAGTTGCCCTCGGTAACCTTAACCGTGTATTCGCCTAGCCGGGTGACCTTGCCCGCTGACGTGGTGGCCTTGACCCAACAACCCTTAGACGAAGGCGGGTTAACCGCCGCAATGCTGGGGCAGGACCAAGTGATTGCCCTGGTGCCGACGATTCGGTTAGCACGGATGGTGCCCACGTTGATCACGGCGTTACGGGCTGCGGGCCAGCCCCGGTTGATCGTGAGTCGGACGGATGACGTGGTGGAGATGCCCCGGCAACTGCGTGCTGCCCGCCAGGCGCTAATGACGGCCCGGGTGCCGTTTGATTTTGTCGATGGCCTGGGTGCCGTATTGGCCCTCACGGCGACGGCGACGGCGGTCCCACTAACGGCAACCAATCCAAAATCCGTCTGACCAAGCTAAATCGGTCAGACGGATTTTTTTTAAAATTGATGGTGATTTAGTGGATTGACCAGCTAAACATAAAGCTGGTGGGCTAAGCGGCCTGGGTCTTCCGTTGCCGGATCTCGGGGACTAGCCACCAGACCAATGCCAGGTTGATGAGCATCAGCGCGGCCGTAGAGATGAAGACGGCGTTGTAGTTGAAGACCCCGGCGATCCAGCCACCAATCAGGGACCCCAACATGTTACCAACGGCCTGGAAGGACTGGTTCCAACTAAAAACCGTGGAGGTCAGCTCAACCGGGGTGTTCTTGGTCAGGAGGGGTTGAATCTCGGGGTAGAGTGCCCCGTCGGAGATTCCAATCATGAACCGTAACAGGCCTAGCATCCAGACGCTGGTGACGAACCCTTGGGGCAGGTACATCAGCGTGGCGAAGATGTAGCCGAACAGTAACACCCGTCCAGAACCGTGTTGGTCACCGTAACGGCCTAGTCGTGGCGAGGCGATGATGTTGGAAATTCCGGGTAGCGCCGCGATGATCCCGGCGACCACGGTAATTGGGCCGACGTTATGCATCAATTCCTTGACGTACAAACTGATAATGGGCGAAATCGAAATGTTCCCAAACTGCACGATCAACGTCGAGGAAAGCAGTACCAGAATCAACTTGGGTTTCGGAAAGGCCGCCAACGGATTGAGACTTCGTTGGCCCTTGGGCTTGGGGGCCACTGGCTTGAACTTTTCTTGCACCATGCCCCAACTCATGAAGAAGGTAATTAAGAGTAAGAAGCCGGTGATAAAGAAGGTCAGCCGAATGGTGAAGACCTGCGCCAAGACCCCCCCGACGACCGGTCCTAGCAACATCCCGCTGGTGGGTCCGGTCATTAAGGTACTTAACGCGGCGCCACTGTGTTTGCGGGGCGTCTGGGAGGCAACCAGGGCCTGGGCATTGGAGATGTAACCGGCAAAAACCCCTTGGAGGGCCCGTAGCGCGACCATCTGCCAGACACTGGTGGCGAAGCCCATCAAGGCGAGCGAGATTCCCATCCCCAGCGACGAGCGCAGGAGCATGATCTTCCGGCCCTTCCGGTCGGCTAAGATCCCCCAAAGTGGGGACGCAATGGCGGAGACGAAGAAGTCTGCCGCATAGACCAAGCCACTGTACATGGTCACCTGGGCTTTGGTGTAATCGCCTAAGCTACTAATATATAACGATAAAAAGGGCATGATTTCGCTGAACGCCATGCCGGCGACAAAGGTACAGAACCACAGCACGTGTAAGTTTTTTTGCCATGGGCTGCGCTCCCTTTCAGCTTCATCCAAAGTGCGTCAACTCCTTGTGATTAGATTGAAAATGAGCCTCACCCCGAGGGTGACGACCCATCCTGAAACCATTTATTCTATTAGACATCTTTACTAAAATACGCCCATAGCGCTGAAAAATCAATGATTTATGGCTAGTTGAATGCGCTCGCAATAATTAAATTTATTTTACAACGAAAATTAACCGTCCGGACTTGATGAGTGGTCCGCGTGGTTGGTGTGGGTCAATCTAGTTAGCGGGCGGACGAGCTGTACTCAAAAACCCCCGGGAAATCGACCGGGGGTTTTAAAGTTGGACTATTAAACCCACAGATACTTAGGCGTGGGCTTGAAAATCGGTGACTCCCTGGGCCAGCCGGTGCAGGCCGTCCTGGAGCCGTTTGGCAGGGCAAGCCACGTTAATGCGGACGAAGTCGTGACTATCGCCACCGTAGACCGCACCGGCCGTGATGAATAGGCCGGTCTTGGCGCGAATCACCCGGCACAGGGCGGTAGTATCGTGAGTGACGGCCCGGCAATCAATCCAAACCAGGTAGGTGGCATGGCCCTCAATCACGCGGAGTTCAGGGATGTGCTTTTGGGTGTACTGGGTCAGCGCCTGCTTATTGGCGGTAATCTGCGCGTTCATGGCGTGGACCCAAGCAGCACCAGTCGTGTAGGCTGCGATGACGCCGGGAACCGCGAACGAATTGGGCTCGGCCAATTCGTCGGTGTTGAGTCCCCGGTCGACCAAGTGACGTAAGGCCTCGTTAGGAATAATAACCGTGGCGGCGTGCAGGGCGGCCACGTTAAAGGTCTTACTGGTCGATACACAAGTGATACTGTTTTGCGCGTTGACATCGTTGACCGAGGCAAATGGCGTATACGGGTGGTCGGCGTCGGTGATGTCACCGTGGATTTCATCGGACAGCACCGTGACGTGGTTGGCCGCGGCGAGTTCGCCGATCTTCGCCAGTTCGGTAGTGGTCCAGACCTTGCCCACCGGATTGTGCGGATTACACAGGATCATCATGGTGGTGAGGGGGTCGGCCATTTTGGCGGTGAGGTCGGCCCAATCGATGGTGTAGACACCGTCGCGGTCGACCAGATCGCTGGAGAGGATGTGGCGGCCATTATTGACGATGGAATTATAGAAAATATTGTAGACGGGGGCTTGCACCAGGACATTGTCCCCAACGTTGCTGACGCGCCGAACCGCCGACGAGATGGCCGGCACGACACCGGTGACGAACCGCATCCAGGCGGTGTTGGGCGCCCAGTTGTGTTCCGTGGCGTACCAGTGTTGGACGGCCTCGAAGTAGGCGGCGGGGACTTCTTCATAGCCGAAGATGCCCGTGGCGGCCTTGTCCTGAATCGCCTTGACAATGCCGGGGGCCGTGCGGAAGTCCATGTCGGCAACCCACATCGGCAGCTCGTGGTCCTGGACGTCCCACTTCACGGAGTTGGTGTGCCGCCGGTCGATCATTTCGGAAAAGTCAAACTTAGTCATGGGCGGCCTCCTGCGTGGTAATCGTGGTTTGCGCGGGATCGATGGCCGGATCGTCAAAGATGACTTGGCCGATGCTTGGCGCCGTAATCTTCCCGTTGACGGGGTTCTTGACGCTATCAATCTTGGTCGTGATGGTGGCGTCGATATCCTTGCAGTATTCGAAGGACAGGTCGGTGTTGATCAGTGAGCAATCCCGTAAGGTTAAGCCGTCGACGTAGCACAGCCCCTGATCACTTTCCAACCAACAGTTGACGAAGGTGATGTTTTTGGTGTTCCAGGATAAGTATTCACCAATGATGGTCGAATCGTAGATGGTGACGTTTTCGCAGTTCCAAAAGGCGTCGTGGGTGATGAACGTTGAGTTGTGCACCTCGATGTTCTTCCCGCCATCGAAGACGTAGTTCCCGGTCACCTTGAGGTCATGGGCGACCACGTTGTTGGTGTTCATCCCAAAGTAATCGCCGTTGGCTGTGACGTGGTCGAGTTGGACATCGTCGCACCACCAGAGGGTTTCCCCGGCGTCCGCAAAGTCGACGTTTTGGATCTTCAGGTGCTGGGCGTGGCGGAAGGTCTTAGTGGCCCGGACCGCTGTGTTCTGTAAGGTCAGGTTCTGACTGTACCAGATACCAGCGTGGGCGTCGGGTTGCCAGGTCGTGTGATCGACCGTGACGTGGTTGGCGTACCACAAGGGATATTTCCACTTGAAAATGGTGTGGTCGATGGCCAGGTCGTGACCGTGCTTTAATGGGGATTCACCGTCGTGAAACGTGCTATTCGTGATGTGGAGGTCGTGGGCTTGAAAGAGGGCCCGTTCCCCCGTAAATGATTGTTGGTTAAGTTCTTTCAATTTAGGTTCGACTCCTTTATTTGACTGGATTAAGTCCATTCTAAGCCCTTCGAGTGGCTCGAAGGCAAATTTTTTGGTAGACACGGGTGGTTCTGGGCGGACGTTAAACCGGTAATGAGCGGCGCTAGGCCCACCAGAAACGGCGGTAGTCGGCGATAACTCCCAGGGTGATCAGGGTGACGCTTCCGGCAAAGATGCCATATTGGCGCCAGGAGAGGCCGGGTGCCCTTAACGGCCGCGTGACCATGAAGCGTAGGTAGTGTCCCGGATCGCCGGTTACGGGGTGGGCGACTAGCGGAAAGTTGGCCGGGGCGACGACCACGTGTAAGACCTGATGGGTCGCACGGTTGGTGATAGTCAGGTGATAGGTACCGGCGGGTTGACGCGGAAACGATAAACTCTTGAGATTAGCGAACTGCGCCGACTGCCAGACAATCTGCCCCTGGCGCCGCAGGGTAGCTTGCCCGATACGCGTCCCGTTGGGATCAACGATCAGGTGACTAAAGGCCACCGGGGCGGTGAAGGGTTGGGTGATGTGTTGATTAGGATGCAGGGCCAGCCGACTATCTTGATAATAACGGCCTTCATTTTGACTCACGGCCTGGACGGTCTTGTCTAATGGTCGCGTCAACGACCAGGCACCGGTGCTTAGGGCGGCGACCAGCAGGACCAATACGGTCCCCGTTAAGCGGCGTTGCACCACGGCAGGACGGCTGACTGTCAAGCGCTGGGGAACCCGGAAGCTGACGGCCGCGCCCGCCAATAGTAACGGTAAGAGGGGCAGGGCGTAGCGTTCCTCGGTTTCCCAAAAGACGATATGGAAGGCCATCAGCCCCAGAGCGAAGAGCCCACCTAATAAGAAACCGGGGTGGAAGTCCCGGCGGCGCCATTGCCGCCACCCCCACAAGAAGTTGATCAGCAGTAACGCACAGTAGCTGATTTGAGCCCAGTTAGCCAGGAGCCACTCGCTGGTGGCGCGGTGTTGACGATACCAGGTAGGCATTTTCGTGAAGCTGGAATTCACCTGAAAGGCGTCAAAGGTGCCGGTCGCTAAAAAGAGTTGGGCCTTTTTTCCCAGATGTGCCAGGACACCCCCCGGCCCCAGTTGGTGCAGATACGTCTTCAGGTGAGTGGTGGCGAGCTGCTTTTTAGCAGCGGCGGTCGGGGCTTGAATCACCGGACCGGCGTCCCAGCGGTTGTAGTCGCCGTGAAATTCGGGATTGTAGCTCATGGCAATCCAGCTGATAGCGGGCAGTGTTTTTTCTGGATTGGCCGTAAAGCCGGCCGCGCGTTGAATGGCGTGGTTGCTAGCGATGCCGCCCACCAGACAGAGTCCCAGTAGCCCGGTCAGTCCCAGCTTGGCCCACCCCGCTCGGGTACGGGCCACCGGGAGGAGCCATAGGCTGAGGACGACCGCGATGAATAAGACGATGAAATTGGCTTTGAACAGGTAGGTCGGAGTTAAGACTAGGCCTAACAAAACCCCGGTCCCCCACCAACGGACTGGTGTGGTGGCCCGGCGTAAGTGGGCCGCCAAGACCAGGACTAGCAGACCGGCTGGCAGAACCAGAATATCGCCGTAGGTATTAAGCCCGTAAGCGTAGAACGGGACGCAGGTGATGGCGAGGCCCAAAAAGGTGTTGGCAGCCACGGGCTTGGATTGGCGGAGATGGTGGGCCATGACGGCCAGACCGAGGTCCAACCAGGCAAATTGGGCTAGGTTAAGCCAGATTCCCGAGTCGGCCCCGAGCCACCGACCGATTTGGAGGAGACCAGCTAATAGAAGCGTGAAGCTGACGTTATTGGGATAAGTCTGGAAGTAGGGGTTCCAAGTGGTCTGATGGTGCAGGAGATTAAGGGCCTGTTGGTGCACGAAGTACAGATCGGCGTGGGGCGTGGCCACCCAATTGAACGCCACGATGAGTTGAACGCCGATGAGTAGGACCCATAAGAAGGGGGCCCGTCGGCGACGCTGCCACCGGCGCCAGACCCAGCCCCCAACGCCTAGGGTGAGTAGACTCAGCAGGGCCACCAGTAACGGTGGCCACCAGTTCTGATCGTTCCGGTAGCCGACGGGGGCCAGTAACGCGAGCAGCCAGACGGCCCCCAGCATCAGGGTGATCAGTAAGCCGAGTCCATTTGCTAAATGTTGCCGTCGTTCCATGACAAATCTCCTTAATCCGACAGGGTATGGTGTAAGGACTTGGCGGACGTTGCCGTCGCGGCCGCAAAGGCGTGAGAATAGGTGTCGGTTTGAATGATGAACCGGGGACGCCGCTTGGTCTGGGTGAAGGTCCGACCCACGTATTCCCCAATGATACTAATCGCAATCAGTTGACAACCACCCAAGAACCACAGGGAGGTCATGATGGATGACCAGCCGGTGACGACGGCGCCACGGAGGTGTTGGATCACGATCCAAGCGAACATGGCCACGGCCCCCACGCAAATCGCGGCGCCAGCCCATAAAACAGCTCGGATGGGGGCAATGGAAAACGAAAAAATACCGTCAAGCGCGAGCTTCAACATCTTTTTCAACGAGTATTTGGATTGGCCGGCAAGACGCGGTCGGCGTTTGTAGTACAGCTTGGTAGTTGCAAACCCTAGTTGCGGAACGATTCCCCGTAAGAAGGGATCATTTTCATGATACTCCAGTAGAGCCTCCAATGCGCGCCGACTCAGTAAGCGAAAATCGGCGTGATTGGGAATCAGGTGAACGCCCAACTTATTCATTAACCAGTAGAAACGTTCGGCAGTGGTGCGCTTGAACCAGGTATCACTCGACCGGTCGTTACGGACACCGTAGACGATGTCGAATCCGTCGGCCGCTTGTTGGACCATGTTCGGAATCAAGAACGGATTATCTTGTAGGTCGGCGTCAATTGTGATGGTCAGATCCGAATAGGGTGCGGCGGTCTGCAGACCAGCCATCAAGGCGGCTTCCTGACCGAAGTTGCGGCTGAATTGAAGGCCGGTAAAGTGGCCGTTAGTTGTTTGTAGGTGTTGAATCAGGTCCCAGGTTTTGTCATGACTACCGTCGTCAACAAACAGAATCTTACTGTCGGTGGTCACCTGTTGTTCCGTCATCAGTTGTGTCAAAATGGCGTCCAGGGTTTGGGCGCTGCTGGGTAACACGGCTTCTTCATTAAAGCACGGCACCACTAAGGTGAGCCGTGGTAACTTTTTGTCAGACATGGTATTCCTCCCCTAAAATAGCGACACACCTTAGCTAGTTTCCCCGCTAGCTAAGAATATGCCTAAAGCATAAGCTGATTAGCGCTAAAGGGGGTGAGATTAGGCTTGAATTTTACTGTATCTTAGCGAAATTAACCTTTATAACTGACACCATTTAGCGCGAAGGGTGGTTGAGTGGGCTCTTAATTGCGCCCGACCGCCTTTAGGACACCAATGCAATCGCCCAAATGGGGGATGGTTGCGGAGATAAACTACCGTAACTACCGGAAATGCCGCAACTTAGGACGGGGAGCGACGACGTGGTGAATCGGGGAATCGAATAAGCCATTAAACGGTGTCATACCAGGGGTTAAGCGTAACGTAACTGCAATCATTTTGTTACCAAAGACACACTAGAGGGCCTACAGTAGACGGTGAAATGTGTCGTCTGCGCGTGCGCTGACATTTGCTCGGCAGCACGCACTCATGAATGAGAATGAAGAGGAGTCGAGGAGGCCTTTTGATGAGAAAAATTCGGCATCAGACTTGGCAGAAACGGGCCGTTCAATTGGTAGCTTTGGTCGGTGCAGCCGCGGGATTGGCCGGTGGCGGTCAGGTCGTCGCCCACGCGAGTTCCTTAGCGATACCCGATATTTCCGAATGGCAGGGAAAGTTGTCGTCCGGGCAAGTCGCCAACCTGAAGAATCAGGCATCCTTCGTGATTAACCGGCGGCAATACGGTGCAGGCTATCAAGACGTGGACGCCACCAACAATACTAATTTATACGTCAAGTACGGCATTCCGTTCGGGGAATACGACTACGCGCGGTTTACCAGCGCTAGCAGCGCCAAGCGCGAAGCCCAGACTTTTTATAATCGGTCCAACAAAAACGCTCAGTTTTACGTGTTGGACTTTGAAGAAAACGACGTCACGTCCGGGAGTACGAATGCTGCCGTTGCGGCGTGGCTCAACGAGATGCGGTCGTTGACGTCTAAACACTTAATTTTCTATTCCTATCAGAGCTTTGCGACAACCTACGCCAATAGCGCCCGGCAAAACTTCGATGCCCAGTGGATCGCTAACTATTCGTATCAGCCGACGATTCCGATGGCCTTGTGGCAATATACCGACCACAATTACCTACCCGCGTTGAACGAATACACGGATAACAGCAAGGTCATCACAGCGGTACACCCCGTTACGTGGTGGGCGGACGATAGCGTTGCGGCGGCGTTAACGCACGCCCCAGCAATGCCGGCAACTAACGCGACTAGCGCTACGCCGTCAACGACCACGCCAACGGTATCGGCGCCTAGTTCCACGACGAGCTTCCAGGCGGGTCAACGGGCTTACTTGCACCGGGACGCGGTCACCCTTAACGGCGCGGCGTTGAGCAAGCGAAAGACGCAAAAGCTGTATTCGATTAGTCGAGTTAAGGCGAATGGCACGGCGGTCTACCTTAAGGGGTTGAACCAGTGGGTCAAAGCCAGCGACGTGACCGGGTATTGGTCTGGTAGTCACCGCGCGTTTAAGTTAACGCGACGGCTCAACCTGTACACCAGTGCTAGTCTAACCCGCCGGACGGGCAGTTACTACGTGGCCGGTGATACGGTCAAGGGCAAGCTCGTTAAGGCGCCGAACGGTCGGGCTTACCGGATCAAGACCAAGCTGGGTTACCTGACGGCTAACGTGAAAGATTCCACGCTAGCCTAGTGTTCGTTTAGACGAGAGGAGTTCAACCATGTTAACGCATTCTAAAAAAATTTTAGTTACGGCTGCGGCGGGCCTAGCGGTTCTGGCCACCTTGGGGTCGGGCACGTTGTTGACCATGCACGCAGCCAACGGGGTCAGTGCGGTGAGCCAAACGGCGGCCCCCGCTGCGGCGACGGCCAGCAGCACTAAGTTAACGGCCGCTAAGACTAGCGGGACCCAACAGAACTACACGGTCAAGTATCGGGACTCCGCGGGGCAGACCGCGGCCACCTTCCAGAAAAAGACGTTGGGTAGTGCGACCACGGCGGCTGATCAAGTCGATTACTTCAGCCGGAGTACGGCGGGACCCGGTGTGAAATTAACGCACGGGACCCAGGCCGTGGTGCAGGGCACCATGGGCCACACCTACGTCCACTGGAACACCGGCAAATGGTCGGTTACGGCGGTTACCAGTAATGCCGATCAATCCGGGACGCCGACCCAGTTCGCCAACCAGGTCAATAATCAGTTACAACAGCAGCATTTACCGACGGACGCCACGACCGGGGCGGTTACGGTTTACAGCCAAACGACTGGTAGCGGTGCCCAAGCCGATACGGTCAAGTGGCAGAGTGGTCACCAGCTTTATACGGTGAGTGGCCAGTCGGCGGCCGCTGCGGTTAAGTTAGCCCAGAAGAGTGCGCAATAAGTGCCAAGGGCTATCGGGTCTCAGTGGTGATGACGCTGGCATCTCTGAGTCGCTAGAAAGTTTTTTACTTGTGATTAATTAATGAATCGTCATGGCGGGCGCCATGGCGATTTTTTGGGTGATATGACGACTGATTGAACCGCCGAATTGTCCGGCAACTCGGCGGTTAAGACCCTGGCCGGTGGTCAATCAAACTGTAACGTTTGGTAACTGAACTGCAACTACCTTGTTACCACTTGCACACTTAATTTCGGTACAGTGAAGAAGAGTTGTTAGGAGGTGAAGCGTCAGGGGCAGGAGGCATCAGTCGAGCTGGGGAGTCACCGGGTTCGGCAGCTTAGGAGTAGGTAACCAATACTTAGTAGGGAAGTGCCAACATGATTTTACAGCATCACTTTATGCGGCGATTGACCCAAGCGGTGGCCTTATTCGGTGCCATCACCGGGTTGGCGTGGGGCAGTCAGACGGTCGCACACGCCAGTACCTTAGCGATTCCGGATATTTCGGAATGGCAGGGCAAGTTGTCCGCCAGTCAAGTGTCTAATTTGAAGAGTCAGGTTTCCTTTGTCATCAACCGGCGGCAGTACGGGTCCTCGTATCAGGACCTCTATGCCACCAATAACACGGCCCTGTACGTGAAGTACGGCATCCCGTTTGGCGAGTACGACTACGCACGGTTCACCAGCGCCGCCAGCGCCAAGCAAGAAGCTAAGGACTTCTATAATCGGTCGAACAAAAGCGCTAAGTTCTACGTGCTGGACTTTGAGGAAAATGACGTGACGTCGGGCACCACCAACGCCGCGGTCAAGGCCTGGTACGATGAAATGAGTGCGCTGACCAACAAGAAATTGGTCTTCTATTCGTACCAATCGTTTGCAACCAGCTACGCCAACACCGCGCGTCAGAACTTTGACGCCCAGTGGATCGCCAACTATTCGTCGCAACCCACGATTTCGCTCGCCCTGTGGCAGTACACCGACCACAATTACCTCTCCGCGTTGAGCGAATACACGGATAATAGTAAGGCCATCACGTCGGTTCACCCGATTTCCTGGTGGACGGACGGGGTCACCACGGCACTGAGCCACACCACGACCTACGCGTACAGCAGTTATAAAAAAGGCCAACATATTTACTTACATAATAATGCAACCAAATATGTTGACGGTACGGCGATTCCAACGTCCGCGCGCCAGAAGTTCTATAAGATCAGCAAGGTCAAGAGTTTGACCCAATCCAAGTCGAAGCAGGCCCTGTACATCAGTGAATTAGGAAAGTGGGTCCTCTCGCAGGACGGGACCGGTTACTGGTATGGTCAACACGGGTCGTTTAACTTAAAGCATAAGCTCTACATCTATTCGGATTCGTCGCTGACCAAGAAGACCGGGAGTTATTACGTTTCCGGCGATAAGGTGACGGGGAAGGTAGTTAAGGCCCCGAGCGGAAAGTCGTACCGCATCAAGACCAACCTGGGGTACATCTCGGGCAACACCCAGTATTCCGATCATGCCTATTACGAATCGCTCAATGCCAGCAAGCAACTGACCACCAAGAAGGCGTTGTACGAATACACCGGCAGCGGGTTCAAGAAGTCTCAGCGCGCCACCAAGGTCGCCAAGGGCAAGACCCTGACGGTCACGGCGGTCAAGAAACGCTCGACGGGCTCGCGTTACTTCGTCTTGAGCAACGGGCATTACGTCACGGCGCTCCAGAGCTACGTACAGGAATAAGGGGGAATTCAACATGAACTTACGGACTAAGAAGGTTATGCTGACTGCGGCGACCAGTCTGGCCGTTCTGGCAACGTTAGGGTCAGGCACCTACCTGACCATGCACGCGGCCAACGACGTTAGTACGGTTAGCCAAACGGCGGCACCCAAGACGGCAACGGCGGATAGTACCAAGCTGACGGCCACCAGTACCAGCGGCACGAAGAGTAATTACAAGGTCACCTACACGGATCAGCAGGGGAAGCAGAGTGCAACTTTCCAGAAAAAAACGTTGGGTACGACCGATACGGCCGCAGCTGAAGTGGATTACGTGGGCCAGACGGCCGGCGCTAACGTGAAGTTAACTAAGCAGACGACGGCGGTGGTCCAGGGAACCATGGGACATACCTACGTTCACTGGAATACCGGCAAATGGTCGGTTACGGCGGTCACGGATAACGCCGATGCCAGTGGGACCCCCACGCAATTTGCCAAGCAGGTTAATTCACAGTTGAAACAAGCTAGTTTGCCAGACACCGCCAAGTCGGGATCGGTGACGGTGTACAGTGGCACGGAAAGCGCCCAGGCCAACACGGTTAAGTGGCAGTCCGGCAAGCAACTCTACGCGGTCAACGGGACCACGGCGGCCGATACGGTCAAGCTTGCGCAGAAGAGTGCAGACTAGAACGGGGGTGTGCTGGTGAGGATCGGCTCATCGGCTGAACCCGCTCGGATGAGTTTTTGTAACCAAACCGAATCAGCAGAAGGCTGCTTGCCGCGTATTCCAGTCGCGGTAAGCGGCTTTTTTCGGGTTTTGGAGGTTTAAGACTAGTCAAGGTCGAGGTTCAGGCCGTACACTAAGGGTATTGAATTTTAGCAGGGGGAATGACCTTTGAATAAGTGGCGCCAACCCGAATCAGGCTTTTCCTGGTTCTACCAACGTTTTTTGAATAATCACATTACAATTTTGTTGTTAAACCTCTTTCTCTTCCTATTGGTGGTGCACGAAGTGGTCCAAAACGGGAGTTTATTGAACCCGGTTTGGCGGTTTATCGGCATCGCCGCCCCCGCAATTATCGTGGCGGGCATCCTGTTCTACGTGCTGGATCCGTTCGTCCACTTAATGGAACGGCGGTTACATATCAAAGAGGGAGTGGCGATTGCGATCGCCATGGTCCTGACGATTGCGGTTTTAGTCTTAATCTTCCTGAGTCTCATCCCGTTTCTAACCCGTCAGACCGCCAGCATGATTGGATCGCTACCGCAATTCGCCAACGATATCATGCATCAACTCAATAGGGCTAATCAGCAACACCACTGGTTGACCAACGATAACCTGAACGAAATCAATCAGCGGGTGACAACCTACTTCTCGAAGCGGGGTTGGAATCTGTTGACCGGGACGCTGAGTTCGATTGGCAACGTAGTGACCACGGTCAGCGACTGGGTGATCACGCTGATCACCGCGCCGCTGGTTCTGTTCTTCATGTTAAAGGACGGCAGCCGGTTCCCCCGGTTCATCAGCCGAGTAGTGCCCACGGCCTACCGCGAACGTTTCATCGTGATGCTCGACCAGATGAACGTCAAGGTGAGTTCCTACATCCGGGGCCAACTGACCGTGGCGTTATGCGTGCTGATCATCTTCACCACCGGTTATTCGATTATCGGCCTGAAATACGCGCTGTTACTGGGGGTCATCGCCGGACCGTTGAACCTGATTCCGTACTTCGGGTCGGCCATCGCGCTGCTGCCCGCCCTGATCATCGGGGCGATTACCAGCCCGTCCATGTTACTGGGCGTGGTCATCGTCTATCTGGTCGAATGGGTCTTGGAGACACAGGTCCTGTCACCGCTAATTATGGGTAACAGTCTCGAAATGCACCCGATTACCATCGTTTTCGTTTTGCTGGCAGCTGGTAAGATGTTTGGCCTGACCGGTGTGATCTTAGGGGTTCCCGGGTTCGCCGTGCTAAAGGTCTTCGTCATCACCACCTTCCACTGGTACCAGGAATACTCCGCGTTGTACCCGGACGTACTGCCGGACGACGAGGCGTTGACCACCGCACCAACGGCGGAGGCGCCGGAACCCCCGACCCCGGCACCTAAAAAGTAAACTGGTTCGAGAGTTTAGGTTTTAACATCATTAGGAGCAATTTTCTTGATTAAGCCTTAATCTGTTTGGCCAATTGCGGTGCTGAAACGTGCGCCAAAGGGCAGCTGGTTTCGCTTAACCCCAAAATGGTCATTATTCCGAGTTCAGGAATAATGACCATTTTTACGTTAATGTTCACCAGCTAACCACCCTTTGGCGCACACTTGTTTAGGGTCTGTCTTAAAAGACTAATTTGGAGTATTCAGCGCCTCCGGGCCAGTCAGAAACGGGCTGGAACGGGGTGGGCACGGCTTCAAGCCCATAGCCCAGGTCTTGAAGACCGACCTGTGTCTGAGTTTCGAGCCGGCAAAGGACACCGGCCAACACTAGCCCATTTCCCCCCTGAGCCCATTTCTGACTGGCCCTCCAGCTTATACGAGTTATAACAATAAATAAACTGGGTTCTTTTCAGTAAAGGGTAATGGATGATCATTTAAATCGGTGATTGAGTTTTAAGACAGACCCTAGTTTAAGGGCTAGTCGATTGAGCCGAAGAACCACTTAGTCTCACAATTGCACGGTTAATCGGTCCGCCATGCTATCCTGAAGAAAAAGTTGTGGGAGGAAATGATGATGGCACAGATGGTGACGATTTGGCGGTGGTTAGGTGGCCTGTTGTTATTGGCCTCCGGGATCTTAGGCGTATTGGTCAAGCCGGCGTTCGTGGCGTTTTCCGTGGGGCCGCGGGGAGTTTTTATCGACGGGTCGACGGCGACGCTTTGCCTGGTTTTGGGCTGCGGGGCGCTGGGGTATTCGGTCTATTTGCGGCGTCGGTTGAAGCGAACAACGAAGAAATAGGAGGCACATCATGCGACAAGCACTCCATTGGTTAACGGTCGTCTGGTTGTTGGACGCACTGGTCCTGTGGTGGTTTAACGACCAACCGTTCTTTCGGGTGGTGACGACCGCGCAGAAGCAGCAGCTATCGGGTTCCGTGGCGGCGTTCTTTTTAGGGTTGAGTCTGATCTGTGCGCTCTGGTCAGGCTGGCTGCACTGGCACCATCCGGCACCCAAGGCTTAACGGTTTATTAACGGCCACAATCATTTTTAGTTAACGATAAGCCCCATTTGCTATAACCGTAACATGGCTTTTGACGACCCCTGTCAAAAAGTGAATGGAGGCGACCCAAGTGAATTTTTGTAAACGGGCCTGGCTAAATGTCTGGGCCAAGAAGGGCCGGTCGATACTGTTGATTCTGGTATCGGCGGCGATCCTAATGTTCGTCTTAGCCGGGTTATTGATCCGAAGCGCGGCGATTAAGGCGACCAATCAGGCGAAGGCCGATGTGGGGGCCACCGTGACCCTGTCGGCGAACCGGCAAGCGGCGTTCAAGCAGATGCGTAAAAGCAGCAGCTCGTCGAGTTCGACCAGCAGCCGCCCTAAGCTGACGCTGACGCCGGTGAAGTTAAGTGACGCGACCAAGATTGCCAAGTTAAGCAACGTCGGCAGCTATAACGTCACCAGTACCACCTCGGCGAACGCCAAGTCCTACGATACGGTGTCGACCAGTACCGGAATGGGGAGTAGCGGTGGCGGCCCCGGTGGCATGAAGTCCGGCAGTAGCAGTTCCGGTGACACCCAGATCGATGGGGTCACGGCAACGAGTCTGACCAGCGACTTTAGCGATAAGCAAAGTAAGATCGTGAAAGGGCGCGGCATCACCGCAAGTGACAAGAATACCAACCACGTGGTGATCGAAAAGGAGCTGGCGAGTCAGAACAACTTAAGCGTTGGCGACACCATGACCTTTAAGCAGACGACCGGGAGCAAGACCACGGTCAAGGTCAAGATTGTCGGGATCTACAAGGCCAGCTCGAGTGCTTCCAGCACGGCCGGTCCGATGAGTACCGACCCGTCGAACACGGTTTACACATCCTACACTCTGGCCAATAGCATCAAGGGTAGCAAGTACGCGGGCACGGCGGATTCCGTGACCTTTAACGTGACGACGCCTAGCAAGGTCAGCAGCGTGAATAAGGCCGGTAACCAACTGATCAGTACCAGCAAGTACACGTTGAGTACCGACGATGCCAGTTACCAGACGGTCAAGGCGTCGATGAGCAGTGTCGAAAGCTTTGCCAACAAGATCGTTTGGCTGGTCGCCATCGCCGGGACCATTATCTTGGCGTTGATCGTCATCCTGATGATCCGCGAACGCCGGTTTGAAATCGGGGTGCTGCTGTCACTGGGTGAAGCGCGCTGGAAGATTGTCGCGCAGTTCTTCACCGAGATGATCATGGTGCTGGTCGTCGCCCTAGCGATTGCCGGGGCCGGTGGCAAGTTTGTCGGTAACCAGCTGGGGAGCCAGCTGGTCTCCCAGACGGCCACGACCACCAAAACTACGAGTACCACGTCCGGTCAACCGGGCGGCGGTAACCAAGGCGGCGGGCAGCCCGGTGGCCAGAGCGGCCATACGGGTGGTCCCGGATCGTCATCCAATAGCACGACGAAGGCCGATACCAAGTTAGCCATCACCGTGAGTGCGGTGGACCTGGCGGAACTAGGCGGCTTTGGGCTAGCGATTACCTTCCTGTCGATCATGATTGCGTCGGGCGGGATTCTGCGACTCGAACCCCGTAAAGTGCTGATTTCTTAAGGAGGCGGACCATGTTAAAAACCAAGGATTTAAGTTACTGGTACCAAGATACCAGCCAACCCCTATTTAAAGACGTCAACCTGGAATTTGAAGTGGGCCAGTCCTACGCGATTCTCGGACACAGTGGGACCGGGAAGACCACCTTCCTGTCACTGATTGCCGGTCTCGACCGCCCCAAGGACGGCGAAATCTTTTTGGGCGACCGGTCCCTAAAAAAGATTGGTTTGACCAATTATCGGCGCCATGATGTGGCCATCGTCTTTCAGGCCTACAACCTGTTCACCTACATGTCGCCGTTAGACAACTTGCTGACGGCCATGGCGATTACGAATGCCGAACACGCGGGGGACAAGGCCTACGCCGGTCAGATTCTGCGGGATTTGGGCATCGGCGAAGACCTGATTACCCGGAACGTCCAGCACCTCTCCGGGGGTCAGCAACAACGGGTAGCGATTGCCCGCACCATGGCGTGCGATGCCAAGTTGGTGGTGGCCGATGAACCCACCGGGAACCTGGACGAGGACAACACCAATGCGGTGATTGCCCAGTTCCAGAAGATTGCCCACGACCAACAAAAGTGCGTGATCATCGTGACCCACGAACCGGACGTGGCCGCGCAGTGTGACCATCAATACCGCTTGGAAAATAAACAGTTTACGCAGTTAGCCTAAGCTAACGTCAAAGTGACCCTGATTCCCGAAGTTGGAATCAGGGTCACTTTTGAGTTGCCCAGCTGGTCTTGGTCTGGTTCATGGGTAGAAAGCCTGTAACCGCAAGCTTTCAATTGGTCTGACCCAAAGATAAAAATGCTAGGTTTGGTTAAAATTTAGTTCTATAATAATCGCAAGTTTGAATCTATCCTAACGAAGAAGGTAAAGCTGATGACAGTTTTTAGTGCGTATTCGGATGATGACATCCTTGCTGATTTAACTGCGCGGGTCCAGGACGGGACCGTGACCACGGATCCGGCGATTTTGAAGAAACAATCCTTTAACCCCAACGCGTCCGGTGGGGAAAGCGGCCTGGCCCGAGCGTTCGTCGAGGTCCAAAGTGTGGCGGACATCCAGGGCGTTTTGGCCGTGGCCCGGAAATACCACATTCCGGTGGTGCCCTAAACGACCGCGACCAGTACCGTGGTGGGGTCCGACGGCATCGACGGGGCCATTATCCTATCGACCCGGCGGCTGAATCAGATCTTAGAAATCAGTAAGGAAGATTCCGTGGCCGTGGTGCAACCCGGCGTCGTGAACGGCGACCTCGACCAGGAAGCCCGGAAGCAGGGACTGTTCTACGCGCCGGATCCTGGGTCCAAGCTGTTTTCCTCCATCGGGGGCAACGTCGCAACCAACGCCGGTGGGATGAGCACCGTCCGTTACGGGGCCACCAAGGATAACGTGTTGGGGTTGAAGGCCGTTTTGGCGGACGGGCGGACCGTCACGTTAGGGGGCCGGACCCTGAAACAGGCCTTTGGGTACGATTTGACCCAGTTATTCGTGGGCTCCGAGGGCACGCTGGGCATCGTTTACGAAATTACGGTCAAATTAATGCCGATTCCGCTGGGAAAGTCGATCATGGGCCTGGCCTTCTTTGAGGACATGGCCGCGTTGGCTCAGGGTGTCACCGCCATTCGGATGTCCGGGGTCTACCCGACCATGTTGGAAGCCTTGGACGGCAACACCGTGATTGCGTTGGACCGCTACGAGAAGACCCACTACGCCGACAATAGCGGGGCCATGTTGATTTTCCGGTTAGACGGCAGTAGCGACGACAACGTCCAGGTTCTCGAAGACCTCTTGGCCAAGTACCACGGCCAACACGTCCAGGTGACCGCCGACGCCGCTGAACAGGCGCAGTTGGAACAACTGCGCCGCGACATGTTACCGGCCGTCTTTGCGGGTCAGAATCACTTGATGGAAGACATGGCCATGCCACTGTCCCAGTTGGCACCGATGATGGACTACATCCAGCAAGTGGGCCAAGACCTCGGTCTCAAAATCTACACCGCCGGGCACGCGGGCGACGGCAACGTGCACCCCAGTTTCGTGTGGCCGCAAGACCAACCCGAAGTCCCGACGGCCGTGCTGGAGGCCCTGCGACGCATTTTCCGGAAGACCCTGGAACTGGGCGGGACCATCTCCGGCGAACACGCCGTGGGGATGATGAAGAACCAGTGGAACAATCCCGAATTGGGGGACAACGTGGACTACCTGCAACACCAGATCAAGACCTTGTTTGACCCGATGAATTTGTTGAATCCCAAACGTAAAATTGATTAACCCATCTCGATTTATGTTGAAAGGGTATAGCGCTGGCTGACGAGAACTGGTTGGCTAGTGACTTTCCGTCAGAGATTAGAATGAGCGCTCGGTTTCCCGGCTTTTGCGGCGGACCGGGCGTTTTTGCTGGATAAGTTATAACGAAATATTCTATTAGTATAATATTAATTACAACGAGATTTCATAAAATCAAGCAAAACCCCTAGACGACGGGGTGGGGGGTGGCGTATCATCAACAAGCGAAGCGCGACCATAAAATTCGATAATCCAGCGGACAAACGCGGCGATAAAAGTTACAATTGAAAGCGAATGCAAACGATTCGATATTGTAAAAACAACCGGTTGCAAATCTAGCAGTCCACGAAAGGAAGATGGCCATGACCGATGCGCAGCAATGGTGGCGCCAAGCCGTAGGATATCAGATTTACCCACAAAGCTTTTTGGATAGTGATCAAGACGGGATGGGGGACCTCTCGGGAATTCAAGCTAAGATCGCCTATCTGCAGGCCTTGGGGGTTGATTTCGTCTGGTTAGCATCCTTTTATCCGTTCGGGCACGTGGACAGTGGCTACGATGTGACCAACTACTGTGGGATTGACCCGCAGTTCGGAACCTTAGCTGACTTTGATGCCTTAGTGGCGGCCCTGCACGCCGCCGGAATCAAGGTGGTCATCGATCTGGCGTTGAACCATACCTCGGATCAACACCCGTGGTTTCAAGCAGCGCGACAAAGCCGGACTAATCCGTACCACGATTACTATATTTGGCAACCCAGCGACGGACAGACGCCGCCGAACAATTGGCAGTCCGTGTTCGGTGAGTCGGCTTGGCAGGCCAATCCGGCGACGCACGAGGCCTACCTGCACTCGTTTGCTCCGGCCCAACCGGACTTGAATTGGGAAAATCCGCGGGTGCAACACGAGATGGCAACCATCATTCAGTGGTGGGCGGATCGCCAAGTGGACGGGTTTCGGCTGGACGGGGTCACCCACCTCAAGAAGCGCGCCGATTTTGCCGACGTGGCGAACCCACGCACGGGGTACTACCAGGACTTGGCGGGCGTGACCCCGTATCTGGCGGCGCTCCGACCGGTACTGACCGCTAATCAGCTGCTCACGATTGGGGAGGCCGGTGGGGTCGATATGACAACGGCTAAACAATGGTTGGACCCCCAGACCGGTTTTTTCGATCTGTTGTTGGAATTTGACCACGTTCACTTTTGGGAGATGGCCGAACCGAAGCTGCCGGTCGCCGCATTACGCGCCAACCTGACCAAGTGGCAGGTTGCCTTAGAGGGACACGGTTGGAGTGCCTTATTTATTGAAAATCACGACTTGCCGCGAGCCGTGTCCTATTACGGGGACGCGGTCGACTATCCCCGCCGTTCGGCTCAGGCCTTGGGGATGTGGTAGTTGATGAAGGGGACGCCGTTTATCTATCAGGGGCAAGAGCTCGGACTGACTAATGCCGAATTCACCAAGATTGACCAGTACCGCGACCTGGATAGCTGCAATTACTACCAACGGCAACGTGCTGCGGGAGTGCCGGCAGCCACGGTGCTGCAACAATTAGCAGCCAAGAGTCGGGATAATGCCCGGACGCCGCTGCCATGGACCGGCAAAGCGTACGGTGGCTTCTCCACCGTAAAGCCGTGGATCGATATGGGCCCGGACGTCACGCACCGGAACGTGGCGCGCGAAAGCCACGATCCGCTCTCGGTGCTAACCTTTTATCAACAGTTGATTCGAGTGAAAAAGTCCGTACCGGCCTTGCAAACGGGGCGTTACGAACTCATTGATACGTACGATGATCAATTGTATGTTTACCGGCGAACATACAATGGTGACAATTGGTTGGTCATGGTCAACATGAGTAGTCAAATTGCGACGACTCAGGAATTTGATTTGACCACCAGTGAACTTATTTTAACCAACTTGTTAGTTGATTCAGATTCGGATGCCCAACAAATTCAACCTTGGGAAGCCCGACTGTATCACCTTCGCCAGCTGGGATAAGCAAGACGAGCTTAACATCTGACTAAAATCTCGTGGCCTTGAAAAGGTTTACGATATCACTTTTATACGGAATTTAAGAGTATAGCCCTTGCTTTTTACCTAAATGTTCTTTATTATCAATTGTATAGATAATTTTATGGGGTTGTGAATTATTTAATCATTAGTCGGCCATGTTCATCTTTGGACCCCTGACCGATAAGCGGAGATAAGGATCTGATACAATGGCAGAGAGTAAGACTGTACATGCAGAAAGTTTTTTTGAAGCTTACATGGCTTTAAAGCGTGAGCTAGAAAAGTCGGCGACGCGGTTCCAACGAATAACGGGGATTTCGGTGGACCAATTCGCAATACTACACCAAATTCTGGCGCAACCGGGTAAGCTGACGTCCGCCACGGTGGCGGACAGTCGGGGGATTTCCCGGGCGGCCGTTTCGCGAGGGATCTCTCAATTGATTCGGCGCGGGTACGTGGTACAAAGTTATGAATCAACCGACCGGCGGGTTCGCCCGTTATCGTTAACGGCCAGTGGCGAACAATTGGAAATTGATTGTTATAAGGTGTTGCAATCGTCCACCAAGCTGATGAGTTCCGTTGCGTTGGATGATAGTGGCAGTCCGTTGACCATGGGTGAATTGACCCAAATGCTAGCTGCGGTGACGGCTAGGGGAACGGCTGACGCTAAACAAGAATAGCTTTCGATAAGTAAAATGTTATATATCCATCACTAGTCTTCCTTATGGAAGGCTATTTTTTTAGCAGCAGATTACCCCACATTATCAATTGTGTGAGGAAAGCCAAATTAACGTCAGGCTGTTTCACAGCGGTGACCTGGCAGATGATATCGCTTTCTTATCCCCAATCAGGCATGAAACAATTTAACCAACGGTCTGGTCAGCGACGATTTTCATGCTATAATCGTAATCGTTGCCCAAAAAGCAACACACAATATATTGTGCTTATTTTAAAAAACAATCCGGATAAAACACCACATGTGGCGAATTAAACGATGAGGGAGCGTTTTTCGCATGCAACATTATTTTCAGTTTTTGGCCCACCAATTAAAGGGTTGGCCCCAACAGAACTATTACTTATTTTTCTTTAGCCTGGGTTGTCAGGTCATGACGCTGGTCGGCCAAGCCATCACGCCGCTCACCATCCTGACCTTTATCGGCACCACCTTGGGTGTCCTGTGCGTCTTGGCCATTAACGCGGCTAAGTCCGTCAACGGGGTCCTGGGGGTGCTGTCAGCAATTTGCTTTATCATTACCGGCTACGCAGCGAAAAACTATCTCAGCATCTTCGAACAACTGGCCTACGTGGCCACGTTGGACATTCCCGTGTTGATCAGTGCCAACTGGAACGTCAACATGGCCGCCAAGATTCGGCGCTTTACCGGGCGTAGCTGGGTAATTGCCCTGACGTCGACGGTGGTCATTTACTTGGTCTCCGGTTGGGGAATCGGGACCTTTACCGACGACCCGCGGCCCTGGATCGATGCCATCAGTTTTGCCATTAGCCTGACCGCTGGGGTGATTTGCTTCTTGCGGTTCAACAACCAGTATATCTGGTGGTTAGCCTCGGGGTTGGCCCAGATGGTTCTGTGGTTTATTTCCTTCCGGCAGGGGTCGGCCACGCTGGCGATGTTCATCAATAGTTCCATCTATCTGGTTAACGACATCTTGGCCTTCACGATTTCGCCGTGGTACAACGAGAAGGAACGTCACCGCGTCATGGCCCAGGAAACGGCTTACGTGGGACAATTGGCACACGAGACTCATTAAGTTTGACGGAAAGTGGTGCGGGTTTAGCGACCGGCATCACTTTTTTACAGGACGCGTGGTACACTAAACTTATATTTAGCAAAGATGGAGGACGCGCATATGATTGTCGAACGCAAATTGGGAACGGACGACCAAAGCCTGGTCTGGGTCGAAACGTTGGTGGAACAGGATGCCGATCGGCAACAGCTCCAGCAGGCTTACGGGTTGACCGACGAGATTTTGACCTACGTCACCGATGAAAATGAGCGCTCCCACTATGACCGCGACGAGTACCTCAACACCCAGCTGTTCGTCCTCCACGTCCCCGTGGTGATTGACGAAGTGGCCCAGCGGTCGATCACCCGACCGATTACGTTGTTACTAAAGGGGAACCGGGTCTTCACCATTACAACCAAGCGAACGCAGTGGGTCAATGAACTCCTTGAGCAGAAGCTGCAACGGGAGACCATTATGGATACCAACCAGTTCGTGCTGATTAGCTTCTTTATCCTCTTTGACCAGTTCATCGATCCGATTCGCCGGATCAATGCGGAACAGAATCGGTTGGACCGGCAATTGAATCAATCGCCCGACAACAAGGATTTAATCGCGCTATCCAACCTGCAACAAAGCCTGGCCTACTTCGTCAGCGCTACACGCAACAACACCATGATGGTGATTAATCTCGACAACACGCCGTTTGGCAAACAGCTTTCGGATAAGAACCGCGAACTGCTGATGGATGCCGTGATCGAAGCTCGGCAGACCTCCGAAATGACGGCTACCGAGGCCGACGTTGTGGATCGCATCTCCAGTACGTTCAACAATGTTTTGAACAATAACCTAAACGACACCATGAAGTTCTTAACGATTTGGTCGTTGGTGCTAACCATCCCCACGATTGTGACCGGGTTTTACGGCATGAACGTGAAGCTGCCCATCGCCAACAGCCCCATCTCGTGGATCTTCACCATCGCGATTACCGTGGGGTTCATGGTGGGAATTGCCCAGTACCTGCGCCACCGGCACTTCTGGTAAAAATACAGGTCTATACCTTAATTTCTTTAAAATTGTTGGTGAATTCACCAGCAATTTTTTTATGGGCTGCGGCAATAATTCTCGTTGTATTTTCAGAAAATTGCGTTATAATTGTTAGCTGACTAACAAAAAGGAGATGAAACCATGACACCACGGTTAGGCGGATTGTTACGTGACGCCACCAATCAGATGAATCTGGAACTGAACAACTTCGCTCGCCCGTACGGGTTGACCGGCATGCAGATGTCGGTGATTGATTACCTAGCGCGGCGGGGGGCGACCACAACTTACCAGGTCGACGTCGAACGTGAATTTGAGATTCAACGGTCGACGGCGTCCTTATTGGTTCGGCGGATGGTTGACCGTGAACTGGTTACGCGGGTGGTCGCGGCCAGCGATAGTCGTAAGCGGCAACTCGAACTCACCACGAAGGGCCGCGAACTGGTCCCCGTGATTACGACTCACTTACAGCAGCAGGACGCCAAGATGGTCGCCGGTCTTTCAAGCGAGGCGGCGGCTGGATTTCGGCAGGCTCTGCAAAATATTAAACATTGGTAATTTAGAAAGGACGTCTTTCATGGCAACTCGTCGAACAAAATCTGATCGCATCGAACCGCGGGTCATTGGCGCGGTGCTCGCGACCGGGCTCATGTCCTTGAGCGGCGTTATCGTGGAAACGGCGATGAACATCACCTTCCCCACGCTGATGCAACAATTTCACATCACCACCGGCACAGTTCAGTGGATGACCACACTCTATCTTTTGATTGTGGCTTGCATCGTGCCCATTTCGTCTTATCTCAAACGTCGTTTCCCGCTGAAACGGCTGTTTATCACGGCCAATCTCTTGTTCATCGCCGGTATCGTCATTGACGGATTAGCGCCGAATTTTCCCCTTCTGCTTACCGGTCGGGCCATTCAAGGGTTCGGTACCGGGATTGCGCTGCCGTTAATGTTCAACATCATCTTAGAGCAGGTTCCGCTAAGTCGCCTGGGGCTGATGACTGGGATTGGGACGCTGGTGACCGCAATTGGTCCGGCAATCGGCCCGACCTATGGCGGTATCCTAGTGACCGCACTGAATTGGCGCTATATCTTCTGGATCTTGGTGCCCTTCCTGGTCGCATCGTTTTTCGTGGGCGTTAAGACCATTCGTCAGGTCACGCCAACCCGACCGGAGCCCTTTGATTGGCCGAGTATGTTGAGCATCATGGTGACCTTTGGCGGCCTGATTTACGGATTTAGTGCCGTCAGCAGCCACGCTTGGTTGAGCTTGCCCGTGACGGGGTCATTGGTGTTAGGGCTCGTGGGTCTGGCCTATTTCAGCCACCGGTCCTTGCATCTGGATACGCCGTTGATTCACCTCCAAGCCTTACAAAATAAGGCCTTTAGTGGACATTTGCTGGCCTTTTTCTTACTTCAGATTGCGTCGCTGGGGCTATCGTTTATTCTGCCGAACTACCTTCAATTGGTCGATCAGAAGACCGCCTTTATCGCGGGGCTGATGGTCTTACCCGGTTCCGCAGTGGGCGCCTGTTTTGCCCCCATCGGTGGTCAGATTTTGGACCATTTCGGGGCTAAGCGTCCTATTCTATTGGGGCTCGCTTTAGCCGTCTTATCGTTACTGGGGATGACTTTATTGGCTCAGCACCTCAGCGCTTGGCTGATCCTCAGTCTGTACGTGATTTACATGGTGGGGATCGGCTTGGGCTTCGGGAACCTGATGACCAGTGGCCTGCAACACCTCACCGGCGATTTAAAGGCCGATGGGAACGCATTGATGAATTCGTTGCAACAATTCTCCGGTGCTGTGGGTACGGCGCTGGTTTCCGCCATCATCGCGGCCAGCCAAGCCGTAGCCGGATCGACGACCGCCCTCAAAACGGCGAGTGGTTCCCAAACGGCGTTGGCAGTATTAGTGGTCACCAGTGCGGTGGCTTGGCTCACCATGGTCTGGTCGCTGGGCCAAACGGGAACCTTTAGGAAAAAATAATCTGGCCATTGAGGTTAAATTTGGTAATGGTTTTCATTGGGATACTAGTCGCAAAGAAACCCGTTACAGCCTAATAGGTTAGTACTGCCGGTGTCTTAACCATAGGAGAGTCGGTGGTGTTCAGGAAGGGATTTCACGTGATAAACTTACACTTAATTTAGCGGGAGTCTTTCCCGAATAAAGCGAGGTGATCACGATGAAATTTGACTGGCGTTATGCGTTTCATGCCTTTTGGCTTTATCTAACGTTCATGATTTTGTTTAGCACGGCCTACTACTTTAACCAGGGTCATTCCTTACGAATGGCTGTGGGGACCATCGTGGCCCTCTTGGTTGTGGACGGATTGTTCACGCGGAACTATCCGTACTTTAACCGGGTAAACCGCCAGGGTGCACTGGCACTCATCGACCTTGCCTTCTTCGCCTTACTGGTGTTGTTGGCGATGAACTTTAATCCGGATTGGCCCCAAGCCATCTGGAATGCCATGAGTTTCTTCTTGGCCGGCATGGGTGGCACCGTTGATGGGTGCGTGGCCCACAAGACCAGAATCTTACCTTACCAGACCCGCCGTGACTTGATTCGTAAGGCGGAGATCCAGGGTAAGCCCATCGAGCGGTAGAGGACCGAATTTGACTTGTCTCTAATGATTTGAAGAAGCGGCAATCGTTAGCGGTTGCCGCTTTTGCTATGGGGTCGTAAATAGTCCGCCGTGGACTGATTGCGGTGGATGGTCCGGCGAAAGGTACTGGGCGTCATGCCGGACCATCGTTTGAATTGCTTACTGAAGTTGGCCTGGCTACTAAAGTGAGTTTGGCGAGCGACGTCGTTAATCGAGTTAGCCCCGATGGCGAGTAGGGTTTTAGCCTGGCTGAAGCGGTGCGTCTGGGTATAGTGACGCGGTGTAATGCCATAGATCCGCTTGAAGACGCGGTGGCCGTAGGTGGAACTGATGTTGAGTCGGGCGCAGACCTGCAGGAAGGTTGGGGGTTGTTCGCCAGTTGCTGCGGTCAGTAAATTTGCCATCTTTTGAGCCAAAACGACGGTATGCTCCGGGTAATCGGACTGACTGGGCAAGACCGCTTGATGGCGAGCTAAGACGAGCATAAAGTCCAAAAACGCTATCTCCGTTTGTAGTTTTTGCTCGGTGGCCGTGAGGTGGACCGTTTCCAGGGCCACCGTAGTTTGAGCAAAGCGTTGAGCCGCTTGGGCGATAGCCGTATCTGGAGACAGCACGGTGTTACCGACTTTTTGAATAATTTGAGCCTTGAGGGCCAGGTCATCGATATTAAAGTGCACACAGAAAAACTGGAGTTGTGCGCCACAAAAGTTAAAACTTTCGTGCCAGGTCTCCGGCGTAATGATGATCGCCGTTCCGGGGCGGAGGAGTCGTTTATGGGTCCCCATGAACTGGGTCACTTGGCCCTGAAAGACGGTGATGAGCTCAAACAATTGGTGTTTTTCGCGTGGGTAGTGCCAGCTAGGTGTTTGGTTGCGTTGTAGGTGGCCTCCGTAGAGGTAAATATCGGACTCGATGGTTGGAAATAGGGGTTGTTGAGCCATGCAACCGCCTCCTTTATTTTAGCCTAGCAGGTTTCGACACACGGAACAATGGCGAGTGGTCATTTGGAAAAATTTAGGGTTGCCAAGACGATAGACGGGTCCGGAAAGGGCCATTACGATGGAGGGTGTAAAGCGCACACTGGCGCTCAACAAGAGTCGGTTCTGGTTACGTGGGACCGGAGGAGGACGATAAAGATGTCATCATTTAAACGTGAATTTTGGACAGCAACGGCGGGGGACCTGACACAACGGCGGGACCACTTGGCCACCCCGGCTTATCAGGACGCCGCGGCGGACGCGAAGAAGATCATCATCGATCCGACCGACCAGCATCAAGACTGGTTAGGTGTTGGGGCAGCCATCACCGATTCGGCGGCCTACCTGATTTGGGACGTGCTGGATGCGGCCCAACGCGACAAGCTGCTTCACGAACTCTTCGATCCCGAACAGGGGGGCTTCTCCAGCGTGCGGGTGCCGTTAGGGTCCTGTGACTTCCAGAGTCAAGACTTCTACACCTACGACGACGTACCAGCCGGTGAACACGATGCGACCTTGGAAAAGTTCTCGATCGGGGAGGGTCAACCGGGGGCTAAGGACGCTACCAAAGACCTGAAACACATCGTCCCCGTCCTGCAGGCCATCTTGAAAATCAACCCGGCCGTGAAGGTCATCGCTTCACCGTGGTCCGCCCCGGCCTGGATGAAGGACACCCAGCACCTGACCCACGGCGGGCGGTTACGCTTCGGTGAATTTACCGGTAACGGCTACACCCAGGAAAACCGGTTCGAATACATCTACGCGCAATACTTCGTTCGCTACATCGACGCTTACCAGCAGTTGGGCATTCCGATTTACGGCTTAACGATCCAAAACGAACCGTCTAACGCCGCTCATTGGCCAGCCATGATCTGGACGGTCCCCGAACTGGCTAAGTTTGGCTACGATTACCTGCGGCCGGCTTTGAACCGGTCGTACCCGGACACCAAGCTCTACTTGTTAGATGACAGTCTCCACGCCATCACTAAGCCCATCACCGACGAAGTGACGCCGGCCCAAGCCGCCGCCTTCGATGGGATTGCCGTACACACCTATTCCGGGCCGTACGACAACTTCTATAAGGCCAGTCGCGCCTTTCCTAGCTGGCAGGTTGTAATGACCGAACGGCGCTGCATGATGACCGATTCCGTCAAGAAGGCCGCCAACATCATGTTTGGGGTCATCGGTAACTGGCTGGTTCACAACGGCTTGAACATGATTACCCTGTGGAACCTGGCCTTGGACGAACGGGGCTTGCCAAACGCCGCCGATTCGACCGGCCGTGAGGGAGTCGTGACTATCGACCACACCACCGGGAAGGTGCAACGGAACCTGGAATACTTCATGTTGCGCAACTTCGGTCAAGACGTCCCGGTGGGCGCTAAGGTGATTGGCTCGACCAACTACACCAGAGACGGCTATACCGGTAGCTTGGGCTCCGTAGCCTTCTTGAGCCCGACCGGCGACATCACGGCGCACCTGTACAACCCGACCGACCAACCCTTGACGGCGGCGGTCACGGTTAACGGGGACGGCGCCAACTGGCAAAACGTGACGGTCCCGGCTTACGGCACGGTCACGCTGCACAAGTCCAACGGCGAGTTGAACGACTCGACGATTCCGGTTGATGATGAGTTTAAGTTGAACCCATCGCCGTTCAACGCCGCGGACAAGGCACCGGACGAATACTAAGGTTTTCGTGCCAATTTGGTCAGTAATGGACCGAAAGCGTTCACTAAAATTGAGTATTTTAAAACGGGTTTTCTGCCATTTTTTGGGCTGAAGACCCGTTTTTGCGTGGCGACCATAACATTGGCAAGAAATCCATCACCCATTAAGTCAATAAGCGGCATGATTGACCAACCGTTCAAACCTGGTAAGTCTAGGTCCCTCAGGCGACCTTGATGGTGCAGACTGACTACACTGCTCAGTGAAAGGAGTCTTAGTATGAATAAAATCATGCAATTAGGATTAGCGAGTTTAGCGGGCGTTGGCCTGTGGGCGGGAGCGACTGCTCCGGCCATGGCCAGCAGCCGGAATTATTCGGCGGCCCGGTCCGCGAGTGTCCGTTTGATTTGGCGGACCCGAATGGGCGCGCACGTCTATCACAACCGAGCGACCGGGGCGCGGTACTCCGAGCATCTAGGCGTGCGGTACGGGTTAAACCAGGCGACGACCGGGGTGACCTGGATTACGGACGCCCACGAAAAGCTCTACAACCGTGACACCAAGACCGAGGATATCTACTATCACGTCCACAACCAAAACGAGACCACGGCCGGTTGGATTTGGCGGGGGTACCTGGTTCCTGGAGGTCCCACCGGTGCCGCACAATCGTCTCCGTCTAGCGCCACCCAGGGGCTCACGTTGGCCGACTTTGCCCACCAGACGCCGTTGACCGATTCGCCCGCCCAACAGGCGGTCGCCGAGTTGGGTCACGGGGCCACGCTTGATCCGCAGTACACGGCCTTCGCCCAATACCTGATGAAAAACGTCCTGCTGCCCGCGCCCTTTGCGAACCCCAATGCCGTCTTGGCCTGGATGGCTGAAGATGACGATCCGGGTGACCGCCCGGATAACGTTTTACTGCAAAAGCTGTTGCGCCAACACGGCATCGTCCACTTTGGGTACGGCCCGAACCACTATCAGGTCATGTATACGCGGGAAACGAATCAGGGGTGGTCGTCGTACATGAACTTGGAGTACCATAATGGTCCCGATGAAGGCGCCTATGGCATCGACGGCATCACGTCGGCCAACTACTTCACGCCGGTTAAGATTGGCTACACGGTAGAGTTTCTGCCGAATCACGAAGTGGCCACGTTAATCATTATGAATTATCCAGCCAAGTACGGTCAGGTTCACGAGATGGAAAATAACGAGGATATTCCGGATAGTGATGACTAAATATTAAGAAGGTTAAGTGCCACCGTTTCTAAAGGAAATGGCGGTACTTATTTATTTAAATCAGCTTAAAGCTTATAAATTTTGGTTTTAAAATATTTCTTATCAATACTATATCGACATTGAACCATAAAATTCGCAGTGATACCATGATGTTAGTGCTATGCTTTACGATATTTAAGCAAATGGAGTGGTTAGTTGAGTCGCAAGTTTCTTTTTCTGGTGATTTCTGTGTTGTTGGCGATTGGCGGGTTTATTTGGATCCGGCAGACGGAAAGTGTGGCGGAAATTCGTCAGGCAGAGGCGTTAACAACGTTGCCATCATCGCAATATCGGCTCTTTTCCATTCCCAAGGTACCAACGTCTAAAAAGAGTTATCAGCAAATTATAACGAGTTTAAACCGAGCGGCTCAGCACACCCAGACCACCTATTTGAAGCGACAAGTTGATTATGGATGGAATCAGGTGCATCAGCAAATCCGTTATGATCAGTCCACAACTAAAGTTTATTTGCAGGTCTCTTCCACCAAAGAAATTAAACGATTTTCGAAAATAGATGGTTATAATCCGGCTAAAGGCGGGCTAATAGCAACTATTAAGCCTTTAGGGTTTACATCGAGGGTAATGCCAATTCAAGATAGCCTACGTGGTCAGCACCGTGAGGGAGATTACTATTTAAACAGTCGTCAGCCGGGAAAGTATGAAGAGTTTCTGACATTAGGTGCCAAATATCTTAGTCAGGCAACGGGAAAGCATTATCAAGCGCGTGACTTTCATCCAGGGAAAGAGTACGGAACAACATCTGTGAACTTTGATGAGCCAGATTTGTCTACATATCAGTCCACAACGGTTATTTTTCTATTACTTTTTACGGTTATTCTCATTCTCGGAAGTAATCAGCGTATTGCTATTTATCGATTGAATGGGTATACCACGCAGAAAATATTTAATCATATTTATGGGAAAGTTGTGTTGTTCTCACTGGCATTAGTGGTGATGGATTTGCTAATCATTCATGGCTTAGGGTGGCCAGTCGTGCCCCAAGACCTCATTGGGGTGCTGGCGTTGATGGTCACAGACTTTGGAATGGCTTGGTTGACGATTCTCTTGTTAAAGTATTCGTCAAGCAGTCATCAAATGAAACGCATGAATTACAATCACCTTACTTTCTTAGGCTTATATCTAGTTAAAGCTTTCTTTATTATTTATATGTTTGTTGGCTTTATTCCGGTTCTACAGGTTGCAACGGGGTCGTATGACGTGTTAGCGAGTCAGCATCGAACAAAACGACCGGGCGATTACTACGGTGTTTTCTACCCCTATGCGAATGGAAATAACAGCACCAATGGGATTACTCAAGATTTTATTAATCAGCTTGACGAAACCATGTACCCCGTTGTGAATCGGCGGGGGAGCTTACTGATGGATGATAGTTACATTCATCAGGACATTGCGAATTATTACAAATACTTGATCGTTAACCCGAATTATTTAAAACGTTATCCAATCCTAGATACAGCGCGACAAAAAATTAGTGTACCCAATAAAACTAATAAAATTTGGCTACTAGTCCCAACCAATAAGCAAGGAGAGGTTCGCCAGTTAATTCGGGGCATTCAAGATGGTGAACGGGAAAACCTTGGCTACCGGCCACCCGTAAAAGTCGTGTATTTTTCAAACACCCAGAAGATTACGGACCTAATGACCCCATCGAAAATTACGGATTGGCCACTATTGGTCACTACTCCTGATAGTACATCGGCGGTGGACCGCAACATTATGAATGGTGAAGGATTGCAGGACGATTTGCGCGTCCCTGTTAAGGGGGGACTGGCAAAGACATATCGCTCGTACAGACCTAGTTTGTTGCGTTATAACTACAGTGATAATTATCCGCAATTAATTTATACCAAAGATATCCCGATGGAAGATTTGAGAATTGATGTTGGGAGCTTGAAACAGAGTGCATTAGAGCTAACACTTAGCTTGTTGGTGACCTTCTTTTTAACGGGATATATTACTTTGATTTATTTTCGGACAAATCAGGAAAAACTAATTATCAAACGAATTAATGGTTATAGCTTGTTGAAAACTTATCGACCACTGGTTCTAATGATACTTTTACAAATGGCTATTATGGCGGGAATAACGATAGTTAATCATGGCTTCAACGGTGATTACTGGGTACTGAATGGGCTGGTAACTTTAGCAGAATTCTTGATATGGCTTAGTATGGCTCATCGACTAGAACGAGAAAAGACAAAGGAGTTGCTGAATGACAACTAATGAAATTGCGGTAACGGTGGATTCGGTAGTAAAGCAGTATGGTCAGCAGAAAGTTTTTACCAACTTGAATCTCGTTATTCGCGCCCAAACGCTAACCACTATTTTCGGAAAGAGTGGTGCCGGAAAATCAACGTTACTAAACATGATAGGGGCGCTTGAACCGTTTGATAGTGGGACAATCAAAGTCTTTGGTCAGCCGATACCGGTTAAGAATTCTAAAGGGGCTTTAGCGTTGCATCGTTCAGTAGTCAGCTATCTTTTTCAGAACTTTGGCTTGATTGACGACGAGACGGTTGGTCAAAATCTTGAGGTCGGATTGGCTTACGTAAAAGCTAATCGTCAAGAAAAAAAGCAATTAAAACTAAACGCATTGCAGGCAGTTCACTTAGACTGTCGGCTGAATACAAAAGTTTACACGTTGTCTGGTGGTGAGCAACAGCGAATTGCCGTGGCGAGAATCCTGTTAAAACCGTCTAAATTAATTTTGGCAGATGAACCGACGGGGTCCTTAGACCCACAAAATCGCGAAATCATCGCTCAACTCCTGTTAAACTTAAAGGCTGATGGTAAGACGGTTGTTATCGTATCTCACGATCACTATTTCGAAGGAATTAGTGATCAAGTTATCGACTTAGATAGTCTACAGAAGATCAATTAAGTTAATGTCCATTTTGAAATTTAGTTAGTGGGTAAAGTAACCGCGGGTTCGGAAACGCTGAATTATTTTAAGCCAGGAAAACGCTAATCATAGCCAGAAAAAAACGCCGCCCGGTGATGCCGAGCGGCGTTAGTGGTTTAATTTAAAGTTTAGACCAGCATCCAGTCATACGAGAGGAGTTGGTGGAACCGTTCGCCCACCGGGACCCATAACTTGGTCTTGGCGATGTTGGCAATGGACTCCCAAAACAGGGGGTCCCGGCGTTCCTTATCGCTCAGGTTAATGTTGACGTAACGCCCAGCTTCCGTCTTCGCAATCACGTAAGGGTAGAAGACCTTGGTAATCTGGGCGGGGGTAATGGTGTGGATTTGCGGGTTGTTATCAATCAGCATATTAAGACGCTTCCTTTCAGTTGATGAATTCAGTATAGCGGAAACATCGGCTGAAAGTTATCGCTTTTCGTTAAGGATTGTCTGAGAATTTCTTAGGATTGTGGGGCGGCCTGTAATGTAACGGTGAAGACGGTTCCTTGGGGCTGGTTCGCTGTCACGGCAATCTGACCCTGGTTGAGCTGAACCAGTTGGGCGACGATTGAGAGGCCAAGACCGCTACCTTCTACCTGGTTGGAGCGCGAGGCGTCGACCCGGTAGAACCGCTCGAAGATGTGCTGGCGGTCGGCGTCACTGACACCCCGCCCGTGGTCGGCCACGGCCAGAGTCACGGTGTTTTCGGCCTGGGCTACGGTGACCGTGATGCCTTGGTCGTCCGGCGAATACTTGTGGGCGTTGTCTAATAGGGCGGTCAGAATCTGGTGCAACATGTCGGTGTCGCCCAGCGCCATGGCCGGGTGGTCCGGCCCGTCAAAGGTCAGTGGTTGCGAGACTAATGGCTGGTAGTGGTTGACCACGCCCTGCGCCAGGGTCGCCACGTCGAGGGCTTGAAGGTCGACGGTGGCCCGATCGGCGCGCGAGAGGTGGAGCAGGTTTTCAATCAGGTGTTGCATCCGCAGGGACTCCTGGTCGATGAAGCCCAACGACTCGGGGATGACCTCGGGGTGCTTGGCGCTGTGGCGTTCAATTAACTTGATGTTGCCCCGAATCGTGGCGATGGGCGTACGTAGTTCGTGCGAGGCGTCGGAAATAAACTGGCGCTCGTGACGCAGCCGGTCGTTTTGGGCGGCCAATAATTGGTTGAAGTCTTGGGCTAGTTGGTTGATTTCCACGGGTTCGGTGGGTTGCGGGAGCTTGGGTTGAGTGACCTCGGGGTTGGCCGCCGCCTGTTGGGCCGCGTGGGCCAGCTCGATGGTCGGCTGACTGATGCGGTTGGCTAGCCGCCGAACAAAGAGCAGGCCAATCAGGAGACTCAGGCCGATGGCGATGATCAGCACAGCAATCAACACGTGCAGGTTGCCCAACAGAACGTGCATCCCGATGTAGAGCAGGTAGGTTTTATTGCCCGCGGTCAGGGTTTCCGAGAAGTAGAGGCCCATCTTCTTGATGTAGATCAGGTGGGTGAACGGGACCTGCCAGCTGCCGGTGAGCGTCGGGTTTTTCCCGTTGGGGAGCAGCGAGGTGGTGGAGCCGTTGGTGTTCTTGATTAAAATGAAGGTGTTGTGGGAGTTCAGCCCACTGCCCCGGTTGACGGTCAACCAATCTTGAAAATTACTGACCTGGGTGACTTGCAGGTTGGCACTGAGCCGCGCGGCCTGTTCCTGGGCCCGCACCAGCTGGTCGATCGTCAGGGTCACGGAGACGGTCAACACGATGATTAGCCCGATGGTCAACAGGAGACTGGTAAACGACCGGCGGATGATATCCGCGTAGGAACGCGGTGGTTGAGCAACTTTTTTCATCAGGCATCAGCTTCCTTTAAACTGTAGCCGACACCGCGAATTGTGTGGAACAACGGCGGCAGGTCGGCCACGTCGATTTTGTTACGCAGGTAGCCGATGTAGACATCGACCACGTTTTGTTGTCCCAGGAAGTCGACCCCCCAGACGTTGTCGAGCAGTTCGTCGCGGGTGAAGACTTGGCCGGGATGACGCATCAAGAAGAGGAGTAAGTCGTATTCCCGTTGGGTCAGTTGTAAGGTCTCGGTGCCCCGGGTGACCTGGCGGGTCTTGGTGACCAGGGTCAGGTCGGCCACGTGGTAGGTCTGGTCCAGGCCGCTTTGGTGGGCGGTACGCCGTTGGATGACCCGAATGCGGGCCAGGAGTTCTTCGATTTCAAACGGTTTGGTGATGTAGTCGTCGGCCCCGTTGTCCAGGCCGGTGACCTTGTCGCCCAGATAATCGCGGGCGGTCATCATGATGACGGGCAGTTCGTCGTGTTTACGGATGCGCCGCAGGACCTCCATGCCGTCCATCTTCGGCAACATCCAGTCGAGCAGCACCAATAGAAGGTCATCTTTGTGCTGCTGATAGGTTTCCCAGGCGGCTTCCCCGTCAGCGGCGGTTAAGACCTGAAAATCTTCGAACGTTAATTCTTTGGCCACGTAACTGGCGAGGCCTTCTTCATCTTCGACTAATAAAATGGTATTTTTCATAGGGAAAAAACTCCTTTAGTGACGAGAATAGTGACGGGGACCGGGCGCCCCCCTTAATAGGTAAAGCTTACCCCGGAGAGCTTAACAAATACCAGTAAGTTAGAAATTTTATCCGTTAAGGTGAGAAAATAAGTGGCCCACTTAAAGAATGAATCCAGCGCTATGAGTGGGTTTAACCGTATTTTAGCATGTTAACCGGTTTCGAAAATAAGAAATTCATATTTTAAGCTGGCAAATTACAAGTTTAATCCGAACAAGCCCGGAATCTTTCAATGGCAGTCTGTTGATGATGTATTTTTAATGGTCGTTGATTAATTAGTTCAAGTGCTGCTAGGATCTCATCAGTCGTTACTTGGCTAAAATTGGTCTTTTTCGGGAAGAACCAGCGTAACCGTCTATTAAAATATTCATTGGAACCTCGCTCCCATGGTGAATATGGATGGCAAAAATAAACTTTGATCTGATAATCCTGTTCTAAGGCCTGATAATTGGCAAACTCTTTACCATGATCAACAGTAATGGATTTTACTTGGGGACCGAAGGCCCCCATAAACTTGCCAAAGGCGGTGTTTAGAGCCTTAGCCGTTCTATTAGGGGCTTTGATGGCCCATAGAAGTCGGGTCTTACGTTCTACGAATGTAACCAGACATGATCGTGACTCACTTCGACTAGAAAGCACCGTATCTACTTCCCAATGACCAAAAGCTAACCGTTGATTAACAGTTGTTGGCCGTTGTTCGATGGAAGTCCCACTTGTAAATTTCCCACGATTTTCGCTCACTCGGTGCTGGCGGACATTCCGATTGGGTAGATCAGTCAATTTGAAGGGGAGCCAGCCACGATTAAGCCAATTATAAATTGACGCAGTGCTCAAGTTATAAGCGGCCGCAATGGTTTCTGGTGACCAGGTTAATCGTAAGTGATTGGTAATTAAAGTCGCTAATGCTGCCGTCAGCATCGAACGACGACCGCAATTCCGCCTTTTGCGATCTGCATCTTGCTGAGCTAATTCTGGATCATAAGGTTTAACCCGGTCCAACTCATAGCTAATCGTAGCTTTGGCGACGCCTAAGGCGTCAGCCATTACTTGGTAAGATTTATTCCCCTCATTGACCAGTTGTGCTAGTGCGCCACGTTGAAAACGTGATAAAGTAGATGTACCCAAAGTAATCACTCCCTATATTGGTTGGAATTAGCTACTACCATTGTAAGTGATTGCTTTGGGCTTTTTAATTTCTGTTCGGATTAATTATAGAATTTGCCAGCTTAAAGAAGCTTCAAGATTTGGTGGGGCGCGCGATGGTATAACTAATACATCGAAAGCGAACAGCTTAACCCTAACAAATCCATTGAGGAGTGGTAATTATGAAAAAATTAACGTCAATGATCAAAAAGGTACTCTTAGGAACGATGACGGCAACGATGCTGATGGCAACTTCCGCGGGAGCTTCCGCCGCAACCAAGACCACGGTGACGGCCGAACCCGTCCAAGCCACGATCACCTTAAATGAGCGGCCCGCCGCCACGGTTCAGATGACGAAAATCCACCTCAAACGGACGAGTGCTAAGCAACTTTCGACGCAGGTCCAAACGGCGGTTGATGCCAGTGCGTTGAACCTAGACCAAAAGCACAAGGACAGCCAGCTGAAATAACCCCCAGTTTTCCCCCTCTCAAGTTTCTTCCTCCAAACCAAACAGTAGACTAGAAGACTAAAGACCAGTAGCGGCGGGACCGTTACTGATTTTTTGTCTGAGCAACTTTTTAGACTTTACTCAGAAATTACGTTTGTTAGGGGCACTCAATTTGTTCATAGCGTCCAAAATACAGTAAGAAGGGGATTGCTCTGAGTCAAGTAGACGGGGCAATCTAAAATGGCATGACACCGAAATACTTTCGGAATCATGCCATTTAAGAGTGCTTAACGCTGCTTGGCGTTAGCTAATCCGTTCAGCGGTAAATTTGCTCGCTAGACCATTGCCCCCTTCGCGTGATGCTTGATGAACTAGAAAAAGAAAGTTTTAAACGCCACTCGTAATTTTGGGGGTGAATGCCAAATTGAGGTAAGGGATTATCGCAGGTTGTCTGAGCGTCAAAGGTATCAGTGTGTCGGTCGACAATAAACGGGTAATAAAATGTTGTCCACGATATCTGTCACTTGCGCTGAGGTCAACGTCCCCGTGAAGATAAGTTGTCGAATCAGCATGACCGCGGGTAAAGATTTCTGTGTCGGATTGGCGGCTTGTTGAATCTCGCCGCGGTTAATCGCGTGGTTTAGAATATCGGGTAGTTGTTGGGTAATCCAATTTTCGTCGCTCACGACTAGCTGCAACGTACTTAGATTCAAATTAGCCACGGATGTCGCCAGCAAATCACTAATCAGCGCTTGCCAGGTCGTCGCTGGCATTGCGGAGATGACGGGGATAAACCGTGACAGCAGGCTCATTAAGTCTTCACGTAGTGTGCCCGTATTTGGTAGCGTGGTATCCACCGAAATGTGTTGATGTTCTAATGCCGCTGCCACCAAAAGGGGCTTGTTGGCCCAACGGCGATAAATAGTGTTTTTGTTTGTGTGTGCTTGCTCAGCAACTGCCGACATTGTGAGCTCTGCATAGCCTTGTTCTGCCAATAGTTTCCATGCAGCGGAAAGAATCGCATGATTTAATTCTTTACCATATCTACGGTCTGCCATAAAAGTTCCTCCAATTATTGTTGATCCTTAACCGTCCACACGTATATTGTACCGTAAATACCTATCAGGCCAATTAACACAATTAGAAGATAGCCGATCGAACTTGAAAAGCCGGGGTTAGCCAAATCATAACTGGGAATTACCCACGGGATATATTGTCCCACTGTTTGCCCCGCAAACATGACCGCAACAATCATGGTTGCAAACGAAAGGGCCGTTGGAATTAAGACAGAACGGGTTAAAGAGGCAATGAACGGCCAAACGAGCGAGAGTAGAACGTTATAAACAAAGGTTCTGGGCACCACCAGGGTAATCAGATGCCACTGTCCAGCCGGAATGGGTGTCCGCAACCAGAGCCATCCCGTTCCCAATAGTAAAAGAACCTCTAGCACGGTAATTGCCAGTTCTGACAGCTCGATCGCCAGCATTTTTCCCGCAATGATCGTTTTACGTGAAATGGGTAAGGCCAACAAGTCTTTAAAGGTTTGGGCGGTGAATTCTTGGGCAAACACCCACGAGCTGAGGGCACCAAACCCAACTAAACCAATTAGCGCGACAATAAACATCAAACCACTGTTAGTGAAGTCCGCCCAATTTTGACCGTGCTTGACGAGCAGTAAGAACAGAAAAGCCGCGGCAGAAATTGGGATGAAGCCGGCTCTAAAAATCTTATGCATCTCTATGGAAATAACGATGGCCGTTTGTTTAATTATGTGCATTGGAATCCTCCGAATCTAACATTGCTAAGAATTGATCTTCCAGACTAATCTGTTTCTTTTGCCAACTAATCGGGACAATGTTTTGCGTCACCAAGGCCTGAATAATTTTGGGGGATTTAGTAGGGGCTTGAATGGTTAGCGTCGTGTCTGCGCAGGTACTCCGAATAGCGCTTGCGCTTAAAACGCGTTGGGCCCGCAATGTCTCGTCTGCATTCACAAAAGTGACAATCAGGGGTTGCTGACGCTGGCCCAAGAAGTCTTGATAGTCAGTTTGGCGAATCAAACGACCGTGATTCAGAAAGCCGACATGGGTTAACATCTGTTCCATTTCTGCTAAGATGTGGCTCGAGAGAAAGACGGTGGTCCCTTTTTTAGCCAACTTCTGCAAAAGGAGTCGAACTTGGTTTAATCCCTGAGGATCCAAACCATTAGTTGGTTCATCGAGGAGCAGTAATTCCGGTTCGTGAATTAACGCCTTAATCAATCCTATTTTTTGCCGATTTCCTAGTGACAACTCACGAACCCACTGATTACGATAGGCCGTGAGTCCTAATTCGGCCATGTACTGTTCAATTCTATCCGCGCGAACGCCACTGGGAATCTCATGCAGCCGCGCATAAAGATCTAGATTTTCATAGGTGGTTAGCTGCGAATAAGACTGAGGGGTTTCTATTAGATAGCCAATCTTATTCCAAAAATCATTTTTAACGTGCTGAACATCCTCGCCCAGCAGACGAACTGAACCGCTAGTTGCTTTGATCATGTTGAGTAAAATGCGCATCGTCGTCGTTTTTCCGGCACCGTTCAGTCCAATAAAACCATAGATACTACCAGTTGGAACTTGTAGATTAACCTGATTTAAAGCCGTCAACCCACCATATTGTTTAGTCAGATCTTTTGTTTCTATCGCGTTCATATTTAACAGCTCACTTTCTTTAAGGTACCAGAGTACCTATATGAGTACTCTGGTACCTTAACCCAGATTGAACGTGATGTCAACCGGGAAGTAAAGCTTATGGTGGGCAGACGGTAAAGCATTATGTGTTGCATTACTAACAACGTCCCCACTTAAAATTAGCCATAAAAATAGCCTGAGCCCCCCTTAGCGCTAAAGCGATTTGGGGTTCTCAGACTATTTTGGTGACTAATGATTCAGGAGGGAATAACTAAAGTTTTTCGATCGCGTCGTCGACCGGTGTGTCACCGTTAACGATGGTGACGATTTGCTTCGGCAGGGGATGCTTGACGATGGCCGCGACGGTCGCCGCGACGTCGGCTCTGGTGATTTGCCGGGTACCGTCGTCACCAGGGTTGGTGGTGATCTTACCGGTGGCGGCTTCGTTGGTCAGCAGGCCCGGCCGCACGATGGTGTAATCCAGGTTGGTGCGGTGTTGGAGCCATTCGTCGGCGTAGAACTTCGCCACGTAGTAGGGCCGGATGCTGGACTTGGCCCAAAAGGCCCGGTCGCCGGTTCCTAGCGCACTGACGATGATGAAGCGATTGATGTGGGCCAGCTCGGTCGCCTGCATGGCCTTGATGGCACCGTCCAGGTCGATATTTAAGGTCATGTCGTCACCGGTACTGCCACCGGAGCCGGCGGAAAAGACCACCGTGTCGACCCCCTGCATGGCCGGTACTAGGGCCTCAGCGGTGCCCATGAGGTCCACCGTGCGCGCCTGACCACCGAGCTGTTGGATCGTGGCGGCCTGTTCGGCGTTGCGAATCCCGCCGTAGACGGTCTCGCCCGCGGTCGCTAATTGCTGAACGATCTGCTGCCCGACGTGCCCGTGTGCGCCGATTACTAAAGTTGTCATGATTAAAAGGCCTCCTATAACTTAGGTAACTTAACTAATGCTTACCTTATCTGTTACTGACGCATTTGTCAGCTAAAACGACTTCCGGTTTTGACCCTAAATGGCCCATATGGGTTGTGCACAACTTTTTTTGGCCGAATGGAGCCGTTTTGAATGGTTTTTCACGTGATAAGCCGTATAATGGACTTAAATATCCCGAGATGGTCAGGTCGTCGTTTCAACGGGGGGACGGTGTCGGCTGAATCTAAAATGAAACCGGTTTAGTTTTGCTGCGTATCACGGACCAACCGTCGTGCGGGAGAACTTAATGACAAAGGAGTCGTTTAATATGGCAACGATTTTAGTTCTAGGTGGCGGCTATGCGGGAATGCGGGCCGTAAAGTTTCTACAACGCGAAGTGCCTAATGATAACCAGATTATCTTAGTGGACAAATCGGGAACCCACACCGAAAAAACGAATTTACACGAGGTCGCTGCGGGGACCATTGCCTCAGACAAGATTACGTATGAGATTAACGACGTGATTGGCAACCGGATCGATTTTGTGCGGGATACGGTCACGAACATTGACGTGGACCACAAGCAGGTCACGTTGGCGACCCACGACCCAATTACTTATGATTATCTGATTGTGGGTTTGGGGTTCCAGTCCGAAACGTTTGGCTTAAAGGGCGCCGCGGAAAATGCCTTGCCGATGGATGATTTGGCGACCGCCGAAGCCGTCTATCAACATATTCAAAACAAGGTTAAGGGTTACGGCGAAAGCCAAGATCCTAATGACTTGGTGGTAGCGGTCTGTGGTGCTGGCTTTACCGGTATTGAGCTGCTGGGTGAATTGACCCAGTCGTTGCCGAAGCTACAGACGCGGTACAACACGCCGGCCATTAAGCTGGTGTGCCTGGAACGGTCCAAGAGCATCTTGCCGATGTTTGACAAGTCGCTGGGGGACTACGCCATGCGGTTTATGGCTAAGCACAACGTTGAGATGAAGCTGGGCTCCGCCATTGCCGAGATTAAGCCGGGAGCGGTTGTGTACACCGATGAAGATGATCAGGAACACGAATTAGCGGCCAACACCATTGTCTGGACCGTTGGGGTGAGTGGCTCGCAGGTCATCGCCGATTCCGGTTTCGAACAGCGCCGTAATCGGGTTGTGGTCGAACCGGACCTGTCGTTAAAGGGCCATCCGGAAGTCTATATCGTGGGGGATGTCTCCGCGGTGATGGATCCAAGTAGTGATCGTCCTTATCCAACCACGGCGCAGATTGCGTTAGCTGCCGGTGGTCAGGCCGCGAAGAACGTCGCGTTACAGTTACGGGGGAGTGGGACTCAGAAGTTTGTTTACAAGTCCAGCGGAACCGTGGCTTCCCTGAGTGATCGGGACGGAATTGGGGAGATTGGTGGCAGTAACCGTAAGGTGAAGGGTTACCCTGCATCTGCCCTGAAGAAGATCATTACGGACCGCTCACTTTTTGAAAGCGCCCACTTGAGTACCGTCTTCGCCAAAGGACGTTTCGATCTGTATCACTAAAAATTACAAAATAAATCGAAAAAGCGGGTAGGCTGGGTAGCCTACCCGCTTTTGATATGCTAAAATGGGGAAAAGGTTCCGTTTCGAGGTACCGCACTTCTTCGGAACAGTTACAACTTCCAGTTAAATTGGCTAATCGATTGATAACTTAAAGAGCGGTTAGGTTAGTCAAGTTGACCGGAAACCCAGGAAATGCCGGAACATTCTTGGACGATCGCGATTGCGCGTTTTCAAGCGACATAACAACCCCCTTAACGATTTTAGGGATAATTCTGTTTTTACTATCCATTGCACGCAAAAGTGTCGTACAATAGAGCAGTAGTTATGCTATAATTAGGCCTATTCAATGAGTAAGTCATGTCATTTATATACATAACGAATTAGCAACTAACTAGGGTCCGTCTGAAAACTACTTAAGTAAGATGCAAATTGAGGCAATGTAAACCGTAGCCAGATAAACATGAGCGAGCTTATCATAACGCGTTGCAATCCTACGAAAGTTCTTCAACTGATTGAAGAAGTTCTCAATCAAATGGCGCTCACAATAAACGTGGTAATCACAGGTCCACTTGTCTTTGGTATTTTCCTTTGGCGGAATGGTATAGACGGCTGCTTTATCTTTAATATACTGGCGAAGTTTCGCGGTGCCATAGGCTTTATCCGCGATAATATTTGATTGAGAAATATCGAAGCCTTCCAGCAACTCACTGGCAACTTGGCTATCATGTACTTGACCACCTGTTAGGCGAAAACCCAAGGGATTCCCTAATCCGTCAACGAGTGCGTGAATCTTGGTCGTTCGGCCACCTCGACTTAGTCCAATAGCTTGATTTTCGACCATACATTCGGCGTTTTTTTTGCCCCAGTGGCCTTTTGATGCGCTCGAACGATCGTTGAATCTAAGCTCAAGTTTTCCATGTCGGGATTGTCAATCAATTCGAGAAAAACCTGTTCGAACAAGCCTGAACTTACCCAGGCTCGGAAGCGACTATACACCGTTTTCCAAGAGCCATAGCGTTCAGGTAGATCACGCCAAGGAGCCCCGCTGCGCATGAGCCAGAGGATAGCGTTGAGGGCGGTACGGTTGTCTAGGCTTGATGGACGGCCAGTCCGGTATGGCGGGAAGTATCCTTTGATTCGGTCCCACTGAGCATCTTCCAGTTCGTATCGTTTAGGTGTTGTCATCGGAATGCCTCGATTCGTTTTTCCTCAGATTATACCTGAATTTTTAGTTTTCAGACAGTCCCTAATCTGAAAATTTTAAATTTTGACAATTGGGTGGGCAACCCTCAATGTGATTGGCTAAGTCAACTAATTCCCGGGGGATGGTTGGGGATCACCCTGGCCGTTAAACCAGAGTACGGATGATTGGAGGTATCACGATGGCTGCATCAGAAACTAAGGAACGAATTGCGGAGTCCTTGGCTAAACCACAATACGTTTGACAAGATTACGGTTCGCGAGATTGCGGACGAAGCGGAAGTACACCGGAAGACGTTTTATTACTACTTTGCGGATAAGTACGAACTCTTAGCGTTTGTCTATCAACGGTTCATCGTTGAGGCACCACGCCGTGAAAAACCGTTGACCATCACCTTAGAGAACTGGCGACCGGAAACGATTCAATTGTTTGAACGAATTGCTGATCACTCGAAGCTATTTTTAAACGCCTATCCCTATGATGATGGGGTCTGGCGACAGTCAACTAACGAATTCGTCGCGGCACGGCTCTCCATTTTACTACATGCCATGCCCGAGTACCGTTACTTGAAGGAAGATGTGATTGACACGTCGGCAGAATTCATTGCGGCGGGAGCTATTGGCCTGATTAATAAGTGGGCCAATGATGGGTTTAAGGCCAGTCCCCGGACGGTCTTAGATCAGATTACCACGGCTAACCGGCTGTTTAACGGTATTCTAGACCGTTGGAAATTAAGTTAAAGCAATGCGTAAGCAAGTCTGTGGGGGCTTGCTTTTTTTGTGGCCTCAGTGCTAGTGAAATCGACGCGGCCAGCTTGAAATTAAAATCACAAATATAAATGATAGCGCTTTCTGAACGGCGGGTGTATAGTGATTGCAAGTGAGTCGGTAATTTGTGAAAAGACACTGTGATCGAACAAGGAGGAAACACAAATGGCTTATCAAACAACGAATCCTTATACGAATGAAGTGGTCAAAACCTATCCCGAAGCGACTGACGCGGAGGTCGAAGCGGCCTTAGCGCAAGCACAAGCGCTCTACAAACGCTGGCGTAATGATCCCGTCTCGACGCGAACGCCCGTGCTACATAAGTTGGCCCAGATTTTCCGTGACGAAACCGATAGTTTGGCTAAGGTCCTGACTACCGAAATGGGCAAGCTTTTTGTGGAAGCGCAAGGCGAGGTTATCCTGTGTGCCGAGATTGCGGAATACTACGCCGATCATGCCGAAGAATTTCTGCAACCGCGGCAGATTGCCTCGATTGCCGGGGACGCGCAGCTAGAAAACCACCCCTTAGGCGTGTTAATGGCCGTGGAACCCTGGAACTTCCCGTATTACCAAATCATGCGGATCTTTGCGCCGAACTTTGCGATTGGGGATCCAATTGTCTTAAAGCACGCGGCCATCACGCCGGGATCGGCGTTAGCTTTTGAAGACGCTGTGCGGCGGGCCGGAGCACCGGCCGGGTCACTAACTAATCTGTTCTTGTCCTACGACCAAGTGTCCCAAGTGGTCGCCGATGATCGGGTTCAGGGCGTGGCTTTAACCGGCTCCGAACGGGGCGGCACCGCCGTGGCCGAAGTGGCTGGTAAGCACCTGAAAAAGACGACCATGGAACTCGGGGGGACCGATGCCTTTATCGTGGCTCACGACGCCGACATGACGATGGTTAACAGCATTGCCCCGCGGGCGCGGCTGTACAATGCCGGACAGGTCTGCACGTCATCCAAGCGCTTCATCGTCACCGAAAACCACTACGACGAATTCTTGGCTTCCTTGAAGCAGGCGTTTGCCGCCGTGAAGTTGGGTGACCCGCTGGACCCGACGACCTCGTTAGCGCCGATGAACTCCAAGAAGGCCAAGGAGAAACTGCAGGCCCAAGTAGACGCCGCGGTGGCTGGTGGTGCCACGCTCGCCTTCGTGCACGATCCGGTGGAAAGTGACGGGCAGTTCTTCCTGCCAACCATCCTGACGAACATCACCAAGGACAACCCGGCTTACGGCAAGGAAATGTTTGGTCCGGTCGCCCAGGTTTATAAGGTTAAGGATGATGACGAGGCCGTTGAATTGGCTAACGACACCAACTACGGGTTGGGGGGCATCGTCTTTGCTGGTAGCGGCGACTACGGGGCTCAGCTGGCGTCGCGCATTGAGACCGGTCAAGTCTACGTCAACACCTTCTTTAGTTCGTTACCTGAACTCGAATTTGGTGGGGTCAAGCAGTCCGGCTACGGCCGCGAACTAGGCCGCGAAGGGATCTCCAGCTTTGTGAACCAAGAGCTGGTGGTCAAGCGCGACAAGCCCAACGAGAACGAATTTGGCGGGTTAGTCTTGCCGTTTCATTTAAACTAAGTGGTTGCACAAGCCGGGGATTTTCGGTTGCCCCGGCTTTTTTAGTGGGACCAAGTTGGGGGTTAATCAATGCGTGGGGCCAATTATTTTAAATTTAACGGCGAGTATGCTAATCTGAGATGTAAGCACTTTCAGAAAGGGTGAATTTGAAGATGACAGATCGGTTAAACGGGAAAGTCGCCATCATTACGGGTGGCGTGGCAGGTATCGGCTTAGGAATTGCGGAATGCTACGTGCGTGAAGGCGCTAAGGTGGTTTTGACCGCCAACCATAACGTGGATGGTGGGAAGGCTGCCGTGGCCAAGTTCGGTGACGACGTCAGTCTGTTCGTGCAACAGGATGTCGCCAAAGAGGCCGATTGGCAAAAGGTGATTGAGGCGACCTTAGCGAAGTTTGGTAAACTCGATATTCTGGTGAACAACGCCGGTATCGGGGGCATGAGCCCCATCATTGAAGACCTGTCACTGGCTGATTGGCAGAAGGTCATCGATATTAACTTGACCGCCAACTTCTTGGGTGAGAAGTACGGCATCAAGGCCATGCAAAAGACCAACAACGCCAAGGGCTCCATCATCAACGTCTCTTCCGTGGCCGGGTTAGTCGGGTTGCCAACCGCCCCAGCTTACTCTGCCAGCAAGGGGGGCACTCGGATGTTGACCCACGCCACGGCATTGAACCTTGCCCACCGGGGAATTGACATTCGGGTTAATTCCGTCCACCCTGGCTGGATCGACACGGCCATCGTCCCGGCGGCCGCTAAGGAACAGCTGATTAAGACCATTCCGGTGGGCCACATGGGTGAACCCAAGGATATTGGGGAAGTCTGTGTCTACTTGGGAAGCGATGAATCGAAGTTTGCCAACGGGGCCGAATTTACGGTCGACGGGGCACAACGCGCTTAGTCCTTTTCTTTTAAATTTAGCGAATCAGGCCAAAGACTCCGTTGGAAAACGGGGTCTTTTTAATTGGCTGAAATGTGCAGGGGGGTAAGATAAGGACGGTTAATCGAGATGGGGAAGCAGGTAGGCGAGACGCAGGGCTAATGATGAAAGGGTGACAGGGGTGAATCTTGAGGAGTTATCTTGGAATGATGATCTGAAAAAGATTTTTCTAGGGGAGCGGTATGATCGGCAAGCAATTAAGAATATTTTAATGGTGAAAGCCAGTGTTCGAAGAAAGGGTCAAGGGGTCGATTACGCTACGGAATCAGCCAGCCGTGAAGAATTTGAGAACTATCAGGTGGTTCAGGACGTCTTTAAGAAATTATTCGGATTATCTGGACATCTTGATACGGATGTCATGAATTCTTTTTGGACCACTTATAAATGCTTGCTCCAGCTTAATTATCCAAATGTGTTTACCCCCGAGGGATCCACCCGGGCCGATAATTTTGAGCCGTTGCGGAAACACCAAGGACCGCTCAGAGCGGAAATCGGGTATCCGCCGTTTGATAGTCCGGATTATTTAGAGATTGACCCCAAGTACCTAACGTATTTTAGGGAAAACTATCCTCAGTTTATCCTGACCGAGCGGATGATTTGGCCCGAGTTTTTAATGCAAAATTTCAATCAGTTTGAGCGAGTTCACGGTAATATCGAACTAATGCGGTTTGCCCGATTAACCCACACCATTGGGAATATCGTCGTGGTACCGAAGGGGTTCAATAGCTGCCGGGGCGGCGGGGATTATTGGGACCTAGGGTTGAATGAATTAAAGCTATTTCTCACCACTTGCGGGGTGTGGGACGCCTTTCTCGAAAAACACTACTTAAGGGACTACGTAGATGATGATGACCAGGTTAAAACTTTCTGGCAGCAGCATTTGACGGAGCGGAAACTACCCCAAACCGCAGCAGAGATTGAGCAATTTCTAGTCAACATTAATTATGCCATTGAGCACCGGGGGCGGGACATCCTGGCCGCTCTTCGACGCCAGTGACGGTTCAAATCAGGACAACGTGAAAAAAGCATTTCACCTAGACGCGTGAAATGCTTTTTTTAATGGCATCGTTTATTTGACGATGCCTAATGTATTTAAGATCAGATAAATGTTTAAGATGATGAGCACCACGGTGACGAACCAGGAGAGGTACTTGACCCAACTGCGGTTCGCAAATTCCCCCATCAGCTTACGGTTACTGGTGAACAGCACCAGTGGAATCATGGCAAACGGTAACGCGATACTCAAGAAGACCTGAGAAAGCGTCAGCAGATTTTCAATTTTGGCTTCGTTACCGTGGTAATACAGCGCGAAGGCGACCACGGGCGTCACGGAAATCAACCGTGTCAGCAACCGTTGAGCCCATAATGGCATCTTCAGGTTGATGAAGCCTTCCATGATGATCTGGCCAGCTAAGGTCCCGGTAATCGTGGAACTTTGCCCGGACGCTAATAGGGCTAGGGCGAACAGCATACTCAGAATCGGACTGGCGATGGCCCCCATGATTTGGTTGTTGCTCAACGCGTTGTACAGGTCCACGAAACGACCCAGGTCACTGTTCGTACCGTAGAAGAGGGCCGCCCCTAAGATCAACAGTAAACTGTTGACCACGAAGGCCAGCGTTAATTGAATGTTGGAATCAATCGTGGTGAACCGGATGGCTTGCGCCACACTCTTGCGGTCCTTGCGGTCGAAGTTCCGGGTTTGCGAGATCGATGACCCCAGGTAAAGGTCATGGGGCATCACCGTCGCCCCAACAATCCCTAAGGAGAGGTAGAGCATCCCGTTATTCGTCACCACGTCGGTGGAAGGGAGGTAGCCCTTTAAGACCTGTCCCATATGGGGTTGTGAGAGAATCACTTCATATAGGAAGACGAAGAGAATCACGGCAACTAGCGTGGCCACGATGGCTTCGATCTTCCGGAAGCCCAGTTTCATTAAGACTACCCGTTGTGCTAGTTAATTAGCTGCCAGGTATCTACGAATAAAAGTTGTTCTAATCGACTTTTGAAACCACGCAGACATCGGGCCCGATTATGTTCAACCTGAAATAAAACCTGCCATTTAGAGAATAGAGTTTCGATCATGCGCCTTTGGCGCTTCAATAAGGTGCTATTCAGTCGTGATTGGGGCATGTTACGGCGTTTGGGTGTCCAGAAATCAATGTGTCGTTGCTTTAATTGATCTTTTAGTGGTTGACTAAGGTAGCCAACATCGGCCAAAACATGTGAGCAAGCGTATTGGTCAATCAATTCTGGCACTAAACGAATATCATGAATTGAAGCAGCTGAAATTGAATAGGCCACTACAATGCCTTGATTGGTGACCTGAAAATGTCCCTTTAAACCATAGAACCATTGTTTCTTGGTGGCATTATAGCCAATGTCAGCAAGTGAGCGTAAAACTTTGGCTCGATGATTACGAATTGATTGGCATAATGGGATTGGAAAACTATCTATGATGGTGTAAGTCACTGATGGTAAACAGTGTTTAACTAAACCAACCCGCAGGGTTTGGAGCAGACAGCCCATAGCTGTGCACCGTCGATTAAAACGAGATCGTTCTGGCAAACCAGTCAGCCCTAACCCAACTAACAGACGATAAAAAGCACATTGATTAGTGATACCAAGTGATACCTGCCAACACATCAAAGCCATGATAGTTACATCTGATATTTTGGCATGATTAGCATTCTTTCTTTGCCGAATTTTGCAGGAAACATAACGTTGATATAGTGGCGTTACAACCGCAACCCAGGGTTGCCAAGGTGCTTGCACGATAGTTGTAGGTTGAGTAAGATAATATTGGCTTGACATCGTTCACACTTCTTTGTTTAGGATACTTAAAAGTGTAAGCCTGCCAGGCTTTTTATGTACTTTAATTGTCCCATTTCAACTAGCACAACGGGTATTAAGACTAATAAGAGCAAAACATCGGCGGCGGTAATCAGAATCCCGACAATCAGGGGGAAGCCGAAGAGTAACTCTAAGGCAATCCCGGACCCGATAATTTCGGCAATATCCGTGGCCACGATGGCGGCTTCAGTAATAATCCATAAGATGATGCCGGTAAATTTTCCCGTATGTTCACGGGTCAGTTGCGCCAAATCTTTCCCCGTTACAATCCCGAGTCTAGCCGACATGGCTTGAAGAAGCATGGCAATCAGACTCGACATCAGAACGACGGTCAGCAGGGTGTACTTGTAGTTGGCCCCACCACCGATTGACGTAATCCAGTTCCCTGGGTCCATATACCCGACGGCAATCAGGGCGCCCGGACCAGTGTAGGCAATTAAGGTTCGCCAGAAGCCGGCGTTTTGCGGCACATCCACACTTCCGTTAACTTCGTCGAGACTCTTTTGGCCGGACCCCGTTGACTCGAGCATGTGATGCTTGGTTTTCGCATCGGTTTCGCGATTTTTCATTGAAAAACCCCTCTTTTCTATTCAGTTTTAGAAATTCAGGTAGTCCGTAGACTGCTGCTTTTCTACGTGGCAACGGGACTAATTAATGAGTGGTGTTCCGACGGATCATCGACTAAACTCATGATCAATCCCGCTATCAATTCAACCGTAAGTATAAGCTAATTGGGCGGGATGTCAACTGTCACTGTTGTTGATTTAGGACTACCTAAAAAGATTTTTACCGTAAAAATATTATAAGTTGTCGAGATGGTAACGGTTCCGTGTGGCCCACAACTTTTTTTCAAAAAAATATGGGCCCCCTAAATCGCCCTAAAGTAGAACAAAAAACTTGGGGGACCTCATTGTTTAGACGATAATTAGAAGACGTCGTTTATAAAGCAAAATAAGCTAGTTCCAAAAACTAGATGAATGCGTTATAATCGTTTTAATTAAGCGGGCGGGTGACGCGTCCGCTAACTGACTGAAAACTAAGAAATGAGGCATCATTATGGCAGCAGAGAAAATTGCAATATTAGTTGATTCATGTTCCGACGTCCCCAGTGACGTCCTCCACGCCGCCGATATGGCATTGGCCCCGATGAACGTGATTTTTCGTGATCGGGTCTATGAGGACCGGGTCACCATTACGCCCGCCGAATTTTACCGGCGGCAAGCGCTCGAACCGGCGAGCACGGCCAGCCCCACGGGAAAACGCATCATCGAGGCGCTGGATCAGATCCAAGCGTCAGGGTACACCCACGTAATCGCCGTTAGCATCTCAGCCAAGCTGTCCGGAACCTATCAGGAGATGCAGCTGCTAGCGGAGGATTCACCGCTGACGGTCCACGTGATCAATACCCGCAGTGTGGGGATCGGCAGTGGGTTTGCGGCCATTTACGCCGCTCAGCTGCGCGACCAGGGGCTGACCTTTGACCAGATTGTGGCCGAGGTCGAACGAGTGACGGCCCAGACCAAGGTCTTCTTCTACGTGCCCAGCTTAAAGTACCTGCAGGCCGGGGGCCGCATTGGCCGAGTTGCCGGGATGGCGGGGACCTTACTCAATGTTAAGCCCATCATCTCTTGCGATGATCAGGGGGTCTACTATCCCATTGCCAAGGTTCGTGGGGAGAAAAAGACGCTGAAAAAGTTAATGGATTTGGTTGCTCAGGCCATCGGCACGGCCACGAAGGTCAACATCGCCGTGGTCGACGGGGTCAATCCCACCTTACGTGAGGAAATGCTCCAACGACTAAAGGCCGCTTACCCGCAGGTCTTGCAGTGGTATGCTGGCGACGTGTCTCCTGCCCTAGGTGTGCATACCGGGCCGGGGTTGATCGGCATCGGGGTGCAAGTCCTCGATTAGATCGAGCCTGAATTCGAAACCGCTCGTTACTGATTAGGGGGGATTGGCAAGCTTGATTTGCCCAAAAGAAAACCACGATGGCGGATGCGCTATCGTGGCTTGAGGGGGGTACGAGCAGAGTTTAAGACTTTGGGGGAGTGCTAAGTTCCGCTCGTTAGAATAATAAGAATTTGGTGCAACTTCAGTTAACAGCGTCACAGCTATTAACTTGACTGTAGTGTAACCCTTACCGATGTTTGGGCGCAATTGATTGGTTCGATAAATATCTTAATAATAAGGTGAACGTTACTTGTGCCCCAAACAAGTTGAACCACTAAACGAAATGTGCTAAATTGTTAAGCTGCTTTGAGACGAAACGTCCTAATGATTCCTTTCCTAAGCGTTGCTGACTTCACTAGCCTGGCGAAAAAAGACCTGACAAACCATCATTTGGCCGTATAATAGAGCTATGAGATTAATCTAGTAGGGGACTTATCACGAGTTCCTGTCAAGTAAGCGAGTAATCATAGCCGCGATTAACGGACTTAGATTGCTTCAGGAGGATAATGAGTTAATGGATTTGAGTTTAGTCGAGTTAGCAGTCATATCGGGTGCGACTAGTGCCATTGGCCGGTTGCGGACCCACCGCAAGTTGGCCCGTTGGCAGCGGCAGCGGCCGACGATCACGCCACAAGTGCCCACGATTTTCGTGCACGGGCTGCGGGGCAGTTCGAAGACCATGAAGGAAATGCTGACGGCCGCCGTGAAGTTCGGGTACCATCAACCGTTAACCATTCATATTACGCACGCTGGTAAACTCAAGGTCAGTGGCCGCTGGGACGACTCGGTTGCCCATCCGTTGATTCAGGTCACGTTTGGCAACAACCAGGCGCGACTATCCTTTCAGGTTCGGTGGCTTCATGAAGTCATGATTTATCTGCGGGGGCAACACGGGGTGCAAGCGTATAACGCTGTGGGACATTCTGCCGGGAGCGTCGCCTTAGTGGCCTATGCCGAGGCTTACGGACAAGATTCCTGGCTACCGCAGCTCCAAAAGCTGGTGACAATCGCCGGACCGTTTAACGGGGTGATTGGCATGAACGAAAGTCACAACACCAATTCGTTGGCGGCGAGCGGTCGCCCTAAGATCGTCTACCCCAAGAATTTTTGATTCCCCAGTTACGCGGACCTTTACCGGGACCGCCAGCACTTCCCAGCCGCCGCGGATGTGTTGAACATCTACGGGGATATCAATGACGGAACGCATTCAGACCGTTACATTTCCACGGCATCGGCGCGGTCGTTGCGGTACCTATTGGGTTCGATCCCAGCGAGTTTTCGAGAAGTAGGCTTTCGCGGCGCCACGGCGGAACACAGCCGGTTGCATGACAACCCCCACGTGCAGGAACTGGTCTTTGACTTCCTGTTTCGCGCAACCCAATCCCAGCAACTGGTGCCATCCAAATTCATTCATTAAGACAACAAAAAACCTCGAACAACATGCGGATTGTTCGGGGTTTTTAATTAGGAATCTGCTCGTATAAATCACTTGTTTTGGGGGGAGTGCATCTATAGACAGTGATTCCCGTGTCTATCACAGTGCTTAAGGTCAGAACGTATCACGAACTAACTATGGGTATCATAGTCAGATTAACGGTGGTTTGCAAGCGAATTGTAACGGCTATCACAAAATGGTTAGACCGTTTGTCCGCAAAGCTGTTATGCTGAAAGATAATGGGACTATTTAATCGCTGGTAGGTTAAAACAGGTTGGGTAGGCAAAAATTATGGTATTGACCACCTGAAAAGGATGAAGAGTGCCGCCTAAGCCACTTAAATCAGGTTTTAACGCTGATTTAATTAACTATTTTAGGTGCATTTTGCACATATACCCGTCACTTTTGATAATGTGTGAGGCTTTGGGGGTAAAATACCGGGTTTTGCGAGCCAAGTCGTTTATCTTTTGCTAACTTTCTAGTAGACTGCTGGTAGAATCGTTTTTTTCATGTAGGAGGGTAAACATGAAAGTCATCATTGTGGGTAGTACACACGCCGGAACGAATGCGGCGCTATAAATTTTACGGGATCATCCCGAAACTGATGTGACCATTTATGAACGGCACACCAACGTTTCGTTCTTATCCTGTGGGATTTCATTATATTTAGACGGCCAAGTTAAGCATTTGGAAGACATGTTCTATTCTTCGCCGGAGCAATTAACGTCGCTGGGGGCAACCATCAAGACGCGGTTTAACGTTTTGAAGATTGATGCGACAGCGAAGACGTTAGAGGCGGTTAACATGGACACGGGGGACATGGTTAATGATACCTATGATAAGTTAATCATGGCCACGGGTTCCACGGTGACGGTCCCACCAATCTTTGGGATCGATGAAGATAAGGTCCTACTCTGCAAGAACTACGATCAGGCCAAGGCGATTTACGAAACGGCTAAGGACAATAAGCGCATTGCCGTTATTGGGGCTGGGTATATTGGGACCGAATTGGCCGAAAGTTATGCACGAACCGACCATGAGGTTTTGTTGCTGCAATCACGAGACATTGTTTTGAACCACTATGTGGACAAGAACTTCTCTGATAAAGTGATTAATTTACTAGAGGACAAGGGTGTCGAAGTCCACTTGGATTCCCGGGTAACGTCCTTCACCAGTGATGATAAGGGTGAACTGGTCATCGAAAGTACACAGGGCGACTACACAGCCGACCTGGCCATCGTCTGCACGGGCTTTGTGCCCAACACCGAACTCTTACGGGGTCAGGTGGACATGGATCGTCACGGGGCCATCATCATTAACGACTACGTGCAAACGTCAAATCCCGACATCTTCGCCTGTGGGGACGCTAGTGTGGTAAACTTCAACCCAACGGGCAAACCAGCCTACACGCCGTTAGCCACGAACGCGGTACGGCAGGGGATGTTGGCCGGAATCAACGTCTTTGGGAACATCCAACAATACATGGGGACCCAAGCAACGTCAGCCATGAACCTCTTCGGGTACACGCTAGCCTCGACTGGGTTAACCTTGGACCACGCTAAGCGCAACGATTTCAACGCGGACATGGTGACCTTCGAGGGAACTTGGCGGCCAGAATACATGCCATCGACGGATAAGTTGACCATCAATCTGGTTTACGACCGGGATAGTCGGCGAATCCTGGGGGCCCAGCTGTTTAGTAAGCATGAAGTGGCCCAATCGGCGAACGCCATCTCGATTGCCATCCAAAACCGTAACACGATCGACGACCTGTCCTTCGTGGATATGCTGTTCCAGCCAAACTTTGACGATCCGTTCAACTACCTGAACTTGGTCGCCCAGATGGCCGTGGAAAAAGAAACGCAACGGGGGAACAATCACCCACGTTTAACGGCGGCAGCGCACCACGTTCAAGCAGCCGATCAACAATAATTAAAGTCTAACCACGTAGCGTGATGATTAAGTCACACTATTTTTGTGCCCAAAACTAAAAGCTGGTCAAACGATACCCCCTGGGGTATAATGTACTTATTAGTTAAACAGGAGGACCAGACAATGCAAGCAATTACGAGTAAAGATTTTGAACATGTGGGTGACGGTACGGCCGTGACCGTGGTGGACTTTTGGGCGTCGTGGTGCGGGCCGTGTAAGATGCAGACTCCCGTCCTAGAGGATTTGGATCAAGAATATGGCGACCAGGTGAAGTTTGCGTCGCTTGACGTGGACCAGAACCAGGACTTAGCGCAACAACTTGGTATCATGAGTATTCCGTCACTAGTAATCTTTAAGAACGGTGCTCCGGTGGAAAAAGTCGTGGGGTACCATCCTAAAGCGGCGCTGAAAAAGTATTTGGATGAAAAGCTAGATGAGGTGCAGGCCTAATGGGACAACCAACAGCCACCCGGTTGAAGAACCGGTTGCGACGAACCGATGGCCAACTTCAGGGCATCTTGAAGATGGTCGATGAAGGGCGCGATTGTCAGGATATTCTGACCCAGTTGGCAGCAGTACGGTCGAGCGTTGAACGGATTATGGGGGTCGTGGTGGCGGAAAACGTCAAGCAGTGTATCACGGCGGACCAACTTGACACCGACCAACAAGCGCAATTAGAAGCGGCTTTAGAATTAGTCGTTAAGAATCACTAGGTTAAAAATATCTGCTTTGCCAATCAGTAGTGAGAGTCTGGGACAAAAGTCGCAGACTCTTTATCGTCTCCGAACGTCTGGTGCCGAAACGTGTGCCAAAAGGCGCTGGTTCCGCTTAACCCCGTAAAGTCGCCAGCCAAGCCAAGTCCAGGATTGTCCGTCTTACGAACCGTCGTTCATGCTTACCAGCTAATCGCCTTTTGTTCCGTTCTCATAACTTAGTGGCAATTTACGTGAATTTTCCCTATCATGGAACTAGTAGTAATTTCAGAAGGGAGTGGCACACGTGGCAAATCGCCCAGCCATGACAGCACAAAACGCGGCGTTGCGGGAACAATTGACCCCGACGAATCGCGAGTATTGGGACCAACTCGCTGGCCTGCTTGCCCAGCAACCGAAACCTACTAGTGACGCCCAAATTCACGACCTCTTAACGGGGTTACTGGTCGCGCAGAATCGCCAAGAAGACGCCAGTCAATTTTTCGGCGGAACACCAGAAGAGGCGGTTCGTACCCTGACGGCCACGTTATGGCCGCGACCGTGGTGGTTAACTAGTGATCTTTGGTTCCCGTTTATCTTGTTCACCGTAGGCATTATTTTACCCACGGTCGTCTTACCGGCGGTTCCGTTACAACTATCGCTCGTAGCCGTTCAATACGGCCTGTTGGTGATCGCGTTAGGCTTGGGGATTTGGTTAGCGCCCAAGTTCAGCCCGCGGGGACGCCTAGTAAGCTGGGGGATTATCGTAGTCGCTTTGCTGGCGGCGCTAAGCGTTGCGGCACGGTGGGTTCCGGCGGCGGGGTTGGTGTATCTAACCCGTAAAGGGGGCAGCGTCTTTCTGCTTGCCTTTGCCGTGGTCGTTACGGGATTAATCGTGGGGGTGCAACGCCGCCAGACGGCATCGTGGTTGCCGGCACTGACCGCCGACGTGTGGATTACGACCTTATTGGCCCTGATGGCCCGGATTGCCCCCACGTCGAGTCTGATGGTGACCGCGACGGGAAATCTGGTGATTGCTTTGGGGACCATTCTGGGGGACCTGAGCATTCTAATTATCGGTTGGCACATCTGGCAAACGCGGCAGTCGGCTAACGATGAAGACAACTCTAACGTTAAATAACGAAAACGACTCCCTGACATCTGCCGGGGAGTCGTTTTGGTTACTGTGCTGATTAGCAATTAGTGGGTCCGCACATCCTTGTCTGGTTGTACGGGTGATAGCACCGAGTTGGCTAAGCGTTCAAGACGGACGCTAGCCACGGGTCAAAAACCACTGGGGTCCAGCGCGTCGGTTTGAAAGCTCGACACGGGGGTGAGACTCAGCGATTTGCGCAGATCACTAGAAATTTTTTGGATGGTCTTTTGCGAAGCAATCTGGTAGTCGATGCCGTTGATGATTGCCGGCTGGCCTTGCAGCGTCTGGGACTGGATGTGGCGGCTGGTATGGCCGTACTTGGTTCGTAACCAGACTAAGTCTTTAAACGAGAGGTTGGTCTGCATATTGCTCTGCAGCGATCCCAAAACGGATTGGTAGCGGGTCAGTGATGATAGGCTAACTTCCTTGAGGACCAAGGCCTTAATGACCTGTCGTTGCCGGGCTTGGCGGCCATAGTCGCCGAGCGGATCGTCGTCACGCATCCGTGAATAGGCCAGCGCTTGGGCGCCGTTAAGGTGAATCTTGTGGCCCTTGACCACGTTGGCCTGTTCGTAGTGGAACGTCAGTGGTGGCGTCACGGTTACCCCACCAACCGCGTTAATCATTTTCTCTAGGCCGCCCATATTCAATAGAACGTAATAGTGAATGGGAATGTTTACCAGGTGTTCCACCGTCTTAATGGTGGTTGTTGGCCCGTATAACGGATAGGCGGCGTTGATCTTCTCTTCGTCTTGGCGGCTTCCCCAGATGTTGACCAGGGTATCCCGGGGAATGCTGGTTAGTTTAGCGGTTTGCTGCTGTGGGTTGATGGTGGCCACGATCATCGTGTCGGTCCGGCCCACGTCGTGACGCCCCAACGCTCCGGTGTCGGTTCCTAATAAGAGAACGGCAAAGGGCTTTCCGCTGGTAATCGTGGTGTCACTAGGCTTGCTGGGTAGTGCGTGATAGGTTTGGGAGAACGTTTTTTGGGCGGCCTGGTAAGCCCGCCAACCGTAAACGCCCCCGCCAATCAGTAAAATCAAAATTCCTAAAAGAAGCCACTTTCCCCAGCTACGGTGGCTGAAGTGTGGTTGCCGTGGTGGTAACGGCGTTTCATCATTCATGTGTGGTTCCCCCTCCGATGATTTCGCCTCTAAGTATAAGCAAAGTGGTGGATAAAGGGCTAAGACTTTACCACAATTAGGCTAAACTTTTCCCTTTCTTAGGGCTCTTAAGAAAACTAAAAATATTCGTGGTTTTTGACGTTTTGGTGTACAGTAAAAGGGAACGATTAAGTTAAAAATAGCAAAGGGAGTTGGCAGAATAATGGCAAAAGTTGAGAGTTTTACGTTAGACCACACCGCCGTTAAGGCACCTTACGTACGTTTAATTACGCGGGAAACGGGTAAGAAGGGTGACGTGATTTTGAACTTTGATTTGCGGCTCGTTCAACCTAACGAAAACGCAATCCCCACCGCTGGGTTACATACGATCGAACACTTACTAGCGGGTTACTTACGAGACGAAATGGACGGGGTAATTGACTGTTCGCCATTCGGTTGCCGGACCGGGTTCCACTTGATTACCTGGGGTGAACAATCCACCGAAGAAGTGGCTAAGGCGTTGAAGGCGGCACTGCACCGAATTGCCTACAATACGGAGTGGAAGGACGTTCAAGGGACCGACAAGTACAGTTGTGGGAACTACCGGGACCACAGCCTTTTCTCCGCTAAGGAATGGTGTGTGGACATTCTAGATAAGGGGATTTCGAAGGATCCCTTCACGCGTGAAGTCATCTAATTAAGCTTGAGCATCAATCCTAACGGGTGGCCAGTTAACTGGTTGCCCGTTTTCTATTGGAGTAAAGTCAATACCCTAAGTTAGTGTCCCTAGACATCAGCTAATCGGGTGACGCGTATACTGAACTTAACATCCGCAACCGTTGGGGCGGTTCGGAAAGCTTCGTGGGTATTGGGAAAAATAAAGAGGGGGATGGTTAGGATGCGTTGGCGACAGTTTTGGGGTGTGTTAGCCACCATCGGCTTAATCAGTTGTTTGACCATTTCGGCGCACGCGATGCCAATTGTGCACCAGAAATCCAATGGGTTGTATGCGACATCCTTGCGTCGAACGCGCCATTTAAACGATAAACAGGTCCACTACGTGAAGGTGCCCAAGCACTATGCACACGCTAAGCACCCGCACGGCGTCGACACGTTACGGGCCATTAAGGGGCGCAAGATCACGTTTAAAACCAAGTACTTATTACCGTATCCTGGGTATCATCGGCAGGCTTGGGGCAATCCGCAGAGTCTGACTCGCGCTGGCCGGTATCTGTATGTCGTGTATTGTCCCACTAAGCTGAAGAATAAGGGGCGCATTGTGCGGATCGATGAGCACAAGTTAGCGAAGCTGCACGCAACGCCCCGGCAGTTACAGAAGGTCTATACCAAGGCGGCCAATCACAGTAAGCGAGAACGGGTGATCCGGCGGGCGATTAAAGTGGGTCCGTTGTTCGTCACGGGGCACGGGCAATCGTTAGCTTATAATCCACGGAACCACCACCTGTATATGTGGTGCGACCGAGAAAAGGCTCCCCGCGTTCCCGTTAATCAGTACGGTTATATCAACCGGATTAGCGCCAAGAAATTACGACCGGTACACCAGATTCGCTTTCGGCTAAAACAAGGGCGGTATGCGGTCCCTGGCGGCCACGTCCTGGCCTTTGACCGGGCTGGTCGCGCCTATTTCTGGAGCTGTCCGTCTGGGCACCGGGCTTATATCTATCAGGGGCGCATCACGGATCATCGGGTGAAGTTTCGGTTGACCCGCCAAATTCTGACCCGGGGACCGGGGACCCGCGTGCAAAGCATTGGCTATAATCCCCGCAATCATCGCCTGTATCTGGTCGCGGATGATTCGATTGTGAACTTACCCGTGAAGAAGTTGGCGGGGAAAGGTCACCTAACCAGTCGCCAGGTGCACTGGACGCGGTTTGCCTCCCGGCGAGAGTTCGAGGGCTTAGACTTCAATAAAAAGGGTCAGGCGTACCTCTTGAGTAACCACCATCCCGAAGTCTTGGTGGGGAATCGCACCACCTGGTAGGGCGACGATCAAGGCTGTGGGGCGTGGTGAGTCAGTACGGCCACGTCCCTAGTCGGGATACCTTAAAATATAAATAAATTCATGAGACGTTTAATCCCCCGCTTGCGGTGAAGCACGTATAATGGGTGTGAAGACGGAAGTAGGGGGAATTCGATGCAAGCTCTTTGGCGTTTTAACCAATACGTTAGCCATTGGCGGGCGATGCAGGTGATTAAGCAGGCTTTACGGGTCACGTACCCGTTCATCTTGGTCATGACCTTAATCAGTGCAATCGGGCAAAGTTGCCTAGCCGCCAACGGCTTTTTCTTTCAAATTTATCATATCGGCAAGTGGTTACCGGGGCTGGTGCTGTGGCGGGAGGCCTTTCAGGTCATGGGACTCGTGGTAAACAACGTTGTCGCCGTGATTGTGGCGTTTGCGACCGGTTACTTTCTTGCCTTAACCTATAAGCGGAGTGGTCTAGCGGTCGGCCTGTTGAGCGCTTTGGCCTTTTTGACGCTGAACGTTAACTATGCGGTGCTCGATCAGACCAAGCGCGCGGGGGAACCCGGGGCACAGTTCGTCGAAAATAATCTGGGACCGCAGGGGATCTTCCTGGCAATTGTCGTGGGACTCAGCGTCGGGTGGTTTGTCAGCCGGCTATTGGCGAAGGCCACGCATTGGCGTTGGGTTGCGCACCTAACGCTGACCGGTCGGGTTGCTTGGTCGCTCGTGATTGTGCTGGTCATCACCGTTACGATGGGCTACGGGCTCAGCTGGTTAACGGACGGCGGACTCAACGGCCTGGTCTATCTAGGGACCAGTGCACTAATCACCAACCCGGGACATTATGGCATCATGATTCTGGCCGTCACGTCGTTCAACAATTTACTGTGGTGGTTGGGATTGATTGGACCGGTTGGGCTGGCCGGTAATAATTCGGTGCGGTCCCTGCAAAATTTGGCCGCCGCGGTTCAGCACGGTTCCGTATGGCATGCGCCGTATCCGGTAACCTTACACACCCTGGGGGACGCCTACGCGAACTTCGGGGGCGCTGGGATGACTCTGGCGCTGATCATTGCGATTTGGTTAGGGTCACGGCAGGTGCATTATCGCCACATCGCCAACCAGACATTTTTGCCGAACCTGGTGAACTTAAACAATGCGACCTTATTGGGGTTGCCGGTGCTGTACAATCCGATTTTATTGATTCCGTTTCTGGTTGCGCCCGCCGTCAACATCGTGTTAGCGTGGTGTGCCATCACCTGGAAGCTGGTGCCGCCAATGGCTTACCCGATGCCCAGAACGACGCCGGGACCGTTGATGGCTTTTCTGGGAACTGGCGGCGATTGGCGAGCGCTATTACTAAGTCTGGTGTGCTTGGCAACGTCCGTGCTAATCTATTTGCCGTTTGTCAAACTGTTGAATCAAGCGGATCAGGAGGCGACCGATGATGAAGCGTAAGCTAATGATCGGGAGCCTGACGATCGTGTTGGTGCTCGCCGTCTTCATCCCTAGCCTGTTGTGGTTGCAACAGCGAATTACCCACTATAAGACCAATTATCGGACCCCGCTAGATCCGACCATCATGGTCCCGGGGTCGAGTGCTAGTCAGGACCGTTTCGATACCCTGATTACCCAGTTACGAGAGGAAACCAAGACCGCTCATAGCGTGTTGAAGGTCAAGGTGGCCACCAACGGGCAGTTATCCTATACTGGCAGCATTCGGCGGGGCGATAACCAACCGTTTATCGTGATTGCCTTTGAAAATAACCATGACGGGTACACGAACATCAATAAGCAGGCGCAGTGGTTGAATATTGCCTTTAAATCCCTCGTGCAGACCTACCACTTTAACCATTTCTCGGCACTGGGACATTCCAACGGGGGGCTAATTCTGAGCCTGTTTTTGGAAAAGTACTTCGCGCAGACTAAAAACGTGACGATCGATCGGCTAATGACCATCGCGACGCCGTACAACATGGAGTCTGACAGTACCACGACGCAGACTGCGATGCTAAAAGAATTGATTGCTGGCCGCCGTAACTTGCCCAAGAAGCTGACGGTGTACTCGGTGGCCGGAACGGAAAACTATTCCAGTGACGGGACCGTTCCCGTCAACAGTGTTAACCAGGGGAAGTACGTCTTCCAAAACTACGTGGCGCATTACACTCAAATTACGGTGACGGGCGACGATACGACCCATTCGGATTTACCACAAAATAAACAGATCGTGTTATTAATTCGTCAATATCTCCTGCAAGAAAACGTCCCGGAGAAGTCACCGACTAAGAAGCGGCGACAGATTAGTCGGGCCGCTGACGCCCGCGATACCGACCTACAGTGAGGAGGCCCCTTTCGTGAACTTTCGACAACTTGAATACTTTCTGGCCGTGGCGAACGCTGGACAAATCACGGCTGCCGCGCAGCAGCTCCACATGGCGCAACCGCCGTTGAGTTATCAGCTTAAGCAGCTCGAGGCCGAATTAGGGGTACAATTACTCCACCGAACGTCCAGTGGAACTAGCTTGACGCCGGCCGGGCAACTCTTACGGGATTACGCCCAACAGCTGCTGGATTTACGGAATCGCGCGGATAGCCAGGTGCGGTCGTTAGGCCAGGGCTTGGCAGGGGTTTTGTCGGTGGGGGTGATCTCATCGTCAATCGGAGCCACTCCCAACGCGAAGTTGCGAACGTTGACCCGGCACTACCCCAAGGTGCAGATTCGTTTGTTCGAGGATAATACCTATGGGTTGATCGACCGGTTGGAGAAACGGCTAATTGACGTGGCCATTGTGCGGACCCCCTTTAGCGGTCCCAAGTTGGCCAGTAAAGAATTGACCGCCGAAGCTATGGCGGCCGTGGTTCCTCATAAGTACGATCACTTTGCGGGAGCGACGATTCAGGTCGAGGACTTGGCAACGGTCCCGTTGATTATTTACCGACGGTTCGAGGGACTCTTTCAAGCGACCTTCCGTCAGAAGGCCATTAACCCCTTCATCGCGTGCACCTGTGACGACGCCCGAACGGCGGTTCAATGGGCCAACGCCCAAATGGGAGTTGCCATTGTCCCGCAATCCGTGGCGGAACAGGGGAGCAATCCGCAAACCAGTATCCGACCAATTCGTTACCGCCCGTGGCGGACCACCCTTAAGTTGGTCTGGCCCGCGCAGGTGACGCCTGGTCCCCTGCTGCAACGGTTTATCGAGAGTTACTAGGCGGCTGCAAGTCGCTAAGCAGATATATTCTAGATACAAATTAGGCAACCTTGCCATACTTTTTAAGTATGTCAAGGCTGCCTTTTTTGCAATCGGTTACTTCGGCCACCGCAAGGCGTTGGTGCGTAGTGCTGGTTTTAAAAAACGGGACAGAGCACGAATTAATCTTTTGAGATGTAAATCACAATATCGTAATAATTCAATTTAAATCGTTGCTTAAATAGCAAGTACTTTTGTGCAGCGTACACAACCAACGCCCCGTCGATCGGGCGGTCCCGCTTGCTCCCACCCCCGGAAAAGTTGATAATCAAAGGTGTTAAGAAACGAATTGAGGAGGGTTAACTCATGGGACAAACTGCCTTAATCATGTTAGGCGTAGGGGTGTTCGCCGGGATTGCCGGGGCCATTCTAGGAATCGGTGGGGGCATGATCATCACGCCAATTCTCACCCTGGGCATGGGGTTAAACATTAAATACGCAATCGGGGCCAGCATTATCGCCGTGATTGCGACCAGTTCGGGCTCGACCATCGCGTATCTACGCGATAACGTGCTGAACCTACGGGTGGCCATGTTTTTGGAAATTGCGACCACCATCGGGGCCATCGTCGGGGCATTACTAACCGGCGTCTTGGATCCCAAGTACCTGTACTTACTATTCGGTTGCCTGTTGGTGTTTTCAAGCTGGAACATGTACCGCAAGTTGCGGCGCGGTCAGGAAGTCTTGCACCGGGTCGAACCGGATAAGATTGCGACTAAGCTCAAACTGAACGGTTCGTACTACGATAAAGCCGAGATGAAGGACGTCGACTACCAGGTTGAAAACGTGCCGGCCGGATTCTCCGTGATGTTCGGAGCCGGCGTGGCGAGTGGGCTACTGGGGATTGGATCCGGGGCCTTCAAGGTCATGGCGATGGACACCTTCATGAAAATGCCGTTAAAGCCGTCCAGTTCGACGTCGAACTTGATGATGGGGGTTACCGCGGCGGCCAGCGCTACGGTCTACTTCTTCAACGGATCAATTTTGCCCACCATCGCCGTGCCGATGGCCTTAGGGATTTTAGTCGGGGCCGTCTTAGGGTCGCGCATCATGCAGATCTTACCATCGCGTTGGATTCGCATTGTCTTTATTCCGGTCTTGCTCTACATTGGCGGTCAGATGGTCTTTAAGGGATTGGGGGTTCACTTCTAATGACAGAAAAACCAGCAACGGCGCAAGAAATGGCGCAAGTTGAAACCATTATTGGTCGGATCTTACAGGTTGGGGTGATTTTCTCGGCAATTGTGATGGCCATTGGGTTGGTGATGTTTCTGGCGACCGGCCATTCCGGCTACCCGGGAACCACGATGCCGTTAAGCATGGGGGCCATCTTGCTGGGCACCTGGCAATTAAAGCCCTTTGCCATTATGATGCTGGGCGTCTATTGCTTGATCTTGACGCCTGTGCTCCGAGTGGTCGTGTCGATTTATGCTTTCTATAAGGAAAAGGATCACCTCTACGTGGCCATTACCACCACGGTCCTGATTATCCTGATTATTGCATTAGTGATTGGGGTTTACGGTAAGTAACGTTGAAATGGGATGCCCGTTTGCCAACGTTCAGCAACACCCAACAAAAATTAGTTGACGCCAAGAGCCTGGGACAAAAGTCTCGGGCTTTTTAGTAGTTGCCTTTAGGCCCGGTTGAGCACGCTAAAGCGCGCGAAACAAAAACCCACCTGCTTTGCGGGTGGATAACAATTGGTTATACAAAATAATCCCCCATCGAATTACAATAGAGGTGTCTGAAGCCAACATTGTAATTTGAAAGGAGATTATAAACTATGGCCAATAAACTCAACAGCCTAGCACATACGAAATGGTTGTGTAAATATCATATCGTATTTACCCCCAAGTATAGACGGAAGATTATCTACAATCAATATCGACGTGATTTACAAGAATACATCAAACTTCTGTGTAAATATAAAGGTGTCACGATTATTGAAGGATATATGATGCCGGACCACGTTCACCTGTTGGTCAGTATCCCACCAAAGCTAAGTGTCTCGTCCTTCATGGGATATTTGAAGGGGAAGAGTGCCTTAATGATGTTTGATCGACACGCCAATCTAAAGTATAAATTCGGCAATCGGCACTTCTGGTCAGAAGGGTATTATGTCACAACAGTAGGCATGAACGAAGCGACCATCAAGAAATATATTCAAGATCAAGAGAAGCATGACATGGCGCTTGATAAATTAACGACCAAGGAATATACCGACCCTTTTAAGGGTTAGAGGTCCAGCATTCCGCACGCCGCTTAAAGCGGCCCGCCACAGTGATTGATGCAATTTGGCTTTTGACAAAAAGCCAGCGCCTTGAGACGCTGGCAGTACATACCGGGCTTATAGCCCGTGAGCAAGCCACCCGTTTTACGGGTGGTCTTGACTGTCTCCGGATATTTGGTGTCGAAACGTGCGCCAAAAGGCAGTTGGTTCCGTTTAACCCCGTAAGCCAGCTAAGCGCCTTTCACCTCACTCTTTTTTATTTAAGCGGTCGGTGAGGGACTATGCTACACTAATCAGTATTAAGAATTTGTGAACTGACCGGGCGACCTTGTTAAATTAATTTACAGGATAGACGCCGGCCTTGTAGGATAGAAAAGGAGGACCAACGAACTCGTGGGAATGCAGCAACAGGAAGCCTGGCGTCGGAACTTAGCCGTATTGTGGCTGGGAACCTTCATTGCCGGGATGGGATTCAGTGAAATTATGCCGTTTTTGTCATTGTACGTGGATGATCTAGGAACCTTTACCAAGGGCCAATTGACCATGTATAGCGGGGTAACGTACGCGGTGACCTTCTTGGTGATTGCGTTAGTATCGCCCGTTTGGGGTCGGTTAGCGGACCGCAAAGGCCGGAAGCTCATGCTGCTGCGATCATCGTTGGGGATGGCCGTGGTCATTGGCGCCATGGGTTTTGTCACCAACGTCTGGCAACTGATCGGACTGCGGTTTTTACAGGGGCTCTTTGCCGGCTACATTCCCAACGCCAGTGCGCTAGTTGCTGCGGAAACACCGCGCAAACAGAGCGGTCGAGCGCTGGGCGTTCTGACCACGGGCTACGTCAGTGGTAACTTGATTGGACCGGTCTTAGGCGGGATTCTGGCCCAGGTCTTTACCATTCGCTGGACTTTTGTGCTCACCGGCATCCTGTTGCTCATTGTCTTTACGTTAAGTGCGACGATGGTTCACGAGCATTTCCAACCCGTGACCCGCGACCAACAGGCCCAGCGGGGAAATGTCCTGCAATCCTTCAAGAATCCGACGTTGATTCTGGTCCTGTTAACGTCGACCATGATTATCCAGATGGGCAATAACTCAATTACCCCCATCATCAGCTTGTACGTGCGGCAGCTCATGCACGGTGTCGGACCGGTGACCGTGGTGGCCGGAATCATCGCGGCGTTACCCGGCATCTCAACGTTGTTGTCCGCCCCGAAGCTCGGTGAATACGGCGACCGGCGGGGAACCCAACGCGTGCTGATTTTCGGCTACGTGTTTGCGGTTTTGATGTACTTGCCGCAAGGCTTTATCACCAGTGTCTGGTTGCTGGGAGTCTTTCGCTTTATGATCGGGATTTCCGACGGCGCGCTGTTCCCGGTGGTGCAGACCATGCTGACCAAGAACTCGCCGCAGGAGCTGACGGGGACCGTCTTTAGCTGGAACCAATCATTTCAGGCGCTGGGAAGTATGCTGGGGTCCCTGTTGGGTGGGCTGATTGCCAATTGGTTCAACTACAGCGGCGTCTTTACCTTTACCGCGCTGACTTTACTATTAAACTTTCTGTTGCTGTGGTGGCTGGTTCCCGAAATCCGGCACTGGCGGCAACGGGCTTAGGAGATTACAGTCATGACTGAGGAAACACCCAAAGAGAATTTACCCGCGGCCTTCGTCAACGACCCCACGTCGTTACAGGCCATCGATCAGTTTCGCCAATTAATGTTGAATTACCGCAGTGCCATCCAGGTGATGCGCACCAAGATTCGCTATCTTGATCAGGAGTACCAGATTCAAAACGGTCATAGCTTGGTCGATAGTCTGCAATCGCGGATCAAATCGCCCGAAAGTATCTTAGAAAAGGTGCAGCGCAAGCACTTTGACTTTAACTTAAATACTCTGCCTAACGAGATGCACGACATCGCCGGGATTCGAATCATCGTGCGGTTCGAAGACGACATCCAGGCGATGGAGCAACGATTAGCTTGTCAGCCGGATATCCGCATCTTGCGACGCAAGGACTACATTACCCATCCTAAACCCAACGGTTATCGCAGCCTGCACCTAATTTTAGCGGTGCCGGTGTTTCTAGCGGCCGGGACGATTCAGGTCAAGGTGGAGGTCCAGATTCGCACGATTGCCATGAATTTCTGGGCGTCGCTTGAACACGAATTGAATTACAAAAAACAGATGGCGCACCAAGCGGAGCTTAAACAAGAACTCCTCGAAAAGGCGCAGCTGGTGCACCAATTGGATCACGATATGAACGCCATTAAGAATCAAATTCGGCGTAACGAGAATTCGGCGGGCCCCAAGCCGGTTTAAAATCACCAGGTGAGTAGTGAGCATTAACGATAAAGTGACCATTCTTCCAAATTCAGGAAGAATGGTCACTTTCGTTTAATGGAACTAATAACCCTTAGGCACTCGGTTCGACACCGGACGAGTAAGGGGACGAAGACGTAGCCCAGAACATCGCTTGATGACGTTATTGGTCCTGAGGCGTTAACTTCCTAGCGCCACCACTAACGGGATGGTTATCAAGCTAAGAATGGTCGAGAGGCTCATTACGGCGATAGCGGGGGCGGCATCGCCGTGAATTTGCAGGGTGAAGAGAACCACGATGCCGGCTACCGGACAGGCAATCATGATTAGCGTGGTGGTGTAGGCAATCCCGCTGACCCCCAGGACCGTTAAGAGACCGGCACCCAGTAGCGGAAAGACCAGGTTGCGTAAGAGCAACGTTAGCCCGAGCCAGGGGTTAAGCATTTGCCGGCTAAACGTGATTTGTGCCAGACTGTTACCGATGACGATCATCGATAACGGCGTGTTGACCGATCCGACCGCCGTGACGATGTGATTTAGGGTCCCGGGCAGGTGCCAACCACTCACGAAGAGTAGCAGGCCGACCACGATGGCGATAATGTTAGGGTTTAACAGGATTTGTCGGTACTGGTGGGTGGCTGGTGCGTGGAATAAACGCACACCCAGCGTCCAACTGAACAGGTTGAACCCGGCTAAGGCCACCACGGCGTAGAACACACCGGTACTGCCGAAGAGCGCACTGATGAGCGGAATTCCCATGAATCCGGCGTTCGAATAAATACTACCGTATTGGGTGATCCGCCGCAGGTTGGGGTCGTGAAGGTGACCAAAGATCAGCCGGGCGAGTAAGGTCACCACCACGTACCAGATGAGGGTTCCTGCGGCGGCGAGCAAGAATTGATGCAGGCGTGATCCCGAGAAGGGCTGTTCGAAGGCTCCGATAATTAAGCAGGGGGAGACCACGTAGAGTAAGATGTTGGTCAGGTCGTTAGCGGTTTGGGCGTGCATGAAGTGACATTTATTGATGAGCACCCCAATGAGCATCAAGCCGAACATCAGGATAATTTGATTCGTTAATTGACCGAGTTGCACAAAGAAACTTCCTTCCGTGAAACGTTTTTTTTAGGGTAAGTCTGGAGCCTGTCTTAAAAGGCTAAGTTAGAGGATTCAGCGCCTCCGGACTAACCCGGTCAGCAACGGGCTGGAACGGAGTGGGCACGGCTTCAAGCCCACAGGACAGGTCTTGAAGACCGACCTGTGTCTGAGGTTCGAGCCGGTAAAGAACACCGGCCAACACAAATTTCACTCCTGAGCCCATTTCTGACTGGTCCTCCAGCTCACGCTGATGGTGAAATTTTGATGGAGAACTTTCCAGACACATTTATCGCTGTGTGAGTGAGCGTTTCAGTATGATGACTTATTTTAAAGTAGGTCTAGTTTTTTTGATAAGGTTGATCGATCGAGTCAGCGAATTCCGGACCAGTTAAGAAACTGGCTAGGGGAGAAAGCATGGGTTCAAAATCATAGGTCAACACAAAACGACCGCAAAACCGGTGGGCTTTACGGTCGTTTTTAGTTATCCGGAGTTCCCCAGCGTGGCCGTTGGGTAGCGGCGGATGGTGCTAGTTCTTCGCAGACTTCTGATCACTACGAGCCAGTAACGCGATCCCATTGACCGCGATAAGGGCAGCGATGGCCATCGTCACGCCAATTTGCAGAGGTTGATAAGTCATCTCTTCTAGTGCTTGACCGACATAACCGATCACTTCACCGAAAATAACAGACCAGATCACCACGACGATATTTGATGCGAGCCACTTCATCCGCGTCACCTCACAATCTCGTTAATCGTTATTAGTTTAACACGATTGGGTGTTAATCGGTAGTTAAGATTTGCTGCGGTCGGGTAATTTTCCCGGCGAAGTCGTGAGGGTTGCGTTCACCCAGTAAACCAGATATAATTATTTGAATACTATAAACGGGTTGAAGCGACTGCTTTTCAAGAATGAGGTTGGCCTTGGGTTGGGCGACCACGGGAGAAGTGGACGCTTTTTTTGTGTCCAAAAGGAGGGCCAACATGGAATTATTAGGAAATTTAACGTTGATATTACTGGCAACCACCATTGTCGGGCACTTTAGCACACGCATCGGCATTCCGGCGGTGATTGGTCAGCTATTAGTGGGAATTGTTCTGGGGCCAGCCATGTTGGGGTGGTTACATTTGACGCATGGCTTAGAGGGGTTCGCCGAGATCGGGGTCATTGTCTTGATGTTTATCGCGGGGCTGGAAAGTGACCTGCAACTGTTGAAACGTTACCTGAAACCCAGTGTGTTCGTGGCAATTCTAGGCGTCATCGTGCCGGTTCTAGGGACGTTTTGGGTCGCGGAGCTCTACCACTTACCACTGACGGAAAGCTTATTCTTAGGGGTGATTTTTGCCGCCACGTCGGTGTCCATCTCGGTAGAGGTTTTAAAGGAAATGAACGCACTCAGTAGCCGGGAAGGGACCACCATTCTGGGGGCCGCGGTGGTCGACGATGTGTTAGCCGTGGTGATCTTGAGTGTTCTGGTTTCGACCACCGGTACCGCGGTTGGCGGGCATACCTCCAGCAATCTCCTGGTGACGACGTTGATGCAAATCGTGTACTTCGTTGCCATTTACTTCGTGGTCAAGTGGCTGGCACCGTACATGGCCAAGATGGGGACCCGGCTCTTGATTCCAATGGGGGAAACCCTAATGGCCATCATTCTGTGTTTCGGGATGGCTTACGTGGCCGAATTAGTCGGCTTGAGCGATGTGGTGGGGGCCTTCTTCGCGGGGATCGCGATTTCCCAAACGTCCGTTAAATCGACGGTTGACCGCCACATCGAACCGGTCGGCTACGCGGTATTCATCCCCGTGTTCTTCGTCAGCATCGGGCTCAACATGGACTTTAACGGTCTGGGTAAGCAGATTGGGTTTATCCTAGTGTTAACGGTAGTCGCCGTGGTGTCCAAGTTAGTCGGTGCCGGTGGAGGCGCCAAGCTGGCCGGCTTCTCGTGGCTGAGTTCCACCGCGGTCGGTGCTGGGATGGTCTCCCGGGGGGAAATGGCCCTGATTATCGCCCAGATTGGGTACCAAGCGAAGTTGATGTCGCCGGTTCGTTATTCGGCCATCGTGGCTGCCATTATTTTGGCCACGTTGGTTGCGCCGTTCCTGCTACGGTGGACCATGAATCAGGTGACCAAGGGACAAAAGGACCGCTCCAAGGTGCGGCCGTTAAAAGATTAATTAAGTCAGAAGGTCACGCCAAAACGCGTGGCCTTTTTTGGTGGAAGCAAGTAAGTAGTCCGTGCCTCACCAGCTGAATGGCCAGAAGTGTTAAAATAAGGCTATCAATAATGTTGACCATTAAGCGGGGAACTAGTGGTCGTTAACCAAACGCAATGCGGGATCTAATGGAAATAGGGGAGCAAGTTATGAGAGTAAGTTTTAACCATAAATTTTACCGGAACTGGCCCTTCTGGGTCGGAATTGTCTTTCTGGTGGGGGATGGGTGTTTACGATTCTTTGCCGGAATGTTGAGTGATCCGCTAGGTGTCTTAATTGGATTAATGTGGGTGGCCATCGGGGTATTTTACCCGTTGAATCGTTCCTAAAAATAGCCCTCCCGCTAACGGCTAAAAACCGGTAGCGGGAGGGCTATTTTTAGAAGAAATCTAGTTAGTCCTTAGGTTGTGCGTGGCGCGCCTCCAGGGGACGGAGCCATTCTGACATGAACCAGAGAACCAGGAATAACGCGAAGCAGGCGAGACTGATGATCGCGCCAATCTTTAATCCCGGTGTCTGGTACGAAAGGGTCACTTTGTTCTCGCCCTTTTGCAACGGAATCCCAATCATTCCCGGATAATTCTTGACTACGGGGATGATTGATTGCGCGTGCATGGCCGACTGAATCTTCACGGGTTGACCGTTCACCTTGGCCGTCCATCCCGGTGTCTTGGGGATGGCAACGTACAACAATTGCCGGTCGGCGGTGCCCGTTACGGTCCCGGAGATCCAGGAAACGCCGCTGGTCGGGCCTAACTTGAAGCGTTGCTGAGCTAGGCGCTTGGTCAATCGACGGTAAGCGGCCTGATTCAACGACGCAAATTGGTTATGGTCTCCGGCGTCGGGATTGGCCGTGAGGTAGCTAATCTTGAGGACGGTGCCCTTGCTATGCTGGCCGAAGTTCATCACATAACGGTAGCCATCGGCATTGGTAAGGGGCTTGGCCTTCTTACCATTGACCCTTAGGCTGGAATAGATCACGTTGTTTTCCGGAGAGTAACCGTGTAAGAGACCGGTAGCGTTGACCCGTAAGGTGATGGTTTGGAGGTATCGATCACCATCAATCTTCGCGGTGGTCTTATCCGGCACGTTAGTGTAATCCTTAGACGTGGCCAGGCGATGACTGACATTGAGGATTGACGCCGACGCCAGCGTATTCGGTTGCACCCCCAGAGCGGTTAAGATTTTTTGTTGGTTGGTTAGCGCATCTTGGTCGTAAAGTTGCACTCGGGCCAACCGGTCGGGTACGGCAAACCCAATTCCCGCATAGGTGGTCAGTGCCGTGATGGGTGGCGTCTTATAGGAATTTAGCCGGTATTTGATGCCCAAAAGGGTGTCCGTGACGTGGGTGTACCCCTGAGGACTGATGCGGCGCACGTTGGGGCTAAAGTAGCCCAGATCGTGTTGAAAGACACGCGCCTGTTCTTCTAAGGTTGAGGCGTAAGAACTGATCCCCGCATAATTGAAAAGTAGGGGATCGTTATAGTGATTATAGGCCCCCTGATAGGCTCGCCCAATTGTTGAGTGTAGGTACTCAATTCGGTGGAGATTAGGCTTGGTCTTAGTGGCCCCCACCTGTTTAAGGAGGGCCGTGTCAGCTTTATAGGCCTTGGTAAAGGCGGTCTGCGAGCCGAACCCGATGCCGTGCGTGCCAATCAGGAAGCTGCCGCCCAATTCGGCGGAGATAACCAGTCCCATTAACCCAATACGCACGGGTCGCCACTCACTCACGAAGAGTAGCATGGTGTTCACTAGGAGCAGGCCTAACGCTAACCAGAGTAGGTGGAAGGCCGGTTGACTGTGTAGGTAAAGCGAATTGTTATAGGTGGGTTCCACCTTGTCGTAGAGCTTAGGCAAGATCCGAGCCGAAATAAAGCCAATGGTCAACAAGCCCGCTCCCCAGACCAACGCCAGAACCTTTTGGGGATCGTTCATGGTCTGGGCCGGGTGAGTTTGCCAAGCCCGGTAAGCCGTGACAATCGCGATGAAAGTAAAGAAGTACACGTTTCGGAATGGGAAACCCGCGGGTTGTTGGAACATGTGCCAAGCCGTATTGAGGATAGTAATCAATAGGCTGAGTCCCATGGCAATCAGCAGCCACATCGAACGTTTCTTTTCAACCGCCAAGATTCGGGGTGAAACGAAGTAGACGATTAGCAACAGGAACATGAGCGTCCCCATAAAAACCGACGGGGTGTGGTATAAGTGACCGCCGTAGGTACTGCCAGCCGGGCCGAACTGGGCCAACACTTCCGGACCGAATAAAGGAGACGGCGCGTAGTTTTGGGTAATAACGGTGCTTTTCCCCGTCAACAACATGCCTAGGGCCGTCGGGATGAGCACAATCATGGTCATCCCACCAGCTAAGACGGAGCCGATGATGAATTGGCGAATGGCCGGCCAATGCATCTGCCACACCGTTCTGAACGGTGTCGGGGTTGATTGGTGTTCGACGGTCAAGTAGATGAAGTAAAGAACGGAGAACAAGCAGGTCATGTACCCCATGTAGTAGTTTGATAGGATCGTGATGGTCAGACTGACCGTGTAGAGGCCAAAGTGGTGATGGTGCACCAAGCGATGGAGCCCTAGCGCCACGATAGGTAACCAGATTAGGGCGTCTAGCCACATCATGTCGTAGAAGTACATGGTGACGAACCCGCACAGACTAAAGGCCGTTGAGAAAAGCAGTAGTGACCAGCCCGTCTTAAGAAAAGCGTGCCGCAGGAAGATCGCCATGGTTAACCCAATCGTGCTGATCTTGAGGATGATAATCCAGGTCAGTGCCGTGGTGATTTGAGCGGCGGGAAATAAAAAGATCAATAAGTTGAACGGGCTGAGGACGTAGTACGTTAAGAGTGGTACTAGCCCGCTTCCCGTACCTAATGACAGGGAGAATAGGTGGAATTGGCCGTGTAAAATCGTGGTGCGCAGGTATTCCAAAATGGGAACGTACTGAGCGCCCATATCACTAAATAACAGATTCCGGTGACCAAAGGGGGTGATCTTGAGGTGCCAAAAGACCACCACCATGATGGCGAACGGAATCAAAAATGCCCCCCCATATACCCAGCGGCTAACTCTCAGTGCCGTCAGGGTATCTCGATGCTGTTTCATTGCAACCCCTCCGTAGATAACAATTAAAAGTATGGTGAAACCCGTGGGCTTGACCGTCAAAAAACGGGTCAGCGTGGTCGCCCTCACGACCACTGACGATGGGGCCAGCCACTTACCGAGTCTAAGGCAACGGGTTTCACTAGTCGTTGCCTGTATACTATCTAGCATAACACGTCACTAACGTTGCACAAAGTTTACCCCTTCCCTTGGGTAGGGGGCTAAACAATGGGGCAATCTTCACTTAAATTTAGGCCTTTGGTCACAAAATTAACTTAAGGTCCCGTTATTCTTGGTCAGGTAGACTATAATTTTAAGTGACCAAACGGTTGGCTAACTGCGGACCCCGCCAACGACGGACCGGCTCACTTTAGTGTCGCATACGCCGTCTGATGAAGGGGAACCGACGCAAAAGTGGGGAATAATGCCCTCACTTTTGACGTCACCGGTAGTGGTCTACCACCGTTAAGCTGATTAAAAAACCGACTGGTTAAATTTTAGCATGGCTTAAGGATCGATTGGTCAGGCTGACGTGTGTATAAAAAAGTAAATGTTAACCGGTGCGGGGCACCACCCGGTTAAGGACCAACAAGGATTTGAAGGAGGAATGCCCGTTGAGTGCTACAGCCCAAGTATTAGTTGTTGAGGATGAACGAGAATTGTCTGCAGATATTGTTGAATTAATTAAACCTATTTGTGAACCGACTACCGCCTATGACGGGGAACAGGGAGAGTTTCTGGCGAGTCAGGGCGTGTTTGACGCCATTATTTTAGACCTGATGCTTCCCGGTGAAAGTGGCTTAGATCTACTACTACACATCCGGAATCAGGGGATCGCCACGCCGGTGCTGATCTTGACAGCTAAGGACACAATCGCCGATAAGCTGCGAGGGTTCAATGACGGTGCCGATGATTACGTGACTAAGCCGTTTCACCGCGAGGAGCTCTTGGCCCGGATGAAGGCGTTATTGAAGCGGACCGGGCACCTGAACAATAGTGACGTGATTCGCCTGGGTCAGTTGGAAATCAATACCAGCAAGCATCTGGCCACCTTTAACGGCGACCCGCTGACGTTGAAGGGACGGGAATTTGATCTGTTGGCTTATTTGGCGGCGAACCCGGGGACCATTATCACCAAGGAACAGATTTTCAACCGTTTGTGGGGGTTTGATTCCGAGACCAGCCTCTCCGTGGTGGAAGTCTACATGAGTAATTTACGCAAGGAATTGAAGCGCGCGGGGAGTGATCTTTCCGTTCGGACCATTCGCAACGCCGGGTACATTGTGGAGGCCCCTGATGAGCAATAAAGTGAATCGGGCCCAACGCCGGCGGCTCTTCCTGAGTAATTTTATCGGCTTTTCCCTGATCTTCATTCTTTTAGGGGTGATTGTGTTCGTGCTGTTTAGCCGTGCTATGCTGACCAGCACCGACCAGGCCTTACGAGTAGAAAAATCCGCGCGGCTACAGGCACCTTCACAAAAGCCGTTCGGGCCACATAAGGGCCCCTTCAAGGGAAACAGTCAGACCCAGCACCCGTTCATGACCACTACGTTAGTGTTCAATCAGCACGGAAAAATCACTAACAAGGTGCAATTAGGTTCGCGGTACGATACCCTTAAGGACATTCAGCTTAACCGTTCGCAGGTGGGGCAGTTGAAGACGATCAAGGTCAACGGTAAGTACAATTTCCGTACCCTATTGGTTAAGGCGCCCAAGACTGTTACCGACAAGTCTGTGGCGGGAAAATACCTACTGATTATGGAAAATATCGATCCGCAAAAGGCGGCAATGCGTAATTTTACGCGCATTATGCTGATTACCATGGGCATCTTCTGGCTCTTGTCGATCCTGATGAGCGTTTGGATGTCGCGGCTAACCATGCGACCAATTCTCAAGTCCTGGGGGCGTCAGACCGAATTCGTCGGGAACGCCGCGCACGAATTACGGACGCCGTTAACCATCATTCAAAACAAGTTAGAATTTTTACTGACCAAGCCTAACGATAAGATTATCGACCAGGCGGCCAACATTGCGATTGCGAATAGTGAAAGTCAGCGGCTCCAGAAGCTGACCCACGATCTATTAGCGTTGGCCCGCTCGGATTCGAACACCTTACAGACCAATTTTGAGACCACCGCGGTAGCGGACTTTCTGCAGGATACGGTGGAGCCCTATACCGAAATTGCGGCCAGTCAGGGCAAACGCCTGGTTTTGGCCCCAGTTCCCGCGTTTAAAGCCGTCCTTGACCAGGACCTGATTCACCAACTGATGAACATCCTGATCGATAACGCCCTCAAGTATTCGCCCCAAAGCAGTACCATTACCATTACCGCCAAGGTCGTGGGGCGGAAGTGGCAGCTGATTGTGGCCGACCAAGGCATCGGGGTGACCGGCCGCGACCGGCAACGGATCTTCGACCGGTTCTACCGGGTCGACACCTCCCGTTCTCGCCAGACGGGGGGCAACGGGTTGGGACTGTCCATTGCCCATTGGATTGTGGATCTCCACCACGGAACCATCGCGGTGCGTGACAATCAGCCACAAGGCAGCCAATTTGTGACCACCTTGCCGCTGAACTCATCGCAAAATGGTCATCATGGTAAACGAAAATAGCACGAAGGTTCAGCGATTAACAGCTGAGCCTTTTTTGCCGGGGAACAGTTTGCAGAAATATTTTAATATGGTAAGCTTTGTTCATTAAGTTAAATCGAAATTGGTACAGGTATAAGGAGCATGCACATGTTAACTATCCGTGATATTGCCGCCAAAGCCGGGGTCTCGGTCTCGACTGCGTCACGCGCGTTGAATAATAATCCACGTATCAGTCAGGCCACCCGTGAGCGGATTCAGAAGCTGGCCGCCGCTGAAGGTTATTTACCTAACTACAATGCTAAAAACCTAACGGCGGGGGAAGCCAATGCGGTCGGGGTCGTGTTCCCGAATACGGAACGGGTCCTTTCCGAAAATCCTTTCTATATTGACTTACTCCGAGGAATCAACACCCAATTGGTCCAGCGCCACTATGTGCTTTCGGTCGCCATTAGTTCGACGGCCGAAGAGCTATTGGCGAACGTCAAGTCGATGGTGGCCCAAGGAAAGATCAAACGCTTCATCCTGTTCTATGCGCATCAAGACGATCCAATTGCCGATTATCTGCGGCAACAACACTTGCGCTTTGTGACGATTGGTCAACCGGATCAACACCACAATGATTTCTTCGTTGATAATGACAACCTGCAAGCCGGGATTGGTGCGGCGACTTACCTGTTCGACCAGTTGAACGTTAAGCATCCGGTCTTTGTCGAATCGGGACACCACTGGGCCTATGAGCAACAACGACGGGAAGGGTACGACCGGGTGGCGGCTCGGTTTAACGTGGAGCCGTTGGTCTGCAAGTTGGGGGAACCCAACCGGGTCAGGGCGTTTATTAAGCAACATCCAGAGATTGACGGCATCATGGCAACGGATGACTTTAACGGCATCGAATTTTACCGGTTATTCCGCGAAAAGTATGGGGTTAGCCAATTTCCGGTGGTGAGTTTTAACCATTCGTTGCCGGAAGGGTTAACCGATGCGGATTTGCATTCGGTAGATTTGTTCCCCGAAAAGATGGGGTCAGCGGCGGCGGTGTTATTGTTCAGCGACAAGGAACCGCTAGAAACACCAACGCCGGGTCAAATCCGAATTCCGTATGCGATAAACTAAGGTGCGTCAAGGGGTGCTCAGCGGGTGAGCATTAACGTCATCACATGATTTATCCTGGGCTTGGATGAATTATGTGATGGGGTTAAGCGGAACCCGTTGCCCCTTGTAAGCCCGATTCAACCTCAACAGAAGCCTAGTGGGGTTAAGCGCAGTGAGCTGTTCTTGTAAGCACGTTTCAACCATAGTGGCCAAAGAGGGGCGGCACCCGTTGCCCCTGGTAAGTTCGAATCGATAACGGACGGTTTGCTGCAAACACGCAAATTGGTTTGAACCATTATTGCATGATTTAAGCGGTGGTCGTGATTCAGTTAAAAAATTTAATGTCAGTTAAGCACCACTCCAGAAGCGCGTAAACGCCCATGGGGGTGGTGCTTTTAATTGTCAGACCAACCAATTAGCAATTGGAATGGTCCAAAGTTTTAACGAAAAGTTTTGCGCAAACGGTTGCATTAAAATGAAAGCGGTGCCATAATAAATAATGTAATCGGTTGCGCAGAAGATAGCGCAGCGTTTCAGCAATTATTTAGGTTTTTAATTGGGTTAAGGAGGTTTTGTGTCATGGCAGATGTCGTGTCTAAGGATACTACCACGGTCGATAATCCCAAAACGGGGTTGCCAAACTTATCAGCCAGTACCATTTGGATGATTAACTTTGGGTTCCTGGGGGTTCAAACGGCCTTTACGTTACAAAGTTCGCAAATGAGTCGGATTTTCCAAACCATTGGGGCCGACCCCAACAGTTTAGGGTGGTTCTTCATTTTACCACCACTGGCTGGATTGGTCGTCCAACCAATCGTCGGGTATTATTCCGATAGAACCTGGGCACCGAAATTAGGTGGCCGGCGGTTGCCTTACTTAGCGTTAGGTACCATCGTGGCGGTTATCGTCATGTGTCTGTTACCGAACTCCGGTAGTATGGGCTTCGGGTACGCGTCACTCGCCGCGTTACTCTTCGGGGCCATCACCGTGGCCTTCCTGGACTTGTCATCGAACATTGCGATGCAACCGTTCAAGATGATGGTCGGGGACATGGTCAACGACGATCAGAAGAGTTACGCTTACGGGATTCAAAGTTTCTTGTCGAACACCGGGGCCGTTTTAGCCGCTATTTTACCATTCCTATTCGCCTACTTCGGTTTGAAGAACGTGGCCGTTAAAGGGGTCGTGCCCGACACCGTGAAGATTGCCTTCTACGTCGGCGCCATCTTATTGGTCATCACGAGTCTGTTCACCATCTTCCGGGTTCACGAATACGATCCCGAAACGTACGCCAAGTACCATGGTATCAGCCAGGAAGATAACACGACCGGTGGGAACTGGTGGACGTTACTGAAGTCCGCACCGAAGGTTTTCTGGACCGTTACCTTAGTTCAATTCTTCTGCTGGGTCGCCTTCCAGTACCTCTGGACTTACTCCGCTGGGGCCATTGCTGCCAACGTTTGGAACACTACCAACGCCGCTTCCGCGGGTTACCAAGCTGCCGGGAACTGGTACGGGGTCTTAGCCGCCGTGCAATCCATTGCCGCCGTGGTTTGGTCCTACGTCTTAGCTAAGTTACCCAATAGCGCCCACAAGTTGGGCTACGCCGGTAGTTTAGGCTTAGGGGCCGTTGGGTTTATCTCCGTGTTCTTCATCCACAACCAATACGCTTTGATCGTTTCCTTTATCTTAGTCGGGATTGCTTGGGCGGCAATGAACACGTACCCACTGACCATGGTTACCAACGCCTTATCTGGGGCCCACATGGGGACTTACTTAGGCTTGTTCAACGGCTCGATTTGCTTACCACAAATCGTGGCTTCACTGGCCAGCTTCGCACTGTTCCCATTATTGGGTGGTGCCCAAGCCAACATGTTCTTGTTAGCCGGCATCATCATGGCGATCGGGGCATTGTCCGTCTTCACCATTAAGGAAACTTACAAGGCTTAATCATTTAAACATTAACTCGCTAATCCACAACGCTGATATTTGGATCGTTGTGGATTAGTCATTCAAATTCTTACAAAATGTTCAACAACGATTGACGGAATTATTCATAGAAAGGGAGTTTTCAACGATGAAACGTATCTTCGATGTGCAACCTTGGAACGTCGTGACCCACACCTTTGACCCTAAAGATAAGCGGCTCCAAGAATCCATGACCAGCCTAGGAAACGGCTACATGGGCATGCGCGGTGACTTTGAAGAAGGTTACAGCGGCGATTCACTGCAAGGCATCTACTTGGGTGGGGTCTGGTACCCCGATAAGACCCGGGTCGGCTGGTGGAAGAACGGTTACCCGAAGTACTTCGGGAAGGTGGTCAACGCCGTCAATTTCATCAAATTACCAATTGAAATCAACGGTCAACGCGTCGACCTAGCCCAAGACCAGATCAGCGACTTTACCCTGGACCTCGACTTACACACGGCCGTTTTGACCCGGTCGTTCACGCTGAAGCGCGGGGACGTCAAGGTCGCCTTGACCTTCGAACGCTTCTTGAGTGTGGCTCAAAAGGAACTCTCCGTTCAAAAAGTCACGGTCAAGAACTTAAGCGCCACGAACGTGGACGTGAAGTTACTGCCCGCCATCGACGCCGACGTGATGAACGAAGAAGCTAACTACGACGAACGGTTCTGGGACGTCTTGGCAACGGACCAACAAGCCGACCGCGGGAGCGTGATTGCTAAGACCACGCCGAACCCATTCGGCACGCCTCAATTTACCTCCGGCATGGAAATGCGGATGGTCAGCGACCTAGATAACGTGGCTATCGCTCAACCGAACGACAAGGAAGTGGCCACGGTCTACCAAGGCACGTTGGCGCCCCAAACGGCCACGACCTTAGAAAAGCGGGTCATCGTAGTCACGTCGCGCGATTACAAGACCCAAACGGACCTCACCACGGCCATGCACCAACTGAGTGATCGGGTCGCTAAGGAAAGCTACGCCGACTTATTGGCTGCCCACACCCAGGTCTGGGCTCAACGGTGGGAAAAGTCCGACGTGAAAATTACCGGTGACGATGAATCACAACAGGGGATTCGGTTTAACCTGTTCCAGTTGTTCTCGACCTACTACGGTGAAGATTCACGCTTGAATATCGGCCCGAAAGGCTTTACCGGTGAAAAGTACGGTGGCGCCACTTACTGGGACACCGAAGCCTTTGCCTTCCCGGTTTACCTGGGGATCACGGATCCTAAGGTTACCCGCAACCTGTTGATGTACCGTTACAATCAATTACCGGGTGCCTACATCAACGCCAAGGAACAGGGCTTAAAGGGTGCGTTGTTCCCAATGGTGACCTTCGACGGGATCGAATGCCACAACGAATGGGAAATCACGTTTGAAGAAATTCACCGCAACGGCGACATCGCGTTTGCGATTTACAACTACACCCGTTACACCGGTGACGATTCCTACGTCCTGCATCAAGGGGCCAAGGTCTTAACTGAAATTTCGCGCTTCTGGGCCGACCGGGTCCACTTCAGCAAGCGCAACAACCAATACATGATTCACGGGGTCACCGGGGCCGACGAGTACGAAAACAACGTCGACAACAACTGGGACACCAACATGCTGGCGCAATGGACGTTGAAGTATACGTTGGAAATCCTGGATAAGGTTGACGCCGACGTCGCCAAGCAACTGGCCGTATCCGCTGATGAAAAGGCCCACTGGCAAGATATCGTGGACCGGATGTACCTGCCATACGACAAGGATCTGAACATTTTCGTCCAACACGACGGGTTCTTGGACAAGGATATCGAACCGGTTAGTGCCATTCCGGCCGACCAACGCCCAATCAACCAACACTGGTCTTGGGATAAGATCTTACGTTCGCCGTACATCAAGCAAGGGGACGTCCTACAAGGAATCTGGGACTTTATCGACGACTACACGACGGAACAGAAGAAGGCCAACTTTGACTTCTACGAACCCCTGACGGTGCACGAATCCAGTCTCTCCCCGGCCATCCACTCGGTTTTAGCGGCCGACCTACACTACGAAGACAAGGCCGTCGAGCTGTATGAACGCACGGCCCGGTTGGACTTGGACAACTACAACAATGATACGACCGACGGGCTGCATATCACGGCCATGACGGGTGGCTGGATTGCCGTGGTTCAAGGCTTTGCCGGTATGCGGGTTCGCAACGGCCAGCTCCACTACGCGCCATTCTTGCCGAAGAAGTGGAACAGTTTCTCCTTCCGGCAGGTCTTCCGGGGCCGTCTAATCGAAGTCAGCGTCGACCAAGCTGGTGCGCACTTCAAGTTATTGAGTGGCGACCCACTGGACATCGACGTGGCGGGTAAGACGGTTTCGCTACAGCCAAACACAGTGGTCGAATAACTTATTAATTCAAAAAAATCGACTGACTCTCCAGTGAGGGGGTCAGTCGATTTTTTGTGGTTAAACGGGCGTATACGGATTGTCCGTACCCGAGTTGTCTGAGTCGCCCGTGGTATCAGTCGTTGAACCGTCGTGAGGGGCCTCGGGGGCCGATGTTGGTTCGCTGAACGGCATCGGTTCACGTTCGTGGTCCTTTTGTTGGACCAACGGTGAGGTTTGGTCCCAGAAGAGGGGCCATTCGCCGGCGAGGGTTAGGCTTTCGAGTTCGAGTTGCCCGGCAATCAAGATTTGCTGGGTGATCTGGGTGTGGTAGTCCGCTACCAATTTTTGAATAATGGTCGCATTGTGGGCTAAATCGGCACTGCCCAACGCGGAGAGGTCCGCTTGGTGGTCGCGCCGTAATTGTTTTTCGAGGTCGCGTAAGCGCCGTTCGATGGGACGGTTAAATTTAGGTTGGTTTTGCGCATCGTAAGCCACCGCAGGGGTGATGCCCACGAAAACGGCTTCGAGGCGGGGGTAGTTATCGTCAAACGAGTTGGCTTGTAAGACGTCAAATTCCCACCCAATGGATTCAACTGACATAGGGGATCTCCTTTGAGAAAATAGTCTAGTGTCCAGTCTACGAAAGGCTAGGGAGCCTGTCAAACGAAAAAAGGTCCCGTCACGAGGACGGAACCAGGTTAGGTTTGGGTTAGGACGGGGGAGAGACTCCCCCAAGTGAGGGTCGCGTTACAACACCGGGCAACGGCCCATCACCGAATCGACGCGTCTGGGTGAGATACCAGCGAGACACGTCAATTGTGAATCAGCTGGGGTGATTACCAGCTAGCCTTCTTGACGCCAGGAATTTGACCCTTGTGCGCTAAGTCGCGGAAGTTTAACCGGGATAACCCGAATTTCCGCATGTAGGCGTGAGGCCGACCATCTAAGTGATCGCGGTGGTGCATCCGTACTGGGGAAGCATCCCGGGGTAAGAGGGCGAGTCCGGCGTAATCGCCCGCTGCCTTCAATTCTGCCCGCTTAGTCGCGTACTTGGCGACCGTGGCCTCGATCTTCTTTTCCTTTGCAATCTTGGACTTTTTTGCCATGCGTAAAGCTCCTTCCAAATAAATGATAATAATTACGCTTTACTAGAGTACCATGGGGGGTATTTGGTGTCAATCTTTTAGGCCGACCAGTAGAAAACGCCACCGAAAGTCGGTGGCGTCGCAGGGGGCATATTAGTAAGTTAAATCGTAGGAAACGTGGTAAACCTGAGTCTTACCCGCGGGTAAGGTGACCTTGCCGAACCCGTCGTGATTCATGGAATCCGGTAGCGTTTGTGGCTCTAAGGCAATCCCCATATAGGGTTGGCCGGCACCGGTGGCTAGCTTCAGCGACTTGTCGAACGAGTTCGCCGTGAAGACCACCAGAGCGTTGCGGTCAGACTTCATGGTCACGGAGCGTTTGGACTTCGGATCGCTTAACTTCGCAATCGTTCCGTCCGCCGCGGGGGTTAGGTGAAAGACGTCGTCGAAGCCCTTTTCGGGAATTCCCTGTAAGGCATCGATGGCCTCGCCCAGATTTTGCCCGTGGGAGAAGTCGTAAGGCGTTCCGGCCACTGGCAACATCTTCCCGGTGGGGAGTTTTTCGTCATCGAGGGCTAACCGTTCGTGACTGTTGACTTGCAAGGTTTCTCCCACAATTAACGTTTCGTCGCTGAGGTTGAAGTAGAGGTGAGACGTGGGGTTGAACACCGTGGTCGCCGTAGCGGTGCCCTCGAAGGTTAACGTGACTTGGTCGTGGTTGTCCAGGGTCCAGATAATCTTGGCGGTCAGATCACCCGGGTAAGAATCGTCGGAACTCTTGAAGGTGTGCGTCAAAATGATCTTAGCGAGTTCGGGATCGCTATCGTCGAGCTCGCCGTCCCAGTTAACCGTGTCAAATCCGTGGGGGCCACCGTGCAGGGTGCTTGGCCCCTCGTTGGTGTCCAAGTGATGGGTTTGCCCGTCGATGGTCACCGTTCCCCGCGTAATGCGACCACCGGTCCGGCCGATGCCCATGCAAACGTAGAACGGATTGTCGAGATAGTGGGCCATTTTATGGTAAGATAACACCATGTTGTGTTCGCCGTGAGATCCGGGGACCAAGAGCTCGTGAAGGGTGGCCCCCCAGCTTAGAACGCCCAATTTTACCCCGTGATCGTTTTCGATTTGGTATTGCGTAACGGGTTGGTTTTGGTAAGTGTCCCATTTCGTTGCGGTCGTTTGCATAAACGATTCCTCGATTCTGTCGGATTTAGTCGATAAAACGCTTTCATTATTATACCTATTCTATTTTTCGTCCGGATAATTGTCAAATTATTTTCGGCGGTGTTTGGCGTGGCCAACCGGGGTTAATTGGATTAGTTTCCTGATATAATGGGATTTTATCTGAAAATCGATTTATACAGATAAATCACATAGCGGGCGTGTTCCGGGAAAATGAGACACGTAATTTGGGGCTTACCTTGTGTACAATTGAAAAAACTGGCATAATGGATGAGTTTAGGAGGGGTACGGTATGGAAAATAAATGGCGTTGGTTACCGGTAGTCCTTGGAGGTGGCTGGTTAGGCTACCACTGGTTGAGCCGTCGAACGGTGCGGCCGCTGCCGAAAGCGGCGCGTACCGACGTTCAGACCTCCCCAACGCCAACCGTATTTATTCCAGGATGGGGTGGTAATGCGTGGACCTATAACGGGATGTTGCGCTGGTTTGCTCGGCAAGGGTATGCCGCGAAGGTCTTGACGGTTCGCGTCGATTACCAGAATCATTTACATTTTCAAGGAACTTGGACGGGACAGGCGGACAACCCCACGGTACAGGTTCTTTTCGATCGGAATCTGACGTTAGGCTACCAGTAGCAAATCCGATGGGTTACCCAGATTTTGCGGGCATTGCACCGGCGCTACGGGGTAAACAGCTACAATGCGGTGGCCCATTCATGGGGCGGTAGCGCCATGGTTCAAAGCCTAGTCCGAGACGGGGCGGATCCGTCATTGCCCCGCTTACGCCGGTTAGTTCTTTTGGGGACGCCGGTCGACGAAAGTCAGGCTGACCAGCAAGATCCCGCTTACCAACGGTTACTCGCCTTGCGGCATAACTTATGGGCGAATGCGGGCGCCGAAATTCATAACGTGTACGGTCGCTTAGCCCGGCATGCCACGGACGGCCAAGTTCCGGTTCACCAGGCCACGGCGTTACGCGAGGTGGTTGCCCATAGCCCGATTCAGTACACCGAACATCCCGTTTGGGGGATCGGGCACGGACGGTTGCATTCTGCGTTGACCATGTGGCAATTAATTGCCCAGTTGTTGTGGGTCAACGAGAATGGGACCAACGGCAATTAGCTGGGGAGTATGAATATCCGGTACTGGGATTGTTTGGCTGACGATGTTAAGCAAAACTAGTAGTGACACCAAAGGTTTGGCGCCACTGCACCTGAGATGTTTGTCCCCGGCCCTTGAAAAGTTTAGCTCGATTTAACCTTGCGGGTTTAGAATAGCGTCGATGGCGGTGAACCCACCGTTGTGAGCGTTGTTCATAGGGGCATCCCCGCTGACGATGGTGGCCGTAGTGACTGCCAGTGACCGTTATGGCTACTGGTCTAATGCCCGGCGCTTCGACCGTAAATTGCTGCGGTGCAGCAGGCGCAGGTTACAAGTAGATTTCAACGACGCAGAAATCGTTAAATCCCCGTTAAATTCGGGCAGAATACTAGAGTTTCCATTCACAATGCTATAAACTATTAATCAAACGGTAACATAAATGCTGAAAATAACGGTTATAATGAATGGTTAGTGGGTAATAATAGTAACATCTTCAAAACCGAAATGACATATTTGAAAGGAAGAGTAGTATCTATGACGCAAACGAACGAGCTGAGTCAATCTTTAGAATGGTTTTCCCAATTACAAAAAATTATGCGGCCGGTAACGACCATCAAAACCGACGAAATTACGATTTCTTTGGAACAATTCAACTTGCTACACGCCATTACGGATCAACGAGACGATTTCACGCCAACGAAATTTGCTAACCAAATTGGCGTGTCCAAATCCATGATTTCCGGTCAAATCTCCCGGTTGTTGCGGGCGGGCCTAATCGAAAGTATTGCTTCGAAGGTCGACCGGCGGCAACATAACTTGAAGCTGACCCCAGAAGGCGTCAAGGTTTACACCCAGGTTCGCGGCCAAGTCGTCGACCGGTTAAACCAACTGCATGCCGATATTTCGAAGATGATGTAGTCATGTTATTAAACTAGTTAACTTAATAGACAGCAATTAATTAAAAGCCTCTCCATCGCAAAAATCTTTCAATCGTGTAACAATTGGGTTAAGTTGACCCAACGCTTTCATGTCTTAGTTATAATGAAAGTGTTGAAGGATTTTTTGGAAACGAATGGAGGGGTTTTTTGAAATTGAGGGGTAAGCACTACCTGCTAGCAGCCGTGACGATGGGGGTGACGCTGCTCGGATTTACCGCTTGGAACACGACGTTAGCGCCAAACACCACGGTGGTCGCTCACGCGGCAACTACGGTTAATGCGGTTCATCAAGGCATGGTCGGTGATTCGAAGACCATTAATAACGATGCTTTTCAGGCACTGATTGATAAGTATGATAATAGCGATGGGGTCACGGTGCACGTGCCAAAGGGGACCTACGTCTTTAACGCGGGGCACATTGTGTTACACGGCAATATGACGTTTAATTTTGATAAGGGCGCCGTTTTCCGGATTACCAACGGTCAACGGCTGAACATCGCCTATCCTAGTCCGCAAGCCGGTTACGATGGCGGGATTGCGAACGTCACCTGGAACGGGGCAACCTTCCAGGGGGATAACACCTCTGCGGGCCAAAGTGTGTTTGTTCAAAGCATTCACCACGCTCAGGACGTGACGTTTAACAACTGTGTCTTCGATAATGCGGAATCGCCTACTGGGCACTACATCGATATCGATGGGAGCCATGACGTGACCGTTAAGAATTCGGTCTTTACCGGGTTTAACGGCTCGATGGACTACAAGGAAGCCATTCAGGTCGACTATTCGAACAAGAAGGCCATGTCTTACAAGTTGGCCGGCGATAAATACGATAATTTACCGTCGTATAACGTGACGGTGGATCATAACAAGTTCCTCCCGGTTTCCCGGAAGTCGGGGCAGGTGCAATCCTACGCGCCGAACCCCATTGGGGAACACGCGGTGTATAACAAGGGGCAAGCCGGCATTATTCACGACGTCTACTTTACCAATAACACGGTGGTTGATCCTAAGCCATTGCTCGATGATGGGGTGGCCACGATTCACTTTAAGTGTGTCTCGGACCTCTACATCACGGGCAATAAGTTCATCAACCAACACGTCTTGGGTTCTGGGAACTACATTTACCTGTACAACTCCCAACCGGACTACAAGATGACTAACCTGAATATCACGGATAACACGTTTACTAACGTCAACCCTACCAAGCAGTACGTTTACTTGGATAGTGGGACGACGGACAATCCAATGACCAACGTGACGATTGAAAACAACAACGTGACGACACAAAAGAAGGGGATTCCGTTCGTCCAGGGGAACTTCCCCCTGACGGGTGCGGGGATGCAGATTAGTCACAATAAGATCAAGGTCGCCAAGCCGGTGGCCACGTCAGTCTCGACGCCAACCATCACGCAAACCACGGTCAAGCCGAATAAGGGGCAGAAGCTCAAGAAACGGCCTCAGACCAACAAGAAAGAAACTTACGTGGGTGGGTTGAACACGCAACATGCCCAGCTAAAGTCGAACTATAAGACTTACTCGCTGTACAATCACATTCGCGGTCACAAAAACTGGAACATCATGAAGTACAACTGGAAGAAGTTAAAGAACAAGCGGGTTTACCTGGATATGCGGGCCACGGCCGATAGTGGCAAGTGGTACCGGATTCGCTTCTCCAAGAATTCAACCACGAAGTACTGGATTCGTAAGGGGGCTCTGCAGTTCGACAAGATCGATATTGAAGAGTACAGCCGGGATCTCAACTTGATGAAGATTTATCCGGTCTACAACAAGGTCTTTAACGACTCGGCCTTGGCTAAGCAAAAGGGGACCACGGCCGATATCAGCGACCGGCGCGTAACGATTACGCACCGGGCTTACCGGACGGATTCTAACGGCAACCAAACCGTGTACTACCAGATGGCTAATGGTCTCTGGACACGGGCCAGTGCCTTTGATTTAAACTCTTAAACGGTCAACTTAACAAGTAGTCTGTTACCTACGGGTGGCAGGCTACTTTTTTTGAGTTGACCAAGGTATGGGATGCAGGTAGGTTGAAACACTGATTTTAAGGCCTCTTAACGTGGGGTGGGCACAAATTGGTAGCAACGTGGTGCTATTTGATGCATCCTTGTCGTGGATTGATGTTCTGCCAAGCCAATCAGCGGATTATAGTATAGCCATCAGTTAAGAACACAAACGATTTATGGAGGAAATTCAAATGAAAAAAACAGCTTTGATTACGGGGGCGACTGGTGGATTAGGCCGTGAATTTGTCAAAAAATTTGCGACGGCTGGTAAGGACTTAGTTCTCGTGGGACGCAATCCGCAGAAACTAGCGAACTTAAAGGCCATGGTCGAAAACCGTTATGCTGTAAGGGTGGAAACCATTGTGGTAGATTTTTCGACGGAAACGGCTGCCGAACAAATTTTTGATCACGTGACGGCTAAGGGCATTCAAATTGATTATCTGGTGAATAATGCCGGCTTAGGTGGGCAAGGCGTGTTTGTCGAACGCACGATGGCGCAAGACGTTTCAATGATGCGAGTCAACATGTTAGTACCTACTAAACTCATGAAGCTGTTCATTCCGGAGTTCGTTAAACGGGGGGCGGGTAAGGTCTTAAATGTGTCGTCGTCGGCCGCCTTGATTCCGGGTCCCTTACAGGCGGAGTATTACGCTACTAAGGCTTACGTGACATCGCTCAGCAATGCGATTGCTTATGAGGTCAAGGATACCGGGGTGACCGTGACCACGTTGATGCCGGGCGCCATTGAAACGGGCTTTGCCAAGGCGGGGGGATTAACCCAAACTAAAATGTTTGCCCACGGCGCATTACCGGCAGACGTTGCCCAAGCGGGGTACCAGGGAATGTTGGCCGGCAAATTAAACGTCTTTGCGGGGTTATCGGCAATGCAGCGCCCATTCGTCGGGTTAATGCCTATCCTGCCTAAGAAGGCAATTATGGGATTTGTCGCCAACCAACAATCAAATTCAAATTAGGGTGAGTTTTCATGAAAAAGTTTATTATCAACGGTCAATACCGGCAGTTATTAACCCAGTATGGGTTTAACGTGGAGAAAGTGTTAAAGGCGGCGAAACTGCCTGAGAATCTTTTTACGCATGAACAAATCAGATTGACTGAGCAGGAGTATTATCATTTAATGGATACCATCGCCAAGCAGGCGCCCAATCCGCAAACCCTGATAACCCTGGCGACGTACGACGATATCGAGACTTTTTCGGCCCCCATCTTAGCCGCTTATTGTAGCGAGAACGGGATGAAATTCATTGAGCGATTAGGGCAATACAAACCCTTGATTGGTCCCATTGGCTATCAAATCAGGACAGAACGGGAAGCGGTCACGGTGACGTTGAAATCGTTGAACGCATTGTCAATTACGTCGAAATTTTACACGGTTAGTGAGCTACTCTTTTTAATCAATTTGATCACCAAGGCAACTGAGGAAAACGTTGTTCCCTTGAAAATCACCACGACGTTTCCGGACATTGCCCAGCCAATTAGCGCGGCCCTGAAGGTTAACCCGACGGTGGGCGAGGTCGACAGCATCACGTTTAAATTGGCTGATCTTGAGCGCCCGTTTTTAACCGATAACGCGGCGCTACGGTCCTACCTAACTCCCGAATTAAAGCGCCGTTTAGCCGAACTGGAAGTGGATGAGTCGTTTAGTGCCCAAGTGCGGAGTGCGTTGGTTGACCTATTACCGGCGGGCGAAAGTACCATTGAAGACGTTGCTGGTAAATTGAACGTTAGTAAACGAACGTTACAACGTAAACTAAAAAACGAAGCGACTAGCTTTCAAAAACAGCTTAATGGTGTGCGTGGGGTGTGTCAAGAATCTTGTGTAAACTCGTCTTTGTATGACTAGTCTTCTAAGTTAGTTTACTCAAACATTGAGTCGAAAGTGTCCCGGCAACTGGCAAAACCGCGATGCGTCCGATTGGTATTGCGGTCGTTATAATCTAAACACTGAGTGACGGTAAACCTTGCTAGAGAATCCTCGTTTGGAAATTGTTGCTTCTTCCTGAGATTGGATTTGAAGACCTTGTTAAAAGATTCGATTAGGTTGGTTGAGTAAATACTATGACGAACGGCCTTGGGGAAAGCGTAATAGGTAAATAAATTCTCCTCTTGCGCAAGCTTCTTAAGGCTAGGATACTTTTTACCCCACTTATCGATAAAAACCGTTAAGGCTTGTTTTGCAGCTACTGCCGTAGCTGATTGGCGAACATCACGAAAGGCATCATTGATCGGCTTACGGTCACTGACCCGAACCTTGGCTGTAAAGTTACGAGCTACATGGACGAGACAACGCTGGAGCTTTGCTTTGGGAAAGTATTGTGTGACTGCATCGGTTAAGCCAATGACACCGTCGGCCACAAATAAAAGGACTTGCTGGACGCCTTGGTCTTTGATTGTTTGGAGTTGTTCCTCCCAGATAGTCTTTGATTCGGTTGGTGCGATAGTGTAGTTGAGAACTTCCTTACGTCCATTGGGACGAATGCCAATCATGATGTAGACCGCTTCGTTCTCCACCGTATCCCGCCGTAGATGCACGTAAGTCGCATCGACGTACACGACTGCGTACTTATCAGCTAACTTTCGCTGATGGAAACGTTCGACCTGTTCGGCCACATTCTGCGTAATGTTCGACATGGTGGCTGGGGTGTAATAGCTGCCGTACATCTTTTCCATCAGTTCGGCAATTTCTTTCGTCGTAATTCCCCGACGATACAGATGAATGACCATATCTTCCAGGCTGTCAGTCCGTCGCTGATAACGATCAATCGTTTGTTGCTCAAATTGACCTGCTCGGTCCCGTGGGACCTGAACGGTAATCTCACCGTATTTTGTCGTCAATTGGCGTTCATAAACACCGTTACGGTAATTAGTAGCTTGATCTGGACGTTGGTATGCCTGGTAGCCTAGGAAGGCTGTGAGTTCAGTTTTAAGCAAGCCATTAACGGCTTGCTCAACGGCCTGACGAATAATTTCACCAACATCTTCCTTTTTCGCTAGTGCTGACATGATTTCTGTGCTAAGCTCATTCATATGGGAACGTCTCCTTTGTGATTGTGGTGTAGGTACCTTTAATCATACAGGGAAGACGTTCCCTTTTCTATTACATAAATGAATCAGCGTTTACACAAGATATTTTACGCTCCCTGTGCGTGAAATGTTGGCTAAAAGCTATCTTCAAAATACGACATTGTCTGCTGATGAGATTGCCTATCTTTTAGGCTATTTGGAAGTTAATTCGTTCTTACGGGCGTTTACGCTTTGGACGGGAATCAGCCTTAGCGACTACCGGCAACAGCTTAAAGCAAACTGAAGGCAAGTGATGTGAGACTAGTGTTAGCGGGCAGCTAGGGACACTAACTTAGGATTCGCTCAATCAGAACAATTTGTAAGTGCTGGGTGGCGTTTAAGCCTAAACGGAAAATCAGCGCTAAACTTGATATCAATCAAGTTTTTGGTGCTGTCCGTTCGGTAGACTAAGGGTAAGCATCTAGAGCGATGTTAGGCAACTTCGGGAGACAATTAAGAAACTACCGGTAAAAGGTTTTCAATTTAGGAGTATCTTCAAGAAAACTTCACGTTTCCGGCAAAAAGTCCTCTGATTCGCCTGCTAAAGTGGGGGTATAGCCTTGAGAAACCCGCTTTTTTCAATTAAAAATTGAGAAAAGGTTAAAAGGTCAGTAAGTTAAGACTAATGGGTTTCATCATCGCCGATTGTGGTGTACAATGATTAACATAAATTAGCACTCAAACAAAAGAGTGCTAAATCTCAAGTACCTCATCGACAAGCACATCATTGGAGGGCGATTCTATGATCAAAATGTACTTTCACGCTAAAACAACCGCTGTCACCAAAGCAATGAAGTGGTTAGCAAATCACGATGCCATCTTTACGGCACGGGACATTAAAAAACAACCTTTAACCCGGGATGAAATTCTATACATGTTATCACTGACTGAAGACGGGACGGACGACTTGATTTCGACGCGTTCCAAAGCCTATAAGGCCTTACCTAATTCGGTCCAAGACATGGGGATGAACGAATTGGTTGAATTGTTACAGACCAATCCGGGCATCTTAAAGAACCCAATCGTGGTGGACCGCAATAAGTTAGCCACCGGTTTCGATCTGGAAACCATTCGGGAGTTTGTGCCGGCCTCTTACCGGAAGAAGGAATTGGCTAATTTCTTCAAGATTTTAAACGGGACCAAGAAGTCCCTGAACGTCTCACCAGCATAGAATAGAACAAAAAAGCGGCTACCTTATGGTAAGCCGCTTTTTTTGTGGAACGGGTTAGCTTAACGTGGCGGGACGGGCGTAGCCGACGGTGTGCCACCAGGAAACGTTGGTGGCTTCGGTGACGACACCGCGAAGTTGGGCGTCAATCATCTTGTGGTTCCCCAGGTAAATCCCGCAGTGGGTGATGTTACTGGTGCTGGTCCCAAAGAAGATCAGGTCGCCAGCCTTGGCGTTGCTAGCACTGACGTGGTCGTAGGCGTTGTATTGGGCCTGCGCCGTTCGGGGTAACGTTTGGCCAATGGCGTGGTTAAAGACGTACTTGGTGAAGCCGGAGCAGTCGAAGGAACTTGGGCCGTTACCGCCGTAGACGTACGGCTTACCTAGCTGGGCCTGGGCAACCTTTAAAATGGATGCGTAAGACCCGGTTCCCTTAGTCGTGGTGTTCGAACTGGTGTGTTGATAGCTCTTCTTTTGTAAGTAACCGTGCCAGATCCACCCCGACGCGGTTTTGCGCCCATTCGTGACGTAGTAATAAAGATACTTAACGCCATTTTTCTTGGTAATGTAGCGCTTCTTGGTGGCGTGCCACGTGGTGTGGGGGTAGTTCTTTAGGTAGTGGGTTTTCTTGCCAAAGGTCATGTTGCTGGCCGTGCCCCCGAGGTTGTAAGTCCAACCGGTCGCACTTTTACGCACGTATTGTGTATCGGACATGTTACTGGTGCTGTTAATGGTGTTCGTGGTGTTGGCGGACGCGGTTGTGGTCAGTCCCCAGACGGGTAAGAAGGCTGCCGCGGCAGCGACCGTCAGGCTAAGTTGTTTGATTTTCATCGCAATTATCCATCCCTCGTATGTAAAGTTTTAGTCGGTTGCTTGAGTACATTTCCTAAGATAGTCCTTGGGCTTTACAGAGTAATTGCGGGTAAATATCATTGCGATTACGCTTTAGGGCAGAGATGTCATATTTTAAGTTGGCGTTAAGCTAGGGGAAATTCATCACGATAGGGTCAATCTTTTGGCGGCTGCGGGGATGGTCAGTTTTCGAAGGTATCGTTTTCATAATTAACTACATATTGGGACCTTTTTGCATAAACTATGCTGAATATACATATTGAAAAAATGGATTTGATAAGTGGTGGGTTAGGAAAATTACCATTTTAATCTGAATAACGCCCACAAAATATACAGAATAACTCGGTAATTTTGCGGGGAAGCGCTAGACGGTCGTGGGAACGGAATGCTAGAGTATTAGCTATCTTTTATAAGAATTATTCGCTGGATGTGGTGAGACCACCACGTCCATTTACTCACAACAATTCCTAGGGGGAGTTATTCATGACAAGTACAATGCCACGCGCAACCGGTCGTTGGTGGTCCCAAAGTCTGACGGTGATGAGTCTAACGGCAATCTGTCTAACTGGTGGTCCGGTGGCCGCGTTAGCCGCACCCACCACAACTACGGATCAGGCCACGGCCAGCTCGGCCACGAGTCAGACACCGACAAAGGTAACCGCTTCCACTAAACCGCATTCGAAAGCCGATGAGAGCATCGACAGTTGGATGCCCAACAAGCGCTTGCAGGAGGCCGTGTTAAACGACCTCAATAAAGATAACCCAGACAAGCACTGGGCGAGTGTCGCTGAGATTACTAAAGACGATATGCAACTACTAGAAAGTTTACACGACACCCACCACGTCTATATCGACGGGCAAACCGAATACTCCTTGGAGGGGTTGCAGTACGCCACGAAGATGGAACGGCTCACGCTGGGCGGAAACCTCAATACTAACCCGATTCGGCTCAATGCCGACATTGTCGATGTGAGTCCTTTAAAGGATTTACAGAGCCTGAAGGACGTGAACCTACAGTACAATCGGCTGAAGGATGTTTCACCATTGGCGGGACTGAAGAACGTCGTCCACATGTCGTTAGGGTGGAACTACATCGAAGACTTTTCGATGCTGCCAATTCAGCAGTACACGCAGTTCACCTACATTAACCAATTTATTGAACGGCCCATGATTAACGTCAACGCCGAGACACGGCGGGCCCATTTGAAAGTGGCCTTAAAGTTTAAGGACAGCCAGCCGGTTGAACTAACCGCCCCCGAGCGGTTCGGTCGGTTAGCGGATTGGACGCCCAGTGGCGAAATCTTTCGCTCACTGTATTTTCGGGGCGGGAACGGTCAACCGGACGGCCAGGGAGGCTTGACCTACGATCAGATTGTGGACCAGGAACCCGGGCCAACGTCCTTTCCGGAGGTTAACGTGTCCCCGCTACCGGATAAATTTTACCTAATTGGCCAAGACGCGGAGCAGATCTTTAAGGTGGTTCAACCGTACAAGATCGCTCCGGCGGCAAAGTCCGTGACGGTCAAGTATCAGGACGTCAACGGGAAGTCACTCCACGATGACCTGGTCCTCGATGGGGTGGTCGGAGATGAGTACACCACGGAACAATTAGCGATTCCCGGGTACACGTTTAAGGAGGTCCAAGGCGCAGCCAAGGGGACGTTTAAAGATACCGATCAGACGGTGACCTACGTGTACACACCCGATCCGGTGGCCGGTCAGCCGGTCACGGTCAAGTATCAGGACCGAACGGGCGAAAAGCTGAGCGAGGACGTGGTTCTGACGGGAAAGGTCGGGGAACCCTACGAAGCAGAACGGTTGAAGATTGCGGGGCACGTGTGGTCAAAGGTCGAAGGTGAGGAAAAGGGGACCTTCAGCGATCAGGCGCAAACTGTGATCCAGATTTATTCGCTAATCGAAGGTGATGGTGGCACCGGTGAAGGCAATCCTGGTAATGGTGGTGGCACTGGTGGTGCTGGGGAGCCCGGTGGTGGCACCGGCGACGGTAGCCATTCCGGCCAGCAACCCGGCCCCGGGGGAGCGTCCTCGAGTTCCAGCAGTAGCTCATCTAGTAGCAGTTCATCCAGTAGCAGTTCGTCAAGTAGTAGTTCAACTAGTAGTGGACCCGCGCAGTCCAGTTCCAGTTCGCAGTCCAAGCCCCAGACGGGGACCAGTTCGGCGCCAACGACCGAGACGGAGCCCGCTCCGGTGGTGACCGGTGAACAGGACGATGACGTTACGGGAATGCCGGGTAACCTGGGGCCAGCCGGTCCGTTTGAAGGCGGCCTAAACGGTGAGACGCCGGGAATGCCGAGCCAGACGTTGACGGAAGACCTCACGCCAACTGTTTTTCCGAGCCAAGGAACCCCGGCAGCGACCGGTGACTTACCCCAGACAAATGAGCGTCACGGTCGGTTAGGCGTGTGGCTGGGTGCCGCATTGCTGACCACGCTGGGGTTAAGCTGGTGGGGGCGGCGACGGTCACATGAAGATGACTAAAATTTTTAACGTGAGGCGTTAAACCGTAGAATCTAACCGAGTGGTTGCCACTTACCTTAAAAGCGAGCATTATTCCAGCTTTAGGAATAATGCTCGCTTTTCTATGGAAATGGGAGCACCTAAATGCCCGTTAGTTCAGATCGAGTTAACGGTGGCGGGTTCCAAAAACAATATTATGTGCAAATTAATCATTTGGTTATAATTTTTTATTTAAAATAATTTCATTATTTGGTAGATTGCAAATTTAATCCGAATTTTTGGACAAATTGGTCAGCATAACCTGATACGGTGTTTGCCAGTCGAGTATTTTAAGCGGTCGCTGGTTAATTTGGAGTAACGTCGTCGTTAAATCTTGAGCACTAATGTGCTCAAAACGAGTCCCCTTAGGATAAAAATAACGTAAATTCCGATTAAAGCGTTCATTACTACCACGTTCAGCTGGCGTATAAGCATGACAGTAATAGGTCTTAATACCATATTGTGATTCAAATGATACTAGCCCACTAAACTCAGTACCACGGTCCACAGTAAAACTGTGCACCGGTCCATTAAAAGTTGTTAGGAACTTAGTCAGTGCTTCATTAACACTCGCTGTCGTTCGATCTTTTAACCGGTATGCCCAAAGGAACCGTGATTTTCGATCGATTAAAGTTAATAAAACTGCCTTACTATGCCCACGAGGACCAACGACTGTATCTAGTTCAAAATCGCCGATGCGATTACGTTGATTAATCATCATGGGACGCTGTTCAATTGATCGCCCCAAAGATTGATTATATTTGGATCGTTGGTCAACGTTACGCCGTTGGCGTACGCCATGTTCAGGTAGATCATTCAAGGAGAAATCAATTCTCCCCTGATTTAGCCAATTATAAATAGATTTAGTAGCTAGTTTAAATTCGTGAGCAATCATTCCTGGTGACCAGCTTAGACGTAAATGGTTGAGAATTTTTTGCTTTAACTCATCGCTCAGCTTAGTTTTCCGACCACATCGTGATCGCTTGTATTCGGCATCTGTTTGTGCTAATTCAGCCTGATAAGGTTGACATCGAGATAATTCATAAGAAATTGTTGACGGTGATCGGTTCAGCCGAACGCCCATTTGGATATTGGACAGCCCTAGTTCACAAAAGGTTTCGATTTTAATTCGTTCGGAATAGGTTATACTAGACAAAAGATCAGCTCCTAAAAGATGGGTTTGTGGTAAACACCATTTTAAAGGAAGCTGATCTTTTTTGTCCGAACAGCGTTCGGATTAATTTTACAATCTACCATTTATATTGAATGTTGCCGGAACTAGGCTCAAAATAAAGGAGGAATCATCTGAGGAAGGTAGGGATAACTTAGTATGGAAACTAAACAAACGCATTTTAAGATGTACAAAGATGGCCGGAAATGGGTCTTCGCTTGTGCGGTCGTTTTAGCTTTAGGGGGCAGCGCGACCGTTGCCCACGCGGACAACAACGCTAACGCTGTCAGCAACAGCTCTAGCTCAGTAGTGACGAATCAGTCGGGGACGTCGAGTGCGGACACTAAGTCTGATAGCACGTCGCAATCGTCGAGTTCAGCGGGTCAAGACACGACGGATCACTCGTCCACTACCCAAACGTCCGGGGCCGCAACCACGACCACTCAACGAACGTCAGGCATCTCGGCTTATTCGGCATCAGCAACGGACCCTGCCGCCGATGAATCGAATTCAACGAGTTCGTCGAGTACCAGCACCGCCACGGCGACTAGTCAATCAAGTCAGACGACCACTAAAGATAACACTGCCAAAGTGGCCCAACAGTTGAAAGCCAATCATCAAAAGGCACTGCAGTTTGCCCAGGCCTTGAAGCGGGTGGCGGCCAAGACGCCTAAAGCTGCCGCTGCCGTCGAACCATTAGCCGACAGTGGGATTCAAGCCGGGGGGAGCGTCTACGATGATTATCCGACCATTGAGGAGGACAACCTCTTAGGGGTGTCATCGGCCTTTCATATCTTTGCGCGGGATGCGGAGTTAAACGCCCACACTAATGGGAACGTGGCCGTTCAGAACTTAACCGGGAACGTTAACTTCGGGACGAATATCATTGAAGAACTCTTGGACAAAGATATTTCCTACATTCAAAACTTTAACAATATTGCTAGCAGCTCCTTTGTTTCCGCAGGATCGACCCGGGAAAACAAAGTGGTCTTTGGTGAAGGGGTCAACATCGACATCAGTAACCCTAACCGACCAAGTGTGAATGGGACCTATATCGATCACTTGCTAGCCGCCGAAGTGTACCAGGATCAGGTTGGCCAGACCTACATAGATTTCGACCAGGAATTCGAAAAATTACGGGCCAAGAACGCCAAATTTGCGGCCATGACCAGTGTTAAGGATTATACGGCTGCTGATTTTCCGGACCGGAATAACCGGGTGATTGACGTGACGGACATGACACCGGACGAAAACGGGCGGATCGTCATCAACCTGTCGCCGGACGTTTTGCAAGGCGATACGCCGTTGACCATTAAAGGGCTATCACCAGATGCTGATGGGGACACGATTATTATTAACGTGGATACCGGTAGCGACCCGGACTACCACATTAACTCGCAGATTAAGGTTGTTTACAGTGATGGTACCGACCGGAATAACCAAGAAACCGAAGACTTTGGGGACAACCACTTGCTGTGGAACTTCATTGACCGCTCGGCGGCAGATCAGCAATACACCGGAACTATTCACGTAGACCGGCCGTTCCAGGGGAGTGTCTTGGCACCATCCGCTACGGTGGAAGCAAACCAGAACCTGGACGGGAACATCATCGCCGATAAGGTGATCGTAAACGCCGAAACTCACCGGTGGGATCTACAAGATAACCAGAAACCCGATGTTGATGAGAACGGCGGGGGCGACGAAAACGAATTTGAAATTGCCGTGACCTTACCGGGAATTGGGGTGGAATTACCTAAGCCGGAAGAACCAGAACCGGAAGTTCCTGAACCCGAAACACCAGAACCAGAGACGCCGGGCACGGAGAATCCTGAACCCGAAACACCGGGAGTTGAAGAACCCGACGTCGAAGAGGAGAACTCGTACGGTCACCATCATGCCGACGATGAAGTGGTTGACGAGTTCGAAGACGAGTTTGCCGCGGACGTCACCGAAGCCGAACAAGAGGCGACGCTGACGAAGCTGGAAACGGCGATCGCCAAAGCAAAGGCTACCGGGGATACGACCTTAGTGGCTCGGTTAGAGGCGGTGGAACAACAGTTGTTGACGGCCATGGGTCGGAGCACCGGTGTGGGCACGGGATTGCCACAAACCGGTGAAGCGCACCATAGCGTGGCACAACTCTTAGGCTTAGCTTTAGCGGGCAGTCTGTTAGGCAGTTGGCTACTTCGGCGGAAGCGTCAAGATTAGAGTTCACGCCGAACGACTAGTTGATATTCCATGAACAGTTAACCGGTTACGCTAAAACAGCGTGAAGCAAAGAGCGCAGGCTGTGCGCCTTAACGTCAAAAGTACCCATTATTCCTGAATTTGGAATAATGGGTACTTTTGCGTGCCATGACCTAACTTGTCGTTTGGCGCAGGTGACGGTACCAGCGCAGAGCAAACTAGATGAAGCCGCGGCTAACCTTTAAAAATTGATGAGGTGGTTAGAACGTCCACCCCTTATCTACGGAGACGATGACGCCGTTGACGTAGCTGGCCTTGTTCGAGGCGAGGAACAGTGCGGTCTGGGCAATTTCATCGTAAGTTCTCGTGGCCACTTGTAGACCGCCAGCCTCTTGAGCACGCCGGACACGTAGCGGTTCAACCACGTCCGCTTGGATGTTCCCCGGGGTGATGGCGTTGGTGCGAATGCCATGAGTGGCGTACATGTAAGCCGTATTTTTGGTGAGATTCGTGATGGCCCGTTTGGAAGCCGCATAGGCGGTTTCGGCCTGATCCCCCGTGATGGCACCGATCGTGGCTACGTTGACAATCACACCGTGGTGCTGGCGCGTGAAGACGTGTAAGGCTTCACGGGTGACTAGGGTCACGCTGGCCGTATTGATGGTGGTGACCTGGTCCCAAAGCTTATCGCCAAAGGTCTCGGGGGCAATCAACCGGTTCATTGAACCGGCGTGGTTGATTAAGCCATCCAAGCGGCCGAAGTGCTGAGTAGCGGTCGTGAGTAACGTCTGAACGTCGGTAGGGTTCGTCACGTCGGCCGGAACCGCAATGGCTTCGAGGCCAGCCTGCGTCAGCTGGGTGACCGTGGTGGTGAGGGCGCTTCCCGGTAAGTCGACAGCGATGATCTTAGCGCCTTCTCGGGCAAACAGTGCGGCCGTTTGCCGTCCTATTGCTGATCCAGCTCCCGTAATTAACATGACTTGGTCTGCTAGTTGTTGACCCATAGAAAACACTCCTTTGATTAATTACTTTCATTAAACCATAGTGGCCTAAGAATGCGCTAAGCACACTGTTAAACGGGGCTAAGAGGATTATTAAAAATGCTCATAGTTGCACTAATCGATGGTTAATCTTAAAAAACATCAATGGTATTCGTGGCTTACACACAAGAAGATTGACAATTTCAAGACTAGGTGTAACAATACAAGTAACAACAGGTAACTGGAAAGGAAGTTTTGCCATGCGTTACGTAATTACCGGAGCGACGGGGCACTTGGGCCAAGCGGTGGTCCGACAGTTGGCCAAATTAGTAGATCCACAGACAATCAGGTTAGGCGTACACACCCCGGCGAAGGCGGCTAGTTTTGCGGCCCAGGGGATGACGGTGAAGGCCTTGGACTACCGCCAACCAACCACCGTTCAAGCAGTCCTTCAAGATGCCGACGTGGCGATCTATATTCCTAGCAAGAGTCACGATAGTTTTAGTCGGGTGACTGAGTTCGAACACGTCTTAAGCGCCGTGGAAGGGGCCCACGTGGGACACTTGATCGTGATGGGCTTTATTGCCGATCAAGCCGATAACCCGTTTGCGCTATCCGCCTTTTACGGTTACGTTCCGCGACGGTTGGCCCAGACGAACTTATCGTATACGATTTTACGCAACGCCCTGTACGCCGATCCGCTGGTGCCCTACCTTCCCGAATTGATCGACCGACACAACGTCATCTACCCCATGGGGGATGCGTCATTAAGCTTTATCAGCCTGGAAGAGAGTGCTGCGGCGTTCGCCAAGGTAGCGGTGACGCCAGCACTCTGGCGGCAAACCACTTACACGCTGACCCAGGAACGGTCCTACACCATGCCGGCGCTGGCGGAAGTCCTGAGCACGGTTAGTGGGCATACTATCGGGTACGCCCCGGTGACGTTGCGGCAGTTCGCTGAACTCTATAATCAAGGCAATGAGGGGCATATGCTGGCGTCGATGTACGCGGGTGGGGCCCGCGGACTCTTGGCGACGGTAACCGACGACTACCGGCGGATTATGGGGCGTCCCGCGCAAAGTCTGCCTGACTTCTTGACAGCGGCATTGCGCACGCAGGCTTAGTGGAGGTGAGCAACCATGCGGTATTCGCATAAGTTAAGTGATGCGGTGCATATTTTGGCCTACATCGACATTTATCATGATCAGAATCTTGCTAGCACGGCGATTGCGGCTAGTGTGGAATCCAATCCGGCACTGGTCCGCCGGTTGATGGTGGCTTTGCGTCGAGCCAAGCTGTTGACGACGCAACAGGGCGCTGCTCAGCCGCGGTTGACCCGCACACCAAGTGAGATCACGCTGCTAGACGTTTACCGGGCGGTGGCGGATGACGGTAATTTGTTGCACGTCGATGATAAGACCAATCCCCAATGCATCGTGGGTGGAAACATCCAGGAAACCCTGCGTGAGGCTTATCAAGAGGTCCAGCAAGCGGCGGAAGCTCAGATGGCCCAGATTACTTTGGCGACCTTGATTACACAGATTTGGGCCCGTCAGCGGCAACGGGAAGCGGCGGAGCGTTAATTTGAAAATTTGTTACAGAAAGTGGCCACCGCGGCGTGAACGGGGTGGCCATTTTTATGTCCATAAGAATTGTTTTGGTGAGAAATTAATCTATAAAAAAACAATTTTATAAACATACTATGTGCTAAACTGAATTGTGAATAGGATTAGTTCTTGAGGATATCAGGACAGGGGTGGATGAGGATGAAAGGATTGACGCCGAAACGCCAGTCTGAGTTGCGTCGCAGCAACCAGAAGACACATTTTAAACTCTATAAGGCAGGTACAAAGTGGGTGACCGCAGCCATTTCAGCAATCGGGGGGTTGCTGGGAATTGGGTTGACCACCACGATAACGGCTGCAGCCAACAGTAATGTGGGGGTCGCGCAGGAAGTTGATACTAATGAGGTTGCGGCCACACAGGCTAAGGGGACCATTCCCGCAACGTCGGAATCTACGGCATCTACCAGTGAGTCGGCCTCGGTCTCAACGGCTATCTCCCAGGGATCGGTCGCTTCGGGGAGTACGGCACGGCGGTCCTTGGCGGATCGGGATAGTGCGGTCAACGATTCACAAACAGCCGCGAGTGTCAGCCAACGTCAAGCAGCTGATACCAGCGAATATCAGGTCTATTCGACTGCCAAAGCGTCCACGACAGCGGCCCAGCACTCACTCAGTTTGCAAGAAATTTCGGCGTCGGTGGATAGTTTACAAGCGAACACTTCGGTGACCGACCAGCAGGTGTCGGCGGTGTCTGAAGCGGAAAGCAGCCTGAGTGATGCGTCGAGCGCTATTTCCCAATCGCTGAGTGAGTCCGTCGAGCGCCAACAGCTGGTCGACCAGTCTACCTCTAAATCGGAATCATTAGCGGAATTAAGCGCGCAGGCGGCGTCAAAGCGGGCGGCCAGTGCGGCCGACGATTCCGTTTCGCAGGCGTCAATGAGTACGGCGTCGTTTAGCCAGCAGGAAAGTTTGGTTGGCTCTGTGAGTGGCTCATTGTCGACGGTGGAAGTAGCGTCGATGAGTACCATTGCGGATGCGTCGGCGTCGATTAATAGTCAGAATCTCGCTTACGCATCGGCCTCCCAGGAAATTGTCGATCGGACCAGTATCGTGGATTCTGAATTTGAAGACTCGATGGCTTCGGTTAAAAGCATGTATGATAACCTAGCGTCGGTTTTTAATCAGTCGTTTGCGGATAGCGAATTATACGATGATTCGGCCGAATTAGCGTCACGGGTATCGGCGATTGGCAGTGCTGCAACGGTCAACGCCGCCGTTAGAACGTCCGTTGCGCAAACGGCGGCGGCTAACGAAAGCCGCTATTCGGCGATTGTCGCGGCGGCTGCGTCAGTGTCCACGGCGTTAGGGTCGGTCGCCACGTCCGTCTCGTTGGTCAGTCTCAGTGCTTGGTCGCAATCGGAGGGGAGCCGTGAAGCCGCCGTCTCCACGTTTGAAGCTAGTTTATCCGGTGATTCACGTCAGGTCACCCGGCAGCTGTCCATGGTTTCGGCCAGTGAGGCTAGTATGAGTGATCTGTTGGCGGCAGATAGCGCTGCTTCGTTGAGCCTTCGCGTGGTATCGGCGAACCAGGGGGCTTCTACCGCGGCTGAACAGTTAACCAGTGTACAAGCCGATCGCCAGGAAGCCGGTCGTGAAGCCGCTTCGTTGAGTACGGCCGAAGGAAGCTTGAGTCAACGGGTGAGCCGAGACCAAAGTCAATGGTCCGTCACCCTAGATTCGCAATCACTGGCCTCAGCTAGTGGGGATCAAAGTTTATCGGTAAAGTCGGCGTCGATTTCAGAAATTGTTGCGGAGCGGACGTCGGGGCAGTTGGCCTCACAGGTGGCGTCCACGTCAACCGTCTACGCCAATCAAACGAGTAGTTTGGCCGCTCAATCGACTCAGCTAGCGAGTGTGGCTTCGGGAGCCTCACTGTCCGTTTCCATATTTGGCCTTGCCTCACAGTCGATTGCCAACGAATTGTCGACGGCCTCGGCGAGCCTGGTCAGTCTGGCCTCGACCATGGGAACGTTAGCGGATAACCCGTCGCGTTCATTGATTAGCTTAATCGATGGGTCGACAACTTTTACTGCCAGTCTAACCAGTACCACTTCTGCGTACCAGTCAGGCTTGATGAGCCTGAGTGCGCAATCCTTAGCGGCCGCAGCGGAATCATTGTCGGTGGTGTCCCTGTCATTAGTGAGTCAGCAACGGGCCTCACAATCAGTTCAGCAATTAGCTGACGAGGTCGCCAGCCGAACCGCTAGTTTGGCAACCCGCAAAGCGTCCTTGACTAACGCGGTGACTTCCGTGATTGCAGCTGAAACCAGTGCAAGTACAGCGAGCGCGTCGGCGTTGCAGCGCGAGCAGTCACTCTCGGCCAGTCAGTGGGCGGCTAGCCAGGCTTCCGTTAGTGCTAACGAGGATAGCGTGGCGTCGGTCAACCAGGTCGCCTCGGTAACCGCGAAAACGGCTGCTAGTGTGGCGAAAACCATTAGCGAGACTAGTCAGGGGGATGCCAGTGTTTCCGCATCCGAAGTCAGCTTGGCACAACGGATTAGCCAAGATCAAAGCCAATGGTCTGTCACGGAAGATTCGACGGCGATTCGGTCGGAGAGTCTTAAGCGCAGTCAAGCAATGGTCTCGGAGTCGACGCGGGTAAGTCAACGAACATCTATGGCCAATAGTCAGTCGACCAAGTTGGCGGAGCAGTCGCAGTCAAATGCCAAGTCCTTGGAAAGCTTGGGACAACAATCAACGAGTGCGTTAACGGCGGCATCCGCTATTTCGACCGCCGTAGCCAGTCTGACGAAGACCAGTCAGGCGGTACAATCCTTACAAGAGTCGTTGACATCATTGAGTGAACCGGATCGGGCCCAATCTGAAGCCCTAGATAGCCTGGCTGAGCAACAACAGAGTGTCGTTACGGCCCAGTCGCAGTATTCAACATCTTTGACTAGGGTCTGTCTTAAAACTCGATCACCGATTTAAGTGATCATCCATTACCCTTTACTGAAAAGAATCCAGTTTATTTATTGTTATAACTCGTATAAGCTGGAGGGCCAGTCAGAAGTGGGCTCAGGGGTGAAATTTGTGTTGGCCGGTGTCCTTTGCCGGCCTAGACAAAGGTCGGTCTTCAAGACCTGGGCTATGGGCTTGAAGCCGTGCCCACCCCGTTCCAGCCCGTTTCTGACTGGCCCGGAGGCGCTGAATACTCAAAATTAGTCTTTTAAGACAGGCCCTAGTTTGAGTGAGGTTTCGGTGGCGGCATCGGTCACGTCAATTTCGCTGGCCTCGCTGTCTGTGGTCAGCGAACAACAGCAGTCAAATTCTGTGTTGAGCTTAGCTCGTGAGGCGTCGGCGAGTGCTGCCAGTTTGTCGGCCCGTGAGGCCTCGTTAGCTAGCGCTGGTGCCTCGGTTTCATTGGCGGAGGCCAGTGCAAGTGCCGCGTCAACGCTGAGGTCACAAGAGGCATCAACGTCTAAAAGCAAATCTTTATCGCAAAGCCTTTCAGTTTCACAAAGTACATCGACTAGTGTTTCGCAGTCGGAATCGGCAGAAAAATCGTTATCTGAAAGTGCGAAATCGCAATCACTGAGTGAATCAACCAGCGTTTCGGAATCGGAAAGTCTCTCGGAGTCGCAATCGTTAAGTACATCGACTAGTGTTTCGCAATCAGAATCAACAGAAAAATCATTATCCGAAAGTGCATCACAGTCAGAATCAGAGTCGTTATCCGAAAGTGCATCACAGTCAGAATCAGAGTCGTTATCCGAAAGTGTTTCACGGTCAGAATCAGTGAAAAAATCGCTATCTGAAAGCCTCTCGACATCGCAGTCGCTAAGCACATCGACTAGTGTTTCGCAATCAGAATCGTTGTCGGCAAGTTTGAAGTCACAAAGCCTCTCAGAGTCGCAGTCGGTAAGCACATCGACCAGTGTTTCAGAATCGGAATCGTTATCTGAAAGTGTAAAGTCGCAAAGTCTCTCAACGTCGCAGTCGCTAAGCACATCGACTAGTGTTTCGCAGTCAGAATCGTTGTCGGCAAGTTTGAAGTCGCAAAGTCTCTCGGAGTCACAGTCGCTAAGTACGTCAACTAGTGTTTCACAATCAGAATCAATATCGGAAAGTGCGAAGTCAGAAAGTCTTTCGACATCGCAGTCGGTAAGCACATCGACCAGTGTTTCAGAATCGGAATCGTTATCCGAAAGTGCAAAGTCGCAAAGTCTCTCGGAGTCACAGTCGCTAAGTACATCGACCAGCGTTTCGCAATCAGAATCGTTGTCGGCAAGTTTGAAGTCACAAAGTCTCTCGACATCGCAGTCACTAAGTGCGTCAGCTAGTGTTTCAGAATTGGAATCGTTATCCGAAAGTGCAAAGTCGCAAAGTCTCTCGGAGTCACAGTCGTTAAGTACATCGACCAGCGTTTCGCAATCAGAATCGTTGTCGGCAAGTTTGAAGTCACAAAGTCTCTCGACATCGCAGTCACTAAGTGCGTCAGCTAGTGCTTCAGAATCGGAGTCGTTATCTGAAAGTGCAAGGTCGCAAAGTCTCTCAACGTCACAGTCATTAAGCACGTCAACTAGCGTTTCGCAATCGGAATCAATGTCTGAAAGTCTTTCGACATCGCAGTCGGTAAGCACATCGACCAGTGTTTCAGAATCGGAGTCGTTATCCGAAAGTGTTGCAAAGTCTGAAAGTCTCTCAGAGTCGCAATCGTTAAGTGCATCGACTAGCGTTTCGCAATTCAAATCAGTGGAAAAATCACTATCTGAAAGTGTGTCACAGTCGGAATCAATGTCGGAAAGTGCGAAGTCAGAAAGTCTCTCGACATCGCAGTCGCTAAGCACGTCGACTAGTGTTTCGGAATCGGAGTCATTATCCGAAAGTGCCTCCCGGTCGAAATCATTAGCGGAAAGTCTAAAATCGCAGAGTCTGGTCTCGCAATCGGAGTCGACGTCACGCAGCTTGGCCTCGATGGAGAGTAGGTCGTTGCAATCCGAATCGATTGCTCAGAGTAAGGCCAGCGCAGCCAGTCTTTCCGCATCAATTAGCTCTTCACAAGTAGTGTCCACGTCGCAAAGTTTAAGCGCGAGTGCTGCAGTGGTGGCGAGTCAGAGCCTATCACGGCAACAGAGTCAGTCGCAATCACGAAGCCGCAGCGTGGCAATTTCTCTAGAGCTGAGTCAGTCAATTGCGCAGAGTGAAGCTCAGTTTTCGACGGCAACGAGTCAGAGTCAAAATCAGGTCACTCGGCCAATTGGGGCGCCGACCGCTTCTTTGAAAGAAGGTAGTGCGCTAGCGCGGCCAACTCGTTTCAAGCGATTCAGTGTGAATAGTGATAAGAAGATTGGCCTGTATCGTAAACCGACCTTTACTAAGGGCAATCGGATCAGATGGTACGCGAAGCAGCCACGGTCGCGGCAACCCCAGTTTGTCGTCATCGGGGTGACCACGTCTAAACATGGTGTTCTCCGCTACCGGGTCAAGGACGTGAACCACCACTCGAAGACGTACGGAACGACCGGTTACGTGACGGCACGACGAGCATTTGTTAAACGAACCTACCATGTTCAGCGCCCCCAACTGATTACGGTGTTAAATCCGCAGGGAATCGATAGTTACCGGACGGCTAAACTGAAAGGAAAGGTCACGCACTATCGCCAGGGGCAACAGCTGAAGGTTCAACGGGTCGTCAAGCATCACCTGACTACCCGTTATCAGTTAACTAACGGTCGCTACGTGACGGCCAATAAGCAATTGGTTTATGCCGGCCGATTGAAATATCCACGACGCATCACCGTTAGGTACGGCGCAAACCTGTATCGGGACGTAAACTTCCACGCCCGGGCCGGCCAGCACTATGTTGGCCACCAAACCGTGCGAGTTTTGGGGTGGAACTATAGTGATCATGGCACACTCCGTTACCGAATTTCTGGCGGTTACGTGACGGCTAACCAACGTTACGTCAGCGCTACAACGCAGCATCTTTTGGCGGGAGAACGCCTATTGTAATCACCTGATAAAAAATGGCCACTCGGCGTAAACTGAGTGACCATTTTTATAGCCATAAGGGCAATTTTGGTGGGGAAATAATGTTGGTAAATATAATTTTAGTGATATTAGGTGTGCTAGACTAAGGGTGAAAACTGGTTAAGGTCAATCGATGGAGGCGGTAACAATGAGTGGATTAACTCCTAAACAACAAAGTGTCTTGCGTTGCAATCAGCCACAAACCCATAAATTGGGACCCAAGTGGGCCGCCGCAACGCTTTCCGTACTGGACAGCTTACTGAACTGGGGGTCGACCGGTTCGGAAGCACCCAATGGTGATGCTCTTAAGGGGGAGATCACCCGGTCAATCGATTGCCAGGAAGTGGCGGCCATGCAGCCGAAGGGGACCATTCCCGCCGAAGCCACCTTGGTCGCGGCGAGTCGGACTAAGCGAGTCAAGGCGGCGGTCCGGACCAACGCGACGATCAAGCGGACCAGAGTGCGGGTTAACCGTAGTTCCCTTTCGTAAGCTCAATAAACTAATAAATTATAATCTAAAACAGCGTTCGTTGCCGATTGGGGCAGCGAACGCTGTTTGCGCTTTACGGTTAATTAATGGAATTCGTCTTCGGCCATCTTGGCAAGTAAGTCGCGAGATGGGACGAAGAAGGCTTGGCCGGATAACAGCTTGGAGAAGGACAACAGGTAGTCCCCCTTTTCGACCATGTTGGTCAGCATTCCCTTGGTGACCTTCCAGTGCCGGGCGTAACCGATGAAGTAGGTTCCGGTGTTTCCGCCAGCCGGGTTGGAGTAAGGAACGTTCATCCGTACGATTTTTTGTTCGACACCGTTTTCGGTAAACTTAGACGCCACGTTATGGGCGTTTTTGAATTTATCGGCGTCGTCGAGTTCGTAATCGCTGAACTTTTCTCGTCCCACGGCTTTTTCTTGTTCTTCGGTCTTGAGGTGATTCCAGACGGGCATGTCGTGTTGCCACTTCTGCGCGAAGGCGTAGGACCCGTTTTCAAAAGTCGGGTCTTCGTCGCCGACTAACGCGTAGTCCGCGGCGTCTTCGATGGCTGGCGCTTCGGTCCCGTCGATGAAGCCGATGATGGCCCGGCCTTCAAAGTAACGGAAGCCCTGGGTTTCGTCGACCACGGTGGTCACGTCTTCCAATACGCGCCGGAATTGGGTCTGCGCTTCGTAGACCACGGCGTTGTCACTAGCCCGGATGTGCAAGAACAGGTCGCCTTCGGAAGCGGGCATCTCGTACTTCGGTCCTTTCAAGGTGGTGAAGGTTTCCAGTTCGGCTGGCTTGGGGGCGTCTGGGAACAGATAGTCCCAAGCAGCGTTGCTGATTCCGATAGCAACTTTGAGCTGTGAGCCGGTCTCCGGCTTAGCATCCCGAATCTTCAACGACCGAACAATGGCTTGTGAGCGGTCGGCGAACTCTTGGAAGACTTCGCGTTCGTGTTGTGGATCTTGACGATTAAACTTTAAAACGGTGAATTGAACGTGTTCCCCGGCATCTTCCCAGACATCTTGGGCGCGGCGTGGATCGATTGACATGTTAAATCCCTCCAGTTTGCTTAATTAGCTTCAGCGTACAAAAGCGCTGAAGGATAGTCAACAGATAAGGTGTGGGCGGCCGTAATTAATTAATCATTTGATAAACAATTAATTAATTCGGCACATTTTCGTGGTCTAAAATCTCGACATCTTCGCCGTGCGCTTGGCGGCGTTCGACATTGTCCTCACCCCATAAGCAAAGCTCATGTAAGATTTGCACCAGCGTTTCGCCGTAAGGGGACAGGGCGTATTCCACCTTGGGAGGGACCTGTTTGAAGACCTGACGGGTGATGATGCCGTCGTGTTCCAGTTCACGGAGTTGCTGAGTCAGCATCTTCTGAGAAATCTGGGGAATCGCCCGGGACAGTTCGCCGGTGCGCATGGTTTGGTGACGTAAATGACATAAGATTACGGTTTTCCACTTACCACCGATAACATCGATGGTGGCTTCAACGCCAATATGATAGGTTTTTGCGGGCATGGTAACCCCTCCTTGTAAGCGTTAAGTCTTAGTATAGCACGGGCCTAGGCGCTGAGGACCCTTTCGAGGGCCAACACCAGATAGTGGGCCTGCTGGTCGTCGTCCCAGTCGCGGTCGGGAAAGAGAATGTAACGGTCGATCACGTAGCCGCCCAACACGGACATGATGTGACGAAAAACGATGGGGAAGGGCCAGTTGACCATTAAGCCGCGGCGTTGGAAATCGGCAATCACCGTTTTAAAGGTGTTGACGAAGCTGGCGGGGGCGTTGGCGATAAATTCGACGCGCAGGTCTTCATTATAAAGAAGTTCGCTCAGAAAGACCTTGATGGCGTCTTGATTTTCGGCGGCAAAGGCCATCCGGTTACGCACGAAAAATTCCAGAAAGTCGTGTAGGTTGGTCATGGGCTGTTGTAGGGTTTCTTGTTTTAATTCGTCCAAGATATCGGGAATGATTTGGTGAATGATGGGGTCCAACGCGATGCGCAGAATATTGGCCTTGGACTTAAAGTGTTTGAACATGGTCCCTTCGGATTGATGGGCCGCCACGGCAATTTGGTGCGTACTGGTGTTGGCGTACCCCTGTTTGGCGAAGAGCTGGATACTGGTGATTAAGACGTCTTTTTGTTTTTGGGTGAGGTCCTTGGTGGCGTTAACCGCCGCGGGAAACTCAGCAAGGATTTTTTTATTGGGCATGGAAATCGCTCCTAACTAGGTCTTAGGTCCATTCTAGCTGAAAATAAGCAAAACGGGTAACGTCTTGTCAGGCGTTACCCGTTTTAGCATGAGGGGATGGGGCTAGTGTTGCTGAGCGATGTGACCATTCTTACGATAACCCAAGTAGGACTGGCAAATCGCGAGGATGACGTTGACCCAGTTGACCGTTGTAAACCAACCAGACAGTGCGGCAACACTGGTGGCACCGTAGAAGGCCCAGACGATGGCGATGACGTTGATCCAGGCGAACCACTTCATGAGAGATTGATTATGCGTCGCCAAGCAAGTCCAAATCCCGTTAACAATCAACCAAATGGCAAGAATCCAAAAACTAGTCGTAAACATCATAAAATCTCCCTTCGTTTTGTCGAGCGAGTAATCACTCGCCCTTAAGAACAACTTCATATTAACACCAAATTCGGAAAAGACAAGGGAAATTTGGAAAATAGTTGAGCGAAAATTTAGGTTTACCGAGAGAGACGGGGGGTGAGTGATTTAGTTAAGACGCTCGTTGAAATTTTAGAAGTTGTGAGAAATTCGGTTAAAAATGCGTTCACGTGTAATATTTATAGAATTATTTTGTCCATTATATATTTTATATTGCAACGTACATGCAGAATATGCATAGGATCTTTAATTATAAATGTTGTTATATCAGCGTTTATAGAACTAATTATACAAGGTGAAACCAGTTATTTAGGGTGGATCATGGTATGATCAACACTAGTAAGGTGGTTAAAAAAGGGGAGACTCACATGAAAGGATTAAATCCACGGAAACAATCGGCGCTCTTTCAGAGCAATTGTAAAACGCATTTTAGGATGTATAAAGCAGGAAGGCAATGGCTGATAGCGGGGATTTCAATCCTGAGTGGGCTGCTAGGGGGCAGTGCGCTCACGGAAACGGCGAAGGCGCAAACGTTAGCGCATGGTATCGGTCAGCAAGTGCCGGAAGATGACGTGACGGCCACGCAGACATCGATGGTGATTCCAGCGACGTCGCAGAGTGTCAGTACTTCGGACCAGAGTCAATCAACGATGAGTACCAGCACAGACGAGACTAGCCAGACTGGTAGTCACAATGAAACGACCAGTTCGGTAACCAGTCATGTGGCCGAGGCTAGCCCCTCTAGAGCGGATTCAACGGGAGCCACAGCCACTACATCGGTAACGGTGGAAACGCCGTCGGGAGTCGCGTCGGCGCCGCAGTCTGTGACGGTTGCGAAATTTGCCGCGGCGGCTGCGACGGTACCCCACCAGGCCCAAACCTATGCGTTTCAGTTTGAAACCAATGGTCCGGATCCCCATGCGGTGGTTAATCAAACCTCGTATGCTAAAGGGCAGACGGATGCTAAAAATCAAATCGATAAAATTGTAAAAAATTTCACGTCGACGGGGGTGACGGGCTTTCTGCACATCATCACGGATCCGTCGGTTCCCGATGTCTCAGCCAAGATTACGAAAAATATTCAAATCATGGCGAATTTGATGGAGTTGTTCTACCGTAAACAAAATTTTCAGTATGACGACCAGTGTGGTACGCCGGTTTGGTATAACGGTGAACTCATTCAGCCGGGACAGGGCAATCCTTATCATGATTATAATTTAGGCTATGCCGATTACCTGCGCGCCTTTGCTAAGGGGATGAGTGACTGGGTAGCGGGAATTAAGGCGAAGGCCCACTCGAAGGACTCGAGCGTGGCCGACGGGCTGATCAACTATGGTAATTATGATGGATCACAATTATCAGGAGCGGAATTCACCGGCATTCTCGATGCCACGGGACATACCACTTGGAAGTGGCTGAACGGAATTTTCTCGAAGGTGGACTACGCCGACAAGGTTTTGGCGTACCGTGGCGAGCCAGGTAACGTGGCCAATGCCAGCGTGAATGCTGCAGTTGGTGCGATTAATTTTTATACGTCGATTGTGGCGCCGGTAATTATTAACGGAGTCGCTCACCAGGCGCTATCGGATATTCGGTCGATTGGGGGAAGCATTGCGGATGACGACTATGCCCCAGCCGAGTTAACGGAAGCGGTGAAGTTAAATGGAAATATTGCAAACATGCTTAAGGGGATCGGGTTATACGATGTTTTAGGCACCTCCATTATTCAGCACGTGTATGAGGCCATCCGGACCAATGTTCAAGACGCCATCGAGCGAAATTGGACGATTGGGGCTAACCGTGTCTTGTCAGAGGTTTACCGCAACGTCCGGCCAACGGCAAGTGAAGCATTCTATGGCAGTAAAGGCCTCAAGGTTAAGGGATATTCGGAAACACAACCGCAGGCGATTTTAGACGATGCTAGCAAGACCACACCGTTATCCCTGGTGGCCCAAGCAGCGGGGTATGCCTGGTACCGGAAGGTAATCGTGCCGGTCATTTGCCAGGCGGAGGCGGATGCCTTGAAGGAACAACCGCGAAAGAGTCTGGAAGCAATCATCCAGGGGATTAACTCGGAAAAACCAGTTTTATCAGCTGATGAAACTGATCAGATTCTGCACGACAACGTAAGCCATCCGTTTGCGCCCGCCAAGCCGTACATCCGCCAGTCGAGTGAGGGCGTACGGACAGTCATTACCGCCATTTACGAAAATGAGTATCGGGCTGCCCATGCTGCCCTGACGGACTATAAGAAAAATCCTAATTTAACGATTACTGATCAACAAGCGGCGCAGTACAACTTTACGAATCCGGCGGATGGTAGCCAATTTACCACGACTAATTACCAAAATATTTATGAGTTGCTACAGAACTTAAACGTCCCTTATCGCGCCATGCAGCTAGCTGATCAGCAAGTCTTGCAACAGCAGGGCTCCGGGTATGTCTCGTCCCTTGATCCCCAAACTCTAGATACGGGGTATACGACTCAGTATCAGGAAATAATTGATTTTCGGGAGACGCCAGCTTACATGCACGATGCCCAGTTAAAGTTATGGCTTGAAAGTCGGTATCAAGATTGTTACCAAACAGAGCTGGCGGCGGCAAACAAAGCGTTAAGTGCTGGGAAAGACTGGGCGACACACAACTATGATCCGCAAACGGGACTAGTCACGGAACTGCGGCAAGCGGGAGAAACTGCAAATCATTGGTCTTGGCAGCAAGATGGCACGGCCGAGCAGTACCGCAACTTTGGGGGTGTGCAGGCGACGGATGCTAAGCCGGGGCAGATCTTTAGCAAAGGCTACCAGTCCATGCTGGCCCCCATTAAGTTGGTACTGACGTCAGAGGATCCCAAATTTAAGGAAACCCAATTGGCCCAGCAATCGGGGCAGATTGTCCATACGTTGGCTAACCAAGACGTCAGCTTAAAGGCGCCGGAGATTCCCGGATGGGTAGCGGTAGTGCGAACCCAAAAACTTCATTTAGCTGGTCAAGCACCGACAACGGTGACGTTTACGTATCATCAAGCCAAGACGGTGACCCTTTCGACTCTAGGGGACCAGTACGGAACCTTTAATGGCAACAAGGCCCGGACGCAGCTTCAAGATACCGCGTTGACGTTGACCTGGTCGGATGGGACGACGATTCAACGGCTGCCCATCAAGCAGGGGTGGTTAACCACGGATGATCAAGGAAGCCACGTGGGGCAATACACGTACCACCTAACCGCCGCGGGGGCCCAGGAAGTCTTAAAGACGATTGGTCCTCAGCTTGCCAACAGTAGTTACGGTAGATTGTAAAATTAATCCGAACGCTGTTCGGACAAAAAAGATCAGCTTCCTTTAAAATGGTGTTTACCACAAACCCATCTTTTAGGAGCTGATCTTTTGTCTAGTATAACCTATTCCGAACGAATTAAAATCGAAACCTTTTGTGAACTAGGGCTGTCCAATATCCAAATGGGCGTTCGGCTGAACCGATCACCGTCAACAATTTCTTATGAATTATCTCGATGTCAACCTTATCAGGCTGAATTAGCACAAACAGATGCCGAATACAAGCGATCACGATGTGGTCGGAAAACTAAGCTGAGCGATGAGTTAAAGCAAAAAATTCTCAACCATTTACGTCTAAGCTGGTCACCAGGAATGATTGCTCACGAATTTAAACTAGCTACTAAATCTATTTATAATTGGCTAAATCAGGGGAGAATTGATTTCTCCTTGAATGATCTACCTGAACATGGCGTACGCCAACGGCGTAACGTTGACCAACGATCCAAATATAATCAATCTTTGGGGCGATCAATTGAACAGCGTCCCATGATGATTAATCAACGTAATCGCATCGGCGATTTTGAACTAGATACAGTCGTTGGTCCTCGTGGGCATAGTAAGGCAGTTTTATTAACTTTAATCGATCGAAAATCACGGTTCCTTTGGGCATACCGGTTAAAAGATCGAACGACAGCGAGTGTTAATGAAGCACTGACTAAGTTCCTAACAACTTTTAATGGACCGGTGCACAGTTTTACTGTGGACCGTGGTACTGAGTTTAGTGGGCTAGTATCATTTGAATCACAATATGGTATTAAGACCTATTACTGTCATGCTTATACGCCAGCTGAACGTGGTAGTAATGAACGCTTTAATCGGAATTTACGTTATTTTTATCCTAAGGGGACTCGTTTTGAGCACATTAGTGCTCAAGATTTAACGACGACGTTACTCCAAATTAACCAGCGACCGCTTAAAATACTCGACTGGCAAACACCGTATCAGGTTATGCTGACCAATTTGTCCAAAAATTCGGATTAAATTTGCAATCTACCTTACATCCTTCCGGAAGCAGCAGAATTGATGGGAGCGACGGGAACCCTGACGATTGCGTCGGCCCAGAATAGCCAATTTTTACCGAAGTTAGTGGGAAAACCCGGAACAACGGTGGCGGGACATCCCTTGACCGTTGCGGATCTGGTCGCCACGGCCACGGGGACTCAGGGAAAAGACCTGACCAGTGACGTGACGATGGGACCGGTCGATTGGGCCACTCCAGGGACTAAGTCCGTTCAGTTAAGCTTGTTGGACCCACTTAGTCGGCAACAGGTGACGGCGACCACCACGGTTGAGGTGATTTCACAAGAGAGTTCCTGTGCCCAGTCGGCAGCGGTGGCGGCGCAACAGACCTCGCTCAGTGCGTTGACGTCGGTGGACCACTCTGCTAGTGAGGCGATGAGTTTGGCAACGTCCCAATGGCCGAACGTGGTCAATCATGAACAGAGCTTGCTGACCCAGTCACAAACGGATCAAACGCAGATGGCATCGCTGGAAAAGTCGCGGACCAGTCTGGCGGTTCAGGTTTCGGTTGCGCAGAGCGCGCTTGACTCCCGGAACGCAGAGATGGATTCCCGGTTGATCTCGGCGCAGGAAAGTGCTGCTTCGGATGTCGTGGCTAGCATCACCACGAATCCGCAGGTCGATTCGGCGACGGTTTCCCTGGTTTCGCAGAGTATCGCTAGTCTGAGTCAGCAATCGCAGTCCTTGTCCGGCAGCCAGTCTTTGGTTGCGGTTCAGAAGAGTCAGGCGGCGGCCCAACAGCTAGCCAATCAAGAATCACAAGCCAAGTCAGTTAAAGACGAGCAGTCTAAACGCAGTCAGGCTAGCCAAAACAGTCAGGTGGATTCACGAAAAGATAGCCAAATTAGTTTGGCTATCGCCGCTGGCAGTCAGGCAGTGGCCAGCCAGGGAAAGGTCACCGCTGCCCATCAAAGCCAGGCGGCGACTTTAATTGCGGATCAGAGTACGCTGCAACGCCAATCGCAACAAATTGCGAGCTTGCTCACGTCGGCCTCGGACGTTTCAGCTAATTTGGTGCAAACTGCTGCACCGGATGCGCAAAGTTTATCCCAAACAAGCCAAACCATCGTAGATTTGATTAAACAGACGCAATCGGTCACGACGCACCTGTTAGAAAATTCTAAAACCAGTGAAAGTCTTCAACGCGCATCGGTGGTCGATAATCGGGCGAGCGTTGATGAGTCGCTGTCGCAAACCTCAATGGTCGTGGCCAGTCAAGCTCGCGTCGTAGCCAGCGTCAGCGAACACAGTGTGGCGGTGGCCAATCAGGCAGCGGCTCTTTCGTCACTCGAAACGGCTACGGCCACCCAATCCCTAGTGGATCAACAACGGGTGACCAGTGTTCAGGAGGCCGCGACGAGCCTGAGTCAACTTTTTTCCGGCGATCAATCGCTAAGTGTGATGGCGGATAGTGCGGCGTCGCTGGCTAAGTTGTCGCAACTGGTTGCCAGTCAAGCCAACCGACTTACTTCGGCGCGCGAGAGTCTTTCAGCTCAGGCCGCCATTGATGCTCAGCCAGTTGATCAAATTGATGATCAACAGTCCGGTTTGGTCCTGCAGAGTACCCTATTAAATCAGGTAACGTCCCAGCAAACCAGCGTTTGGACCTCGTTGGCTGAAGCTAGTCTTAGCGCGGCATCGCGGGTCGACTCGCGGATGGGCTCGGCAATCGACCAAAGCCTTGCACAACCACAGCTGACGACGAATCAACGGAGTGCCCTTAAGTCGGGACTGACTAGTTTGAGTCGGCAAGCTGAACAGCGGTGGTCGCAGTGGTCCCACCAGCAGACTGCCTTAGCCAAGTCACTTGCGGCTAGTCAGGCTATTGCGCAACAAGCGGCAGCCGCGACGGCCAAACACCAGGCGGCTATAAGTCAAAGTGCTGCACTGGTGACCGATCAATCGCAACACGTGAGCCGGGACGCTGGTAGTCAGGCCGACTTAGTTGCGGCGGCTAGCCACAGTCTCAATGCGAGTCTGGCATCATTAGCGCTTCAACAGGCGGCTTACGTTCGGAACAGCCAGGCCTGGACGACGCCCACGTCCGAACAACTGCACGCTTTGGGATCGGCCAGGGATAGTCTAGCGGTTCAATCCGTTTCGGTAAGCAGTCAGAGCGCCAAGCTGGTTGAATCCCAGGTGTCGATGATGCAAGCTAGCCTGAAACCACTCTCAACTTGGGGTGAGATGGTGCATTCACAGCTCTCCTTAGCAGAGGAGAGTGTGAGCGCTGAGTCCCTAACGGCCCAGGAGCAATTGGCAGAATTTCCAACCCTGCAGATCAGCTTAGCGACCCAGGAACAGGAACTCAGCGCCTTTGATTACCGGTTGCAAAGTGCTAGTGCGAGTGTGTCCACCGTGGATCGTGAACTAATAGTCAACTCAGTTGCTAGCGTTAAGGCCAGTCAGCAGCAGGTTGCTGCTCAGCAGGCCACTCAACAGGATCAACTGGCGCAACATCAGGCTGATTTGGACCATGCTAGTTTGGCACTAGCACAAAAGAGTGTCACGGCAGATCAACAATGGATCCAACAGTCCCAAACGGAATCTAGGCTAGCCACGGCATTGAGTACCGGTGAGCGACAGTCCCAAGAACAGGCCAGCTCGCAATGGTCGTTGATTCAGACCAGCCTAAGTGCGCGGTCCCTTATCGCGTGGCCCCAACAGTCCACTTGGTCAGAAATTCAGACCAGTCTGCAGGCGACGCCCCAAGCGCCGCAAGTTCAAGTGGCCGCTGCTAACTCAGCAGCTAGCAGTTTAAGCTTAGCGAGCGAACAAATGGCCGCGGAATTCAACCAGCTAGCACAACAATCCACGAGTCAGGAGCAGGCCAACGCATTAGCGGTGGTGAATAGTCAGACTGCCAAGCAACATTGTGATGACTCCCGGAACTCATTAGCCCAGGTTAGTGCGGCCGTTCATTCGCAACAACAACTGTTGGTCGACCAAACGCAAAGCTTAGCGGCGGCCAGTGAGTCGGCTACTCAGGAGATGCAGACCGCTGAAAGGTCGGTTCAGCAAGAGCTAACGGCTTGGCAACACGCTAGTGAAACCGTGTCCCTCACGTCGGCAGCAGCGGCTTCGTTGGCGAGTGCGGGCGATAGTCTTAGTCTGCAGTCGTTATCGACCACTAGTGTGAGTCTATCTAATGATCGTTCGATGGCGTCAATGATCATGCTGGCACAGGCGGGCCAAGCGAACTTGCACGCCTCGTTGTTATCGCTAACGTCGCTTTACGAAGCCAGCACGAGTGCGCAATCGATGGTTGATAAACAAAACGTCACGGCTTCGCAAGGCTACCAGGACACCAGTCTTGTCACGTCTAAGTCGTTAGCATCCCTGTCGCTGGTCCTGCAGACCGCGAACCAAAGTGTCTCAACGGCTATTTCTCAATCATTGGCGAGCCTGACTACGAGTGTTACTGACCAAGTGACCCACCAGCAGGAAAATTATCACGATTGGCAGCAGCAGTCCCAGGCGATTGCTGCACACCAGACCCAATTGATCACGACCGCGCATAACCAGGACACGCAAATCGCGGCTCAGACTCACCAATGGGACGGTGGGCAACAATCAACTACTAGTTTAACGGCCCAACTCGCGGCCACGGCCCAGCAATCACTCGCCCAGGCGGCTAGTCAACAGGCCCTAATAACGACGAGTATGAGTGAACAGTCGGCGTTTGGTCAAAGTCAATTGTCCGCGTGGACGCAGGTGCAACAAAGTCTTGCTCAGAATCCGCAGGCGCCGTTGTCGCAGTTCAGTGCGTTGGACTCCGCTCAGGTAAGTCTCAGTGAGCAAAGTCAAACAAACGTTGCGACGCAAAGCTTATTGACGGCGCAACGGGATAGCTTAACGGCAGCTTCCGTGCTAGACGTCGCCACCAGCTTATGGGTAACTGACCAACAAATTGACACTAGTCTGGCACTAATCGCGGCCCAACAAGCCATCGCTCACCAAAAGCAAGCTAATCAAGCCATCGTTCATCAGTACGCTCAGGCGAGTGAGGCGGCGGCCCAAGCCTTTCACCAGGCATCGAGTTCGATGGCGGATCAGGTAGCGGCCGGTGAACACGTTCTCGCGCAACGGCCCACCGATGTTCAGTCATCGTTGGCCCTGACCAGTGGCGTGATTAGCTTGAGCCTGCTTTCAGTGACTCAAACCAGTGTCAGTTTAGCTCAGGACCGTTCTCAAGTGTCGTTTGCCTTAGCCAGTCAAAGCGCAGCTTCACGGGAGTTAAGGGCCACCGCTTCACTGAATTCGCAGGCGGCGGCTAGTGCGAGTGACCAGTCAGTTTGGCGTCAGGCACAGGTCTCCGAGTTGACTAGTGGACGACAGGCCATGCACGCCGTTAGTCAGGCGTTGCAGTCCGTAACCCAACAGCGGAGCCTGACCAGTGATAGTCTGGCCATAGTTGCGAGTCAGACAACTTCGGCCAGTGCCAGTTTATCGCTCTCGATGCAAGTAGTGAGTCAGCTGGCCCAACAGTCCACACGCGATCAGCAACTCCAATCACAATGGTCGGAAGCGCAGCAACGACAATCCGCCGTAACCTCGTTGCAGACCAGTCTGCAACTCAAAGATAGTCAATTGCGTAGTACCGCTGGTGAGCAATCCCAGCAGTTAATATCGGTATTAGCGAGTCAGAGCGCTGGGGTTTCCCAAGTGCTTGGCGGGGCCGATTCGGTGCAAACTGGCCAGGGGACGTGGTCCTCGGTGGCAACTAGTCTTAGCACCCACCTCGCCCAGGTCATCAGTCAGTTATCACAATCAGCACAAACCAGTTTAAGCGAGCAATCACTGAGTCAAAAATCTACTGACTTGGCGGCTAGCACGGCGGATGTTCAGCAGCACGTTCAAGCATCACTCACCAGTCAGTCTCAGGCCATCGTGGCGAGCTTAACGGCGACCGCCAGTCAGTTACAGGCGGGTGAACAGAGTGTACTGACCTCGTTGGGCGTAACGGTGAGTCAATTAAGCGCTGCTTCAGCGGCCTCTTTGAGTCTGGTCCACGCACACCAACCCGCAACGCCGACGGAGCAGGCACAAATCACGAGTTTATTGAATCAAGCAGCCGCAGAAACCAGCACCGTACTGGTGAATAGCGTAGCGCAACATTCCGTGGCCCAGTTGAGTGTGTCGGACGCGTTGGCCAGCCTGAATGCTCGGTCGCAGGCAACTGACAGTCAGCTCGCATCGCTTACGGTGGCGGAGCACAGGACGTCGCACCGGTCACAAACGTTAACCAGTGTGGCCCAGGCGACGTCACGTGCCGAGGTCAGTGTCAGTACCACGTCACAACGGGAACGTTCGGTGGTCACCAGTCAAAGCGTCGCGTCGCTTAGTCAGGCTGCAGCTGAGGATTGGGCGAATGCGGTCGCTTCCGCGATGCTGAATCCGGTTCGACCGACATCCGGGGCTAAGCCACAGACGGGACAATTAGAACACCGGGGACACCATTCGGGGAAGAAGCATCGGCATACGGTGGCTGATCAGGCCCGCTTTCAGCGCTTCCGGGTGACTGGGGTGAAGAAGTTGGGACTGTACCTCTCACCGAACTTCAGTCGGCACGCCCGGTTGACCTGGTACGCGCAGCGGACGCGGACGCACCAGCCAATGTTTGAGGTACTGGGACAACGACAATCTAGGCACGGAACCTGGCGGTATAAGGTCCGAGACATTAACCGCCACTCCCAGACTTATGGTCTAGTGGGGTACATCACGACGCGCGCTGCATACGTCCAGCCGACCTATTACCATCCCCACCACCGGACTCGCGTGATTACGGTGATCAACGCCCGCGGTATCAACGGTTACCACACGATCAAACTCACCGGGCGGCACTTGCATTACCGGCAGGGCCAACACTTAGTGGTCAAACGCCTGGTTCGTCACGGTCAGACCACCCGGTACCAGTTAACTAACGGACGCTACATCACGGCTAACAAACAGTGGGTTTACCGTGGCCGGCCACAGAATATTCAACGGTTAACGTTACCGCATCAGGTCTGGCGATTCCAGATTGCCGGTTTGCGCTGGCCCGTGGTGGTTCACCACGGGGCGACCTTACCGACAACCCGTTACCGCTTACCGCATGGTGTGACGTTAGCCGGTACCTCGTTGGTCAACCCGATGAACTGGTGGGGAGTACGCTTCATCGTGCCCCCTAAGTAACGGAGTTATCACTTAAATTCAGCCAAACTAACCGGCGTCTCGCAGTTTAGTGGGACGCCGGTTTGGGGGTGTAATCGGAAATGATTATCACTGAGAATCTGTGGGTGCAACTCTTGATTAAGAACGGAATCAATAAAAAAGAATCTTCAATCGGCTAAACTAGTCAATTGAAGATTCTTTTTAACTGAATGCAGTGAGGTGGCTGTGGAGGTCATACTACCGTTTCTAGGCCCCAATTAGTTTAAACTTTGATTGACCCACTTAATAAAGTTTGTTTCGTTGTTTCCTGTACGCTCTGCTTCCGTGTGTCCTTGTCCCCAAACGGTCGCAAAATCAACGCTCTTAACCTGTTGATTTTGTTGTAACGTCAAGGCCAGATTTGTTTCGACGGTTAGCGCAGTATCACTTTGGTTAATACCGGTCCGGATTCGCCAATACTTGGCAACTTTACTCGTGTTATACCCAGCGTAATAATTAGTCAGGTAGTACAGTGGATTATACAAATTCAGTCGCGTTTGCATTGAATTGCCTTGCGCATCAGTCTTCTTTAAGTCTGCGCGATAAGCCTTGGCGTAACTGGTTTTATAATTTTTTAACTTGGCGTACTTAGCTTGATTGGTCGTTAATAAGTTACTAATCGTTGAGTCGAAGTGATTAGCACTGCTTCCGCTGGTCGCAAATAGTTTGTTTTCCGTTTGTTGCCGTGTCAAACCGTCAAATGCGCCAACGTCCTTTGAAGCCGTCTTACAGTGCTTGACGAACGCCTTCATACTAGTGATTGTGGCGGTATTTTTCTTGGCATTATACGTGATCCACTTGCCATTTTTGTTTAACGACTTAATATAGGCGGTTACGGTTTTGTAAGTTTTGCCACTAGAGGTCGTTCCACCAGTAGGGGCACTTCCGGAAGGCTTGCTTCCACTCTTGGTGACACCGGTTGGTTTACTGCCACTAGGTTTCTGTCCTGAAGTTTGCGTGGCCGCGCCACTTGGCCCTTCATTACTGGTTGCCTTATACGGGAAGGTGGTATCTTTCAAAAAGTTATTCAGTGATTGTTCGACTTCTTTTTTCAAATACGTTGCGTAGCTTCCTGAGGTGTAGATGCCATTAGCTGATTTCTTGAGGGTTAGCGTCTGACCACTAGCATCTTTTAAACCTAGTTTGTTAATGTATTGCGCGTAACTCGTCGCCATGTCATTCGACAATGCCTTGGTCCACGTCCCTTGTTTGCGCGTTCCGGAGTTAGAATATTGGCCCATATTCCACTCGTAAGCTTCGTTAGCCGTGTCTAGACTGGTAATGGGGCACCACGCCATCGCACCGGCCACCGCGTCACTAGTTGCGTTGCCGGTAGTCGTTGCCAACGGGGCACCAATGGCTTTTAGGTAAGTGGTGTATTTTTTACTATCACCCGTGGCCCCCATCAAAGCACTTTGCGCGCCACCACCGCTGTGGCCGAACGTAAAGATCCGATTCGTATTCCCCGCAATGTTCTGACGATTTAAACGGAGGGTGCGGACGGCTGCTTTTAAGTCGGTTACCCCCCAGGGCGACGAACCATTAGATTTGTCAGACTGATTCAAACCGCGACACCCGGCGGCAACATAGATAAAACCGGCCTTAGTGTACTTATTGGCACTACTATCGTAACCCGTTGGTGCTGCTTGGGCCGCGTAGCCGGGGGTATTGACCGGCATGACGATTGGTGCAGTCTTGGCTGTGTATCCCTTGATTTTGGCTTTGCGGTTGAACGTAATCGTGTAAGTTTGATGACCGCTAGTCTTGGCTTTGACGTACTTAGCTGGAATAAAAATTCCCATCGATTCGTACGTGCTACTTGTGGTTTTCGTGCCATATTTGATGCCGACTTGATAGTACACTTTATTAGTCGCATTGTAGCGCCATTTTTTGTGATTGATTAACAACTTTTTGGCGTTGGTCACGTCTGCCTTGGTGACGGTCTGTTTGGTCGCTTTCGCCACTTGAGCCGCCGTACTGGTTTTGTGTTTCGTTTTGGTGGTTGCTTGGCCACAAGCACCTAACCCCACACTAATAATCAATAGGCCGCTCATCAGAGGCAATACCTTGTTGAATGTCATTGTCAAGCTCCTCTACAATATCTGACTTTGTTATTGGGCGTATTACGTACGCCTTCATCGCTAAAAATCAGTGCAAAAAGCGACTTTTTCTTAGATTAGTCACACCAAGAATCGGTTTGTCTAGGAATAATCATCTCCTGATGTGAATTTTAGCATGGCCAAGCTTTAAATAACTATAAAAAAATTCGATCAGCCGTTCAGCTGGTCGAATTTTTAGATCAATGGGTTTGACGTGTCCGTTTAGTTTTATCCAGTTGAGCTACCCTAACTGGATAAAACCAAACACCGGTGATTAAGGTAACGTGTTGCCCGCTGCGAAGTAGACGTTGTACCATTCTTGCTTGGTCAACGTCACGTCCGCACCGGCTGCGCTGTCGGCGATGTGGGCGGGGTTCATGGTGCCCAACAGGACTTGAATATTAGCCGGATGCCGCAAGATCCAGGCAATCACAATGCCGTTCTTGGAGACACCGTACTTATCGGCTAACTTCTGCAGCTCGTCATTTAATTTTTGATATTTTGGATCGTTGATGATCATCCCGGCGAAAAGCCCGTATTGGAACGGGGACCAAGCCTGGATGGTGACGTGGTGGCGTCGAGCAAACTCCAACATACCCCCGTCGTGGTCGACGGCCCACTTGTCTTCCATGTTGACGTGCATACCGGCGTCAATCATGCCGGTATGGGCGGGTCCGAATTGCAGTTGATTGAACATCAACTTCTGGTCGACCGCGTCTTGGACCATCAGATATTGCTGAACGTTGAAGTTGGAAACCCCAAAGTGGCGTACCTTACCTTCACGTTGGAGCGTGTTGAAGGCGTCCGCCACTTCTTCAGGTTCCATCAACGGGTCCGGCCGGTGCAGCAAGAAGGCGTCCAGGTAATCCACGCCCATCCGGGAGAGGATACCATCCACGGCATCCAAGAGGTGTTGCTTGGAGAAGTCGTAGCGCTTCCCGAAGACCAAGCCGTCGTGACTACGGGCGGGGTCTAAGACAATGCCACCCTTAGATTGAATGTAAAAGTCGTCGCGCGACAAGTTTGAGGCAGCCAAGGCTTCCTTGAATTTCTTCTCTGACGCACCGTCCCCGTAAATGTCCGCGGAGTCGATGTAGGTGATGCCCGCGTCGTGAGCGGCTTCTAGGGCCTTAGCGGCGTCGGCGACTGAAAGATCGGCAATGCGCATGATGCCCAGGGCAACGGCAGAAGCTTGCCAGTCGGTGCCACCTAAGTTAAGTTGTTTCATGCTAAAAATCCTTCCTTTCTGGTTCATCCAATACAAATCTAGTCTACACCCAAAGCTATAAGGGCCCTAGTAATCGCGCCTAAACATCGTGGTTAACTAAAATTACTTATTGACTTTTCAAATTTCAACAGTATAGTTAATTACACAAGTAACTAACCAATGAACTAACAAACGGGGGAAATCAACATGACGAAGACAGTCGTTGACGTGCATCATTTAGAAAAAACCTACGGTAAGGCCGGTGAGCGGCCGTACACCGCCTTAAAGGGCTTGAACTTCTCGGTAGCCGAGGGGGAATTTGTCGGCATCATGGGGGCGTCGGGCTCGGGGAAGACCACCTTGCTGAACATGCTATCTACGCTGGACACGCCTACCAAGGGGGACGTGATCGTCAACGGTCACGACGTCACCAAGATGCGGGGCAACCAACTTTCGGATTTTCGGGCCCAAGAAGTCGGGTTCATCTTCCAAGACTTTAACCTGCTGGAAAGCCTGACCGCTGAAGAAAACATCGGCCTGCCGTTAGCCTTACAGGGCACGCCATCGAAGGTCATGGACCAGGCGATTCAATCCGTGGCCGCGACCTTATCGATTACGGACCTCTTAAAGAAGTACCCGGCGCAACTTTCCGGGGGTCAGAAGCAACGGGTCGCCGCCGCACGGGCCATCGTGCACCAACCGTCGATCTTGATGGGGGACGAACCCACCGGGGCACTGGATTCGACCAGTGCGCGCGAGTTATTGGACTTACTGACCACGATCAACCGCGACCAGCACATGTCCGTGTTACTGGTGACCCACGATCCGTTCTCCGCCAGCTTCTGCCAACGCATCTTGTTTATCAAGGACGGGCAGATTGGCTCCGAACTCAAACGGGGGGAGCTGGACCGCAAGGACTTTTACCAACAAGTCCTGACCGAACTGGGGACGTTTAGCGAATAGGGGGAACGCAACAGATGTTAACGAAATTAGCTTTAGCCGGGGTGAAGAACCGGCGCCGCGATTACCTGGTCCTACTGGCCGGGCTGACCATGTCGGCGGCCATCTTCTACATGTTCGCCAACCTCGCGACCAACCAGGCCTTCATCAAGGCCAACGCCGTGGTCAAATCCGCGAGCGTAGTCTTTGGCTTCGGGGCGGTTCTATTGGCGTTGATTACCATTGTCTACATTATGTACGCCAACTCATTCTTACTGAGCATGCGGCAACACGATTACGGGCTGTTCATGATGCTGGGGGCTAAACGCCGCCGGGTCGGTCAACTGGTTTTCTTGGAAACCTTAATCTTGGGGACCATTGCCACGGCCATCGGGATCGTGCTGGGGATCGTAGTCAGCAAGTTGTTGGTTGGCTTTCTCCTGGACCAACTGGTGCTGCACCTGGCCCACCTGACGTCCTTTTACCTGCCGGCCGTTCTGTTTACGGCGGTCCTCTACATCGGTCTGTTCATCCTGGCGTCATTGTTTAACCTGACGCGGTTGATGCGGACCACGGTTCAACAACTCTTACACGCCGACCAACAGGCCAACCAACCCAAGAGCCGGCCGTTCCGCCAGTTCATTTTGGGCCTCGTCGGCATCGGGTTGCTGGCGGTGGGGTACTGGGCCTTGGCTGCCATTGAACAGCTGCAAATGACGGCGATTCCGTTGGCTCTGGTTACCATCACGTTAGGGACCTACCTCTTGTTCCACGCGGCCGTCTTAGCCGTAATTCGGGGCTTACGGCGGACGACCTGGGCGCAAAAGCGGCTTAACGGCTTTTTATTGGGCCAACTGAACTTTCGGGTGCACGACTACACCCGGATGCTGACCATCGTGTCGCTACTGTTTGCGATGGCCTTGGGGGCGATTACCGTGGGGTCCGGCTACCACCGGCAAATGCCGATGACTGCCGATTCACTGGGCGCCTACACGGTGGCCGTCCACGACGCTAACGCCCACCAAAAGCGTCTGATTAAGCAACTTCACGTGGCGCACCAGGCCACCTACACCCAGAAGGTTCAGGGCAAGACCACCTACTACAACGCGGCCGAATTAAAGGCCCAACCGTTCCAACTGATCAAGAGCATGCAGAGTAGTACCAACGGCCAACCGCACTTCTACACGGAACCCCTGGCCAAGTTCAAGACTAGTGGGGCCACCCAACTTGACTTCATCATGTTGAATCCCAACAAGTTAGGCGATTTTGCGGCGCCTAAAATCGTGAGTGCGACGGCCTTTAAACAACTCAAGGGGGCAACTTACCGGGTTACCACGGTGCGCGTGAAGCACATGGCCGATGACCTGACGGTGCTGAAACAACTCGATCGCAGCGAACAACGCCGGTTTCCCCAGACGGCGTCTCAGTTAACCATCGGGACTTACCAATCGTTTGAAATGATGAACGGGATCTTCGGCGGGTTAGAATTTATCGGCTACTTCTTAGGGATTGCTTTCCTGGCCATGCTGGCGTCCTGCTTAATGTTCAAGATCTTGTCCGGTGCCCCCGGCGATTTACGGCGTTACGCGATGCTCAATAAGGTCGGGGTCCGGCGAGGCTTAATGCGCGGTAGTCTGGCAAAAGAAATCGGGATTTTATTCGCGATTCCTGGTATCATGGGAGTAATCGATGTCTTGTTCGGGTTACAGATGTTTAAGCCGTTGATGGGCAAACCCATGAGTCCTTACTTGGGAATCGGCACCACCTTTGCCATCTTCATCGGGCTGTACGTCATTTATTACGTGATTACCTTAGGGTTATACCTTAACTTGGTCATGCCACGCGACGTAGCGCGGGATTAAGACGAGTTCAAGAAGAATGTGAGATAAAACATGAGATTTAATTTTGATAGTCCAGAACCCATCTATTTACAAGTGGCCGAACAGGTTGAAGAAGCAATCTTCACGGGGGTCTATCAGGCGGGCGAACAGGTGCCTTCCACCACGGAGGTCTCCAAAGAATTTCACATCAATCCGGCAACCGTCCTCAAAGGGATCAACCAGTTGGTTGCGGCGGGGATGATTGAAAAACGCCGGGGGGTGGGGATGTTCGTGACGGCCAACGCCGCGGAGATGATCCGTGAGAAGCGGCGCGCCCAGTTCTACGACCGGTACGTGAGTCGTTTTACCAGCGAGGCTAAAAAATTAAATTTATCGGAAGCGGAAGTCATTGCGCTGATTCAACGGGCGTACCAGGACTGAAGGCTAGGGTGATTGTGCATCAGGGCAATCACCCTTTTTCTGTGAGCTAATGAGTTTACAAACGCGGTCAAGCGGTGTATAAAATAATTGTACGCAATTTAATTGTTAGCACAGAGAAAGAGGGACTTCACATGGACATCAAGATCAAAGACGCAGCGAAGGACTATTTGGCAGCCCACGTCACGGCCGGCAGTATTTTATTACTGGTGACCGACGATGGGTCGAACAAGTACTCGACCATTGGTGGGTCGTGTGCCATCGGCAATAAGTTCCAGCTGGTCGCGTTAACGGCCGAAGATCCCGATTATCAATTAGTGATTGAGAACAACGCCGGCTACCAGATGCGGACGAACCAAAATGATGCCATTTACTTGGGCAACGGTCTAAACTTGGACCGGGTTCACAACCAGTTAGCGTTGAAGGACGATAGCGGGATGCTGGATAGCGCGGTGGGACTGATTACCTACACGGCCGCGGAAAAATCCAAGCTGGATTTAAAGAAAGAAATGCAAACCTTAGGCACGCGAATTTGCTAACAGAATAGAATCAGAAACGGAAGTCGCGGGAGCGGGTTCCGTTTTTTGATGGGATAGTGGACGGTATATGACCAAAGTTTCCCGGTCGTCCCTTGCAATCGGTGTTAGCTCACGGGTATACTTAACCCCGAGAACAACTTTTAGGAGGGGATTTTTTTGCGGAATAACCATCGCTTCACTAAATGGCTAATCGCTTTGGTTAGTTTGCTTGCGTTGGTCGTTTGTGGACGGACGACACACGCACAGGCGGCCACGATTGACGGTAGCCCGTACGTCACGTCCGCTAAGGTGACCAACGGACCAGACTTTAAGCTAGTAGATACCATCAACGTGGAATATCACTTAGAATTTGGCAGTACCGCCCTACATAATGGCGACAAGATTACGATCCCGTTGCCCGATAATTTGAAATCATCTAAGGAAAGCACCTTTGACGTGACGGGTCCCGATGGTGAGACGGTGATTGGGACCGGACATGTCGCCAAGGGCGGCAACAGCATCGAAATCACCTTGAACGAAAAGGTGGAAAATCTGGATAACAAGGTGCTGGATCTAAAGATCGCCACCAAATACGCGGGAACTAATTACGGGGAACAAGACGTGAACTTCCCGAACAACCACCACGACAAAATCAATATCGTGGAAGATTTGGCTAACCTCTCCAAGAAGGGGGTTATTCAGGATAACAATACCGTCAGATGGACGGTGTTGGTCAACCGGCAAGAGCTGGAAATGAAGAACCTGAAGGTCGAAGACACGATTGGCGCGCACCAGACCATGATTCACGATGTCACGGTCTCCAAGGCTTACTGGGTCAGCCCGACCTCTTATAAGCGCGAAACGCCCGCCTTGGCCGCCGATGAGTATACGGTCAACTACACGGACGAAGGCTTTACCTTGAAGTTTAAGGACACAGTGAACGATATGTACGCCATCGACTACTACACCAAAGTTGATGACCCATCCTTGATTCACAGTGGCTACGTCTTCACCAATCAGGCTACGATGACCTGGGGTGGCGGAACGTCGGGAACGCCGAACTCCGAAAAGGCGAACGGTAAAGTGTCGACGTCCAGTACCAATTCCGGTTCCGGTAACGGGAACAACGTCGATAAGGACGGTAACGAAGATAAAGACGGCGATGGGGACATCGACGAAAACGGGAATACCGATATTACTGATCCGGGGACCGGGACCATTGACGTGGATGCCGGGACCGAAACACCGGCCGAAGAAGCGGCTCGGGAAAAGGAAGAAGCTGCGAAGAAGCAGCCCGCTAAGGTAACGGCTAAAACCAAGACGCAGAAGGCTAAAACCGCTGCGGCTACTAAAGCACAAGCCGTTAAACCAGTCGTGGCCACCCAAAGCCACGCTAAACGGGCCCACAACGGGACTAAGTTACCCCAAACCAACGAACAAGTGGGTTGGAACTGGGCAGCATTCGCCGGTTTGAGCCTCCTGATGGTCACAACGGCGGCGGTTATTCGGCGTCATTTCTAATATCAATGAGTTACTAAGAAAGTTCGATCAGGGGATCGAACTTTTTTTGTGACTTGGTGGGGTGTGACGGAAACCGGTATCATAAAAAAACGGTTACACCGCCGTTCCGAAATTGCGGTATGATGAGGGGGAGCCAAGAGTCAATAAATCTGAGGAAGGGGCGTCTAGAACCAGATGACTAAACCAACTTATACCGATTATTTCTTTGACGAACCAGCGTACAACACCCACGATGGGGGCTACGTTCCGCTGGAGGTCGCCGATGCGCCCGAGATGGCGCTACGGATTCCGCCATTGTTGCAACCGGACAAGGAAACTGCGACGGATACGTATTACACGGTCGAAGCCCAAGCCGGCGAAACCCAGTTACTCCCGGGCAAGAAGACCAAGACTTGGGGGTACAACACGGCTCTGTTAGGTCAAACCCTGGTGTTTGCGAAGGGGAAGACCATGCACATTGATTTGAAGAATAGCCTGCCGGAACTGACGACGTTCCACTGGCACGGGTTAAACGTGCCAGGACCGTACACTGACGGTGGGTGCCACGCGCCCGTGTACCCGGGAGAGACGCGGCACATTGATTTCACGGTGGACCAACCCGCCGCGACATTGTGGCTCCACGCGCACCCGTGTCCATCCACGGCCGAACAGGTCTGGCACGGACTGGCCGGCATGGTGCTGGTCACCGACGATCAAGAAGCTAAATTGCCGTTTCCGCGAAACTACGGGGTCGACGACATTCCGTTGGTCTTACAGGATCGCCGGTTCCACGAGGATAACCAGTGGGACTACAATCAAGACTACGATCCCGATGGCGTTCAAGGCCCCACGGCGATGATCAACGGGACCATCAACCCGTACTTTGACGTCACCACTCAACGGCTACGGCTGCGGATTCTGGACGGTGCTAACCGGCGCGAATGGCGGCTGCATTTTAGCCACGACTTGCCATTTACCCAGGTTGCGTCCGATGGTGGTGTGATGCCCGAACCCGTTAAATTTACCCACCTGATGTTGACCTGTGCCGAACGGGCCGAAATCATCGTGGACTTCGGCAGTGTCAAGCCGGGCGAAACAGTCACACTGTACTCCGACGATACGCCACTAGTAAAGTTTCGGATTCACGACTATCAACGCGAAGACGTGACGTTGCCGGACCATTTGGTCGACATTCTGGATCCGGAAGTCACGCCTAATACGCCCGTTCGGAAGGTCGTTATGGCGGGAATGGACGAATACGTCATGATTGACGGTAAGAAGTTCAATATGCAACGAATTGATGCACGTCAACGAGTAGGGAACGTCGAACTGTGGGATGTGACCAACAGCAATGAGATGGACAGCGGCATGGTGCATCCCTTCCACATGCACGGGACCCAATTCTTGGTGGTCTCCCGTAACGGTAAGGCACCGTACCCGAACGAACGGGGCTACAAGGACACGGTCGGGGTTAACCCGGGTGAAACGGTCCGGCTCAAGGTTCGGTTCGAAAAGGCGGGGGTCTTCATGTATCACTGTCACATTATCGAACACGAAGATGGTGGGATGATGGCCCAAATTGAGGCCTATGATCCGGCCCAGCCAAAGACCTACAAGCTGATGGATATGGACACGCTGATGAACGCGTTCGCCAAGGAACGGGGCGTCGACGTCAAGGACCTCCACTTAGCCGGAATGAGTTCGTACGATAAGATGGGGATGAAGATGTAAAGAGTGCGTTCAGGGGCGGTCAGCGGGCGAGCATTAAGGCCGCTAACGGGTTTATCCCCGGTCTTAGGGGGTGATTCCGTTAGTGGAATTAAGCGGAACCCGTTGCCCCTGATAAGCACGTTTCGGCGGCCACAGATGGCGCCAACGATTCGTGAGCTCACCACTCACGGATACCGCCAAATTTTCATTGAATCTTCTATGCTAACCAAATAACAGCCTTCAACCGTAAGCTTTTACTGGTTGAAGGCTGTTTTAATGTTTGGGTGAGAAAGATTTAGCTATAATAGAGATAATCAGAGCCATTGGACGGAGCAATTGGATGATGGATGGAAAGGACGGTCTGGTTCATGGACGCTAAAGCTAGTTACCCGCAGGGACGCTATCATATCAGTCGGTTTGAGCAGCAACAGTTATTAATTCGTAATCAGGTGAGTTTGGTTGCAGCGCTCTTGCGGTTGACGGATTCCAAGACACCGTTTGCGCAGGTGAACGCCTTTCTGCAAGGAAGATTAACCAACCGCAAACTCAATGATGCCGTGGTGCAGCGCTTGTTAAATCTACGAACCGCGGTCGCTTTCATTACTGGTTCACCGGAAGGCTTTGACCTCTTGACGTTTAGCCACATCAACGACCTGGTGACCGCCGGCATCGGGTTAGGTGGCGGGGAGCTGCGGAAGATGCCCGTGGTGAACCTGGGGACGCAAGCGGTCCGGTTGCCCCTACCCCAGCAAGCCGCCGTGCAGAAGGATTTACTAGATCTGCGGTTAATCCATAGCGATTATACTGACCGAGCGTTACAAACACTGGCTTACCTGTTGCACCAGCAATTATTTAGCGATGGCAACCTGGAAACTGCTTTTCTGGTAGGCAATCAGGTGCTAGCCAAGCGGGGGGCGGGACTGCTGATGGTGGCAGACGACCAGCAAGTAGCTTTTCAAAGGGTGCTTCATGACTTTTATCGGCACGCCGCTGCGGAGCCGCTTTGTCGGTGGCTCTACACTAATGCGATCGTGGGGCCAGAATTACTCAGCTAAAGTCGTCCTAAAACGGGCTCCCGTACTTCAGGGTGCCCGTTATTTATGTTTAAGGAGTCGGCGAATCAGCCAGACGATGCCGATAATGATGGCGATTTGACCAGCGAAGACCACTAAGTAATAGAGTGAATCGAATAAGTAAAAGGTGGTTAAGACGTTTATCAAGTTTAGTTTCCCCCAGTACGATTGATTCATCTATGATAAATTAGTTTAGCCTCAATGTCTATGGCAACTATCAGTAATTGCGCGGATTGCCAATACTTATTGTAAGTTATTTAATTGAATAATTAGCCAATGGATTAGCCATTGGCTAAGCGGATAGTCGGCGCTGTATTGAGTTGGAAAATTTAGTGGGAATTGGTACACTAGTTTAAAGTTGTGGGGTTAGGCATCCAAGAGAGGCCTGCTCAAGTTGTGACCGAGAACGTGATTGGGGTAGGGGGAAGTACCTAGTGGGGAGTTAGACGTGTCTAATATTAATTTAGTGGTTATTTTGATCAAGTATTTTTATGGAATTGAGGACGAAACGATTACGCCGAAGCAGATTGCTCAGCTTAACCGGACCGCCAGTAATGGGTTAGTGATTCTACTGGCAGGTCTGGGCGTCACGACGTGGGGAGTAACGGCTAGTGACGGGGGCAGTACCAGTTGGCTGTGGTGCGGATTATGGGTCGGCATCGGTGGTGGCGGTTTGTGGTTCCGTCATCTTGCCAAGCAGCTGGGACTGCGCGAGTTGCGAACGACCCGGCAAGAGTACGCAGAGCGGGTGCGGCGATTACGGCGCCGGGCGATGAACCTGGGCGGTGGCGTAGCCCTGGTTCTCTGGGGAACCATGTTACCGGTCGCTGATTGGCGGGTGACGCTAGGTATTAGTGTCGTGGTCGCGGGATTACTTGCCGTTGACACCTATCAAACCTGGCGGGAACATTTAACAATTATTGATTGAGCTGCCACCGAGCAGCTCTTTTTTGATGACCAAATGTCATATATAGTTGACACGACTGGCAACCACGGGTAAACTAAAAGTGTCAATTATAAGTGACATTTCGAAAGGTGGCGGGCCATGAACCACGTCAAAGACTATCGACAACAACGGGGATTGTCGCAGTTGAAGCTTGCGCAGACCGTGGGGGTCGCGCGGCAAACCATTAATTTGATCGAAAATGGGAAATATAATCCGTCACTCAAATTGTGTTTGGGTATCGCTAAGGCCCTAGGGACGGATTTAAACAGCTTATTCTGGGAGGAATGACGTATGGGGAAATCGAGTTTATACGTCCGGTTGGTCAAGCGTTTCTACGGCATCGACGGCGTGTTGGACGAGTACAAATTACAAAAGATCAATCATTTAGGCAACGTGATGTTTCTGTGGCTCATGGGGTACCTACTATTGGGCGATTTGGCTCTCATGGTTGCCCTGGTGAAGGTGCCCGCCGAGCAAGTCCTGACCGTCGCCATCTTTGCCAATTTAGTGGTCGTGGCCATCGTGATTGGCGTGCTGATCGGGGTCTTACGGAAACTTAAGTTAGATGATGTTGAGATTACGGCGGCCGAGTTGCCCCAGCGGGTGAAGCGGTTGCGTTGGCGGGCCTTGGGCGCGGGCCTCTACTTTTTCGGAATCACGTTGCTGACGCAGAGCTTAATGGATTGGTGGTTTGACGGGACCAGCCTAGTGGCGACCTTTACCTCACCCGGCTTCTACGGCACCGGCTTAAGCGGGGGCGTGTTCTTTGGCGTCTGGATGTACGTGGTTTGGCGGTTACACTTGAAGATTGTCGAGTGACGGCGCGGTACGGGCGACCAGTGCAAACAACGATCGACGGGGGGAGCAGGTTATGACTCAGGGTTATCTATGGACATTGCAGCATTTTTACCACATTCATGGCGTGTTAGACGAGTACCGGGTGGCCGAACTCAATCGGCTAGGCAACCGCACCTTTCAGGTCCTATGGGGATACTTGTTACTGTCGAACCTGGTAGCGTTACTCGCCACGTTGCGGTTTTCAACGACGTTGGTTTTAGGGGACTGATCGGCAGTAATTTGCTGGTGATCTTGCTGGTCGAATGGTGGTTGAGCCGGGCCGTTAATCGGTTAAAATTAGCCGTCGAAGAGGTCGACGCTGCTCATTACACCCGGCGATTGCGGGCGTTAAGGTGGCGCGTGGCGGGCCAAACGAGTCGCTTGTTAGTGTTCTTCTGGGTGGGCCTGTTAGCCGTTTACCTGTTTACTAAAGACCAGAAGAAACAGTTGCATCGGTTAAGGTAATCAAAAAAAGCGCGATCCGCAGTGGGCGGGTCGCGCTTTTCAAAACGTGGTTATTAGAAGAACAGCTTGCTGGCAATCGTGACGCAGGTCATTAAGACTACGGAAGCTAAAGTGGCGGCTAAGAATGGTCGACTACCGCGGTGGGCGATGACCTTGAAGTTCACGCTCATCCCCAGGGCGGCCATGGCCATCCCCAAGAAGATGTAGGCCAACTTGACCAGCCCAGCGACGACAGCGTCCCCCAAGGGAATAAAGGTACCGATGACACTGGTCAGGATGAAGCCGGCCATGAACCAAGGAATCGGTAACTTAGCGTTGGCGTCCGTGTTGGCTTGCGGCGTCGTCTTTTGGTACCACAGCCCGATGATCACGGCGGCCGGGGCTAACAGGAGCACCCGGGATAACTTGGTGATGATGGCGGTGTCCAGACTGACCGGACCACCGGCGCTCCCGGCGGCGACCGCGTGGGCGATTTCGTGTAGTGAGCCCCCGGTCATGACCCCGAATTGAACGGCGGTCAGGTGCAAGAGCGGCTTTAAGCCGATTTCAATCAAGGTAAAGACGGTCCCCAAGATGGCGACGATGGCCACGGCCAGGACTTCGTTTTCCCGTTGTTGTTCGGCCTTTTCGGCGGGCACCTTGATCTGTGGCGACACGCCCATGACGGCGGCGGCCCCACAGATGCTGGTCCCGGTGGCCGTCAAGATGGCCAGGTCCTTTTCGACCCCCATCTTCCGGCTCAGGTTGTAGGTCAGTAAGATCATCCCGGTAACCACGACGGCGGCCAAGGTGATGGTCTTGACCCCGGCGCTGGCCAGTTGGATTAAGTTCAATTTGAAGCCTAATAAAATAATACCTAAACGCAAGAACTTATTGGAAATGAAGCCGATTCCGGCCAGGTTGGGGGTTACCAGTTGGGGCCGGACCTGACAAGCCATCCCCAAGAGTAGGGCGATGACCAAAGCCCCCACTAGATTGAGGTAGGGCAGTTGGGCCAGTTCGCTACCGGCCACGGCACAGATCAACGTGATCACGGCGGCCCCCCAGAATGGTCGGGACGCTAAGGTCGTTCGAATTTCTAACATCAGCAATTTTCTCCTCTCAAATCGATAAATTGAGTATACCGGAGTGGTATCATAAGATAAAATTGTTATTTCTGATGTTTCCATAAATCTAGCTAATGATGAGGTGCTTTCATATGTTTGATCAACGCTATCAAACCTTTCGGGTTCTGGTCGCCACGAAATCCTATACCCGTACGGCCGAGGAATTATTTATCACCCAACCGGCCGTTTCTCAACAAATCAAGAGTCTAGAGACCGAAGTCGGGGTGCCGTTGGTCCATTATCAGCGCCCGTATCTGACCATCACGACGGCTGGCCAACAACTAGCCGCGTTCATTCAGCGGACTCAGGCTCAGTCGACCAAGTTACTCAACGACTTGCGCCAACCGGGGCAGCAACGACAACTGACCTTTAGTACCACCCTGTCCATCAGTGAATTCTTAGCGCCCCAGTTGGTGCGTGTACTACAAGCGCAAGGCAGTTATCGGCAAATTAATTGTCAGATTACGAACACCCAAACGGCGCTACGGGCCCTCCAAACGGGAACCAGCGACTTTGCCTTAATTGAAGGAAACTTTGAAAAGCACGCCTTCGACTACCAGGTGATTCGCCACGAACCCTTCGTGGGTATCGTGGGGGCCACGTCGCCGTTGGCCCAATTGACGCGGGTGACCTGGGCCGATCTGACCAATTACCCACTGATTATCCGGGAAGGTGGATCGGGTAGCCGGGACATCTTACTGCACCTGGCGCAGGCCGCCAACGTCAGTCTGGCAGACTTTCCGCAGGTCATCACGGTCAACCACCCGGCGGCGATTCGCCAACTGTTATTGGCCGACGTGGGGGTCAGCTTTGTCTACCGGTCCGTGGTCCAGGCCGAACTCGCCACGGGTCAGCTGGTCGAACTGCCCTTAGCTTCCGGACGCTTGGAACACGATTTGGACTTAGTCTACGTCAAGGATAGCTTTTTTGCGGCGGACTACGCCCAGCTCGCCGCTCAGCTCCGATAGGAGGCAAAGGTAGAACATCGAAGCCCTGGCCCTCGGCGCGCTGCTCCGATAGTTTGTTAAGTGAGCTTATTATTAGACAATTAATAATAAACCCTGTAGAATAGCAATATTGTTCTAAATTTTGCCGAAAAGGGGTGGAGCCACGTGACGAAGAAGACGAAACGGGCCATTTTTATTTTAATTTTTAGTGAATTCCTAGTGTGTTTAGGGATTAGTTTAGTGATACCGGTGATGCCGTTTATTAAAACGCAATTGCATCTGAGTGCCACCGATATGGGGATCATGAACGCCCTGTTTGCCTTCGCGCAATTCGTGGCCTCCCCGTTAATTGGCCGACTGTCCGACCGGATTGGCCGCAAGCCGGTCTTAACGGCCGGGTTGTTCCTGTATATGGTCTCCGAAGTGTTATTCGCGCTGACCAACCACTTGTGGGTCTTCAACATTTCGCGGGTCATCGGGGGCCTGTCCGCCGCGATGGTGGTGCCGACCGCCATGGCGTTAGCCGCCGACATCACCACCAAGCAACAACGGGCACGAGTGATTGGCTGGTTGTCCGCCGCCTTTAGTGGGGGCCTGATCTTGGGGCCCGGCATCGGTGGTATCCTGGCCGGCGTCAGCTACAAGACGCCGTTTTGGGTCGCCGGGGCGTTGGGTCTTTTGAGTGCGGTGGTCTTGATCACCTTACTGCCCAACGACGCCGAACACGAACAACCGGTGGCCACCACTACGGCCACACCCACCAGTCACCCGATGAGTCGGGCGTTTTGGACGGTGCCCATCATTATCCTGTTTACCATGATTCTGGTCTCGTCGTTTGGCCTGCAGGGCTTCGAAAGCATCTACAGCATCTACGTCAACGAGGTCTTCAACTTCAGTCTGAGTAACATCGCGCTGGTGTTAACGTTAAATGGGTTGATTTCGTTATTCTTCCAGGTTGCGTTATTCGACGGCATGGTCAGTCGGCTGGGGGAACGGCGGTTGATTCGAATCTGCTTTTTCTTAGCGGCCGTGTCGACCATCTGGATTACCCAGGCGCACAGCAAGCTGGAAGTCATGGTGGCCACGCTGATCATCTTCACGGCGTTCGACCTCTTACGGCCGGCGATTACCACGTTACTGACTAAGGCCAGCGAGACCAACCAGGGTCTGATCAACGGGTTAAACATGTCGTTGACCAGCATCGGTAACATCGCCGGACCCATCATGTCGGGAATGTTGCTCGACATGAACACCCACTACCCGTACATCGTGGTGGCCGGGTTCCTGATTGTGTCGTACCTGATGGCGTTCCTGTTACGCCGACCACAGACGGCCCAACCGGTCAAACAAAACTAAGTCAATGTATAGCAAAGAGGCGTCGCTGGCTGTAGCGACGTCTTTTTTAGATTGCTGAGGACAAAAATAAATCAGCTAACCATGCGAATTAGCTGATTTCCCCTAGGCAGATGACCATTATGAAGTTAGCCGTTGTGTGACCGCCGTTCCTCCCCCAAGGTGCGGCGGGACACAAGGCATGTTAGTTGGAAAGGGTTCACCAAACCGGCGACCGGCTTCCCCCAAAGCCAGTCCCGGACTAGTCAAATTTACCGACGGAGCGGAACACTCCCCCAAGCTTCCGCTATCGGTGAGTAAACGTGTGAGAAATTACAAGCACTGTGACGGTTGAAACTCCTTTAACGTTTATGACCCCATTGTAACCAAACTGTTACATTTATATAATCCCGTAATTTAGTTATTGGATTACTAAAATTAACCACCTGAGGACTGGCTGCGTTATACTATTGTCGATGACTGGAATGACTGAACTGGTAAAAAATAGAGAAGCTGTAAACGGTCTGGGGACCGTTACACGAAAAAGAAACGGGGAACCGAGATGCCACGGCCGTATCATGAACGTTTAAATTTTGCGATGGAGTTACCCCTGCGAATCATTTTGCACGGAGCAGCGGGGCCCAAGAACGTCTTGCCCCATTGGCACCAAGCCGTCGAATTGACCTACGTTTACCGGGGAACGCCGGGCGATGTACACATTGGAAGTTCCACCTTTGCCATGCAGGCCCAGCACCTGTACGTGATTAATTCGGAGGTGGTCCACAGTTTCGAATCAATTTTAGATGAGGACAATCAGGTGGCCACGTTATTATTGCCGGCCGTGTGGCTGCGTAATCTGGTTGATAGCGACCAGCTACCGGTTTGGGGACCCTTGGACTTGGACTTGACTACGCCACCATATCAGGCGTTGCACCAGGTGGTTCAGGCACTGGTGGCTAGTGCCCAGCGACCGTCGACCACCCGCGCACAGTACCTAATTGATCTGGGAATGGCTTACCGGTTGGTCGGGGAACTGATCAAGGGATTGACGGTCAACGGTCAGATCTTAAACGATCAGCGACCGTTACCGCAGCCGCTTCGGCAGGCGGTTAACGAGATTCAGGAGAACTATGTCAGTTCGGTGTCGATTGCGGACTTGGCGGCTAAATTGAGTTACTCCAGCGTCTATTTTTCGCGGTATTTTAAGTCCTATATGGGGATTTCCCCCAAGGCCTACCTGGGACAGGTTCGGTTGGAACGAGCGACCGAGCTGCTGATGAGGTCGCAAGAATCAATCCAAGAAATCGCCCGGCAGACGGGCTTTCGGACGGAGAAAAACTTCTTCGTGACGTTTAAGCAGCGCTTCGAGATGACGCCCAAGACCTACCGGGAACGGTACGCCGCTCAGCAGGAATGGCATTGAACGGTTGGGGTGGTAAGCGGCAGTCGTTGCGAATCCCGCAATTTTATGGTAAACTAACGCAAATTAACCACGACTTTTCAGAAAAAAACAGCGTGGACGCGCAAACGTCGCGTTGTTTTTTCTTGTCAAAATTCAACCTATGGAGGATTGTTCTATGCTCACTGTTTCCAACGTTAGTATGCAGTTTTCAGGTCGCAAGCTCTACAGCGACGTGAATTTGAAATTTACGCCCGGTAACTGTTACGGGGTGATTGGTGCCAATGGTGCCGGTAAATCAACGCTTTTGAAGATCATGGAAGGCCGCTTACAACCCACGACGGGAACGGTTAGCATGGGGCCCAACGAGCGGATGTCTAGCCTGAACCAAGATCACTTTGCCTTTGAAGACAGCGTGGTCTTAGACACCGTGATCCGCGGTCACCAGAAGCTTTACGATATCATGACCGAGAAGAACGCCCTGTACCTGAAACCCGACTTCAACGATGAAGACGGGATTCGCGCCGCCGAATTAGAAAGCGAATTCGGCGAAATGGGCGGTTGGGAAGCCGAGTCTGAAGCGGCTCAGCTCCTCCAAAACCTGGGGATCGATGATAGCCTGCACGGCAGCCTGATGAGTGACTTGACCGAACCCCAAAAGGTGAAGGTCTTGTTAGGCCAAGCCTTGTTCGGTCATCCCGACGTGCTGCTGCTCGACGAACCGACCAACGGGTTGGACGTCCAATCCATTAGCTGGTTAGAAAACTTCTTGGCCGACTACGAAAACACGGTCATCGTGGTTTCCCATGACCGGCATTTCTTGAACCAGGTCTGCACGCACATGTGTGACGTTGACTTCAACAAGATTACGGTCTTTGTCGGGAACTACGACTTCTGGTTGGAATCCAGCCAACTGGCCGCCCAACTGAAGGCCAACGCTAACGCCAAAAAGGCCGACCAGATCAAGGAACTCCAAGAATTCATCGCCCGGTTTAGTGCCAACGCCTCGAAATCTAAGCAGGCCACGTCACGCAAGAAGCAACTGGACAAGATTACCCTAGATGACATCCAACCGTCGTCCCGGAAATATCCCTACATCAAGTTCGTGCCCGAACGCGAATTGGGCAATGACCTGGTCCGGGTGGAACACCTGACCAAGACCATTGACGGTGTGACGTTGTTTGACGACCTGAGCTTTACCTTACGGCCTGGTGAAAAGACCGCGTTTGTCAGTCAAAACGATTTGACCACTACCACGTTGATGCAGATCCTGGGCGGCAACTTGGAACCAGACAACGGGACCGTAACCTGGGGCCAAACGACCAGCCGGACCTACCTGCCCAAGAACGTCAATGAGTTCTTCTCGGCCGACGATATGACGGTGCTGGATTGGTTACGGCAATACGCCGCGAAGGAAGAAAGCGACAATACCTTCCTGCGGGGCTTCCTGGGCAAGATGTTGTTCTCCGGTGAAGACGTGACCCGGACGGTCAACGTCTTATCCGGGGGAGAAAAGGTGCGGGCGATGCTCTCCAAGATGATGTTGAGTAAGGCCAACGTCTTGGTCTTAGACGACCCAACCAACCACTTGGATCTGGAATCGATCACCGCGTTAAACGACAGTCTGGTGGCCTTCCCGGGGAGTATGCTCTTTACTTCCCATGACCACGAGTTCATCCAAACGATTGCCGACCGGATCATTGCGGTTGGCCCGAACGGCTTAGTTGACCGGGCGGATACCAGCTACGATGAATTCCTGGGCCACGCACAAGTCCAAGCCCAAGTGGCTAAATTGTACGCCTAATTCTCAAGCGTGTGCCGGGCTCTAGGTGCTTTTGACCTCCGGGGTTAAGCCAAATTAGTAGCCCTTTAGTGCACGTTGCGGTACCACCTATTCGAAGACACGAAAAAGGTCATGACGATTGTCATGGCCTTTTTTTGCTGGCGTGATCGGGGTGTCACAGAAAGTAATCTCCGGGAGAACGGCAACCGTTATTGAGTGGTGAATATTTGGACGTTTTTTCCGTGAGTTACTTAAGTCACCGGCCCAAGGGCCTACGCCCGCCGACGTACTAACTAAACGGCGGAGGAAAGGGATTTCTAATCGATTGGGGGCGTGACGGTTACGCCTATATAATTTATGCATAATTGAATAATCGCACATTATGTTAATAATGGAGTAGTCGAAAAAGCGATTCTTCGGTATGGTACTTATTGTAAACGTTTACACAAACGAGTTGACCGACGACACCCCTAAACATATGGAGGCTGATGACATGCGATACGACTATCAAGATAAAACGGTAATCGTCACTGGTGGCGCTAAGGGAATTGGAAAAGAAGTGGTGAAAGGCATTGTCGACGGTGGGGGCCGGGTAGCCCTGCTCGATATTGACGATGTCAACGCGCAAGCAACCGCCCAGGAATTTCCGGGTAAGGTGACCGCGTACCACGTCGATCAGGCAAATCGTGAAGAAGTTAACAAAACGTTTGCGACCATCATTCACGATTATCAGCGCGTGGATGGGTTGATTAACGTAGCCGGAATTATCAGTGCACGCCCATTTGACCAACTGTCACCCGAAGAATGGGATCGGACTATTCAGATTAACTTGACGGGGCCTTACAATACGGTCCACGCCATTTGGGATCATTTCAAGACCAACGGTGGCGGGCGGATTGTTAACGTGTCCTCCGTGGCCGGTAAGATTGGTGGGGGCCTGCTGGGAACGGTGGCTTACGCGTCGTCGAAGGCGGGGCTCAACGGGTTTACCAAGGCAATTGCCAAGGAAGGCGGTAAGTACGGTATTTACGCGAATGCGGTGGCGCCATCCTTCACGCACACCTCGATGACCACTTCGCTATCGGAAGATCCCGTGAAGAACCAGAAGGTCATTGGGATCATTCCGTTGGGGCGGCCGGCCGAAGCCGTGGAAATTGCCCAGATGATCCTGTTCTTTGGGTCGGATGCGGCAAGCTTTATCACGGGTGAGATTGGGGATGCCGATGGTGGCGTTGTGATGGACGGCTAGGAGGGAAAATTATGGCTGAAAATGTTGCGACACCCGTAAAAAAGAAGAAGCATTTTTCCATTCCGGGCGGGAATATCATCATTCCAATGTTTATTGGGGCGTTGATCAACACCTTTTTCCCGTCATTTCTGAAAATTGGTGGCTTTACCACGCCGTTAGCCCAAGGGTCGGGGGCGCTAGTGGGGGCCTTCCTGTTTGTCATTGGGGGCACGATTTCGTTTAAAGCCACGCCCGCAGCCGTGAAGCGGGGCGGAACCATTATTCTGACCAAGATTATCGTGGCCGTGACGCTAGGACTGTTGCTTGGGAAATTATTAAATAATAACTTTTTAGGTCTAAGCGCACTAGCCATTATTGGGGCAATGTCGGGTGCCAATAACGCCATGTATGCGGGAATTGTGCACGACTTTGGGGATGATATCGACGAGGCCGCCGTGGGAATCACGATCCTTAGTGTGGGGCCGTACATCACCATGATTGCCTTAGCGTCGTCGGGGTTGGCCACGTTCTCCATCGTGACGCTATTGGCCACCATCTTGCCATTATTAGTGGGGATGGTCTTAGCGAACCTCTTCCCGGCGGTCAAGAAGATCCTAAACGATGGGATGAACGCCTCAATCGTTGTGGTGGGGTTTGCCTTGGGCTGTACCATGAACTTCCAGCAAATCTTCGTCAGTGGGGCTTCCGGTATCCTATTAGGGGTCATCGTGACGCTGGTCGGCGGGGCCATTACCATCTGGACGGACCGGTTGACCGGGGGTTCCGGGGTGGCCGGAGCCGCTATCTCGAGTTGTGCGGGGGCCAATATGGCAACCCCAGCGGCCTTAGCGGCAGTTGACTCGAGTTACCAGGCGGTTGCCGCGACGGCTACGGCGCAAATCACAGCCGCGGTGGTCGTGACCGCCATCTTGACGCCCACGCTGACGGCTTGGGTGGCTAAGCGGAACGAACGGAAGAAGGCCAAAGTGTTAGATCCGGTTGAGTAAAAACTAGTAGAACCAACAAATAACCCTCAGGCGCAAGCACACGTCTGAGGGTTATTTGTGGTTTTTTGAAAATAAGCGGTTTTACTAGTGGGAACCGGTTGGGTTTATTGGGCGGTGTAACCACCGTCGACCACGAATTCGGCACCGGTGGCGAACTTGGATTCGTTAGAAGCCAAGTAGACACAGATGTAGGCAATGTCATTTGGTTCACCGATGTGGCCCATCGGCGTCTTGGTCCGAGCGGACATCGCCGCTTCGGCACCCGGCAAATCGTCCACTAACGGCGTCTTGATGTAGCCGGGGTGGACGGTGTTGATCCGCACGTCGTAGTCCTTTAAGGCACAGTCTAAGGCGGCGGACTTGGACATAATCCGGACGGCCCCCTTAGAAGCGTTGTAGGCCCCTAAGTTCGGGTCACCAATGAGACCTTCAATGGATGACATGTTAATGATGGAAGCCCCCAGATGCTGGTTCTTCATGCGTTGAATCCCTAATCGGGTACCGAAGAAGACGGCGTCTAAGTTGACGGCGAGTTGCTTCTTCCATTCTGCCGTCGTGGTGTTTTCGATACTCTTATTAACGGCCATCCCGGCGTTGTTGACTACCGTGGTGACGGGGCCAAAGGCCTTTTCCGTCGTATCAAACAAGTCGAGCCAGCCCTGTTCATCAGTTGCATCGTGGCGGAAAAATTGAATCACGTCTGAGTTGCCAATGCGCTTAGCAGCTGCTTCACCGACGTCGGCGTGCCGACCGGTGATCATGACCCGAGCACCTTCTTCAACGAACTTGTTAGCAATTGCTAATCCAATGCCTAAAGTGCCGCCCGTTACGATGGCGACCTTTCCGTCTAATCGATGGCTCATCTCATCAACCTCCATAGATTCTCTGATAGCTTGTTAGCAAGTTCACGAAGATATTGTAAACCACTTGTCAGGGAAGTGCAACCCATATCGCTTATTATTTCACAAGCTGGGATGGGCGGTTAATCAGCTAACTTAGCGAGGTCGTCGATGCGGGCGAAGAACCCGTCGTGGTCGACTTGAGTCACCAGGGTGAGCGGGCGACCGTCTGCCACTTCGTACGTCCGGCCTTGACCGGGCCCCGTGGTTAAGACGTCGCTGGTCACTTCCTTAGTCGTCACGATGGCCGGTGTGTCACTAGCGACCGTGGTGAGCACGTCCCACAAGAAGTAGGTCGAGTTGGTTTCAAAATGTTCCAGTGGGGGGACTAATGCATACCCTTGGCCAATGAAGTCGAGGGCGGGGTGCTGACGTAAAGTGGCCCAGTGTTGCCGGATAGCGGGCGTTAGGGGAACCTGACGGGTACTTTCCAAGCCGACCATTTGAATCGCGATATCACTGTCCCAAACGGTCTTGACGGCTTGTGGGTCCCAGTAGGCGTTCCATTCGACCGTGCCATCTTGTTCGGGTTCAGCAACGTTGCCGCGACCGTCGAAGGTGCCCCCCATCCAGTAGAGCTTGTCAATCTTAGCGGTGATGGTCGGGTCGACTTCTAGGGCCCGGGCCAGGTCGGTCAAGGGACCGGTCATCACTAACGTGGTTTTGCCGGTCGTGGTCTGAACCTTATCGATCAGATCCAGATGAGCGGGTTTGGAAGCCACGGGTGTCTTGACGGTGCCACTTTCGTTTAGGATGGGGAAAGCATCGAGGCTAAAGGCATCCATGCGCCATTCCTTGGGGAACGGGTGCACCCCACGCGAATTAGAGGCCGCCACGTTAAGCGTGGTTCCGTGGCCGAAACGATCAATGATCTTCCGACTGGCGGAAACGGCCGGTTCCAGGTAGGAATCCGCGCCAACGACCCCGACTCCGGTCAAGTGAACGTCGGGCATCTGCAACAACAGCAAGAGTGATACCAAATCGTCGACGCTACCGTCGTGGTTAAAATAGACATTACGCATAAAAAGTCTCTCCCTCTTATTACGAACATTATAATCAAAACTCGCTTTGATAGTTCTTATAATACGGGGAACCGGACTAAATTGCAAGCCCCGTTACCGAAACTTTAGGGCAACGTTAAGCCAACTTTGTTAGACTGAAAAACAATTTAGTTTCTAGAAAGGCGGTTTACCATGCAACCAATTCAAAATCAACGACCGAAAAAGTGGCTCGCCCTCTTAGTAGCGGGGGTTATTCTCTTCTTCGGGGGCGGCGGGACTGGCTACATGCTGGGCCAACAACAGGCCAAGGCCCAACAGACGCAGCAGATGAAAAAGGCGCCTAAAGGCATGGGCGGCAAGCGGCCTAGTGGCCAACCCAGTGGAACGCCAAGTCAGAGTAGCAGTAGCAATTAACGAACATTCCGCGTAAATCTTCGTCTTGGGGCGCGGGCCATAACTTGAATAATTAACGCAAAAGGCCTAGAACGGCACACAACCGTTCTAGGCCTTTTGGATGCTTAATTAAGGTTTGATGGTGGTTAATTTCAGGTTGGACTCACCCGGGTACAACGATAGCCGTTCGGCCCGGTAACTCCAATCGCCGTGCGCGAAGTGGGTGCGGTCGACGTCGAAGACCACCCGGTTCGTCTTCCGGTTGACCTCGACGAATTCACTGCGCTTCCCCCAGTCGGCATAGCCGAAGCCAATCAGCGTGTTGCCCTTGCCGACGGCGTAACTACTACCGACGATGTTGGTGAAGTTGCGCTTGCCTAGGGACTGACCGAATTCCCAGGTCTTGGTGACCGTTCGTTTTAACTGGTTGATCGTCACAATTTCCCCGGCGGACCATTGCTTGGACTGCGCGGTCTTGCCCCGGGTCACGGGAACGTTGTTGTCGTAGAATTCCAGTTCAACCGAATCGCCCTGGTGTTGGTTCTGGTGGATCAGGGTAACCGCGTGCTGGCCACCGTTGTAACGGTAGTCCTTGGTGGTCGGTTTCAAGAGGTACTTCTGGTAGCTCTTGGGTAGTTTTTCGGGGGCCGCCAAGATCCATTTGAGCTTAGTAGTCTTATAGTTGATGGCGAAGATCATGTCTTGGTTGCGCCCGGACACCACGAGTTCGTCTCTTTTCTGGTCGTAAGTCATCGAGTTCTGGTGGAACCAGTCGATCTTCCCGTCCGGCCGGTGGGTCCCGGTGTATTGTTGGTAGGCCGAGGCCGGGAGCAGGCGTTTCAAATCGATGACCTTCTGAATCTTCCCGGTCTTCCGGTCGATCTCAATCATGGTGTCCTCGACGAACTTCTTACTCCCGTCGTCCACAGTTAATAACAGATTGTGGTTGGGCAGTTCGATGGCGTCGTGGTGAATCACCGTGTTAGTGGCCAACTTGCTGGTGTCCTGCCGCGTCGGGAAGAGCCCACTGAAATTGTACTGGCGGTAGACTCGACCGTAAAAATCGGTTTCCTGGAGCGCGTTATATTTGTGCTCGGTTGGGGCGATCTTGGTGAGAATCAAGAGGTGGTGGTTGCTGAGTTCCTTGAAGACGTGCGAAATTTTAAGGGAACTGTACCAGCGAATCTTCCCCCGAGCGTCGAGGCCGTAGGTGTAGCCCTGACTGCTGACGGCGAAGGTCAACTTGGTGTGGCCCTTGCCTAGGACCATTTGCTGGGGCTTACTGGTCTTGAGCGTGTTAGTCCCAATGCCGTGGGGCGTCTTGGCCGTTTTGAGCCGGTAGGTGTGGCGCGTTACCGTGCCCGCTTTGGTGGTAAAGGTCAACGTCACCCGGTTATTGCGGTTGGCGTACAGTCCCAGCACGCCGACACTGTGTTGTGTGCGGTAACCGCTCACGGTTTGATGAATCGTGGTAGCCGGTGTGTCGCCGTGGACCGTTAATCGGACCTTGGTCGCGTGGGGCGTCTTGACTAAAATCAGCCCGGAGAGTGGCGACGTCTGGTACGGGTTAACGATGGTTTTAGCCTGCGCCACCCCGGTCGGTAAGGCCTTGAGCTGTTTCTGATACTTCGCCGTCAGGTGATTCGTCGCGGTGGTGTGCTTGGTTGACAACGCCGGCCGTAAGTTCAACTTGATTTGGCTGGTCGCCAAAATATCTTTCTTGGTATAGTGCTGGTGGACCAGCAAGTAACGCCGAATGTTGTGCCGCTCGTGGTAGGCGGTGGCCCCGCCGAGGACCAGTAACGCCACGATAGCGAGCCCGGTGATGCGCCAGAATTTCTTAGACATGGTGACAACTCCCTAAAATAATTTGCAGTAGCATTATTTGATACATTCCCATTTATTCTAGCAATATTCATTTTGAACAACAACCGCTTTCATGAAATGATACCGCTTTTTTCGGTAATTCTAGAAAAATTGGGATGCCGAGCGTCCCCGAAAAACGGTATACTAAGGGGCATGACGCACCATTTGAAAGGGGAATGAACCATGACGGCACAAGATCGTAAAAATTTAAAGCTCGGGGCTAAACGCCAGATCCTGGACCAGTTTAAATTCTATCTATTATTATCTATTTTATGGCTGGCCCTGTATTGGGTGGGTGCGGCGATTAACGATCGCCACCTTAGCTGGATTGCGGAAGCCATGACGGGGAACCTCCGTCTGACCGACTATGCCGGTCCGTTTTCGTTTGCCGGGCTCTTGATGTTGGTGGGGGCGGTGTTGCACGCCGGTACCATGCTGACCATGATCGATGTGGACCGGGGAGCCCGCCAACTTGACCAGCCCGTGCAAAGTAGTTTGCGGGTCTTTGAAAACGGCCGGTACTTCTTAGGTTGGTTGTTTATTGCGATTTGGTCGACCGTGTTGATTTTCCTGTGGAGTTGTTTGTTCGTGATTCCGGGCATCATCAAGACCCTGTCGTACTCGCAGGCTTTCTACCTCTATCGCGACGCCTATGACCAGGGCCACCCCATCACCGCGCTGGCGGCGATTACTCGTTCGCGGCAAGTGATGGACGGCAACAAGGCGTTCTTGTTCGTCATGAACCTGTCGTTTATCGGTTGGTTCATCCTTGGCGGGCTGTTCTGGGGCTTACCCAGCCTGTTCGTGATGCCGTACTACGACCTGAGCTTAGCGAAGTTCTACAATCAAGTCGTGGGGGCGGCCCAACATGCGCCCGAAACGGAATAAAATCTGGGGTGAAATTCGGCGCCAAGTTAAGCGGATGACCGCTGCACAATTGGGGACCAGAACCATAGCTACCGGCGCTATCAGAGTAGCCTGGAAGTACTGAAAGTTCTGGATGTTAGTCTTAGGTTTAAGAGAATGGATTGAGAAAGGATTGGTTTTGTCGTGCAACAGAGACGTGTATTGAGTGGGCATTTGGTGGCTCTATTGACCGTTTTATTGTGGGGAACCACGTATATTTCGACTAAAATTTTATTGGTGGATTTTGCCCCCATTGAAATTCTATTGACCCGCTTTGTGATTGGGTTAATTGCCCTGTTTGTGGCCTACCCCAAGGTCCTTAAATTCACCAGTTGGCACGAAGAAGGGGCCTTCGCGTTAGCGGGGCTGCTGGGGATTTGCCTGTATTACCTGTTGGAAAATTTTGCGTTGACCCTGACGTTAGCTTCCAATATCGGGGTGATCGTGTCGATCTCGCCGTTCTTCATTGCCATGATTGGCGCACTGATGCACCACAATACGCTGAACCGCCAGTTTTTGTTCGGGTTCGTGGCCGCGATGGCCGGCATCGTCTTGATTTCGTTTAACGGCACCAGCGGCGTGCACTTTAACTTCTGGGGCGACCTGATGGCAATTCTAGCGGCGTTGGTCTGGGCCCTGTATTCCTACGTGGTCATCTACTTGAATCAGCTGCAGTACCATCCTATCCAGGTGACCCGACGGACGTTTACCTATGGGATTATCTTTATCCTGCCAATTTTTGGGTTGACGCACAGTACACTGAACCTCAGCACCATCCTGCAACCGACTAACCTGGGGAACTTTCTGTTTCTGGGACTCGGGGCCTCGGCCGTGTGCTTTTTGAGTTGGGCCTACGCAGTCAAAACCCTGGGAGCGGTTAAGACCAGCGTGTACATCTACCTGACACCGGTAATCACGGTGATCTTCGCCGCACTGGTCTTGCATGAGCCGATTACGCCCTGGATCATCGTGGGGATTTGCTTAACCATTAGCGGACTGGTCATTTCACAACGCAGTTAATTCAAAACTTCGGGAACGCGACGACGGTGGCGTTCCTTTTCTTTTGGTTAAGGGGGCTTGTTTTTCTAAGTGTACTATGTATAATAGTACACGCAGGACACACACGACACACAAAGGGGTGAGGGGATGCAAGTCAATGATGGCTCGAGTCTACCGTACTACGAGCAGCTGGTCTTACGCGTCAAGCAGCAGATTGTCCGCGGTATCTTACAGCCGGGGGACCGGTTGCCGTCCGTGCGGGAGATGGCGCGCCAAGAGCAGCTCAATCCCAACACGGTCAGCAAGGCGTACAAACAGCTGGAAGCCCAGCAGGTGATCACCACGGTTCACGGTAAGGGCACCTACGTCAAAGAATCGAGTACCGCGAGTGACAACACCCGCCAAATTATTGAAACTAAACAACGCCTGATGCCCCTATTGACCGAGATACGCTACTTAGGCGTACCGGCCGACGAGGTTATCGGGTGGATCAAAACGGCATATCAGGAGGCAGATTAGATGTTACGGGTCAGCAAACTAACGAAACAAATCGACCACCGGCAGATCATCGAAGACGTGAGCTTCGACTGGCAACCCGGCGAGATTGTCGGCCTCGTGGGGCGGAACGGCGTGGGGAAGACCACGTTATTTCGGACCATGACGCGCCAATACCTGGCCGACGCCGGTCAAGTACTGATTGACCAACACGATTTAGGGGCTGAACCGGCGGCCCAACGGCAATTATTTTTCATCGACACGCAATATAACTTTTTAGGCAATTACCGGTTACGCGACTTACCCGACTTTTACGCGCTGGTGTACACCCAGTTCGACCGGGACCGCTACGCGCAGTTACTGACGCGCTTCAAACTGAACGGCCAAGACCAGTACCGGCGTCTGTCCAAGGGGATGCGCGCGTTGGTCAACCTGATCTTAGCGTTGACGTCTAACGCGACCTACATCATCCTGGACGAGCCGTTCGACGGTCTGGACGTCATCGTGCGCGAAAACATCGCCAGCATGGTAATCGACGAGGTGGCCGATCAGACCAAGGGCTTTTTGATCTCGTCTCACGATTTGAACGAACTCGACGGCTTAAGCGACCGGGTCCTGTTACTCAAGGACAGTCGGTTAGCCCATGACTACAATCTGGAGGACGTGCGGGCTAAGGCCAAGAAGATGCAGCTGGTCTTTAAGGATAAAGAAATCCCGCAGGTGTTGAAGACCCACAGCAAGCTAATTCGCGTGTCCGGGCGGGTCTTAGTGGTGGTCTTTCCGGACTACACGCCCGAACTCGACGACCAGTTACGGGCCCTAAATCCGGTCTTGTTGGAAGAATTACCGTTGACCTTGGAAGACCTGTTCCGCGCCAATTTGTCGCAGGACACCGGTTACCAACTGTTGAAGTAGGGGGAACAGACATTGACTAAAAATTTAAGTCGCTTATTATGGCGCCGTTACCGGCAATGGTTCTGGGCGTTATTGGGGATTTCCGTGTTAGCGGGGATTGCGATTGCCTTAATGGACACGGAGTCCTGGTCGCATCACAGTTCGGTCCTCTTCTCGGATCAAATCGACCAGTGGCTGGTTTATCAAAATAGTAAATACGGCAGCGTTTCGTTATTTTCATATTGGTTTGTCTTTATTGCCTGGTTAAGTGGGCTATTGTTGATGATGCAGGACCTGAAGGGAAACTTTAATCAGTTCTTGTTCGCCAGTGGCTATCCGCGGCAACGAATCTACTGGACCAAGTTGGGGATGGCCCTAACTGGGCTGGTGGCCATCGATGTGGTGACGGCGCTGGTGCAGTACTTGATTTATTGGCTCAAGTTACCTCACGGGATGAGTTTTAACCTGGCACTTCCGGGATTCCTGACCACCTGGTTAAGTGGGTTGGTCTTAGCGTTAGTCATGTTTGCCATTTGCTGGTTTGCGGCGTTGATCGTGGGCCAAAGCGGGGCGTTAGTTATCACCGTTTGTGGTTTTACCCTTTCATTAGTGGGACTGAACACGTTCTTCCAAGGCGAGACCATCTTGATGGCCACTCGCGACGTGGAATGGTTAGCCATGGGGCTATGGTTGCTAGCGGCCGTGGTCTTACTGGTCTGGGGGAGTTTTCTCTTCAGTCGGTTGTCCTTAGAACATGACGGGGAATACCTGATGTTTCCTCGACTGCGAATCCCGTTATACCTGGTGTTCGTGGCCTATATCACCTTTATCTTCTCGATCAACTCGGGAGAATGGCAACCCACGGTCATTTCGTTTACGGTTGCCGCCATCTTCGGGTACCTGTGGCTCTGGCGCCCACAACTCATCGAAAAGTGGCACCAACGGCGGGGAGATTAGTTTTACCATTTCTTTAATATAGTTCGGGGAAAATGGTGCTACTATCATAGCTAGGGATTAGGCGGGGGAATTCTCCGACCTGATCCGCCTAGCGGGCAGTCAGCACGCTGGGCTTAACCACAAAATTGGCCATGGAGTAGGGCTGAAATCAAACAATCGAAGGTGGCTACTGGGGAGTGGCGCCTTTAAATCGCCGGTGGCGTTGGGGAACGCGCCGGATATTAAAAAACGACAATCACCTGTGACGGGTGGTTGTCGTTTTTTGACGGGCTTAATGCGTGTACCAAGCGTACAACGCTTGTACTTGTTCAGCGGGTAAATACCGCAGTTCGATGGCCTGTTTACTGTTGCCGTGACGCACGTTGACGGTCAGGTGGGCCAGGTGTTTGGGTCGCATCCAGACGGAGAAATTGACTTCCAGCGACTGAATCTGACGGCGGCGCACCACGAACGTCTCACGGGTCCACAGGTGGCCGGTTTGCAACACAATTAGGTCGGCACTCAACCGCCGGCCACCGGTGTTGCGGGCGGCAAATTGGCCCTGAAAGTAGGCCAGTGGGACCAAGAGCAGGCTCAACCAGCCCCAGGGGGTGCCAGAGCCAGCATAGTAGAATCACGGGTAGCACCACTACTAAGAGGGCATTGCGGCTGAGGAGCCAGCGCGCCTGACGCAGTACCGTTAAGTCCGTGAGGTCGGGGGCGGTGGCCGGCACCCAAGGGATGAACGGATGCAGGGTGGCGTAGAGCTGGGCTTGGGTGATGGCGGGTAAGAGCACCAAATCGTGGTCGTCATCGTCGGTTGCGGCCTTCGAGGCCAAGAGGACCTGGACCGTCTGCAGGTGCAGCCACTGCCGCAAGATGTTCTGCTTGAACCGGACGGCCTGAATTCGTGCGATTGGCGCCGTGACCGTGTTGCGTTGGAAGAACCCTTTGACGGTTTCTAACTGGTCGCCGGTCCTGGTCAGGGTGAAGTGGTAGTAGCGCAGCAGAACCCAGAGGTAGGCGCCCAACCAACCGATGATGAGGGCGACCATTATCCCGCCTAAGAGCAGCGGCAGGGCGTAATGGGCGACCTGGGCGATGGCCTGGTTTTCCCAGAACTTGGGCAGCTTGCCGTAGATCCCCAGGAGCACCACGACGAGGGGGATGACTCCGGTCGAGGTCAGGGCAAACTGGGTCAACGCTCGCCGCGTGATGCGGTAGCTGGGGTCGACTGGTGATGCGGGCGTCGCGGAATTGACCGGTGCGGCCGCGCCGGTCACGTGAGGCGTTGCGGTTGGCTCGGCCGTTTGGCGGCGGTAGGCGTTAATGGCGTCGACCACGCTGGTGGGGACGGCCGGTAACCGGACCTCGGGTTGGCTATCCTCATGACTGGCGGTTTCCAGCTGGAGCGTTTCCAGGTGAAATGGCCGTAAGTAAAACCACTGTTGGCGTTGAACGGTCTGTAAGCGCGGATACGGAATGTGGAGGTGATGGCGTACGAAGATTCCGGAGTGAATGATGACTGCGTCCGGGGTGACGGCGTAGGTCAACGTGGCCCACTTGGTGACGGGCCAGACCAGAAACCAGACCACCAGGGCCGCAATGGCCACGCCGCGCCACAGCGGGGGCAGGTTCCCCCACTGCCAGACCAGCAGAACAAACAAGAACCAGTACTCTTGCAGCTGCTTGGCCAGGTGGGTGATTAACCCTAAAACGTGGGAGTGGCGGGGGTTAGTCATGGCGCGCCTCCTGGGCCAGCTGCATGATGTGCTCGCGCAACTGCTCGGCGGTGGCGAGTTCGAGGCCTTCAATGGTGTGGCTGGTGGCCGCCGTCGCCACGGTGACCTGGGTCAGCTTTTGCCACTGCAGGAGCGGACCGGCCTTGAGGGTCACGTCTTGGACCCGGGCAATCGGGATGGCCAGGCGCTTTTTGAAGACCATTCCGGACTGGATTTCTACGGCGACCGGGGTAATCTGGTAGTGGGTGAACCGGTAGCGGTAGGGGATCAACCCGGCCTCCACGATGGGTTCGACCAGGGTGATCACGGCGCTGACAACGACTAACCAGCCGGGCCAGTGCCAGCCGATTTGGGCCCAATAGAGTAGGCCGGTGGCCACCAGGCCGAACAGAAAGCTGCCGAGGGTGCTGTACCCCCAGATGCGCTTGATCCGGGGTGGTAGTTGATGACTTGTGGGTGACATAAAATCCTGCTACTGACAACTTATAAAAAGTTATAGATTTTTCTTGCTTCTTCCTATCCTGCCTCGCCAAAAGCCCACTACTACAGTTGTTTTGATAGTCCACAAGCGTTAATTCCCGACTAGCCATCGGTACATCCTTTGAGTCCTGTTTTAGTAGGCTAGCTCAAAGTTTTTAGTATCCTTGATATTCAAGGCGGCGTTCATATCTCGGTCTTCAACCAGGCCGCAAACTGGACAACGGTAAGTCCGATCACTGAGTTTTAAATCAACTTTTTTGGTACTACAGTGATGACATAATTTAGAAGTTGGCTCAAACCGATTGGTCAGATGAACCGGGATTCTTAGTTGTTGGCACTTAGCAATTAATCGGATCCGAAAGTTATAGAATCCTTGATAACTAATGGCTTTAGCTAAGTGTCGGTTTTTCAACATGCCTTTTACGTTTAGATCCTCCAAAGCAACCCAACGTGGCTTGGTTGTCACCACATTGGCGATGATTTTATTTTGGTAATCTTTTTGCATGTTTTGAAGCCGTTGATACAGTCGTTGCACTCGCCGCTTAGTTTTTGCTAGGTTCAAATCAGTAGCAGACTTTCCTTCTTTCTGTTTTCTGGCTTTGAATGCAAGATACTGACGTGCATGTTTTCTTTGTAACCGGCGTAATTGTCGCCGGAGCCGTTTAACTCGGTGAGTTTTATTGTGGTTACTGTAAATTTGCCTATTACTCAGCACGGCAAATTCTTTGATTCCTAAATCAATTCCGATGCTCACCCCAGTTAATTCGGGATGAACTACATCAGCTTGTTCAATCAAACAGGTTAAGTAATAGCGCCCGGCATGACACTTAACGCGACCTTGCTTGATGAGAAAATGTTCCGCATCGGTAGGCAGATACCCATATTCTTTCAGACGGACCCAGCCTAGTTTAGGTAACTTGATGCGATGTCGCTCAACCGGAATTATTTGAGCCTTACCATTTTTCACGAAGTAGAAGGACCCCTGTTCTCGTTTCCAAGAACGAAAATGAGGATACGCGCTAAGATGCTTAAAGAAGCGCTTCATGGCTATATCGGCATCAATAAAGGCTTGCTTGGTAGACTTAGCATAAAGTTCTTTGACCCAGTCATCTTTTTGATTGGCCGCTAAATAGTCATGGTTAAACCACTTACTGAATTCGTAAGCGCTCATATAATGATACCCGTCTTCGTAACGCAATTTGTTCATTTCCAAAAACAGGTTGTATGCCCAACGGCTACCACCAATATGCCGATTAAGTTGCCATTTCTGAAAATTAGTTGGTTTAATTTCAACTTTATAAGTGATTAACATCCAGGTCACTTCCCACTTTGTCCTTGTACTTTCTAAGTCCGTAAACGTGACATAAAAATACGTGAATAATTGGGATTGGGTCCTGAATAAATTCAGTCTCCGGTATCAGTGATAATTTCTGTACGATAATCCCCCCTGAATTAGTATATTACTGGAGAAAATGTACCTGATCCGCAAAATCATTTTTTTGATTTTGCGTAGAAACTCTAGCGTAGGTAGCATTGATACGTTTATCTTGTGGTTCTGTATTGTTGATTACTTTTAAGTAGTTTTCTTCTGTGTAATAGCACTGTTTGATACGGTTCTTTTATCCGGTAGTTTTACGGATTTTTCCCAGTTTCGTAAAGTGGTGGTTGCAGCAACTAGGCGTTTTGTCATTTCTCCAGGCTTCATTACATCACCTCAATGGTGTTATAACGTTATATATATATATATTTATACAAAGTCATGCTCGGTCTGCATCAGGTGTAGCTGTATTATCATTCAATCCTCCTCTGTGATGAATCTAGTGTACCAAGTCTGACCAGGCGCGACAACTAAGCTGCCAAATGGTTTGTTAATTGATTGACGGGTGGCGCGAAATGCGTGGGGCTGACGGGTTAGCCCATCAACCAGTTCAACCGTGAAATTTAGTGAGCCCCGCAGACGCGGTTAGCCGCCCAAGCGTGGTATAAAGGCCTTAAGGAGATGATGACTGATGGAAACTACCGAAAAGTTACAGCTGTTAGCCGATTTGATCAAAATTCGCTCCGTCAACGACCACGAATTACAGGTGGCCCAATACCTGAAGGGGGTCTTCGATCGCGCGGGGATTGAAAGCCACATCGTGCCCATGACAGGGGACCGAGCCAACCTGGTCGCCACGCTTGGCCACGGCCAACCGGTCTTAGCGATTTCCGGCCACATGGACGTGGTCGACGTCGACGAGGCACACTGGGACACCGACCCCTTCGAAATGGTGACCAAGGGCGACCGCCTTTACGGCCGTGGGGTGACCGACATGAAGGACGGGTTGGCGGCCCTGGTCATTGCGATGATCGAGTTAAAGGAGCAGGCGGTCCCTCTCAACGGGACGATTCGACTGCTGGCGACCGTGGGCGAAGAGGTTGGCGAGTTGGGGGCGCAGGCCCTGACCGCCGCCGGCTACATGCAAGACGTCACGGGAATTCTGATTGGGGAACCCACCGGCTACCGGGTGATGTACGCCAATAAGGGCACCATGAACCTGACCGTGATCTCGACGGGGAAGGCGGCCCACAGTTCGATGCCGCAATTGGGCAACAACGCAATTTTCCATCTCATCAATGCGCTGCATCTGATGCAGGATGAGTTCGACCGCATGACCGCGGGGGTCCGCAACGCCACGCTGGGCGCAACGGTCTACAACGTGGACGTTATCGCGGGGGGCAACCAGGTCAACGCTATCCCGGGGGCGGCGACCGCCCAAATCAATCTGCGGACGATCCCCGAACTCAGTAACCACGCCATCGTCCACCACTTTGAGCAGGTCTTGGACCAGTATAACCAGCGGTCTAACGGGCACGTAACCGTGGAGATGGCCACGGACATTGGCCCGCTGGTCGGCGCCACCGATGGTAAGTTGACCCGGTTGATTCAAAAAATCGGTAACCCGTACGCGGCTAAGCAGACCATCACGCCGGCAGAACGGGACTACGAGGCCAAGATTCTCAAACTGTTAGACTTACCATACTCGCCTACGGAAATTCTGGCGGTAAGCTCACCGGGCGGGACCGACGGCGCGCAGTTTTTAAAGGACCATCCCGTGGGCTTTGACTACGCGGTCTTCGGCCCCGGTAACGATAGCCAGCACCAGGACAACGAATGGACCTCGAAGTCGCAGTACCTGGACTTTATCGAAATCTACAAACAGGTGTTGACGCAGTACTTTGACTAAGCGAGCCCCAGCGGTAAAATGAAATAAAGCTGAGGGGTGAGCGAATGCAAGTCTGGTTACGAACGTTACACGTCGCTGAACTGGGGGTGGCACTCTTAGATGGCGGGGTGCTCATCACCATGTTCTTTAAGGGAATCGCTGCCATGTACGTCAATGTCTTACCGTACCTGTGGGCCTTGGGCGTGGCGTTTATTGTCATGCTCCTCTTTTCCCTGAGTTGCGCGTTTTACCGGCTAAAGTCGATTTTCTTCAGTAGTGGGCTCCTATTGGTGACGGGGATTTGCTGGGTCGCCTTGATGAACGGCTAAGAAAATTTCTTAGGCCCGGTCTAATCGCCAGTGAACCGCTTAACTTCAATTTTGAACGCCTCAATCGGATTGACGAAAATTTTAGAAGTCCGTATAATGTGGGCTAACAACCAAATAGTCCTTTTAACTTTAGCCCAGAGAGGCTAACAAAGGTACGGTAGAATCGCGGGCTTTTTGCGCGCGGCTAGCGGCCTAAGTTCGAGTGAATTCGGCCGCTTTTTTCATGCTTAGGTTGGTTGAAAAAATTTTGGAGGAGTTTTACCATGGCACAAATTTACGTTGCAAGTCCGTTTTTCAGTCCCGAACAGGTGGATCGGGTCACCCGGCTCGAACAAGCCTTAGCGGCCAATCCGACCGTGACCGATTTCTACTCACCCCGGTTACACCAGGACGCCCAAGCGGAACAGTTCACCAAAGCCTGGGCCACGGAAATCTTCCACCGCGACATGGACCAAATCGCCGCGGCCGACGTGATCGTAACGGTCTTAGACTTTGAAGCCAAGAACCTGGATTCCGGGACGGCATACGAACTCGGGGTGGCCACGATGCGCAACCTGCCAATCTTGGCGCTGCAAGAAAAGGACGAAGCGGTCAACCTGATGATCACCGAAAGCTTGCACTGGTACACCAAGCAAGTTCAAGACCTGGCCACTTACGACTTCACCAAGATGCCCAAGGGCGAATTCGTCGGCGAAATTCTGTAAATTTAAACGTTCATAAAATTGGTGTGCGACCGTGGTGATTCGGCTAAGGCGTTGGCTATGGCGACAAGCAAGGTGGGCAGACGGTCATTGCGCTTGGCGGTATGACAACGAATTTTGACGACATGATAAGTTCATAACGCGTAATTAATCGATAAGGCACTTCTCCAACTTAAAACTTAGAAGCTGGTTAAACCGGTTGTGTATTGATGACTAGTACTTTTAAGTTACTGTTATAGACAGCATAAGCTGGAGGGGCAGTCAGAAACGGGCTCAGGGGGGCCGTGGGTCAGTCTTGGCCAGTGTTTTTTACTGGCCTAGACAAAGGTCGGTCTTCAAGACCTGAGCTATGGGCTTGAAGCCGTGCCCACCCCGTTCCAGCCCGTTTCTGACTGGCCCGGAAGCGCTGACCTATCATTGTGAATCATGTCGGTCATCCGGTTAGTATGCTGGAGGAAAGGTGACACACAATGGCACAAGAGCTAAACACAACGACTGCAAAGTCACCGGCCGCATCTACGGATAAGGCCGCCTTTGGTCGCGTTGACGTGGTGGCAACTGAACACCGCCACATGTCGAATTGGGATTTATTTGCCACCTGGATTGGCGCCAACGCCAATAACGGGACCTGGTATATCGGGGGCGTGATTGCCGCTTGCGGGTTTCTGACCGCCTCGACCACGCTCATCGTGGTGGGACTAATCTCCTACGCCTTACTGGCGGTGGCCAGCTACATGGGTTACCGGACCGGGTTACCCGCGATGGCCCTGACTAGGGCCTCGTTCGGCCTGCGGGGCAGTTATATTCCGTCCCTGATCAACGTCGTCCAGTTTATTGGCTGGGCGGCCGTGAACACCTTTATCGCGGCCACGTCGATCAGCTACATCTTTAGTGAGCTGCTCGGCTGGCCGGTCTACGGGAAGCCCGGGGGGAATCTGGGCTTGATCGTTGGCATCCTCATCATGAGTGCGTTGCATTTATTAAGTATCTCTTTAGGGGAACGGTCCGTGCGCTTGATTGAACGGGTCGGGATCATTCTGGTCGTGGTCTTCGTCTTGTGGGAATCCGTGGTGGTCTTCCGGACGGTGTCCTTTAGCGAAATTGTGAGCTGGCAACCGCCGCACAATCTGAAGATGACGTCGGGGGTCGCGGCGGATACGCTGGCCGCCTTTAACCTGGCCTGGGTCACCGCGGCGTCCGACTTTAGCCGCTTTACGGCCAAGAAGTCGGCAGCCACTACCGCGTCGTTTCTGGGCGCCAACCTGGGCTTGTTCTGGTTCGCCTTTATCGGGCTGTTTGCCACGATTGGCACGGCCGTGACGCTGAACCATTTCGACCCCAATAATTCGGACCCCAGCACGGTAGCCGCTAAATTGGGTCTGGGGTTCTTAGCCCTGTTGGTAATCGTGTTGACCAGTACCACGGCCAACGCGGTCAACCTGATGTCGGCTGGTTCGGCGCTGACGAATCTAGTCCACCGGCTGTCGTTGAACGTCAGTCTGTGGTTGGTGACCATCGTGGCCACGTTGGTGACGTTTATCCCGGTCTACCTGGCGAGCTTCCTGGATGTCTTCGAAACCTTCTTGGACGGCATCGGGATGTTTCTGGGACCGGAAATCGCCATTTTCTTGGTGGACTTCTTCTGGTTAAAACACCGCCAGTACCGGCTAAGCGAGTTCACCAAGGTTCACGGCGCTTACTGGTACCGTCACGGGGTTAACTGGGTGGCGGTCGCCAGCTGGGGCCTGGGGGTGGTGGCGTACTGGGGCTTAAAGCAGGTTCCGGTCATTGCGACCACAGTTGGAGCCACCTTTATCGCCATGGCGCTGACGGCGCTCATTTACGCGCTGGGGATGCGACTCACGCAGCCAGCGGTTAAACCGACTCAAGCCTAGCTTTTCTCTAATGGGGGAAACGTGACGGTGACTTCATATCAAAAATAACTTAAAAAACGTCCCCAACCAGCAGTCGCTTCCTTGCGCAACTGAGCCGGTTGGGGGCGTTTTTAGGTTAACAGCCAGAGAGTAGCTCGTTGTGGTGAGCTGCCCCCTGGCTGTTGGCGTTACTTGGTCGTGAACCATTTTTGAATGGACGGCCAACTTTCGTGGTTGATGATCACCCGTGGTGTGGCGTTGAGGTCGGTATTGTCGGTGACGATACCGGCGTCTAACGTGGCGACCCAGGTAAGGTGCTGTTGGGCCAAAAAGGCGTTAATCGGATCCGTGCCGGCCCCATAAGGGAACGCGAACGAGTTACCCGTGATGCCAGTGTGGGCCTTGAGTTCCTGCTTCGAGATGGCAAAGTCTCGCTTGAATTTCCCGGTGTAGTGGGGTTGCATGAAGACGGGCTCCATGTGGGCGTTCAAGTAGTGCAGGTTATGCGTATGCAACCCCAGAGTCATCCGGCCCTGAGAGGCCTTTTCGGCGGCTCGAATTTGTGACCAAGTGGCTAGTTGGGTCCCTTCCCGGTAACGGCCGGTGTTTCCCGTGATGATGAAGGTCGTGAAGGGGAACTTATAGCGGTTCATGACCGGAACGGCGTGGTCGATCACGGTTCGGTCGATATCGTCAAACGAGAGGACCGCGTATTTGCCATGGATCGGTTGCTGGTCGCGAACCATTTTAACCATGGTTTCGGCCGAGATCACTTTGATATGGTGATCATGCAGGTACTTCATCTGAGCCGTGAACTGGTCGGCCGGGACGTTGAATTCGTGGAGTTGGGAGTTGGTCGATAACCCGCGAATAATTCGCGTGGTCCAATTACCGCCGAGAATCCGGTGATAACAAAATACCATAATCCCGTTCGACATCTTTTCGTAGCGCGCCGGGAGCGCATAGCTTTCCTTGGTGGTCTGTTGTTTAACGGCCTTGTGTTGGTAAGTCCAACCAAAGCCCAGAATCACCACTAGGAACAGGAGGATTAAGAGTCCTCGACGGAGGCGACGAGTCATGCGCGAACCCCCTTGCGTAGGTGAAGCCACCGCCATGTGCAGTAAAGGGGCACGACGATGAGGAGAACCAACGCGAGTAAGAGGAAGGCGCTGTTAGCGTGGGCCTTCAGGTTAAATAATAAGTAAAGACTGACTAACGTATCGTTATACCAGCCCAGACTGAAGCCTAAGTTGGTGACGACGACTAGGGCGATGAAGCCCCAAAGCGCGATTAAAACGACGGCGCGGAGTAACCGGCTCCCGAAGCTGGTTTGCCGCCGAATGATAGGTGATGCTGGTGTTCTTCGCATAGTTTATAACCCCCGATCCGGACTGCGCCAGGTTCCCCGTCGTTGTGGATCCACGAAGTAGGAACTGATGGCCGCGATGCAACTGACTAAGTTGATCAGCCAGTAATACAGAATGTAGACGGGGACTAATAAGAGTTCGGGCAGCGTCAACTGCGCGATTGCTTGTGAAGCAATGAAGCCAATCGTAAATTGAATGGCGTTTAAAGTAAACATTAAGATTAGAAGGTTACCATCTAATGAAAGGTTGTGTAGGAAAAAGAGTTGAAACACGTAAGCCACCAACGAAATGGCCGTTAAGATGGCCCAACAATTGCTGACGATGGATTCCATGAGAAGTCCCCGTTGTCCCCATGGATTCAGGTATAAGCCCCGTCGGTTGGTAATCAGGACTTCTAGTCCGCCACGAGCCCAACGCTGGCGTTGCTTAAGTAAGCCACGTAACCGTTCGGGAACTAAGATCCAGCAAACGGCGCGTGGTTCGTAGGCGGCCCGCCATTGATGACGGTACATGCGCCAGGTAATGTCGATGTCTTCGGTCATCACGGCCGGATTCCAACCGCCGACTTCGTTTAACGCCTCGCGCCGAAACGCGACGATCACGCCAGAAACCGTGGTGATGCTGCCGGTCAGGTAGGCTTGGGCCTTCTTGATCAGGTCGATCACGGCTACGTATTCCAGCAACTGGAGCCGACCGAGCAGGGTGGAACGGTTACGAACGATGGGTTTCCCCGTGACAGCCCCGTAGTTGGGGTTCTCCAGCAGGGTGGTCATGAGTTGGGTCACGGCGTCGGGTTGTAACAGTGAGTCGGCATCGATGACCACCAGATAATCCCCTTTAGCGACCTTCGCCCCCTGATTTAAAGCGCTGGCCTTCCCCTGGTTAACCGGTAAATGTAAGGTCCGAATTGCCAGTTGGCCGGCCCATTGTTTGGCTAACGCTTGCATGAGGTCCCAGGTATTATCGGTACTACAATCGTCGATTAAGACGACCTCATAGTGCTGATACTGTAACTCGGCCAATGACTTGACGGCCGCGACCAACGTATCGGATTCGTTGTGCGCCGGGATGAGGATGGACACGAAAGGTTCCTCGGCGGCGGTTAACAACGTCCGGGATTGTCGGTGACGGTAGAAACTAGAAAAAAGGCCACCCGTAATCCAAATAATTGACACAAAGATTGGGTACCCTACGACAAAGATAGTATTCAGATTTTTCAGCCACATAATTGCTTTCTCCCCTAATGTTGAATATCGATAGCATCAATTAGCATGACTATGAGCATAGCATGATTAACAGGTTTGGTGAAACGGCTAGCTTTAAACGTAACAAAAATGTAACTTTTTATAAAGGCGCCGATTTAAGACCAATTTAGAGCGGCCAAACCCTGAAACCGCCACCTTTCTTAACGGTAGCGTACTTGCAAACTGGTGACCGTTTCTAGACCAAAAAATGAGCGGTGCATCTTACGTGGAAACCTCCGTTGAAAATGACGTGGGCCCAGGCGTTACGACAATCGGTTTTCAGTCGTGATCAATTTCTACTATATAAATTAGAACCAAACCGGGTGGGGGCTAGGGCTGATCAATTACTGGGTAAAGTAAACGTGAGGGGCAAAACTCACGGATTGTCCGGTGACGTGGTAAAATAGAACTGGAAAGTTAATGCATAGGAGGGCGATTAGAATGATGCAAAAGGTTCCCACTTTACCATTAGTTGAACGTTTAGGCGCTGGTCAAAAGGTGACGTTGACCACCAGCAATCAGCAACGCGTAACAATTCAACCGGAAGTCCGGGATGGGCAACTGACGGGTAACTACTTGAGCAGCGTTCTACCCGACATTCGGTACGATGATCCGCGAATCATTTTGAAGGAAACGCTGACCGAGTTGGATGTACGCCACGTCACGATTAACAACATTGACTAATCAATCATGAAGACAGCCCCTGATCGTCCGTGGTCGGGGGCTGTTCGCTAACTTGGGGGAGTGAGCAACATTGAAAATTGATTTTGCGATGTTAACGGTAAAGGATACACGTAAGTTACGTTTAATGTCATTTATTACGGACCATCACGGCCAATTTAACCTGGTCGATTTTGCCACCAATATGCAGGGAAGCTATTCGCAAGCCTACCATATTCTCTTGAATTTACGGACCGACCTACAACACCTAGCCCCGACGACCAAGCTGACCAAGGATAGTTTGACCACGCCGATTACGGTTGACGTGTACCGGCATTGGTTATACGCCCGCAGCATTCCGTATCAAGCCGTCCTGGCGACGTTGAGTGCCGAACCGCAACAGGTGCGCACCCTGTGTGAACGCTACGGGATTAGTACGTCGACGTTTAACCGGCGGATGCGGCCAATGCGCCAGCAACTGGCTCAATATCACCTGGAGCTCACCACGAATCCGTTGCGGCTGACCGGGGATGAAACGTTGGTCCAACTGCTGTACTTTACGCTCTTTAGTACCACGCTGACCACGCTGAACGAATTACCCGAATTACCGGCGGCGTATCAGTCGCTATACGATGCGATTTGTACGACCTACGCTGACGACACCCTGTATCAGAATTCCAAGGGATTGGCGCAACATCGCAACCTGCTGATTACACTAGCATTGTTGCGGTTAGCGCAAGGGCACCGGTACGCGGCGTTACGGTTCCCGTTGGTTCACTTGACGGATTTGCGGCCGTTAGCCGTGAAGTTTCAACAACAACTCAACGATACGCCCCGCGAGGCATTAACCGAGCTGGCCACGTTGGACTATTTGTTGACCAGTTCGCCGTATTTCGTCCGGGCTTTACAACCCCGGAACATGCAGCGCCTGTATTCCGGGTTGCGGCAGAAGGTTCCGACCTATCAGCTGGCGCCTAGTGTGGCGTCGCTCAGTGATTTTGCCACTGGTCAAGACTGGTTTGCCAACTGGCTCTTCTCGCTGGGGCAGTTCATGTTGCTCTTTCGGGTTGACCCGCTGTTACGACCGGAAGTCACCGCGTTGTACCGGACCACCCCGACGTCTACGGCAGCGGCCACGGACATTGCGAACAGTCTGGCTCAGCTCTATCCGGAGCAAGTCACGCCTAGCGATTTACGGTTGGTCCAAAAGTACCTTAGCAAGTACACCAACGGGTTAAATTTAACCGCCGCGCGAGTACAGATCTTGGTTTCCTACGACATGTTGGGGGTCACGACCGACATCTTCAACCGCTTGTTGGGCGGGATTGTCCATCTGAGTCTGCTGACCAATCAGGTAGTGATTGACGAACAGAAACGGCATAACTACATTGTGGTCTACGGCACAGATCCGCAGGCCGTTCGGTTTGCCCAGGCCCATCAGTTGGAGGCTTTCCATTGGATTAAGGAGCTGAAGTACGGGGAGAACCTCGACCGATTGATTCGGACCTTGCGACACCACGAGCTGTCAATTTTTGCGTTGGATTTCCAGAATCCGTAAACGACCGCGATTATTCCAAAATTGATGAGTCGCGTAAATTTTTATATTAGGCAAATTACAAGTTTAATCCGAACAAGCCCGGAATCTTTCAATGGCAGTCTGTTGATGATGTATTTTTAATGGTCGTTGATTAATTAGTTCAAGTGCTGCTAGGATCTCATCAGTCGTTACTTGGCTAAAATTGGTCTTTTTCGGGAAGAACCAGCGTAACCGTCTATTAAAATATTCATTGGAACCTCGCTCCCATGGTGAATATGGATGGCAAAAATAAACTTTGATCTGATAATCCTGTTCTAAGGCCTGATAATTGGCAAACTCTTTACCATGATCAACAGTAATGGATTTTACTTGGGGACCGAAGGCCCCCATAAACTTGCCAAAGGCGGTGTTTAGAGCCTTAGCCGTTCTATTAGGGGCTTTGATGGCCCATAGAAGTCGGGTCTTACGTTCTACGAATGTAACCAGACATGATCGTGACTCACTTCGACTAGAAAGCACCGTATCTACTTCCCAATGACCAAAAGCTAACCGTTGATTAACAGTTGTTGGCCGTTGTTCGATGGAAGTCCCACTTGTAAATTTCCCACGATTTTCGCTCACTCGGTGCTGGCGGACATTCCGATTGGGTAGATCAGTCAATTTGAAGGGGAGCCAGCCACGATTAAGCCAATTATAAATTGACGCAGTGCTCAAGTTATAAGCGGCCGCAATGGTTTCTGGTGACCAGGTTAATCGTAAGTGATTGGTAATTAAAGTCGCTAATGCTGCCGTCAGCATCGAACGACGACCGCAATTCCGCCTTTTGCGATCTGCATCTTGCTGAGCTAATTCTGGATCATAAGGTTTAACCCGGTCCAACTCATAGCTAATCGTAGCTTTGGCGACGCCTAAGGCGTCAGCCATTACTTGGTAAGATTTATTCCCCTCATTGACCAGTTGTGCTAGTGCGCCACGTTGAAAACGTGATAAAGTAGATGTACCCAAAGTAATCACTCCCTATATTGGTTGGAATTAGCTACTACCATTGTAAGTGATTGCTTTGGGCTTTTTAATTTCTGTTCGGATTAATTATAGAATTTGCCATTAATATTTTTGTTTTTGCTGAAGCGTGCGGGATTAGGTTTCCCGGACGCTTTTTATTTAATCTATTTAGTGGGTAATTTAAATCTAGGAAAATCCCGCACTAAATCTGGGTTTACAAAGCGGCCGGCCCCCGTATAATGGTGACTACCATCAGATAGGGGGAGTGGAAAACATGACAGATAACGTTTCAAAGACCACGGCAGACAAGACGGGGGGACTGCTGGGGTCCGCTAACGGACCGTCACTAGAAGAAATCAATGGGACCGTCACAATTCCCAAGGAAAAAGGTTTCTTTAAGAACCTGATTGCCTTTTCGGGACCGGGAGCCTTGGTAGCCGTGGGATATATGGATCCCGGTAACTGGGTAACGTCCATCGGGGGTGGGGCCCAGTACGGGTACCTCTTGATGTCCGTGATCTTGATTTCCAGTTTGATTGCGATGTTGCTCCAATACATGGCGGCTAAACTGGGAATCGTGACGCAACAAGACTTAGCTCAGGCCACGCGGTCGTACACGACTAAGCGAGTCGGATTTGTCCTCTGGGTGGTCACCGAGTTGGCCATCATGGCGACGGACATTGCCGAAGTGATTGGGGGCGCAATTGCCCTGCAACTGTTATTCGGAATTCCCTTGATTATTGGGGTTTCGCTGACCGTTTTTGACGTGTTACTACTATTATTATTGACGAAACTAGGTTTTCGTAAGATTGAAGCCATCGTTATTTGCTTGATTACCGTGATTTTAGTGGTCTTCGCTTACGAGGTGATCATCGCTCAGCCGAACATGGGGCAAGCGGTCGCCAACTTTATTCCGCAGGCCCAGATTGTGCATCCGGGACAGTTGACTATGGCGTTGGGGATCGTTGGGGCGACGGTCATGCCGCACAACCTCTACTTGCATTCGTCCATCGCGCAAACTCGTAAGTTTAACCGGGATGACCCGGAAGAGATGCGGCGGGCGGTCAAGTTTACGACCTGGGACTCCAACATCCAGTTGATGGGGGCCTTCGTGATTAACTGCTTGCTCCTATTATTGGGGGCCGCGTTATTCTTCGGTAAGGACGTCGACAAATTAGGGACGTTTGGAAATCTGTACATGGTGCTGCAGGACAATCATTTAGCGGGTGCCGTGGCCTCACCTTTCCTGTCAACGCTGTTTGCAGTGGCGTTACTCGCATCGGGACAGAATTCGACGATTACGGGGACGCTGACGGGGCAAGTCATTATGGAAGGTTTCATTAACTTGAAAATTCCAATTTGGGTGCGCCGGTTAGTGACCCGGTTACTGTCGGTAGCGCCGGTCGTGATTTGTACCATCCTGTACGGCGGGAACGAAGCCGCGTTGGACCGATTATTGGTCAATTCGCAGGTTTTCCTGTCGATTGCCTTACCGTTTTCGATGATTCCGTTGACTATTTTTACCTCGTCAAAAAAGATTATGGGCGCTGAATACGTCAACAAACCCTGGGTGACTTGGCTGGCCTGGCTGAGTACAATTGTCTTGACCTTGTTAAACCTCCAGATTGTGTGGGCGAGTCTGAAACTGTTCTTCTAATTTTAAGGAGGGCGAGTGTGTCTTGGCAGTTGACATTTATCCGTCAGGCCAGTATCATCGAAACCATAAGCAATGAAGCAGTTCAGTAGTGGTCTGGGCAACGGTGCAGAGAGCCGACGGGAGTGCGAGTCGGAACGTCCGAGAACATGAATTACCCTGTGGAGCGGCTGATGTGTTCAGCGGGTCATTCCGTTAACGATGACGAGCGGTTGTCACACGACAACAACTTGGGTGGTAACGCGGATTTTGAATTCGTCCCTGATGGTCTTGATGACCGTTAGGGACTTTTTTAGTATATAGGAGGAAAACACATGTCGATTATTGATGAATTAAAATGGCGCGGGGCCATTAACCAGCAAACGGACGAAGCGGGCTTAGCCGACTTAGTTAACGAAAAGGCCGTGGGGCTGTATGCCGGGATCGATCCCACTGGCGACTCGATGCACATCGGTCACTTGATTCCGTTCATGATTCTTAAGCGATTCCAGTTGGCGGGTCACCGGCCGTACATCGTCATCGGGGGCGCAACGGGTTCGATTGGGGACCCATCCGGGAAGAAAGCCGAACGAAAACTGCAAACGATGGACCAAGTCCGGCATAATCAAGACTGCTTGACGGCTCAGATGGAACATCTTTTCGGCCAAGACGGTAGTTTTAAGATCGTGAACAATTACGATTGGTTATCCAAGTTGTCCTTGCTAGACTTCTTGCGAGACTTCGGGAAGTTATTTAACGTCAACACCATGTTGAACAAGGAAATTGTGGCCTCCCGGTTGGAAGTCGGCATTTCCTACACCGAATTCACGTACCAGATTCTCCAATCGATCGATTTCCTTCATTTATACAAACACGAAGATGTCCAACTCCAAATTGGGGGCGCCGACCAATGGGGAAATATCACGTCCGGTATTGATTTGATTCACCGACAGGAAGGTTCCGATGCCAAGGTTTACGGGTTAACGATTCCGCTACTGCTGAAGGCGGACGGCACTAAGTTTGGGAAGTCCGAAGGTGGCAACGTCTGGTTGGACCCCGAAAAGACCTCGCCTTACGAATTCTACCAGTTCTGGATTAACACGGATGACCGCGACGTGGTGAAGTTCTTGAAGTACTTTACTTTCTTGAGCCAAGATGAGATCCAGCACCTGGCCGATGCCGTAGCGGCGCACCCTGAAAAGCGGGAAGCCCAGACGCGGTTAGCCGAAGAAGTGACTGAGTTTGTTCACGGTCATCAAGCTGTAGTCGAAGCCCAACACATTACCAAGGCTTTGTTCTCCGGCGATGTGGCGGATCTGACGGCTAGTGAAATCGAACAAGGTTTCAAGAACATGCCATCCGTGACGGTAGCTGCGGACAAGCAAGGCTTGGTGGAATGGCTAGTGGATACTACCAAGATTGAATCGTCACGGCGTCAAGCCCGTGAAGATATTACGAACGGTGCGATTCGGATTAACGGTGAAAAGGTGACGGATCCCGCCGCTGAGATTGATCCAACCAGCGCGTTTGATGGTAAGTTTGTCATTGTGCGGCGGGGGAAGAAGCGGTACTTCTTAGCCCGAGTTCAGTAAATTGATGATCATTTGTAGCCCACGGGAGACCGCGGGCTTTTTTTGTTGTTAAAATAAAGGCGAACGGTACAGCGTTTAAAAACGGGGAACACACGGCCGTCGGGTAACTATTATTGGGTGATGGGTTTATAAGATATGGCTTTGAAAAAAGGTTAGAAAGTTTTAGTGATTTTGGTTGACGGTGGGGGCCTAGGTTGGTATAGTTATAGACGTTGTCACGGCAATGTTATCAGCTAGACCAATTTGAAAAATTGAAATTAGTTGTTGACGAGCCACTGACAAAATGTTATTCTAATTAAGTTGTCGCTAAGCGATGACGGTTCAGCTAGAAACGTTGTTAAATCAAACTTCTAGTTGACATCATCTTAACGAGATGTTATGATGATTAAGCTGTTCGTTTAACGAACAGCTTGGTAGACCTTTGAAAACTGAACATTGTTTCGACAAACCAAATATGTGTAGGGCGGTTTGAACTTTGGTTCAAACCCAAACAATATTTGCGAAGTCAATTCGCTTTAAAAACGTAACAACAATCGATGAGCTATTCGAGCTTATCATCTTTTAAGATGAGAGTTTGATCCTGGCTCAGGACGAACGCTGGCGGCATGCCTAATACATGCAAGTCGAACGAGTTCCCGTTGATTGACGTGCTTGCACTGATTTCAACATTGGAACGAGTGGCGAACTGGTGAGTAACACGTGGAAAACCTGCCCAGAAGCAGGGGATAACACTTGGAAACAGGTGCTAATACCGTATAACAACAAAAACCGCATGGTTTTTGTTTGAAAGGTGGCTTCGGCTATCACTTCTGGATGGTTCCGCGGCGCATTAGCTAGTTGGTGAGGTAAAGGCCCACCAAGGCGATGATGCGTAGCCGACCTGAGAGGGTAATCGGCCACATTGGGACTGAGACACGGCCCAGACTCCTACGGGAGGCAGCAGTAGGGAATCTTCCACAATGGACGAAAGTCTGATGGAGCAATGCCGCGTGAGTGAAGAAGGGTTTCGGCTCGTAAAACTCTGTTGTTGAAGAAGAACGGGTGTCAGAGTAACTGTTGACATCGTGACGGTATTCAACCAGAAAGCCACGGCTAACTACGTGCCAGCAGCCGCGGTAATACGTAGGTGGCAAGCGTTGTCCGGATTTATTGGGCGTAAAGCGAGCGCAGGCGGTTACTTAAGTCTGATGTGAAAGCCTTCGGCTTAACCGAAGAAGTGCATCGGAAACTGGGTAACTTGAGTGCAGAAGAGGACAGTGGAACTCCATGTGTAGCGGTGGAATGCGTAGATATATGGAAGAACACCAGTGGCGAAGGCGGCTGTCTAGTCTGTAACTGACGCTGAGGCTCGAAAGCATGGGTAGCAAACAGGATTAGATACCCTGGTAGTCCATGCCGTAAACGATGAGTGCTAAGTGTTGGAGGGTTTCCGCCCTTCAGTGCTGCAGCTAACGCATTAAGCACTCCGCCTGGGGAGTACGACCGCAAGGTTGAAACTCAAAGGAATTGACGGGGGCCCGCACAAGCGGTGGAGCATGTGGTTTAATTCGAAGCTACGCGAAGAACCTTACCAGGTCTTGACATCTTCTGCCAATCTTAGAGATAAGACGTTCCCCTCGGGGACAGAATGACAGGTGGTGCATGGTTGTCGTCAGCTCGTGTCGTGAGATGTTGGGTTAAGTCCCGCAACGAGCGCAACCCTTATTATCAGTTGCCAGCATTCAGTTGGGCACTCTGGTGAGACTGCCGGTGACAAACCGGAGGAAGGTGGGGATGACGTCAAATCATCATGCCCCTTATGACCTGGGCTACACACGTGCTACAATGGACGGTACAACGAGTTGCGAAGTCGTGAGGCCAAGCTAATCTCTTAAAGCCGTTCTCAGTTCGGATTGTAGGCTGCAACTCGCCTACATGAAGTTGGAATCGCTAGTAATCGCGGATCAGCATGCCGCGGTGAATACGTTCCCGGGCCTTGTACACACCGCCCGTCACACCATGAGAGTTTGTAACACCCAAAGCCGGTGGGGTAACCTTCGGGAGCCAGCCGTCTAAGGTGGGACAGATGATTAGGGTGAAGTCGTAACAAGGTAGCCGTAGGAGAACCTGCGGCTGGATCACCTCCTTTCTAAGGAATATACGGAGGCTACACATACTTTGTCGAAACAATGGTCAGTTTTGAGGGGTCTACCCTCAAACTTGTTCTTTGAAAACTAGATATTATCAATTATTTTCCTTTAATTATTAAAGATAATTAAACCGAGAACACCGCGTTTATTTTGAGTTTTTTAATTAGTTTATTCGCTAATACTCAATTAATCAGCGGTCACGAAGTGACCGTTAGGTTAAGTTATGAAGGGCGCATGGTGAATGCCTTGGTACTAGGAGCCGATGAAGGACGGGACTAACACCGATATGCTTCGGGGAGCTGTACGTAAGCTTTGATCCGGAGATTTCCGAATGGGGAAACCCAATCATCTTTACCGATGATTACAACTTGACGAATACATACTCAAGTTGAGGCAGACGTGGGGAACTGAAACATCTAAGTACCCACAGGAAGAGAAAGAAAAATCGATTCCCTAAGTAGCGGCGAGCGAACGGGGAACAGCCCAAACCATCGAGCTTGCTCGGTGGGGTTGTAGGACTGAATATTTGAGTTACCAAAGTTAAGGATAACCGAAACATCTGGGAAGGTGTGGCAGAGCGGGCGATACCCCCGTAGGTGAAATCGTTAACCCTCAGTTCAGGATCCTGAGTACGGCCAGACACGTGAAACCTGGTCGGAATCCGGGAGGACCATCTCCCAAGGCTAAATACTCCCTAGTGACCGATAGTGAACCAGTACCGTGAGGGAAAGGTGAAAAGCACCCCGGAAGGGGAGTGAAATAGTTCCTGAAACCATGTGCCTACAATTAGTTAGAGCCCGTTAATGGGTGATAGCGTGCCTTTTGTAGAATGAACCGGCGAGTTACGTTAATTTGCAAGGTTAAGGTGTTAAGACCGGAGCCGTAGCGAAAGCGAGTCTGAAACGGGCGTTTCAGTAAGTTGACGTAGACCCGAAACCAGGTGACCTACCCATGTCCAGGTTGAAGGTGCGGTAAAGCGCACTGGAGGACCGAACCCGTGTATGTTGAAAAATGCTGGGATGAGGTGTGGGTAGCGGTGAAATTCCAAACGAACTTGGAGATAGCTGGTTCTCTCCGAAATAGCTTTAGGGTTAGCCTCGGATTTAGAATCGTGGAGGTAGAGCCACTGTTTGGACTAGGGGCCCGTCATGGGTTACTGAATTCAGATAAACTCCGAATGCCACAGATTTATATCCGGGAGTCAGACGATGAGTGATAAGATCCACCGTCGAAAGGGGAACAGCCCAGACCACCAATTAAGGTCCCTAAATATGTGCTAAGTGGAAAAGGATGTGGAATTGCATAGACAGCTAGGATGTTGGCTCAGAAGCAGCCACCATTTAAAGAGTGCGTAATAGCTCACTAGCCGAGTGACTCTGCGCCGAAAATATACCGGGGCTAAGCACATTACCGAAATTGTGGACGCGACTATGTCGCGTGATAGGAGAGCGTTCTAAGGGCGACGAAACTAGATCGCAAGGACTAGTGGAGCGCTTAGAAGTGAGAATGCCGGTATGAGTAGCGAAAGATCAGTGAGAATCTGATCCACCGAATGACTAAGGTTTCCTGGGGAAGGCTCGTCCTCCCAGGGTTAGTCGGGACCTAAGCTGAGGCCGTAAGGCGTAAGCGATGGATAACAGGTTGATATTCCTGTACTAGTTAATATTGTTTGAACGATGGAGGGACGCAGGAGGCTAAAGCAAGCGCACGATTGGAAATGTGCGTTCAAGCGTCAAGTCTGGTGATGAGTCAAATGCTTATCGCTAAGGACAAGGCGTGATGAGGACCGAATTTTAGTAGGGAAGTGCTCCATGTCACACTGCCGAGAAAAGCTTCTAGTTAGATATTAATTACCCGTACCGCAAACCGACACAGGTAGTCGAGGAGAGTATCCTAAGGTGAGCGAGTGAACTCTCGTTAAGGAACTCGGCAAAATGACCCCGTAACTTCGGGAGAAGGGGTGCTACACGCAAGTGTAGCCGCAGTGAAAAGGCCCAGGCGACTGTTTATCAAAAACACAGGTTTCTGCAAAATCGTAAGATGAAGTATAGGGGCTGACGCCTGCCCGGTGCTGGAAGGTTAAGTGGATGAGTTAGCTTCGGCGAAGCCCAGAAATGAAGCCCCAGTAAACGGCGGCCGTAACTATAACGGTCCTAAGGTAGCGAAATTCCTTGTCGGGTAAGTTCCGACCCGCACGAAAGGCGTAACGATCTGGGCACTGTCTCAACGAGAGACTCGGTGAAATTATATTACCTGTGAAGATGCAGGTTACCCGCGACAGGACGGAAAGACCCCATGGAGCTTTACTGTAGCTTGATATTGGGTGTTGACACAGCTTGTACAGGATAGGTCGGAGCCGTAGATATCGGAACGCTAGTTTCGATGGAGGCGTTGGTGGGATACGACCCTCGCTGTGTGAACACTCTAACCCGCGCCACTTATCGTGGCGGGAGACAGTGTCAGGTGGGCAGTTTGACTGGGGCGGTCGCCTCCTAAAAAGTAACGGAGGCGCCCAAAGGTTCCCTCAGAATGGTTGGAAATCATTCGACGAGTGTAAAGGCAGAAGGGAGCTTGACTGCGAGACAGACAGGTCGAGCAGGGACGAAAGTCGGGCTTAGTGATCCGGTGGTACCGTATGGAAGGGCCATCGCTCAACGGATAAAAGCTACCCTGGGGATAACAGGCTTATCTCCCCCAAGAGTCCACATCGACGGGGAGGTTTGGCACCTCGATGTCGGCTCATCGCATCCTGGGGCTGTAGTCGGTCCCAAGGGTTGGGCTGTTCGCCCATTAAAGCGGTACGCGAGCTGGGTTCAGAACGTCGTGAGACAGTTCGGTCCCTATCCGTCGCGGGCGTAGGAAATTTGAGAGGAGCTGTCCTTAGTACGAGAGGACCGGGATGGACATACCTCTGGTGTACCAGTTGTGCCGCCAGGCGCATCGCTGGGTAGCTATGTATGGATGAGATAAACGCTGAAAGCATCTAAGTGTGAAACTCGCCTCAAGATGAGATTTCCCATTCCTTTATGGAAGTAAGACCCCTGAGAGATGATCAGGTAGATAGGTTGGAAGTGGCAGCACCGTGAGGTGTGCAGCGGACCAATACTAATCGGTCGAGGACTTAACCAAGTAGTGGTGTTCTCAAAGAAAATCAATTGGTAATATCTAGTTTTGAGGGAATAAGCTCTCAATAGTGTGGTGGCGATAGCCTGAAGGATACACCTGTTCCCATGCCGAACACAGAAGTTAAGCTTCAGCACGCCGATAGTAGTTGGGGGATTGCCCCCTGCAAGGATAGGACGTTGCCACGCAATGTCAGGAACTCAATTCGTTGAGTTCCTTTTTTTGTGGGAATTTTTCCATAACTTAATGTGTCAGAAAGGAAGGCGGTTGGATGGCCAGTCGACGATTAGGCTTAATTGAAGTGATTAGTGGCGGAATCTTGTGGGGGACCTCGGGAACCGTTGCCCAGGCCGTCTTTAGCCGTTACCAGGTCCCCACGCTCTGGTTAACGGGGGTCCGCTTAAGTCTGGCGGGGCTCCTACTATTGGGCTGGTTTGCGCTTAGTCAGGGGAAAGCCGTCTGGGCTATCTGGCGGCGACCGAAAATGATCGGGCAACTGCTCTTGTTCAGCTTATTGGGGATGGTGCCCTCGCAATTAACCTATTTCTTGGCAATCGCCTATGGCAATGCGCCGACCGCCACGGTTCTCCAATTCTTAGGTCCGTTGTTTATTATTATTTACCTAGCCGTGATCCGCCGTCAGTGGCCCCGGCGAATTGACCTGATTTCCATCGCTATTGCGCTCTTTGGAACCTTTTTACTGGTTACCAATGGCCACTTTACCCAATTAGCCTTAGCACCATTGGCCCTTTTCTGGGGCCTCTTAGCCGGTGTCAGTTCAGCGACCTATACCCTGTTACCCCGGCGATTACTAGCGACCTACGATGCCCGGTTAGTGGTGGGTTGGGCCATGCTGCTGGGAAGTTTGCCGTTTGGCGGGGTACTGGCGACCACCCGGTTACCCCAGCTCAACTTGGCTGTGGTGGGCGGCATCGCCTTTATCGTGATTGGCGGTACCATGCTGGCCTACCTCCTCTACCTCAAGAGCCTTGCCAGTTTAACCCCTAGCACCACCGGCATGTTGAGTGCCTTTGAGCCGCTGACCGCTACGGTCTTGGCCGTCGGCGTCCTGGGAACACCGTTGACCGGCGCGGAACTATTCGGCGGGGTGTGTATCATTGCCACCACGCTCCTGCAGGCCTTACCCCAACAACCATCGCTTAAATAGAGTAGTCCGCTAGTGGGCTACTTTTTTTGAACAATTCGCAGAAAACGGTTACAAAGAATAACTTTTTCGGTATCCTAGTAGGTAGAAGGGACTGAACGAGATGGCAATTTTAACACACCAAACTCAATTTCATCTTCAAATGGATCATAGTAGTTACCTCTTTCACGTCATGGCGAACGGCGAGTTGGGACAACTCTATTATGGCCCGTTAATCCATGACCAAGCCCAGTATCCGGAGCTGACTCACCGCGAGGTTCACGGGGCGATGCCGGCTTGGAAGCTGGATACTCCGGACGTTCAACCCGAGGCGTTGAAACAAGAGTACGCGAGCTTCGGAAAGGGTGACTTTCGGGATCCGGCGTACCAGATGACGGCCCCGGATGGCAGTCGCATCAGTGAACTGCAGTATCAAAGCTACCGTATCGAAACCGGTAAGCAACGGCTAGCCAACCTCCCGTCAACGTTTGATGATAGCCAAGACGACGCGCAGACTCTGGTCGTGACGTTGACGGATGCGGTGACCCAGGTAACGGTTGAATTGAATTACACGATTTTTCCGCACCAAGACGTGCTGGTCCGTAGTGCCACTTTTAGCAATCATGGGAAACAAACCGTGACCTTGAACCGGGCCCTCAGTGGGCAGCTGGATCTGCCCGATGCCGACTATGAGTTTCTGCAATTCTCCGGCAGTTGGGCACGGGAACGTCACGCCATTCGGACGCCGTTACGGCGGGGAATTCAGAGCATTGGTAGCTTGCGCAGTGCGTCTAGTCACCAGGAAAATCCGGGCTTCATCTTGGCCCGGCCACAGACCAACGACGACCAAGGGGGGGCCTACGGGTTCAACCTGGTCTACTCCGGTAACTTTCTCGACCAGATCGAAGTTGATCAGTTCGACACTACCCGGGTTCTCTTGGGGATTAACCCAACCGAATTTGGCTGGCAACTGACGCCGGGGACCCAGTTCCAGACGCCCGAGGCGATCCTGAGCTATAGTGACACGGGACTCAACCAACTGAGTCAACAAATGGGGGCGTGCTACCAGCACCACCTGGTCAACCCGCAATACGCGCAAAAGCCCCGGCCGATTCTGATTAATAACTGGGAAGGTACCTACTTCGACTTTAACGAAACCAAGTTAATGGCCATGGCCCGCCAGGCCAAGGACCTGGGGATCGAGTTATTCGTTCTCGACGACGGCTGGTTTGGCAAACGGAATGACGACACCACCTCATTGGGAGATTGGGACGTTAATCCGCAAAAATTACCCCAAGGCATGGCCCATCTGGCCCAACAGATTCATGACCTGGGCATGCAGTTTGGATTATGGTACGAGCCGGAAATGATTTCGCTGGCCAGTCAACTGTATCACGACCATCCCGATTGGGTGATCAAGACGCCGCAACGTCAGATGACCCCCGGACGCAACCAGTTTGTCCTCGACATGACCAACCCCGACGTGGTCGACTTCCTGTACGCCAAGATGAGTGCGATGATCGATGACGCCCAGCTGGACTACATTAAGTGGGACATGAACCGCAACATCACCGAGGCTTATAGTCCGACGCTGAGTGCTGATCGGCAATTGGAATTTAGTCACCGCTACATTCTAGGGGTTTACCAACTCTACGCACGGTTGACTCACGATTTTCCACAAGTCTTATTTGAATCTTGTGCCTCCGGTGGTGGCCGGTTCGACTTGGGGATGATGTACTACGCCCCACAAGCGTGGACCAGCGACGATACCGACGCCATCGAGCGGTTGCGCATTCAGTTCGGCACCTCCTACGCTTACCCCCAAACGATGATGGGGGCGCACGTCTCGGCGGTACCAAACGACCAGACCGGTCGGATTACCCCCCTGGAAACGCGCGCGGCGGTGGCCTACTTTGGCGATCTGGGGTACGAACTCGACGTGACACGCTGCTCGGCAACCGAGAAGGCACAGATCAAGCAGCAGATCGCCTTTTACAAGCGTCACCGGGACCTGTTCCAGCGCGGAACGTTCTACCGCCTGGATAATCCGTTTACGGGTGACCGTAACGTTGGCAGCTGGCTGGTGGTCAGTGCCGACAAACGTCACGCGATTGCGGCGCGCTACCAGATCTTAAATCAGCCCAATCCCCGTTATTCGCAGTTAAAGTTACGGGGACTATTGCCTAGCCAACGCTACGTGGTTAGCGGCCGGCAACAACCGCTTTACGGTGACGAACTGATGCATGCCGGGGTGTTCATTCCATCGCTACTCCAAACCACCATGGGAGTCGAGGAATCGGCGGACTTTAGCGCGCAAATCCTGGTGTTAGATGCGGTGGACGACTAACCAGTTGGCACCAGCGTTCGCGACTCATAAGTTAGCGGTATACTAAGGTTTGGAACTTTGGTTCTGAACCTTTTTTGTTTGGAACCGGCGAAAGGATTGACCAGCATGGCAAAATTAGAATTACCCGCCCGTCCCGGTAAGGTCCAGTTAGGCCTCAAGGCGGCCGCTGCACCCACACAATTATTGGACCGGTTAAAGTATCGCCCGGAAGTCTTCGAGTTTTTCACTAGCGCTGCAGACTTTACCCCGGCAGCGTTTCAAACGTTCAAGGCTACCGTGCAGTTCGTCCAGGCCAACGTGACCCGAAAAATCGTGATCCATCATCCCATGAAGTTTCACGACCAACACCTGGACCAGCTTTTGGATGCTCACCGTGAACCCGCGGCATACGACTTTTTCCGGCAATCGACGGCGCAACTCTTGGACTTGGCTAACGACCTAGACGTGCGCGTCTTGGTCCATGGCGGATACGGGGGAGCCGAGAGTCAGGCACTGATCAATGAATATCCATCGTTAGCGGCCGCGCGGGAGACCGTCTTTGACCATTTGGATCACCTAGTGGCGCAGGGCAACGGTCACGTCATGATTGAAAACGGCATTACCGCTAGCTTCATGTACGGTGACCCGCAAATCGACGACACGATTTTAGCACACCACTGGCCGTTAGTGTGCGACCTCAGCCACGTGTTTATTGGCTTGCATGGCGATATGGACCGGACCATGGCGGCGCTAACGAAATTAAAACCGTTGATTCGGCATTACCACTTGGTCGATTCGCTGGGACAACGCCACGATAGTTTACCCCTAGGAACCGGTCTGATTGACTGGCGGCGGGTTTTGCCGGCGTTGAATCCACAGGCGACTATGATTTACGAGGTTCCGGACGAAACGGACGCGACCTGTGCCAACATGCTACGGAGTTACCATTATCTGCGGGGCTTGGAAGTACAACAACTCGAAAGTGGGCGATAACATGACAAAAACGTCGGTGGTCGTGCATCTTGATGACCAGGCCAATGTGGCGCTGGCGCAGGGTAACGTCCACAACTTACTGACCGGGTTACCGGAAAGCCGGGTGGTGGTCGTGGTTAACGGTCCGGCAGTCCGGTCGTTTCTGACCCCGAGTTGGCGGGCCTTTCTGGCTGACCTGCCTGAAGTTGAGGTGGATGCCTGTGCGAACGCGTTGCGGGCCAACGGCATCTTGGCAGCACAGCTCCCAGCCAGGGTCACGGTAGTGCCGGCGGGCGTGGTCCGCATTGTTGAATTGGAACAACGAGGTTTTGCTTATCTGAAGCCATAAATGATTAGTCGCAAAAACGCCCCGAATTCCTTGGTTGGAAATTCGGGGCGTTGCTTGTTATTGCGGGAAGGGACCGCGACGGTGACCCTAGTCCCAGCGGCGCGTCACCCCTTAACCGCCCAGCCAGAAGCCGACTCCCGCGGCGGCTAGTCCCAGTACCACGGATAAGAGGAGGTAACTCACGGCGACTTTAGGAAACCGGTGCAGGAGACCGGCAAACTCGTTGGTGAACGTGGAAAAGGTTGAAAAGCCGCCTAACAGACCGCTGATGAGCTGAAAGGTGAGGTCGCCGGTCGGAAAATGACCGGCCGCTAGCCCCAGTAAGAAGGCGGCGGTGACGTTGATCACCAGTGTGGGGAGGGGCAGGTAGGTGTCGAAAAATAGGCGATTGCCCCAGAAGGTCACGCCGTAGCGCGCCAGGGCCCCGCACGCCCCGGCGCCGCTGACGAGTAGTAAGGTGATCATGCGGCGCGCCTCCGTTTCACCAAGTGGCGACTCCCCGCGATGCCAATTGCGGCGGCGGCCCACCCCAACACCAGGCTACCGAATACGTAACTACCGGCCAACCACACCGTGTGCTGGTGGAACAAGGTCACGGTATCGACCGTAAACGTGGAGAAGGTGGTGAAGCTGCCGACGAGACCGACGCTCAAGCCGGTGACGGTGGCTGGCGAGACCGGCCAGAGCAGCGGCAACGCCCCCGTGATCAGGGGAAGGCTCAACGACCCCAGCACGTTGATGGCGAGAATCGTGAGGTAGTGGTGCGGGGTCGTCCAGGCCGTTAAGCTTAGGCGTAAGGCACTCCCCAGAAACGCACAGATGAAGATTAATCCAATTTTTTTCACTGGTCAGGCTCCTTATCCCAATTTGCTTGCTGAGTTCTATTTTAGGGGAGTCGCTGGGGGATGCAACTAAAAATCGCGAAAACCGTTGTTCATCAGACGGTTGCCGCGATTTCTAACTGATAGATGGTTAGCTGATGACCTATTTAAAAGAGGCCCGAGTGTAGTCATTTTCACCGACGGAGTGGTAGACCACCCCGGTTAGCTTTTGGTTGACCAGGTGGCTTTCCGTCATGTTATACAGTGGCAGGACGGCGGCGGTTTGATTCAAACGCTGCGCCGCGGTCCGCATGTTTTGCCAGTAGGCCTTTTGGTTAGTGGCGTTGACGCCGTGAGCTTCGTTGACCTGGGTATTGAAGGTCGCATCGGCATACTTACCGTAGTTTTGTGGATTGGTTTTGGTCAGGATATCGAAGAAGGAGACGGGATCGGCGTAGTCGGCTAACCAGAGGGTCGAATCCATATCGAAGTTCCCCGATTGCACGGCGCTATCGGTACTCTTGGCGGGGAGGGACAGTACGGAAACGTGAGCGTTGTTGAGATTTTGTTTGACTGCGGCCTGGATGAATTGGTCGACGTTCTTGGAAACGGTGGTGTCATCACTAACCAGCTTGAGGGTGACGGATGATTTACCGAGTTCTTTGAGGCCCTTAGCCCAAAGTTTTTGCGCCTTGGCCACGTCGTAGGTTTCGGTGTTCTTCGTTTCCGTCCCGAAGTCCTTGCCGGTCGTCGGATCGGTGACCAGTGAAGGGGTGACGTAATTATAAGCGGCGGTGGAGCCGTCACTGAGGACTTTCTTGGTCAACTGCGCCTTGTTTAAGACCAGATTGAGGGCGCGACGTAAGTTCTGATTACGCAAGGCGTGGTTGCTTGCCAGGTTGAAACGCAGGTAGTAGGTGCCGGCCTTGTTGACGTGTTTCAAGTGTTTGTCGTGCTGGACGCCTTGGGCGGTGACGCCGGAGACCGTGGCATCGTCTAGTTCCCCCTGTTCGAAGAGGTTGTGGGCCGTGGTCGAGTCTTTGACCACCTGCATGGTCATCTTACTTAACTTGATGGCACCCTTAGCGTAATAGTGATTATTCTTGACTAGGTTCCAGGTGTCGTTGGTCCCGGTCCAATGCTGCACCGTGAAGGGACCGTTGTAGGCCATCTTGGTACTGGTGGTCCCGTAAGTCTTGCCGTATTTCGCCACGACCCGATGATCTTGGGGGAAGAAGGCCGGCATGGTCAGCATCTTGCTGAGATACGGCATGGCGTGTGACAGGGTGACCTTCAGCGTGTGGTCGTTCACCGCCTGGACGCCTAGTGAGCTAGTCGGTTTTTTACCGGCGGAAACCTGGGTAGCGTTTTTGATGCCCTCGTAGATGTAGCTGTAGCCGGAGGTGGAATTGGGACTGACGGACCGGCGCCAGGATGTGACGAAGTCTTGGGCGGTGACGGCATCGCCATTACTCCACTTGGCAGATTGACGCAGATGGAAGGTATAGGTCTTCCCGTGGTTGGTGGGCTTAACCACCTTTGTGGCCATTGCCCCGACGACTTGGTTCTTGGCGTTCATGCGGTAGAGCCCCTCCATGGATTGCTGTAAGACGTTCCATTGAGTGAGATCAGCAGTGTTGGAAGTATCTAGGGAGGTAAGATCCGAGGTTTGCATCAGGTGAAGCGTTTTTTGACTTTGGTTGGCGTTGGCTTGGCCACAAGCGGCCAGGGTGCCAGCGAGTAAACATAGACTACCGAAGACGGTTAATTTTTTTAAATTCATAGGCAATTCCTCCTGTTAATAAGCGGTGAACTGATTAGATTCAACATCTTGTAAGTACTGACCCAGGTTCTGGAAAAAGGCGGGGGGATTATCAATACTGTGGCAATGACCCCCATCCGGCGTTAAGACCAGGCGCGCGTGGGGCAACGTTTGTTGCATTCGCCGGGCGGTGGCGAGCGGCATGGTGTCATATTCGCCAAACGTCAGGAGGGTTGGGACGGTGATGGTATGTAAGTCGGCGCGCCGGTCCCAACCGTTTAAGGTCCCGACCATGACGAATTCATTATTGCCCTGGAAATGGTTGTAAACCTGAGTGGCCATGGTTGTGACTAGTTGGCGGGGGCCCTTTTCGGGATGGCGACAAACGAATTGACGGTTCAAGACGTCAACTAAGGCTTGATATTCGGGATCAGCAAACGCCTCGGCGTGTTCGATGGCCTGCATATAAGCGACCTGACTAGAGGTGAGGGTTGCCGCCCGTAAAGCGTTGATGTGGACGGTGTACTCGGCAATGTTGTCGATCATACTCATGACGACCAATCCTTTGAGATGTTGCCCGTACCTTAATGCGTATTCTTGGGCCAACAGACCACCCCAGGAATGACCTAGCAAGTAGAATTGATCCAGCCCCAATTGTTGCCGGACCTCCTCTAGTTCACTCAGGTAGTAGTCGAGTGTCAGGTAGTGCTGGTTCTCTGGCAGACTGAAGTCGGGTTGATCGGAGAAGAACGACCCCAACTGATCGTACATGGTCACCTGGACGCGGTCTTCGCCGAGTTCTGCGGCAAAATTTTCAAATTCGGTGTGGTTACTGCCCGGACCACCGTGAAGACACAACAGTTTAATGGGGCCGTGGCCCACCGTGCGAGTAAATAAGCGAAAGCCATTTTTCAGTTGTAATAAACGTGTCCCTGTTGTCATAAAATCCCTCCAAAATTTGAGAAATAAAAAAAGCCCTACCTGGATCAGAAACTGATCCAAATAGGGCGTCGCCACGGTACCACCTATGTTTTGCCATTGTATCAAAAAATGGCCTTAATTCACGTACGGTGGGTTAACCCACGATACGCTAGCAAGATAATGGATGCTGCCATTAAGGACTCTCCTCTTGGTTCGTCCTTACCACGATTAGGGGATTTTCGCTAGCCAGGTGATCCAACCCCTTGCACCAAACGGGGCCTCTCTGCGCGATGTGCTGGTCGTTACTTTCCTAATCATTGCGTTTAATTATTTTCTCATTGATATTTAATGATTCCTAATCTAGCACTGAACTTTTGACCTGTCAACCTGAATTTTGATAGAAATTCTGATGGCGAAGGTGGCGTAACGGCGCCATAATTGTTGCCATATATAGAAATGAATTCACCGAGAAAGTCGAGAAATGGCCACAACTATAAAATGAAAAAATCATGATAATTGCAAATTGAAGCGCCCAGATTAAGATTGGGCTTCGGTAACGGAAACTAGGGTGGGCGACCCAAAACAGGCACTTTCCAAATTCAAGGAAAAGTGCCTGTTTTGATAGTCCGTCTGGTGTTTACAAAGGGATTCAATTTGATTAAAGCGTTAAATTCCGACCGGTCAACCCCACGAACGCGCCCGGTTTGTGGGCGTCCGGGTGGGCAAGCAGCCACTTATTTTGCGCAAATAAAAGCGGATCGGCTTCCGTCGGCGTTGCTAAAGCTTGGTTGGTGCCCTGGGGAAGGATCACGCCGCAGGTAAAGCCGGTTTGGCCCGGCACCGTTACCGGAGCGAAGTGTAACGTGGTCGCGTAGATTTCAATCACACTGCCGTAAGGCACCAGAAAGGCCTGCAGCTTGCCGGTATCGTAGGTGTGGTCGGGTTGAATATCTTGTCGCCGTCCTAACCAGAGAATGAAGTCGCTGGCCGCGACGTTGATCTCGGAACTACTGTGATATTCCAGACAGTTTAACTGGTGATTATTGCCCAGACAGTAGCCGCTTTCGGTGGTCAGACCGCCGAAGACCTGTTGACTCACCGTTTTCGTTGCGGGGAGAATTGCTAATCCGGGGTCGTCGGCCACGTAACGGGTCCCGTGAGCGGGTCGTGTCAGCACGGTCAGAGGGGCCAACAGCTGCTCGCTATCGGGGACGGTCAAGCACCGGCCATAGGGCTGAAAGGCCGCGTCAGAAATGTCATTAATTTGCATGGGGTCACCTTCCTAAACAAGTTAAGCCTAGTTTAGGCACGGTCCGTGACGTTTCTGTGACGCGGGCGTGAAGAGTTGCGGTTCGGTGCTTAAGTTTTGTTAAATGGGCGTTTCACGGCTCATGTCCACCGCGTCATCTGCGGTGATTTCCCGTAAAACGCGACAGGGATTACCCACCGCCAGTGAATTAGCGGGGATGTCGCGGGTGACCACGCTGCCGGCGCCAATCACGCAGCCGTCGCCGATGGTCACACCACCGATGACCGTGACGTTGCTGGCTAGCCAGCAGTTATTCCCGATGGTAATGGGTTTGGCATATTCTAAATCGTATGTCGAGCCGTCCGGACGAGTCCGTAAGTTGCGGTCCTGGTAACGCAGAGGATGCATCGCCGTCACTAGGGTCACGTTGGGGCCACACATGACGTTATCGCCGATGGTCACGGGACACGAGTCCAGTACGGTGAAGTTGGTATTGCCGTAAAAGTGGTCACCCAGCGTCGTGTAGCGGCCATAATCAAAGAAGATGGGTCCCTGAAAATAGGGGGCGACGCCGTGGTGGGGCACCAGTTCGTCGATCAACGCGGCCCGCACGCTAGCCGGTTGTTCGGCGGCTTGGTTGTAGGCCTGGTTCAAGACGTGCGCGGCGCGTTGTTGACGGTCGAGCTCGGGATCGGTGGGGTCGTAGAGCTGCCCCGCGAGCATTTTAGCTTGTTCGGACATGGAAAAGACCTGCCTTTCTTAGATGAGGATGCCCTGACAGTGGTCGACTTCGTGCTGGATGATTTGCGCGATGAAGCCGCTAAATTCCTGGTGTTGCGGTTGAAATTGGGCGTTGAGGTAGTCGACGGTGATGGTTTGATAGCGCGTGGTGGGGCGTTGCCCACTCAACGATAGGCAGCCCTCTTGGGTCTGAAATGGGGCGCGCTTTTGGGTGATCTGGGGATTGATCATGGCGACGGGTAAGACGCCCATCAGGACCACGATGATCCGTTTATTTTGGCCGATCATGTTGGCGGCCATTCCCACGCAGTTGGCTTGGTGGGCCCGTAACGTATCGAGCAGGTCGGTGACCACTTTGGCATCGGCCCGGGTCGCCGGGACGGCTTGGGTTTGTAGTTGTTGGGGATCATGAACGATGGGTCTAATCATAAGAAACCTCCGAAAATTGAGTTTAGGGTTAACGCTTAGTCGATTAGCATAGTTGGCTAATCGCTTCCGGGTTAACCCGGTCAGCAACGGGCTGGAACGGGGTGGGTACGGCTTCAAGCCCGTAGCCCAGGTCTTGAAGACCGACCTTTGTCTAAGTCGACTGAGAAACGCCGGCTAAGACTGATTCCACGGCCCCCCCTGAGCCCATTTCTGACTGGCCCTCCAGCTCATACTAGTTGTGACAGTAACATGGATATATTTTTTAATTAAACGACAATAATGGGTTATTAGTAATTTGGTTTTAAGATAGTTCCTAGTATACCACGGCTACCGGGTCAAATATTGGAGTAGGCGCGCGGTGGTGGGCGTTTGACCGCCCCGGGGAGCCACGACTTGCAGGTGGCTGAGTTGGGCGGGTTCCAGCGAACGGGTCACAAAGTCCGCGGAGAGAAACGGGGCCGCGGCTTGGGCGAACAGGAAGGTGACCCACTGGGTGTGGGCGATCATCCCCAGCAACGTTTCGATGTGCGGGGTGCTGAACCGGATATTAGGCGTCAGGCCGGCCTGCTGGTAGAGCGTCCCCATGCGTTCGTAGATGCCGGACCCGGGGCTGAGCGTGACGATGTCGACGCCGCGCAGGTCCGCCATGGTGAGGGCCGCGTGCGCCGCTAGGGGGTGGTCCTGCGGCAAGATCACCCTGAGTTCGTCGGTCAACAGGTCCTGGGTGTGAAACTGCGAGGGGGCCAGCTGGCGGCTCTGGACGTCGCGCAAGATGGCCAGGTCGAGGCGGTGATCTTGGAGTTGGGCGAGCAAATCGGCGCCCTCCAACTCGTCCAAGCGCAGGTTAATCTGCGGGTAGTCGTGCATGAAGTGGCTGAGCTTGGCAGTCAGGCCGTACTGGGCCATGACCGGTACGCTGCCGATGTGTAACGTCCCCCGGCGCAGTTCGCGGTAATCCTGGAGTTCCCGCTGGAGCAGGGCGTATTGGGCCGTGATGGTCTGGGCGTAACGCAAGAAAATCTCGCCACTTGCCGTGATGGTCAGGTGGCGTTTGTTACGCGTGGAAATCAAGGGACTGCCCACTTCGGCCTGGAGATTACGCAGGCGTTTGGAGAGGGCCGACTGGGTGATGTGGAGCTCGACGGCGGCGTCCGACACGCTTTGCCGCTGGTAGAGCACGATGAAACTATGGAGGTCTTCGATGGTCATCGGAATCCGTCCTTTCTATTAGTCCTGTTAGGAATAACGTTAAGCGTAAGTTGAATTGTTTGCAAGCCTGAATCCTCGTAGACTGAGTTTTGTAAGCTTGAACGAGGAGGTCATCACATGACAAACGAACCTTATGATTTACGCCGGGTCTTAGCCGAACTTAAAACGCATCCCGGCCAGTATCACAAAACCGACGTCGCCGTCGATCCGAACGCGGAACTCTCCGGGGTCTACCGCTACATTGGCGCCGGGGGCACGGTCCAACGGCCGACCCAAGAAGGCCCCGCAATGATGTTTAACCAGGTCACCGGGTTTCCCGGCACCCGCGTTTTAACGGGGTTAATGGCCAGTCGTCGGCGGGTCGGGTTGATGTTTCACCACGACTACCAGACCCTGGGCCAGTTTTTAAACGACGCAGTCGACCACCCGGTCCCACCCGTGGAGGTGTCCGAGGCTCAGGCCCCGGCCCACGAAGTTATTCATCGGGCCACCGATCCGGATTTTGATATTCGTAAATTAGTGGCGGCCCCGACCAACACACCCCAAGACGCCGGTCCCTACATCACGGTCGGCGTGGTGCTGGGATCTAACAAGGCCAAGACCATGAGCGACGTGACGATTCACCGGATGGTGCTAGAAGATAAGGATAAATTAGGCATCTACATCATGCCTGGTGGCCGGCACATCGGCAAGTTTGCCAGTGAATACGAAGCGGCCAACGAACCCATGCCCGTCACCATTAGTATTGGCTTGGACCCGGCCATCACCATCGGCGCGACCTTCGAGCCGCCAACCACGCCGTTAGGTTATAACGAACTGGGCGTGGCGGGGGCCATCCGCCAAGAGGCCGTGGGGCTGGTACCGGGACTAACGGTCGACGAACGGGCGATTGCCCGGGCCGAATATACCCTGGAAGGTTACATTTTACCCAACGAACGCGTCCAAGAAGACCTCAACACCCACACGGGCAAGGCCATGCCCGAATTTCCGGGCTACGATGGCGACGCGAACCCGGCCTTACAGGTTATTCAGGTCACCGCGGTCACGCACCGCAAGGAGCCCATCATGCAAAGCGTCATCGGCCCGTCCGAAGAACACGTCAGCATGGCGGGGATTCCCACCGAAGCCAGCATCCTAGAACTGACCAACCGGGCGATTCCGGGTAAGGTCTTAAACGTCTACAATCCGCCGGCCGGTGGGGGGAAGCTGATGACTATCATGCAGATTCACAAGGATGACGAGGCCGACGAGGGCATTCAGCGGCAGGCCGCCTTACTGGCGTTCTCCGCGTTTAAGGAACTCAAGACCGTGATTCTGGTGGACGAAGACGTCGACATCTTCGACATGAACGACGTGATGTGGACCGTTAACACGCGGTTTCAGGCCGACCAGGATATCGTGGTTCTGCCGGGAATGCGTAACCACCCGTTGGACCCCTCGGAACGACCGGAATACGACCCGAAGTCGATTCGGGTCCGGGGGATGTCGTCGAAATTGATTTTAGATGGCACCGTGCCGTTTGACTTAAAAGACCAGTTCGAACGGGCCCAGTTCAAGGACGTGCCGGACTGGCAGAAGTATTTAAAATAAGCGAATTCAATTGAAGAAAGGCGATGGGGACATGCAAAAAATCATTATCGGGGTCACGGGGGCTTCGGGAACCATTTACGCCGTCGACCTCTTGCGCCAGCTTAAGGCGTTGCCGGGCGTGGAGACTCACCTGGTGATGAGTGCCTGGGCCACCAAGAACTTGGCGCTAGAGACCGACGAGACCTTGGCGGACGTCAAAGCCTTGGCCGACGTGGTCTATAGCGACCGGGACCAGGGGGCCGCCATCGCCAGCGGGTCGTTTCTAAACGCCGGAATGGTCATCGTGCCCGCCAGCATGAAGACCGTGGCCAGCGTGGCGTACGGCTTCGGGGAAAACCTGATTGCCCGGGCCGCCGACGTCACCATTAAGGAACAACGTAAGCTGGTCATCGTCCCGCGCGAGACGCCGCTTAGCGTGATTCACCTGGAGAACCTGACCAAGTTGGCCCGGTTGGGGGCACAAATCATTCCCCCGATTCCGGCCTTCTACAACCGGCCACAAACCATTCAAGACCTGGTCACGCATCAGACCATGAAGGTGCTCGACGCTTTCGGCATCCACCGCGCCACGGATCGCCGTTGGGAGGGGGATTAGCCATGCCCCAATTTCGGGTGACTCAGGTTGGTTACACGATGACCGCCGACCTCACGGTGATTGGCCCCGACCTGTTAATCGTGGTGACCGGGGGCACGCACCCGCACATTGGCGACGTGACCACGCTGACCAAGACCACCGCGTTGCGGACCGTGAAATTTCCCAGTCATGACGGTCGTTTCCACAAGGATTATCTGGTGGGCGAACGCCTGGCCCGGCAGCTGCAACCCTGGCTCACGGGGAGTTGTACCGTGACGGCGGGCATCCACGTTGACCACATCACACAGGTCCAAATTGCGGCTAGTGGGGGGATGAGCGACGACTTAGGCCGCCAAATCGTGGCCTGGTTACGAGCGCATCCCGTAACGACGACGGCGCCCGTGTATTACCGCGATGACCAGACGCCACCGCAAGATTAGTTGAATCTGAACCACCAAGTGACCATTATTCCTAGTTCAGGAATAATGGTCATTTGGCGTTAAACGGGACAACTTATCCTGGGACGCACGCTTTAGCGCCGATAAGGCCCGTTGCGAATACGGTCAAAGACTGGTTCCCTTGAGCGGAGATTTCGCGACGGGGGGTTCCTATTTCTGGGAAAAACCGTTAAAGTGAAAGGAAACCGGGTCCATCATCATGGGCGCGATAATCCATCGTGAAAAGGAGCGTTATTTGTGACCAAGTATCAATTTCAAGCGGCAGCTTTTGTGTTAGTGTCGTTCATGTTAGGGTGTAATGAATTTATTGTGGTTGGTATTATTTCTGATATTTCGAGTTCGTTGAAGGTGAGCGTGGCCACGGTGGGGTATCTGGTTACCGTCTTTGCCATTGTTTACGCCATCAGCACGCCGCTGGTGACCATCCTAACTAACCGGTTTAACCGTTATCGTACGTTTATGGCGCTCATGGTGATCTTCCTAATTGGTAACACCTTGACGGGCTTTGCCACCAGCTTTCCGATTCTGGTGGCGGCGCGCTTAATCACCGCCGTGGTGGCCGGGACCATCGAGTCGCTGTGTATTGCCATTTCCAGCGTGATTGCCCCGCGAGACAAACGGGCCATCCTGATTTCCTGGCTGGCCGCCGGGTTTAGCATCGCCTCGGTTATTGGGGTGCCGATTGGTACGGCCATCAGTACTCACCTTGGCTGGCAGGATGCCTTTCACGTCATTTCCGGGTTATGCCTCGTGACCTGCATCGTCTTGGGGGTCCTCTTACCACGAGATTTGAAACAACCCGTCAGTGGCATCAAGGATCAACTGGTCTTGCTGAGTGACAAGCGTATCTACCTCGGGTCGGCGTTGATCCTCTTCACGGCGGCCGCATCGTACGCCTATTACACCTATGTACGGCCCCTAATTACAACCACGTTAGGTTTTAATACCAGCATGTTGAACTGGTTGTTGATGATCATCGGTATTGTTAGTATTGTTAGTAACCGGCTATCCGGAACGTTGGCCGAGCACCATGGACTGCAACAATTACCCAAGTTCTACGTGGTTGACATCATTTTATTATGTCTCTTCCCGTTAGCGATGCAACAGGCGTGGACCGGCTACGGCTTGTTACTTCTCTTGACCCTCTTAGTTCTGATTGGCGTTTCGTCGATTCAGATTCATTTCTTGGACGTCGCCGAGGCCGACTCCCCACAGGCCGTTGCCCTGGCATCAGCGTTGAACGCCATTTTCTTCAACGTCGGTATCTCACTGGGATCGGCGACGGCTTCCGGCGTGCTCCAGAAGGCGGGACTCACTAGTCTTGGTTGGGGGGCCGCGCTGTTTGCGGTGATTTCTTTGGGCCTGTCGGTATGGCTCAATCACGCCAATGCCGCCCATCCGCTCCGACGGGTGGTAAAAGTTTCCGAATGAAAACGATTTTAAACTGCAAAATTGTTCGGAATAGTGTACGCTAAGGGTACCGAATTTTAACCGGACGGAGGAACAAGATTTTGAACAAGTATCGTTGGCAAGCAATTGTCTTTGTCCTGGTGGCCTTCATGTTAGGCTGCAACGAATTTATGGTGGTCGGGGTCCTCTCCGATATCGCCAAGGAGCTGCGGATGCCGGTCGCCACGGTGGGGTATTTGGTGACCATCTTTGCGACGGTCTACGCCGTGAGTACCCCGTTCATCACGATTTTAACCAACCGCTTTAGTCGTTATAAAACGCTGATGACCCTGATGGTGATTTTCCTAATTGGGAATACCATAAGTGGATTGGCCTTTAACTACGGCGTTTTGTTGGTTTCGCGGGTCCTCACGGCGATGGTTGCCGGCGCCATCATTTCCTTAATTATGACCTTCGCCAGTACGATTGCGCCGCGCGATAAGCGGGCCGGGTTGGTCTCGTGGATCTTTGCCGGTTTCAGTATTGCCTCAGTTTTCGGGGTGCCCATCGGGACCGCCATTAGTACGGCTTACAGCTGGCACGATGCGTTTTATCTGATTTCGATCATTAGCGTGATCACCTGTCTCTTGTTGGGCTGGCTCTTGCCCCGGCAGGTTGAACAGGTGCAGGGCAGCATTAAGAATCAGTTAGTCCTATTGACCGACAAGCGGGTTTACGTGGCCATTGCCCTGGTCTTGTTTAGCGCGGCGACCATGTACGCCTACTACACCTACATTCGTCCCATCCTGACCACCGGCCTCGGGTTTAGCGTCACCAGCCTGAATTGGCTCCTATTCTTGATTGGGGTCATGAGCATCTTCAGCAACCGACTTTCCGGCGCGTTAGCCGAACGGAACGGACTGCGAATCATGCCGTGGTTTTACGTGGTCGACATTGCGTTATTGATTGTGCTGCCGCTGGGGATGAACAGTAAGGTCATGGGGCTGGGGATCTTATTGGTTTTGACGCTGATCATCACGGTGCTGAATTCGCCGGTCCAGATTCACTTCTTAAACATTGCCGAACACGATTATCCCCAGTCGACGGTGCTGGCATCGTCGTTGAGTTCCATCTTCTTTAACTTCGGCATTTCGCTGGGATCGGCGACGGCTTCGGGCTTGCTAGGCGTGGTCGGGATTCGCCACATCAGTTGGGCCGCCGCGGTGTACGCCGTGATCTCGCTGGGGTTGGCGTTGACGCTGAATCGCGTGATCAAGGCCCATCGGCAGGCGATTGCGCCCAAATAGTTCACATTTAGTAGCGGGTGCGGTAAGCTGAACCCATCTGTGACGAAAGGATGGGATTCAATGCAAGTGCCAGAATTAACGTTAAACGACGGGTATCGGATGCCCGCCATCGGTCTGGGAACCTACCAAGTTCGGGGCGGCCAGGGGGTTAATCAGATCCTGGCGGCAATTCGCGACGGCTACCGGAGCCTAGATACGGCGACCAACTACGATAACGAAGGGGCCGTGGGTGAAGCGATTCGCCGCTCCGGCTTACCCCGGTCGGCGTTTTTCGTGACCTCGAAGCTGCCGGGTAAATACCACCAATACGCCGATGCAACCATGGCGATCCAGGAATCCCTGTACCGCATGGGGTTGGACTACTTTGACCTGTTCTTGATTCACTGGCCGTTACCTAAGCGCGACCACTACGTTGAAGCCTGGCAGGCCATGATCGATGCCCGAACACGCGGGTTGATCCGGTCCATCGGGGTGTCAAACTTCGAACCGGAACATCTGGATCGGTTGATGAACGAGACCGGGGTCACGCCGGCGGTTAACCAGATTGAGGTCCACCCGTACTGGGCCCAGGAAGCCATGCGCCAAGCCAATTTAAAGCGTGGAATTGTGACCGAGGCCTGGAGTCCGTTGGGCCGGGGCAGTGCGGCCCTTCAGGAGCCGGTGATTCAAGAGCTGGCGGGAAAGTACCAGAAAAACGTGGGGCAAATCGTCCTGCGTTGGCACACCCAACGGGGCATTGTCCCGATCCCGAAGGCGCGACACCTGCAACACCAACGGGCCAACCTCGATATCTTTGATTTCAGCCTGACTAAGGACGAAATCGAGGCCGTCAACGGTTTAAGCAAGCCGGATGGCCGCATCGATGGTCAGGATCCTAACGTTTACGAAGAATTTGATTAACCATGCAATAAACGGCTCCCCTTCAATTGACGAAGGGGGGCCGCTTTTAGGTTTAATTGGTGAGACTGCGGGCCACTTGGGGACCGTAGACTAGGTGTTGAATGTGTTGGGTGATTTTGGCGATGCGGGGGAATCCACTGAAGCCGGATTGGTGTTGGCCGTGGGTCATAATGACCAGTACATAGCGCTCGCCGTTCGGCAGGGTAACAATCCCCGCATCATTGTTGGTGTCGGCGTACCAGCCAACTTTATCGGCCACGGTGGTTCCCGGCGTGGCGGCCTTGGCTCCCGCGGGAATTCCGGAGCGATAGACCTGGCGCCGCATTAATTTCAAGAGCCACTGGCGGTCGGCCGCGTGATTGTAAGGATAGTCTTGACGGTCGAGGGCTTGGAGGGCCAGGTTCAGGCTGTGGGCCGTGGTGTTGGCCGTTTGACCGGCGTTGAAGACCGGTGTGTACCACTTCTGCGCGCCGATGAAATTGTCGACGGCCAGTAAGCCGTTGGTGTCGAGGGTGTGATCCGCATAATCGTTACCACTGTTGATGATCATATCTTCGAATCCTGCGGTGTCGCCGTCCGTCCAGGCAGTGCCTAGTTGGTGATGCTGTTGAAAAACGTAGGCGGCAATAAACAACTTGTAGGTGCTGGCCGCGACCTCTGGTGTGTGGGCGTTAATACCGGCCGAGAGCTTCCCGGCGGCATACAATCGCCGGAGGTTAGGTTGCTTAGCGGCCGGGGTGCCCGCCTTGGCGCCAAGGTTATAGAAACTAATGCTGGTGGTCCCGTTGTGAGCTTGCTGGGTGATGTAGTGCTGCAGGCGTCTTTGCACCTGCGTTTGGGTGTGCGCGATTTGGGTGGCTGTGGCCGGCGTCTGGGGAGCCGCTTTTTTGGCGGACAGCGCTTGCCGGTTCTGAAAGCCCCAGAGTCCCCCCACACCCAAAAGGATCACCAGTCCGCTGGTGAGAATCAGATGACGATGGTTGACCCAAAAATGGGGTGGTAGCTTAACGGGTTTGAGAAACATAGGGGACTCCCTCCGGATAATAAACTGGGTTAACAATTATAATTATACGCCCAAACGTCCCGAATGTGGCGAGAATTTTGCCGCAATGTGTCACGGCTAACCGGGGAGATTTAGCAGTTTTAACGGACCGAGCAACGAAAAGTGACCGATCAAATTAAGCTATTCAAAACGATTGTGGACAACTTAAAATGAAAATGGTACTAGGCACGTTGATTAGAAAACGGTTTCTTGATAGGGTCATTAACTCTTTTCATTAAATGCCACTGATCATGAAAACGGGCTGTGACGTGATTCACGTGCCCTGATTTTATGCAAAATGAAGGGAACTTATGCATTAAATAACCCGTGCGACGGGTCCGGGGACTTGCTATACTTTGGCCATCGATAACCAGAGTAGGGAGAGAAAACACATGCAATTCAAACCAAAGTATTTTTGTCCAGTGGCGCTAATGGCCTTCGGGTTACTGGGGGGACTACCAGCGGCAGAGCCAACCTATGCGGCCACTACCGTTACCCGGCAGGCCCCGGCCGCTTCATTGACGGGACACCAGGGGACCGCGGCGGTGACCTTACGAGACGGGGTACTCAAGTTGGGTGCCGGGAAATTGACTAAGGGGACGGGCTGGATTGGCCTATGCTAGTCAGATTCATACCATCGAGGTGGCCCCAGGCGCTACGGTAGTGGGGGATGCCTCGGCCATGTTTCAAGGCATTGATCATGCGGTGGATCTAGATCTGCGGCAGTTAGATGTGAGTCAGGTGACAACGCTAGCCGGTGCCTTTCAGGATGTTCACGCGGCCCGATTAGACGTGACGGGGTGGGATACCCGCCAGGTGAAGGACCTCTCGCACTTATTTGAACGCGCCAGCTTTTACCGGAATATCAAGGGCTTGGCCACTTGGCAGACGGGCCAAGTCACGACCATGGCGAACTTCATGCGGGGCATCGAATTTGATGCCCCGGTGATGGCGGAGCTAGGGGATTGGCAGACCGCCAACGTCACCGATATGCACGGAAGCTTTGCGGAAACCGAAAACATTAGTGTGCTTGACCTGAGCCATTGGGATATGCGGCAGGTTAAAGATTGCCGGGAATTTGCCACTTGGACGCGGCCGAATAAACGCCGGATTCAGATTTTTAGGTTCGGTCCCCATATCCGGTTCGACGGCGCGCAAAAGCAGACCGTCTTGCCCCTGTCACGGGGGTACAGCCATAAGTGGCACCAGATGTTTTTACGCGACACGCAGGGAGATTATGATGACTGTGAGGCGACCTATACGCCGGCTGACTTGCAAAAGCGGTACACGGGTCAGGCCCCACAGGAGCTTCAAACCTACATTTTAGATTTCTTTAGCCTGCGGGTGGCGGGGCATGACCAGAAAATAGAAGATGGGCGGCCAGCAGAAATTGATCTCAAGAAGTACCAGCTAGACATGGTCTACGATCGGGCGTTTGCGACAGGGTTTCACTTTGAGCGACCGGTAACTGAGGATGATTTAGAGTTTGGGGGAGCCTTTAAGAACACGGGACGGGCGCCGAGTGAACCGGGGACTTATCCGGTGGTCTTAAGCCAAACCGGCCTGGAAGAGCTGTTAGACCTGGTTGACCCCTTCGAAGATGACACGGAAACCTATACGGTTAACGTTCATCCGCGGTTCTTCGGGACCTATACGATCTTGCCGAAAGACCCGACTCAGAACATGGGGAAGGTTCAGGTGCGCTACGCCACGCTGACGGGGGAAGAGCTTGCGCAGACCACGTTAACTGGTAAAATTGGTAGCGCTTACGTTTCGAGCCAACGGGATTTCAAGGGGTATCAGTTGCGAGAAGTTCAGGGCGACATCCTGGGAACGTTTACCCAGGCTCCCCAGACCATCACGTATCTTTATGCGGCCGATGAAGCCGACGAAAACCAACAGACGCCGGGGCCCGAGCAACCAGGGACACCGGCGCCGCAACCGCCGGTGACCAGTCCGGAAGTACCGAGTCCGGGAGAAACGCCGGGTGGTGATGGCGAACCAACGTCGCCAGACGGTAATGGGACGCCCGGTCATGGGGATGTGGACGGTGACGGTGACCACTCAGGGCAGGAGCCCTCGCAACCGGGTGGCAATCAGGGAGAAACACCAGCGCCCGCACCGAATCCGGGGCAGCCAGAACCTGGTCAACCGGGGACGCCCGCACCGGCACCGAGTCTACCAGTCCCGACGCCTACGCCGCAGCCAGGACCGCAACCGAACCCGCAACCACAACCAGAAACGAAACCTAAACCGGATGTGACGCCACAACCGGAGATGCAATCACAAGCGGAGCCAAAACCAAAACCAAAACCAAAACCAAATGCCCAACCCACCGCAACGCCTAATCGGCCGGTCCCGGGGACGCCGCAGCTGCCGGGCACGTCGACGACCACCCATCCGGGGAACTGGGCGCCGGCGACCACCGTGGCCGTTCCTGCCGGTCAAGCCACACCAACCGCGGATGCCACGGTGACGCTGACGGGTGGCCTGACGGGAGCGACCAGGGTGCCCACCCAACCGGCCAGCCAAACTTCAACACAGCACGCGTTGCCGCAAACCAACGACCAAACCAGCCCGTGGTGGCATTTACTGGGGGCCTTCCTACTCGCGGGCACTCTCTATTGCGGGCGGCGCTGGAAAAATCTTTCTAAAAAGTAGCTCCCGGAAGCCCGGTCTGGGTCAAAACTTACCGTTTGGTACCTGGGGCACCTAAAAGTCCGTTCTAGGCAATTCTGGTGGGCCTTCGTATACTAGTCACAGTTAAGACATGACAGTTTAGTCAGGAGGATCACACATGATTGAAAATTTACAAGCAACGGTGACACTAAATAACGGGACGCAGATGCCCGGTTTCGGGTTAGGCGTCTTTCAAATTCCGGATGACCAAACGGCTGCGGCCGTTGCCAGCGCCATTGAACAGGGCTATCGTCTGATCGATACCGCCCAGATTTACGGTAACGAGGTCGGCACGGGCGAGGGAATTCGCCAGGGCCTGGCCAAGACGGGGCTGAAGCGCGAAGACCTCTTCGTGACGTCCAAGGTCTGGAACGACCATCTGACCTACGACGAAACGATGGCGGCTTATCAGGACAGCTTGGAAAAACTGGGGTTGGACTACCTGGACCTCTACCTGATCCACTGGCCCGGCGACAACGGCTACCAAGAGTCTTGGCGGGCGTTAGAAGACCTGTATCAGGCCGGAAAAATTAAGGCGATCGGGGTCAGCAACTTCATGGCTAACCATTTAGCGGATCTGCTGACTACGGCCAAGGTCGTGCCCGTGATTGATCAGATTGAACTGCACCCACTGATGACGCAAGAAGCCATGCGGCAGGTGGCGGCCGACCACGACATCAAGTTACAGGCCTGGTCACCGCTCGCGCAGGGGAAATTGTTCAGTAATCCGGTTATGCAGGACTTGGCAACGAAGTACCACAAGTCGATCGCCCAACTAATTTTAAAGTGGGACGTGCAACGCGACGTGTTGGTAATCACCAAGTCAACCAATCCGGCCCGGATCAAGGCCAACGCCGAGGTCTTTGACTTCACCATTGACGACGCCGACATGGCCACCATCAACGGGTTGAACCAAGACGTCCGGGTGGGGCCAGATCCCCAGACGTTTGATTTCTAAGTTGTCACTAAAATAAGCCGCCATCACGCAGTTGACGTGATGGCGGCTTTTTAGCGTATTTATTAGGCGGTGTGGCGTTTGGCTAACCGAATCCCGGTAATCACCGTGGCCACTAAACAGATGACCAGGGCGACCAGAAAGGCCACGTGCATCCCGTGGATGAAAAGCTGCGGTTGCTTAGGCAGATACGAGGTGACCGCGTGACCGGCCGAGTGACTCATGGCCGCAAACAGAACCGTGGTTGCTAGAGAGATGCCGATGACCATCCCCAGTTCTCTGGCCAGGGCGTTGATTCCGCCGGCGACGCCTAGTGATTGGGTAGGCACGGAACTCATGACAATTGAGTTGTTGGGCGCCATGAAGATCCCGTTCCCCAGGCCGACCAGCCCGATGAAGCCCATGAAGACCCACAGCGGAGTGGCGAGGGTGGCAAACATGTAGCCGACTTGACTGATGGCAATGAGCACTAAGCCGATGAAGGTCAGCAGTTCTGGCCCGATTTTGTCCGAAATGGTGCCGGAAATCGGGGCCACAATCACCTGGACGATGGGGAAGGTCATCAGGGCGTATCCCGCGTAGTTGGCGGGCAGGCCCCGGGCGTTTTCCAGGTAGAAGGGGGCAATCACGTTAAAGAAGAAGTTGGTCACGAAAATCAGGAAGGCGCACAGGACGCTGACGGCGAACCGAGCGTTCTTAAAGAGCGGCAGTGCCAAAATGGGATCGGTGGTGTGCAATTCCTGATAACCAAAGGCCAGTAGGGCGATGATTCCCACCGCAAAGAGCGCTAGAATCAGGGGCCGGCCAAAGCCGATTTCTTGTCCCACGAAGATGCCGGTGAAGACGGTTACCATCACCACAGCGAAGAGACCGGCGCCCAGCCAATCGATGGTCTGAGGTTGGGCGACCAGGTCTTTGGGCAGAATGCGTTGACCAACCAGAATGGCGACGATGCCGATGGGGACGTTGATCCAGAAAATGTACCCCCAGCTGAGGTGGGCCAGAATTAACCCGCCAATCCCGGGCCCGGCGATACTGCCCAAAGCCACGAACGAGCCGATGGTGCCCAGTGCCCGCCCCCGTTCCTTGAAGGGAAAGACTTCGGTAATGATGCCGTTACTGGTACTCATGGTCATGGCCGATCCAACGGCTTGGAGGGCTCGAGCAGCCAGTAATAACGGGAGACCGAGACTAAAGCCACAGAGCAACGATCCCACCGTGAACAGGACCGCGCCAATCCTAAAGATCCGGACCTTACCGTGAGTGTCGCCGAGTTTACCGAATAAGAGCAGTAGTGCACAGATGATGATTAAGTAAATTGAGACCACCCATTCGGCTTGGTTCATGGGAATGGCTAGGTCGCGACTCATCACGGGTAAGGCAATATTGACAATGCTAGCGTCCAGGGTGGACATGAAGATAAAGAGGCAAACGGCAACCAAAATCCACCAGCGGTGCTTTTGGATCTTAGGGTCGTCGGCGAGAGAAACGGTAGGCATAATTGAGTTACTCCTTTGTCAGTTGATTGAGTTGGGCGGTCACCCAGTCGGCTTGCGCCTGGGCCCGGACCGTTTGCAGTTGGTTGACGCGCAGAGCGTCTTGAATGTCAGCCGCCACCATGTGGGGATTGTGGGCCAGGTGGGCCCGCTGCGTCGCCAATTGGCTAAGTTGCTGGGTGGCAAACGCGTGAAATTCCCGTAACGTGGCGCGTTGCTGATCGGGAGTCAGCAGATGCAGAAAGTTAACCTTCATCTGAAAGGTCAATTGGGTCTGCTTATTGAAAGCGACCGGCGTGGCCATGAGGGTGTGAAACCGGGCGCGCCCGGCAGCGGTAATGCGAGCGAGTTTCTGGGGGCGCTTAGGGGGCACGGTCTTAAAGGCTAGCGTGAGGGTGCCCGCGGCGGCTAACTTGTCGAGCAGCGGGTAGAGGGCACCAAAGCTGATGGTGAGCTCCGGACCAACCGTCGAACTTAGCGCCTTACGGAGTTGATAACCAGTCATGGGGTGATCCATGAGTTGACCTAAAATGAACAATTCGTACATACGGGGATCTCCTAACTAAAGTGCTTACTCAGTATATGTATCTATTAGATATATTGCAACCAGGAAGTTTACGATAAACAACGGATATGTATTCGGTTACATAGTCTATTTATCACGCCTGGGGGACCAATCGAATTTGAAAATGATATGTTGAAAAAAGTATGGCAATTGGTCTTTTGAGGGCAAGCGGTATGCCACTATATCTTGGGCCACGGTACTTTTAAGAAACGACCGGACCACTGATTAACCTAAAATCGGCAATTATTCCTAAATTGGGAATAATTGCCGATTGATCGTTTAGGCGCGTGGATTAAGCGTCTGCGATAGTGAGAAAGTTCTAGGGCGCTGGGGATGACGAAGTCAATTGAAGATGCGCCCAAGCTTGTTGGAGCTCGCGGTGGTAGTTGTCAAAGCCAATCTGGGTTAATTGGTGAACAGCCGCGGGTAAGGAAAAATAAGCCACTTGTTAGAGCTCCTCTACCTGCGGCGTGAAGTCGTTAACGGCCCGGTCGGTAGTGATGGCAAACCAGGCACTGATCCAATGACTGTGTGGCGTTAGCCGGTAATTGTCCGCTGCGGTGATGGGCACGTCGAGACCGAGTTCTTCACGCAACTCCCGCGCCATGGCTACCTCGATGGTTTCGCCGGCTTTGACGGCCCCGCCAGCCGAGGTGTCCCAGTAACCGGGAAAGTTTAATTTATCGGTTGAGCGCTGTTGTAACAGGACCTGGCCCTGGTGGTTAAAGACGAAGGCGTTGACCACCAGGTGGTAGTGTCCCGGCGTGACGGGATTAGCACGTAATTGGCGGCCCACGACGCGGAGTTGCCGGTCATAAACGTCCCAGGCTTCGTGTAACTGATCTGCAGGCAAGCACAGGACCTCCTTAAGTCCGATCGTAACGAGTGATGTCCAGCACGTGGTTTTCGTATTTGGCCATGTAGACGTCGCGGATATTGGTGATGCCTTGTTGCTTTAATTGGGCCATTAACCAGTCCTCGTCGTGATTCATCAGCTCCAAGACGTCTTGGTCGATTTGCCCGTCGATGATGATGGGGTAGCGAATCGAGCCCTCACCTTGCCGTAGGATGGTCAGACTACCGTTTTGTTCCACGATGGCCCGCTTGACGTCGGTTAACTGATAGACGCCGGCCGTTCGTAGTTTAAAGTCAATTTCCTTAGCTGAAAGATTGGCTTTAAGACAATTATGAACGAGTAACTGGCCGTTGCGCACGATGGTGATGGGCCCCCCGTCGATGAACTTTCCCACGGGACGCACGTGGATTTTAAGGTAGCACATTACCAAGATTAGGAGAGACCAGATTAGTAATACGATAACGAATTGGATGATGGTAATCGAGGAATTGTAAATAACCCCACCGATAATTCCCCCTAAAACGTAGTTCTGCACCTGGTCGATCGCGGAGGTGGGGGCCAGGTTACCCTTACCGGTGAAGTTAATTAATAGGGTCATAAAAACGAAGCCGATGAACAGCTTTAAGGCAACATCTGAATAGGTAAACATGAGTTACTCCTTTGTAAGTGTGACTTTGGGGTGATGGAGCGTTAGGCGTTCCAGGACAAACGCGGAGCCGTCCGAGTTGTAATCGGCCCGGTAGTAGCCCTTAGGCGTTTTAAATAGAAGGTTGGACGTGGTCGTGGTGGCGTTGACCGCGATAGTTTGCGGTTTAACGTCTAGTCGTTTGGCAACCTCTTTGACGGTTGAGGTAATGGCCCCGGTCGTTTCGCTATTGGTATGTAGGGTGACCAAGCCGTTAACCTGAAATCCCAGCACCAGGAGGATGATGACCCCGGTGATGACACTTAGGTCCTTATATTTCACATTCCAACGGTGGCGGAGGTAGTAGACGAATAAGCCGATGAAGACAATTAGCAAGGCAATGATGATGCCTAGGCGGAGATACTGCCAGGTCTGGTGCTGCGTGGTGAGGTAACCGTAGGTGTAAAAAGTCATGAAGACCTTCCTTTCGAGTTGAGCAGGGGATGTGACTAGTGGGCCAGGTTGAGTGAAGTCAACGCCTAAGGACCCGTTAGATGCTAAAACTATCTAACTAGGGTCCGTCTGAAAACTACTTAAGTAAGATGCAAATTGAGGCAATGTAAACCGTAGCCAGATAAACATGAGCGAGCTTATCATAACGCGTTGCAATCCTACGAAAGTTCTTCAACTGATTGAAGAAGTTCTCAATCAAATGGCGCTCACAATAAACGTGGTAATCACAGGTCCACTTGTCTTTGGTATTTTCCTTTGGCGGAATGGTATAGACGGCTGCTTTATCTTTAATATACTGGCGAAGTTTCGCGGTGCCATAGGCTTTATCCGCGATAATATTTGATTGAGAAATATCGAAGCCTTCCAGCAACTCACTGGCAACTTGGCTATCATGTACTTGACCACCTGTTAGGCGAAAACCCAAGGGATTCCCTAATCCGTCAACGAGTGCGTGAATCTTGGTCGTTCGGCCACCTCGACTTAGTCCAATAGCTTGATTTTCGACCATACATTCGGCGTTTTTTTTGCCCCAGTGGCCTTTTGATGCGCTCGAACGATCGTTGAATCTAAGCTCAAGTTTTCCATGTCGGGATTGTCAATCAATTCGAGAAAAACCTGTTCGAACAAGCCTGAACTTACCCAGGCTCGGAAGCGACTATACACCGTTTTCCAAGAGCCATAGCGTTCAGGTAGATCACGCCAAGGAGCCCCGCTGCGCATGAGCCAGAGGATAGCGTTGAGGGCGGTACGGTTGTCTAGGCTTGATGGACGGCCAGTCCGGTATGGCGGGAAGTATCCTTTGATTCGGTCCCACTGAGCATCTTCCAGTTCGTATCGTTTAGGTGTTGTCATCGGAATGCCTCGATTCGTTTTTCCTCAGATTATACCTGAATTTTTAGTTTTCAGACAGTCCCTAGTCGCAATGATTTACTCTATTAGTCACAGATTACTGTACACCATTTTGTGGGTTAATTGGGACGAAATGTCCTCACAAGCCAATTCCTTAGAAAACGCTGTCGTCCGTGCTAAAATCAGAGTTAGACTTAGTTCGGAAAGGATGATGGGGTCATGCAGCAGTTCGATACGGTAATCCTCGGGGGTGGCCCCGGTGGCCTGGCAGCGGCTTATGGTCTGCACGCCCAAAAGCAGCGGGTAGCGGTCGTGGAAAAGGATCTCTGGGGTGGCACGTGCCCCAACCGCGGGTGTGATCCCAAGAAGATTCTGATGGCGGCGGTCGAGGCGCAGGCCCGCAGTGAGGCCTTACAGGAGCACGGGCTAAACGGCGTGCCGCAAATTGATTGGACGGCGTTAATGGCCAAGAAGCGGGCCTATACCAGCATGATCCCGGGGGGCACCGAATCGGGGCTGGCAGCGGCCGGAATTGCCCACTTTCACGGTGCGGCGCGCTTTAACGCCGACGGTACCGTGCAGGTTGGCGATACCCAATTAAACGCCACCAACGTCATCATTGCCACTGGTCAAACGCCACGATTACCACGGATTGACGGTCAAGAATGGCTCCGCACCAGTACTGATTTCTTGGACCTGGACACCTTGCCGGAGGACGTGACCTTCATGGGTGCTGGGTACGTGGGTGTTGAACTGGCGACCATCGCCAATGCGGCCGGTCGGCGGGTACACTTGGTCCACCACAGTGATCGGCCGTTGCGGGCCTTTGATGCGGATTTGGTCCATGATTTGTTGGACCGGCTGACCGCCGCCGGCATCGATGTGCGCTTGGATACCGATATCGTGAAAGTTGCGCCCGATGGTGACCAGTACCAGGTCACGACCAAGTTAGGCGAGAGCTGGACCACGGGACTGGTCTTTGCCTCGGCCGGCCGGGTGCCGGTCGACCAAGAACTAGGCCTTGACCAGGTGGCCGTGGCCACCACGGCGCACGGGATTACGGTCAACGGTCATTTGCAGACCAGTAATCCGCACATCTTCGCCATTGGTGATGTCGTGGATCGGCCACAACCCAAGTTGACGCCGGTGGCCAGTTACGAAGGGCGGTACCTGGTGACCGCGTTGACCAACCCGACGGCCGCACCAATTCGCTATCCCGTGATTCCGTCGGTGGTTTACGGGAAGAGTCAGTTGGCCCAATTGGGCGTGACGCCGAGCCAAGCCAAGCAAGATCCGGCCACCTACCGGGTTAATGATCTGGACCTTACCCATTGGTACAGTTACCAACGGGTTGAGGATCCGCGGGCGCGAATTAAAGTTGTGATTGAACGGGCAAGTGGACGCATCGTGGGTGCGGCTGTGCTGAGCATGGAGGCGGAACAGGTGATTAATTACCTGGACTTCGTCATCCAGCAGAAGCTCGGCCCAGTGGCCATCAACCAGAGTATTCTGGCGTACCCAACGTTAGCGTCAGACTTGACCTACTTCAACTGACGAGGGTGCTTCGTTAAACCAACCAATTCGACCAGCACCCGTTAAACAGACCAATTAAGGGCGTGTCGCGGTGACGGCACGCCCTTTTGTGTGGCCGCAAAGTGGCGTATCATAAACACTAACTTAAAAAATGAGGAGGGGCTGCCCGTGGCCTTTTTGGGAACTCTGTGTTTGATTTTGGTGTTAACGACCTTAGCCGGTAATTTTGCCAACCGACTGGGCGTCCCCGCGGTAATCGGGGAATTGTTGATTGGGATTGTGATTGGCCCGGCCATCCTAAACTGGGTCCAGTTGAATAGTCTGGTGTCGTTATTTTCCGACATTGGGGTCGTAATCTTGATGTTTTTAGGCGGCTTGGAGAGTGACCTGAAACTCTTAGTGAAGTACCTCAAGCCAGCCATTATCGTGGCGACCTCCGGCGTGATTTTTCCGGTGCTCATCATGGGGGCCGTCTCCTGGTGGTGGGGTTTTTCGGCCCTCGAAGCGTTGTTCATTGGGGTGATTTTCTCAGCGACCTCGGTGTCCATCTCCGTGGCCGTTTTAAAGGAGTACCACGCGCTGGGAACCCGTGAAGGGGCGACTATCCTAGGGGCGGCGGTGGCCGACGACATTATCGGGGTGATTCTGTTATCGTTGATGATTAGTCTCCTAGCCAGTCAGGGAATTCAAACGGCGGGCTCCCAACCGGCCTTGGGCTTAGTCCTGTTAGAGCAGGTGGCCTTTTTCGGGGGCACCTATCTGTTAGTTAAGTGGGTAGCGCCGTACCTGATGCATCTGAGTGAACGGTTGGTGATGGCTTCCAGCGTGACCATCATGTCGATGGTGATCTGCCTGGGGATGGCCTGGTTGGCCGATATTGTCGGGTTAAGCGGCGCCATTGGGGCGTTCTTTGCCGGTATTGCGGTGGCCAACACGCCGTACCGCCACACGTTAGCCGATCACGTGGAACCGCTGGGCAATGCCATCTTTATTCCGGTGTTCTTTGTCAGTGTAGGACTGAATATGACCTTGGCCCATTTGGGTGAAAATATGGGATTAATTGTCACCCTGACCATTCTGGCTTGCCTGACCAAGTTGATTGGCTGTGGGTTGGGTGCCCGATTGAGCCAATTCTCCTGGATGAGTAGTACCGTGATTGGCACGGGGATGATTGCCCGGGGCGAGATGGGCTTGATTACCGCCCAAATTGGCCATCAAGCGGGCTTGATGAGCAACACCAGTTATTCGGCCATGATTTTAGTAATTATTCTGGCAACCATTTTAGCACCGCTGTTCTTGAAGCCGGCCTTGAAGCACATGCCGGTAGCGCCGCAAGCTTAAACGACCTAAACCAACCGTGGGGCTGACCTCGCACGGTTTTAAAGTAAAAAATAGCGTTTCTCCGGTTACAAGGGAGAAACGCTATTAGTCGTTAGCTTATTTTTTAGCGGCAGTTAAGTAGTTGGCTTGGAGTTGCTTGAGTTGAGCGTTGGATAAGCCTAGGCCCTTGTGCAGGAAGTTTTGCATGTTGCCATACTTAGCATCGATGGCCTTGTACATGGTGTTTAGGTAGGCCATTTGGACCCCGTTCATGGCTTTAAAGTTCCCTTTAACGGTTGCGGTAACGGGTTTGCCGCTAGCCTTCCAGCCGGCTAATTGCTTGGCCAGACTAGCTTGGTTGTCTTTAGCTAAGTAGGTGTTGGACTTCAGGTAATCCTTGGCAATGGCCTTCTTGTCGAAGTTCAGTGCGGAGAGGATGAAGACCGTCCCCATCCCGGCGCGGTCTTTCCCCGCGGAACAGTGCCACAGAACGGCCTTGTTCTTCGGGTTGGTCAGAAGTTGATGGAATAAGCTCTTGTAGGCCTTACGTCCTTGAGCCGTGGTGATGGCGTCGTGGTAGGATTTTTCCATCATTTTGACGCCGGCGTTCTTCTTAGAGAAATCAGGGAAGGCGGCGAAGTTCTTGAAGACGTTGGCTTTGACCAACTTGACGCCCTTCATGGCCACGTCCGGACTATTCTTTTGTTCGGTGAGGGTTCGCAAGTCGACATCAGTGGCGACGTGGTAGGTCTTGGTCAACTTTTGTTGATCGGATTTAGTTAATTTAGATAAACTGTTGGAGCGAATTAAACGGTGCGCCTTAATCTTTTGACCCTTTTGGTTAACGTAACCGCCAAGATCCCGGGCATTAGATGCCCCTTGTAACTTGATATGCTTGGATGTGGATGAGGTCTTCTTAGCTTTGGCCTTGGCGTGCTTTCCAGTCTTGGCCTTAGTGGTTTTAGTGGTGGTCGTGTGGTGCGTGGCGGCTTCCACGTTCATTAAAGGTTGTTGCCAACCCAAGGCAGTAGTGACCAACAGGGCGGATAATAAGGTACTGACACGTTTATTCATAGACTTGACTCCTCCTCTTATTTGGATACATTGCAAGGATAGCAAGTTTATGTAATAGGATGATGTTGAACGTGTAAAGATAAGGGGCAACGCGGTCAATTTGCTAAAAATCCGTTAATAAAAGGGGCGCGAACGGAAGAGTTCGCGCCCCTTAAAGGATTAACGGAATTGGGCTTTAGGCGTTGCTAGGTAAGTTTTTTGTAAGTGAGTCAGCTCATGCGTGGTTAACCCGAGACCCTTGTGCAAGTAGTTGGTGACGTTGCCGTATTTAGCATTGATGGCTTTGAAACTGGTATTCAGGTAAGAGGATTGAACCCCTAAAACGGCCGTGAGGGACGCCAGCGTTTCCGCGTGGGCCCCAGAAGCGGTGGCTTGCGCTAGAATCTGTTGGTTACTTTGAGCCAAGTAGCGGTTTGAGAGCAGGTAATCATTCATGATGGTCGCTCGGTCGACCTTCAGCGCGGAGAGAATCAGCGCCGTGGCGACCCCGGTCCGATCCTTTCCCGCAGAGCAGTGGTAGAGGACGGCTTGGTTCTTTGGCGTTTTCAGCAAGGTCTTAAAGAGTTGACGGTAAGCCTTCTTTCCGTCTGGGCTTAACACGAAGCTGCGATAAGCCGTTTCCATGTTTTTAACGCCGTCTCCCTGCATGAAGGCGGTGGTGTTCATGTGGGGAACCACCGGATTGAACTGATAGGTCACGCCCTTGATCTTGGCATCGGGTTGCTGCGCCACTTCCTCGGCCGATCGCAGATCCACGTCCTTCTTCACGTGGTAAGTCTTGGTCAACTTGCGGCCGTCTGCCGCCGTAAGCTTGGTCAAAGAAGCCGACCGCAAAAGCTTGTGAGCACGCACGTGTTTCCCATCACGGTTGACATACCCCCCTAGGTCTCGCACGTTTGTGGCGCCGGCTAATTTGATTTGTCGGCCGGTCGTGGCGGGTTGAACGACCGCAGCGTGAGCGGTGGCCAGTGGCTGAGCCAAGCCCAGACTGGTCGTCGCTAGGACTAAGGTCAGCAGTGAACGAATCGGTGTTTTCATGAAAATTCCCCCTCATAGGTTGTGAGTATTGATTGAGCATAGCAACCCAATGTAAAGGAATGATGTTGATTTTGTAAAAGATGCCGGTCGGGAGGGCTGAAGGCAATTTTGACGACTTAACCATCGAAAGTTGCGTGGCCAGTCGGCGGTTCTGTATGGGAGCGGAAAGGGACCGTTAACCTGTCACGGAGGTTGCTTAAGTCTCCACGCAACCCTAGAAAAGGGAATGGTTTTAGCTTACACGGCCAGAAAAAAGCGCTATCATGAAGGCAGTTAATTGGAGATTTAGCTAAAGGAGTGACGATTGATGGCCAGTGTTTTGATAACCGCACAGCTGCTCCAAACGGCCCTGATGATTTTAAAATCGGCGGGGCTAACCACGGAGGTTTACGAAGGTTCGGGATTGATCACCAAAGCTGAGTTGTTGGACCGGATTAAGGGCAAGGATTATTTGGTAACCCCCCTGTCGACTCAGGTAGACCGGGATGTCATTGATGCCGATCCACAGTTGAAGTTAATTGCAAATTACGGGGCCGGTTTTAATAATATCGATACGGCATACGCGCGTACGAAGGGAATTCCGGTTACCAATACGCCGGGGGTATCGACCACCTCGACGGCCGAGGTCACGACCGGACTGATCATCACGTTAGCGCATCGGATGGTTGAGGGCGATCGACTGATGCATACGACCGGGTTTGCCGGATGGGCGCCGTTGTTCTTCTTAGGCCACGAACTGGCGGGGAAGACGCTGGGAATCGTGGGCATGGGAAGCATTGGTCAGGCCGTAGCCCAACGGATGCACGCATTTGATATGCAGATTATCTATAGCCAGCGGCACCAACTCGATGCCGCGGTTGAGCAACGCTTAGGTGCCCGCTTTGTCCCGCTAGCCGATTTATTGGCGCAAAGTGACGTCGTGACCCTACATTGCCCGCTAACTCCGGCAACACACCATCTCTTAGGTGCCGAGCAGTTTCAACAAATGAAATCGGCGGCCTACCTCATTAATGCTGCCCGCGGACCAGTTATTGACGAGAAGGCCTTGTTGGCGGCGTTACGGCAGCACCAATTGGCGGGCGCGGCACTAGATGTCTATGAGGCCGAGCCACACGTGGATGATGGGTTTAAACAACTCGATAACGTAATTTTGACCCCCCACGTGGGGAATGCGACCGTGGAAGCACGGGATGCCATGGCAACTATCGTGGCGAAAAATGTCGTCCGGGTCGATCAGCATCAAGCTCCGAAATTCATCATTAATTGAGATACGAAAAACGCCCATCAGTAGTGAAAAGCTTCTGATGGACGTTTTTATTTAATTCAACAATTCATGTTCAATTTGCAAGTCGCTTTGCGGAATATTCTTCGATGCCACGAGGGGTGACACCGGTCCGATGCTTAACAGGGTCAGGTGATGCATGGCCCGGGAGGCAATCGTGTACAGGGTGCCGGTGAATTGCTGGTCGGGGTAATTTTGCGCCGAAACGTTATAGGCGATCACGCTGTCAAACTCCAGTCCCTTGGCCAGATAGATGGGTAAGACCACCACGCCCTTAGGCAATGAGCGGTCGGTATCGGTCAACCGGGTCAGGTCGATGGTGGTGTGGAGTTCCTGGTACACGTATTTAGCCTCGGCGGTGTTCTTGGTTAGAATCGCCACGGTGCCGCTGGTGGCCAGCTCCGTTTGCACCTCGTGGGCTAGGGCCCTAAACGCCGCGGCAGCGTCGTAGCGAATCACGACCTTGGGCAGGTCGCCCGGGCGGTTGAAGGCTTCAATCTGGTCGCCGTCGGGCAGTAGCGCCTTGGCAAAGGTGGTGATGGGTAACGTCGAACGGTACGAGCGGCGGAGGGTGATCAACCGCGCATGCTTAGCGTGTAAGGCCGTCCCCAACTTCTTTAAAATGGATTCGGGGGATTCCACGGCCTTGAACAGGGCCTGTTCACTATCGCCCAAGAGCGTGAGTTTGGCGCGCGGGAAGGCGTGTTGCAGGTAAATTAACTGAGCAATCGAATAATCCTGCATTTCGTCGACGAACAGGTGCTGCATCTGGTGATTCATCCCGCCACCGATCAACAGGTCGCGCAGGTAGAGGAGCGGGGCGGCGTCGGTTAGCGCCAACCGGTGAAATTCGATGTCGTGTTGGTAACGGTCGATGACGCGTTGCCACTGGTCGGCCGCCACGTCCGCCGGTAAGGGACACTGCTTCAAAAAGGCGGTGTACTGGCTGTAAACGTCGAGGAAGTAGCCGTTATAAATGGCGTCGTCAACCTGACGTAACCGTCGGCGGACGATTTGCCGGGCGATGAAGTCAATCTCGTCGTCGAGTTGTTCAAATTGTCCCAGGTGCTTGGCGCCTAAGAGGTTGTGGTAGTCTTCATCGCTGAGTTGGTCGATGGTGTCGCGAACCCAGTCAGCCTTGGCTTCCGCGGCAATCTGCTTGCGGAGGCGTTTTTCGAGGACGTTCTTGGTCTTTAAGAAGCGTTCCGCTGCGGGGAGGGCCGCTGGAAATTGACGGTAGATGTCGCGGATCTCCTGGTGGTCGAAGAAGACCCGACCGTTAAAGCGGATGTCGGTAAACTGCAGGTCATCGGCCGGGCACCGTTTAGCATAGTCGGCCACTGCGGTCATCATCGCGGCACTTTCCTGGAAATGACGCAGCGCCAAGTGGACCGGGTGTTGCTGGTCACTTTCGTAACGCTCGAATTGCGTTTGGACCTTGAGTCCTTGGAACCGCTGAGTCAGAAATTCGGCCAGGGTGACCTGGCGCATGTTGCGTTCCCCTAAGCTGGGGAGCACGTCGCTGATGTAGTGACTGAACAAACGGTTGGGCGAGAACAGCACGATTTGATCGGCCTCGAGGTCGCGGCGACTGTGGTAAAGCAGAAAGGCAATCCGCTGTAAGATGGCGGAAGTCTTGCCGGAGCCGGCGACGCCTTGGACTACCAGCAGGTCGCTGTGAACGTCACGGATGATGTCATTTTGCTCGCGTTGAATGGTGGCCACGATGTTTTGCATGGTGGCGTCGTTTTGTTCGCCCAGGACGTGTTGGAGCATCTCGTCACCCACGGTTTCGTTGGTGTCAAACATGCTTTGAATTTGGCTGTCTTGAATCAGAAATTGGCGCTTCTTGAGCAGATCGGTCTGTTGCGGCCCGGCCGGGGTGTCGTAGGCCACCTGCCCCAGGACCCCGTTATAGTAGATACTGGAAATCGGGGCACGCCAGTCGTAGACCAGAAAGTTCTCGTCATCGTCAACGAACGATGCGGTCCCGATGTACAGCGATTCGGGCGCCGTTTCGTCGGGATCTTGAATGTCGATACGGCCAAAGTAGGGCGACTTTTTCAGTTCTTGAAAGGTGGTTAATTGGTCTTTAATGATGTTTTGGTTTTCGGTCAGGCGGGAGACCAGGGCCCGTTGTTGTTGCAGTTCGGCACTGGTTTCGATACGGTCATCGACTTCAAACCAGTTGACCGAGGTGTTTTCGGTATAGTTCTTTAAGACGTTGCGCAACTCTTTGTGGGCGTCGTTATACTCGCTCGTGGTGCGGTCGATACGGGTTCCGATTTGTTGAACCACGTCGTCCACGCGGTGCTGCTCGTGTGCTTGTTCGCTGGTGGTCAAGATGACCGCCTCCTTCGGTAGAATTGGCTAAATTGCTTAACAAGTTTAGTCACATTTCGGGGCGCTGTCAATCAAAGACCGTTGGTGAGATTGCAGGGACTTTAAGGGATTAGTTTGGCGGACTGAGCGCTTCCGGCCCCGGCAGAAAACGGGCTGGAACGGGGTGGGCACGGCTTCAAGCCCCCCAGACCGGGTCTTGAAGACCGGCCTTTGTCTAAACCGGCTGAGGTTCACCGGCTAAGACAAATTTCACCCCTGAGCCCATTTTCTGCCGGGGCCTCCAGCTTAGACTGGCATTAAAGGCAACGCTCAGATGGTCTTTAACTAAATTGATAACCATGGTTGATGAGCGTGATGACATTCTGAGAAATACAGTAGTTAGATAACGGACAGTTTTACTGGGGTGAGGCCGGAAGACGCCAGTTTAGCCTAGTAAAATTTCCGTCGTGATTTCAGTTTACTTTCGCGCCCAAATCCACTAAACTGTAGGCATGAGTTTCGATGGAGTAGACTAATCTCAGAGAGGCGCCGACCTGCTGCAACGGCGTCACGGTCGAAGTGGGTCGAGACGGTTTAAAAACGACGATGAACTCGCGGTGGCCCCGTTAACGGCTGAAAGTGGTGGCTCTAAGTGGTCACAAGTTAGGTGGTACCGCGCATGAGCGTCCTATTGACAGTCGTCAATGGGGCGCTTTTTAATAGAAAGGAAGATTTTTATGACAAACAAACACGTGATTTTAACGGGTGATCGCCCCACTGGTAAGCTGCACATCGGCCATTACGTTGGCTCGCTGAAAAACCGGGTAATGCTGCAGAATACCGGGGACTACGACACCTTCATCATGATTGCCGACACCCAGGCCCTGACCGATAACGCGCGTGATCCCGAAAAGATTCGCCACAGCTTGCTCCAAGTGGCGTTAGACTACCTGGCCGTGGGCATCGACCCGGCCAAGTCGACGATTCTGGTCCAATCCCAGATCCCGGCGTTAAGCGAACTGACCATGACCTACCTGAATCTGGTGACCGTTTCGCGCTTGAACCGGAACCCAACCGTCAAGACCGAAATCAAGCAAAAGGCCTTTGGCGAAAGCGTGCCTGCCGGTTTCTTCATTTATCCGGTTAGCCAAGCGGCCGATATTACCGCGTTTAAAGCTGATACGGTGCCCGTAGGTGACGATCAAGAACCCATGCTGGAACAGACCCGCGAAATCGTGCGGAGCTTTAACAACATTTACGGTCAAGAGATCCTGGTGGAACCCGAAGGCTACTTCCCAGCTAAGGGTCTCGGGCGGATTCCCGGCTTAGACGGCAACGCCAAGATGAGTAAGTCGCTGAACAACGCCATTTACCTGGGCGACGACGCTGATACGATTCAAAAGAAGGTCATGTCGATGTACACCGACCCCGAACACATTCACGTGGAAGATCCCGGTCACGTTGAAGGCAACACGGTCTTCACTTACTTGGACATTTTTGCCGACGATCGGGCTAAAGTCGCCGATTTGAAGGCGCAATACCAGCACGGTGGCCTAGGGGATGTTAAAATTAAACGGTACTTAAACGACGTGCTGCAGGCCGAATTAAAGCCAATTCGCGAACGGCGTGAACACTTTGCGGCCGATCCAGCCGGCGTTTACGACATTCTGAAGCAAGGAAGCGAAAAAGCCAACCAAGTGGCGGCACAAACGCTACGCGAAGTACGTCACGCCGTAGGAATCGACTACTTCGGTTAGAAGACGGAGGAATGACCATGCAGAATTTAGCGATTGTGGATTTAGGGTCGAATTCGGTGCGACTAGCGGTCAACGAGCTGCGAAACGACGGGACTTACCGGGAAGTTAACCGGGTTAAGGCCGATAGTCGTCTGTCCGAAGGGATGGGACCGGAAAAAATTTTACAGCCCAAGGCCATGGCCCGCACGATTACGGCGTTGCGGTCGTTTCGGCCGTATTACGAGCACTTGCCGAACCTGATTGTTCGGGGAATTGCCACGGCGGCTGTGCGGCAAGCCTGCAACCGCGCTGATTTTCTGTCGCAGGTCAAGGCGGCCACCAAGATTGACTTAGAGGTGCTCTCCGGCGATCAGGAAGCCTATTACGATTACCTGGGAGCGGTCAATCGTTTGAAGGTCAAAGATTGCCTGCTACTCGATACTGGGGGAGCTAGTTGCGAGTTGGTGCACATCAAGGACGGCCGCGACGCTAACCTGATTAGTGTCCCGTTTGGGGCGGTCAATCTGTCCGAGCAGTTTCGCTTAGACGACCGGGTGACGGCCGTTGATTTGTTCTCCGCGCAGGTCTTCTTGCGCGAGCGTCTCCGGGATATCTGGTGGCTAAACGACGCTAAAACCTCCCGTTAGTGTTGCTGGGTGGGGCCAATCGCACGTTGGCCCGGATGAACCGGCAACAACAAAAAATTCTGCACGTCGAAAACATTCACGGCTACCGCTTAACCACCGATCAGGTGATGCGGACCTTCGAGCGCCTGATTCGGGTGCCCCTCAAGGACCGCAAACGGATTTCCGGTTTGGAACCGGAACGGGCCGATATTATTCTAGGCGGGATGTTGCCCCTGGTGACGCTCCTGCAGATGCTAGATTCCGATCGCGTGGTCTTTTCCGAGAGCGGTGTGCGTGAAGGCATCATTTCCGAGTACCTCAGTCAACGTTAGGAGGCCCAACATGACCGTTCCCTTTTACCGCTTGCCTTACGGGCAACGGCGCGACCGTTTAGCACAGGCTAGTCACCTAACGCTGGCCCAGCTGGCAACGGTGGCTCAAAAACGCCAAGCGACCGACGAAGAATTGATTGAAAACTACCTGACCACCTATGGCTTACCAGAAGGGGTGGCGGTCAACTTGCACGTCGATGGTCAAACCGTGGCGGTCCCAATGGTTACCGAGGAACCCTCGGTGATTGCGGCGGCCAGTAACGGTGGGCGGATGCTCGATGATGGCCAACAGGGCATCACGACGCAGGTGACCCAGCGCGAATTAATGGGGCAGATCGTGTGCCAAAAGGTGGCCGACCCGGCCGAACTGCAGGCCTGGATCCTCGACCACCAAGCTGATCTCTTGGCGGCGGCCAATGCGGCCCACCCCTCATTGCTTACTCACGGGGGTGGGGCGCGGTCCGTGCGGGTCCGGCTGTTGCCTCCCGATTGGGTCTCGCTGGACCTCTTTATCGACGTGGGGGAGGCCATGGGCGCTAACCTGGTCAATACCATGGCCGAGGCGGTTGCCCACTATCTGCAAGCCCATTACGACACGGACGTCTTAATGAGTATCCTGAGTAACTACGCCACGCATAGTCTGGCGACGGCCCGGTGTGCGATTCCGGTCGCTAACGTTAAGACTAAGACATTGGCTGGCCTGACCGTGGCGCAGCGGCTTTGCGCCGCCAGCGATTTTGCCCAGGTCGATCCCTACCGCGCTGCCACCCACAATAAGGGCATCATGAACGGTGTTGACGCCGTGGTGCTCGCAATGGGTAACGATTGGCGCGCTGTGGAAAGCGGGGCGCACGCTTACGCCAGCCGCGATGGCCATTACCGGGGATTAAGCCGGTGGTGGCTGGACGGGCAAACCCTACACGGTGAGTTGACCTTACCGTTAGCCTTGGGCGTTGTGGGTGGGGCTACGCGGGTTTTTCCGCTAGTGGCTATCAACCAACAACTAGCTCAGGTGACCGATGCGCGCCACTTGATGCGGTTAACCGTGGCCGTGGGGTTGGCCCAAAATCTGGCCGCTTTACGGGCGTTAGTCACGGATGGCATTCAGCAGGGCCACATGCAGCTGCAACTAAAATCCTTAGCGCTTTCGGTGGGAGCTACTCCCGCCGAGGTGCCGGCGGTGGTTCAACGGTTAACGGCCACTCAGCCCACCACCGCGCAGGCGCGGGCCGCGTTACGAGCGGTTCGGGCAGTAAATTCACAGAAAACGGGTGATTAATTTTATTATGGAAGCAAAAGACGTTCAAATTTCTCCAGAGGTTCAAGATTTAATCAATAAAGTTAACGACATCTACCCTGGTAAGGTGGAAGTTCAATTTATTGGCCAATTGCAAGCCGGTTACGTCCGCCATGACCAAGCCCAACAGGTTCAAGACGGTAAGAACATTTTGATTCAGGTGGCGGATTTGACGGCGCCTAACTATACGGCGTCCCACGAACTCTTACACTTACTGATGATTCTTTCCGGCTTCCCGCAGGTCTTCTTCTCGTTGACCACGGGCAACGACCAGCTCGACGAACAGCTGATGATCATGGGAACCGAACTCTACGACATCGTCAATCACGTGGTGGTGGTCAGTGAACAACGGAAGCACAACCTGATCACGCCGGAAATCGAAGACCTGTACCTCAAGGGGGTCCAGGCCACCATTAAGCCGGAACCGACGCCGGTCGACAACGAGATGACGCTACGGACCTTGACGCTGTTGGACGCGTTGGTCTTCTTCGGTGACGGCCACGCTGACATCTTGAAGCAATTTGAGCGGGACTATCCAATCAGCCTGGCGGCGGCTCAAAAGTTGTACGCGTTGATCATGGCTAAGCCGGTCACGTCGCCATTTACCTTCCGGCGCAACGTGGTCAAGTTATTCAAGGCCTTCGACGAACAGCTAGAAGCCTGGCACTTACCGGCCCTGCACAACACCGAGTTCACCACGCTGACCAGTGTGGTCTCCAAGCGGCAGTTGAACTTGCAGGTACGGCAGATGTTCGAGCTCTACCATTCCGACATGCACGATAAGACCACCCAGCGCCGGGCGTACGTCGGTTTTAACCGGGCGGACAACCAAAACGCCTTCGTCTTGTCGGCCCCGAAACCCAGCGAAGACACGCCGGATTATTACACCAAGATCTACGACATGACCGTCGAGGACTTATTTAAATTATTGAAGATGCCGTACATTTTACGGTAACGGTTTTTGAGTAAGGGGGATGTCAGCGATGGAAGCAGGTTTACAAAAGCGATTTGATGACGCAACCCACATCGTCTTCTTGACGGGTGCGGGGGTGTCGACGCCGTCAGGAATTCCGGATTACCGGTCGAAAAACGGTCTGTACACCGGTCACCGCAACGCGGAATATTACCTGAGTCACGAGTGTCTGGCTAAGGAACCCGACACCTTTTACGACTATGTCAAACAGAATTTGTATTATCCGGAAGCTCAACCCAACGTGATTCACCAGAAACAAGCGGCGTTGACGCAGCAGAATCGAGCGACGGTGATCACGCAGAATATCGATAACTTATACCGCGAGGCGGGCTGTCAACACCTAGTGGAATTTCACGGGAACCTGTACAACGTCTATTGTCAGGTCTGTGGTGCTAAGGTTGATTGGCACGACTACCTTAAGGATCCTCATCACGACGTTGACGGCGGCTGGCTGCGCCCGGATATCGTGTTGTACGATGAGGGTCTCAACCAGTTGAACGTACAGCGAGCCGTGGCGGCAATGCAGGCCGCCGATTTGGTGGCGATTGTCGGCACGTCCATGCGGGTCTACCCCTTCGCTGGGTTACTCGATTATCGCAACGCACAGGCACCGGTGATCGTGATTAATCAAGAAAAACTAGAATTAGGCGTGCCCATCGACATGGTTCAAGCCGATGCCACGCAGTTCTTTACCGAGCTTCAAGTTTGAAGGTGAATTGATGAGTCGTTCAGAAATTATGACTCAACTCCGGCGGCTGGTGCTGCAGTTACGCTGGCTCAGTGTGCTCCAATTATTGCCCGACACGTTGGTGGTTTATGGCATTCTCCAACTAGGGTTTGGCCAAGAGGTTATCTCGTTATTTAACGTGGGATTTACGCGACAGAAGGCCGGATTGGTCGTGATTCTCTTCGTGTTGATCGATCTTTGCGTCACCGGGATTCGCTATAACGACCGTTTGGCGGGCCGACGCTTGATTGGCCAACTCAAGGGCCGCATCACCGAATCGGAGGCCGCCCTCATCAAGCAGTTTGAGAAGTTCAAATAGCCTAGAGCTGGCCTTAAGGGACAAAATGATTGAATTCAGCGCTTCCGGGCCAGTCAGCAGGAACGCAGTACGCTAGATTGGATTTTCGATAATCTAGGAAGCCCACGATTGAAGGGGGGAACCATGAGTCATGATTAGTATTGGGTTAACAACCTGGACGGAACATCCCGCTTTGATTGGCGGTGAAGACCGACCGGTGACCCTCACCGAATACGCGGGGCACCTGCCACTGGTCGAATTGGACACGCCATTTTACGGGATTCCCCGCACCAGCACGGTAGCCAATTGGCAGGCCACGGTACTGGACGGCTTTCAGTTTATTTTGAAGGCCAATCAGGTCATGACCACCCACGGCCAACGTCAGCACCCGGTAACTGCTGAAGAGGTCCAAACGACCTTTACGCATTACCGTGAGATGGTGGCGCCGTTGGTGGCACGGCAGCAATTACAAACGATTTTATTGCAGTTTCCACCGTACTTTAATCGCACCACGGCCAACATTGAATATCTGCGGCAGGTTCGGTTAGCCCTGGGCGACCTGCCACTGGCCGTGGAGTTTCGTAGCCCTAGCTGGTTCGCCACGCCGGGGTTGACGACCGACGTGATGGCGTACCTGCAGTCGCTTAAACTGACTAACGTGGTGACCGACGAACCCCACAATTTAAACGATGGGATTCCGTTAGTGCCCACGGTGACCACCCCGCAACTGGCGGTGGTGCGACTGCACGGTCGTAACGCGCAGGGCTGGTTCAATCAGGGTGCTAACTGGCGCAAGACCCGGACGCTGTACAAATACAGTGAAGACGAACTTCAGACAATTGCGACGCTGGTGCGGCAGTTGGCCGCGCAGGCGCAAAACGTCAGCGTGATCTTCAATAACAACTCCGGGCGCGATGCCGCCCCGAACGCCTTACGGTTAAGGGAAATCTTGAACCTGCACTGGACCAATTTGGCCCCACAACAATTGGACTTATTTTAAGGTCACACCAGATAAGAAATCCCCGGCCACAGCTATGGCTTGACCGGGGATTATGCTATACTAAATGAGAATTTAAGCGAAATCTAACCCGAAATTTTACGGAAATAGTTTGCAGCAAAGGAAGGCTTTATTTTATGGCAGAAACCAAACCCACTTTTTATATCACCACGCCGATTTACTACCCATCCGGCCGGCTTCACATCGGGAACTCGTACACCACGATTGCTTGTGACACGGTCGCTCGTTACAAGCGCAGCGACGGTTACGACGTCTTTTTCCTGACCGGGACCGACGAACACGGGTTGAAGATCGAAGACAAGGCCCAATCACAGGGCAAGACGCCGCAAGAATACGTCGACGGCATGGCCGATCAAATCAAGCAGCTCTGGAAAACGTTGGAAATCTCTAACGATAAGTTTATCCGGACCACCGACGCCGAACACGTGGCCGCCGTGCAGGAGATTTTCGAACGCCTGTTAAAGCAGGGCGACATCTACTTGGGCGAATACGAAGGCTGGTATTCCGAAGACGACGAAGAATACTTTACCGAAACACAACTGGCCGAAGTCTACCACGATGATAACGGCAAGGTGATCGGTGGGAAGGCCCCGTCTGGTCACGAAGTTTCCCTGGTGAAGGAACAATCCTACTTCTTCAAGATGAGCAAGTACGCCGACTGGCTGTTAGACTTCTACCACCAGAACCCGCACTTCATCCAACCGGAATCGCGGATGACCGAAATGATCAATAACTTCATCAAGCCCGGGTTGGAAGACCTGGCCGTGTCCCGGACCACCTTTAGTTGGGGCGTTCCGGTCAAGAGTAACCCCAAACACGTGGTCTACGTGTGGATCGACGCGTTGCTCAACTATATCACCGCGTTAGGCTACACCAGTGACGACGAAAGCCTGTTCAAGAAATTCTGGCCGGCCGACGTGCAAATGGTGGGTAAGGAAATCGTCCGGTTCCACTCAATCTACTGGCCAATCGTCCTGCACGCCTTAGGCATCAAGCCGCCCAAGGAGCTCTTCGCTCATGGCTGGTTACTGATGAAGGACAGCAAGATGAGTAAGTCCACCGGGAACGTGATCTACCCCGAAACGCTGGTGGACCGTTACGGTCTCGACGCCGTGCGGTATTATCTGATGCGCGCGATGCCTTACGGAAACGACGGGAACTTTACGCCCGAAGACTTCGTGAACCGGCTGAACTACGACCTGGCTAACGACCTAGGGAACCTGTTGAACCGGACCGTGGCCATGATCAACAAGTACGAAGACGGCAAGCTCCCAACCTTTAAGGCCGGCGTCACCGATTTTGACGCGGACTTAGAACAAACGGCCGCCGACGTTATCAAGACCTACCATGAATTGATGGACCAGATGCACTTCGCCGACGCGTTAGCCGAAATCTGGAAGTTAGTGGCCCGGACCAACAAGTACATCGACGAGACGGAACCTTGGAAACTCGCCAAGGATGATGCCGCGGCCGACCAATTGGCCGCTGTCATGGCGCACCTAGCCGCGAGTTTGCGGGTCATCGCCACGTTGATCAGTCCGGTGATGACCCACGCCCCGAAGGAAATCTTCGCGCAGTTGGGCTTAGATCCGGCAACCTTAGCCTTAGACGGCTTAAACTTGGCCGACTTACCGGCGGGCAAGCAAGTCGTGGCTAAGGGAACGCCGATCTTCCCGCGGTTAGATGCCGAAGAGGAAGTCGACTTTATCCAGGGGCAGATGACCAAGTCGGAAAAGACCAAGGGACGGGCCGCCATGGCCGCCAAGGCACAGAAGCAGGAACAGGCAGCCGGTGGGGACACCGAACTGACCTTAAACAAGCCGGAAATTCGCTTCGATAAGTTCGAAAAGATTGAACTGCGGGTCGCAGAAATTAAGGCGGTCGACCACGTCGAAGGGGCCGACAAGCTCCTGAAGTTCCAGTTAGATGCGGGCGACCAAGGCTTGCGGCAGATTCTGTCCGGCATCGCCCAATGGTATCCGGAACCACAATCGTTAGTGGGCAAGAAGGTCATCATCGTAGCCAACTTGAAACCCCGGAAGATGCGGGGCCAGATTAGTCAGGGGATGTTGTTGTCGGCAGAACACGACGGCAAGGTCCAGCTGGCAATCGTACCACAGAACCTGGTCAACGGATCATCAGTCGAATAACGTCAAGCACAACGCGGGCGGCGAATCGAAAGACGCCGGCCCGCGTTTTTTTGAGTGTTAGATTTGGCAAAACTGGGTTGCTGATAGCCGTTGAGACGGCCATCAAAAACGAGTGGTTCGGGTGCTAGAAATTAAAAACGACTATTTACAGCCTGTAGGCGACCAGTTTAGCCCAGCGTTTCATGCAAAGGAGAGTATCCATGCAAATCTATGATTCACATACCCATTTAAACAGTGAAGAATTTATTACCGACGTGCCCAAGTATTTGCAGCGCGCCGCCGACTTGGGCGTCACCAAGATGACCATCGTGGGGTCCAACACCCAGTTGAATACCGCCGCCATCAAATTGGCCCACCAGTATCCTGAATTGGTGGCCGCAGTAGGGTGGCATCCCGAGGATTCCAAGAACTACACGCCGGCCAAGGAAGCCGAACTGGAAAGCCAGTTGGCCGACGACCGCGTGCGGGCGTTGGGAGAAATCGGGTTGGACTACCACTGGGATACGTCCCCACAGGACACCCAACGCAAGGTCTTTGCCCGCCAAATTGCGATTGCCAAGGAGGTCGGCAAGCCCATCGTGGTCCACAACCGTGACGCCTTTGCCGATACTTACCGGATCATCAAAGAAGCCGGGATCCAAGACATCGGTGGGGTCATGCACAGCTTTAACGGTGATCCCGAATGGTTGAAGAAGTTTCTGGACTTAGGGATGCACATCTCCTATTCCGGGGTGGCGAGTTTCAAGAACGCCCACGAGGTCCACGATTCTGTGCGGGCGACGCCACTCGACGTGATGATGGTCGAGACCGATGCACCGTACCTGACGCCGGAACCCCATCGTGGCGAACAGAACGAGCCGGGCTTTACCCGCTACACGGTCGAAGCCATCGCCAAGGAACGCGACACCACGCCGGACGAGATTGCCGCGGCGACCTACCACAACGCAGAGGAGTTTTACCATATTGAAAAAGATTAAAGAAGTGCTGGTGGTTGAGGGTAAGGACGACACCAAGGCCATCAACCGCGCGGTCAACGCCGATACCATCGAAACTCGCGGGTCCGCGATTGACGAGGACACCTTGGCGTTGATTGAAAAGTTGGCCGACCAGCGTGGCGTGATCATCTTCACCGACCCGGACTTTTCCGGGGAGAAGATCCGCAAGATTGTAGCCGAGGCCGTTCCCAACGCTAAGCACGCCTTTCTGCCTAAAAAAGAAGGCCGTCCGGACAAGGCGGGCGGGTCGTTGGGCGTGGAACACGCCACGCCGGACGCGATTCGCGCGGCCCTCGACCACGTCTATACCGAGACCGACGCCGCCCCGGAACTGATCACCCACGCCGATCTGATGGCGGCGGGCTTGATTGGGGGCGCGGGTGCTAAGCAACGCCGCGAACAACTGGGTGAACTGCTGCAGATTGGGTACGTCAACGGCAAGCAGTTGGAGAAACGCTTACGGATGTTTGGTATCCAACCGGCGACGTTTGCCCACGCCATCGCGCAATTGAACGCAACATCGAAGGAGGAATTTCATGAATAACGACGTGCCAGAAATTGGCTCCCCGGCCCGGACCAAGGCCATCCTGAACCGTTACCGGTTAGTGGCCAAGAAGAGCTTGGGCCAAAACTTCTTGTCGGACCTGAATATTTTACGTAACATCGTCAGTGCGGCCGACGTGACCGACAACGATAACGTCATCGAAATTGGTCCCGGGATTGGGGCGCTGACCGAACAGCTTGCGCGGCGGGCACGGCGGGTCGTGGCGTTCGAAATCGACGAAAACCTTTTGCCGGTCCTCGATGACACCCTGATGCCCTACGATAACGTAAAGATCATCAACCAGGATATTTTAAAGGCCAACCTGCCCGAGGTGATTCACAATGAGTTTGAACCGGGGCACCCCATTAAACTGGTTGCCAACCTGCCATACTACATCACCACACCGATCCTGATGGGTGTGCTGAAGAGTAACGTGACCTTCGATCAGATTGTCGTGATGATGCAGGCGGAAGTGGCCGACCGGTTAGTGGCGGTGCCTGGAACCAAGGCTTACGGGTCCTTGTCCGTTGTGATGCAGTATCGGGCCCACGTCGAGGTGGCGTTTAACGTGCCCCGGACGGCGTTTATTCCCCAACCTAACGTCGATTCGGCCATCATTCGGCTGACGCCCCGGGAGCCCTTACCCGTGGAGCCCTACAGTGATCAAGCGCTTTACGGGTTCGTGAAGGGCTGCTTCGCTCACCGGCGCAAGTCGTTGTGGAACAACCTACAAGGGATTTTTGGCAAGCAGCCCGAGGTGCGGGACCGCATTGAAGCCGTGCTGAACCAAGTCGATATCTCGCGTCAACTGCGGCCCGAACGATTAACGTTGATTAATTTTATTGAATTGGTGAATGCTTTTCACGCTGACGGGTTGATGTAACCCTTACCATTGGCTGATTCTTGCGCTTGTTAACCCGTTGTGGTATAATTTGCATTTCTTGTGAAACTATGGTATCATGTTTCACAGAGGTGAAGTGCATGCCAACAAGTTTAGCGAACATTAAGAACAAACTGGATGGGCGTATTGGCGAAAAATTGATGGTCATCGCTCAAGCTGGTCGAAAGAAAACAACCGAACGGCATGGAATTCTCCGGGAGACCTACCCCGCCGTTTTCGTGGTAGATCTTGACCAGAATGAAAATTCATTCGAACGGGTTTCTTACAGCTATACCGATATTTTAACCAAAAACATCGAAGTTGATTTCGATGAATAATAATTGGGCCGGATAAGGCCTTTTTATTTTGCACTTTTCCATAGTATAATGGGCTTAATTACATTCAGAACAACGGTAGAGCGGCAAGCCTACCAGGAATTCAGGTGAGCTCATGCAACTGATTGAAAAGGCACCGGCCAAGATAAATCTCGGGCTCGACACCCCATACCATCATCAGGATGGCATGGAGGAGTGGAACATGGTGATGACGTCGGTCGATCTGGCGGACTACGTCGAGATCCAAACGTTAACCCACCATAAGCGGATTCGCGTGGCGTCGGATAGTGGTTTTTTACCCAACGATCAGCGTAACTTGGCCTTTCAAGCGGCCCACTTACTGCAAACCCAATTTCAGGTCAAGCAGGGGGTCAACATTCGTATCAAGAAAAACATTCCGGTTGCCGCCGGTCTGGGCGGGGGGTCGTCCGATGCAGCCGCCGTCTTACGGGGGTTAAATCAGCTCTGGAATCTGGGCCTGTCGTGGCAGGAACTGGCTAAGCTGGGCCTGCAGATTGATTCGGACGTGCCGTACTGTGTGTACGGACGAACGGCCCACGTGCGCGGTCGTGGGGAACGAATTACGCCGTTATCGAAACTTCCGGCGGCTTGGGTGGTTTTGGCCAAGCCTAAGGTGAGCGTTTCGACACCCAGTATTCTGCAGCACATTCGCTACGATGATTTAGATCATCCGGACATTGACGCGTTATTGCGGGGCATTCGCGAGCAAGATATTGCCGCGATGTGTGCGGTGATGGGGAACGTCTTGGAACCGCTCACGGCGACTCGGCATCCCGAAATTACGCAGTTGAAACGGCAGATGATGAAGTTTGGCGCGGATGCCGCGCAGATGAGCGGAACTGGGCCCACGGTCTTTGGCTTGTGTAGCAAGCAATCGCGTGCCCAGCGCGTCTTTAACGGCATGAAGGGCTTTTGCCGTGAGGTGTATTTGGTCCGGCCGTTACCTTAGCATGATGTGAAAAGACTCAGCGGGTTCTCTAATTATCTGGAGAGTTGTTGGGTCCTTTTTTGGTTGGATAGAAATTTCGGTTCTATGTCAACTGTTGTTGGTAATTCCATTTATAAAATTGTCTAATCCTTTGAGATTAGGCAATTTTTTTTGAGCCCAAATGCCAGATGAATCCTTAATCTAAAGCTTGTGAAACAGCCAAAGCCGTACGCAACTCGCTTTATTACCTTGATTTTGTTATTAATACCCTCCATTGGACCATTTGAGAATTCATATCTCAATGCATTATCAACCGATTCTCGGTTCTCAACCAGTGCGTTCAACGCCTTCGTCATTTCTTCTGAGCCATTGTCTTTTCCGTCTAGAACTGTTTCTAGTCGAGCGATGTCACGGTACCTAACGGCACTCATGACCGTCTGTAACTGGTTATATGCTTCGCGTAATTCTTCGTTGATATCAAGAAGATATTCGACTACGCTATTCTCAGTTTGGCTTCCAGGAATGTTAGTGTAATTAGAGTACTTCTTTAAGTCCAACTTCTCGTTGGGCTTAAAGAACAGTCGCCAGTAACGCTTTAAAGCCTTATATTTCATGTTTGAAGGCGCATAGGATTTCATGATACGAATCCTTACTCGAGTGAATCCCCGCATCACGGAGTTAACGATGTGGAACCGATCGGTTACCACAATCGCATTTGGAAAAATAGATTCAGCTAGTTTGGGATAAGTGTAGTTCATATCTGTCACAATGACTTTGACGCTTTCTCTAGCTTTCTTCGTATAACGTTTAAAGTAATTCTCCAAATCATAGAGTGTCCGCGATTCCAGAATGTCCAAGAATTCACACCGAATACCATCCATAAATACAAAGCTCATGGATCCCTTTGCGTCTTTGGTAGACTTGACCTCATCCATGTTAATTACAGCCGGTAACCAGTCAAAACGCGTTTTGACGTTGCCCTGATAGCTTCTCATGATTCGCAGGACCGTTGTACTTGAGATGCTTAATTCGGTAGCGACATGACGCATCGAAACTGTTTCACTTAATTTTAGAAAACAGGCAAGTTTGCTTGTGTTAGAGATGGTGTGGTTTCGTTGAACTAGTGGTGTTTCCGCAAGAAAGTATTGTAGGCAGTGCTTACACTTGAAGTCCCGCTTTTTAAGATGAAGCTGGACATCCCGTTCGGCAGTTCGAGGCAATTTAACATTGGCCCAGCGCCAGCCATATTTGATAATACTTTTTTGGTTTAAGACACCACATTTGGGGCATGCTTTTGGACGATAGTCCAAAATTGCCTGCACTTTAAGTGGGCCCATCATTTCCAAGGGGTTCATCACTTTTAACTTTTTGATGTTGGGGTCTTTTATCCCCAGGATAATTTTAGTATCATTAGTCATAGGATATAGTCACTTTCTCTTTCTTGAAATGTGGTAGTGGATGGATATAGGTCTGCGACTATATCCCTTTTTTGTACATTTTTTTACATTCTTTGATTATACAAAAATATCCGTTGCCAGTAATCAAATTCATTTGATTACCAACAACAGATATTTTAGAACCAAAATTTCTCGGATATTCCTTGGCAACTCCGCCCAGTTTCGGGTATGGTAAGAGGTAATTAATCAAGTCCAAAGGAGTGTTCGGTGATGACGACAAAAAAGTGGTTAGGCGTTACAGCGGCGTTAGCAGCAACGAGTTTGGTTAGCCTAGTGGGGAGTACCCTGGCGGTCTATCAGCTGGGAATGAAGTCTTTCGGCCGCAGCAAGCAGAAGTCTAAGCAGCGCTCGATCGCGGAGAATACGGCGGCGGATAACGCTTGGTATCTGCAGCAACCCTTGCAGGAGTGGACCCAGACTAGTCAAGACGGCTTGACGTTGCGAGCGTCGTTCATCCCCGCCGCGGCTCCCAGCGACCGAGTGGCGATCTTGGCGCACGGATTAGGGCATGCGCGTGAACAAATGATTCCTTACGCACGGGTCTTTCATGCGTGGGGCTACCACGTGTTGATGCCGGACGCTCGCGCCCATGGCGATAGTGCGGGCACGACCATTGGCTATGGGTGGCTGGACCGGCATGACTATCAAGGCTGGATTGCCCAGGTGATTGACCGTCAGGGGTCTGATGCCCAGATTGTCTTGATGGGGATTTCTATGGGCGCCGCGACCGTGCTCGCAACGGCGGGTGAGAACCTGCCGGCGAACGTTAAAGCCGTGGTAGCCGATTCGGGATACGCGTCGGTTCTTGCAGAAGGGCGTTATCGGCTCTGGCATAAGTATCACGTACCGGCCACCCCAACGATGACGTTGGCCAACCAATACTCGCGTTTAGACGCGGGGTATCGACTTCAGGACGGCGACATTGCCGAACAACTCCGGCACACGGACTTACCGATTCTCTTCATCCAAGGGGCTAACGATCAGACCGTTCCGATTGAAAATCTGAATATCCTGTACCAGGCTGCGGCCGGGCCGAAGCAACGTTACCGCCATCCTAGTGCGGGGCACATCGTAACGCGGGCGGCCGATCCAGCGAAGTATGACCAGATTGTGGCGGCGTTTTTGACGCCTTACGTGACGACCGTGACCGAAAAGTGATTGACAAGCTTTCATTTTTTCGGTAAACTGGTAAATGGTAATAATTATCATTTACAGAATTCGTAGACAGAAAGCAGGGAAGTTTGTGCGACGGTGGGGATGGCTAACGGGCCTGATAATCATGGTAATTTTAAGTTTAGGCCTGAGCGGTTGCCAGACCCAGCCAAGGTCTGCGGCAACAGCCAAGGGCATTCGCGTGGTGGCCTCGCTGAACTTTTACGGTGAAGCGGCGCAGAAGATTCTGGGTGACGCGGGAACGGTTACGGCGGTGATTAATAGTCCCAGTGTTGACCCGGAAAGCTTTGAACCCGATATCGCGACGGCCAAAAAGGTGGCTCAAGCCAACGTGGTGATTCAAAACGGCTTGGGCTACGACAGCTGGATGCAACGACTGGTGGCCGCTAATGGGCATAGCGACATTCAGGTGCTCAATCTGGGTAATCTCGTGGGTCAAAAGATGGGCGCGAACCCCCATTTGTGGAGCGATCCCCAGTTGATGACCCAGATGACCCACCAATTGGTGCGGCGTTTTAGTCGTTTAGATCCGCAACATGCCGCGGCGTTCAAACGCCGGGGCGCGGCTTACGAACGACAGTTGCAGGCGTTGCCCCGACTGGCACGTCAGATTCGGCAGCACGCCAATGGTCAGAAAGTGGCCGTTAGTGAACCGGTTTTTAACTTAGCGTTGAGCGCGATGGGTTACCGGGTAAGCGACGGGCACTTTGCCCAGGCCATCGAGGAAGATAGCGATCCCACCCCGGCCGACATTACTCAGCTGGCGGCGCAGATTCGGCACCACAAAATTGCGTTTTTTGTGGAAAATACCCAAAATTCCAGCAAGAACGTGACGACCATGGTCCAGCTAGCACGGCGGTATCATGTTCCGGTGGTTCGGGTGACTGAAACCAAGCCGGTTCATCAGAGCTATCTGACCTGGATGACCGGCCAGTACCGGCAAGTTCTACGGATTCAACAGGAAGCGAGGAAGCAGTCGTGACGTCGAAGACCCCTATCTTACAACTTGAACATCTGGGGATGACCTTTCCGGGTCACCCCGTTTTTAACGATTTAAACCTAACCATTAACCGCGGCGATTTCTGGAGTATCGTCGGTGAGAACGGGGTGGGAAAGACCACCCTGATGCGGACAATCCTGCACCAGTTGCGACCCACGACCGGGAAGGTGAGCTACCAACCCAGCATTAATGCCGTTCGGATCGGCTACGTTCCACAATTTCGCAATATCGATGCGGACTATCCTTTGACCATCAGGGACTTCGTCGGCCTCAACTTGACCGGTTGGAAGTTGCCCTGGTTGAATCGGGGCGAACGCCAACGGGTAACGGCCATGCTCGAGCAGACCGGATTGGCGCAGTTAGCGAGTCGGCCCATCGGCCAGGCATCCGGTGGTGAAAAACAGAAGGCCTATTTGGCCCAGGCGCTGGTTGAAAACCCCAACCTTTTGATTCTAGATGAATCTACGGCCAGCCTCGATCCGGTGACCAAGACCGAGTTGTTGGACCTGGTGCGGCAACTTAACCAAACGTTGAACCTCACGGTGTTATTTGTGACCCACGATATCCCCTTGGCGCGGCGCTATACCCGTCAGTTTTTGATGTTAACGCCGCAGGGAACCGAACAGGGCCCCATCGATCAACTGACCGACCAGAAGGTTTGGCGGGGGGAGGCCGAGCATGTTTAGTTATGAATTTATGCGGAACGCATTCGCGGCCGGAACGATTATCGCCGTCATCTGTGGCATTATGGGGGTCTTCGTGATTGCCCGTAATATGTCGTTTCTGACCCATACTTTGTCGGAAATCGGGTTCTCCGGGGCGGCCTTTGGAATCTTTGCCGGATGGACGCCATTAAGCGGGATGCTGTTGTTTACGGTGGTTAGTTCGGTCATCGTGGGACAGCTAAGCGTTCGGGCCGAACGGCGAGAAGCCGCTACTAGTGCCATCTCAGCGTTATTCATTGGGCTGGGGATTCTGTTCCTATCACTGGCCAACACCAACGCCAGTTATGCGACCAACATTTTATTCGGGAGCGTCATTGGCATTAGTAGTAGCGACGTGACCCAGATGCTGGTGTTGTCGATTCTAGTACTCATCGTGGTGCTGGTGATTTACCGTTTCTTGAAGTTCGATTCGTTCGACCATACCGGGGCGCTGGTGAAGGGCTTGTGGACCAACACGTTATCCGTCACCTTCCTGGTGCTACTCGCGTTAAGTGTCAGTGTGGCGGCTCAAATCGTGGGGTCGTTACTGATCTTTATCCTCCTGACTTTACCGGCGGCGACGGCCAAGTACTTCGCTCATTCCGTGGGTCGAATGATGGGATTAGCGATTCTCCTGGCGTTAGTCGGGGTCTGGAGTGGCCTAGCATTGAGTTATTTAACCAATTATCCGGTCTCATTTTTCATTGCGGCCATCGAAGCCGTCTTTTACTTCATCGCTTTAGGGTGGCAACACTCGCGAACGGCGGCCAAAAATTAAACGTTACCAAACGCTCAACCATACGGATTAGTGCCGATGGTTGAGCGTTTTCATTAGCTGTGAAACTAATAACTTACAAAAAGTAAGTAACATTACTGGTAATTGCGAACAGAAACCGGTATGATGACCTCGTAAACTTAATTCAGCGTCTAAACCAGTTCGACTGAAGGCGTGGCGCTATCTTGGTAAGGAGTGCGATTAACATGACAAAGATGATTGCAGGACAAGCATTGGTTAAAGTGTTAGCGGCTTGGGGTGTGGACCACGTGTACGGGATTCCCGGAGGTTCCATTAACCATACCGTGGAGGGCTTGTATCTCGAACAAGATCAGGTCAAGTACATCCAGGTGCGTCACGAAGAGGTGGGCGCTTTAGCTGCCGCGGCCGACGCTAAGTACACCGGGAAGGTCGGGGTTTCCTTTGGTTCAGCCGGCCCCGGGGCCACGCACTTATTCAACGGTTTATATGACGCCAAGATGGATCACGTTCCCGTTTTAGCTTTAGTGGGGCAGGTTCCACAGCCGACGATGAATACCAACTACTTCCAAGAAATGGACGAAACGCCGATGTTTAGTGACGTCGCCGTCTATAACCGGACGGTGACTACGGCCGAACAGCTACCTTACGTGGTCAATCAAGCGATTCGCGAAGCTTACCGCCAAAAGGGACCGGCCGTGGTCATCATTCCTGAAGACCTGTCGGCTAAGGAGATCGATTATGAGCCGGTCAAGACGCCGAACGTGGTGGTTGACTCCTTTAAACAGGTGATCGATCCTCAGGCCGTAACCGAAACGTTGAAACTGTTGAAGGCCGCTAAGCACCCACTGGTTTACGCGGGACGGGGCTTACTGAACGCCCGCGCCGAACTGGTGAAGTTTAGCGAACAGTTCAATCTACCGGTCTTAAACACGGTGCCGGCGACCGGCGTGATTCCGACCGATCACCCCAACGCCATCGGGACGTTTGGTCGGTTGGGGTCCAAGTCCGGTTTCGAAGCCCTCCAACACACCGATCTGATTCTCTTCTTAGGGTCCGAGTTCCCGTTCGCACAATTCTGGCCGAAGAATATCAAGATTGTTCAGGTTAACGATAATTCCTTTGATATTGGCAAGATGGTGCCGGTGGACGTTGCCGTCCTGAGTGACGCTAAGCAGTTCTTGCAGGCCATGATTGCGACGGGCGAAACCTTACCAGTCACGGATTGGCTGACGGCTAACCGGCAGAATAAGCAAAATTGGGACGCCTACTTGACCCAATTGGCGCAAGACGATAGCGCCGGGTTGGCTCCCGAAACCGTGATGCGCAAGGTGGCTTCGATGGTCGGTCCTCAGGATATCTACGGGGTCGATACCGGGAACGTGTCCGAGTGGGCCGTTCGGGGCTTACCGATGGATCAGCAGCAACGGTTCGCTTTGTCCGGACTCTTTGCCACGATGGGTTACGGCTTACCAGCTGGATTGGCCGGGGCGTTGAACGCCGACAAGGGGGCGCAAGCCTGGTCGTTCTCCGGTGACGGCGGCTTTGCCATGGTGGCGCCGGACTTAATTACCGAAGCCCGTTACCAATTACCTGTGATTAACGTGGTCTTTACCAACAACCGGTTTGGGTTCATCTATAACGAACAAGTGACGACCGGCCAACACCTGTATGGGGTAGACTTAACGGAAGCCGACTGGGCGAAGGTCGCCGAAGGCCTCGGTGGGATCGGCTTTACGGTCGCCAACAAGGTCGACGTCGAAAACGTCTTTAACAAGATTCAGGACCTCCAGGCTAACGGCAATACCAAGCCAATCGTGGTCAACGCCATCATCAAGGACGACGATCCGATCGAAACGGCCTTCATGCCACTGGACCCTAAGCTTTACGGGCAAGACGCCGTGGACGCCTACGCTAAGAAGAACCAGATTGATTTGACCCAACAACCTGCGTTAGGTGAACTTTTACGGGCCAAGGGCGATAATCTGTAAGCTTAAAATTTAAACATTAATTTGAATGAACTGATTCCTACGCTGGTTTGATCACGTTGGGGATCAGTTTTTGGTTTGTTAGCTAGGGGTGGCCCCCCCACAGTCCGCGGTGCTTGACCCAGGAGCGCTAGGAACGGTGAATTGGGGAACCCGTAAGATAAAATATTTTATATTTAAGCAAAGCGCTACCATTTGCGCCGGTAAGCGGGGAATGGTGTTCGGGCTTAACCAAAAGTTCCACTAAGTTCTGTCATAAAGTTGGTTTTCTCACGGAAATGTCACGAAAAACCCGAACATTTATGCTAAAATGAAGCATACAATTAGTCCGAAAGAAAACAATTGAGGTGAATAGGTTGAAAGTCAGAAGAAGTGACCGGTTGGTCGATATGACCCGCTATTTATTGGAACGTCCGCATCAACTTGTATCCCTGACGTTTTTTGCGTCGCGTTATGAATCGGCGAAGTCTTCCATCAGTGAAGATTTAACGATTCTGAAGCGGACCTTTCAGATGCGGGGAACTGGTCTACTCGAAACGGTTCCTGGTGCGGCTGGGGGCGCTCGGTTCATCCCCTACATTTTACGGGAAGAGGCCGAACAGTTCGTGGGCGACATGATTGATGAGTTATCCGCTGCCGACCGGTATTTACCCGGGGGCTACGTTTACATGTCCGACATCTTAGGTCGGCCAGCCGCCTTACGGCAAATTGGGCTGATTCTCGCCACCCAATACCTGAATCAAACCGTTGACGTGGTTGTCACGGTCGCTACCAAAGGAATTCCGTTGGCCCAAAGCGTGGCTAACTACTTGAACGTCCCGTTCGTGATTGTGCGTCACGATTCGCAGATTACGGAAGGCTCCACGGTCAGTGTCAACTACGTGTCGGGGTCAACCAAGCGCATCGAACGCATGGCGTTATCCAAACGGAGTGTCAAACCCGGCTCGCGCGTTCTAATCGTCGACGACTACATGAAGGGCGGCGGCACGGTCGGGGGACTGCGGTCCTTAGTCGATGAGTTCGATTCCCAACTGGCTGGCGTGGCCGTGTTTGCGGAAGGCGACTTTGACGGGCAACGGCCGGTTTCGAAGTACACGTCGTTGGTTAAGGTTCAAACACAAGATGATGAAATTCGCGTCACACCGGGGAACTACCTCACGCAGATCTTTGGCGAAGAAAATAATCCACAAAAATAGGAGATAGTAGACATGAGTACGAGAAATACAATCATTCTGGCAGCCGGCAAGGGGACCCGGATGAAGTCGAAGTTGTATAAGGTCTTGCATCGCGTTTGCGGGAAAGCCATGGTCGATCACGTGCTGACCCAAGTGGAAAAGACCAACATGGACCAGGTGGTCACGGTCGTGGGCTACGGTGCCGACGAGGTTAAAGCCACGTTAGGTGACCGGACGCAGTACGTCTTACAGGCCAAGCAATTGGGAACGGGCCACGCGGTCTTACAGACGGAACCCATCTTAAAGGATGAAGAGGGGACCACCCTGATCGTCAGTGGGGATACGCCGTTATTCCAAGCCCAGACGTTTGAAGACTTATTTGCCTACCACGAAGCCAAGCATGCCGCGGCCACGATTTTAACGTCGAAGGCCCCGGACCCAACTGGTTACGGTCGGATTGTGCGGAACAACATTGGCATTGTGGAAAAGATTGTGGAACAAAAGGATGCTAATTCCGAAGAACAAGAAATCCACGAAATTAATACCGGAGTTTACGTGTTCGATAACCAAAAGCTTTTCAAGGCCTTGCACGAAATCTCGAACGACAACGCTCAGGGGGAATATTACCTGACCGACGTCATCGAAATCTTGAAGCAACAAGGGGACATCGTTGGTGCCTACCGGATGAGTAATTTCGATGAATCCATGGGGGTTAACGACCGCGTGGCCTTAGCTGCTGCTACCAAAATCATGCGTGAACGGATCAACAAGCACCACATGCAGGACGGGGTCACGTTGATTGATCCAGAAACCACCTACATCGATGCCGGCGTGAAGATTGGTGCCGACACGATCATCGAGCCCGGGGTCTTATTAAAGGGGAAGACGGTCATTGGTGATGACTGTTACATTGGGGCGCACTCCGAACTACGTAACGCCACGTTAGCCGACCACGTCACGGTCACGTCCTCGTTACTGGAAGATTCCGATATGGCCAGTGGGTCGAACATTGGCCCGAACAGTCATTTGCGGCCAGAATCCCACATCGGCCCGAAGGTTCACCTCGGAAACTTTGTGGAAGTCAAGAAGGCCACGATTGGCGAAGGCACCAAGGTTGGTCATTTGACCTACGTGGGCAATGCCAAATTAGGAAAGCATATCAACGTGGGTTGCGGCGTGGTCTTTGTCAACTACGATGGCAAGAACAAGCACGAAACGGTTGTGGGAGACGACGCCTTCATCGGGTCGAACTCCAACCTGGTTGCGCCGTTAGACGTGGCAGATCACAGTTTTATCGCGGCGGGGTCCACGATTACCGACGCCGTGAACCAGTACGATATGGCGATTGCCCGGCAACGGCAAACCAACAAACCGAACTATTATCAAAAACTTCCATACCGCGGCGAATAACCCGGGAGGAAATCTTGTGTTTTCACGCGGGATAACCTAAAATTATGGTAGTAATTCAGGCAGCTTTTGCTATTGGAGGAAATTATGGCTACGCAATATTTCGATCCTAAATTAAAGATTTTTGCGTTAAATTCGAACAAACCGTTGGCTCAAAAAATCGCTAACGAAGTGGGTGTCGAATTAGGGAAAACTTCTGTGGACCGGTTTAGTGATGGTGAAATTCGCATCAACATTGAACAAAGTGTCCGGGGATGCCACGTTTACGTGATTCAATCGACGTCGGCACCGGTAAATGACAACTTAATGGAACTGTTGATCATGATTGATGCCTTACGGCGGGCCAGTGCGGCCACCATCAACGTGGTCATTCCGTACTACGGTTACGCGCGGCAAGACCGGAAAGCCCGGTCTCGCGAACCCATTACGGCTAAGTTGGTCGCTAATATGTTGCAAACGGCTGGCGTGACGCGGGTCTTAGCACTCGACTTACACGCAGCACAGATTCAAGGGTTCTTCGATGTGCCCGTGGATCATTTGATGGGTGCGCCATTATTGGCGGACTACTTCTTGCGCAACGGGTTGGCCGAAAATGCCGTCGTGGTTTCACCCGACCATGGTGGGGTGACTAGAGCGCGGGCCTTGGCAGAATTTTTGAAGGCCCCAATTGCGATTATCGACAAGCGGCGGCCACGGGCCAATGTGGCTGAAATCATGAATATCATTGGAGACGTCAAGGGTAAGCGGTGCATCATGATTGACGACATGATTGATACGGCCGGGACGATTACGTTAGGGTCGAAGGCCTTAATGGAAGCCGGCGCAATGGAAGTGTACGCTAGTTGTACCCACCCGGTTCTGTCGGGTCCGGCGATTGAGCGGATTAAGCAGTCGCCAATCAAGAAGTTAGTGGTCACGGATTCCATCCAATTAACTGCAGACAAGCAAATTGAAAAAATTGAACAGATTTCGGTCGGTCCCCTGATTGGGCAAGCCATCAAGCGGATCAACGAAAACCGGCCGGTCAGTCCATTGTTTAAGAACCGGTTCCGTAGTAGAGAACAGTAAGAGTGCGACAGAGTGCGACGAAGGGCGTTTAGCTGGTGAGCATTAACGTCGATTAGCCGATTATCCTGGGTTTGGATAATTGGCTAATCGGGGTTAAGCGGAACCGGCTGCCCGTCAGGAGCAAGTTTCGGCGGCCGCAGATAACGATAGCGAAATTTATCCCCGGTCTTTGGGGATGAACCCGTTATCGGAATTAAGCGGAACCCGTTGCCCCTGGTAAGCACGTTTCGGTGGCCGCAGATATCGACAACGAAATTTACCCTAGCTTTTGGGAATAAATCCGTTATCGGGGTTAAGCGGCGCCCCCTAGTTCTCAGCACCAAAAACATTTCAAAAATCAACTAAAAAAGGAGTTTGGGGCCCGTTCCCAAGCTCTTTTTCTCAAAAAGGAGACGGTCGGCATGCAACAAAATTGGCCACGCTGGGGAACCGGCGTGATTGGCGCCAGCGTACTGGTTAGCCTAGTTGCTCACGTTTTAGGGATGCAACTCATGGTGATTGGTAACCTGCTGTTCATGCTGGGATTGGCGTTAGTCGTGGTGGGCGCCGTACTGGTGCTGGCCCGCGGCCACCTATTTACGGGGTGGCGACACCGACGGAAGAAAGGCCAGGATCCCTTACCTGGTGAAAAGGTCGACGTACACGACGTCGCTACGGTGAAAAATTCGCCGATTCGGGTTTCTCCCGGCGCCCGGTTTAGTTTTTTAGCCGGCTTTGGTCTAATTATTGTCGGAATTATTTTAACCCTAGTTTAGTGAAGAAGCGGTCCTAGGCGGAGCGCTTTTTTTGCGCCGCGCAGTCTACCATGATCACAGTGAAATTCAAGCCAAGCGGTATGGTAGCGGGACTTAACGAAAAATTCGTGGGGGGCTGGAGTAACTTCCCGCGGCCCCGTTGCCCAAGAAAAGATGTTCTGGGACCCTAAACTCTGGTATACTATCGGGATGGAAATTGACGCAAAGCCCTGAGGAGAGTAACGGATGCCAGATTTAGTTTATCGAAATGTGATGCATGATTTGAAAAAACGAATTCGTCGTGGGGAATTCACGACCAAAAAATTACCGGACGAACGTCGTCTGAGTGAAAGTTACCAGGTAAGCCGCAGTACGATTAAGCGCGCGATGAGTGTGCTGGTAGACCAGGGCATCGTCTTCAAGAAGCGGGGCTCGGGGACGTTTATTAACCCGTTGTACCTCAAGGATCAGTCGGCTTTTCGCTATGAAGGAAAAAATCTGGGCATCACGGATAGCTTTCAGGTGGCCGGTGAGCAACCCCAAAGTCGTTTACTGGATTACCGGGTGATTCCAGCAAGTCCGGAGATTCAGCAGGAACTGTTTCTCAAAGAAGCGGAGTTTGTCTACCGTATCAAGCGTCTCCGGCTGTTCAATGCGCAGCCGGTGATCATCGAAACGGGCTACATTCCCATCAAAATCTTACCGACCTTGAGCCCCGAGGTGGTCCAGAGCTCGATTTTTAATTACCTGCAGGAGACCCAGGGGCAGTCTGTGACGAAATCATTTTTATCCATCCGCGCCCAACCGTCCAGCAGTGAGGACCAGCAGTTGCTGAACCTCAGTGAGACGGAGCCCGTCGGTGTGATGGAGGGCATCTTCTTCATGGACGACGGGACGCCCTTCGAAGTGTCGAGTATGCATCTGCATTATCAATATTTAAAATACGGTACCTTTGTCGACTTAAACGAAGATTAGGTCACGTCAAGAAGCTCGGTGGGGCTTCTTTTTTTATTAAAATAACGTGATTTATTGCGTGATGAAAATAATTCTAAGCGCTCATTTGAGGTTTCTGGAAGGCCTTGTGGTATAAATATACTGTAAACCATGAGCGGCGCCCGCTAAATTAAAAATTGGTGAGGGACAACCCCGAAAATTGGGCGCCCATTGGGAACGTTTTTGATAAAATTGACGGACGCTGGTTAGCGTCGGCTGGCCGTTTTGCGCGGCCATGCGGGGTGACACGCATTTTGAATGGGGGCCACCATCATTTAAAATTGGACCGTATCAATTTACAAAGTAGTTGACTTTTCTGAAAAATTCCGTATGATAAAAGAATGTAAATTAGAAGTTATGTGATTTACGGATAACATGACGATATGATGTTAACTAGCAGACGAAGGAGTGTAAATTCATGGCAGTAGATTTCGATTCCAAGTCTTACTTGGAAAAAGTTGACGCCTGGTGGCGCGCAACGACTTATCTCTCCGGTGGGATGATTTTCCTTAAGAGCAACCCACTGTTCTCAGTTACTAACACACCAATCCAAAAGGATGACGTTAAGGTTAAGCCTATTGGACACTGGGGTACGATCTCAGGACAAACGTTCCTGTACGCGCACGCTAACCGTCTGATCAACAAGTACGGCTTGAACATGTTCTACATCGGTGGCCCTGGTCACGGTGGTCAAGTAATGGTGACGAACTCTTACTTGGACGGAACTTACACTGACGCCTTCCCAGAAATCACCCAAGACCTTGAAGGGATGTCCCGTTTATACAAGCGGTTCTCCTTCCCAGGTGGTATTGGCTCTCACATGACTGCCCAAACCCCAGGTTCCCTTCACGAAGGTGGGGAATTAGGTTACTCACTCTCTCACGCTACTGGTGCCGTTTTAGATAACCCAGACCAAATTGCCTTCACGGTAGTTGGTGATGGGGAAGTTGAAACTGGTCCAGCTATGACGGCGTGGAACTCCATCAAGTTCTTGAACCCGAAGAACGACGGTGCTGTTTTACCAATCCTGGACTTAAACGGCTTCAAGATTTCTAACCCAACCCTGTTCTCTCGGATGGACGACGAACACTTGACGAAGTTCTTCGAAGGGTTAGGCTGGTCACCTCGATTCATCGAAAACGATGATATCCATGACTACATGGCTTACCACGAAAAGGCTGCTGCAGTCTTTGACCAAGCTATTGCTGACATCAAGCAAATCCAAAAGGATGCGCGTGAAAACGGCAAGTACGAAGATGGTACGATTGCACCATGGCCAGTTGTTCTGGCTCGTTTGCCAAAGGGTTGGGGCGGTCCTACGCACAACCCAGCCGGCGAACCAATCGAAAACTCCTTCCGTGCTCACCAAGTTCCGCTTGGTTTATCCCAAAACAACTTCGACGAATTACCAGAATTCGAAGCTTGGATGAACTCATACAAGCCAGAAGAATTATTCAACACGGATGGGACTTTGAAGGCCGAAGTCGCTGACTTTGCCCCTAAGGGTGACAAGCGAATGGCTGCTAACCCATTAGCTAACGGTGGCCGTGCGCGTGGCGAAAAGCCAGAATTATTAGACTTACCTGACTGGAAGTCTTACGCTAACGACATCAACGAAAGCAACCGTGGGACGAACTTACCAGACGGCAACCGGAACATGGATATGAACGTCTTATCAACGTTCTTCGCCGGTGTGGCTACCAAGAACCCATCTTCATTCCGGATCTTTGGCCCTGACGAAACCATGTCCAACCGTCTTTGGGAAATGTTCAAGATTACCAACCGTCAATGGGAAAGTCCGGTCAAGGAACCAAATGACCAATACGAAGCCCCAGAAGGTCGGATCTTGGATGCCCAATTATCTGAACACCAAGCTGAAGGTTGGTTAGAAGCCTACACGCTGACTGGTCGTCAAGGGGTCTTCACTTCTTACGAATCATTCTTGCGCGTTGTTGACTCCATGATCACTCAGCACTTCAAGTGGATCCGCCAAGCGGCTGCTGAAGACTGGCGCAATGATTACCCATCATTGAACCTGATCTCCACTTCCACTGTGTTCCAACAAGACCACAACGGTTACACCCACCAAGATCCAGGTATCTTAACTCACTTGGCTGAAAAGAAGTCTGACTTCGTTCGCCAATACCTGCCAGCCGATGGGAACAGCTTGTTAGCCGTCTTTGACCGGGCCTTCAAGGACCGTCAAAAGGTTAACCACATCGTTGCTTCCAAGCAACCTCGTCAACAATGGTTCTCCATTGATGAAGCTGAAGAATTGGCAACTGAAGGAATCAAGGCAATCGACTGGGCTTCTACGGTGGCCGAAGGCGAAGATGCTGATATCGTCTTTGCTTCTGCCGGTGTAGAACCAACCATCGAAACCTTGGCTGCTCTTCACTTGATCAACGATGCCTTCCCAGCCGTTAAGATGCGTTACGTCAACGTGGTTGAATTAGGTCGTTTACAAAACAAGAACGGTCAATTGAACGCAGAACGGGCCTTGTCTGATGACAAGTTCAGCTCATTATTCGGTGAATCCGGGACGCCAGTTGTCTTTGGCTTCCACGGTTACGAAGACTTGATCGAATCCATGTTCTACGAACGTCAACACTTAGGCTTACACGTGCATGGTTACCGTGAAGATGGTGATATCACCACCGCTTACGACATGCGGGTTTACTCCGAACTTGACCGGTTCCACCAAGCTAAGGACGCCGTTAGCGTCTTGGTTAACAAGGGTGTGATTGACGAAGCTGCCGCTAAGGCCTTCGATGCTAAGATGGATGAAATCTTGGCTAAGCACTTTAAGGTTACCCGTGACGAAGGTCACGATATCGAAGAATTCACGAAGTGGCAATGGACGCCACTGAAGAAGTAATTCTTCTCTGACCAATTAACTTGAATCCAAAGAAAAGGCCCGCAGACTTCGGTTGGCGGGCTTTTTTGATGGCGTAATGGTGAATCAAGCGAGGTATCGTAGGGGAAAAGGGTAGAGTTGGTGACGTTTTGCGGCGGACTAACCATTTCTGTGATAGACTATAGCTGGATTTAGCGTTTAAATTTAGACATAGATTTGGCGGCGAATTTTCATGAAACGTTGGTGTAACCTCAATCTAGTGCTGGTCGTCGGGCTGATGGGGCTGTGCTTTTTCCTAGAAGACCATCAAGAGACCATGCCTCATTGGCTGGTCATCAATGGGACGTTGGCACTGGTTGTTGTAGTGGGGCGGTATGCCTACCGTCTCTTGACTCAGCCCGCATCCCCGCATGATGCGAGCAAATCAAAACAGGTTTGAGCAATCCAGTTGGACTGCTCAAACCTGTTTTTGGGTACCGAGGTTACTTTAAAGCGTATTTCCGAATAGCGGCGGCCACCCCATCTTCGGCGTTGGTCAAAGTTACCGCATCGGCGGCTAATCCGCGTAAAGCGTTCCCCTTGCTGGCTTCCTTGTTCATGACTTCGATAAAGAAGGGGGTACTTTGAACCACGTAGTACTTGTCGTGGAAGTCTTGTGGAATCAACGGCTTAATGCGATCGATGTTGGCCGGTGAATCAACGAACATGGCTTTGGAGACGGTCACGTCACGGGGCATCTCACCTACGGAACGGTAACGAATCAACATCTTGACCAGGTTGCTTTCAAAGATGGTGTAGGGGTTGATGTCCTTGTTGGCCGTGTAGATATAATCTGGCGTTTCAATTTGGAAGCTGACCTGAAGCTTCCGGGATAGGGCTTCTAAGTCGATGTAATCGTTAAAACTCAACGCGTGGTTGATTAAGACCTTACCGGAAACGGTCTGAGCAACCGCCCCGTTATAGGTTACGGCGTACTGATCATCGCCACTAATGCCGAGCTCCTGAATGTAAGGGGCCACGCCAGTGAGGGGCCGGCCACTGCACAAGACGACCTTGATGCCTTGGGCGGAAGCGGCTTTGACGGCGTCGATGGTGGCGGGAGCGAGTTCGTTCTTTTCGTTTAATAGGGTGCCGTCGATATCGATGGCGATTAATTTAATAGACATGAATTAAGACTCCTTAGGTTGGATGAGTTGGTTGTTTTGAATGTAGCGACTAAAGTCATCGTAGATTGGTTGGAACAGGTCGGGCGCGTCGTCACCGGGGTTTAACATCTCTTTCGGGAAGAAGAAGCGTTGATCGCCGGTGAACTTCCCGCGTAAGGCGTTGACCAGATCCGAAACCGTCGATAGTTCTAGTAAGGAACCATCGGGTTGTTGGATCTCGATTTGGGTTAACGGGTGAGACATCTTAGGGTCGTAGGCGTCGTCGTAGGGTAAATCATAACTGTTATCCGTAGCGGTGTAATAGTCGGTGTTAAACCCGACCGAGGCAATCATTTGCCGTAATGGCGTCAGTAGTTCCCGGGTGTTAGCGGTGTAAACGGCACTCTTCAACGGCTTGCGATCCAAGAAGCGGTGGGCCAGGTCGGCCAAGATGTCGTCGGGCGATTGGCGCCAATGAGTGAAGTAGGTGGTCAACACGCCGTCGTCGAGGTACAGGTAGTCCTGGAGGTCGAATTCGTGGTTAAAGAAGGGCAGTAAGAGGTGGGGAATGAAGCTTTCGTCGCTCTTACCGTTTTGATAGAGGTAGTTGGCCCGCGCCAGTAGGTGATCCAAGATGACTTCCATCGCCCGAGAAACCGGGTGGAAGTAGATTTGTTGGTACATCTGAAAGCGGCTCATCACGTAGTCTTCGACCGCGTGCATGCCGTTCATGGCAAAGGCAATTCCGCCCTTGTAGGGGCGCATCACGCGTAGAATCCGCGTCAGGTCGAAGGTGCCGTATTGTGTGCCAGTATAGTAGGCATCCCGTAACAGGTAGTCCATCCGATCGGCATCGATTTGACTGGAAATCATCTGAACCACCTGCGGATTCGGGTAGGTTTTTTGAATCACGCTAGCGACTTCGGCGGGGAAGGTGGGACTGACCTGCCGCAACACCTGATTAACCTCCGTGGTTGGCGAGGTTAAAATCTCCGCCGTGATGGCTTCGTGGTCGGTGTGAAAGATATGCTCAAAGGTGTGGGAATATGGACCGTGGCCGATGTCGTGGAGCAACGCGGCACACAGGGCCGTGAGTCGTTCGTGATCATCCCAACCGCCATCTCCCGGCGTTTTAGTTGGGTAGTTCCGTTGAAAATTATCGCAGATTTGGCGGGTAATTTCGTAGACCCCCAAGCAGTGCGCAAAGCGCGTGTGCTCGGCACCGTGGAAGACCAGAGAAGCGGTCCCCAACTGCTTAATGCGGCGGAGTCGTTGAAACTCGCGGGTGTTAATGAGGTCTAAGATGACCTGATGACGGACATAGATATAGTTATGCACGGGATCGCGAAGCACTTTCTCGTGGGGTAGACGTGCGGTTGCGTAGGACAACGAAAGAACCTCCTTATTGGGTTAAATTGGGTTGACGGCGGGCCATCTGAGCGGTGGCGTGGGCCAGCGCCGTGGTGAACCGGGGCTGGGTCATGAGACTGGCTAATTTGGCCTGACCGACCCGGACGCCAGTCGCCTGACAGGCGGTGACCAAACGTTGGCGGGCGGCGGCGAGGGTGCTCGGTTGATTGAGGAGCGCCGCCGTGGTGGTCATCACGGCCGGATCAACGTCGGGAAAGTCCCATTGATTGGGTTTCCCTGCTAGTCCGGCGTGATAGAAGTCACGAATGAGCCGGCCGCGGCTGGGCTGATCCCCGTTGACGCTGAGATACAGCATGGTGACCAGGGCATGGGGATTGCGTCGTTGGGACAACCCCGCAATTTTTTGTCCGTTGACACTTAAATCGTAGTCGCCCGGACAGTAGGAGTGGGTGACCTCGAAGTGTTCAATGGTCAATTCCGGCCAGGCTTGGCGGACCAGCGCCAGCATTTGCTCGTAGGCGGCATCCACACTGAGGGGCGGTGTGGTTAAGGGGCTGAACAGCGAGACGTTTAAAATGCCCGCGTCGGCCACCACGGCGAGCCCCCCGGAGTTCCGCAGGACCCAGTTGTACCCGTGACCCTGAACGGCGCGAACAGCGGCAGGGAGGTCGGGGAGACGTTTATCCTTCAGTCCCAAGATGACCGTGGGCGTCATTTCCCAGAAGTGCAGAATGGGTTGGCCCAGTTCCGCCACCAGGTCTAGCAGCGCGTTGGTGTACCCAAACGCTAGATTTTTTTGATTGGCGGGAATGGGAGTATCGAGTGTTTGCAGGGAATCACTTGAAAACGTCAAGGGTTGCATGCAAACCGGCCTTCTTTCCTGAAAAAGTTCTTATCGTTTCATTATACTAGATTTTGGGCGGGACGTCAGGTTGGCGGAACGGTCTAAGGGCTTTCAGTCAGATGAAAGCGGCGTCCACTGCTCACGAGCGGTCTGGTACCGGCTAGTCGCTTGAATGAGCGGCAACGGGTCTTAAAATTGAGAAATAGAATATGTAGGTTTTTACCCTTGAATGGACTATAATTAGGCTTGATATGACTCATGGAAAGGAAGGACCGAGAAATGGATCAACTTTCAGCGGGCGTTCCAGTCGTGATTCACTTGGAAACCCACATTAAGCAGGACCAAGACGTGTCGGACTATAGTTTAGACGTGGATGGTCAATTGGTTCAGGTGGGCGCCAATATGTACTTGCGCTACCTGGAACCCAACGAAGAGACGGGCGAGCAGGTCCCCGTGACCATGAAGTTTACCCCGAACGGGGAGATTCACCTAACCCGTAACGCCGAGGCCGAGTTACGCCTGCACTTTGTCAGTGGTAAGCGGGTCACGGCCCGCTACCGGACGCCGTACGGGATCATGCCCATTGAGACGGTGACCCCGTACCTGGAGGCCGATTTCAAGGAGCGGCCCTTCAGTGGGAACATCAAGATTGACTACCTCCTTTACGCGGGCGAACAATTAGTGGGGAACTACAAGATTCGATTGCATTTTACCGCGTAAACGAGTATTATATTTCGTAGACTGTGGAAAGGACGTGCACCAGTTTGGAATTAAAAGTCTTTGAGGGCCAGAACAAAAAGGAATTATCAATGATCGAGGTTGCCCACGCCATTTTGTCACAACATGGTGACGTGATGGCTTTTGCCGACTTGGCAAACGCCGTACAGACGTACTTGGGCGACAGCGACAAAGAAATTCGGGAACGGCTGTCCCAATTCTATACGGATTTAAACGTTGATGGTAGTTTCATTTCTCTGGGTGATAACCTTTGGGGACTGCGAACTTGGTATCCGTTTGAATCCATCGATGAAGCAACGGTCCACGCCGAAGAAGACGAGGACCAACCTAAGCGCAAGAAACGTAAGAAGGTTAACGCCTTTTTGGCCGACACCACGGATGATGACGACGTGATCGATTACGATGACGACGATCCGGAAGATGATACGGACACGACTTACGCTAACGACGATGACGATGATGATGACACCACGGGTGGCAACAGTACGCCGGACTTAGGTAAGTTGCAAAACGGCTTGGGCTTGGATAACGAAGATGAAGAAGACGATACGGAAGATATTCCGGATGGTATTGAAGATCAGTTATCCCAGATGGACGCCCCGGATGACGACGAAGCCGATGATGATGACGAGGAAGACGACGACTCACAAAAGTAATTGAGACTCGTGCTTGACTTAGCCATTAAAACCAGGTACTATGTTTTTTGGGCTCCTTGCTACTTGTAGTGAGGACAACTGAACGGTTAGCTCCCTATTCCAACGAATAGGGAGCTTTTTATTAGTTTCAGAGCGACCCTAAATTAATCTTACAAGGAGCTAGACAATGACCAAATATATTTTTGTGACTGGCGGCGTGGTTTCATCATTAGGTAAGGGGATTGTGGCAGCCTCTCTCGGTCGGCTATTAAAAAACCGGGGCCTGAACGTAACCATTCAGAAATTTGATCCTTACATTAACGTCGATCCCGGGACGATGAACCCTTATCAACACGGGGAAGTCTTCGTCACCGATGACGGGACCGAAACGGATTTAGACTTAGGTCATTATGAACGGTTCATTGATAACAATCTGAACAAGTATTCCAACGTGACGACTGGTAAGATTTATTCGGAAGTTTTGGAAAAGGAACGCCGGGGCGATTACTTAGGGGCCACGGTACAGGTCATTCCCCACATCACCGGAATGATCAAAGAAAAGATTATGCGGGCCGGCAAGACGTTGGGTGCCGATTTCGTAATTACCGAAATCGGTGGGACCGTTGGGGACATTGAGTCTCAACCCTTCTTGGAGGCTATTCGCCAGATGAAGAGCGAAGTTGGTGACGAAAACGTGGTCTACATTCACACCACGTTGGTGCCATACTTACACGCGGCCCACGAAATGAAGACCAAGCCGACGCAACACTCCGTGCGAGAACTCCGGAGTATCGGGATTCAACCGAACATTTTAGTGGTGCGGACGGAAAAGCCAATCACCGACGACATGCGGCAAAAGATTGCGTTGTTCTGTGATGTGAAGCCGTCGGCCGTGGTTGAATCCATGGACGTGCCAACAATCTACTCGATTCCGTTGCGGTTACAGGAACAAGGGTTTGACCAACTGGTCTTGGACCACTTCAAGGTCGACGCCCCGAAGGCTGATATGCACGCTTGGTCCAAGATGGTCGATCACATGCAGAACCTGAAGCGGACCATCAAGATTGCCTTAGTCGGAAAATACGTGGCCTTGCACGATGCCTACATTTCTGTCGACGAAGCCTTACAACACGCGGGTTATCCGGTGGATGCCAAGATTGATCTGACCATGATTGACGCCGAAAAGATTACGGCGGACAACGTGGCTGACCTGCTGGGCGACACCGACGGGATCATCGTCCCCGGTGGGTTTGGCGATCGGGGGATCGAAGGCATGATTACGGCTATTCGGTACGCCCGGGAACAAGACGTGCCATTCTTGGGGATTTGCCTGGGGATGCAAGTGGCCAGCATCGAATTTGCGCGGGACGTCCTGGGTTACAAGGACGCGAACTCCACGGAAATGGATCCGGACACCCAACACAAGATCATTGACCTGATGGCCGACCAAGCCGACGTTCACGAAATGGGCGGGACGCAACGGTTGGGCCTGTACCCTTGCAAGTTAAAGGCCGGTAGTGTGGCGGCTAAGGCGTACGACAACCAGGACATCATCCAGGAACGTCACCGTCACCGTTATGAATTTAACAACCAGTACCGTGCCGAAATGGCGGCCAAGGGGCTGGTCTTCTCCGGAACGTCACCTGACGATCACCTGGTAGAAGTGATTGAATTGCCAGAAAAGAAGTTCTTCGTGGCGGCGCAATACCACCCAGAATTTCTCTCCCGGCCGAACCGTCCCGAAGGTCTGTTCCGTGACTTTATCGCGGCGGCCAGCAAGGAAGTTCAAGACTAAGTTAAAGCGAATAAGCTAAGGAAAATGCTCGGAGACTGACGATTAACGTCGGTTGCCGAGCATTTTTGGTCTAAAGTAAGTGACCGGTCATACGAGACCTATTTCGGTTGGGGTCAACGGTCGGTCGGGGTATAGTAGGAGTAAGTGGAACTAGCAACAGCTGAGCTCCCTAATCGAATGAGAAAAAGGCGACAAGGGATCGACCGGGGTTATCATTGATTTCTCATAATTTGAAACTTAAACGGAGCGTGTAACCGCTTCAACCCGGTTTTTAGCCGCTTCGGCCCGACTTTTTGGCCTGCCAATATTACATTTTTGCTGAAATCTCGGGAAACGGTTGTCTTTTTGCCGCGCATTATTTATCATTATAGCTGACTGTATGGAGTCATCTATGAGAGATAAGTTTAAGTGAGGATCGCATCACGATGAAAAAAATGATAATTCATGGCGGCCAACGCCTAACCGGAGAGGTTACCATTGGTGGCGCCAAAAACAGCACAGTCGCACTCATCCCGGCCGCAATTTTAGCGGACACGCCGGTTCGTTTTGATATGGTTCCGGATATTCTGGATGTGCACAACTTGATGCTGATTTTAAAATCCATGAACGTCCACTCGACGTTTGAAGACGGGGTCCTGACTATTGACCCGACGGAAATCGTGGAGGCCCCATTACCAAGTAAAGCAATTAAGAGTTTACGTGCATCGTATTATTTCATGGGCTCATTACTGGGCCGGTTCCAACGGGCGACGTTGAGCTTTCCCGGTGGCGACAACATCGGGCCGCGGCCCATCGACCAACACATCAAGGCCTTTAAGGCGTTGGGCGCGGCGGTTAGTGAACGGGACAATACCGTCCACATCACCACCGGCCCCGCCGGCTTACACGGCGCTCAGATCTTTTTGGACGTGGTATCGGTCGGCGCGACCATTAATTCGATTTTGGCAGCGGTTAAGGCCGAGGGAACCACGGTAATTGAAAACGCCGCGAAGGAACCCGAGATTATTGATATTGCCACGTTCTTGAACAATATGGGGGCCCACGTGCGGGGCGCCGGTACCGACGTGATTCGCATCGAAGGGGTTAGCACGTTGCGGGCGATGAACACCCACACAATCATCCCCGATCGGATCGAAGCCGGGACTTATTTGTCCATGGCGGCCGCCGTTGGTGACGGGGTCGTGGTCAAAAACGTGATTCCGGAACATTTGGAATCCTTTACGGCCAAGATGATCGAAATGGGTGTGAATTTGGAGATCGACGAGGACAGTATTTTTGTGCCGCATTCGGAGAATTTAAAGCCGATTCAGGTTAAAACCATGCCGTTCCCCGGGTTTGCCACCGATTTACAACAACCCTTAACGCCGCTGTTGATGTGCGCCAAGGGAAGCAGTGTGGTCATCGATACCATCTATCCTAAGCGCATCAAGCACATCGCCGAATTGCGCAAGATGGGGGCCAACATTCGCTCCGAAAACGATATGATTGTGGTTGATCCGTCCACGCACCTAGTGGGCAGCGAGGTCCAAGCCGGCGAAATCCGGGCGGGAGCGTCGCTGGTGATTGCCGGGCTGATGGCCCAGGGAACCACGGTGATCGATAATGCCGACAACATTCTGCGGGGGTATGACCGCATCGTGCAGAAACTCACGGCGTTGAATGCCGACGTGAGTATTCAAAGCGCAGCCACTTTAGTCGAAGACGGTCAAGATTAGGCATTGCTGAGACTACCGTTTCATGCTATAATGTGACGGTTGACGATTAAAATCAATCTCTGGTCCAGTCAATGGGCTAGGGCAAAAGGAGCGTATTACATTATGAAAAAAGGTATCCATCCAGATTACCGGGAAGTTGTCTTCCAAGACTCTTCAACCGGTTACAAGTTCTTGTCCGGTTCGACGGCAACGTCTGACGAAACGATTGAATGGGAAGACGGTAACACTTACCCATTGATCCGGGTTGAAATCACTTCCGATTCTCACCCATTCTACACGGGTAAGCAAAAGTTTACTCAAGCCGATGGTGCGGTCGACCGTTTCAACAAGAAGTACGGTCTTACCAACAACTAAAGCAAGTATTGAAGCCCTCCTGCCACTGGCAGGGGGGCTTTTTTGTGCCTAAATGGTGAGTCAGACGACCAAGCTTGTGATTTGGCCGGCACCACGCTCCGTGGGGCTCGTAATTGAATGGCAAGGGAACGATTTTTGCGTTTTGCGTCCCATGGCCCGCCTTCTTCGTATACTTTGCCCCAAGACCGTTACTTTTGGGCAAACAATTCGTTGTTTGGGTAGGGAAGGAGGAGCCATGGACTTACGACAATACGAGCAGCTGCTCGACCGGCTAGCAGTCGATTTACGGCAGTATCTTCGCCAACGGGGCGCGGACCCAGAAATCGCCGCAGACGTGGTTCAGGACGTGTTTGTGAAGGTTCTCGAGGCCGATTTATTCTTACCCGGTGATCAACTACGGCCGTATTTATACCGGATGGCCTGGACGACTTACCTGGATGGGTATCGGCGGCGTCGACGCTATCAGGAGTTGGTTAGTCAGTTTTTGGGTCCCGCGATGCCAACCAGTACGGTCATTGAAGCGCCGGTAGCGGACCGGTCCGCACTAGTGACCGCCTTACACCGGTTGAAGCCCCGTGATCGAGATTTGTTAGTGGACCGTTACTTAGCGCAGCACTCAATCAAGCAGTTAGCCGATTTGAACCAGACCACGGTGGCCGCCATCAAGATGCGGTTACACCGTTTGCACCGAAAACTAGAAAAAATGATGAGGAGTCAGCAGAATGAAACCTGAATTAGAGTTAACGACTTTGGTCCGCCGGGTTAAGCGAAAACGTTGGATACTGACCGTGTTAGTGGCGTTAGGGGTGAGTTTGGTAATGTTGGTGGGCGGTTATCAGCTGGTCCAACAGTTGACAAGGCGAGATTCTAATCACCGCAGTGACTATCTGTGGACCATCGCCGAGATTAAAGCGCCGAATATCTTGGCCAACGACCATTACCTGGTGAACCCGACGGCGTTTGGTGGGCAGGTCCTGAGTCACCGCTATAAACGCATCGCCGGACAATCAATCGCCTGGTCTCCGGCGGTTGCGAACTATGCGCTGCGGGGCAGTACCAGTCCGGTGGTCGACCAGACGACGCGAGGACCGCGTGGCGGGCTGTACGACGTGGAGACCCAACAGAAAATACCGGAGTTTTTTAATCAACACCTGACCACGAAAGAAAAGCGGACCCAGGCCATCGTGGAAACCCAGGAACTCGCCCAGGTCGTGCGAACCCGACGGATGGTGGGGGAGGTGGCCCTCACCTTCAAGCGGCCCATGACCTACCGGGAGATTCGCCAACAGCTACCTGCCGGACTGACCGCCGCCTGGTTCTGGATTGGGTTACCCCAGGGGGCCGTGACGCTGGATAATGACTTTCTGGGCGTCCAATCCCGTGACGCAGCAGATGAGGTGACGGGGCGGTTGACGGCGCGGCAATACCGCGAGTTTCGGCAGAAGTTGACCACGGCGGCGCACCGCTATCCGCGGGAGTTGACGATTAACGATTTCTCGCTTTTCCGTTACGGCGGTCAGTACGCTCAGCGCTACCGGTCGTTGGCAACGGCGGAATTTGCCGGCGTAATCGTGACCGGGACCAGTGCGGCGTTTAAAAAGCTAGGGACTCCGCGGTGGGTAGCGGCCAGCTCGGCGGGAGTCGTGGTGCCCCAGGCACCGGTCACGCCGACGTTGCCGAAGTAACGTCAAGCAGCGAGGAAAGCCAGTTTTTTCTTAGGGACACCTATTGACATCCGCCGGAAAGTTGCGTACACTTATTGCAATTAAACCAGCACCTTTAAATTAGTCCTGTGAGACTGAGAAGGGGAACGTGTTTTTTTGAGGAAGTCCCTAACACTCTTTTGCAGGAGCAGTGTGGGGACTTTTTTGTTAGTCCGCACGGGTGGGCGTTTAAGCGTAGAAAGAAGGCAGACCGAAATGGCTCGAGAGATTGTGGACGCGTTGACCATGCGCCGCGCACTGACCCGGATCACCTACGAAATCATTGAACAGAATAAGGGCGTGGGTGACCTGGTCCTGGTGGGCATCAAGACCCGCGGCATCTATCTGGCGCAACGGATCGCCGCACGGCTCCAACAGTTGGAAAACGTGACGGTGCCCGTGGGGACGTTAGATATCACGTTGTACCGCGACGACCAACCGCACACGGTGGACGTGGCGGGACCGGCCCGGGTGACCGGCGCCGACATTCCCGTGGCCATTACCGGTAAGCACGTGATTTTAGTCGACGACGTCCTGTTCACGGGACGCACGGTTCGGGCCGCCTTGGACGAGCTGATGACGTTGGGGCGATCCGCTAAAACGTCATTGGCCATTCTGGTTGACCGGGGCCACCGAGAACTACCGATCCGCCCGGATTTTGTGGGCAAAAACATTCCCACGGCGTTAACTGAACAGGTGGCCGTGCTGTTGACCGAGTGTGACGGTCGGGACGCCATTCAACTTACGCAAGTGACGTAAAAGTGCATAATTAGCCATTTAATTGTTTCCAGAGAGGAACGAAACGGCCGGGACCTAACTGAACTGGGCCCTTTTTGAAGCAGCCGTCGTCTAGCCTTTCTGTAAGCAATTACAGGAAGGCTAGACTTTTTCTTTGGATTAAAACGAAAGGGAGACGGTAATCGTGGTACCAGCAAACAACATAGTGAGTGTGGATCAATTCGATAATCAAGCCGTGATGGCGTTGTTACACCAAGCCCAGGCGTTTCAGGAAGGGGCGACCGTCCGGTTAAACCGACCGACGTTCGCGATGAACCTGTTCTTTGAGAACAGTACCCGGACGCACACCAGTTTCGAGATGGCCGAACGGCGCTTGGGACTTCAGGTCCTGGCGTTTGACCCCAAGACCAGCTCGATGACCAAGGGCGAAAGTTTATTGGATACCTTAAAGACCATCCAAGCCATCGGGGTGGACCTGGCGGTGATGCGGCACCCGCAAAACGCCTATTACCGGCCGCTGGTTCAGGCCGGGCTGGACCTGAGCCTGATCAACGCGGGGGATGGCAGCGGTCAACACCCGTCCCAGTCGTTATTGGACATGTTGACAATTTATCAGGAGTTCGGCCACTTTACCGGGCTAAAGGTCGCCATCGTCGGCGACATCAGTCACTCCCGGGTGGCTCGCTCCAACATGGAACTGCTCACCCAACTGGGGGCCACGGTCTACTTCAGTGGGCCCAAGCGCTGGATCACCGACGACTTTACGGCGTACGGGGAATACCGGTCACTCGACGATTTGGTCGGGGAGATGGATGTTTTGATGTTCTTGCGGGTCCAACACGAACGGTTGACCCAGGACAGCAACGCCGCCTTTGATACGCAGGCCTACCACCAACGCTACGGCTTGACGCTGACCCGGGCCGCCAAGATGCCGGCGCACGCTATCATCATGCATCCGGCCCCGGTCAACCGCGGCGTCGAACTTGCCAGCGAATTGGTCGATGCGCCCCAGTCGCGCATCTTTCAACAGATGACCAACGGCGTGTACGTCCGGATGGCCATGATCGCCCAACTCTTGGCCCACCGTGGCCTACTGACCGTTAATAAATTGGAGGAATCCCGATGACTACCACGTTAATTCGCAACGCCCAAATTCTGCAGCACGATCAACTCCGAGTGGCCGACGTGTTGCTTCAGGATGGCCGCATTCACGCCATCGGTTCCCAGCTGACCGGTCCGGCCGACCAGGTTATTGACGCTCACCACCACTTCTTGAGTCCCGGGTTAGTCGACGTCCACGTGCATCTGCGCGACCCCGGGTTGACCGCTAAGGAAACCATTGAAACCGGGACTTTGGCCGCGGCGCACGGCGGTTTTACCACCATCGGGGCGATGCCCAACGTCGACCCGGTCCCGGATACGCCAGCTAGGGTGGCCGCGATGGTGGCTCGCAACCGCGCCCGCGCGCACGTCCACGTGGCCCAGTACGCCAGCATCACCACGGGCCGGGCGGGGGACCAACTGGTCGACTTCGTCGGTGTCCGGGATGCGGGGGCCTTCGCCGTCAGTAACGACGGGTCCGGCGTCCAGACCGCCGAGACCATGTATCAGGCCATGTGTGGGGCCGCGCGGGCGGGCTTACCGTTAGCCGCGCACGTCGAGGACGACTCGTTGACCCACCACGGCGTGATGAACGCCGGTCCGGTAGCTGATAAACTGGGCCTGCCGGGAATTCCTAACGTCGCCGAATCCGCACAGTTGGCGCGGGACTTGATGCTGGCCGAGGCCAGTGGGGTCCACTACCACGTCTGTCACGTATCGACCGCCCAAAGCGTGCGGTTGATTAGAGACGCCAAGCGCGCCGGGATTCACGTGACCTGTGAGGTGGCGCCGCACCACCTGTTATTGACCGATGCGGACATCACCCAAGACGATCCCATGTTAAAGATGAACCCACCGTTACGTTCCCCGCGGGACCGCGCGGCGTTACTAGCGGGCTTGCTGGATGGCACCATCGACATGATTGCCACCGACCACGCGCCGCACACCGCCGAACAAAAGCAGGGGTCGATGGCTACCGCGGCCTTCGGCATCACCGGGTTAGAGACCGCTTTTGCGCTGCTATACACCCAACTGGTGCAGCCCCGAATCCTGACGCTGGGCCAGTTGGTGAAGCTGATGAGCACCCGCCCGGCTCAACTGTTTGGCCTGAACGCCGGGGAACTTAAGGTGGGCGCTCCCGCCGACCTGGCGCTGTTTGACCTGACGCATCCCTACACGATCGACGCTCAGCAGATGGTCTCCAAGGGTCGGAATTCTCCGTTTATCGGGTGGCGCGTGGTGGGGGCCACGTGCCTGACGGTAGTTGCCGGTAACGTCGTCTATAGAAAGGAAAATTAGTATGCAGCGATACTTAGTTTTAGCGGACGGGACCGTTTATCCCGGAACCGGGTTTGGCGCGTCCGCCACGACCATGGGCGAACTAGTCTTCAACACGGGGATGAGTGGGTACCAGGAATCCATCACCGATCAATCCTATAACGGGGAAATCTTGATGTTTACCTACCCGTTGATTGGCAACTACGGCATCAACCGGGACGATCACGAGTCGATCCATCCGACCTGTCGGGGCGTGGTGGTACACGAGGTCGCCCGCCGGCCCAGCAACTGGCGCTGTGACGAGACGCTGGACGCCTACCTTAAGGCCAACCAGATTCCGGGAATCACCGGGATCGATACCCGCGCCGTCACTAAACATATTCGGACTAAGGGAGCCATGCGCGCGGCCATCGTCGATACGGTCACGGACGCCGTGCACCAACGGCTTCAGCGACCGCTGGATCAGTCCCACGAGGTGGCCGAGAGCTCGACGGTCAACGCTTACCCCAACCCGGCGACCGGCCTTAACGTGGTGGTGGTCGACTTCGGGCTGAAGCATTCGATCTTACGGGAGTTGGCCAAGCGTCACTGTAACCTGACCATTCTGCCGTACAACACCACGGCCAGCGAAATCATGGCGCTCAATCCCGACGGCGTGATGCTGACCAACGGCCCCGGTGACCCCAAGGACGTGCCCGGCGCGCTACCGATGATTCGAGAGATTGAACGCCAGGTGCCGTTATTTGGGATTTGCCTGGGGCACCAACTCTTCGCCCTAGCGAACGGGGCCGATACCTTCAAGATGAAGTTCGGCCACCGCGGGTTCAACCATCCCGTCCGTGACCTGGCGACCGGGAGAATCGACTTTACCTCGCAGAACCACGGCTACGCGGTGGCGCGCGAGTCGTTAGCCCAGACGGCGTTGACCGTGACCCATGAGGAGATTAACGATGGCACCGTCGAAGGCTTATGTCATAATCGTTACCCGGCCTTTTCCGTCCAGTATCACCCGGACGCAGCGCCGGGACCGCACGATGCGGCTCACATTTTTGATGACTTTATCGACTTGATGCACGCCCACCAGACGACGAAAAAGGAGCGTAAGTAATGCCAAAACGCACGGATATTTATAAAATTATGGTGATTGGGTCCGGGCCGATTATCATCGGTCAGGCCGCGGAGTTTGATTATTCCGGCACCTAGGCGTGCCTGGCGCTGAAGGAACTGGGGTACCAGGTGGTCCTGGTCAACTCTAACCCGGCCACGATCATGACCGATAAGGAGATTGCCGACCAAGTTTACCTGGAGCCCATCACCCTCGAGTTCGTCTCGCAGATTCTGCGCAAGGAACACTCCGACGCCATTCTGCCGACGTTGGGGGGACAACAGGGCTTAAACATGGCCATGGAACTCTCGAAGTCGGGTATCCTCGATGAATTGAAAATTGAGTTGCTGGGGACCAAACTCAGCGCTATCGACCAGGCCGAGGACCGTGAACAGTTCAAGGAACTGATGGAAAAGTTGGGCGAACCGGTCCCGGCGTCGAGTAGCGCGACCACGGTGGCCGAAGCACTGGCCTTTGCGCAACAGGAAGGGTATCCGGTCATCGTCCGGCCGGCCTTTACCATGGGCGGTACCGGGGGTGGCATCGCCAACAATGCCGCCGAATTACGGGCGATTGCCGAAAACGGCTTGGCCCTGTCGCCGGTCACCCAGGTGTTGATCGAGCAGAGCATCGCCGGCTACAAGGAAATCGAATTCGAAGTCATGCGCGACGCCGCGGATAACGCGTTGGTGGTCTGTGGCATGGAAAACTTCGACCCCGTGGGGATCCACACCGGCGACTCCATCGTTTACGCTCCGATCCAAACCCTAGCGGACCGCGAAGTTCAGATGTTACGGGATGCGGCCCTACGCATCATCCGGGCGTTGAAGATCGAGGGGGGCTGTAACGTCCAGCTGGCCCTCGACCCGCAGAGCTTTCAGTACTACGTGATCGAGGTCAACCCGCGGGTCAGTCGCTCGTCGGCCTTAGCCTCGAAGGCCACCGGGTACCCGATCGCCAAGATGGCCGCCAAGATTGCGGTGGGCCTGCACCTCGACGAGATCAAGAACCCGGTCACCGGGACCACCTACGCGCAGTTCGAACCGGCGCTGGACTACGTGGTCTGCAAGATTCCGCGCTGGCCGTTTGATAAGTTCACCCAGGCTGACCGGCGGCTAGGGACCCAGATGAAGGCGACCGGAGAGGTCATGGCGATTGGCCGAAATATCGAAGAGGCCACGTTGAAGGCCGTGCGGTCGTTGGAGATCGGCGTGCACCACTTGGCCGAGCCGGCGCTAAGCACGGTCGACCAGGCCACGCTCGAAGATAAGCTGGTCCACGCCCAAGACGACCGGTTGTTTTACCTGGCCGAAGCCCTGCGCCGCGGCTATTCACTGGACCGCCTGCACGAGCTGACGCAGATCAACGTCTTCTTCCTGGATAAACTCCTGCACATTATTGAATTGGAACACGCCCTGAGCGCTCACGTGGACGATTTAGCGGTTCTGACCACGGCGAAACGCAACGGGTTTGCCGACGCGACGGTGGCCGACCTCTGGCACGAAACCGCTGATCAGGTCCGGAATTTCCGAGCGGCCCATCACCTGACGCCGGTCTACAAGATGGTCGACACCTGTGCCGGGGAATTTGCCTCCAGCACGCCGTACTTCTACGGCACCTACGAACAGGAAAACGAAAGCACGGTTAGCGACCGGCCGTCCGTTCTGGTCCTGGGGTCCGGTCCGATTCGCATCGGCCAGGGGGTGGAGTTCGATTACGCCACGGTCCATTCGGTCAAGGCGATCCAAAAGGCCGGCTACGAGGCCATTATCATGAACAGCAATCCCGAGACCGTGTCGACCGACTTTTCCGTCTCCGACAAATTGTATTTTGAACCGTTGACGATTGAAGACGTCTTAAACGTGATCGACCTCGAACAACCGTTGGGGGTCATCGTCCAGTTCGGCGGGCAGACCGCCATCAACTTGGCGGCTTCGCTGGAACGTCACGGCGTCAAGATCTTGGGGACCAGTGTGGCCGACGTCAACCGGGCCGAAGACCGAGACGCCTTTAACCGGGTGATCGAAGACCTGCGGATTCCCCAACCGGCGGGCGACACGGCGAGTGACGAAGCTACGGCCCTGGCGATTGCCGACCGTATCGGCTACCCCGTGTTAGTGCGTCCCAGCTACGTGTTAGGGGGCCGAGCCATGGAAATCGTGACGCGGCGTGCCGACCTCGACCACTACATGCATAACGCGGTTCAGGTGTCCCACGACCATCCGGTGCTGATCGACCGGTACCTGGTGGGCAAGGAATGCGAAGTGGACGCGATTTGCGACGGGGAAACGGTGTTGATTCCGGGCATCATGGAACACATCGAACGCGCCGGGGTCCACTCCGGTGACTCGATGGCGGTCTATCCACCACAGTCTCTATCAGCGGCGGTCCAGGATCAAATCGTGACCTACACGGAACGGTTAGCCAAGGCGTTGAACTGTATCGGCATGATGAACATCCAGTTCGTGGTTCACGCCGAACAGGTTTACGTGATTGAGGTCAACCCCCGAGCCAGCCGGACGGTGCCGTTTCTAAGCAAGGTCACCGCCATCTCGATGGCCCAGGTTGCGACCAGAGTGATTCTGGGACAATCGTTGCGCGACCAGGGGTACCACAACGGTCTGGTCCAGCCGGGCGCGTTGGTTCATGTGAAGGCTCCGGTCTTCTCGTTCTCCAAGCTCAACCGGGTGGACAGCCTGTTGGGACCGGAAATGAAGTCGACCGGGGAGGTCATGGGCAGCGACCGGACGCTGGCCAAGGCCCTCTACAAGGCCTTCGAGGCGGCCAAACTCCACGTGCCGAGTCACGGTAACGTCCTGATTACCGTCCGCGATGCCGATAAACCGGAAGCCGTGAAGTTGGCCCGGCGCTTCCATAATCTGGGGTACCAACTGTTAGCGACGCCGGGGACGGCGGCCTGCCTGACGCAAAATCAGTTGCCGGTCCGGGTGGTCGATAAGATTAAGACCGGCGAACACGACCTCTTACAACAAATGGAGGCCGGCCAGATTCAGGTGGTGATCAACACCATCTCGGATGAGAGCCACGCGGCCGACGACGGCGCGGTCATTCGTAACACGTCGATCGCCCACGGGGTGCCGCTGTTTACGGCACTGGATACCGTGGCGGCCATTCTGCAGGTACTGGAATCCCGGTCATTTGTGACACAGGCGCTGTAAAAGCGGACCGACGAACACACGGCAACAGCCAACGATGGCACGATAAATGCATATAATAGGAGGAAACGATGGGACGATTAAGTGTGAATTTAGCGGGCGTGACCCTACAAAACCCGGTGATGCCGGCTAGCGGGACCGCGGCATACGGTCAAGAACTGGCGCAAAAATTGGATTTGAACGCTTTGGGCGGCTTGGTCATCAAGTCGACCACGGCGGAACCGAAAGTGGGCAATCCGCGACCGACCACGGCGGCCACCACGGCCGGGTGGTTGAACGCCATCGGGTTGAAGAACCCCGGGGTGGCCAACGTGGTGCACGAAAAGCTGCCCTGGTTAGCGACCCATTACCCCACGTTACCCGTGGTGGGGAGTGTGGCCGGTGCGAGCTTTGAGGAATATGTGAGCGTGGCGCGCCAACTGGATGCGGTGCCCAATGTGCGGCTGCTGGAGATCAACATTTCCTGCCCAAACGTGGCGCACGGCGGGCTGGCGTTCGGGACGGACCCGCACACGGTCGAAACGTTGACTCGCGAGATTACGGCGGCGGTGACCAAGCCGGTTTTCATGAAGTTAACGCCCAACGTGACGGATATCGTCCCGATTGCCTTGGCGGCCGAAGCCGGTGGCGCTGACGGTCTGACCATGATTAACACGTTGACGGGGATGGGGATTGACTTAGCCACGCGCAAGCCCATCCTGGCTAACGGGACCGGCGGCTTGTCGGGCAAGGCCATTCACCCGTTGGCTGTGCGGATGATTCATCAGGTTCGTCAGCACACCCGCTTACCCATCATTGGTGTGGGGGGCGTCTTTACCCCCGAAGACGTGCTGGAATTTTATCTTGCCGGCGCTAATGCGGTGGAAGTCGGGGCGGCAACCTACGGGACACCCACGGCTTGCATCGATATCGTGCGCGACCTGCCCGCTACGCTGGATCGCTACGGCATTGCTAGTCTGCAAACGTTAATCGCACAGGTTCAGGGTTAAGTTCGGCCAGGTCGGTGGTTGGAAAAATAAAGCGCTGCTGGTGGACTTCCTTCCCCGCGATGCGGTAGAATCAAGGAGACTTGAGGAAGGGAGCCTGGGGATATGCCAGATGCACCAAGAAAAAAGACCCGTCGTCGGTGGTGGGGGACCTTACTATTTCTGCTCTTGATTCTGGTGTCGCTGGGGTTAATCTTCAACGAACAGATCAAGACCTGGATGGTGTCTTCCTACCAGCCCAAGGTGACGGCCGGATCGGTTCGGCAGAATCAAAAGAAAAAGGCATCGTACGATTTTAAAAAGGTTAAATCGCTGGACTTCTCGACGGTGGCGAAGGCCCGGTTAAACTCCAAGGCCATTCACGTGGTGGGGCAGATTTATCTGCCCCAATCGGATATTCACCTGCCGATTGCGAAGGGGGTCAGCAATCAGGTCTTAGCGCTCACCGCCGGTACCATGCGCGCAGACCAGAAGATGGGTCAGGGAAATTATCCTCTGGCCGGGCACCACATGGTATCGCACACGATTCTGTTCAGCCCGTTGTATTTTAAGACGCAGGTGGGCCAGAAGATCTACCTGACCGATGCCGCAAAGGTCTACGAATATCGGGTAACGGTTCGGAAATTTATTCCGGCGACGGCGGTTCAGGTCGTCGCGCAGACCAAACAAAAGCTGGTGACCCTGATTACCTGTGACGCCACCGGGGCTAACCGGTTGATGATTCGCGGTAAATACGTCAAACAGATGCCGTATAAGCAGGCGCCCTTAAGCGTCCGGAAGGGCTTTGCCGGTAGTTTCAATAATCGTTATTAAGAAGAAAACGCTCAGCAGAAATCTGCCGGGCGTTTTTAATTGTATAACCAAGAAACTGTTTTACACTATAATTCGTGACGCTGTGACTGTTAATTAATTTTTAATCTGGCGATAAAAAAATAATTGAAATCAGTTAGTTTGGTTGACGATTAATCCTAAAACGCGGTCTGACGGGGATTGATAAGTCCATGAAGTGGCGGGTCGAATCATTTATAGAATGCTCAGTTATCAAATTATAATTGTTTTTGTTGCACATATGATAAATTGTGGACAAAAAGTTATCGTCATGGTATTATACTTATGAATCATCGATGACTTCAAAGAACATTAATTAAAAGCCTAACCGATAGAACCTTTAAAACGCTAAAGTGATCGGCAGATTAAAGAGAATTGATTAGACGCCAGCTTGTTTTTAGGCCTGCGGGCTTAGGGATGGGGATTGTGATGCGAATTCGATATATTTGTCTACTGCTGTTGAGTTTCGCCACGCTAGCCTGGGGCATGAGTTCTCCGGCGCAAGCGGCGACGGACATTCAACAATCGCAGTACGAGGTGCGATTAACACCACCGAATCAACTCCTGACTGGGAGTGACGGTGCGGTGATTGACGGGAGCGAAGGTGATGCCGGTCAACCAAGTACCGGTAACACGACCAGTCAGGGCACCAACGCTGCTACGGGCAATCAAGCCCCCGTCACGGCAACGCAGTATGCGGATGCCAGTAAGACGCCGCTAAGCGGGCGACTCCCGCAGCTGTCGGAACAGCAATGGACCGGATTCGGATTAATTGGTGTGATTATCATGGCACTATTGTTGGGGATATGGAAGCTGAGCCGGAAAACCCGGCGTTCATAAAAATGAGGAGTGTATTCTATTATGACTAAGAAGACTTTACAATTACTCGCTACTGTTGCTGCTGTTGCTGGGATGAGTTTTGCGGCTACCACGGCGCACGCCGCTGCGGATTCTGCTAGTTCTACTACGACGGCTAAGGTGACGTTGGAAGCTGGTTCGGTTGATCCTGAAAAGCCTAGTGCCGGGGGAATCGAATTGGTTTCTGCACCTAATTTAGTTTTTGAAAATGTAACGTTGGACGGGGCAACGACGCAAACCACTAAGCAAACTGGTGCGGTAGATCCAGTTGTCATTAAGAACCCAGGGGTTGCCAGTGGGTGGAACGTCACAGTGGCCAACACGGCCTTTGGTACGGAAGCTGATGGAGCGGGTGACACGATTAAGGCCGGGACGATGACCTTAACCAGCACAACGCCAACCACTACGAACACCGATACAACGGACACTGCTAACACACCAACAGCTCAAACGGTTGAATTGCCGACTGAAGGAACTACGGCTAAGCCGGTTGCGTCTGCCGCTCTTAAGGCCGGGGTTGGGACTTGGAACGTCAACTACTCAAATGCTGCATTAACGGTTCCTGCCAACAACGTTGCCGGGGCTTACACGTCCAACCTGACTTGGACGTTGACGAACGCGCCAGCTTAAGCTAAATAGCAAGGAGGCCTCACAATGAAGCGTTGGATGCTAATACTTGTGGCCTCGTTAGCACTCGGAGCGGGTTGGCCGTTAGCCAGGGCTTCTGCGAGTACGGACAGTAAGACGACCTCCGCGAAAGTGACGGTAAAGTCGGATTTAAGTACTGATCCAGTTCCACCAGTTGATCCAGATGGTTCTGGTAATCCGTTTCCAGGGGATTCGAATGATCCGAACAACCAGGGAACCGGGTCACGCGGACATCTAACGCTAGACTATATTTCAAATTTGAAATTTCAACAGCAGGGGATTACGGGGAATTTTATTACCGCGACCGCGACCAATTCTCGGGCGTTCGTTCAGATTAGTGACCGTCGGGGAACCGGAAAGGGCTGGAGCTTGATGCTCAAGCCGGAACCCCTGGTGGGGCAACAGGATGCCTCGACGATTACCGCGGCGACCCTGTCTTTGGGATATGCTTATTTCCTATCTAGTGGCGCTAATATTACCAAAGCACCATCTTTCGTGGCTAAGTCGGCTTTACCGATGAATAGTTACTCGTTGGTTGCCCGCGCCCAGGACGTTCCTGGCGATCGGCAAGGGATGGGCACCTGGTTACTACGGCTGAACACCAAGTCGACGGACCCAGTGAGCCTGGAGGTTGCATCGTCAGCGGTGACGGCGCAACAAACCTACAAGGGAACCCTCTCTTGGTTACTAACGGATACGCCACAATAAGTTATTTACAGATATGAGACGATGGTTTGTTCTGCAAACCATCGTTTTTGGGTTCACGGCCGTTTGCCGGGTGACGTCTAATATGAAATAGATAATAACTCCGGTAAGACACCGGTGTGTGGATTTGCTATAATGAAGGCAAATTAGGAAAAGTTGGAGGCAATTGAAAATGAGACGTTTTGGGCAGTGGCTATTAGCTTTAGGAACCATTCTGCTTGCGTTTGGGGGTTACCAGCAGATAGCCCATGCGGAATCTGTCGGGTACACCGTTAACGCGGTCTTACCCAAAAACCAGGATGATTCGACAGCAACTTATTTTGCCTTACGCATGAAACCGAGTCAGCAACAGAAGTTGTCGGTTGTGATTACGAATCAAACGAAAAAAACACAGCGCTTTCAAGTACGAGTTAACCAGGCCATCACCAACGAAAACGGGGTCATTGACTATAGTCAAAGTCAGCCCACCCTGGACAGCTCGTTAAAGACGGGGATCAAGGATATCTTCGCCAAGCAAAGCTTACCCACGGTGACGGTTCCCGGCAACCGGTCGAAAACGGTTTCTTTGCAAGTTAAGATGCCGGCCAAGAAGATTAATGGGATGATTCTGGGGGGCATTAACGTCCAGAAACTCAGTAACACGGATAAGAAGGCCAAGAAAGGGGTTATGATCAATAATCGCTTTGCCTACGTGATTGGGTTGCGGCTACGCGAAGCCAGCGTCGATGTGGCCCCGAACATGAACCTGTTAGCCGTTGAAGCGGGCCAGACCAACTCATTGAACCAGGTCAAGGCCCAGTTGCAAAACCCGGAACCGGGGATCATGAGCAACCTCAAGGTTAAGGCCCACGTGACCAAACAGGGCGACAGCAAGGTCATCTTAAAGAACGAAAAGTCCAATATGGCCATGGCACCGAACAGTAATTTCAAATACGCGATTCCTTGGGGCAACACCCAGTTGAAGGCGGGAACCTATACGTTAACGCTGGATGCCACGGCCAAGGGCGGGTATCACTGGCACTTCGTTCGTAACTTTACGATTACCCAGAAGCAGTTGAATAAGTTAGCGAACAAATTTAACCAGCCCCAACAAAAGAGCTACTTCTGGTGGTTCGTCGGTGGGGGCCTCATTATTTTGATTCTGTTAGCCATCATTCTGTACCTGTTGTGGAAGAACCGGCGTAACCGGAACGAAGAAGATTCGGCAGAATAAGTTGCACGTAACGATTGAACGACGTTGACAAAACGTCGTTTATTTTGGACATATAATTCAGCGTGTTAATTTTAATGATAACAATAAAATTCACGGGTAATTTAATTGTGTTGCGAGGTTAGGCCGGGCACTAGCCACGTTGAGCTTACCGGTCACGGATATCGGATGACCGGCAACCGGTGGGTGGTTACGGTGAACGCCCACGACATGAGGGGATACAAGGGAGGAACCTTGAATGACATTCAAACAAGTCCTATTGGGCAGCATGGTGGCCTTAACCGCCTGGGGCCTGGGCGGGTTAACGGCGGCCGCAGACTGGACGGTTGCCAAGAATACTGCGCCCCAGGGTATTCGTTTAAGTCAGTATTTTCAGGTGGGGCAAGGACAACTAAGTACGGGATACTATAACGTGGCGAACGTGCAGGACGTTTCCGCAGACCCGGCGACGAATCCCACCCAGATGGTGGCCTTAACGGATGACTCGATCAGGGGGAAGGATAACCAGGTGGGATCGGTCTGGTCACAACCGGGTTTTGAATTCGACCTGAACCGGGATCAAACGGCGTCGATGTGGTTGTACTTCGGTAACCGGGGCTCGACCACGCCCGCCAACGACTTTGCGGGTGATGGTATGGCGTTAGTATTACAGAATGATCCCCGGGGGGCCAAGGCTATCGCCGGAAACTCAGGCGCCGACTTTCAGGGGCAAACCTTGGGGGTGTGGGGGTACGACTTCGGGACGACCGCTACGGCGGTGGCTCAATCGGCCATTCAAAACAGCTGGGCGCTGGAATTTGACTCACACCTTAACAATAGTACGGTCAAGGGTGCTAACTTTGACGCCGGGAACACCTACGACCACATTGGCTGGAATTACCCGGGGGATGCGGGGACCTACAAGATGAGTTCGGGGACGGCCGTGCTGACTCATCACGATTTAGTTCAGGGACGTAACGGTAAATGGTTGTCGGATAATCAGTGGCACCATTTAACGGTTAAATGGCACCATGCCACCGGCACCATGAATTACGCGTTTGACGATAAAGATCCCCTTACAAATGAAACCGCTACCGGAGCCACGGGGAGTGCCCAGTTGGATACCAGCAAGCTGGCGACGACAACGGGCAAGGTGATGTGGGGCTTCACGGGCTCGATTACCGCAAACAACTTCGAAAATAACGCTGTGATCTTCGAAAGCTTACCGAACCTGGTGGATAGTTCCGCTACGGCGAACGTGCAGGACTTGACCACCGGCCAGGCGGTGACTAATGGGGCGTTAATCAATGCGGGGGACCACCTCCGATATACTTACACGGCCACCTACAATCGGGACACCTCTAATCCCAATAGCAATTGGACCAACGTGACCGCTAACGTGAAGGTGCCGATGGGCTTAACCTATACGGGGGCCACCATCACGAATGGTAACCAGGTCACCAAGATTTCGGATATGAGCAACCTGACCACGAACCTGGAAGATACCTGGAAGGTCGGTCAGTTGGGACCGGATAATCCCACGGCCACGGTGACGGTGGACGCCACCATTCCCAGCACTCAGGCTGGGTTGAGCATTCGGGGCGGAACCACGAAGTTCGTGGGGACGGAATCCGTCGCCACGGCCAAGGCTAATGATTTGAAGATTAATCCGGTAACTACCGCACTCACGGTGAAACCGGACCAAACGAGTCTGGACACCGTCAAGGGCCAGGATGTACGGGTTACGGGGACGATAACCAGCACGAATTCGTTTACCAACAGCAACCTGACCATCCATCCGCGGGTGGGCGAAACGGATCTGCCGAACGTGACGTTAAGCGATCAGGATCCGCAGGGGCACTTTACGGTAACGATTCCGGCGAGTGCCTTGACCGTCGGGGGCAATACCTTGACGTTGAGCGCCTACGATACCAGTAGTCACATCTCACCGGAAGCCACCGTGACCATCAACGTGGGGGTCTTGGCCTTTGAGTCCATCTCTTCAGAAGCGGCCTTTAACGATACCACGCTAACCGGGGAGAGCCAGAACGTGGCCACCAACGGCGGATGGTTACTGAAGGTTAAGGACACGCGGGCGGTTGGCAGCCAGTGGCAATTGAATGCTCAGGTTAGTGCGCCCTTCGTGGCGTCGGACCGTAAGCTCTCGGGCGCTTTAGTCTATGAAGATACCACGGGGGATCAAAAGACGATTGGTGAGACGGCGACGCCGGTTATGACGCATACGCGCACCAATGCGGATACCGATGTGACCGACGTTGCGGGTAATTGGACCCAGGATAAGGGCCTGTTGCTCCACCTGACCGGCAATAATACGGCGGGAACCTACAGTGGCCAGATTACCTGGACGTTGCAAAATGCGCCGGCTTAACATCACGGGCTGAGCCAAGTGAACGCTCGGTTGTTTAATTGATGAAGTAGTACGTTAAAACGACAATGATTCCCGAAAGTTGGGGATCATTGTCGTTTTTGAGTGAGGTGGTGGCCCCGCTTAGTTGGCCCGGGCTGCGGGCGCTAGGGTGATAGATGATGGGGAAACTAAATTGGCCAGCAATTGATACAGCTTAAAAAGTGTAGGGTTCCGGTCGGCCTTGCGGTATATTAGGCAACGGAAGCAATGGTTGCTGGGATAAAATAATTTATTAAAACGAAGGGAGTCCGGGCAGCGTGAGAATCTGGGGAAGTTGGCGCTGGTGGGTCATGGGCATGGTAATTTTATTGGGGATCGGTCGACCGGGAGTGGTACACGGATCGGATGCCACAGAGGCGCGAGCCGATGCGCCGCAAGGGGTGGAGCTAGAGCGCTACCTGGAGATGGGCACGGCCAGCTTGCCGGGATATGCCTTTAACCGGGTCGACCCATTTCAAACGGTGACCTCGACCCAAGCTAAGCACACCCAAATGCTCTTGTTGACGGATGATTGGTACGGCAAGGCCGGACTTTTTTGGTCACGGCCCGGTTACGACTTTCATCTGGATCAGAACCAAACGCTCTCGCTGTGGCTCCACCTCGGCTATCGGGGGGCGACGGGGACCCCTGGTGAGGGCCTCGCTCTGGTCTTACAGAATGATGCCCGGGGAACGGCGGCCGGCCCCAGCGGACTGTCGATTCCCAGTGAGACCTTAGGCGTCTGGGGGGTGGACCAGAACACGGCGACGGCGGCTGCGGTGGCGCAGACGGCCATTCAAAATAGCTGGGCATTAGTGTTTGACACCCACAACAATGCGGGCTTTCCGCAAAACACTCATCCGGGGAATAACTTTGATCACCAGGTCAGGGCGAATGCTCCGGTCATCCGCTATCCCCATATCGGGACGGGAGCTCCCGGAGAACCCACCACCTATGTTCCCCAAAGCGTCACGAAACCGCACGTCCCCACCGCCTATTCTTCGGCGATTGACTATAGTAGCTTGGTCCAGGGGGACGACGCCAACTTTCTGCTGGCCAAGACCTGGTACCACCTGACGCTGAACTGGGATGCGACGACTCACCAGATGACCTACTTATTCGACGATAAGGATCCGGACACGGGAGCGGCGTTGCCGGGGATTAAACGTTCGGTGACGGTAGATCCACAGATTTTTCACAGTCCGACTCACCAAGTTCGGTGGGGAGTGACGGCGATGACGGGGGCGAACAACTCCGGTATCCGCGAGGACCATGCCGTGGTGGTCGAGCAATTACCGAACCTGGTCCAAAGCACGGCCGCAGCGGATCTGACCGATACCACCACGGGACGGACCGTCGCCCCCGGCGAGACGGTGACCGGGGGCGACGATGTGCGGTTGACCTACACCACGCACTATACGCACGGGTCATCGGACTGGACGGGACTGCAAGCAAGTCTGCGTTTGCCCCAGGGCATTGACTATGACCAGGCCAGCCTGACGATTGACGGGAAGACCACGGCCCTGTCGCTTAGCCAGCTCGCTAACGGCGCCGTGAGTTACTCACTACCGAACTTAAATCGCAACCGGTCGACGGTTCAAATCCGGTTACGTGGGCGAGTCACCAATACCGACACCACCGTTGCGGGGACCACCAGTCACTTTAAGGGTAACGAGGCCGTAGCAACGGCCAGTACCCCGGCGTTTACCGTGCAGCGACTGGTTCCCAAGTTGTGGGTGAAGCTCACCTCACCAACTGCGGTCTTGGCGACCGGACAAAGGGTGACCATCACGGGACGGGTTGGTGCAACGGCGACTCAGGCGGGGGCCGTGGGGTTAACGGTCACGCCCATCCTCAATGACGATCCGGGACAGTTGCCGGTCGTTACCCCCACGACGACCGGACAATTTACCGTGTCGGTGCCGGTGACCCAATTGCGCGGTGGCCTGAACCGGGTAACGGTGGTGGCGAGCGATGCGGCGGGCGACCGTTCGCTAGCGCAGACGGTGACCATTACCGCCGGCAAGTTGAGTTTTGGCCCGGTTTCCACCGCGGCAGCCTTTACGCCGACCACGCTAACGGGCAGTCCCCAAATGGTGGCGCCCGCCGGCAAGTGGCAGTTAGCCATTGAGGATACCCGTGCGGTGGGCAGTCGGTGGAACTTATTGGCGATCACGACACCGTTTCGTTCTGCGCAACGGTCGTTGGCCGGGCAGTTAGTCTACCAATCACCCACGGCTACTGCGGTTCCGTTAAAAGCTACTGCCAGCAATCCAATTATGACGCACAAAAAGGCGACCCCGGAGCCGGACCAGGTGGATGTGGCCGCCAGTTGGAACGCCCAGACCGGGTTGTTCCTGAAGTTGTACGGCACCAACCTACCGGGAACGTATCAGGGTATGTTGACCTGGTTACTGCAAGATGCCCCTGCCTAGCGCGAAGCCGGGCGACTAAAAGGCCAGTTGCGTAAAGGTCCAGAAGAGTTTGGCTCCGTATAAGAGGATAATGAGCCCACAAACGAGATTAATGCCTCGCAGAATCTTAGCGTTAAACCCATTTTTAAAGTGGGAAATCAACAGGGTGATCCCAGAAAACCAAATCACCGAGGCCAAGGCGACCCCGGTGATGAACGGAGCGGCGCTACTAGCGGGCATCGACACGTGAAAGGCCCCCAGTAGCATGGTGCCATCGATAATGGCTTGGGGGTTACACCAGGTCACGACAAAGGCGGTGACGATGGTTTTCCCCAACGCGGTCACCACCTCTTGGGGCGCTTGAGTGGTGGGATGGGTACGTAATAGGTTGGCCCCGATGTAGATCACGATGAGACTGCCCACTAAGAGAATCACGGCTTGCAGCCAGTGATAGCGTTGCATCAGCGCCCCGATGCCAAAAAAGCAGCTGAGCGAAAGGGCAATATCGAAGAAAATCACGATCCAGGCGGTCAATAGGGCCCGTCGTTTGGGCTGGCCCAGTGCGGAGTTGATGACGAATAGGTTTTGGAGTCCAATCGGTGCCACGTAGGCTAGCCCCATGGTGAGTCCTTGAATTAAAAAAGTCATGGTGAAGTTACCTCCCAGAATTAAGTTGCTGGGTCCCATTATAGAAAGCCGCGAAAGTCCTGTCCCCAACCAAATGACGATTGACCACCCAACCAAGTCAAAAAACGTGAACGCCCCGGTGCGGGAGGCGTTCACGTTTTATTAAAACTAATTTATGGGCGCAACGTTTTTGGATGAATTCGCCAGGTCATCACGCTACTGACCAACGGCTTATAATAGAAATGACCCTATTTTAGGGCGGTTAACCACGCTGGAATTGCGGCGGCCAGTTCCTGATAGGTGAGTTCGAATTTGTGGGTATACCAGGGATCGTCGATGGCCTGTCCCTGCCGACCGGGAAGAATGTCCAAGCAAAGCTTCACCTTAGCGGCGTCGGCGGCTGACGGGGCCAACCGTTGCAGGTTGGCGACGTTGGCGTGATCCATGGTGATGATGGTGTCGGCCCACGTAAAGTCAGCGGCGGTGATGGGTCGCGAGCGATGGTCACTAGCGTCTAGCCCGTGATGGCGCATGGCCTTTAAGGCGCCGGGATGGGGCGGGTTCCCCTCTTCTTCGGGACTAGTCGCAACGGATTTAACGGTAAACTGGGATTGCCAACCGTGCTGGTCAATCAGCTGTTGAGCGATGGCCTCGGCCATGGGGGAGCGGCAGATGTTGCCTAGACAAACGAATAAAATATGGTGCATATGGTGAACCTCCTAAAGGATTGGTAAAATTACTAGGTAGATGCTGGTGTCGCCCTACCGCGTTTGTTATGATAAGTCTAACAAATTTAATTGGAGGAGTGGTCACGATGGCTTGGATTATTGCCATTATTGTGGTGGTTTTATTAGTGATTTGGTATGTGACGCTGTACAACGGCTTCATCCAGATCCGCACCCACGTACAGGAATCGTGGAGTCAAATTGACGTGCAGCTTAAGCGACGGAACGATTTGATTCCGAATTTGATTTCCACGACGAAAGGATACGCAAATTATGAACAATCAACCTTAAAAAAGGTGGTTGAGTTACGTAATCAGTTAACGGCGGTGCCCGCCGGTGACCGGCAACAGACCATGGAGGTTTCCAACGCACTGTCCGGGACGTTACGTTCCCTGTTTGCGGTGGCGGAAAATTACCCGGATCTGAAGGCCAATACGCAGTTTTCCCAATTAATGGAAGAGTTAACGAATACGGAAAACAAAATTGCCTACTCGCGGCAGTTGTATAACAGTACCGTGGCCAACCTGAACATGAAGGTTCAATCCTTCCCCAGCAACTTGGTGGCGAACATTCACCACTTCAAGCAAGAGGCGTACTTACAGGTTCCAGAAGAAGAAAAAGCGGCGCCAAAAGTGAACTTTGACGACTTTGGCAACGATAATAAGTAGGCGATTCTATGCTGTATGAACAAATTGCCATGAATAAACGACGAACCGGCTATGTGATGGTTGGTTTTACGCTATTAGTCGTGGCGTTAGGTGCGGCGTTGGGCGACGTGTTTGCCGGTAATTGGCTGGTTGGTTGTCTGTGGGCGCTGGTCGTGACGGCCGTGTACATGTTGATCATGATTAGTAACTCGACCAACGTGGTCATGAGCTTGAATAATGCGCGGGAGATTAAGCATGAAGATCAGGCCCCCCAACTCTGGCACCTGATCGAAGACATGGCGCTGGTGGGCCGCGTACCGATGCCACGCGTCTTTATCATTGATGATGCTAGTCCCAACGCGTTTGCGACGGGGAATAGTCCTGAACATTCCGCCGTAGCGGTGACCACGGGGTTACTGACCCGGTTGAATCGTGAGGAACTGGAAGGCGTGATTGGTCACGAGATTTCACACGTCCGGAATTATGATATCCGCCTGCAAACCATTGCCCTAGCCTTGTCAGCGGCCATTAGCTTCTTGGTGAACCTCGCCAGTCATCTGATGTGGTTCGGCGGGGGACGCGATGATGACGACCGGGACTCGGCCGGTGGCGCCATTGCGATGGTGGTTTCCATCTTGCTGATTTTCTTGGCACCGTTGGCGGCCAGTATTGCGCAGATGGCCTTATCACGTAATCGAGAATATCTGGCCGACGCCTCTAGCGTGGAACTGACGCGAAATCCGCAGGGCCTGATTTCGGCGCTGGAGAAGATTGACGATAGCGAACCGATGCAGGAGGCGGACCCCAGCAGTGCGGCAATGTACATTGGCGATCCGTTTAAAAATAAGCGCAAAATGACGGATTTATTCGCAACGCATCCGCCGATTGCCGATCGAATCGCCCGGCTCGAAAAAATGTAGAAAAACTCACCGAATCGGCGTCGTTTCGGTGTACAATGGGAAGGGAATTTTAGTAGAAAGAGTGTAAAGCGCATGCGTGGAAATTTTGTCTATCTCAGTTTAGAACCCGTTACCAACATGGTTTACTCGTTAGGGGTATCGCCCGCTGATTTTTTAAACGGGGTTCCCGAGGTTCCCAATCAGCTCCTGTTGCTCAATGCGGAGGCTGGGACCGACGTCACGTTGAACCCGCACACGCGTTTTCAGACCATTGCGGGCCAGGCCCAGGTGCGGCGTTATTTACTCGCCAAGCACACGGCCGCGGTCAAGTGGCTCGATTACGTTCACGCGGATGACTTGGACTTTTTACTCCCATCAGAAATTGCGGAACTCTTGTACCTGGGGCACATGGAGACTCATTTACGCACGCCGTTTTACGCTAAGCTGCAAAACGACTATGCGTTCCTAACCCTGCGTGATGGGTTCTACAAAATTTATTACCGGCAGCTGGGTAACTTCAACCACGTGTTGGACGTGAGCATTAAGCGGCACCTGCGGGCGATGCACAACAACCGCTGGGTGTTTGCCCGACCATTAGCCATCAGCGACGTCCCTCACGAGATCTTGTTACAGCTGACAGAGGGACTGATGGATGGTGCGGTGATTGCGTTTGATCAATTGGTGGAACGGCACCGGGTGTACATGATTCCGGTCCGGGCCATTCACCATCCCGAACACCAAGCGACTTGGCACACGCAAGAAGAGGTGTATGCCGATTCTAAAGAGGTCGCGAGTTTACGGTATGACTTAACCACCCGTGAATGGGCGTTGACGATTCACGACAACCAAGAATTTAGCGAGGTTGCCGATCTAATCTAAGCACGAGAGCTCCCGCACGAAAAATCGTGACGGGGGTTTTTCTTTTGGCCCATAGTGGTTTCTTCGGTGGCCGGCCGAACCGCTTGGGGGCGTAGTGCTGGGTTGAGGGTTACTTGCGTGCCTGATTGAATTGCGGTTCGACCAATCGGGCTTTTTAAATTTCCTCCCCGTGATTCATGGTATAATGGGAGTCAGAATTTTATCCCGGACCAGATGAGCCCGAGAAAGCTAATGACGGGTGGCGGCAGTGCCACGCGAAAATGGGAGTTAGACAAAAAATGAAGATGCAACTTGCGGAAATTGCCCATGCAGTCGGGGCAATCAATGATTACGAACAGTGGGCGAGCGTCAACGTGACCAGCGTGGCGTTTGATAGTCGGCACCTGCAACCCGGGGGCCTCTTTATCCCATTGACCGGAGAACAAGACGGTCACCAGTTTATCCAATCGGCGATTGATCACGGTGCGGTGGCAACCCTGTGGGCTCAAGACTTAGCTAAGGCCCCAGCCGATTTCCCCGTAATTCAAGTCGAAAACTCGCTGACCGCCTTACAAACGTTGGCCCGCTATTACCTGACCAAGATCAACCCCCGGGTGGTGGCCATTACCGGGAGCAACGGGAAGACCACGACTAAGGATATGATTGCGGCCCTCTTAAGCACGCAATTCAACGTGACCAAGACCTACGCTAATTTCAATAACGAAATCGGGGTGCCGATGACGGTGCTCTCCATGGAGCCCAACACCGAAATGTTGGTGGTTGAAATGGGGATGGACCGGCCCGGACAACTGGACTTCTTGAGTAAGTTGGTCACACCGGACGTGGCCGTGATTACCATGATTGGGGAAGCACACATCGAGTTCTTCGGTACCCGTGATAAGATTGCGGACGCCAAGTTTGAGATTACCCACGGATTGAGTGGCGACGGGTTCTTCGTCTATGACGGCGACGAGCCGTTGTTGCGGCAGCGCGTGGGCGACCTGGCTCAACAACAGGTAACCTTTGGTCGACAAACCACTAACGACCTGTACGCGACCGCCGTCACGGACACACCGACTAGTACCAGCTTTACCACCAACAAGTGGCCCGAGGTCCATTTCACGGTACCAATGATTGGTGATTACAACGTCAACAATGCCTTGGCCGCCTTAGCGGTCGCCGATCTGTACCGGATTCGCCCCGAAAATGCGCAAAAAGCCTTACAAACGGTGCCGCTAACCAAGAATCGGGCCGAATGGGTCACCGGCGCTCAGGGCGAAAGTCTGCTGAGCGACGTGTACAATTCTAATCCCACGGCGGTCCGCGAGGTGTTACATGCCTTTGGCCAAACACTGGTCAAGGGCCGCCGCCTAGTGGTCTTAGGCGATATGTTAGAGTTGGGCGCTCAGTCCGCCGAACTGCACGCCGGCTTAGCGAGCGCTTTAGATCCGACCAAGTTCGCTCACGTTTATCTGGTGGGCCCGCAAATGAAGGCGTTGCAGGCGGCCCTAGCCACCACGGCCCCAGAACTACCCGTCACGCATTTTGCGAGTGACGACTTAGCCGGTGTGACGGCGGCATTACAAGCCACCATCACGGCCGACGATCAAGTATTGTTAAAGGGGTCGCACGGCATTCACCTTGAAAACGTGTTGGCGCAGCTAATGCCGACCGAAAAAAACTGAAAATAGTTTAAATGTAAGCAATTTCCGGGAGTCTTGGAAGTTGCTTATTTTAATCCGGCGTTGTATGATGGGTGAGTTGTAAAATTTAAGAACCGAACTTACTCCGCTCTAGCCAATTGTTAGCCGCTTCACGGGAAACGGATTTTTTCCAAGACGAACAAGGCACTAGGGTGACGTACTCATTATTAGGAGGAAATTATACTTGAAGTTTAAAGAACTGGGTCTTTCCGAGGACCTACTGAAAGCTGTTACTGATGCAGGTTACGAAGAAGCGACCCCAATTCAAGCCGAAACCATCCCCATGGTCTTGGCTGGCCAAGATGTGATTGGCCAAGCCCAAACCGGGACTGGTAAAACGGCAGCCTTCGCACTCCCCATTCTGGAAAAGATTGATAAAAACAATCCAAACGTCCAGGCCTTGGTGGTTTCCCCAACGCGGGAACTAGCCATCCAGACGCAAGAAGAAATCTATAAATTAGGCCGTAACGAACGGGCCAACGTCCAAGTCGTTTACGGTGGGGCAGATATTCGGCGGCAAATCAAGAGCTTAAAGAACCATCCCCAAGTCGTTGTCGGGACGCCTGGTCGGTTATTAGACCACATCCGGCGGCGGACGCTGAAGCTGGACCACGTTCAAATGTTGGTGTTAGATGAAGCCGACGAAATGTTGAACATGGGCTTCTTGGACGACATTGAAGACATTATCAAGCAATTGCCAGAAGAACGGCAAACCATGCTGTTCTCGGCTACCATGCCACCCGAAATCAAGCGGGTCGGGGTGCAATTCATGCAAGACCCGAAGCACGTGAAGATCAAGGCCAAGGAATTGACCACGGATCTGATCGATCAATACTACGTGCGGTCCCGAGACTTTGAAAAGTTTGACGTGATGACGCGCTTCTTTGACGTGCAAGACCCAGACTTGACCATCGTCTTTACGCGGACTAAGCGCCGGGTCGACGAAATTTCCAACGGGTTACAAGCCCGCGGGTATAACGCTGCCGGAATTCACGGGGACTTGACGCAAAAGCGCCGGACCCAGATCATGAACGAATTCCGTCACGGAAAGTTGGACATCTTGGTGGCAACCGACGTGGCTGCCCGGGGGATCGATATCAACGACGTGACCCACGTGTACAACTACGATATTCCGCAAGATCCCGATAGTTACGTTCACCGGGTCGGCCGGACGGGCCGTGCCGGGAAGCACGGGGTTTCTATGACCTTCGTGACGCCGAACGAAATGGGTTACTTACGCGAAATCGAAAAGTTGACCAAGGTGCGGATGCTGCCTCTGAAGCCACCTTCGGCCGAAGAAGCCTTTGTGGGTCAATTAGGTGTGGCTAAGGAAGCCGTTTCTGATCTGATCAACAAGACGGATACTGAGAAGTACGCGGACGCAGCGAAGAGTCTATTGGACGAGTACGATGCTGAAGACTTAGCGGCGGCGTTATTAAACGCGGTCACCAAGGACGACAACAGCCAGGTACCCGTTAAGATTACGCCAGAACGGCCGTTGCCTAAGCGCGGCGGCAAGCGTCACGGCAGCGGTGGTGGTTATCATCGTGGTGGCGGTTACCATCGTGGTGGTAACGGCGGACACCGTGGCGGTGGCGAACACCGGCACTATGACCGGAACCGGCGGAGCGGGAACGACCGCAACGATCGAAACCGGGGTGGCAACCGGGATCGGCGCAACAACGGTGGTCGGCGTTCCGAAAGGGCCAAGCACGGCTTCACGATTCGGAAAAAAGATTAGTTTCATTTAAAAGAGAATGATTAGGGAATCCCGCATTGGCGTTAGGCTGATGCGGGATTTTTTTACGCGTCTAACTGGAATGGAACGGTCCCGGAGTTGAGCCAACCAAACATGGCTTTCGCCGTATGAATTGTTTTTCTAGCCGGCAACGCTAGTCATGATGAAGCTAAGACGTAAAAACAGGTATATTTAAAAAAGTTCTCCCGTTTAGCAGGTGACGCCATAATGTGTCGTGGCACTATGCTACACTTGGCACATTACTTACAAAAAGGGGAATTATCAGCATGAAGAACAGTTTGATTAAGAAAATTGCCGTGAGCGGTGCCGTAGTCGTCGGCATGTTCGCCTTTGGTGGTGCCACGCCGGCCAGTGCCAGTATTCTGGCTACGCCCTATACCGGTCATTTTACGTCGCGTACAGTCACCTATCATATCAACTCGTCATCTAAACACTGGCAAAAGGTTTGGACAAAGGCCATACATAAACTTAACAACAATGGCACTGTTAAGTTAAAGGCCACTTCGAAGAAAAAGGCCAAAATGACGCTGACCACCGTTGCAAAGCTTAAAGGTAATAGTCCTTGGGACGTTTCATGGAATGGGAAAGAAAAGAATGGGTTAGGCATTTATAGGCATGCAAGCTTAAAGCTAAATCGCAAAGTTTGCGTCAAAAAAGCTTATTTTGAAAAAAGTAATAAGACCGTTGGTGGGAAGACCATGGAGACCATCAATGCAATGGGCGTGATTGCGGTCGGATTAGGTCTTGACCAAAACACCGCTGGAAATGATAGTTTTGTGAATGGGTTTGGGTGGTGGCACAGTAATTTAACGAAGGCCGATAAATTAGGCTTGGCGAAAGCCTACGCGAACGTGAAGTAAGCAAACATCAACTATAGCGGATCGAAAGGGTTGCCGAAGTGGGCAACCCTTTTTTGCTACGGTCACCGGGCTGCACCCAAACAAAAACTCACCCAACGGTAAGTTAGGTGAGTCGAAGGTCATAACTTTAGTTTTCAGACGATGCAGCGTGGTCGTTGGCCGCTTGGACGAAGGCCTGGTAGGCCATTTCCTCGTCAGTCGGCCGCACGGTGATTTGGTTTAAAACGGCGTGGTGCAAATCGGCTTCGGGTAGGTCAAGCTTAGCGGTAAACGTCGCGTTGCCAATCAAGTGGAGTTGGCTAGTCGCCGCCGTCGCGCCTAACACCACGCGAACCTGAACTGAACCGCCCGGATTCCGGACCGTAATGGGGTGGGCCGGATCAAACTGGTCGGTAAATTGACGGGCGAAGGCCAGACTGGTGGCCGACATTCCCGTCCCGCAGGCGTTAGTGAAACCCACGCCACGTTCGTAGGTCTGCACGAAGAGTTGGTTGGGCCCCTCGATGACCGCGAAGCTCACGTTGACCCCTTCGGTAAAGTAGGGGTTAGTCGCGTTTAAGCCCTGACCGAGTTGGCCGAGGTCGGCCTGATCGATCTGGTCGACGAAGCTGATCAAGTGCGGGTTGGGCACGGCAATGGCCGTAAAACGCTGCTCCGGGAGAAACTCGGGGACTAACTGATTGTCGAGCACCGGTTGGTCATGGTAGTGTAGGGGCAAGTCCTGAGCTGCCATGGAAATCGGCGCAATTTGCACGCTGTAGGCCGGAACTTTCGGCGCCAGGGCCGGGGCTTGCTCAACGGCTAAGTCCATGAACGGGGTGGCCACCTTAAACTTGGTTTGGTGGAACTTTTCGGCCAGGTAACGTGTGACGGTCCGTAAACCGTTGCCACACATCTTGGCTTCGGAACCGTCGGCATTGATGATGCGCATCTCTCCGAGACAATCGGGATGGTCGGTGGTATTCACCACCAGAACGCCATCGGCACCACCTAAGACGTGGTGGTCGGAGTCACAGAGTTGAATGGCCAACTGGCTTAATTCACCGTCGTTTAACGGGTTTTCTAGGAGTGTCTGGTCCAGGATGAAGAATTGATTTTCGGAGCCGTGAGCTTTCGTTAGGGTACTCATGAATTAGTCACCTCGCTGGGTTGAAAGAAGGTCTGGTAAATGTAACGAACGGCATTGTCGGCGTCCTTAGATTGCACCCCGAGCATGATGGAGATCTGTGAAGCCCCTTGGTTAATCATGTGGATGGCAATGTTGTTTTGAGTCAGGGCGTCGATCACCTTACTAATGGTGTCAATATTGTGTGCGATACCTTCGCCGACGACCATGATAATGGCGTAGTCGTCGATCCACTCGAGGTAGTCGGGGTCCAACGTTTTATGCACATCATTGCATAGCGCCTTAATGGTCGCATTATCGAGCTTGGAGCGGTCAAAAATCACCGTCAGGTCATCGATCCCGGTAGGCATGTGGTCGTAAGAAATGTTATAGCGTTTGAAAATTTGTAACAGCTTCAGGGTGAAGCCAACTTCCTTGTTGAGCAGGTAGCGGTGTAAGTACAACGCGGAGAACCGGCGGGAACTGGCAATCCCCGTGATGGGGGTCGCCGGATTGAACACGAATTGAGACGGCACAATTAAGGTTCCGGGGGCGCTGGGATTATTCGTATTTTTAACGTTGACCGGAATCTGACCCTGCACCGCCGGGATGATGGCCTCGTCTTGGAAGACCGAGAAGCCGGCGTACGAGAGTTCTCGCATTTCCCGGTAGGACATCTTCTGGATAATGGCCGGATGGTCAACCACGTGGTTATTGGCCGCGTAGATGGCGTCGACGTCGGTAAAGTTTTCGTAGAGGTCGGCGTTCATCCCCCGACTAAGGATGGACCCGGTGATGTCGGAACCACCGCGGGCGAACGTGTAGATATCGCCGTCCGGGGTGTAACCGAAGAACCCCGGGAAGACCAGCCGGGCGTTGTGGGGCTTAATCTGCGCCAGGTTAGCGTAGGTCGAAGACAAAACGTCGGCATCGTTGGGATGACCGGTTACTAAGATGCCCGCGACCCGTGGATCGACGAACTTAGCGGGAATTCCTTGGTGGTTCAGCACGGCGGCAATCAGAATGGCGTTTAGCAGTTCACCGTGGGCTTTGAAGGCCGCCAGCAGGTGTTCGTCGTCGGCAAACTTAGTGGTGGCGAGGGCCGCTAACTTTTTGTTGATGAGGGTTAGGGTGTCGTCGGGTAATTGGAAATAGTCACTAATCTCCTGGTACCGTTGACTAATCGCCGTTACCGTCGCTTGAAAGTCGGCGCCTTGTTGCACCTGAGTGGCGTATTGAATGAGGAGATCGGTCACCTTAATGTCCTTGTCGAATCGTTTACCAGGCGCCGAGGTGACGACCACTTGACGATCCGAATCAGCTTGAATAATGTTAATCACTTTGTTGACCTGTTGACCGGTAGCTAGGGAACTGCCACCAAACTTAACAACTTTCACATTTATCACCTCAAAGAGTTAAAAGACGCTCACGTGTTTTTAATGACGACTTTATCAGTTTTCGAAATTAAATCAAGCCGAAAATTCTAATTTTGATTCGTAAAGTTGGAAAACATTTGAAAAAATGATGAGAGTCCTTGACGAATTATGAGGACTGTTATAATCTAAAATACAATTGAATTTTAGAGGTTGCGACCAACATAAGTACCTTCGTGAGTTCCTGTATGAACGATGAACGGGGGAAAAGGGGCGGTTGCCGAAGCGCTAGGACATACAGGGTCTAGTAAGCTGGGACGGGTGACTAAGAGGACCCGAACTGTCGTAGCAAAAATGTCGGCTACGGGGTGCTTACGACGATAGAAGATTTAAACTTCTGTTTTTTTAGGGAGGGGTCTCTTTGTTTACGTGAGCAAACAAAGGGATCCTTTTTTCGTCCCCGAGCTCAGGTGAAAGGTAGGAGCAGCGTATGAAGAATCCAGACTTAACCGCGAATGCTGCGGGACATTTAATGATCGGTGGGGTGGACACGGTCGACTTAGCCCACGACTTCGGAACGCCACTGGTGGTGTACGACGTTGCGGCGATTAAACAACAAATCCAGGCCTTTCGGGACAGCTTAGTGGCCAACGGGCTTCGCTATCAGATTAGTTATGCTAGCAAGGCCTTCGCCACGGTCGCGATGTATCAGTTGGTCAACCAAGCCGGAATTCACACGGACGTGGTATCCGGGGGTGAACTTTACACGGCCCTTCAGGCGGGCTTGCCGGCCAGCCGGATCAGCTTTCATGGGAACAACAAATCTCGTGCCGAGTTGGAAATGGCGGTGGATCACCACATTGGGGTCATCATCTTAGATAACTTTTATGAGATCCAACTGTTACACGAGATCCTCTTGGAAAAGAACACGAACGTCGACGTGATGCTCCGGTTGACGCCGGGGATTTCGGCGCACACCCACAAGTATATCCAGACGGGGCAGGTTGACAGTAAGTTCGGGTTTGACGTAGATTCCGGGCAGGCCGATCAAGCGGTCCAGGAAGTTTTGAACATCGAGCAGATGCACTTGATTGGCATTCACGCCCACATCGGGTCGCAGATTTTTGGTCCCGAAGGGTTTGAAATGTTGGTCAACAAGCTGGTGGACATTTCCGCCGATTGGCGGGCGAAGTTCCACTACGTGCCCCAGATTTTAAACCTGGGTGGGGGCTTTGGTATTCGTTACACGGCGGATGACCATCCCCTGGGCCCCGAGACGTTCATCGATGACATTGCGGCGACCTTGAAAAAGCGGATCGCCCAACGGCAACTCGAGTTACCGGAGATTTGGATTGAACCGGGTCGGTCGATTGTGGGGCCGGCTGGGTATAACCTTTACACGGTGGGGGCCCGCAAGGATATTCCAGAACTGACCTCATACGTGGCGGTTGATGGGGGGATGGGCGACAATATTCGCCCAGCACTCTACCAAGCTAAGTACGATGCCGTGTGTGCCAATCATTTAAACGCCCCCACGGTGGAACCCGTGCACTTGGCGGGAAAGTACTGTGAGTCCGGCGATATTCTGATCGATCAGGCCGCACTCCCGGCCGTGGTGCCAGGCGATCTGGTGGCGCTATTGGCAACGGGTGCCTACGGGTACTCGATGGCGTCGAACTATAACCGTAATCCCCGGCCCGCCGTGGTTTTCGTCGAGAACGGTCAGGCTAAATGTGTGGTTCAGCGGGAAAGTTACGCGGACTTGACGCGTTTAGATCAATCATACCTATAGATAGGAGAGAATGAGATGCAAAAATTAAGTGCTGAAGAAATTATTGCCTACATTGGAAACGCCCAGAAGGTTACGCCGGTTAAGGTTACCTTGAAAGGCCACTTGACCGCCGCCGATATTCCGGCGGATGTCCAGAGCTTCTTGACGGCGGATTTTGCCATTCTCTACGGTGATTACCGGGCCATTGCACCGCTTTTAGCCGGGAAAGACGCGGCCGACTACCATTTAGAAGTGACCGCCCAAAACTCCGCGGTGCCGTTACTACCGATTGAGCACGTGAATGCCCGCATCGAACCGGGCGCCATTATTCGTGACCAGGTCACGATTGGTGACAATGCCGTCATCATGATGGGGGCCGTTATCAATATCGGTGCCGAGATTGGGGAAGGGACCATGATTGATATGGGTGCCGTTTTAGGGGGACGAGCCACGGTGGGCCAGAACTCCCACATCGGCGCTAATGCCGTCCTAGCGGGAGTGGTCGAACCCGCCTCCGCTAAGCCGGTCACCATCGGCAACAATGTGACGGTGGGGGCCAACGCGGTGGTTCTAGAAGGCGTCGAGGTCGGCGATAACGCCGTGGTGGGTGCCGGTGCCGTGGTGACCAAAGACGTGGCCCCTAACGCCGTGGTAGCGGGGGTTCCTGCCCGGATCTTGAAGATTAAAGATCAGCAGACCGTTGATAAGACCCACATTGAACAGGACTTACGCCGCCTATGACCCTAACAGCAGACCAACTCATTCAGATTCGCCGGCACCTTCATCAGATTCCGGAGCTGGCGTTACACGAAACGCAAACGCACGCCTATTTAAAGGAAGTTATCGCGGCCTTGCCCCAGACTTACCTGACCGTGCACGAAGATTCACGATTGCCCACGGCCCTATTGGTGCGCGTCACCGGCAGCCGGCCGCAACGGACCATCGGGTACCGGACCGACATCGATGCCTTACCGGTCAGTGAGCCGGCCGACCACGCGGTGCGGTCACAACACCCCGGGGTGATGCACGCCTGCGGGCACGATATCCACATGAGCGTTGCCCTGGGAATTCTGAGTTACTTTGCGACGCATCAGCCCCAGGATAACCTGGTATTTTTCTTCCAGCCCGCCGAGGAAAGCGAGAGTGGTGGGAAACGGGCCTACGATTTGGGCCTGTTAACCGGGGACTACCACGTTGACGAATTCTACGGCTTACACGACAATCCCGACCTACCTACGGGGACGATCGGGTGTCGTAACGGGACGTTATTTGGGCTCTTTGTCAAATCCTGTTGATAGATGAATTTGGGACACTGTTAGAAGTTATGCAACTTCTAACAGTGTCTTTTTGTTTGGTTTGGTTCTCATTTGTTGTAATTTAACTCTTGAAACTAAGTGGTGATAATTTCGGAAACCGAAGGCAGTTCTTTGAATTTGCTTAATCATTCTATTGATCCCTTCAATTGGACCATTAGAATACTTTGATTCACTGGCATTGAGGACTATTTCAAGATTCTTTTTAAATGTGGTTAAAACATCTTTCATTTGCGAGCTAAGCTTATCGTTGTTATATAAATATTGAACAAGACCATCTTTGTCGTGATTTTTAAGACATATCATAATGCCTTGCATGGCGTTATAAGTATTTAACAGTCTTTCATCAACATCTAGACCTAACTGAACTCTTTCGAGTTGAGTTACTTGTTTCCTAAGGTGTCGATCGAAAAATGTTTTTTTAATCTCAAGCTCATCGAAGTGTTTTAAATAAAGTTTCCAGGAGAATTTAAGCATCCGATATTCCTTGGATTGTTTCTTGTATTCTTTCATAATTTGAACGCGACTTTGGTTAAAAGATCTAGTCATCATCGCAACAATATGAAAACGATCGACAATTATTTTGGCATTTGGAAATACCAATCTGGCGATATCTTGATAGTAACTATTAAGGTCCAGAGAAACTGTCTTTACTTGCTTTCTAGCGGTGCTGTCAAACTTATTAAAGTAATCAATAATAGTTTGTTTAAAGCGATCCGGTAGGATCTGTTGAATTTCATGATCACCATCACCGTTAATACAAAGAAAGTGGAAATCGCCGCCAACACCACGAAATTCATCCATAGATAAGTGCTCAGGTAAAGAATGATAATTTCTCCGAAATAGATCATCATAGTTGTCTAAATAGCGACAAACGGTACTGGGAGAAACACTATTATCTAAAGCAATACTAGTCTGAGTACGATCATCCTGAAGATGCATGAATATTTTTTGTCTGGTAGCTTTGGAAATATTACAATACTTATTGACGAGGTCTGTTGTTGCCATTACCGAGTTTCCACAATTTTTACAGATTAATCGTTCTTTATGAAGTTCAAGATAGACGGGCTCACTAGCGTTGGCCGACGGATATGAAACGCGTGACACATAGTGTCCGTTATGACTAAAGTTTTCAAAACCACATTGAGGACACCTTGTATAAGTGGCTTTTACATTGGCAACATAGACTTTAGCAGGTTTTGATTTTATGAATTGATGCTTATAACTGAAAAAAATAACATTTGGGTCTTTAATACTGAGTGAAAATTTTATATTATTATCTATAGGGTTCATGGTTTCTCACATCCTTTGATGATGCTGTAGTGGGTGGATTTTTTTGTGTGTGGGGACCTGTGGGCCTCTTTTTTTTTCAAAAAAATCCTGTTAATAGATTACCACATTGGTAGTTCATCAACAGGAAAAAGTATAGAGCCGTTATTTGCCGGGACCACGGAGGTCAACTTGACCATTCACGGCAAGAGCGGCCATGCGGCTTTCCCCCACGAGGCGACCGATGCCGTGGTGATTGCCGCCGCGTTAATCCTGCAGCTGCAGACCATTATTTCACGGGATATTGACCCTACGCGCTGTGGGGTAATCACGTTTGGTAAGGTCACGGCCGGGACAATTCGCAACGTGATTGCCGGTGAAGCTAGGCTCGAAGGGACGATTCGCGGGTTGACACAAGAGATGCTCTTACGGATCCGCCAACGGGTCCAAGAGGTTGCTAACGGGGTGGCCGCCAGCTATAACGCGACCATCGACGTCGACTTTAACCAGGGCGGATATTACCCCGTCGAAAACAATCCGGAACTGACGCAACGGTTTATCGATTATATGCAACGGGCACCACAAGTGGCCTTTCAGGAGACCCGGCCAGCCATGACGGGCGAGGACTTTGGCTACTTGTTAGCCCAGATTCCGGGAACCATGTTCTGGTTGGGCGTGGATAGTCCCGGGGCGCTGCACGCCGCGACCTTTGTGCCGCACGAAGCGGCGATCATGGCGGGTGTCACGGCGATGACCGGATTCTTAGAAGCACGAATGCAAGCTTAAAAAGGAGTGGACATGGTGAAAACAGCAGACTTAATCACGGCAATTATTACACCGTTTAACGCTGACGCAACGGCCATTAATTATGAGGCCTTAGAGCACCTGACCAACCGGTTGTTGGCCACGGGGACCAACGGGTTCGTCATTGGAGGAACCACGGGGGAGACCCCAACGCTGAGTGAGGCCGAGAAGTTGGAACTTTACACCCGGTTCGCGAAGATCGTGGCCGGTCGAGTTCCCATTATTGCCGGATGTGGTAGTAACAACACCCAGGCGACCATTGAATTCACGCGCAAGGTGGCCCAGATCCCGGGAATTGACTACGCCTTAGAGGTAGTCCCGTACTATAACAAACCCAATCAACGGGGGATGATTGCCCACTTTAAGGCCATTGCGGCGACGACGGGACTCCCGATTATTATCTATAACATTCCAGGTCGCACCGGCGTAACCATGGCCAAAGAAACCGTCGTGGAATTGGCTCAGGTGCCTAACATCGCGGGGGTCAAGCAGTGTGGTTCGTTGAGCGATTTGGAATACATCGTGGAACACGCTCCCCAGGACTTCTTGGTTTATACCGGTGAGGACGCCCAAGCTTTGTTTGCCAAGGTGATTGGGGCCACCGGCGTGGTTTCCGTTGCCTCGCACCTGTACGGCGACCAGATGGCAGCGATGTATCGCAGCTTAGAAGACGGCCACTACCAACACGCCGGGGCTTTACAACGGCAACTCACGCCGAAGATGGCGGCGTTATTCATGTACCCGTCACCATCGCCGGTTAAGGCCGTATTGAATGACCGGGGCTACCAGGTGGGCGGTTGTCGCCTACCGATTCAAACCCTAACGGCTGACGAAAAGGCCCAGCTGTACCGGGCGTTAGGTGACGAAGAGGAGGTTCAGGAATGATTTCAGCGATTGTCTCCGGGTTTACCGGTGCCATGGGACAAAAGGTCCTAGCCATGATTCAAGCGGACGCGCAACTCCAGTTGGTCGGGGTCTATAACCCGACCGTTACGGATTTAACGCCCGCCACGTATGGTCTGGCACCAACCGTCCAGGTGTTTAACCAACTCGATCAAATCACGATTGGGGCCGATGTCTGGATCGACTTCAGCACGCCGAGTGGCGCGTTTACCAACACCCAATTCGCTATCGAACACAGGATTCGTCCCGTCATTGGCACCAGTGGGATGAGTGAGCAGCAGATTGCCGAGCTGAAGCAGCTGGCCAACCAACATCACGTGGGGGGGATCATCGCCGCTAATTTCGGCGTTTCGGCCGTACTAATGATGAAGTTTGCTCAGCTTGCGGCGAAATACTTTGACCACGCCGAGGTGGTCGAATACCACCACGATGATAAGTTAGACGCGCCGTCCGGCACCGCGCTGAACACGGCGAAGTTGATCTACGATGCCCAGGGCCACGATGAACCGGGGAATCCCCAGGAACAAGATCCGCTGGGGGCCCGCGGTGGCGATTATCACGGTATCAAGATCCACGCGATTCGGTTGCCCGGATTCGTTGCCGACGAAGAGGCCATCTTTGGTGGCCCCGGCGAAACGTTAACCATCAAGCAAAGTACCACCGATCGGGCGTCGTTCATGACCGGTGTCCGGTTGGCACTCGATGCGGTGATGACGCGAGATGAGTTGATTGTTGGGTTGGAACAGTTAATTTAAGGCCACTTGGTTTGGACCGCCAGCCACTAGAAAATGAATAATTTGTGAAGATGCAGACAAAGTGAACGGTTTCAGGGTATGCTAGTAGCATGCTGGCTGAACGTCTAACCAGCACCGGGACCTAAGTGGGTCAGAGAGCCCGCCAGTCACCGGTGGCTACGCTAACACCAGCTAAAATTTGACGAATGAGGTGAGGGCGCATGCCCCAATTAGATGCAAACATCAAGGATATCGTGAACCAAACCGTTGCGCCGATCGGCATTTCGCCGATTCGGTACTTCGCCCAGAAATTCGCGAAGATTCCTGATTTAATCAAGTTAACGTTAGGTGAACCCGACTTCAACGTCCCCGAACACGTGAAGCAGGCCGCCATTGAAAGTATCACCGCCAATAAGTCACACTATGCGCCACAGAAGGGGATTCTGCCCTTGCGGCAGGCCATCAGTGACTACCTCGACGACCGTTTTGGGGTCCACTACGATCCCGAAAATGAAGTTGTGGTCACCGTGGGGGCCACGGAAGCCATTTTCGCGGCATTTGGGGCCATCTTGAATCCCGGTGACAAGGTTTTGATTCCCACGCCGACCTTCTCGTTGTACATGGCGGTGGTCAAGCTCTTCGGGGCAATCCCGGTAGAAATTGACACCACGGCCGATGGGTTTCAGCTGACCGGTAAACACCTACAAGCGGTGATCGACCGCGAAGGGGCCGAGAACATCAAGGCGTTGGTCTTGAACTTCCCGGGCAACCCCACGGGCTTTGAATACACGCGGCCCCAGTTAGAAGAAATCGCTAACGTGGTCCGAGACCAAGCCATGTACGTGATGACCGACGAAATTTACGCCGAGTTGACGTACGGTCAACCGCACGTGTCGATGGCGGAGCTCCTACCAGGTAAGAGTATTCTGGTCAACGGCCTGTCGAAGTCCCACGCCATGACCGGCTACCGGGTGGGATACTTCGTGGGTCCGGCTGAATTTATCGCTAACGCCACTAAGGTTCACGGATTTGCCGTGACCAGCGTGTCGAATCCGGCCCAGTACGCGGCACTAGCGGCACTGACTACCGGTCGCGATGACGCCAAGCCCATGCGGGAAGCCTACCAGCAACGGCGCGACTTTGTAGTGGCTAAGTTAAACGAATTGGGGTATCAGCCCCTAAAACCCGCGGGGGCGTTCTACACCTTCTCGAAGATTCCGGCTAACTTTAACCTGAGTTCGGTCGAATTCGCGGAGAAGCTGGCCGAAGAGGGCAAAGTGGGCGTGACGCCGGGAAATTGTTTCGGTGAGAGTGGCGAGGGCTACTTCCGAATCTCCTACGCGGCGTCGATGAACGATATTCAGACGGCCATGGAACGTTTGGCCGCCTTTACGGAGAAGTTAACACAACACGCTTAGGTTGAGTGAAGCGCGGCAATGAGAAAGGGTGACATTTTTATGAGTGAAGGGTATACAGTTGCAATTTTAGGTGCTACGGGTGCCGTGGGAACTCGGATGATTCAGCAGTTAGCGGCGTCAACGATTCCGGTCGCCCGGCTGAAGCTCTTAGCTTCCCAGCGGTCGGCGGGAAAGACGCTGACGTTTAAGGATCAACAAATTACGGTGGAAGAAACCACGCCAGATTCCTTTGACGGTGTCGACATCGTGTTAGCCTCGGCGGGCGGGAGCGTGTCCAAGAAGTTCCTGCCGGAAGCCGTTAAGCGGGGGGCCGTCTGTGTCGATAACACCAGTGCCTTTCGGATGGAACCGGACGTACCGTTGGTGGTCCCAGAAGTCAACGAAAATGTGTTACCACGCCATCACGGAATTATTGCGAACCCGAACTGTTCGACCATTATGATGATGGTGGCCCTAGAACCGATTCGCCAAGCCGTAGGGCTCAAGCAGATCATCGTGTCGACCTACCAGGCCGCTTCCGGGGCCGGGCAAACCGCGTTAAACGAACTGTACAGTGAAGCGCAAGATTACCTGGATCATAAGGACATGCAGGCGGAGATCTTCCCGACCAAGGGAGAACCGAAGCACTACCCGTTAGCCTTTAACCTATTGCCGCAAATCGACGTGTTGGAAGATAACTACTACTCGCATGAAGAGTGGAAGATGATTCACGAAACCAAGAAGATCATGTTAGACGACATGGATGCGCCCGATATCAAGGTCACGGCGACCTGTGTGCGGGTGCCCGTCCCGATTAGCCACGGGGAATCTATCTGGATCGATACCGGTGATCCAGATGCCACGGTTGACGAACTGCGCGCGGCCATTGATGCCGCTCCCGGTGTGGTCTTACAAGACGACCCGGCGCATCAAGTTTACCCGCAACCCATCAACGCTACGGGCAAGCGCGAAACCTTTGTCGGCCGGATTCGTGCCGATCTGGAAAACCCCGGGGCGTTCAATCTTTGGGCGGTTTCCGATAACCTCTTAAAGGGTGCGGCGTGGAATACGGTACAAATCGCAGAACGCTTAGTCGCCCAAAAGCTCGTCTAATGATTATCAAGTGAAGACGCAGATCGGTGTGTGTGGGCAAAGCGGGCACCGGTAACCCAAACGAAACATTAAATCTGGCCGGTGGTCGCCGCCGGTCAGCTAATCAGACAAATAGGGGGCCCTCGCGACTTGCGAGGGTCCCCTATTTGTGATGCGAGGATTATTCCAAAGACGTGCGCCCAAGCGGATTACTTTAGGCGTGCCACGAAGGCCTGAAACAGGGCCCGTTGATGAGCATCAGCCGCCCACATGTTTTCCGGGTGCCACTGGACGCCTTGGATGTTAGCGTTGGGCGTTTCGATGCCTTCAATCACGCCGTCGTTAGCCCGGGCCACCACCCGCACGCCAGGAGCCGGGGTTTTGATGGCTTGGTGGTGCCGTGAGTTGACAAAGGGGTGCGACCCCACCGTGCGTTGGAGCGCTGAGGGACTAACCGTGACGTAGTGAGTTGGCAGGTTTCCCGGCGCGATTTGGTGGTGTTGAAGCCGGTCGTCGCCGGGGTATTGGGTCGCGAGATCTTGATAGAGGGTGCCACCTAAAGCGACGTTAATCAGTTGCATCCCCCGGCAAATGCCTAAGATGGGGATGTGCTGGGCCACGGCGTGTTGGGCCAGGGCGATTTCGAACAGGTCACGCGGCCGGTAGGTGAGCCCCAACGCGGGGACCGGGTCCTCGCCAAAAAGCGTGGGATCGATGTCCGGGCCGCCGGTAAAAATAATCCCGTCTAAGCGACTGAGGAGACCGTCTACCTGGTCCGCCGGCAGGTGGGGGAGACTAACGGGAATCCCGCCACTTGCCAGGACCGCGTTAACCGCGTCTCGGGGAACGAAATCGGCGTGTTTTTCGTTAATGACGGGGGTGGTCGCAAAGAGCACATCCGCCGTGATACCAATAAGTTTACGCATTGAAGCAACTCCCTTATGCTATGGGTTATAGGGCTAATTTTAGCTTAAGTTCTTCGATTGTCAATTAAGGGGGGGATTCATCGTGGGCCCGTCCAACCCGGACGTCGCTCACGGTGATCATCGTGAAACCTGTTCACGTTAACGTGGGCGGTTAGCACCTAAACGGCGGGATTCCTAGCGATTTGGTAACATTTTGGGCTAACCGATTAAACGTCCCACCCATCAATCCCCTGCTGTGTTAAAATATGGCTTAGACGTTTTAGGGGGCGATACCATGATTTACGGCACCGGCATTGACATTACGGATCTTGCTCGGGTCAAAGAAGTGGTCACGAAATATCCCAGTTTTTTGACCCGGGTGCTCACACCCGGCGAATTGGTCGATTATCAACAGTTGAGTGGTCAACGCGCAATCGAGTACCTGGGGGGGCGCTGGTCGGTCAAAGAGTCCTATGGGAAGGCTCTGGGGACTGGTATCGGGCACGACTTTGGGTTTCAAGACCTTGAGGTCCGCGATAACGCCGCGGGACGTCCCGTCGTTAAGTTTCACCCGTTTGGGGGCATAGCCCACGTCTCGATCTCCCATACCGCGAGCGTGGTCATGACACAGGTTATTCTAGAAAGAGGGCAGTCATAATGGCAGTAGGGGAACATCGGCCAACGCGTCTGGTGATTGATCGCCAGGCCCTACGGCACAATATTCAAACGGAAGTAAAACGCTTAAAGTCGGATTGTGAACTTTTCATGGTTGTGAAGGCGAACGGGTATGGTCACGGTGCCGTTCAGGTTGCGCAAGTCGCTAAGGATGCGGGTGCAACGGGATTTTGCGTGGCTATCCTGGACGAAGCCTTAGAATTACGCGCGGCCGGGTTTAATGATCCCATTCTAGTGCTGGGCGTAACCCGCCCCGAGGATGCCGTACTGATGGCTCAAGAGCGGATCTCGACCGTGGTGGCGGATATCAAGTGGCTGCGAGAAGCCAGTCGTTACCTGGAGCTAACGCCACACAACCGGCCCCTTAACGTGCACCTAGGTCTCGATACGGGGATGGGCCGGATCGGGTTTCGAACGACCGATGAGCTTACCGCGGCCCTGAATTTCTTGAGTGTGCAGGTTGACGATTTTAACTTTGAGGGGATTTTTACGCACTTTTCTACGGCGGACGATCCAGACGACACGTACTTTAAGCAACAGCTCGCCAAGTGGCGGGAGCTAACGGCGGTGTTACCGTTTAGGCCACGTTACGTCCACGTCTCGAACTCCGCGACTAGTTTGTGGCACGATGCCTGCAACGACAATATGGTACGGTTTGGGGCGGCTGGGTACGGGTTGAACCCATCCGGAACGGCCATTCCCCAGACGCCATATCCGTTACAACCAGCGATGCAACTGGTGAGTGAGTTAGTCTACACGAAGCGGTTACACGCCGGGGAGTCCGTCAGTTACGGTGCCACTTATACGGCACAAACCGATGAATGGGTCGGCACGGTGCCGATTGGCTATGCTGACGGTTATGAACGCCGGTTACAGGGCTTTCACGTCTTGGTCGGTGGGCAGTTCTGTGAAATTATTGGGCGGATCTGCATGGATCAATTGATGATTCGATTACCCCAAAACTACGTGCGGGGGACTCGCGTGACGTTAGTGGGCACCAACGGCGGTCAAACCATTACGTTACAGGACATGGCGGATTACTGTGGCACCATCCATTACGAGATTGCCTGTGGCTTTACGAGTCGCTTGCCACGGCAGTACCGTGACTAATTTATATGGATTGTCGTTTCAAGGGTAACTGTTTCGTGGTAAACTGTATGAGAAGAGTCAATTAACCACTAGGAGGGTTACCATGATTCGTTCTCAGCAAGCGGTTCACCCCAAGTTTCGGGTTCAGATTTCTCGAAATGTTCGGCAACAGGCGTTAGTGCCCCTACCGGCAGCGGATGCGCGGCAGTTGGCCCTGATTATTGGTTACCAGGCGATGGCGTTGATTAATCGTGATTTGACGCGGGCCTTTACGCCCTGTGAAGAAGAAGCAGAGCGGCGGTTGACTCAATTTCGTATGACGCAACACTAATAAAACAGAGATAGGGGATGGCGGCCCATGGCCCGTGTTGAAGTTAAACGCGGTGACGTATTCTTCGCCGATCTATCACCGGTCGTTGGTTCGGAACAGGGTGGCATGCGCCCCGTGTTGATTATTCAAAACAACGTGGGGAATCACTATAGTCCGACCGTAATCGTGGCGGCAATCACCGCCCGGATTGAGAAGCCTAAAATGCCGACCCACGTCGGTATTTCGGCGGACAATACCGGCATTGAGCGGGATTCCGTCATTTTGCTTGAACAAATCCGGACGATTGATAAGCAACGATTAAAAGACCAGGTGACCCATTTAGATGTTAAGACCATGGCCGCAGTTGATGCGGCGTTGGCCACCAGCATTGGTCTGGCGGATCGGTCCCGGAAGAAACGACCAACTAAAAAAGTACATAGTAATCGTCAAACGCGCGTGCAGTGATGCTGCGCGTTTTTTGTGGTTAAAGACACCAAAAAACGAGTCTGAGCTTAAGTGCTCAAACTCGTTTTGGGTGGTCGTGACTCATTTTAACCGTTTTAGTGACCGTGGATTTACGTTAGTTTTCGTGACGTAAATCTTCAATTTCAGGCACGTGGAATTCTTTCCGTTCCAGGGCGTGGACGATGCGGTCGAGTTTTTCTTCGTCAACTTCGGCGGGCAGGGTGAACATGGTACGGTGGACCAATTCACCTTCCTGCGCGTCCAGGCTAATCACACTGGCAATCGAGGTGTACTTGGTGATGACCTTGGCCATACCGGCCAAATCGCCCCGTTCACCAGCCGAAACGACGGTTAAGACGTAACTGCCGATGTTCACGTTCCAGGATTGGGATAACATGTCCATCAGACGGGTGTGGGTCAGAATGCCGTAAAAGGCGTTCTTGTCGTCTAGGACCGCGATGTAAGGCAAGTCCTTGATCGAGAAGAAGACGTTGAAGAAGGCGGCATTGACAGAAATAAACTTGGTGGCATTTTTCAGCAGGGACGTCACTGGCAACTGCATATCACCGCCCCGTGATTTATGGCGGTAAATGTGCATCTTGTAGATGTTTCCCCGGAAGATTTGCCCCGTTTCATCTAGAATTGGCACACAACGGTACCCGGAATCTTCGAGGACTTTTAAGGCCTGTTCCAGGGTGATATCCTCGCGAACCGTGACTAAACGTTCCTTCGGTTTCACTAGGGATTTAAGCAGCATAGCAGATGACCTCCTAAAATTAGAAAAATTCTCATAATCTTTCCTAATGATACCATATTCACCGGTTATTAGGTAGTTTAATTTTAATAAAGGTGGTAAACCAGCGGTTAAGATTGGGTAACTAATCAAGTGGTAAGTCACTGACAATGCGGGTGGTGCGACCCAGTCAAAACAGGAAGCAGTCCGGAGACCGCTCCCTGTTTTTTGAGAAAATGATTAAAGTTTAAAAGACGATGACGGGAGTTCCTACTTTGACGTTGGCATAAACGGAAGCAATCTTGGAAGGTGGCGTGTTCACACACCCGTGTGACCCGTGCTTCTTGTACCAAGTGCCCCCGTATTGGGGTTGCCACGAGGAATCGTGAATGCCGACGCCGGTATCGTCGATCGGCATCCAGTACTTAACCTTCGATGCGTAGCTGGAGCCGTTATCGTTTTGTCCGCGTAACGTGGTGTTCCGTTGCTTACTCCAGATAACCCATACCCCAGTCGGCGTGTGGTGGGCCGTCGTTGATAAACCGGTGACCACGTCAGTCGAAACCACGACTTTGCCGTTCTTGTAGACCCACATGTGTTGGTTGGTCTTATCAACTTCCACGTAGGAGTTGCCAATGTCGGTCCCGTTGCTGTGATAACCGGATCCCTGAATGGTCGGGGTGCGGGTCATCCCTTTGCCCGCTAAGACCAGCTTACTGAGGACGGGTACTTCCTTCTTGACGTTGATGCTCCATCCATACAGCCCTGCAGTAACCTTGACCGTTCCGCGCTTAGTCGATTTGAAGCTGCGGGTTTTATTGATGGTCCCGTATTGGTGGCTGAGCTTAGTCAGGTACTGCTTGATGGCCGTCTGGTTCGTGGCGAGTTGCCCGTTTTTCAGGGTCAGCCAGTTACCCAGAGTGGTGGCCGAGAGCGTGATCTTGTGCCCGCTTAACTTATAAACGTAGGTTTGCTTGGTGATTGCTTGGGCTTTGGCCTTGGCCGTCTTAAAACTGGCGCTGGTCGTGGTGACCTGAGGCTTAATGTAGTCTCGATCAACGTTGACCGTGGTATGACCCTGTTCGATGGCCGCCGTGATGGACTTGGCCACTTTGGCGGTATCCAGTTGGTTCCCGTTGGTTTCTTTAGTGACCTGTAATTGATCATCTTGGTAGGTAAATGAGGCATCCTTGGAAGCCGTGCGGTGCTGGTTAGCCTTAGTGGTGATTTGCTTAGCTAGATTTAAAATACTTTGATGATTCTCGTTGCTGGCGTTGAGTTTCAGGCTATCCGCCGTTGCCGTCATCATGTGTGACGGCCAACTCCAAGCATTTTGGTGATTGATCAGTTGTTGCAAGGACTTGGTGGACGTCACCTTGAGCTTGGCCTGTTGGGTGTTAAAGGACGCGACCGTCTGGTTGCCATCCTTCAGCGTTAATTTCTGGTCCTGCATTGCGGCCTTTAACTTGGCTGCCGCTTGCTTAGCGGAGCTGCCACCAACGTTAACGCCCGCAATTTGGGTATCGTTAAAGAACACGTTAGCTGATGAATAGTGCAGTGCTTGACCAACGTAAATTGCACCGACCGCCACGCAGGCGGTGACGATACCGATAACGACTGCTTTTCGCTTTTTCATTAAGTTCGGGTGAGTGGCCCTGGCGGCTTAACCAGCGTCGCTCTACCCGGTTCACCTCCTGGATAAAATAGTGGGTAAAGCCCCTTTTCGAACATAGGTTCGCATCCGATGAATTAAGTATACCACGAAATTGATGTGTTCCGGGGGTTCAATAGGCAAGTTAATCAACTGACGACCGCTACGTCCATCCCCGAAAAGTAGCGAACCTAGCCCAAAATCGTCAATCTTAACCATCCCCGATATCATATCATCAGGTTACTTCAAATAGCCTTAAAAGACAATGGAAACGCAATTTTTGAGAGGGGTTACATTGTTGACATTACAGGGAAGTAGTCGCTTTTTGAAAACTTTTAACAGTCTAAAATGTTGGGGCGGTTTTCCCGTTATTCGGCCCTGCGGCGACGGTTGATTGACTTTAAGAATTGGCGACTAGTGGCCGGTGCTGACACCATGTGACCAACAAAAAAAGTCACCCGTTAAGGTGACTTTTAGGCGTAATCAGGTTAGATTACTTGTTTAAGTTAGCTAAACCGTCGGCCGTAACTTTCTTCAAAGTTTCGGCGGATTTGGCCATTAAGTCCTTTTCTTTAGCAGAAAGTGGTAATTCAACCACTCCGGCTAAACCGTCGGCGTTGATGATAGCAGGGGTACCGATAAAGATATCGTTCAAGCCATATTCACCGTTTAAAGCAGCCCCGATAGGCAATACGGCGTTTTCATCACGTAAGATGGCCCGCGTGATCCGCATTAAGCAGGTCGCCACACCGTAGAAGGTTGCGCCCTTACGGTTGATGATTTCATAGGCCTTGTTCCGCGTCTGGTCTTCGATCTTGGCTAAGTCGTCGTCGGAGATGCCCTTTTCCTTAGCAATCGTCTTCAAAGGCTTGCCGGCAACTGAGGCTTCGTCGTAAGCGGCGAATTCGGAGTCACCGTGTTCGCCCATGATGTAGGCGTTCACGTCACGAGGATCCACGTCCAACTTCTTAGCTAAAGCTACCCGTAAGCGGGCCGTGTCCAGAGAAGTCCCGGAACCAATGACCTTTTCCTTAGGGAAGCCTGAGAACTTCCAAGTAGCGTAGGTCAAGATGTCTACTGGGTTAGCAGCAACGACGAAGATCCCATCGAAACCGGAGTCGACGATTGGTTTAACGATGGAAGACAAGATCTTTAAGTTCTTGTTCACTAAGTCTAACCGCGTTTCGCCTGGCTTTTGTGGGGCACCAGCGGTGATGACAACTACGTCAGCATCCTTGGCGTCGGAGTAGTCACCGGAGTAGACCTTCTTTGGGGCCGTGAAGACTTGAGCATCTTCAAGGTCTAAAGCGTCTCCTTCAGTCCGTTCCTTAATAACATCCACAATTACGAATTCTTCGGCAATACCTTGGTTCATCATTGAGTAGGCGTAAGACGAGCCAACGGCACCGTCACCGACTAAAACAACTTTTTGATGATTCTTAGTAGTCAAATTCTTCATCTCCTAAATAAATTTTGACATCCAGGTACGCTATAATACCCAAATGTAAGTATAACATGTAACTTAACCAGCGGCCACGACCCAGCCGAGCAAATTTCACAAATCGAATTGTTTTGATGCCCAATGGCTGAGCCTAATCGCCAACAGTGAAGTTGCTGGGGGACTATGCTATACTGATGACGGTTGACTAGTCACAAGAAGAATAACAGCCAGCTGAACGGCCCCGTGGTCGTCCGGCTATTTTGTTTCTAGTCGGAAATTTACAGTGAATAAGGGAGAACTTACTTTAAAATGAAAATGATTGTTGGTTTGGGAAACATTGGCCCCCAATACGATAACACCCGGCACAACACCGGCTTCATGGTGGTAGATGCTTTTGCGCAGGCTCACCAGATTGCTTTAACGACTCGTAAGATGGATGCCCGTTACGGAACGGGCATCATCAACGGCGAGAAGGTCATGATTGTGAAACCAACGACGTTTATGAACGAATCCGGGCGAGCCGTCCATCCCTTGATGCAGTATTACAAGGTGGCCATCGAAGATTTAATCGTGGTGCAAGATGACATGGACTTACCGTTGGGGCGCATCCGGCTACGGGACCACGGCTCCGCGGGGGGGCACAATGGCATCAAGAGCCTGATTGCCCACGTGGGGACCCAGAATTTCGCCCGGATTAAGGTCGGCATTGCCCACCCCCAACAACATACCGTGGTGGACTACGTGCTGGGGCGCTTTACGGCGGACCAACAACCGGTCTTTAACCAAGCGAGTGATCACGCGGTCGCCGCATTGGAAGACTGGGTCGCTGGGATGGACTTTGCCCAATTGATGAACCGATACAATTAAGATAGGAAGTTATTCGAGTGAACTTAGAAGGATTTTTGACCCAAACGGCGCCTTACGCGTCCATTCGCCAAACGATTGCGCCGGGCCAGCGGCAACTGGTGACCGGCCTCAACGGTTCGGCCGAAACACTCCTCATTGCCAGCCTCCTTCACGATCAACACCGCTCACTGATCTACGTGACGGATACCCTGTACCACGCGGGGCAGCTGGTCGATGATCTCGCCAATCTCCTGACGGAGGATGAATTATACGAATTTCCGGTTGAGGAACTCCTGGCTGCTGAGGTGGCGACCAGCTCGCCGGAATACCGGGCAGATCGGATTGCGGCCTTACGCGCCCTGCAAAGCGATCGGCCCGTGGTCGTGGTCACGGCGCTGTCTGGGTTACGGCGGTTCTTACCGGATCCCCAGAACTTTGCGGCGGCCCGGTTCGCCGTGAAGGTGGGCGACGAATTTGATTTAGAGCAGCTGCAGAAGAAACTTTTTGCGATGGGCTATACCCATCAGAAGCTGGTCGCGGCCCCCGGGGACTTTGCGGTTCGCGGGTCAATTGTCGATATTTACCCGCTCGCGGCGGATTATCCAGTCAGAGTGGACTTTTTCGATACCGAGGTGGATTCCTTACGGTACTTCGATCCGGCGACGCAACGCAGTGTGGAAAATATCGACCAGGTCGAGGTACTGCCCGCAACCGACTTTATTTTAACGGCCGACGAACGACAGGCAGGGGCCGCTAAGCTCACGCAGGAACTGGCAACCCAGACGGCGACGTTGGCGACCGAAGATGCTGAGACGTTGACTAATCAGGTGCAACCCTTGATCGATGGCCTGCAGAAGGGATCGGTGGATCCTCAACTGATGGAGTTTGCCGATTACCTGTTCCCGGCCCATCACCAGGTATTAGACTACCTGGACGCGGCCGGCACAGTGCTCTTTGGCGACTACGCGCGGCTCCAAGACGGCGAACGTCAGCTCCTAGAAGACGAGGCCAACTGGGCAACCGATAAGTTGGCCCACCACCAAATTTTTGCGAATCAAATCTTTGGGGGAGAGTTGCGGCCCATCGTGCGTGATGATCCACACGCCCAGATTATGTTGTCTCTGTTCCAGAAGGGGATGGGGAACTTACGATTTGCCGCGATCACCAACGTGACGACCCGCGCGATGCAGCAGTTCTTCAGTCAGTTACCCGTGATGAAGACCGAAATCGATCGTTGGCATAAGCAGGGCCAAACGGTGATTTTGTTGGTCCAAGACGAGGAACGGTTAGCGAAGATCGAAAAGACGCTTGACGATTTCGAGATTCAGGTCGTCCTGACCAAGCGCGAAAACCTGCAACCAGGATTAACGCAATTGGTCCCGGAACGCTTGCAGACGGGGTTTGAACTCCCCGAAGCCAAGTTGGTGGTGATTACCGAAGCCGAAATGTTCCAGAAGATCACCAAGAAGCGGCCGCGGCGCCAGAGCATGGCTAATGCCGAGCGCTTAAAGAGTTATACCGATTTAAAGCCCGGCGACTACGTGGTGCACGTTAACCACGGGATTGGGAAATTCATCGGGATGCAGACCTTAACGGTGGATGGCGTGCACCAAGACTACATGACCATCGATTATCAGGATAACGCGCAGTTGTTTATTCCGGTTACCCAGTTAAACCTGATTCAAAAGTACGTGTCATCTGAAGACAAAAAGCCGCGCATCAACAAACTCGGCGGGTCCGAATGGGCCAAGACCAAGCGTAAAGTGGCGGCTAAGATTGAAGATATCGCCGACGAATTGGTCGACTTGTACGCTAAACGGGCGGCTGAGAAGGGGTACGCCTTTCCCGCCGACGATAGTTTACAGGAAGACTTCGATAACAGCTTTCCGTACGCCGAGACGCCGGACCAGTTGCGCTCCATCAACGAAGTGAAGCACGACATGGAAAAGCCCCGGCCGATGGACCGCTTGTTAGTCGGTGACGTGGGTTATGGGAAGACCGAAGTGGCGTTACGGGCGGCCTTTAAGGCGGTTGAAGCCGGTAAACAGGTGGCCTTCTTGGTCCCAACGACCATCCTGGCACAACAACACTACGACACCATGGTTAACCGGTTTGAGGGCTATCCCATCACCGTCGAGATGTTCTCGCGGTTCCGGACCACCAAGCAGATTCACCAGTCGATTAAGGACCTCGAGGACGGCCAGTTAGACATCGTGGTCGGCACCCACCGGTTGTTGTCCAAGGACGTGAAGTTCAAGAACCTGGGCCTGGTCCTGGTTGATGAGGAACAACGCTTTGGCGTCAAGCACAAGGAACGCTTGAAGCAGTTAAAGGCCAACGTCGACGTCTTGACGCTGACGGCTACGCCGATTCCGCGGACCCTCCACATGTCGATGCTGGGCGTCCGGGACCTCTCGGTGATCGAAACGCCGCCGGCTAACCGCTTCCCGATTCAAACCTACGTGATGGAGCAAAACGCGGGGGCCATTCAGGATGGCATTCGGCGAGAAATGCAACGGGGCGGCCAGGTCTTTTACCTGCATAACCGGGTGGACGACATCGAAAAAACGGTTAGTCAGTTGCAAGCTTTGGTTCTCGAAGCCCAGATTGGCTACATCCATGGGCAGATGACCGAGGCCCAACTCGAAGGGGTCTTGTTTGACTTCTTGCGTGGCGAATACGATGTGCTGGTCACCACGACCATCATCGAAACGGGGATCGATATTCCTAACGCCAACACCCTGTTCGTGGAAAATGCCGACCGGATGGGGTTGTCACAACTGTATCAATTGCGGGGCCGAATCGGGCGAAGCAACCGGGTGGCCTACGCGTACTTCACTTACCAACCCAATAAGGTGCTGACCGAGGTCAGTGAGAAGCGGTTGGAAGCCATCAAGGACTTTACCGAGTTGGGATCGGGCTTCAAGATCGCCATGCGCGACCTCTCCATTCGGGGGGCCGGGAATCTGTTGGGGAAGCAGCAACACGGGTTTATCAACTCCGTGGGGTACGACCTTTACACGCAGATGCTTAGCGACGCCGTGGCCAAGAAGCGCGGGCGGCACACCCAACCCAAGACCGATACGACCGTGGAACTGGGCGTGGAAGCGTATCTGCCGAGTGACTACATTGAAGACGAGCAACAGAAGATTGAGATGTATAAGCGGATTCGTCAGCTAGCAAGTGATGACGAAGTGGCGGAGATTCAGGCCGACCTGATCGATCGGTTTGGCGACTACCCGGCTGCAGTCGGCCAGCTTTTAACGATTGGTCAGCTGAAGTTGGCTGCGGACTTGGCGTTAGTCGACAAGATTCGGCGGGTTAACGGCGACATCTTCGTGACCATCTCCAAGCAGGGCACCGATATCCTGGGTGGCGAGGACGTTTTCAAGGCGTTGGCCGCCACTAAATTGAAGGCCACGGTTACCATCAACGCGGATCGCTTGCACATTAAGCTGGTGATTCAACCTAAAATGACGGTTGATGATTGGCTACCGCAACTACGACAATTCATTGCCGCGTTGCGCGATATCGTGGTACCAATTACGGCGCCCCAAGGTTCGGCGGACCAGACGTCTACCGATTAAGATTGCGCCGGGGACCGTTGGTGCGGTACAATGGGGGCTTAAATTTCGGTGATGGCTGGTAACAAAAACGTCACGCGAATCCCTAACGGGGAGAAGGAGGCGGCCCATGGGGCACCATAACGTCAATACCACCCTGCGCGGTGCGTTAGTCCTGTCGATTGCGGCCTTCATTGCCAAGGTTCTAAGCGCCGTCTACCGGGTGCCGTTTCAAAACCTGGTCGGGAATACGGGCTTTTATGTGTACCAACAAGTGTATCCGCTCTATGGCATCGGCATGACCTTTGCGTTGAGCGGATTACCCGTGTTTATTTCTAAGTTAGTGGCGGATGCGCCCGATTTGCCCAGCCAACAGCAGGTGGCCCGGCAGGTTTACCATTGGACCTGGGGAATTGCCCTGGTGATCTTTGGGGGCCTGCAGGTGGGGGCTCCCGGGCTGGCACGGGGAATGGGGGATGCACAGCTGACATCCTTGATCCGGATGGTGGCGTGGATGTTCCTATTGATGCCCGATCTGTCCGTCAACCGGGGGTACCATCAGGGACGCTTTCAGATGCTACCCACGGCCCGTTCGCAGGTCGTTGAACAGACCGTTCGGGTGGTTGTCATCCTGACGGTAGCGGTACTGGCGACCCGGCAGGGCTGGTCCGACTATCAAATGGGAACCTGGGCCATGAGTAGTGGTGCGGTAGCGGCGATAGCGGCCTGGATGATCTTACCCAGCTGGCGGCAACCGATCAACGGACCCGTGACCCGTTTGCCTCACGTGGGCCAGCGGCTCTTGATTGAAGGGGGGACCCTGTGCCTACTGACCGCCATGATGGTGCTACTCCAACTGGTAGATTCATTTACCGTGAAGAAGGGGTTGGTAGCCGGTGGGTTATCGAACCTGGCGGCTAAGGACCTTAAGGGGGTCTATGACCGCGCCCAGCCCTTGGTCCAATTAGGCTTAGTGGTGGCGGTGGCCTTCGCCACGTCCTTACTACCGGCGTTAACGGCGGCAGTGAACCGGGGGCGGTTACGCGAGTTCAAACGCTTGGCCACCACCATGATGCGCATTGCGTTGGTGATTGCGGCGGCGGCCACTGCGGGACTGGTGAGCTTGATGCCCTGGGTCGACCGCTTACTGTTCGGCAACGCGCAGGGCGCCTGGATGCTAGCGGTGTATATGCTGAGCATTGTCTTCGCGACGTTGATTCAAACTTATAATAGCGTGCTCCAAAGTCGCGATCAGTACCGCTTGACCGTGGTTGCCCTGCTAAGCGGGTTAGCAGTCAAGGCCAGTGGCAATCACTGGGCGGTGGTCACCTTTGGCGGAATGGGGGCTAGTGCGCTGACCGTGATCAGCCTGGGGGTCATGGCCCTCATCTTGTGGTTCGGTTCGGCGGCCACGCTACGCTCCGGGATTTGGACCTGGTCGTTTAGTGGGAAATTACTGAGCTGTTTAGTGGTCATGACCTTAGGAGTCCGCGGCCTAGTCCGGGTGTTCCAGTGGGGCTGGCCGGCGGTGTATACGAGCCGATTGGCCGTCGGCGCCGCGTTGATCGTCGTGATTGGGGCGGGCGTCTGCCTATTCTTGGGGATGGCCTTAAGCTGTCGGTTACTGACCGTTCGGGAATGGTTAACTCTGCCCCACGCGGCGAGGTTATTACGATTTTGGCAAAAAATTAGCCAACATGGAGGAAAATAATATGCGTTTAGACAAATTTTTAAAGGTATCACGGATCATCAAGCGGCGCTCGGTTGCTAAGGAAATTGCGGATAAGGGTCGGATTTTAGTGAACGGGAAGGTCGCCAAGTCATCGAGTAACGTCGCAACGAACGATGAATTGGTGATTAAGTTCGGGAATAAAACGTTAACGGTCAAGGTCGATGCTTTACTGGAGACCACCAAAAAGGATGACGCCGAACGGATGTACACGATTGTCAAGGAAGACTACGCGCAAGATTTTCGCGAAAATTAGTCGATTAAATATGACGAATGTTTTACATTATGCCTAACCCGCTAGACGGTTAATTTGAAAGTTGCTATACTCAAGTTAACTAAATTGGTAAAGTTCAGTGGGGTGAACGGTATGGCGGGCGGCAAACAACCGCAAACGGCGAAAGTACAACGCTTAGAAAACGATTACACACGGCGCTTGGCGCGACAAAAGGTTGCGGCCAAGCAAACGCATCATGGGCTTAAACGGCGACGTTTGCGCCGGATGGCCCGGATTTTAGCGGTTTTTGCCGTCTTTGCTTTAATTTTGAGTGTGCAATTAATTCGGACTAACGCCAGCCTGCATCACGTTGATCAGCAGGTCACGACCAGCAAACAAAAGTTGGCGCAGACGAAACATACCAATGCGGAATTAAAATTAGAAGTCAAGCAACTGAATAATCAGGATTACTTAGGCCAGTTAATTCGTTCGAAGTACTATTACTCCAAGTCAGGCGAGACGATTTATAGTCTCCCGGGGGACCATGCGAGCGACGTCACGGCGAAGTAATCTCATCCGTAGCCTCCTTTTTAAGCAGGGGTTACGGATTTTTTTAACCACTGACCATTAGTTGTTCTGCCGAGATAACCGGTGGTTTGGCCGATTCTCTGTAGAGGAATGTGGCGGAAACATGGTAGACTAGATAGTGGTCAGGTCAAGTGATTTCCAGGTGAAAACAATCAGGATGAACGCACAAAATACCGGGGACCCACCCCTTAGTTTTCTGAAAAGACTAAGGGGAGGAGACCCCGGCGCAAGCGCGTTAAATTCATGATTTTGGCAGTTTGGGATTGGCTTGAGTTGTGGTATACTGAAAGCACTTATTTTAAGGAGGAACTTCTTGTTTATGGCAATCGAGGTTGGAGCTAAGGTTTCCGGAAAGGTCTCTGGAATTACGAACTTTGGCGCATTTGTTGATTTGGGTGACCACAAGACCGGGTTAGTCCACATTAGTGAAATTTCTGACGGATACGTGAAGGACATCCACGACGTCTTATCCGTAGGTGACGAGGTCACGGTTAAGGTCTTAACTGTGGGGAATGATGGGAAGATTGGGTTGTCGATCCGGAAAGCACAGGATCATCCCGCAGCCGAACATGCTCATCGGCCACATAATAATGATCACCGTGACCATGATCGGCGCGGTGGCAACGACCATCGGGGGAACTTCCATAACAATGGCGGCGACCACGGTGAACATGGCCATGGCGGTCGGCGATTTGAGAATAACGGGTCACGGTCACACCATGGCTCCGCGAATGGTCGCTTTGCCGGTCATCACTCGAACCATAAAGAGAATTTTGACGATATGATGTCCGGGTTCTTGAAGCAAAGTGAGGACCGTTTAGCCACGATCAAGCGCAATACCGAAGGGAAGCGCGGCGGTCGTGGTGGTCGGCGTAGTTAGCGTCGGCATTCACGCTCAGTAATGAAGAAAGGGCCGCACCCGTTGCGGCTCTTTTGTTTAGCCAGTTTTTTAGGGAAAGGGACGACAGACGTGACGTTAGAAGCAGACTTTCGGCGGCATTGGCGAACGCAGAATTGGGGCGGTCCTAGCCGACGGGGACTGGTTGCCGTGTCCACGGGGGTGGATTCGATGGTCCTGTTAACTTTGCTGACCCAGTTACCGCGGGCTGAGCGCCCTCAATTGACGGTCGTGCACGTGAATCACGAATTACGCGCGCAAAGCACTGAGGAGGAAGCCTTCCTAACCCGGTGGTGTGCCCAACACGAATTACCGTTGGTGGTCAAGCATTGGCCGTTAGCCACGCATCCCGCTCACGGCACGGAGGAGGCGGCACGGCAGTTCCGGTATGCCTTTTTTGCCGAACAGTTAAGGGCCCAGTCAGCGGACTGGGTAGCGACGGCCCATCAGGCCGATGAGCAAGCCGAAACGATTCTGTTGAAGTTATTGCGCGGCGGTCAATTGGCCCAATTAACGGGAATGACGGCCAGTCGCCCCTTAGGGACGGGACGGGTCATTCACCCGTTATTGCCCTTTACGAAGGCCCAATTACGAGATTACGCGCAGCACCACCGCTTGCCCTGGTATGAGGACGCCACTAATCAGGACTTGGAGGCGAGTCGTAATCGGGTGCGCCACCAATTACTGCCTGCCTTGCAGCGGGAAAATCCGCAGGTGGTCACCCATTTGGGGGACTACGGGCAACAATTGGCGGCGGTTTTAGCGGTAGCGGATCGCGCACTGGACGCCCAACTCGCAACCATCATGACCAGCTGGACACCGGCTACCGGCAACGTGGCGACGTTACTGGCCCGGCCAGCTAGCGAACAGCGGCTACTTTTAGCCCGGTTGATCAAGCGAGTAGCGCCGACCGTCAGTGCCCGGCCAGCACATCTGACGCAAACCCTGCAGCTGTTTCAAAATGATCAACGGGCGACCGGTGAAGTGTCCTTAGGCGCCGGTTGGCGGTTGCGTAAAGAGTACCGGACATTTCGCGTTGAAAAACCCGAAAAATTCGGGAAAAAATCCGTGGCAGATTTTAGTTTTATGGTAGACTTAAACCAATGGCAACCGGTTGGGGACAACTGGTTGTTGGGTGTTTTTCCAGCGACTGCCGCGCACCGTAACCCTCACCGGATCGTGGGGTTAACGGCCGAAGACTGGCCGTTAACCGTGCGTTCCTGGCGCGCTACTGATCGACTCCGGTTGATTAGTGGGCACCATCAATCGGTACGGCGGGCGCTGATCAACGCAAAGGTCCCACAGCAACAACGGTCGCAAGTGGCCGTCTTAGTCACCGCTCAGGGAACCGTGTTGGCGGCTCTGGGCGTCAAGTGGTCGGTTTTACCACCACGACAGCACACCACAAACTATTACATTGGCATACAGCCTGTATCGGCGAAAGGGGAACAGCATGAATAACGATATTGAAAAGGTCCTATATAGTGAGGAAGACATTGCCGCAGCCTGCAAACGACTCGGTACCCAACTGGCAGAGGATTATCAAGGAAAGACGCCATTAATCATCTGTGTCTTAAAAGGGGCCATCCTGTTTATGACGGACGTCATTCGGGACATGGACATTTACGCTGAGATTGATTTTATTGACGTGTCGAGTTATCACGGTGGGACGGCGTCAACTGGAACCATTACGTTGTTGAAAGATTTGGACACGGACGTCAGTGGTCGCGACATTTTGTTAGTTGAAGACATTATCGACACGGGCCGGACGTTGAAGTACTTAGAGGACCTCTTGAAGGACCGCAATGCCAAGTCGATTAAGGTCTGCACGTTGATGGATAAACCCAGTGGCCGAGTGGTTGAAGCTAAGGCAGACTACGTCGGATTTAACGTGCCGAGCGAGTTTGTGGTCGGCTATGGTTTGGACTACGAAGAAAAATATCGTAACCTCCCATACGTCGGTGTTCTGAAGCCGGCAGTTTACTCAGATAAATAATTAGTCAACGATAGTCAATTGTGATAACATCTTATTTAGTTAAAGGGCATAAGCTCTAAATTTCGTTCCTGTCTGTGGTTAGACTGGGAACTGTGAGTAAGGAGGCACGACATGAATAATCGACGGAATGGACTGTTTCGTAACAGCCTGTTTTACATTGTGATCTTCTTGTTGATCATTGGTGTGTTTTATCTATTTAATGGTAATAACACCAACTCACAATCCCAAGAAATCCAATCGAGTCAGTTCGTCAAAGACCTGAATGCGAATAAGATTAAGAGCTTCTCTATTCAGCCTTCTGGGGGCGTCTACAAGATTACCGGGGAGTACCGGAACGCGCAAAAGCGGACCACGAATACCGGCTTCAGTCTTGGCGGGTCACAAAGTACCGCTGTGACTGGCTTTAGCACCCAAGTCTTGACCAATAACTCGACGGTTTCTGAGATTGACAAGACCGCCAAGCAGCACAATGTCAAGATGAATACCAAAGCGGAAGAATCCAGTGGTTTCTGGCTCAACCTCTTAGTGTATGCAGCACCATTGGTAATTTTCTTCTTCTTCTTCTACATGATGATGGGTCAAGCCGGCCAAGGCGGCGGCAATGGCCGAGTCATGAACTTTGGGAAGTCCAAGGCCAAGCCGGCGGACAGTAAAGAGAACAAAGTACGGTTCTCCGATGTCGCTGGTGAGGAGGAGGAAAAGCAAGAACTGGTCGAAGTGGTCGAGTTCTTGAAGAATCCGCGTAAGTTTGTATCGTTAGGCGCTCGGATCCCATCTGGGGTCTTGCTAGAGGGCCCGCCAGGAACTGGTAAAACGTTGCTGGCGAAGGCCGTGGCTGGTGAGGCCGGCGTTCCATTCTTCTCGATTTCCGGTTCGGATTTCGTGGAAATGTTCGTCGGGGTCGGGGCCAGTCGTGTCCGGGACCTGTTTGAACAGGCCAAGAAGGCCGCACCTTCCATCATCTTTATCGATGAAATTGATGCGGTTGGTCGTCAACGGGGTGCCGGCATGGGCGGTGGCCACGATGAACGTGAACAAACGTTGAACCAATTGCTGGTTGAAATGGACGGGTTTACCGGGAGCGAAGGGGTCATCGTGATGGCCGCCACTAACCGTTCCGATGTGTTGGACCCCGCGCTGTTACGGCCAGGTCGGTTTGACCGGAAGATTCTGGTTGGTCGCCCAGACGTTAAGGGCCGGGAAGCCATCCTGAAGGTTCACGCCAAGAACAAGCCATTAGCGAACGACGTTGATTTGAAGGAAATTGCCAAGCAGACGCCCGGCTTTGTCGGGGCCGACTTGGAAAACCTCTTGAACGAAGCGGCTTTGTTGGCGGCACGACGCAATAAGACTCAAGTGGACGCTTCTGACTTAGATGAAGCCGAAGACCGGGTCATTGCCGGGCCAGCCAAGAAGGATCGTGTGGTCAGTCCCCAAGAACGCAAGACGGTGGCTTACCACGAAGCCGGACATACGATTGTGGGGTTAGTCCTCAACGATGCCCGGGTGGTCCACAAGGTGACGATCGTTCCGCGGGGCCGTGCTGGCGGGTACGCCATCATGTTGCCACGGGAAGATCAGATGCTGATGTCCAAGAAGGATGCCATGGAACAGATTGCCGGGTTAATGGGTGGTCGGACGGCCGAAGAGTTGATTTTCCACTCCGAATCGTCCGGAGCTTCCAATGACTTCGAGCAAGCCACGCAGATTGCGCGGGCCATGGTCACCCAATACGGGATGAGTGACGCTGTCGGAACGGTGGCGTTGGAAAGTGGCAGTGGCCAACCATTTGCGGGGGCCGGCTACTACAACCAACCTGCTTACTCTGAACACACGTCTAATCTGATTGACAGTGAAGTGCGGCGGATCATCAACGAAGCCCACGACACTGCCCGGAAGATTTTGGAAGAGCATAAAGCGGAACACAAGATTATTGCGGAAGCCTTGCTGAAATACGAAACGCTGGACGAAAAGCAAATTCTCAGTCTATTTAACACTGGGAAGATGCCGGAAAAGGACAGCAACAACGAATTTCCTAGCGAAAAGGCGGCGACGTTCGAAGAATCTAAGCGCGAACTAGAACGGCGAGAAGCTGCTCGTCACGCCAACACCGAAGCTAAATTAGCTTCGTCTGCGGCCAATGATGCGCAAGAAGACGCACAATCATCTTCTGCAGCGGATTCTGCGGCTAGCTCAGCTACCGATGACTCGTCGAAAAACGATCATCAGTCGAATGATCCTGAATAATCGCCCGATGAAGGGGACTGGAAGTCATTTCCGGTCCCTTTCTTATTTGCAAATAATGTTTTTTTTGGTATGGTAGGGCATGGTAAAAACGATCGATGAAAGGAATGACTCAGATAATGGCAGATTATTTAGTAAAAAGCTTAGTGGCCAATGGCATGTTTCGGGCCTACGCGGTCGACGCGACCGATACGGTGGCGGAAGCTCAACGGCGTCATGATACCTGGAGTGCGGCTACGGCGGCCTTGGGACGAACCATGATTGGAACCATGTTACTGTCCACGTCACTCTTGAAGGGGGACGAAAAGCTAACGGTGAAAGTCAACGGCCACGGCCCTGTGGGGGCTATCGTGGTCGATGGCAACGCCAACGGAACGGTGAAGGGTTATCTGCAATACCCCCACACCAGCTTACCGTTAAACGCTAAGCACAAGTTGGATGTGAAGAAGGCCGTCGGGACCCAAGGGATGTTGACGGTCACCAAGGATCAGGGATTGGGTCAACCTTACACGGGTCAGGTTCCCCTCATTTCGGGAGAACTAGGAGAAGACTTTACCTATTATCTGGCAAAGTCCGAACAGATTCCGAGCTCCGTGGGGGTCTCCGTTTTTGTGGAACCAGATAACTCGGTTAAGGTGGCCGGGGGATTCATGATTCAGGTCATGCCGGGGGCGACGGACGAGGCCATTGCCCGACTAGAAAAACGGCTAAAGGAAATGCCAATGGTTTCGGAATTGCTCTTGGACGGTCAGAAACCAGAGGACATCTTAAATCTACTGTTTAAGGACGAAGACGTTCAAATTCTACAGAAGCTCCCCGTTGAATTTAAGTGTGACTGTTCGAAGGGCCGGTTCGCGGCGGCTTTGGCCTCCGTTTCGGCGGCAGCCATCCAAGAGATGATTGACGAAGACCATGGAGCGGAAGCGGTTTGTCATTTCTGTGGTAACAAATACCAGTTCTCCGAGGATGAATTGCGCGCAATTCTGGCGAAAGCGCAGGCCAAGTAATGCTGAATACGCCGTGGCAAATTGGAGACGTGACCATTCCCAATCGCGTGGTGGTTGCCCCCATGGCGGGGGTAACTAACGTAGCCTTTCGGGTGATCTGTAAGGAGTTTGGTGCGGGATTGGTTGAATGTGAGATGATCTCGGGTCAGGGGATCCACTACCATAATCAACGGACGTTAGCCATGATGGCCGTCAACCCTCACGAACATCCCATGAGTATTCAGATCTTTGGCGGGACTCAGGACACGTTGGTGCAGGCGGCCCAGTTTGTTGATCAACATACCCCGGCTGATATCATTGATATTAACATGGGATGTCCCGTCAATAAGGTGGTTAACACGGAAGCGGGGGCCAAGTGGTTGCTCGATCCGGACAAGGTTTACCAGATGGTTAGCGCCGTGGTCGCAGCGGTCCATAAGCCGGTGACGGTTAAGATGCGCACGGGTTGGGACGACCGCCACCTGTATGCGGTGGAGAATGCCTTGGCCGCCGAGAAAGCGGGAGCGAGTGCCGTTGCGATGCATGGGCGAACGCGTAAGCAGATGTATCAGGGCCACGCGGATTGGCAACTATTATCTCGGGTTGCCAGTCAGCTAACGATTCCCTTTATGGGGAATGGTGACGTCCGGACCCCGGAAGACGCTAAGCGCATGTTGACCGAGGTTGGCGCGGATGCGGTGATGATTGGTCGTGCCGTGATGGGTAACCCGTGGTTGTTGAAGCGGGTGAATCAGTATTTGCAAACCGGGGAACTGTTACCCGAGGCGACACCCGAACAGAAGATTGCGTGGGCCCAAGAACACTTACACGCCCTGTGCGTTGCCAAGGGTCCTCAGGATGGTCCCCGGGATTTTCGCAATCAGGTGGCCTACTATCTTAAGGGGATACCACATGCTGCACGAACGAAGGTGGCGTTAACGGACGCGACGGATGAAGCCACGATGCAGACGTTACTTGAAGATTTTTTAACTAAGCTAACGGTGCGCAATCGGCAGCGGCCGGTGCTCCGTTATCGTTAAATGAACGACGCTTTTCTCTGTTTGGGGAAGGGCGTTGTTTTATTTTGCTTTTTTATATAAAAGTGCTTGACCGGATTGAGAATGATTGATATGATATTATCTGTTGTCGCAAAGCAACGAGATGCATAAAAATCAAGTTTGTGGATAGACATTCAAATTGAAATTTGTGCTTGACGTTGACTAAGCCAACTGATACAATGATTTATGTTGTCGATAAGGACAGCAGCGAAAAACAATCGAATTTGAATTTTGAATATATATTCAAAATTGATTGAAAAAAGTTGTTGACAAGAAATTGACGACATGCTATACTTTAAAAGTTGTCACGGAGCAATTGCTTCTTATGACAACTTGGTAGACCTTTGAAAACTGAACATTGTTTCGACAAACCAAATATGTGTAGGGCGGTTTGAACTTAGGTTTAAACCCAAACAATATTTGCGAAGTCAATTCGCTTTAAAAATGTAACAACAATCGATGAGCTATTCGAGCTTATCATCTTTTAAGATGAGAGTTTGATCCTGGCTCAGGACGAACGCTGGCGGCATGCCTAATACATGCAAGTCGAACGAGTTCCCGTTGATTGACGTGCTTGCACTGATTTCAACATTGGAACGAGTGGCGAACTGGTGAGTAACACGTGGAAAACCTGCCCAGAAGCAGGGGATAACACTTGGAAACAGGTGCTAATACCGTATAACAACAAAAACCGCATGGTTTTTGTTTGAAAGGTGGCTTCGGCTATCACTTCTGGATGGTTCCGCGGCGCATTAGCTAGTTGGTGAGGTAAAGGCCCACCAAGGCGATGATGCGTAGCCGACCTGAGAGGGTAATCGGCCACATTGGGACTGAGACACGGCCCAGACTCCTACGGGAGGCAGCAGTAGGGAATCTTCCACAATGGACGAAAGTCTGATGGAGCAATGCCGCGTGAGTGAAGAAGGGTTTCGGCTCGTAAAACTCTGTTGTTGAAGAAGAACGGGTGTCAGAGTAACTGTTGACATCGTGACGGTATTCAACCAGAAAGCCACGGCTAACTACGTGCCAGCAGCCGCGGTAATACGTAGGTGGCAAGCGTTGTCCGGATTTATTGGGCGTAAAGCGAGCGCAGGCGGTTACTTAAGTCTGATGTGAAAGCCTTCGGCTTAACCGAAGAAGTGCATCGGAAACTGGGTAACTTGAGTGCAGAAGAGGACAGTGGAACTCCATGTGTAGCGGTGGAATGCGTAGATATATGGAAGAACACCAGTGGCGAAGGCGGCTGTCTAGTCTGTAACTGACGCTGAGGCTCGAAAGCATGGGTAGCGAACAGGATTAGATACCCTGGTAGTCCATGCCGTAAACGATGAGTGCTAAGTGTTGGAGGGTTTCCGCCCTTCAGTGCTGCAGCTAACGCATTAAGCACTCCGCCTGGGGAGTACGACCGCAAGGTTGAAACTCAAAGGAATTGACGGGGGCCCGCACAAGCGGTGGAGCATGTGGTTTAATTCGAAGCTACGCGAAGAACCTTACCAGGTCTTGACATCTTCTGCCAATCTTAGAGATAAGACGTTCCCTTCGGGGACAGAATGACAGGTGGTGCATGGTTGTCGTCAGCTCGTGTCGTGAGATGTTGGGTTAAGTCCCGCAACGAGCGCAACCCTTATTATCAGTTGCCAGCATTCAGTTGGGCACTCTGGTGAGACTGCCGGTGACAAACCGGAGGAAGGTGGGGATGACGTCAAATCATCATGCCCCTTATGACCTGGGCTACACACGTGCTACAATGGACGGTACAACGAGTTGCGAAGTCGTGAGGCCAAGCTAATCTCTTAAAGCCGTTCTCAGTTCGGATTGTAGGCTGCAACTCGCCTACATGAAGTTGGAATCGCTAGTAATCGCGGATCAGCATGCCGCGGTGAATACGTTCCCGGGCCTTGTACACACCGCCCGTCACACCATGAGAGTTTGTAACACCCAAAGCCGGTGGGGTAACCTTCGGGAGCCAGCCGTCTAAGGTGGGACAGATGATTAGGGTGAAGTCGTAACAAGGTAGCCGTAGGAGAACCTGCGGCTGGATCACCTCCTTTCTAAGGAATAATACGGAGGCTACACATACTTTGTCGAAACAATGGTCAGTTTTGAGGGGTCTACCCTCAAACCTTATGTGCTTTTTTGGGCGTATAGCTCAGCTGGTTTAGAGCGCACGCCTGATAAGCGTGAGGTCGATGGTTCGAGTCCATTTATGCCCATTGACCGTAAGGTCGATATGGGGAATTAGCTCAGATGGGAGAGCACCTGCTTTGCAAGCAGGGGGTCAACGGTTCGATCCCGTTATTCTCCATTGATGCGAGAGCATCAAGTTTGTTCTTTGAAAACTAGATATTATCAATTATTTTCCTTTAATTATTAAAGATAATTAAACCGAGAACACCGCGTTTATTTTGAGTTTTTTAATTAGTTTATTCGCTAATACTCAATTAATCAGCGGTCACGAAGTGACCGTTAGGTTAAGTTATGAAGGGCGCATGGTGAATGCCTTGGTACTAGGAGCCGATGAAGGACGGGACTAACACCGATATGCTTCGGGGAGCTGTACGTAAGCTTTGATCCGGAGATTTCCGAATGGGGAAACCCAATCATCTTTACCGATGATTACAACTTGACGAATACATACTCAAGTTGAGGCAGACGTGGGGAACTGAAACATCTAAGTACCCACAGGAAGAGAAAGAAAAATCGATTCCCTAAGTAGCGGCGAGCGAACGGGGAACAGCCCAAACCATCGAGCTTGCTCGGTGGGGTTGTAGGACTGAACATTTGAGTTACCAAAGTTAAGGATAACCGAAACATCTGGGAAGGTGTGGCAGAGCGGGTGATACCCCCGTAGGTGAAATCGTTAACCCTCAGTTCAGGATCCTGAGTACGGCCAGACACGTGAAACCTGGTCGGAATCCGGGAGGACCATCTCCCAAGGCTAAATACTCCCTAGTGACCGATAGTGAACCAGTACCGTGAGGGAAAGGTGAAAAGCACCCCGGAAGGGGAGTGAAATAGTTCCTGAAACCATGTGCCTACAATTAGTTAGAGCCCGTTAATGGGTGATAGCGTGCCTTTTGTAGAATGAACCGGCGAGTTACGTTAATTTGCAAGGTTAAGGTGTTAAGACCGGAGCCGTAGCGAAAGCGAGTCTGAAACGGGCGTTTCAGTAAGTTGACGTAGACCCGAAACCAGGTGACCTACCCATGTCCAGGTTGAAGGTGCGGTAAAGCGCACTGGAGGACCGAACCCGTGTATGTTGAAAAATGCTGGGATGAGGTGTGGGTAGCGGTGAAATTCCAAACGAACTTGGAGATAGCTGGTTCTCTCCGAAATAGCTTTAGGGTTAGCCTCGGATTTAGAATCGTGGAGGTAGAGCCACTGTTTGGACTAGGGGCCCGTCATGGGTTACTGAATTCAGATAAACTCCGAATGCCACAGATTTATATCCGGGAGTCAGACGATGAGTGATAAGATCCACCGTCGAAAGGGGAACAGCCCAGACCACCAATTAAGGTCCCTAAATATGTGCTAAGTGGAAAAGGATGTGGAATTGCATAGACAGCTAGGATGTTGGCTCAGAAGCAGCCACCATTTAAAGAGTGCGTAATAGCTCACTAGCCGAGTGACTCTGCGCCGAAAATATACCGGGGCTAAGCACATTACCGAAATTGTGGACGCGACTATGTCGCGTGATAGGAGAGCGTTCTAAGGGCGACGAAGCTAGATCGCAAGGACTAGTGGAGCGCTTAGAAGTGAGAATGCCGGTATGAGTAGCGAAAGATCAGTGAGAATCTGATCCACCGAATGACTAAGGTTTCCTGGGGAAGGCTCGTCCTCCCAGGGTTAGTCGGGACCTAAGCTGAGGCCGTAAGGCGTAAGCGATGGATAACAGGTTGATATTCCTGTACTAGTTAATATTGTTTGAACGATGGGGGGACGCAGGAGGCTAAAGCAAGCGCACGATTGGAAATGTGCGTTCAAGCGTCAAGTCTAGTGATGAGTCAAATGCTTATCGCTAAGGACAAGGCGTGATGAGGACCGAATTTTAGTAGGGAAGTGCTCCATGTCACACTGCCGAGAAAAGCTTCTAGTTAGATATTAATTACCCGTACCGCAAACCGACACAGGTAGTCGAGGAGAGTATCCTAAGGTGAGCGAGTGAACTCTCGTTAAGGAACTCGGCAAAATGACCCCGTAACTTCGGGAGAAGGGGTGCTACACGCAAGTGTAGCCGCAGTGAAAAGGCCCAGGCGACTGTTTATCAAAAACACAGGTTTCTGCAAAATCGTAAGATGAAGTATAGGGGCTGACGCCTGCCCGGTGCTGGAAGGTTAAGTGGATGAGTTAGCTTCGGCGAAGCCCAGAAATGAAGCCCCAGTAAACGGCGGCCGTAACTATAACGGTCCTAAGGTAGCGAAATTCCTTGTCGGGTAAGTTCCGACCCGCACGAAAGGCGTAACGATCTGGGCACTGTCTCAACGAGAGACTCGGTGAAATTATATTACCTGTGAAGATGCAGGTTACCCGCGACAGGACGGAAAGACCCCATGGAGCTTTACTGTAGCTTGATATTGGGTGTTGACACAGCTTGTACAGGATAGGTCGGAGCCGTAGATATCGGAACGCTAGTTTCGATGGAGGCGTTGGTGGGATACGACCCTCGCTGTGTGAACACTCTAACCCGCGCCACTTATCGTGGCGGGAGACAGTGTCAGGTGGGCAGTTTGACTGGGGCGGTCGCCTCCTAAAAAGTAACGGAGGCGCCCAAAGGTTCCCTCAGAATGGTTGGAAATCATTCGACGAGTGTAAAGGCAGAAGGGAGCTTGACTGCGAGACAGACAGGTCGAGCAGGGACGAAAGTCGGGCTTAGTGATCCGGTGGTACCGTATGGAAGGGCCATCGCTCAACGGATAAAAGCTACCCTGGGGATAACAGGCTTATCTCCCCCAAGAGTCCACATCGACGGGGAGGTTTGGCACCTCGATGTCGGCTCATCGCATCCTGGGGCTGTAGTCGGTCCCAAGGGTTGGGCTGTTCGCCCATTAAAGCGGTACGCGAGCTGGGTTCAGAACGTCGTGAGACAGTTCGGTCCCTATCCGTCGCGGGCGTAGGAAATTTGAGAGGAGCTGTCCTTAGTACGAGAGGACCGGGATGGACATACCTCTGGTGTACCAGTTGTGCCGCCAGGCGCATCGCTGGGTAGCTATGTATGGATGAGATAAACGCTGAAAGCATCTAAGTGTGAAACTCGCCTCAAGATGAGATTTCCCATTCCTTTATGGAAGTAAGACCCCTGAGAGATGATCAGGTAGATAGGTTGGAAGTGGCAGCACCGTGAGGTGTGCAGCGGACCAATACTAATCGGTCGAGGACTTAACCAAGTAATGGTGTTCTCAAAGAAAATCAATTGGTAATATCTAGTTTTGAGGGAATAAGCTCTCAATAGTGTGGTGGCGATAGCCTGAAGGATACACCTGTTCCCATGCCGAACACAGAAGTTAAGCTTCAGCACGCCGATAGTAGTTGGGGGATCGCCCCCTGCAAGGATAGGACGTTGCCACGCGATTATTCCGGCATAGCTCAGTTGGTAGAGCACCTGACTGTTAATCAGGTTGTCGACGGTTCGAGCCCGCCTGCCGGAGTCGTGCTAGAATTTTAGCCAGTATGCCGGCTTAGCTCAGCTGGTAGAGCATCGGTATCGTAAACCGAGGGTCGGGGATTCGAATTCCTCAGCCGGCATCCTTAAGAAGCGTTGACCATTTGGTCAGCGTTTTTTTGTGTCTTAATATTTGAATGAGTTTGGCTAGAGCGGTATCTAAATGGGCAGGAACCGTTCAGCGCCGTGACGCTTACGCTGAACGATTGAGGATCCCTACAATAAACAGAATTATAACCGCTAGCTTAACCGCTATTTTCGGCGGCTGAGTGTCCTGAAAACTACCCAGTAAAGGATGAAATTTCGGCATTATAAGGCAGTTAACAGCCGAGGACGGCGGCTCGATAGTCTATGGTATAAACGCTAATACACCTAATCTCACGTGACAGGAGGGTTTGATAGGTAGTGGTGAAAGTGAACCGAGCGGTCTGGCTGCTTGCCTATTCGTTGAGCGGAGGTGCTCGAACTCAGTACCTGGAAATTTCCTTCGAATGATAATTGGGGAGCGCCATTTGATTGAAAATTCACTGCACCTAAGTTAAACCCGTCTTTTCAACTGTCATTAGCCAGGCCAACATCCAAAAAACTTTAAAATTGGTATAGCTCAATGACGATAAAATGGTCTAGTTGAAAGTATGCTGCAATGATGGCGATTATACAACTATTTTCAATATTGATTTTTACATATTTGCTATTGTGGTCTACTCGACTTAGTGCTATCCTTAACTTATCGAAGAACGAATAGGGAGATGCGCATTATGAAGAATGTATTGTTAGTTTGTGCTCAAGGAATTTCTAGTCACTTATTTTTAGGCGAAGCCAAGCGAGTTGCTGAGACACGCCAAGCTCCTTTACACTTCAGTGCAACGAGTCTTGCCGAATTGACGCCAGAACTGATTGCACAACAGGATCTAGTCCTGTTGGCCCCCCAAGCGGCGTACCACAATCAAATTGATGCCTATACCGCCCAAAATGTCCAGGTGGCGGTAATTCCGAATGATATTTATGGGTGGCTCAATAGTGAGGCGCTCGTGAAGTTTGCGAACCAAACGTTAAATGCGGTTGTCGCTCCGGCTATGGCTAGCTTATAAGATGGTTCCCAGCAACGAACAGTTAGCCATGCAGGTATTATTAGCGGCTGGCCAGGCCAAACAGGTGCTATTACAGGCCGTTGCCGCACAACGTCAGGGGCATGCCTTGAACTTACAGCCTGGACGCGCTCAACTGGTGACTGCTCATCAAGCCCAGAATCAGTTGACGGCCCGCTTAGCCGACCAACACCTAGCACCTAACGTTTTAACTTGCCACGCCATGGACACGTTGATGGCCGTTGAGAGCAATTATGAGTTGATTCAAGCATTATTGTCAAAATCTGAATGAAACTTAAAAAATCCAGCCCTGAGAGGCTGGATTTTTTGAATTAAATTTAGGGGTGAAGGACTAATCCATTCGGAAGCGTTTTTAAGATAGAAATGAATAAAAAATAAGAAGATTGCATGAGATGGCTAATTTTTTATTCATTATTCGGTCGGGGTTTTAACGGCTTTGAAGGCGATTACATTCCGAAAAACGTTGCTTAATAACGTTTCATGGATTATAATTATCACTGTGTTTTATGAGAGGCCTATGAGATGTTCATACACTTCGTAGCCGACCGTTATTCCTTACGGAGCATAAATATTGTTTTTGACGAATGCAATGGAGGTATTATCAATTTGAATAACAAATCGGAAGTCAGCCAAGATAAATCATTCTTTGGCCAACCACGTGGGTTATCCACTCTGTTCTTCACTGAAATGTGGGAACGGTTCAGTTACTACGGGATGCGCGCCATCCTGATCTACTACATGTACTATTCCGTCACTAAGGGCGGGTTAGGGTTCGATCAAGGAACTGCTGCCTCGGTGATGTCCATCTACGGATCCATGGTTTACCTTTCCTCTGTTTTAGGAGGATATCTGAGTGACCGAGTTTGGGGGAGTCGCCGGACCGTCTTTATCGGTGGGGTTCTCATCATGTTCGGGCACATTGCGTTATCGGTTCCTGCCGGTAAAATGGCCTTATTCGTTTCCATCTTATTAATCGTCTTAGGGACCGGTCTGTTGAAGCCTAACGTTTCCGAAATGGTTGGGAGCCTGTATGATGCAGGGGATCCACGACGGGACTCTGGGTTTACGATTTTCGTCTTTGGGATCAACTTAGGGTCCTTGGTGGCCCCTTATTTGGTTGGGTGGCTTGGTTTAAGCTACAACTTCCATTTAGGGTTCTCCTTAGCCGCCATCGGGATGTTCTTAGGATTAATCCAGTATTGGGTTGGCGGGCGTAAGTACCTGAGCAAGGACAGCTTATACCCAGCCGATCCACTGGAACCCGGTGATATGAAAAAGTTGACCGTACGGGTCATCATCGGCTTAGTGGTCTTCGCCTTAGTGCTGTTATTAATGAGTATCTTGGGTGCTTTAAACATCAACAACTTCGTGCTGCTATTATCAATCATTGCGATTGCCACACCAGTTGTTTACTTTACGGTCTTCTTGACCAGTAAGAAGGTTACGGCGACCGAACGGAAACACGTGTGGGCTTACTTAGGCCTGTTCATCGCGGCCGCTATCTTCTGGGCCATCGAAGAACAAGGGTCATCTGTCTTAGCCTTATTCGCGGCTAACCAGACTAACAACAACTTCCTGGGGCTCCACATCTTGCCAGCTTGGTACCAGTCACTGAACCCATTGTTCATCCTGATCTACACGCCAATCTTTGCGATGCTGTGGGATCGTTGGGGGAAGAACCAACCAAGTTCACCCGCTAAGTTTGCCACTGGGATGATCTTTGCCGGGATTTCTTACCTGATCATGGTGATTCCTGTGACGATGTTTGGTTCAGGAACCAAGGTAAGTCCCCTGTGGTTAGTTGGGAGTTGGGCCGTGGTTGAAATCGCCGAATTACTGATTTCACCAATCGGGTTGTCCGTGACGACCAAGTTAGCGCCACGGGCCTTCCAGTCACAAATGATGAGTATGTGGTTCTTAGCAGATTCCGCCGGCCAAGCGGTCAACGCGCAAATCGTTAAGCTCTACACGCCAGGGAACGAAGGCGCCTACTTCATGGGGGTCGCCATCGTGGCCTTAGTTGCCGGGCTTATCTTATTCGCCCTAGTTAAACCAATCAAGAGTTTAATGGCGGGGATTAAATAACCCCATTAATGATGAAAAAGTGCTACGCTAGGTCAAACTAGTGTGGCATTTTTTTATGGAAAGGGGGGACCAGCGATGGTTCGAGTTGCACTGATCAGTGATTTGCACTTTGACGTTAATCAGACCGATCCGGTTACCATGCTTCCCCGACAAGTCGCCTACTTAAAGCGGCAGCGGGTGGGGGTGTACCTGATCGCCGGTGATCTGACGAACCACTTTGACCAGTCCGTTGAAATTGCCGAGCGCCTACAACGACAGCTGGCGCCGGCGCAGGTGCGGTTTGTGGCCGGCAATCACGATATGCTTCACGATGTGACCGAGGCGGCCTTAGAAACGCCGTTGACGCCCACTTACTTGCATAATCAATGGCTTGACTTACCGGGTACCGACTGGCGAATTCTAGGGAATAACGGGTGGTACGATTACGGCTTTGCCGATAACCTCACGGGACGGAACTTTCTGGCCTGGAAAAACGCGTTCTGGGTCGATGGAAGTATCCCCCAGGATCTAAGTGACGCCCAACGGTTTGAACGGGTCTACGCGCAATTAACGGCCGAATTAGACCAGGCTCGGCAGACCGGCAAGCGTGTCTTGGTGATGACTCATTTTGTACCGCGCCGAGAATTTATTTTATACACGCAGGATAATCGCTTTTGGAACATGGCGAACGCGCTGATGGGGAGTCCGCGCTTAGGTGAGCTATTTGCCCGTTACCGGGTAGCGGCCGTGCAATTCGGTCACCTTCATCGCCATTATTGGCCCCAACACCTCGGGCCAACCTGGTATTGTAATCAAGCGTTGGGTTATCATAATCGGCGAATTAACGAGTGGGAAACGTTCGATTACTTCACGGAATGGCAACGACGCTTAAGAATTTTGACCTTAAATTAAAAAAGTTTCCAAAAAAGCTTGACGCTTTATACAGATTTTTGTATGATAGTGAAGTTGATTCGTTACGACGTTTCAAGTTTTTGGAGGGGTAGCGAAGTCTGGCTAAACGCGGCGGACTGTAAATCCGCTCCTTCGGGTTCGGTGGTTCGAATCCACTCCCCTCCATTTTTATTGGGCTATAGCCAAGTGGTAAGGCAACGGGTTTTGATCCCGTGATGCGCTGGTTCGAACCCAGCTAGCCCAATTAGAGGTAACATCACGAGAAGGACTCAGTCGTTAGGCTGGGTTCTTTTTTTTGTTGGGAAAAAATTGACAAGTCTCGTTTTTTTCGCTAAAGTCGAACTAATTACGAAACCAGACCAGTCAGCGTCTAATTGAACGGGATTGTCGGTCACGGCCGCGTGGACGGTCCTAGACCAGTCTTTGAGGGATACCGTTGTACGCAAATGTATTCGCTGCCATGGTTGGTGGGATTAATGGGACCGACGTGTTTTTGCCAGTCACCTAAGGAGGAAATTAGAATGAATATTGGATTTATTGGGGTGGGTGGCATGGCCCAAGCCATTATCGGCGGCTTGCTACAGGCCAAGGCGTTCTTACCAGAAGACATTATCGTTCACAGTCATCGACGGGAAAGCTACGAATCCTACGCAACACGGCATAACCTGGTAGCGGCGCCTACGAATGCGGCGGTGACGCGCGAAAGTGACCTCGTGGTTCTTGCCGTTACCCCGAACGTGGCGCCGGCAGTGTTAACCGAGATCAAAGATGAACTAGCAGACGGTCAGACGACCTTAATTTCTATCGTGGCGGGGTTGTCGTTGGCGGCCATGGCGCAACTGGTCGGACCCAACGTGCCGATCTTGCGGACCTTACCCAACGTGAACGTCGAGATTGGGGCCGGCATGACGGCCGTAGCGGCCAATGATCAATTAACTGGTGGAAAATTGACCAGCGCCCTGGGCGTTTTCGGTGCGATTGGTACCACCACCGAGCTAGCCGAGGATCAATTTGGCGTTTTCAGTGCCTTAGCAGGTAGTTCACCGGCCTATGTCGATTTGTTTATCGATAGTTTAAGTCGGGCCGGGGTTAAGTACGGTCTGACCAAACAACAGGCGACGCAGATTGCCGCCCAAGCTACCCTGGGGTCGGCCAAAATGATCTTGAAGAGCGATAAGATTCCGTTTGCCTTGATCGACCAGGTTGCTTCACCCGGGGGCAGTACCGTAGCGGGGCTACTCGCGATGGAAGAAGCGGGGTTGATGACGGCGGTGGTGAAGGGGATCGATGCCACGGTGGCCAAGGATAATGCTAATAGTCACTAACTTGTAGGTTGCAACGCTGGTCTATACCGATTATAATGACAATGTTGATAGCTTGAGCCTTAACTGAGGAGGAGAAACATGAGCATTGTCTTAAAGCACGCCAAGATTTACACCGGTGACGAGGTCATTGATGACGGGTACATTCGGTTTGATCAGCAAATTGAAGCGGTCGGGCCGGTCGCTGATTTTCGGCCCCGCCCCGCCGACGAGATCCACGTGGTGACGGGTCAAACAATCGTTCCAGGATTTATTGATGTCCATAGTCATGGGGGGTACAGCTATGATAGTATGGATGGGGACCCTGACCAAATCAACGAGATGGTTAACGACATGGTCAACGAAGGGATTACCTCATTGTTCCCAACGACCATGACCCAGTCTAACGAGGCCATCGATCACGCGATGAAGGGCATTGCGGTGGCGGCCGAAGAGAATCCCGTGATTCAAGGTGTCCATTTGGAAGGGCCGTTCATTGCGGCGATTTTTAAGGGAGCCCAGCCCGAGAAATACATTAAGGATCCCGACGTGGCCTTACTTGAACGGTGGAACCAGTTGTCCGGACACCGGGTGAAATTAATCACCTATGCGCCAGAGGATGCGGGGGCTGCTAAGTTCGAGAGCTACTGTTTAGCGAACGGTATCGTGCCGTCCGTGGGCCATTCCAACGCGACGCGCGAACAGTTGCTGAATAGTCGGGCCACCCACGTGACGCATTTATACAACGCGCAGCGGGGGTTACGCCACCGGGAACCCGGGGTAACCGGTCACGCGATGCTCGAAGACAATCTGTATTGTGAAATCATCTGTGACGGTTTCCACATTGTGCCGGACATGATCAAGCTGGCCTACGAGCAAAAGGGCCCCCACCGCCTAGAATTGGTCACGGATTCCATGCGGGCCAAGGGGATGCCCGAGGGTGTCAGCGAATTAGGTGGGCAAAAGGTCATCGTTAAGGACCGGCAAGCTCGCCTCGAAAGTGGCAACCTGGCCGGCTCCGTGTTGCGGTACGACGAAGCCTTCCGTAACGTGATCGCCTTTACGGGATGTGACGTCAATGACGCCGTACAAATGAGCGCGGTTAATCAAGCCGAAGAATTCGGTTTGACACAAAAAGGTAAACTAGTCGTGGGACGCGATGCCGACTTGAACCTGATGACGCGAGACTTGCACTTGCAAGCGACCTACAGTCTCGGGCGCAAGTTCGATCACACCACGAAGTAAGAAGATTTAGAAGGGATGTTGGGTGCTGTGAGTTCACCGATTTATATTCAAATTCATAATGACATTAAACGGGCCATCGAAGCCGGTAAGTGGGCCGTGGGGGACCGAATCCCATCCGAACGGGAGCTCTCACGCGATTTTGATGTGAGTCGGATGACGCTACGGCAGGCCATTCAGACCCTGGTCGACGAAGGAATCCTCGAACGCCAAGTGGGGTCGGGGACCTACGTGGCCAACCAAAAAGTACAAGAAAAGATGTCCGGGGTCACCAGCTTTACCGACCTGATGTTGGCCCAGGGCAAGCAGCCGTCCAGTAAGACGATTTCTTACCACGTGATGAGCCCGTCACTGAGTGAAGCTGAAAAACTTAAGTTGCACGAAGACGACCTGGTTTTGCGAATGGAACGCATTCGTTACGGCGATGATGTGCCGATTTGTTTTGAGGTCGCCACGGTGCCCGATCGCTTGGTCAAGGGCTTGAATAAAAAAGAAGTGACCAGTTCCCTGTACCGGGCGTTGGAAGACAAGAAGAAGCTGAGTCCGGGGAAGGCCCAACAAACGGTCTCCGCGATGTCGGCGTCCGAACGAATTGCCGAGTACCTCAAAATCAAGCGCGGGGACGCCATCTTGCGGTTGCGGCAGGTAACCTACCTGCAAGACGGGACGCCGTTCGAATACGTGCGCACCCAGTATGTGGGCGAACGGTTCGAATTCTACTTGGAAAAGTAGTTCGACGGCCCGAGACCCTGGGGGAACGCGGCCCCGTCGCGAAGTTAAATTAAAAAGGCCTCACAACCGTTAGAGACTTCTAAGGGGCTGTGGGGCCTTTGATTTAGGATTTTTCGTGTTTCGCTTGTTGCTTGACCAGCCGTAAGTAGTGGGGGATCACCGCAATCCGTTTGAGTCGTTTGGGCTCCTTGACCGTCCGGTAGAACCATTCTAGGTGGTGTTTTTGCCAGAACTCTGGCGCACGGGCTACCGTACCGGCGAGCACGTCAAAACTGCCACCGACCCCCATCCACAGGCCGTGGGTGGCCTGGCGGTAATTGGCAATGAAACGTTCCTGTTTAGGAAAGCCTAAGGCCGCAAAGACCATATCCGGGGCTTGAGTGGCTATGTCGTCGGCTACGACCTGGGCGTCCGAGAAGTAACCGTCGCGTAACCCGACAATCTTTAAACCGGGATAACGCTGAGGCAGGATGGTTTTTAACCGGGCGATGACTTCGGGTTTGGCTCCCACAAAGTAAGCCGAACGGTGCTGTTCACTGCCCCATTGCAGCAGGGTCAGCAGGGTATCAAATCCGGTGATGCGCTCGGGCAGGGGCTGTCCTAAAATCTGGGCGCCGTTTAAAATCCCGATGCCGTCGGGGGTAATATAGTCGGCGGACTGAAGGAGGGCCCGGTAGTCCGGATGGTCGTGGGCGTACATCACAATTTCGGGATTAGCGGTCACCACAAAGGTGTTTTGCTGCTGCACGATGCGGTGTTGCACGGCTGCCGTGAATTGAGCGGCTGTGGTGTTGATGAAGGGGATGTCGAGGACCGTAACGGTCGGAAACGTCGAGGACATGACAAAACTTCCTTTCCAAGTGAAGGGCGGGTCACCGTAAAATCTACCGTTAAAATTGGTGATTTTTGGCGGTCGGCGCCAGACTTTGCTATCATTTAATTTATAAGCCGGATTAGTGGGCTGAGTTTTTTGTTTCTGGTACTATGAAAAACAAGTATAATGAATCGGTTTCATGCTAAAATGAAACAGTTGAATCGCGTTTTAAATCGAGTTACAGTGCTGAAACCTAGCTAAGGAGAGTAAAATCCATTATGACGAACTTGTATCCTGACGACAGCTATACGCTCCATACGGATGCCTACCAAATCAACATGATTCAGACGTACTTTGAAGAGGGGATGGCCCAAAAGCACACCGTTTTTGAAGTGTTCTTTCGGGACATGCCCTTCCACAACGGGTATGCCGTTTATGCGGGATTGGAACACGTTGTCCATTATATCCAAAATCTCCACTTTTCCCAAACTGATATTGATTATTTACGGGAAGCTGAAGATTATTCTGAAGAGTTTTTGACGTACTTAGCGAACTTTAAATTTAACGGATCAATCCGTTCGGCGGTGGAAGGCGAGTTGGTCTACGCCCACGAACCGATTTTACAGGTCGAAGGGCCGTTAGCCGATTGTCAGCTGGTCGAAACCGCGATCTTGAACATTCTGAATTATCAAACGCTTATTGCCACTAAAGCCGCACGCATTCGCTCTGTGGCCGGCGATGACGCGTTGATGGAATTCGGGACGCGACGGGCGCAGGAATTCGATGCCGCGATTTGGGGGACCCGGGCCGCTTACATTGGGGGCTTTGACGCGACGTCTAACGTGCGGGCGGGAAAACTTTTCGGAATTCCGATTAGTGGGACGCACGCGCACGCGTTGGTTCAGACCTACGGCAACGATTATGACGCCTTTAAGGCCTACGCGCAGACCCATCACGATTGCGTTTTCCTGGTCGACACCTATGATACGTTACGCAGTGGGGTGCCCAATGCCATTAAGGTCGCTCAGGAGATGGGTGACCAGATTAATTTCCAAGGGGTGCGGATTGACTCCGGGGATATGGCCTACTTGTCCAAACGGGTCCGGCAAAAACTCGACGAGGCGGGGTTCCCCAATGCGAAGATTTTCGCGTCTAACGACCTGGACGAAAAAACCATTCAAAGCCTTAAGATGCAAGATGCGAAGATTGACGTTTGGGGGATTGGGACCAAGTTAATTACGGCTTTCGACCAACCTGCTTTGGGGGCGGTCTACAAGATGGTTGCGATCGAAGATGATCAAGGCCAGATGCAGCCGACCATTAAGCTCTCAAATAACGCCGCTAAGGTCACGACGCCGGGCAAGAAGCAGGTCTGGCGCATCACCAAAAAGACGGACGGCAAGACGGAAGGCGATTACGTGGCGTTAGATCACGAAGATCCGCGGAACGAAGATTCCCTGTACATGTTCCACCCGAGTTTCACCTATATCAGTAAGACCGTTTCCGACTTCATTGCCCGGCCGATTTTACAATCCATTTTTGAAGATGGCCAGTTGGTCTACAAGTTGCCGAGTCTGTCGGCGGTTAGGGACCGGTGTCGCGGGGCGTTGGCTAACCTGTGGCCCGAATATAAACGAGATTTGAACCCACAGAAGTATCCCGTTGATCTATCGCAGAAGTGTTGGGACCAGAAGATGGCCATCATCAAGCAAATTCATAATTACGTTCAAAAGATGCCCGAATAGGCACGAACCAGCAGATGAGGGGGCAGTTTCATCATGCGTAAGATGCAAAAAGAGATTATTGAAGCGTTAAAGGTGCAACCCACGATTGACCCAGAAACCGAGATTCGGCGGAGCGTGGATTTTTTAAAGGACTACCTGCGGCACTATTCGTTTATGAAGACGTTGGTGCTCGGCATTTCCGGTGGTCAAGATTCGACGCTTACCGGGGCGCTATGTGAACAGGCCGTGACCGAGTTGCGGCGGGAGACCGGAGATACGGCTTATCGGTTTATTGCGGTCCGGCTACCCTACGGCGAACAGGCCGATGAAGCCGATGCCATGGCGGCAATTGACTTTATGGGCGCCGACGAAGTCCAACGCGTAGACATTCAACCGGCCACCGATGCCATGGTTGCTGCCGTTACGGCCAATGCCGATGATGTCAGTGACTTTAATAAAGGGAATATCAAGGCGCGGCAGCGGATGATTGCCCAGTACGCGATTGCGGGTGCCCGGGCCGGAGCCGTGGTCGGGACCGATCACGCGGCCGAAGCCGTCACGGGATTTTATACCAAGTACGGGGATGGGGCGACCGACATTTGTCCCATCTGGCGCTTGGATAAACGCCAAGGAGCGGCAATGTTGACCTTCTTGGGAGCGCCCCAGCATCTGTATCAAAAGGTCCCCACGGCGGATCTTGAAGACGATCGGCCGGCTTTACCCGATGAAGCGGCTTTAGGGGTCCGTTATACGGATATCGACGACTATTTAGAAGGGAAGCCCGTCGCGGATGCTGCGGCCGATAAGATCGAAGCTTGGTACCGCAAGACGGCCCATAAACGACACTTGCCGGTAAACGTTTACGATACGTTCTGGCAGGCCAACTAACGGAGGAATAACGATGCGAAAGAATAATATGAATGCGTATATCGGGGCGTTGTCCCGGGTATTACAGGGAACGGAAGACGAAGCCGGAGACATGAACGCCGACTTTGAAACGCTGCGCCAGGCGTTAGATGCTGGCACCGTGGGTGACTTGTCGACCGCCGATTTAGCTCAGATTAAGGCTCACTTTCAGACGGGAACGACGGGGTACGTGGATAAGTTAAATCAATTACAAAAAGCCACGGTACCCGTTCGGGTGTTGGGTAAGCACAAGGCCTTGGTGGCAGCTTACCGGACTTACACGGAAGGTTGTCAAGCCATGACCGATAGTATTGATGCGGATAACCAAGTCGTTGATCAGGGCACCTTTGATGCGGCCGAGAAGACCCAAGAAAATGCCATGGGTAAGGTCACTGCCGCGACCCAACGGATCATGATGAGTGTTCAATAAGAAACAAAATGGAGGGTGGAGGCGACGGTCTCGACCTTTTCTAGGCTTAACGGTGGTATCATGAAAGGAGTAGGGCGGATGACGAACGCTGAGTTACAACGACTGGTTGAACGTCTCTCACAGGAGAGCTTTGGCCGTCCCTTTCGCCACCGGGCGACATTCAATGCACGATTACGGACGACGGGGGGCCGCTACCGTCTGCGCGATCATAACTTGGAGATCAACCCCAGGATGTTGACCGAACACGATCAGGCCACCTTGGTGGGCGTGATCAAGCACGAGTTGTGTCACTACCACCTGCATTTAGCTGGGCAATCGGGTCAGCACCGGACGAAGGCGTTTCAGACTTTGTTGGCGCAAGTCGGTGGGTTACGCTACGCACCGGCACCGCCACGCCGACCTGCTCGGCCGCGACAGTGGCAAGTCTATGTGTGCAGTCGCTGTCGGCAGCGTTATTACCGCTTACGGCGCGTCGACGTGACCAAACTGGTCTGTGGACGGTGTCACGGGCGACTGCAGCGGCAAGGCACCGTGTTAGCCGTCACCCGACCACACGAGATTTAAGAAGGGTATGATTTTATGGGGAAGACAATTATTCGCGTTCCCGCGACGGCTGCCAATCTGGGCCCCGGGATCGATTCAATTGGTGCAGCACTGCACTTGTACCTCACCGTCATTATCGAAGAAAAGACCGAAAAATGGCGGGTTAACCACGCACTGGGGACGGAGATTCCCCGTGATGAGCACAACCTGATGGTCCAAACGGCCCTGAAGGTCAACGATCAGCTGCAACCACACCAACTAACGGTCATGTCGGACATTCCTGTTTCCCGGGGACTGGGGAGTTCCACCAGTGCCATCATCGCGGGAATTAAGATTGCCAACGAGTTGGGAGAGCTGGATCTCAGCATTGCCGACCAGTTGAATTGGGCGGTCAAGTTAGGCGGGGCCTTGGATAACGTGGCGCCGGCCTTGTTGGGGCAAGCCGCCGTTGCCACGGTCGACGAGACGGGGCGAGCGGATGCGTTGAAGCTCCCGTTACCCGACTTTTCGGCGTTGGTCTTCATTCCAGCGCAGCGACTCTTGGTCGACAAGAGTCGGGCGGCCTTGCCTAAACAGGTTGATTTTCAAACGGCCGTCCACGCTAGCAGCGTTGCTAACGTGCTGGTGGCAGCGTTACTGGAGAAAAATTGGGAACTTGCGGCGCGCATGATTGAACGCGACGAATTTCACGAGCAAGCCCGGTCACAGTTGGTACCAGAGTTGACCCAAATTCGCGATGCGGCTCACGAACTGGGAATTACCGGGACGTACCTGAGTGGTTCGGGACCGACGGTGGTAACCATGGGGGCTTCTGCGAAACTAACGTTGTTACGCAATAAGCTGGCGGCTCAGGATTTGCCGGGAAGTCTCCGGATCATTCCGTTGGACCAAGCTGGCGCTACCGTATTAACCGACGCTTAATTCTGAAAACTCTAAAAATAACTCACAAAAAATGTTGCGACGACCATTGCGGTTTGGTATACTATTCCTTGTGAGTTAATGCGGCCATGGCGGAATTGGCAGACGCGCAAGATTAAGGATCTTGTCGGGGTAATCCCGGTGGAAGTTCGAATCTTCTTGGCCGCATCTTACTTAACATCGTTACCTGCGGGTAACGATGTTTTTTTGTGATTACAATTGCGGCGCAACATCTTTACCGGTTAATTGTGACAAATGGATAACATTTTCGTTGTGTCATCGTTTTCACACCCCGCAGACCTTTAAAAAAGGCGGCGGGGCGTGTAGAATACGGACTTAAACGTCAGCTCAGCTTTTCTAAAAATACCGAAGCAAGTTGCCTGACAAAACGGGGGAAAGGCGGTATAGTAAGTGCCTTGTGGTTAGAAAAGCCGCGGACAAAAATTTCAAAGGAGGTCGGCCTATGAACGACTTAACGACGGGTAATCCCTTAAAATTGATTTTCTTCTTCACGATTCCACTTTTGATTGGTAATTTATTTCAGCAATTATATAACGTCTCGGATACCGTAGTGGTCGGGCAAACGTTAGGGGTTAAAGCCCTAGCAGCGGTCGGCCCACGGGATCAATTAACTTCTTAATTATTGGGTTTGCCCAGGGGCTGACGGCGGGATTAGCTATTCTTACCGCGACCCGGTATGGTGCCAGAGATTATAAGGGGGTTCGCCGGTCGTTTGCCGCGAGTATCGTCATCTCAATTTTGATGACCATCGTGCTAACGATCTTATCGTTGACCTTCGTGGATCCCATCTTGAAATTAATGCAAACGCCCGCGGCGATTTTTGCCAATGCCCGGATCTTCATTAGTATCATCTTTATGGGAATCTTCGCGTCCATGGCTTTCAACCTGCTGTCCAACATCATTCGCGCCCTTGGTGATTCGCGGACGCCGTTGATCTTTTTGGTCATTGGGACCGTGGTTAACGTGATTTTGGAACTCCTATTCATTCTAGTCTTTCACATGGGCGTCGCTGGAGCCGGTTGGGCGACGGTGATTTCTCAGGTGATTGCCTCGTTACTGTGTGTGGTTTACATCGTGCGGTCCATTCCATTGCTCCACATTACCAAGGACGATTTTCGCATTGACGTTAAAGAACTTTGGGACCACTTCTCAACCGGAATGCCCATGGGTTTTCAGTTGTCGATCATTGCGATTGGGACCATGGTCATGCAGGCGGCCTTGAATTCTTTAGGTACCGATTCGGTCGCTGCTTCGACCGCCGCTTCCAAGGTGGATCAACTCTGTTCGTTACCGATGTCGTCGTTCGGGGTTACCATGGCGACCTTTGCGGCCCAAAACTTTGGGGCGGCCAAGTATGGTCGGATTCTCGAAGGGGTCAAAAAGACCCTGTGGTTGTCCGGTACCTTTGCGGTTGCCGCGGGGGGCTTAGTCATCTTCTTCGGTAAACCACTGGTTACCTTGATCATCGGTACGGCCGACGAACACGTCATTCAGCTGTCACAAACCTACTTCAACATTATTGGGAGTACCTACCTGCTTTTAAGCGTCCTGTTTATTATTCGTAATACCCTACAGGGCCTAGGTCGGCGGGTGTTACCCACCTTGGCCGGGGTCGGCGAGTTGACCATGCGGGTCTTCGCCGCACTGTTTATGGTCGGGGCCTTCGGATATGCCGGAGCCGTTTCCGCCGAACCCTTAGCTTGGTTGGGGTCGTGTGCTATCCTGATTCCGTCCTGGATTCGCGCCGTGCGGCAGTTACGGAACCTGCAACGTTCTGTGGATGTCGTGGACGACAAGGTCACGCCAGCAGAAGGAATTACGAGTGCGCCGGTCGCGGCTAGTCAGCATTCACAGCCTAAGCTGGAGTCATAAAATTCAAAACATGCTACACTAGGGAAGGTGATCGTTAAAGGTCAGCTTCCCTTTTTTGAAGCTAAAACTGATTAGAGGAGCTTGCGAAATGAAAAGCTTTATTTTTGATATCGATGGCACCCTGCTAGATACGGAAGCCATGTACATGAAGTCCCTGCAGGCCATTCTGCACGAGCGGGGGATGGAACGGTCGTACGCCGAATTGGCCACGACCTTCGGCATTCCTAGTAAAGATGCCTTATTGCGCTTAAAGGTGCCAGATTGGGAACGGGTGTTGGCCCTCTGGGGACCGCGAACCCAAGATTATCGCTCGACCGTGGCGGTTTATGCCGGTGTCACGGGAGCGCTTAAAGCCCTTAAGGCTCGTGGCGCTCAGCTGGCCATCATGACGTCTAAACGCCGCTTTGAGTATGAGCGTGACGTGGTTGCGGAAGGTCTGGCGGACTACTTTAGTCAGGTCGTCGTCGCGGAGGACGTGGCGCATGGGAAACCCGCGCCAGACGGAATTTTACTGGCAATGCAACGGTTGCACGCTGACCCGCAAGACACGGTTTATGTGGGGGATACCCTGTACGATTTAGCGGCCGCCCACGCGGCTAAGGTCCAGTTTGGGTTGGCTGCTTGGAACGGCAAACAACCGGATCTGATACCGGATGTAAGTTTTCAAACGCCGGCCGAGATGCTGAAGCTGTTGTAAACTGGTTGTCACCGTGCTTTTATGCTATATTGAAGCCAATCTAAGAATTTAGAAGAACCGTTAAAAGGGGTGGTAGCGTGCTGGCCATAATTGTAACCGGACACGGAGAATTTGCCCGCGGAATTTTACAGAGTGCTGAAATGATCTTCGGTAAGGCACCCAACGTGACTGCGGTGACGTTGGGGGTTGATGAAAGCGTTGAAGAGTTAGTGAGTCATTACCGCTTGGCGATTAGTCGGTTGGCCCCGATAACGGAGCTGTTATTCTTGGTGGATCTTTGGGGGGGTTCGCCATTTAATGCGGCCAGTCAACTCATCGCGGCCCATCCAGATCAGTACGGGTTGGTTGCGGGGTTGAACCTGCCGATGCTGATTGAGGCCTTAGCTCTGCAGCAACAGTCCCTGGCTGAAGTGATTCCGCAGTTGGAACGGACCGCGCGGGGAAGTATTCGGCACTTAGATTTACCAACTAACACGGGAGATGACGAAACGTTATGACAATGGCTATTCAACTTGCCCGGGTCGATGACCGGCTCCTTCACGATCAGGTGACGCTAGGGTGGATTAAGTCGGTCCGCCCCAATCGGATTCTGATTGTTTCCGATAGAGCGGCGCATGCTGACTTACACCAACTCGTGCAACAGGCCGCCCCTACCGCGGTGCCGGTGACCGTTATATCGGTGACTAAGATGGTTCAGATCTACCGCGATGCCCGGTTTGACGGGCTACGGCCGCTGATTTTGACAGAAACCCTACCCGCCATGGCTGAATTAGTGGCCCAGGGGATTGATTTACAGCCGACTGGCGTTAATCTTGGGAACCTGGCTAACTTGGTGCATAAAACGGCGCTGACCCCTAGTGTGGCGGTTAACGATGGCGACGTTCAAGCCGCCTTAGCCGTACAAGCGGCTGGGGTGAACGTCTACCTCCAACCGGTCCCGGGTGATCAACAACTAGACTTCTTGGAAGTCGCACGTCAAAATGGCTTAACGCGCTAGCCCGGGCCCCGTTACTGGGGGGATCCGTTTTGAAAATAATCATCATAAAAAGTGGCCCTTATTCCTGAATTGGGAATAAGGGCCACTTGGCGTTCAGCGGAACCCACCGCGCCTATGGCCGCACGTTTCGGCACTGTGACTGAGAAGAACAGATCCAGTCAAAAACTTAGGTCACAAAGCAGGGGTTCCGGATTCACTTGATTAACGACTGGTTAAACTAAAACGGGCTTGCCGTAGAGGTAACCTTGATGCAAGTTGATGCCATAGCGCTCGGCCAGTGCTTGGTCGGTCGCATTTTCCACGCCTTCGAGAATCATGGTCAGACGGTAGGTTTGGGCGACGTTAGCCCAGAAGGCCAGCGCTTGGGGAATCTGTTCGGGAGTTCCCGCAGAGCGATAATTTTGCATCGCAAACTTAATTTCATCGACGAAGGGCAACAAGTGGGCCACGTTGGGATACGTGTTGGAACCGGTCCCGACGTCATCAATCACCAGCTTGATCCCCGCCTGGTGTAGCGCCAAGCTGAAGAGTGTAACTTCGGCCAAAGTAGGTGCCTCTGTCAGTTCGATGGCGAGATTGATGGCCCCTAACTGCCGTTTTAGGGTGAGAATGATGCCCAGCGTTTGTGGGGCCCGGAATTGTTGGTTGTTAAGGTTAAAGGCCAGGCGCTGGTTCGTGGCCACGACGTTGAGGGCGCTGGCGGTATGTTTCAACAGTTGCGCCTGATCCGCCACGGAAATTTCAGTAAAGGAATTGGGTAAAACCCAAGCGTCATCTTTTTGCTTACGCAGAAGGGCTTCGTACCCAAAGATTTGATGGTTTTGTTGATCGACTTGTGGTTGCGCAAAGAAACGATACATTGTTGGGTTCACTTCCTTTAGCGAGAAAAATCATGATATCATCTTTACCTTAGCACAAATTTAACAATCCGCAAGGACGTAGACCTTTTATGACGATAATTGATTCACTTTGCAATGGTAGAATGACGAGATGTTTAGTTAAATAACTATTCTAACTAGTGAAACTTAGCCAATCGTTGGTATTGACTCAGCATCCAAGTCTTGTAAGTTTTGCCCCGGGGGAGGGTTTCCGTGACGTTGAGGACGGGAACCTCCGCCTGATGGGCTAACTTAACCATGGTCGTGACGGTCTGACTGCTAGCCTGCGAGTTATTGACAAAAAAGGCGATTTTACGGTGGCGAATACTGGTTTGGAGCTGATGGACGGCTCGTGGGGCGGGATCAGTGCCGTTTTCTACGGCACGTTCAAAGGCGACGTTGCCCCGACGATAGCCTAGGGCATCCAGGGCGTAGTCAAAGACCGGCTCACTAACGGCGACGGTTCGGTGGGCCGACCGGTGCTTGAGGCGGTTAATTTCCCGGTCCAGGGGCCGTAAACTAGCGATATAGGCCCGTGCATTCCGGTGATAGAACTGCCGATAACGGGGCGCCTTTTGACCGAACCGCTGGGCGAGCGTCGTTGCGAGTTGGGCCATGGTCGTGGGGCGGTACCAGACGTGAGGATTGGCCCCGTCTTTGAGCCGGCACACATCGTTACCAACCCGGAGATATTGGGGGTGTGACTGGGCACTACGACCTAATTTGTCGAGCCAGCCGTCGTAACCCAGACCGTTACCTAAGACAAAGGTTGCCTGAGTCACGGCCGCCGCATCGCGAGGCGTTGGTTCAAAATCATGGGGATCAACGGCCGGGTTCTGAATAATGGTCGTGACCCGACTATGCTGGCCCAAGACGGCCTGAGCCACTTCGCCATAGAAGTCGAGGGAAGCGACCACGTGAATTGGGCGTTGCGTCGTGGTCGCTGTGGGGGTTGGCCGCCCACAGGCCGCTAGCCCCATGAGCACCAGGCCGACCAAACCATAGAGTCCCAATCGCGAAAACTTATGTAACATGAAAATTCCTCTTTTCCCTAAATAGTAATTATTACGATTTAGAAGTTTACCGGATTGGTTCCACTTTGACAAGGAAAAACTTAAAATCCTCCGCCCCGGCGACCCGGGAACCCCAATGCGCGGGATAATTCCATAAAAAAACGGCCACTCCCGCAAGAGTGGCCGTTGAAGCTGTTAAGTTAGTAACCGTAGCCGTTACTGCCCGTGGTCGTGGTGCTAGCAGTATCCGTTGCTCCCGTATTATCACTGTCGCCGTTGATGGCGTCGGTGGTGAACTTAGTGGTGTTAGCTAAGCCCAGCGTTTTACGAATGTGATTCGATACGCGCTTTAATTCCTTAGTGGTCGGGACCTGATACGATAACCCATCGATCATGGCATCTTGGCCTTGCAGGGTTTCAGACTTAATGTGGTGCGAAGCGTCTCCGTATTTAGCCCGAATCTGCATTAAATCATCAAAGGTTAAATCGGTCTTCAAGTTTCCGTTTAACGAGGTCAAAATTTGTTGGTAACGGGTGATGGACGATAGGCCAGCTGCCTTGACGACTAACTTCTGCAGAACCTGGCGTTGCCGCTTTTGCCGCCCGTAGTCCCCTTGGGGGTCATCGTAGCGCATCCGAGAATAGGAGAGGGCTTGTTTCCCGTTCAGGTGCACCTTAACCCCCTTCTTAACGTCGGCTTGGGCGTACTTGAAGGTCAGTGGTGGAACTACGTCAACCCCGCCGACCGCGTTGACCATCTTTTCCAGGCCACCCATGTTAATGATGGCGTAAAAGTCGATCGGAATGTCTAGGAGATTTTCTACCGTCTTGACGGCGGTGCTAGGACCACCGATGGTGTAGGCCGCGTTGATCTTTTGAATCGAAGCGTTGGCCCCGGAACCAACCGTGACCCGCGTATCCCGTGGAATACTGGTCAGGTAGGCCGTCTCCGTGGTGGGGTTGATGGTGGCCACCATGATGGTATCGGTCCGGCCGACGTCGGATCGGCCTAAAGCCCCGGTGTCGGTCCCCAACATCAGAATCGAGAACGGTTTATTCTTCTTCAGAACGGAAGACACGTTTCGACTCTTGGAGATGTTCGAGGATTCGTAGGTTTGGTTGAACGTTTTTTTGGCGGACGACCAGGCCTGGTAGCCGTAAGCCAGTCCGGCGGAAAGCAAGACTAGCAAGACGGTCACAATCGTCCACATAACGGGACGATGGGGATGAACTTCTGGCGCTTTAAAGTGTGAGTTACGGTCTGCACGTCGGTCATAGACTTGTTCAAAGTCCTCCGGTGACCGTTGCCGGCTACTTCCATTATCTTTCGGCATAATTTATTTCCTCATCTTCGTCAAAATCTTTACACATTATAGAACGGAACCGTTCCAGATGAAAAGGTTCGGCCGTTCTTTAAGGGGATTTTAAGAAACCACCCCGTCACACCGGGAGTCTCCCGGTGACCTCAATTCATCTATTACACCATAATTTTAATGATTCGTAAACGGGACGACTTATCCCAGGGGTGACGGATTAATCCCTGCTGTCTGGCGGCTTGTGAAGTCGTCAAGGCCACGGGAGGACCGTCAAGCGGGGGTTTGTAACCGGTTACTTATCAAGCCAATATAAAAATTATGCTATAATGGGACCCGTTACTTAAGAAAGTCTAATTTTTTCTTATGATTGTCAAGGAGGGGCGAAAATGGGCGTCTTTGTAAATAGTGTGTCGGGGGTGCTGATCATTCTAGTGATGATCACGCTGGGGTACGTCCTTGCTCGCCTAGGTTGGTTCGATGACCAGGCGCCCAAGCTCATCGCCCGGCTGGTAACCCAGATTGCGTTACCGGCTTATATGTTGGACACCATCATGTCTAAGTTTACGGCCGCTAAATTAAAAAGCACGTTACCGGACTTACGTTTTCCGGTCGTTTCCATGCTGATTATGTTTGGCTTGTCCATTATCGCGTTTCATTTATTCCGGATTAACCCGAAACACCGGGGCCTTTTCGAATCGATGTTTTTAAACTCCAATACGGTCTTTGTGGGGTTACCGGTGAACATGGCGCTATTTGGTGAAAAGAGTCTGCCGTTCGTGTTGGTCTACTACATGGCCAACACCACCTTTTTCTGGACGCTAGGGGTCTATTTGATCCAGCGTGACGGCCAGGGCAAGGGAGAATTTGACCTCAAAAATACGCTAAAGAAAGTCTTCTCACCGCCATTGTTGGGTTTCATGGTGGCGGTGGTGCTGGTCTTACTGGGCGTAAAGTTGCCGCATTGGATCATGATGGACTTTCAGTACATCGGGGGTCTCACGATTCCGTTATCGATGATTTTTATCGGCACAGCCATCGCTGGCGCCGGGTTGCGGAACATTCGGATTGATCGGGACAGCTTGGGGATCTTGCTGGGCCGATTCGTGATTGCCCCGCTATTGATGGCCTGCCTGGTCTTGCCAACGGGAATGCCGTTGTTGATGAAGCAGGTGTTTATCATCCAGGCGGCGATGCCCGTGATGACTAACGCCCCAGTGGTGTCCAAGCTCTATAACGCGGATTCCGATTATGCCGCGATTATGGTGACCGAAACGACCTTATTGAGTTTAGTGGTGATTCCCATTCTCATGGTGATTATCCAACATGTTGCTTAGCTGATACAGAAGGAGAAGGTTTGTTGTTTTGAGAAAAACGATGCTGTACATTTTGTTTTCGACGTTGATGTTTAGTTCGATGGAGATTGCTTTGAAGGCCGCGGGTGGGGCGTTTAACCCCATCCAGCTAAACCTGATTCGCTTCTTCATCGGCGGGGTGGTGCTGTTACCCATTGCCTTAAAGGCTTTGGCCAAGCAACATCGGCGCTTGACGCGAAACGATTGGGCGTTGTTCGCCCTGACGGGGTTGGTCTGCGTCATTATCAGCATGACGTTGTACCAATTGGCCATCACGGTCGACGAGGCGTCCACGGTGGCGGTGCTCTTTAGCTGCAATCCCGTGTTTGCCCTCATTTTCTCTTACCTAATCCTGCACGAACGGCTAGGCCGCGCTAACCTGATTGCGGTGCTAGTTTCCATCGCGGGACTGATCGTGATTGTGAACCCCGCTCACCTGACTAATCCGGTCGGGTTGGCGTTAGCCGTGGGGTCGGCCTTGACCTTTGGCCTGTACAGCATCGTTTCCCGGTGGGGCTCCGTGCGGCATCACTTTAATGGTATTGTGATGACCTGTTTTACGTTTTTAGTCGGGTCCGTTGAGTTACTGGGGGTTATGCTGCTAACCCACGTCCCCGCCGTGGCGGCTAGAATGCAGCAAGTTGGTTGGCTACGCGACTTTGCAGCGTTACCAATTTTGAAAAACGTCAGTCTGACTTATTTCTGGTTGCTCTTCTTTGTGGGGGTCTGCGTCACCGGGGGTGGCTTTGCCTTTTACTTTTTGGCGATGGAACGTTCCGACGTCTCCACGGCCTCGTTGGTTTTCTTCATTAAACCCGGCTTGGCCCCCATTCTCGCGGCGGTGATAATTCATGAACAGATTCTACTTAATACCATTATCGGGATTGTGATCATCCTGATTGGTTCGGTGATTACCTTCATGGGTAACCGGGTCAAGTCACGTGAGTCTGATCTGGTGACGGCCTCGGCGACGGTACCGGTGAGTCAATTTCAGGCGCAAACGGCGGACGATGCCCAAGATGCCGATCAATCGGCGCCGGCGGATGACGACGAAGCTTAAGGATTACGGGCCGGGCAGGTTGCTCGGCTTTTTTCGGTTCAGCAACCGGTCCTTAAATTTGTCGTGAAAAAACGAACATGCGGGTCTGGATTTCCGGGGAGCTATGGTATCATGGGCAGTGGAAACCGGTAGAGAAAGGGAGTATGGCGGATGGCAACGCTAGTCATTTTACGGCACGGCGAGAGTGTCGCGAATCGAGACAATATTTTTACGGGATGGAGCGACGTCCCGCTGACCGCTAAGGGCCGGCAACAGGCCCAGGCGGCCGGGAAGTTGGTCGCGCAAACGGGGTTACGCTTTGGGGCCTTACACACGTCACTGCTGCAGCGGGCCATTGTGACGTCTAATATCGTCTTGGAGTGTTTGGACCAGTTGGCCATTCCGGAATATAAATCCTGGCGGTTAAATGAACGCCACTACGGTGCTCTGCGGGGGAAAAACAAGGCCAAGGTGCGTGCGGCAGTGGGGGATCAACAACTCATGATCTGGCGGCGCAGCTTTAAGGCCGTCCCCCCACTGCTCAGTACGGTGCACCAAGATCGGCGTTACGATCGTTATAGTCCGCACTTAGAACCGTTAGGGGAGAGTCTGGAGATGGCCTATCACCGTTTGATGCCTTATTGGACGAACCAAGTCGCGCCCCGCTTATTGAACGGTCAAAACCAGTTAATTGTTGCTCATGGCAGTACGTTACGGGCGTTAATCAAATACCTAGATCGGGTCCCCGATGCTGATATTGCTAAGGTTGAGGTGGCCAACGGGGAACCGATTCGTTATGACTTTGACGAGCGGTTACGCATCACTAGCAAAACGGTTCTATAACAGATATTATAATAAACTTAAGTTGGGTCAAACAATCGGGGGAAATGATTGTTTTTACCCAACTTTTTCGTATAATCAGAAATAGAGTAGGCTGTTTCAATTGGGGGAAAGAAAATTGAATACACGAAATCTAGGACATTGGTTAATTTTACTAGTGATTATTGGGGGAATCGGTGGCGTGGTTTACGGGATGCACCGTTTAGACGCCAACGATAAGCAGGAAGTGGCGACAACCAACCGGAAGCACGCTAAGCAGTCACGGCAGGCCATTAAAATTGCCGCGGCTCAGAGTAAAGCGCAACGGGCGGGCAAGGTCACCACGTTTGATAAGAAGAATTCGGGGAGCCGAACGCCCATTTTTACGGCTAAGGTGAACCGGGATCTAAAGGCCCGTCGGTTTGTCGGGACGGCCTTGGTGGTTAAGAACGATCGGGTGGTTTACCAAAAGGCGTTTGGCTATGCTAACGCGGCCAAGCACCGGAAGAATAAGGTCACCACGCAGTATTTGATTAACTCGATTCAAAAGTCATTGACCGGTCAATTAGTCATGCGTGCGGCCCAATCTGGGCAGTTGCAGCTGACCGATCGGTTGAGTCAGTATTATCCTCAGATTAAAAATAGTAATAAGATTACGATTCGCCAGATGTTGGATATGATGGGTGGGGTCACCGGTGATATGGCGCCGGCGACCACGTTAACCGAAAAACAAGTCTACCAATATGCCCAACAGAACGCACAAATTAATCCTAAAAAGATTAATCGATTTGACTACCAACCGATCAGTTATGTGTTGTTGGCCGGAATTTTGAACCAGGTGACGCACGAGTCGTATTACAAGTTGTTCTATCAGCAACTGGTGACGCCACTGGACCTGAACCATACCAGCTTCGCCCAGCTTTGGCGTACTTCTGCTAAGCGGACCGTCAGTTATGGTGGCGCTCGGCCGGGGCAATACCAGACCGCGCACACACCAGCCGCAAATGACATGGCCGCCCAGCTGGCGACTGGGAATGCGACCATGAGTGCCGGCGACCTCTTTCGGGCTGAACGGGCGGTTATTCAAGGTCAACTGTTAACCACGCCGGCGGGGGCGCAGGTCCTGCACCAAGCCACGACCAACCTCCACTATACCGGGGGGATGTACCATTATGACCAGACTGGCTACTACGGGCATGGCATGGGGGACTATTACGAAAGTACGTTTGTGATGAGCAAGAACGGGCGTACCGGGGTGATTTTTCTCTCGAACAGTTTCGAAAAGAAGACCATGTTCCCGAAATGGTCGACGGAACAATTGGCGATGGACCTGTTCCAAGAAGTGAATACCACTAAGAAGTTAGCCTAAATTTACCAAATATCAAAAAGCTCACGACAACCGTAATTGTCGTGAGCTTTTTCGTGGTTAACTTAACGGTGGGACCACGGGCAGTGAGCTGTGAATTAAGCTAAGGCGCCCATTGGATCCCAGGGTGCTAAGACCGTGGGTTCTTCGGTTTCTTGGATCTGACGCAGGTCGGCTGGCAAGAATTCCTTGTTCACCACGACCTGGTAGCAGTACTTATCCATCCAGGCGTCGCTCATCACGAAGTAACCCTTGGTGCCGACTTTTTCACCCCAGGAGTTTTCAACCTTCCACTTGGTTGGCTTGCCATCGACCAAGTCTACGCCGGTCAGAACCATGGCGTGGGTCATCAGGCTCTCACCGTAGTCCAACTTTTCGGCCTTGGACATGTCGAAGTCGATGTTGAAAAGTTCGTCCTTGTGGTAGTAGTTGGTATCCATGATGCCCTTTTGGCGTTCGGAAGATTGACCAACATCACAGCCAAACCAGACGGATTGACCGGCCTTCAACTGCTTGATGGCTAAGGACTTGAAGTCGTCCATGGAAACGTTTAAGTGCTTGACGGCTCGACCGCCCACCACGTTACCCAGCATTTCGATGGTGTAGGTGTGGTTGTAAGGCTTGTCAGCAGTTGGGGCGTTGATGATGGAGACGTAGTCGGATAAGTCCCAACCGACATACTTGTCGAAGAACGTCTTCGGGGTCAAGCCCTTGTCGATGTGGTAGTTCTTGTCGTCGTCGCGGTATTCGAAGTCGAATTCGGAAACGGGTTCGCCTAACGTGTAGGCCAATAACCGGTAGTCTTCCTTTAACATCTTGTCCTTAGCGGCCGCGATGTCGTCGGCACTGGCGTTGTCGGCCACGAGCTTACGGAGCACGACGGCGTCCTTACGGAGTTTCAAGTTCAACGTACTGTTCAGTTCGCTGGACTTGGAACTGTTGTAGGTTTCAGGCATGACCGACTTCGGGACGATGCCGTACTTTTCGATGATGGCACACAGCATATCCCACTGGCCACCGTCTTGTTGGGGCGTGGTCATCAGAAAGGCGACCTTCCGGCTGGACGTTGGTTGGTCCGCCGTAGCTAAGACGTTTTCGTAGAAGTAGTTGGCCTTCTCGAACTTGTCCCAGAAGTACGTGTAGTTTTGGGAAAGTTCAAAATCGCTCAACTTAAAGAGGTCGGCTAAGTGGTGCCGCATCGTGTTCAGTGCGGCAAACATCCAGCAACGACCACTTTGCTTTTGATTAGCGACCTTACCCGTGTCCAAATCAATGGAGAATACGGGGCTCATGTCAGCGGCGGAAGCGTAATCGGCCGCGGTGGCTAAAATCCCTTGATGGCTAACGGCCCGTTCAAGAACCTTGGCGGTTGGATCGTCCGTTAGTGCTTTTTGGTAACTGGCGGTTTGCGCCGCCGTAATTGCTTTACTCAAATTCGTCACTCTCCTAACTATTCTCTCATTGTACGCCAATTTTCTCATTTTTTGAATGGAAAGGTGGGGGTTCCTCGTGACGAACAAAAAAATTCACTAAATAATAGAAGAAAACGTTTTCTTGAAGGCGATTGGCCCATTAATCGCCTGATTAGGGGGCAACCTATGCTACAATAGCTCGCAGTTTGTCTAAAATACTGAAGGGAAGTCGATCCGGATGCACCTGACTCAACGCACAGTTTCTCATTATCTCGGCGGATTTGCGCTGGTTCTGATCATGGTCGCCAGTGCCACCTGGCTCCACGACAGCGAAATTATCTTACCCGAGGTGGGGGCCCTGACTGCGGGAACCTGGATTTACCAAAACCCGGGATGGATTCACCAACCGTTTAAAATTTTTCTCGCGCCTTCTGGGACCGCTTTGATTGGTTTTTTAGCCAACCAGTTGGCCTGGCCCTACGCCGCTAAAGTGCTGGTCGGCTTATTAGTGATGCTGGGATGGTTACGGGTGGTTCATTCAACCCTAGCCCCATCATTTGCGACGGGACTGTTACCACTCATTGTGAACGCCACCCACTGGTCGTTCATGCTGGCGATTTGTGTCCTGACGGGGTGCTTGATGCTGGGCACCTATTGTCAACGACAATACCCCAAGGCCCTGGCGCCCCGACCCACTACGGTCACCCAGATGAGCTGGTTTGCGGGCTTGGTGACGGTGTGGATCGGCACCGTAGCGTTGGTGGGGTTGCCGCAAATGGCGGCGGTCCCGCCGGTACTGGTCGTGTTCTTCGAAGTGCTGCAACGGCCCACGTACCCGGGGGCCCTGGCAATGCGTCACTGGCTCGCGTTAGTCGGGGCGGCCAGCCTGGGGGTGGGGATTCACCTGGTCATCGCGTCATGGCTACTGAGTACGGTCATCGCGTTGCCCCTGGTCTACGGGCTATTGGCGGGATTGCGCTTAAAGCTTCCCGCCGCGTACGCCTTTCCGTTGTTAGCCCTGGTATTACCCGCAAACATGTTCCGCATGCTGCCCGTAACGGCGGTATTGGCAGCGGGATTTTTCCTGGGAGCGGTCGTGATCTTAAAACGTCAACCGGTCACGGTGATGGAAAACGATTAGTCGGCAAAACGACCATTATTCCTGAATTTGGAATAATGGTCGTTTTGAGGTTAAGTGGAACTAACCGCTGTGGGGTACCCGTTACGGCACCATGGTGAAAAATTGATAAATTTAACGATATTAATCGCGCGCGTTTAAGACTTCCGGTCCGTCTTGACGACCCACGATGACCGTGTTGACCGTGTCTAAGAACAACCCGTGTTCCACGACCCCGACGATGCCATTTAAGGTGTTGGCCAGTTCGTGGGGGTGATCAATGCGCCCCAAGTGCAGGTCGATGATGTAGTTCTTGGAGTCGGTGAGGACGTGTTGACCATTGTCTTGCATCCGGAAAGTGGGGTGCAAGCCCATCTTGTCTAGCTTTTCCAAAACGTGCGTAGAGCCGAAAGGAATGACTTCTAGGGGTAACGGGAACTTACCCAAGTGGTGGACTAACTTGCTTTCGTCCACAATCCACATGTTCTTCCGGGAGTTAATCGCCACAATCTTTTCCCATAAGTGAGCAGCGCCGCCACCCTTGATGCCTTGGAAATTGTCGTCAATTTCGTCGGCACCGTCGATGGTCAAGTCCAGGTGATCCACCTCATCTAATTGCTTGATGGTGATGCCCAGGGATTCGGCTTGCTTAGCGGAACGGTCGGAAGTGGCCACGCCAATAATGTGTAACCCTTCCTTGGCAACCCGTTCGCCCAAAGCGTCAATCATATACTTGACGGTCGAACCGGTCCCAATTCCTAAAATCATGCCATCTTCCACGTACTTGACGGCTTCTTGGCCTACGAGGGCCTTTAATGCGTTTTGATCCATGGTAGAATTACTCCTCTTCTGTGTGGTGGTTTAAATCAACTGGCTGAACGGCCTGCGGACCACTGACGGGCAGCTGGTGGGCTGCCAACAGGTTCGGGACCGGATGTTGGGTAAAGTAACGCTTGGCGTACGGATCCAGCACTTTAACGGTCACTTGCGCGGCCTGGGCACGGCTAGTAAAACGTTTAAGCAAGTCGACGGCCAGGCTGAGCGGCTGTTCGGGTCGAACAAAGAGTTGTTCCAAGACCCATTGATCCGGGCTTAAAACCAGGTAATGTAAGCTAGCCTTAAGCTGATCATGGTCCAGGATCGTTAAGGTGCCGGGTGCTTCACGGATTGTCATGGCGTTACTCCCTTCATGACCAATTTCTACCTATGATTTTGGTCTATCCAGCGTAGCTTGTCAACTCCCATTTTTTAGCGGAGCTTTTTAACTGGTAATCTGGGAGCGAGTTGCTTATCCTAGTAACAGAAGCTACAACGTGACAGAGCCGTCGAGTCTCGTGACCAACAGCTACCATAAAAAAGACAAGGGAGTCGCTTATGCTAAGAGGATTTGAAATTGTTAGTCGCTACGCTAATCAAGGGTTGAAGGTCCCCTACCGGACCACCCAGCAGTCTGCCGGGTACGATTTTGAGTGCGCCGAGGATTTTGTGTTACCGTCAATTTGGCGTCACGATGTCTTACACGCCTTCAAGCGGCTACGTCATCGTGAGCCATTGACCACCGAAGAGCTGGTAGCTGGTAACCATGACCTCCGACCATTTTTGGTGCCGACGGGGATTAAGGCCTACATGCAACCCGACGAGGTGCTGCTGTTGGCGAACCGGTCGAGTAATCCGCTCAAGCACGGGTTGATCTTACCTAACGGGGTCGGCGTGATTGATGCGGACTATTATAATAATGAAAAGAATGAGGGCGAGATCTTCGTGCAACTCGTGAACGTGAGCCTGCACGACGTGACCATTCCGAAGGGGCAGCGGATTGCCCAGGGGATTTTCATGCCGTTTCGGTTGGCGGACGGGGAACAGGCACCGCAGCAACAACGAACCGGTGGGTTTGGCTCATCCGATCATCGCTAAAATTTGCCTAACAGACTAGTGGGGGCTGGCCCCCGAGATATGCTAGAATAAACTTAATCGTTAAGAACGAATAGGGGGATCCACGTGGCCAAGGTTAAAACGAAATTTGTGTGTCAAAATTGTGATTACAGTTCCCCCCGGTATCTGGGACGCTGCCCAAACTGTGGGGAATGGAACACCATGGTCGAGGAGACCATTACGCCGGAAGTTAAGCCCCAATCGACGCGGGTGACGCCAGCCGGTGAACATACCCGACCACAATTAATGAACGAGATTAAACATACCACTGAAACCCGCGTTAAGACGCAGATGGAAGAGTTAAACCGAGTGTTGGGGGGCGGCATTGTGCCCGGTTCCCTGATTCTTATCGGGGGGGATCCCGGTATCGGTAAATCAACCCTGCTATTACAGGTCTCGGGCCAACTGAGCGCGACCGGGGGCAAGGTCTTGTACGTGTCCGGTGAAGAAAGTGCCAGTCAGATTAAGATGCGAGCAGACCGGTTAGTGGTCAACGCAGAGCACCTTTACCTATACCCGGAGACCGATATGGTCAGCATTCGGGCCAACATTGAAGAGATGCATCCGGATTACGTAATTATCGATTCCGTACAGACCATGCAGGCGCCCGGAATTGAATCGGCGATTGGGTCGGTTTCCCAGATTCGAGCGGTTACCGGCGAACTCATGCAAATCGCTAAGACCAACGGCATCACCATTTTTGTGGTGGGCCACGTCACCAAGGGCGGAGCCATCGCCGGCCCCAAGATTTTGGAGCACATGGTGGATACGGTTCTGTATTTTGAAGGCGACCTACACCACACTTACCGGATTTTGCGGGCGGTTAAGAACCGGTTCGGATCGACTAACGAACTAGGAATCTTCGAAATGAAGGAAGGCGGTCTGTACGAGGTGGCTAACCCGTCGGAGATCTTCTTGGAAGAACGTCTGAAGGATGCCACCGGTTCGGCCATCGTGGTGTCGATGGAAGGGACCCGACCAATTCTGGTCGAAGTTCAGGCGTTAATTACACCATCGGTTTTCGGTAACGCCCAACGGACAGCCAGTGGCTTGGACCGTAACCGAGTTTCATTGCTGATGGCGGTCCTAGAAAAACGGGCCAACTTGATGTTGCAGAACCAGGACGCCTTCCTGAAGGCTGCCGGGGGCGTGAAGCTAGACGAGCCAGCCATCGACTTGGCGATTGCGTTAAGCATTGCTTCGAGTTACAAGGATACGGCGACGGCCCCCACGGATTGTTTCGTGGGGGAAGTTGGATTGACCGGCGAGGTTCGGCGGGTCAGTCGCATCGAACAACGGGTGGCCGAAGCCAAGAAACTCGGTTTTCAACGCATTTTTGTCCCGAAGAACAACCTGCAGGGCTGGACACCGCCAGCCGGAATCGACGTGATTGGGGTGTCGACGTTGCGGCAGGCGCTGAAACTGGCTTTGGGCGTTTAACGCCTAAGGCCCTGAAGGGAGGTGAATTTTTATGAAAAATCGGAAACGAACAGTTATTTTAGCCCTATTCATCATCATTGGTGGGGTGCTGGGAGCGGCTTACTTACCCCGCACCTGGCAACTTTTAGGGATAACGAGTCCGTTCGTTGATAATATTCTGGTCAATATTTTGCTTGGTGCTATTATTTTCCTTATTCTGGGAGTGTTCTTTGCCAGCAGTTTGATCCGGGTGGTGAATCGCCTGGAGGCCTATTTAAACCGGCAGAACCCCATGACCTTAATTTTTGGAAGTTTATTAACGATCGTCGGTTTAGCGCTGGCGTTATTGATCTCACAATTTCTGTTTCGGGTACCCTCGTTCTTTATCAGTACGGTGATTCCCTGGCTCTTGATGCTGTTATTGGGGTATCTGGGCTTTCGGCTGGGAACGCGGCTGAGTAAGATCCGGGGCGAGGAATGGCGTAAGTTGTTCCAGTCGCGGACCAAGAAGGCCAACGATGAAGCGAGCGAAAAGGTCCTGGATAAGCAGGCGGAACCTAACTTTCACCACTACAAGATTTTGGATACCAACATCTTAATCGATGGGCGGATCTACGATCTGGCGAAGACGGGGTTCCTGGAAGGAACATTATTGGTACCCAATTTCGTGTTATACGAACTCCAATATATTGCTGATTCCAGTGACTCGGTCAAGCGGGTTCGGGGCCGGCGGGGGCTGGATATCTTAAATAAGTTGCAAAACGAACAAATTATGCCCATCGAGATGTACGAAGGCGACTTCGAAGACATTCCGGAGGTGGACAGTAAGTTAATCGCTCTGGCTAAGAAAAACGGTGGAGTGATTGTGACCAACGATTACAACTTAAACAAGGTGATCCAGTTCCAAAACGTACAGGTCTTGAACATTAATTCGTTAGCTAACGCGTTGAAACCACGGGTCATTCCGGGTGAAAACCTGCACGTGATGGTGGTCAAAAACGGGACCGAGCGTCAGCAAGGGGTGGCCTACCTCGACGACGGCACCATGGTTGTGGTTGAAGATGGGAAATACTTCATCAATAAGCAATTAGATGTCGTGGTCACCAGCGCCATTCAGACGGATGCGGGGCGGATGATTTTCGCCAAGCCGGTACATTCCGACCGGGGAATCGAAGATCATAAGACCCAAGGTAAACGGCGTAATGGCGGGAAGAATAGCTAGGGCTAGTGACCTAATAGCCGGTTCTTCGGCACACCCTGGCAGGGCCGATGACTTTCAAGGAAGCCATTAACCATGAGTGAACGGCCATGACGACCGTAGTGACTCTGCAAGATGATGAGTTCAAAAGCCGGAACACGCACAGTGGACCGGTTTTTGGTGTCATTATGGGAACAAAACGGGGCTACCCCTTTATTTTTGGTGGTGGTCATTGTACACTTAAAGCACTGTGGACGCATCGGGGTCACTCGGTGCCAACTAAAAAAACGAGAAAGAGGCGCAACCAATTTGGCTAAAAATGCAATTCGGGTTCGTTATGCTCCGAGCCCCACTGGACATCTGCACATCGGTAACGCGCGGACGGCGATCTTTAATTATCTGTTTGCCCGCCACAACAAAGGTAAGTTTATTATTCGGATCGAAGACACGGATACTAAGCGTAACATCGCGGACGGTGAACGGAGCCAGTTGGAAAACTTAAAGTGGCTCGGTTTGGACTGGGATGAAGGTCCTGACGTTGGTGGGGACTACGGTCCGTACCGGCAATCCGAACGTCGCGACATTTACACGCCTCTCATTCAACAATTGATGGATGAAGGTAAGGCTTACGAATCTTACCGGACGGAAGAAGAACTCCAAGCCGACCGGGAAGCCCAAAAGGCCCGTAGCGAAATGCCCCACTACGAATACGAATACGCTGGCATGACCGAAGAAGAAAAGCAGGCCGCCATCGACGCCGCGAAGGCTAAGGGCTTAAAGCCGGTCATCCGCTTCCGCGTACCCAAGGATGAAGTCTTCGAATGGGACGACATGGTCAAGGGCCACGTGTCCTTCAACTCCGATACCATCGGGGGCGACTTCGTTATCGCTAAGCGCGACGGCATGCCAACCTACAACTTTGCCGTTGTGGTTGACGACCACAAGATGGCCATCAGTCACGTCTTCCGGGGTGACGACCACGTGGCCAACACGCCTAAGCAATTGATGATTTACAAGGCCTTTGACTGGGACGCCCCAAAGTTCGGTCACATGAGCCTAATCATCAGCAAGGACACCGGGAAGAAGTTATCCAAGCGGGACGAATCCGTCTTACAATTCATCGAACAATATCGTGATTTGGGTTACTTACCAGAAGCCATGTTCAACTTTATTCTGTTGTTGGGCTGGTCACCGGTCGGCGAAGACGAAATCTTCACCCGTAAGCAATTCATCAAGATGTACGACGAAACGCGGTTGAGCAAGTCGCCCGCAACGTTTGACATGGACAAGTTGGAATGGTTGAATAACCGTTACGTCAAGGACGCCGACGAAAGCACCGTAGCTGACTTGGCCATGAAGCAATTAATCAAGGCCGGCAACATCCCGGCTAACCCGGACACGGCCACGATTGAGTGGTCTCGGCAATTGATTAACTTGTACAAATGCCAAATGAGCTACATGGCGCAAATCAACGACATGGCGTCCGTCTTCTTCGAAGAACCCGAAAAGGTTGAAGGGGATGCTTGGGACGAAATCAACAACGAGACGGCACCGGTTGTCTTGAAGGCCTTCGCCGCTGAAATCAAGAAGCTCGACTTGTTCGATTCCGTGGAAATCTTCCACGTGATCAAGCGGGTCCAAGCCCAAACCGGCATCAAGGGCCGGCAACTCTGGATGCCAATCCGGATTGCTGTGACCCACGAAATGCACGGGCCAGAATTACCAGAATCCATCGAATTGGTCGGTCGCGAAACGGCCTTGAAGCACATCCAACAAACGTTGGACCAATTAGGTGCCTAAATTTAGTATGGTGGAAAAGTCTGAAATTACGGTTTCAGGCTTTTTTATTGTCCAGATTGACGGTGGGCTTTGCTCACGACAGAAAGTGGTCTGGGAACACTGGGAGGCCTAAATTAGTCACCGAAGATGGGGGCTAGTCTCCTGGAATTAACGATTTTGTAAAGAAGCCGCTAACTGGGGCGCTTGGCCGCGGTTTCGGCTTCTTAGTTCTGGGGGGAATATGCTACAATGGACCTAACTATTGTTTAGTGACGTGAAGGGAGCCTCGGGAATGCTCAAAGTTTTTAACACCATGACGCGACAAAAAGAAACGTTCGAGCCGATCACACCGGGCGTGGTCAACATGTACGTCTGCGGGACGACCGTTTATAACTACATTCATATTGGCAATGCCCGGAGTGTGATTGCCTTTGATACAATCCGCCGGTACTTCGAATACCGCGGTTATCAGGTGAAGTACGTGTCCAACTTTACCGACGTTGACGATAAGATGATCAACGAAGCCCACAAGGAAGGCATTACGGTGCCGGAATTGGGGGATAAGTTCATTCAGGCCTTTAAGGAAGATACCGCGGCCTTGAACATTGAACCGGCCACGGCCAATCCCCGGGCCACCGACTACATCCAAGAGATTATTGAATTTGTCCAAAAATTAATTGATAAGGGCTACGCGTACCCGGCCGCCGGCGACGTTTACTACCGGGCCCGGAAGTTTAGCGACTACGGTCAGCTGGCCCACCAAAACATCGACGAGTTGGAGGAGGGCGCTTCGCAACACACCAACGACGAAGAGACCGCTCGCAAAGAAGACCCCGTCGATTTTGCCCTGTGGAAGGGCGCCAAGCCGGGCGAAATCTCCTGGCCGTCACCGTGGGGGGCCGGTCGTCCCGGGTGGCACATCGAGTGCTCCGTGATGTCGACGCACCTACTGGGGGACACCTTTGACATCCACGGTGGGGGCGAAGACCTGATTTTCCCGCACCACCAAAACGAAATTGCGCAGAGTGAAGCCGAAACCGGTAAACCCTTCGTGCACTATTGGTTACACAACGGCTTTGTGACGGTCGGGGATGAGAACCAGAAGATGAGTAAGTCGCTAGGGAACTTCGTGACGGTCCACGATTTGCTGCAGACCGTCGACCCGCGGGCCCTACGCTTCTTCATGGCCACCACCCAGTACCGGCGGCCGATTCAGTACACCCAGCAAAACTTAGAGACCGCCACGCGCAACCTCGAGCGTCTGCAAACGGCCTACGACAACATGGGTTACCGTTTGCAGGACGCCGAGGCCGGTAACGACCCCAAGGTGGAACAGGAGGTCCGTCAGATCACGGCCGACTACACCGACGCCATGGACGACGACTTTAACGTGCAAAACGGGGTCGCTGAGGTCCACGAACTGGCCCGGTTGGGGAACGTCTACGCCGAACGGCCGGTGGTCTTTAAGGACACACTGGAATTCATGCGCCGGACGTTAGGCGAACTTTTAAGCGTCTTTGGCGTTAACTTGACGGAAGCCGCCGGACTCGACGACGACCGGATTGAAGCATTAATCAACGAACGCGTGGCAGCACGCAAGAACCGGGATTTTCAACGGAGCGATGAAATTCGTGAGCAGTTGAAGGCCCAGGGGATCATCCTTGAGGATACCCCGCAAGGCACCCGGTGGAAGAAAGGAAATTCATGACAAACACAGCTTACCAACAGTTAAACGGGGTGGCCTTAGCCTACATGGGCGATGCCGCTTACGAAGTCATCATTCGCCGGCACCTGATCGAAGAGGGCTTGGCTAAGCCGAACCATTTACAACGCACGGCCACCCACTACGTGTCGGCTAAGGCCCAGGCAGCGTTGATTGCGTTGATGGAGCAGGACAAGCTTTTGAGCGACGACGAATGGGCCGTCTTCAAGCGCGGCCGTAACGCCAAGAGTTACACCCACGCCAAGAACACCGACGTGGTGACCTACCGAATTTCCACGGGCTTCGAAGCCCTAATGGGGTATCTGGCCTTGAGTGACCAGCAGGACCGAGTCGACGAATTAAGTCAATGGTGCATCCAACAAGTAGAAGCGGGGCGGACAGAATAATGGCAGAAGAACAAACTGATTTCGTGATTGGTCGGCACCCGGCCGTGGCCGCCTTGCGCAGCCAACAAGCCATCAACAAGGTTTTCTTACAGAGTGGGCTGAAGTCCGAGGCCATTGATGAGATTCGTCAACTGGCCCAACGCCGCCACCTGGTGATCTCCGAAGTGCCCAAGCAGAAGTTAGACCAACTGACGGACCACCAGAACCACCAGGGAGTGGCGTTAGGCGTCGCGGCGTTTGAGTACGCCAGCATCGACGACCTTTACGCCAACGCCGAGAAGAAGGGGGAGGAACCGTTCTTCTTAATTCTCGATAACATCGAAGACCCGCATAACCTGGGGTCCATCTTACGGACCGCCGATGCCAGTGGGGTTCACGGGGTGATCATTCCCAAACGTCGGGCCGTGGGCTTAACCTCCACGGTGGCGAAGACCTCGACGGGGGCCATCGAAACGGTTCCCGTGGCCCGGGTGACTAACCTGGTCAACACGGTCAATGAGCTGAAGCAACGCGGGATGTGGATCTTTGGGACCGACATGGCCGGCACCGACTACCGCGATTGGAACGCTAAGGGCGCCGTTGGGCTGATTATCGGGAACGAAGGCAAGGGCATTTCGCGCCTGCTGAAGGAAACCGTGGACCAGACGCTGACCATTCCGATGGTTGGCACGGTTCAAAGTCTCAACGCCAGTGTGGCGGCGGGCTTATTGATGTACCAAGGCTTCAACTCACGGCATCCGGTTCAACACTAAGTTAGCGAAAGGAGGGGACGGGCCATCAAACAGGATATTTTAATTGTCGATGCCTACAACATGATCGGCAACTGGCCCGAACTCGGCCGGCTAAAGCAGCAAGAACGGTTACCGGAAGCCCGTGACCAACTGTTAAACATGTTGGCTAACTACCATAAGTTACGGGAGTCCATCATTTACGTGGTGTTCGACGCGATGTATGTGCCGGGCATCTCGAAGAGTTATCAGCAATACGACCTGCACATTACCTGGACCAACCGGGACGAGACGGCGGATAGTTACATCGAGAAATTGGCCAAGAAGCTCCAAACCCGGTTCACCCAGGTGACCGTGGCTACCAGCGACCAGGCCGAACAATGGACCATCTTCTCGGAGGGAACGCTGCGGATTCCGGCGGGCGAACTCTTACGCGACATTGAACGGGCGCAAAACGAAGTCAAGCAGACCGCCCGGGAGTTCGCCGATAAGGGACTGGTGCGCAAATCTCCTTGGAACGATCAACAACTATACAAGTTAGAGAAGTTACGTGACCAATTGATGGGTCCCCAGGCACCGACACGCCAAAAATTAAAACGTAAACGGAAGAAATAAACATCCGTTCGCTTAGCACCATCAAGCCCACCCGGTAGACTAAAACTAGTTTACTAGGGGAGGGCTTTTCAGATGGAACAGTTAGATGACCTGCAATTAATTGACTTGATTCGGACCCAGGGCGATTCGTTGGCCATTCAGGAACTTTTCGGTCGGTATCGTCCAGTGATGCTACGCTTGCGACAACGCTATTATCTACCGGGGCACGAGCTAGATGATTGGGAACAAGAAGCGCGGCTGGTTCTGTGTACGGTGGTTCGTCAGTTTCGAGCAGAGCGTTCCCCTAGTTTTGGGGCCTTTTATAAGCTCAATCTGACGCACCGCGTTTACGATCTGATTCGCCAGAGCCAAGCGCAAAAGCGGCACGCCCAGTTGGTGTCGTTTGACGCGCAGCAGACGTATTTTGCGGACACACTGGTGGATACGCGCGCCCAAGTTCGTGCCGGTTTAGAGTGCCAGGAAGCCCTTCAGCAGGTGCTCCCCCGGCTATCGGCGGTAGAACGGGCGGTATTTGTCGAGTTATTAGGGAACGCTACTCCGGAAGAAATCAGCCGAAAGTTTGGGTGGCCGGCCCAACGGGTGGTGGCCGCACTGCATCGTTGTCGGCAAAAGCTCCGGCAATTGCTCGCGGAATGATTGACGCTAGGAAAAAACGATGGTAAGCTATTGCAGTATTCGTTATACTAGTAAGATGAAGGTGGTGGCAGGATGGCTCAACGCAAGATCGCTTTGGTCTGTTCAGTTTGCGGGTCCCGGAACTACACCATCGCAGCAAGCGCGACCCGTACCCAACGGTTAGAAGTTAAGAAATTTTGTAAGCATTGTGGGAAGTACACGTTGCATCGCGAAACGCGGTAACCCCACACACATTGTTTAGGGAGGCAACACCATGCGGTTATTCCGATTCTTTAAGGCGGTCGGTCAAGAAATGAAACAGGTTTCCTGGCCCGGCGTTAAGCAAACCCGGCACGACACGGGAACGGTTGTCGGCATTTCAGTGCTGTTCGCAGTCTTCTTTGCGATCGTGGACTGGATTGTCCAATTTGGTTTGAAGTTCATTTCCTAAGGGGAAGGTTCGAGTGGCCAAATACTGAAAAATATGCTATATTGAATCTAACGGGAACTTCGTGTAGTGCGGAGTTTTTTTATTTTGTCTAAAAAAAGGAGTGCGCCAACAAAATGGTCGAATCAGAAGAAAAACAATGGTACGTGCTGCATACCTACGCCGGTTACGAAAACAAAGTGAAGGCAAACCTGGAATCCCGGTCGGAATCCATGGGGATGCAAGATAACATCTTCCGCGTGGTTGTGCCGGAAGAAGAGGAACACGAAGTGAAGAACGGTAAGGACAAGGTGACCATGGAAAAGACCTTCCCGGGCTACGTGCTCATCGAAATGGTCATGAGTGACCAAGCTTGGTACATCGTGCGGAATACGCCGGGCGTTACCGGGTTCTTGGGCTCTCACGGGCAAGGAAGTAAGCCCACGCCATTGTTGCCAGACGAAGTGGAACGCATCATGCGAACGATTGGGATCTCGGCGCGGCATGCTAACCTGGACGTTGAGGTTGGCGATTCGGTTACGATTGTGGACGGTGCCTTCAGCGGCTTGGTCGGTAAGATTACCGAAGTCGATAACGAAAAGATGAAGCTCAAGGTCAACATCGACATGTTCGGGCGGGAAACCAGTACCGAATTGAACTTCGACCAAGTCGACCCGATCGTGGCCTAACCTTTTTAGGGTTACCCGGTAAGGCACGGGATACCAACTGGTAAAACTGAAAAAGCACTTGTGACGGTAGATAATGTGTGGTAAACTCTTCAAGTATGCGTACTGGTTACGCATGTGTTAAACGTGGGAGGAACCTAAATTGACCGGTTCCAGTTACCACACACGGACTTAAGGAGGTATTGTCTCGTGGCTAAAAAAGTAGCTAACGTAGTTAAATTGCAGATTCCTGCAGGCAAAGCAACCCCAGCTCCCCCAGTTGGACCAGCACTGGGTCAAGCAGGGATCAACATCATGGGCTTCACTAAGGAATTCAACGCTCGTACCGCTGACCAAGCTGGTATGATCATTCCTGTTGTGATCAGCGTCTATGAAGATCGTTCCTTTGATTTCATCACCAAGACTCCCCCAGCAGCAACGCTGTTGAAGAAGGCCGCTGGTGTTGAACATGGTTCTGGCGAACCTAACACGAACAAGGTTGCTAAGGTAACCAAGGATCAAGTTAAGCAAATCGCTGAAACTAAAATGCAAGATCTAAACGCAGCTGACGTTGAAGCAGCTATGCGCATGATTGAAGGTACTGCCCGGAGCATGGGCTTCACGGTCGAAGGTTAAGCTCAGTTTTCGGATAGTCGGACACTTCACGAAAATGAAATGTGTCAAGTGGGAGGTTTATCCGTTACAACCACATTTGCAAGGAGGAATACACAAACATGGCTCACAAACGAGGTAAAAAGTATCAAGACGCTGTTAAGCAGGTCGAAGCCGGTAAGGTTTACGCTGCTAACGACGCCGTTGAGTTAGTAAAGAAGATTGATTTCGCTAAGTTTGATGCAACGGTTGAAATTGCATTCAAGCTTAACGTGGACACTAAGCAAGCCGACCAACAATTACGTGGCGCCTTAGTCCTGCCTAACGGTACGGGTAAGGAAACCACGGTGATCGTCTTCGCTAAGGGTGACCAAGCTAAGGCCGCAGAAGCTGCCGGTGCCGACGTTGTCGGTGAACAAGACTTGGTTGAACGTATCCAAGACGGCTGGTTAGACTTTGACGTTGCCATTGCAACGCCAGACATGATGGCCCAAGTTGGTCGTTTAGGTCGGGTCTTAGGTCCTAAGGGCTTAATGCCAAATCCTAAGACGGGTACGGTTACCATGAACGTCACCAAGGCCGTTTCCGACGCTAAGAACGGGCAAGTTACTTACCGGACTGACCGGGATGGTAACGTGGCTGTTCCTGTCGGCAAGGTTTCCTTTGACGCTGACAAGTTAGTTGGTAACTTGAAGTCCATCGCTGAAACGATCGTTCGTGCCCGTCCAGCTTCTGTTCGGGGGACTTACGTCCAACACGTTTCCATCGCGTCAACGTTTGGCCCAAGTGTCAACATTGACTTGGCTACTTTAGTAGACTAAGTTCATTTGGAATCAAAAAAATCCCTCATCAATAGTTGACACCAGTGTCAACTTATTGTATGCTATTGAAGTTGTGAATAGATCTACCTAAGACTCAGGTGACGGATTCGTCTTAAACTAGCCTGCCGAGGAAGAAGTTTATTATTGAACTTTTAACTCTCTATGTCTGGGTGGCATGGGGATTTTTTTATCCCACCAAACTACTCTGGGAGGTGAACAGTTTGAGTGAACAAGCTATTGCTGTTAAAGCAAAGAAGGTTGATGCCGTCGTTGAAAAGTTCAACGCCGCCACCAGCGCAATCGTTGTTGATTACCGTGGGTTAACGGTTGAACAAGTCACTGACTTACGGAAGCAATTACGTGATGCAGGCGTTCAGATGAACGTCATCAAGAACAAGATCTTGACGCGGGCAGCGGAAAAGGCAGGTTACGGCGACTTAAACGATGTTTTTGCTGGCCCTACTGCCGTTGCGTTTTCTAACGAAGACCCAATTGCTCCAGCTAAGATTTTGAAGAAGTTCTCCGATAGCGTTGATGCCTTGGAAATCAAGGGTGGTTACATCGAAGACAAGATCATGTCTGTTGATGAAATCAACGTTTACGCTACCTTGCCTAGTCGTGAAGACTTGCTCTCCATGCTGGCTAGCGAACTTCAAGCTCCTATCCGTAACGTGGCTTACGCAATTAAGGCCGTTGCTGAAAAGGGCGATGATGGTGAAGCCGCATAAGCGACTCCCGTTATCACTAGTAACATAAAATATAAAACCCAATTATTGGAGGAAAATAACATGGCTTTTGATAAAGATGCTATCATTGCTTCTCTTAAAGAAGCATCCATTACTGACCTTAACGACCTTGTTAAGGCTATCGAAGACGAATTTGGCGTTTCTGCTGCTGCCCCAGTTGCTGCAGCCGGTGCCGCTGGTGGCGACGCTGCTGCCAAGGACTCATTCGATGTTGAATTGACTGAATCCGGTGACGCTAAGGTTAAGGCTATCAAGGCTGTTCGTGAAATCACTGGCCTTGGTTTGAAGGACGCTAAGGGTCTTGTTGACAACGTACCATCCGTCATCAAGGAAGGCGTTTCCGAAGACGAAGCTAACGACATCAAGGAAAAGCTTGAAGCCGTTGGTGGTGTCGTAACTCTTAAGTAGTTACAACCAACTCGTTAATAAATAACGGTGTTCCCATTTTGGGAGCGCCGTTTTTTTGTGGTCTAAACTCGGGCTTAAACATGATGGTAAGGGATTGTGGCCAGTCATTCTAAAAGTGGCGTAACTTGGTAAATAAACCGTTAAACCGGGAGACTGTACGGAGGATAGGCCGTTTTTTTGGTATACTTAACCCAATTAACACCATAAAGTGACACAACCAACTTCGGGATAAACGGGGAAAAGCGTTGGCTTTTAAGCTCGGAGTTAAGATAATAAAGGGGGAAATTGTTTTGGGGGTGGCAAGTGTGTGGCAACGATTCCAAGCGTGGATTCAAAAGCGACTGACGTTGATTAAGGGCGTCTTTCTGCTGTCCGTTCTCTTGTTAGTGATTCGTGAATTAGGCCGAATCGGTCATGAAATTAGTGGGGCGCAGCTGCGTGCTGCGTTGGGTAATTTAGACTTTAGTACCAGTATCATGTTAGCCGTGGTGGGGTTTATCGCGGTGTTACCCATGCTGGTCTATGATTTTACAATTGTGGAATTCTTACCGGGTCATTTCTCCACGGGTTATATCATCCGTAGTGGTTGGGTGACCAATACGTTCACCAACCTCGCCGGCATGGGGGGACTGTTGGGCGCCAGTCTGCGCGCTAACTTTTATTCGGCGTCGGCGTCGAAAAAGCAGGTACTCTATGCAATTTCTAAGATTGCGCTGTTCTTGTTGGCCGGGTTATCCCTGTCCTGCTGGGTAGCGTTGGTGATGTTGTTTGGGTTCGATATTGGTGCGCCATACCGGGGGTATTGGTTCTGGCTGTTGGGTGGGGGCCTGTACTTTCCAGTTCTGTTTCTTTTCACGCGGTTTAACGACGGTGAATTCTTTCAGGACCTGACCTGGCCGCGCGAATTACGCTTGATTATCGGGTCCAGCCTGGAATGGGGGAGCTGTGCGCTCTTCTTCCTGTTGATTGGCTGGGCGTTACGCCTGCCATTAGACTTTGCAGCGGTCTTTCCGATGTTCGTGGTAGCTTCCGTCGCCGGGGTGGTCTCGATGATCCCCGGGGGCTTAGGGTCCTTTGACGTTTTCATGATTTTCGGGTTGGGCCTGTTGGGCGTTAGTCGGGCCGATGCCGTGGGTTGGCTACTACTCTATCGGTTGTTCTACTATCTGTTGCCGTTCTGTGTGGGGGTTGGGTTGTTCGTCCACGACGCCGGCCACCGGTTAAATCAATTTTTAGCGGGTCTGCCCGTGGCGATTCTCCGCCGGGGGGCCCACCTCTTCGTGGTGACCTTCATGTACTTCTCGGGAGTCATGATGCTGCTATACGCCACGATTCCGGACGTGGTCTTGGCGAACCGGTTATACATGCGGCTGATTCCGTTCATGTTCTACTTCCTCAGTCAAGTCACCAACCTGATCATGGCCTTTCTATTGATTGGCTTGGCCCGGGGCGTGGGGTCCCGGGTGGCGCGGTCGTTTTGGCCAACCCTGGTGGTTCTTTTGCTCGCAATTGGCAACACGTTGTGGCGGGAAAACTTCCCGGGTGGGTTAGCCGCCCTGCTGGGATTAGTATTACTTTGCCTGATTTTAGCCAAGCCGGAATTGTCGCGGCAGAGCTTCCATTATTCGTGGGGGGGACTGCTAACGGATGGGAGCATCTACGTGGTAACCTTCGTGTTGTACACCATTCTGGGATTCCTAGCTCGGAGTCCGCATCGCCGGCCGCAGTTCTTGCAGGCTTGGCTGCCGCCGTCGACGCAGGTTTGGTTAAACGGTCTCGGGGGGCTCTTAATTGCGTTACTCATTCTACTGACCATTAACCGTTATCTTTCGGCTCCTCAGGTGGCCTGGCTCAAACAGCCATTTGACGCCCAACGCGTCCGTAACTTGATCATCAAGTACGGTGGTAATGAGGTCAGTCACCTGGCCTTTCTCCAGGATAAGCGAACGTTCTTCTACCAGGATAATGGCGAAGATCAGCTGATGATCCTGTTTCGTCAAAAGGCCGATAAGCTGTTAGTCATGGGCGAACCGATTGGTAATCAGGACTACCTGTTACCGGCCCTTCAAACGTTTATGCGGGACACCGATCGAGCCGGCTTACGGCCAGTCTTCTACGAAATCAGTGAAGAACTGACGCTACGGTTACACGAAATGGGGTTTGACTTCATCAAGGTTGGTGAAGAGGGTCACGTCGACCTGACGACCTTCAGCCTGGCCGGGAAACCGCACCGTGGCGAACGGGCCCTGGTCAATAAATTTAAGCGTGAAGGCTACGAATTTAAGCTGCTTCAACCGCCATTAAGCGACGCGCAGTACCAGGAACTCAAAGTCATTTCCGATTCCTGGTTGGGAGACGAGACCGAAAAGAGCTTCTCGATGGGCTTCTTTAATCGTGACTACCTCAACGAAGCCCCCATCGCGGTGATGACCGACGCGCAAGGCAAGATGGTGGCCTTTGCTAACCTGATGCCGACCGGCGACCGAAAAATGACGTCGATCGACCTGATGCGTAGCAGCCATGACGCGCCGTCTGGCATCATGGACGGGTTGTTCGTATACTTGTTTCTGACTTGCCGCGAGCAAGGCTACACCAGCTTTAATTTAGGCATGGCGCCCCTAGCAAACGTGGGGGTCTCCGAATTCAGCTTTATTGAAGAACGGGTGGCCCACCTGATCTACGAATATGGGTCGAACTTCTACAGTTTCCAAGGACTGCGGGCTTATAAGGAAAAGTATGTCTCGGTCTGGCAGCCGAAGTATTTGGCTTACCGCCGGCGTGAATCGCTAATCTTTACCATGCTTCAACTGATGCAGGTGATTAACCGCCCCGAAACGGGAGAAAAGGCCAAGTTCCTGCCGCGTTGGTTGGATCATTGGTTGGTCGATGAGGTCGATTGGGAAAATCACGACTAGCCACTTAAGCTCATTTCAATTGATCCGTTAACGTGACAGTCGGCTGACTTTAGGCTAGCTGAGATCTAATTAAAAATCGCGAGACCCTTAGTGCGGGTCTCGCGGTTTTTGACCATAGTGGCAGGTCATTAATCCCGCCGTGGTCGTTTAATTCGTATATTTGTAAGGCAGTTGATGGTGGAAACTATCGAATTGGGCGAAGATGTCATCGATGGTGTCGGCGTCGATGAACAAATCCATGTTGGCTTGCGGCGCAAACCCCTGGTCGCAACAGGTCTGCATCATCTCTACGAGGCTGTCGAAATAATGGTTGATGTTGAACAGCGCGATGGGCTTTTGGTGAACGTTGAGCTGACTCCAAGACAGCATGGTGGTGAATTCTTCGAAAGTCCCGAAGCCACCAGGCAAGACGATAAAGGCGTCGGCTTGACGCAACATTTCGTCCTTGCGTTCGTCCATGGTGGCGGTTTCGATGAGCCTTGTGACGTTCGTTTCGGCTAGGTCCATTTGTTTGAGGAAGGTTGGGATGATGCCGATGACCTCGCCACCGGCCGCCATGGTCGACTCGGCAATGGTGCCCATCAGCCCTTCTTTGCCACCACCGTAGACCACCGGGTGGTGATGAGCGGCTAGGTATTGGCCTAGGGCCCGGGTTTGTTGCTCGTAGGCAGGGTCTAATCCATGGTTGGACCCGCAAAAGACGCAGACGTTTTTGATCGTTGGCATATGAAGAACCCCCGTTTGACTAGAATATTCTCATTATACCTCACTTGGCGTTGCTGGTACCGATTAGTGGGACGGCGCGTCGCCAATAATGGTAAAGCCGTACCCGCGAATGTGGGCCTTGAGCATGGTTAGGTAGGCCTGGGCCAACGGACTTAGCTCGATTTGACGGTGCTTGAGCCAGCCTAGCGTCATCGCGTCGTCGACGGCCAGCGGGATGGCCACAATCTTGTCGTCGTTGAGTTGGCTACTGATGATTCCCGAGCTAATGGTGTAGCCGTTCAAGCCGACCATCAGGTTAAAGATGGTTGCCCGGTCACTGACCTGGATGGTCTTCTGCCGATCGAGGGTGCTGAGAATTTCCTCGGAGAAGTAAAACGAGTGGTTGTCTCCCTGTTCGTAAGACAAGTAGGGGTAGGCGGTCAGGTCGGCTAACGTGACCACTTTCTTTTGGGTCAACGGATTCTGCCGTCCCACGAAAACGTGTGGTTTAGCGGTGAAGAGTGGGGTGAAAACCAGGTCCTGCTCTCTGAATAATTTTTGCATGACCTGGCGATTAAAAGAATTGAGGTATAAGATACCAAGCTCGCTTTTGAAGCTGGTTAGGTCGCTTAGGATGTTGCGAGTTTCCGTTTCCCGTAACGTGAAGTGGTATTCATCGGCCTGCACCGTCTTCAAGAGGTCGACGAAGGCGTGAACCACGAAGGCGTAGTGTTGGGCCGACACGGAAAAGGCCTGCTTGCGCAAGGGTTGCTTGGCGTAACGGCCCTCCAACAGCCGAACCTGATCTAAGACTTGGCGGGCGTAGACCATGAATTCTCGGCCGTCATTGGTCAGGGTCACACCGAGTTTGCTGCGTAACAGGATTTGGATGCCCATTTCTTGCTCCAGGTCCTTGATGGCGCTGGAGAGGCTGGGCTGAGTCAGGTAGAGCCGTTTGGCGGCCTCGTTGATTGAGCCGGTTTTAACGATGGTTTCCAGATAGGTAAGTTGTTGGATGCGCATGGGAGGCCTCCTAGGTATTTCCTTTATTATAAATCTTCTTATAGCGAGAAACTATAACGGGTTCTTAATTTTAAGCGTTAGCCAAGTCGTCGTGCTGGTGGTAGTTTAGAACCAAGCCATAACCGTTGAGGGGGATTTTAAATGACAACATCAATCATTGGTTTTCCACGCATTGGGGAGAACCGCGAACTCAAATTCAACACCGAAAAATACTGGCGCCACCAACTGACCGCCGAGCAGCTGCAACAAGCCGCCCACGACCTGCGCTTAAAGCACTGGCAACTGATCAAGCAAGCGGGGATTGACGGAATTCCCAGCAACGACTTTTCGTTTTTTGACACGACGCTAGACACTGCCACGTTGTTCAACGTGGTGCCCGCGGCGGCCAAGACACTCGACCTGTCGTCGCTAGATCGCTACTTCGCGTTAGCCCGGGGGTATCAGGGCGATCACGGGGACCTCAAGGCGTTACCCATGAAGAAGTGGTACAACACCAACTACCATTACCTGGTGCCGCAATTTACGGCGACGACGCGGGTCAAGTTGGTGGGAACCAAGATTTTTGACGAATACCAGGAAGCCCAGGACGCGGGAATTCAGACGCGCCCGGTCATCGTGGGTCCGTTCACGTTTTTGAGCCTGAGTGAATTTCACGATTGCCAACCGGCAGACTTTGTGACCGACCTGGTTGCGGCCTACCAAGCGGTCTTCGCCAAGCTGGCTGCGCAGGGCGCCGAGTGGATTCAACTCGACGAACCCGAACTGGTCAAGGACGTGACCGGGCAACGGCGCGAGTTGTTTAACGCGATTTATGACCAGTTATTGACCGCAAAATCCGGTCTGAAGGTGCTGGTACAGACCTACTTTGGCGACGTACGTGACGTGTATACCGACCTGGTTGACTTGCCCATCGAAGGCCTGGGACTAGACTTTCACGAGGGACGTCAAACCGCGCAACTGGTGCAATCTGGGTTTCCGGCGGATAAGACCTTGTTCGCGGGGGTGGTCAACGGTAAGAATATCTGGCGTAACCATTACGCGCAAACGTTAGCCCTGTTGAAGACGTTACCGGTTCAGCACCTGGTGATTTCGACGTCGTGTTCGCTGCTCCACGTGCCGTTTACGGTGGCTAACGAGGCCTTTCCCGACCAGGTCAAACAACATTTTGCCTTTGCCACGGAAAAGTTGGGCGAATTGACCGACTTACAGGCCAGCCTGACAGACCCTGCCACACCCGCGTTGGCGCGCAACCAAGCACTATTTGCCCAGCCGCGGGTGCAACCCAATCCCCAGGTCCACGACCGCATCGCTAAGTTAACCGCCGATTCGTTCGTCCGGCACCCGGCCTTAGCCCAGCGCGCGCAAATCCAGCAGGTGGAATTTCACCTGCCACTCTTACCGACCACCACGATTGGCTCGTTTCCCCAGACCAGAGAGGTCAAACGGACCCGGGCGCGGTTCCGCAAACACGAGATTTCGCAGGTCGACTACGATCACTTCATTGGAGAACACATCAAAGAGTGGCTCAAGTGGCAAGAAGACATCGGCCTGGACGTGTTGGTTCACGGCGAATTCGAACGGAACGACATGGTCGAGTACTTCGGCCAACACTTAGACGGCTACCTGTTCAGTCGAAACGGGTGGGTTCAATCCTACGGGACCCGCGGAGTTAAGCCCCCCATCATCTGGGGGGACGTGGCACGCAAGCACCCGATCACGGTCAAGTGGTCGACCTTTGCTCGGCGGCAAACCAGTAAGTTGGTCAAGGGGATGCTGACCGGGCCAGTGACGATTCTGAACTGGTCATTCCCCCGTGAGGATATTTCGCAGCGCGAATCGACGATTCAGATCGCCCTGGCCATTCAAGACGAGGTTCTCAATTTGGAACGAAAAGGAATCAAGATCATTCAAATTGACGAGGCCGCATTACGGGAAAAGTTGCCGTTACGGCAATCCGACTGGTACAGCGAATATCTGGATTGGGCCGTGCCCGCCTTTCGGTTGGTCCACAGTCAGGTTAAGCCAGAAACCCAGATTCACACCCATATGTGCTATTCCGAGTTCACCGACATCATCCCGGCCATTCAGGATCTCGATGCCGACGTGATTTCGTTTGAAGCGTCGCGGTCGAATCTGGAAATTCTCGACGCGTTACAAAAGGAACATTTTCAACTTCAGGTGGGGCCGGGCGTCTACGATATCCACTCGCCCCGGATTCCTTCGGTGGCCGAAATCACGACCACGATTCACCAGATCTTGGCGAAGGTCCCCGAACAAAGGGTCTGGATCAATCCCGACTGTGGGCTAAAGACCCGGGGCATCACTGAAGCCAAGGCCAGTGTGGAACATTTGACCGCCGCGGCGCAAGCAGTTCGGGCCGAACTAACGGCAAAGGGGGACTAAGCGATGGACCCAGCCAAACCAGAATTATCGTTTGAGGTCTTTCCGCCTAGTTCACCGGCGGGAACGGCGAAACTCACGCAGACGCTGGCCCAACTGAAGGGTATCGCCCCCAGCTTCGTCAGTGTGACCTGTAGTAATCATCAATTGAACTACGAACAAAGTACCATTGCGTTGGCCCAGGCCGTGCACCGAGACCTCCGGTGTGCGACCATGGTCCACATGCCAGCGGCTTACGTGACGAAGGCGCAGGTGCGGCAGATCCTCGACCAGCTCGAGGCGGCGCACATCCAGCAGGTGTTAGCGTTGCGTGGGGACTTGGACGGGGCGGCGCCGGAAACGGACTTCACCCACGCCAGCGACCTGGTTCGGTTTATCAAACGGGTCAAACCACAGTTTCGGGTGACGGGGGCCTGCTACCCCGAGGTCCATCCGGATTCCCCGGACCGGGTCGCCGATATTCGCAACCTGAAGGCCAAAGTTGACGCGGGGTGTGACCAGCTGATCACCCAACTCTTCTACGACAACGCCCAGTTCTATCGGTTTCAGGAAGCCTGCGCGATTGCCGGGATCACCGTGCCAATCCTGGCGGGCATCATGCCGATTACCAACCGGCAACAGGCCCTCCACGTGGTCCAAAATTGTGCGGCTAGTCTGCCCCCGAAATTCAGGGCGATTCTGGATAAGTACCGGGATAATCCGGTGGCGTTACGAGAAGCCGGCTTGGCCTACGCGGTGGATCAGATTGTCGATCTGGTCACCCATGACGTGGCGGGGATTCATCTGTACACGTTGAATCAGGCGGCGACGGCTCAACACATATACGACAACACGGCGTCGTTATTTGCCCCGGTGCCGGTGGCAGATTAACTCACTCACGTTTAAAAAATGGCCCCGCTTAAGCAACTGTGCTTAGGCGGGGCCATTTAGTCATGGTGTGATTATTTTTGTTGGGGATCTTCCGGGTCGTCCGGTTCACCAATTTGGTAGTCACTGTCGTTCATGGCTTCCACGTTGCCTAACAGGTAACCGTTACCGACTTGCGAGAAGAAGTCGTGGTTGGCCGTGGAGGTTGAAATCCCATTCATCACGATGGGGTTCACGTCCTCGGCCGTGTCGGGGAAGAGGGGATCTTGCCCCAGGTTCATCAGCGCCTTGTTCGCATTGTAGCGAATAAAGGTCAGGACTTCTTCGGTCCAGCCGACTTGGTCGTACATCAGATGGGTGTACTTTTCTTCGTTGGCGTAGAGCTTGTACAGAAAGTCGTACATCCAGTCCTTCATGGCCTGTTGTTCGTTGTCGCCCAGTTCCTTCATGCCTAACTGGAACTTGTAGCCAATGTAGGTACCGTGGACGGATTCGTCCCGTAAAATCAACTTGATGATTTCGGCCACGTTGGCGAGTTTGTTATGCCCCAGGTAGTACAGCGGCGTGAAGAAGCCGGAGTAGAACAGGAAGGTTTCCAGGAAGACGCTGGAGATTTTTTTCTTCAGGGGATGTTCGTCGTCGTGGTAGAGCGTGTAAATCCGCTTGGTCTTATTCTGCAAGAATTCTTCGGTATCGCTCCAGTTGAAGATTTCGTCGATCTCGTCCGGCGTGTTCAACGTCGAGAAGATGGTCGAGTAGCTCTTGGCGTGGACGGATTCCATGAATTGAATGTTGTTGAGGACCGCCGTTTCGTGCTTGGTCCGTACGTCTCGCCGCAAGGCCGCCATGCCGTCTTGGGACTGCAGGGTGTCTAGTAAGGTCAGCCCGCCGAAAACGTGACCCACGACCCATTGATGGTCGGTGTCTAAGGTCCGCCAGTCGTCCAAGTCGTTGGACACGGGGATCCGGGTGTCGAGCCAGAATTGTTCGGTTAGTTTTTCCCAGGTCGCCTTGTCGATCTCGTCGGACACGGCGTTCCAGTTAATCGCTTCGTAGTTACCGTCTTGATTCATTGCTGCCATAGTTTGCACTCCTTTACCGTCCTAGATAACACAACTTTCACATTGGTTGGCGCCGACTTCGTTATTGTCGTCGGTAAACGTCCGCACGTAGTAGATCGACTTGATGCCCTTACGGTAAGCGTAGTTCCGCAGGATACTGAGGTCCCGCGTGGTCATCTTGTCGGTCCGGCCGTTCTTCCATTCGTACAGGCCGGCGGGAATCGTGGACCGCATAAATAGCGTGAGGCTCATCCCTTGGTCCACGTGCTTTTGAGCGGCCGCGTAGACGTCGATGACCCGGCGCATGTCGGTATCGTAGGCTGACTTGTAGTACGGCATGGTGTCGTTACTCAGGTACGGTGCCGGGTAGTAGATCTTCCCAATCTTCTTTTCCTGACGTTCCTCGATCCGGTTGATGATCGGGTGCAGGCTGGCCGTGGTGTCGTTGATGTAAGAAATCGACCCGTTGGGAGCGACGGCCATGCGGTTCTGGTGGTATAACCCGTCACGCATGACGTCGGCCTTGAGTTGAGCCCAGTCTTCAGGCGACGGTAACCAAACGTCACTAAAGAGGCCTTGCACCTTGGCGTTATCCGGTCGCCAATCGTGTTCCGTGTAGCGATCGAAGTAGGAGCCGTCGGCGTATTTGCTGGCTTCGAAGTTGTGGAAGGTTTCGTGCCGTTCCTTGGCAATCTGGTTGGAGGCCTTTAACGTCCAGTAGTTCAGTAACATGAAGTAGACACTGGTAAAGTCGATACTGTCCTTGGAACCATACATCATGTGGTTCTTGGCGAAGTAACTGTGCAGTCCCATAGCACCCAGGCCAATGGTGTGGGCTAACCGGTTACCGTGTTGGATGGACGGGACCACGTCGATGTCGGAGTGGTCGGTCACGAAGGTCAGTGCCCGGACCATGGTTTCCACGGAGTGCCCGAAGTCGGGGGAGGCCATCAGGTTAACGATGTTGGTCGACCCCAGGTTGCAGGAAATATCCGTCCCCAGTTTTTCGTATTCTTGCTTGTTGTCGTAGGTGGTTGGTGTTTGGACCTGCATAATTTCGGAACACAGGTTACTCATCACGATGCGGCCCTGGATGGGGTTTTCGCGGTTAGCCGTGTCGATGTTAACGATGTAGGGGTAACCGGATTCTTGCTGCAGTTTACCGATTTCCGTTTCCAGTTCCCGGGCCTTCAGCCGCTTCTTGCGAATGTCCGGGTTGGCGACCATCTTATCGTATTCGGCGGTGATGTCCACGTAGGAGAATGGTTTGCCGTAGATCCGTTCGACGTCGTACGGGCTGAAGAGGTACATGTCGGCGTCTTGTTCACAGAGTTGGTAGAACTTGTCGGGGACCGTGACCCCGAGTGACAAGGTCTTCAACCGGATCTTTTCGTCGGCGTTTTCTTTCTTAGCGCCCAAAAAGGCGATGATGTCGGGATGGAAGACGCTCAGGTAGACCACACCGGCCCCTTGGCGTTGTCCAAGTTGGTTAGAGTAGGAGAAGCTGTCTTCGAGGAGCTTCATGACGGGCACGACCCCGGAAGCGGCCCCTTCGATGTGCTTGATCGGGTCACCGGCCCCCCGCAGATTGGACAGGCTGATGCCGACCCCACCACCGATACGGGACAGTTGCAGCGCGGAGTTGATGGTCCGCCCGATGGTGTTCATGTCGTCGGTGGATTGAATCAGAAAACAGGAGACCAGTTCCCCACGCCGGGCCCGGCCAGCGTTTAAGAAGCTAGGGGTGGCCGGTTGGTAACGTTGGTGAACAATTTCGTCGGCCAAGTCGTGGGCCAACTGTTGGTCGCCACCGGCAAAGTCGAGGGCGTTCATCGCCACGCGGTCGATGAAGTTTTCCAGGTAGTAGGCGTTGTCATCGGTCTTTAAGGCGTATTGCGCGTAGAATTTGTACGCGGCCATAAAGGACTTGAAGTGGAAGTTTTGAGCCTTCAGGTAGGCGTAGAGGTCTTCGATGAAGCTCAACGGGTACTGGTTGATGACTTGCGGTTCCACGTAGTTCCCGGCGATCAGGTAGTCGAACCGGTCCTTTAAGGACGCGAAGGTCTTGGTGTTGGGTGCCACGTTTTCTTTGAGGAAGGCCTGTAAAGCTTCCTGGTCCTTGTTCAACGGAATCTGGCCATCCACGGGGATGTTGATCTCGTTATTTAAATCGTAATAAGTGACGTCTTTGAGGTTCTTGAGGCTCATAAGCACGCTCTTCCTTTCTCACACCGAATTTTAGTCAAAATAAAAGCGACGTCAGCCGAAACGACGTCGCCAAGACGGGGTTGTCGGAACGTTAATTAACCCGCAATTTGTTGCAGTTGGTCAGGCCGGAAACCAAAAAAGGCCTTGTGACCGGGTGCTTCCACGACCGGTAGAGATTGAAATCCCTGTGCCTTTAAGTAGGTGACATATTCGGGATTTTGGTTAATATTACGTTCTTCAAAGGCCACGTTGTGTTCGGTAAGGAAACGCTTGGTCATTTTGCATTGCATACAGTTGTTCTTGGAATAAATCGTTACTTTCATGGTTGCCACATCCTCTAAAATTTGTTTCTAATGTGTTTAGTGTACACCAGATTGGCGAAATTTCAATCGAAAAAAGCACCATATTTAGTGGTTGAAGGATACAATAACTACTAAATATAGTGCTCAGCGCGTTAATTTTATTTTATTGCCCACCAGTCCAAAAACTACGGTAAAATAAACCTAAAAGGTGGTCGAGAAAATGACTAATCACTATTATACACAAAATCCGGATGTTGTACACGAAGAACGCCACTGGCCGTTCACCCTATTAGGTAACGAATTGTTGTTTACCACCGACAACGGGGTCTTCTCAAAATCCCGCGTGGATTACGGCTCACGAGTTTTACTCGATGCGTTTAACGCCGACAAGACCCCGGCCGGTGCTTGGTTGGATCTGGGCTGTGGGTACGGTCCGATTGGCCTGGCCCTAGCCAAGAAATACCCGGACCGGCAGGTGACACTGGCCGACGTCAACGAACTGGCGTTGTCGTTGGCGCACCAAAACGCAACGGCGAACCAGATTACTAACGCTCGGATCATCGAATCCGACCGGTATGCGGCTTTAGGTGCCGCCAAGTATGCGGCCATTTTGACCAACCCACCGGTGCGAGCGGGGAAGGAAGTGGTCACCAGCATGTTAACCGGGGCCGCCCAACACCTGTTGCCGGGGGGCACGCTGACCGTGGTGCTCCAGAAGAAACAGGGAGCCCCGTCGGCTAAGAAGCACATGACCGAAACGTTTGGTAACTGTCAGATCCTCAAGAAGGACAAAGGGTATTACATCTTGGAAAGTACGCAAAACTAACCTAGGACGAGGAGGTGGGCACGAATGCGTCAGATAACTTATTCTGCCGAACAACGGCACTACATGGAAGAAGCGTTATTCGAAGCCGACCGCGCGGCTTGGATTGGGGAAGTGCCAATTGGTGCGGTGATCGTCCACGAGGGACGGATCATCGGTCGGGGGCACAACCTCCGTGAACACGCCAACGATGCGACTTTACACGCCGAGATTCGCGCCATCGAAGAGGCCTGTGCGACCTTAGGGAGTTGGCGGTTGGAAGATTGCCAACTCTACGTGACCATCGAGCCGTGTTTGATGTGTAGTGGGGCGATTATTAACTCCCGGATTCCCACGGTGTTTTACGGCGCCCGTGACCCCAAGGCGGGGGCGGTGGATAGTCTGTACAACACGCTGACGGATTCGCGGTTGAACCACACGGTCACGGTCTACGAGGGCTTAATGGCGAAGGCGGCCGGTGAACGACTGGTGACCTTTTTCAAGGAAGCTCGGCGCCGGCAAAAGGCGGCCAAGCAGGCCCGCAAAGCGGCGGCTGAAAAGTCGCTAGACAGTCTTTCCGAATCATGATACACTAGTATTTGCCGTTAAGGCCTTGAAGCAAGGGTGGGCTCACGAATCGTGTCAGGTCCGGAAGGAAGCAGCACTAAGTCTGTTTCACTTTGTGCTTCAAGTTATTGAGCCATTAAGCACGTCCGTTTCCGAGAGGGAATGGACGTTTTTTATATTATAAGAGTGCGTCCAGGGGCGGTCAGCGGGTGAGCATTAACGCCATTGTGGTGATTAGCCCGGGCCTGGCTAATTGCCAAAATGGGGTTAAGCGGAACCCGTTGCCCCTGGAAAGCACGTTTTGGCTATGGTAGCGGAGAAGCTGAGGTTAATTGCCACCCTAGTGGCCTTAAGCGGAACCGGCTGCCCGTCAGGAACACGTTTCGGCTACGGTAATGGATAAGTCGGGGATAGCCGCCAACGCGAGCAGGATTAAGCGGAGTCGATTTTAGCCCCAGTCGACCATAGCAACGACCCGATTCTTTTTGTTGCGCGGCTTAACTTAATGGGAAGCGGGCCACGTTTTTAACCGTAATGTTTGCTATACTGGGGATAATGAACGGTTGTGGACGGAGTCACTTGACGGGTTAGGAGTTAAGTTCCCCTAAATTGGCTGGGCGAAGACGTGACAGCACCCCCGGAAAAAGGCTATAATAGTGAGCAGCGAATTTTTAACGAATTAAAGGTAGAAAGGAACAGATGATATGGCGTATCAAGCACTTTATCGGGTCTGGCGACCGCAACGTTTCGACGATATGATCGGTCAGGAAGTCATCACCCGCACCCTCAAGAACGCGATTACCACCAATCAAATCAGTCACGCCTATCTGTTCGCCGGTCCGCGGGGAACCGGGAAGACTTCGGCCGCAAAGATTTTTGCTAAGGCCATTAACTGTCATCATCAACAGGACGGTGAGCCCTGCAACGAGTGCGAGACCTGCAAGGCCATCACGGCCGGGACGTTAAACGACGTGATCGAAATCGACGCGGCGTCCAACAACGGGGTCGAAGAGATTCGCGACATCCGCGATAAGGTCAAGTACGCACCCACGGTGGCCGATTACAAGGTCTACATTATCGATGAAGTGCATATGCTCTCGACCGGGGCGTTTAACGCGTTATTGAAAACCCTGGAAGAACCGCCGGCCAACGTCATCTTTATTCTGGCCACCACCGAACCGCACAAGATTCCGGCGACCATTATTTCACGGGTCCAGCGGTTCGATTTCAAACGCATCGCGGCCAGCGATAGCTATCAGCGGATGACCTATATCCTGGATCAAAAGCACGTGACTTACGATGAACAGGCCATCAAAGTGATTGCCAAGGCCGCCGAAGGGGGAATGCGCGACGCCCTGAGCATCTTAGACCAGGCGCTCTCCTTCGGGGATAATGAGATTACCTTGGATAACGCGCTTTTGGTTACCGGAAGCGTCACCCACGAGTTACTTGCAACCTACGTCCAACAGGTTTTAAGCGGTGATACCAAGGCGGCATTGGCGACACTCCAATCGGTCTTAGAGGCTGGTAAGGACGCCGAACGCTTCACCGAAGACATTATTAGCTATGCGCGGGACCTGTTGCTGTATCAACAAGCCCCCAAGCTGGTGGAAGAAGCCGAGATGGGCAGTGTCAGCGATGCTTTCCAAGCGCTGGCCGCCAAGACCCCAGCGGCGACCATGTATGCCATGATTAACGAACTTAACGCCATTCAACAGCAGATGCGCTTTACCACGCATCCCGACGTTTACCTGGAAATTCTGACCATTAAGTTGGCCGAGATTGGGCGGACGCAGGGCGCAAGTGCCAGTCCAGCTGCGGTCCCAACCGGTGAGACGCCTAGTACCCCGGCCGCGGCTGATGCGGTCACGGCGTTGCAACATCAGGTGGATCAGCTCAAGGTCGCCGTGCAACAATTGGAACAATCTCCGGTGGCTAAACCCGCTGCGCGGCCTGCGGTGAAACCGCGAGTGAACGCGACGCGGACCCAGGAGGTTAACCTCGCCAAGATCAATCCGGTCTTGGGCGCGGCAACCCGGGAAAAACTCAATCAGCTCCAGGAGGTTTGGCCGGACCTGTTGAACAGTCTGACCGTCACCCAGCGGGCCGTGATGAAGGTGTCCCAGCCCGTTGCGGCGGCTGATTCCGGGGTTATCGTAGCGTTCGACTATTCGTTTTTGTACCAGAAGGCCACGACGGATCAGGAATTAACCGATGCGTTGGAAAATGGGCTGGACCGAATGGTGGGGACGGCACTACCGATTGTGTTCGTGCCCAAAGACCAGTGGCCGGAGATTCGTAAGAATTATTTGGCTGCACACAAGGGTGAATTGAAGGCCCATGCGGGGGGACAACCGGCAGCGGGTCCAGTGGGCCCAACGTCGGCGGCCCCAGCAACTGGGACCCCGGACACGGCCCCTACCGATACGGGGCCGCAGCCGCCGCAGGACAACCCCGTGGTGACTAAAGCCGAGGAACTTTTTGGTAAGGATATTGTTGATATCAAAACTGATTAAATTTGAAGGGATGGATGACCATGCGGAACATGGGCAATATGGGTAACATGGGTAGTATGATGAAACAAATGCGGCAAATGCAAAAGAAGATGGCGGAGGACCAAGCTGAATTAAATGCGCAAACCTTCACCGGCACCTCACCAGACGACATGGTGAAGGCGACCTTTACCGGGGAACGGAAGATGACGGACTTGACCATCAAGCCCGAAGCCATCGATCCGGACGATCCCGATATGTTAGCCGACTTGGTTGTGGCGGCCGTAAACGACGCTCTGGGTCAAGTCGAGGCCCAAACTAAGCAAACTTTAGGCAAATACACCCAGGGGATGAACATCCCCGGCATGTAAGCCACTCACGAGTTAAGTTGAAAGGACGAGACTATGCAGTATCCAGAACCTATTGCGCAGCTGATTGATAGTTACATGAAGCTCCCCGGCATCGGGCAAAAGTCGGCCACGCGGTTGGCGTTTTTTACCATTGATATGGCGCAAGATGACGTGACGGCGTTTTCTAAGGCCCTCATCTCGGCGAAACGGGATCTGCACTTTTGTTCGATTTGTGGCAATATCACCGAAAGTGATCCGTGTACCATCTGTGCCGATAAGACCCGTGATCAATCGCACGTCTTGGTGGTTGAACAGGCTAAGGATATCATGGTGATGGAACGCATGAAGGAGTACCACGGCCTGTACCACGTCTTACACGGGGTCATGTCGCCAATCGAGGGTAAGGGACCGGAAGACTTGAATATCACCAGTCTGATTAACCGGCTGCAGAAGAACCCGGCGATTAAGGAAGTCATTATTGCCACTAATGCGACGCCGGAAGGGGAAGCCACGGCCATGTACCTGTCGCGGTTGATCAAGCCGGCAGGTATCAAGGTCACCCGGTTGGCTCACGGCTTGTCCGTCGGGAGCGATATTGAATACGCTGATGAGATGACGTTATTTAAGGCCGTCGAGGGCCGGACCGAGATGTAAGGAGGTTATACCCATGTTTGGACAGAAAAAGCGAAAGCAGCAACGCCACTTGAAGGCCTTGCGCAGCACGTATGATGACCAGCTTTTGGCGGAAATTGATGCCGCTAAGGATAACTGGGATCACGCCAAGCAGACCCAAGAGGCCATTGCCGATGCCGATAACGAAATGACGGCTAATACGGCATTGGCCCGCCAGGTTTACCTCTTCTTATACCGGGAGGCCCGGCGGCGTAACGTCCGCAGCAAGCACATTGCGGCGACAGTATTTCAGGATTAATACAGTATTTCAGGATTAATAATGAAGTGATGCGATTTTTGCGTCGAAAGCCGGTTGGCCAGCCCTAGGGGTTGGTCAACCGGCTTTTTTTTCGGTAAACTAACTAAGCCGGCTTTCTTTACGGTATTAATCATGTTACGGTGGATGCAGAAAACAAAAAGTTATGTGTAAGAATAATTAGGGGGGCATTCAATGGTCAGAAAACGGGTTTTAGCGGTACTGGGGGGGCTGATGCTCCTGTTGCTCCTCGGGGGATGTCGGAGTCGGCCCCAAACCATGGCGGCCCCCCGACAGTCACCCCAGGCGTTTATTGAAACCGATGAAGTTCTACATACGAAGACGGATCGCCGCCACCAGGCCGCACTAGCTACCTTTGTGACTAAGCGGTTGGTGACCCAAGACGGCATCTATACCAACTACGTGGATACTGCCACGCGGCGGGCCGGCAGTGCGACCGGCCACGAAATGTTGAGTGAATCGGCGGGACTGTGGCTGATCTATCTGGCTCGACATCACCAATTTGCGGCGTTTCGCCAGTTTTACCGGGCGACGGCCAAGACCTTTGGCGACCACGGCCAGTTTAGCTACCGGTACGATCCGCGTAGCCGGAAGCGCTTTGCGGTCAATGCCACGTTAGATGATTTACGGATCATCAAGGCACTCAATATCTATGATGCATTGACCCAGACGACGCGTTATCGCCAAGTGGCCGCTAATCACTTTGCGGCGCTTAAGGCGGGAGCCCTTAAGGACGGTAAGGTTTACGACTACTACAATCCCCAGATAGGCCAGACGGCTCAGACTAGCAGTCTGGCCTATCTGGACTTTAAGACGCTAGGCTTTTACGAACGGGGAAGTGCTAGCGGGCGTAAGGCTTATCGTGAGTAGCTGAAGGTGGTTCGGGGCGGCTATTTGGGCGACGTTTTTCCGTTGTATGCGGCTAGCTTTAATTGGACGCACCTCACTTATAGCGATCGGAACTTGAATACGTCCGAAGCGCTCGAAACCCTGTTACATCTAGCCCAGATTGGCAAGCTCAAAGCGGCCAGTCGGGGTTGGCTGCAACAGCAGATTAAGGATCGAAAGCTCTATAACGGGTACACCACTGCCGGGAGCATCAGTGATTCGGGGCAGTCAGCGGCGAATTATGCGCTAGCCGCCATGATTTTTGCGACGGTCAACGATCGGGCCAACTACCACCGGGCGATGGCCCTAGTCTGGCAGGATCAGGTCACCAGCCACGTGGCGATTCAGGGGGGGATTGGTCATGCGCAGAGCGGCCAAAGCTATTCTTTTAATAACTTGACGGCGTTGAATGCGGCTGATTATTAATGATTATTTTTACGAGGAGGGGAGCAACGTGTCATCAATCCAATTAGTCAGTCGGCGGGGGCTCCGGTGGTTATCACCGGCGATTTTTGCCATGTTGTTAGCCGCCATCGTGGTGGGCGGTTTGTTGTTTATCGCGCCCATTCACGGCTTAGCCGACAACGGTGGTTTTGCGCAAACGTTAGCTAATAACGGGTTATATCCACTCACCGGTTACCAGACGGTGGGCTATCTCAATCCTCGGTTGGGGTTAATGCGTTACTACGACGAGGTTCGGGCGACGGGGTTGGGTGGGTTCTCATCGCAACGATTATTTGTGGGACTGGCCATCGGGTTGAATAAACTTTTCTTTAGTGCGAGTCAGTTTGATTTACGTTTTTTGGGATTAGTCTATTACCTGCCTTTCGTGGGGGCGGTAGGCTTGCTAACCCGGGCGTTGACGCAACCGTATCGACGGATTCGCAGCTACGTGCTAGCGGTGGTCATCGTATTGGTGTTTGCCGATACGTCGTTGACCCTGACCTTCAATTCCTTCTACGTAGCGCCCATTCTGTTGATTGCCGCCATGACCATGGTGGGGAGTTTACTGCTCTTACCACGAACCACGACTCACCGGGGGCGGTTGATGAGCCTGTACTTTTTCAGTGCGGCACTGCTGATTACCAGCCAACCGCAAAATGCGACGTTGACGGTGAGTTACTTGATCATGGCCGTGGGGGGCTTCTTCGTCTTTCGCCATCCCGCCCAACGTCTGGGACTCGTGCTGGGGTTCACGGGGTTGGTGGTCTGCGGAGTGACCATGGCCTGGGCTTTGACGCCACAGCAACGGAGTATCAATCGTTATCAGGCCTTTACTCACGGAGTTTTGCACGACACCAAGGATCCGAGTCGTTCGTTGACCCGGCAGGGCGTGAGCCAGCAGTTTGCTCTGATGCGTGCAAACGACTACTACCCGGTTAGCTTTACCGAGTTGAGTCCGGATACCCGCTACGTCCGCCAGCATCTGACGCGTTACGTGGGGACTGGTTGGGTGCTAACCTACTACGTTCACCATTGGCGACAGTTACGGCAATTGCTTGACCAGGCGGCGGCTAACCTGATGGTCACCCAGGATAAATCGGTGGGAAACTACCCGCCCCACAGTGGCCACGCCCAGGGGGCCCAGGTGAAGTTCTTTACTCTGGCCAGTACGACGGCCGGGGCCTTCTTCCCCCGGCGGTTCGCGTTCGATGCGTTGTTGGTGATCGCCCTGGTCTTGGTCTTTGGCGTCGGGGCCTATAACGACTTACGCCAACAGCGAACCTACGGGGTGGTGCGGTTCTTTCTGGTAGCGGGCTTGTTACTGAACCTCTTGTTGGTGCCGCTACTGGTCATTTTAACTACCGGGATGACCAACTTGACGCAGAACCTTCTTTTGGCCCCCATCAGCTTAAACTTAGCGTTATTGATTCTGGTGGCGGATCTCTTGAATCACCGTCTCTGGCACGTGGACGATCGGCAGGTGATTGACGATGACTAGACGTGACTGGGGCTTGGTCGGCCTAGTCGTCGGCTTATTGTTGGGACTGGTCTTTGTGACTGGGTCCGTGGCCCACGCCCAATCCCAGATTAAGACGCAGCGGGTCCTCATCGTCTACGATGCCCGTAATCCACGGGCGGGTGGACCGGCTAAGATTGCCACGTTACAGCGGTTACTGGCGGGCGTCGGGGTGCCGACCCAGACCGAAGCGTTAAGCGACTACCATGCCGGTCAATTGACTACCCAGAAATATCAGGGGGTGGTCACGTTGGTCGACTGGCCGTCCGGTCACGGCCATAACGCGGCGTTTACTAGGGACCGGGACCGCTTCACGGGACGGCAGTTACATATTGGTCAAAACTTGAGTCCCACGGAAGCCCGCCACCTTCACGTGACGCCGAAAACGCGATACCACCAACAGTTCACGCTGCGTGCAGGAAACAGTTGGCAACTCTTGCCGTTTAGCGAAAATCTGATGGTGTTACCGGGGCAAACGGATCACCAGTTGGGCCAATTACAAGCTCAGGGCACCGACCGGACGACCTACGCCTACGGAACGGTGCGGGGCCGTTACGGGTACTTGCCGTATCTGGCCAACGATGGTCTGAGTCTAATTCTAGCCATGCGGACGGTGGCCACGCTGTTCCAGCAAACGGGGAGCCAGCGACCGTTATTAACGATTACCGGGATAACGCCGTATAGTGACTTGCGCCGGCTACGCCAGTTGGGCCGACAATTAGCGGCCGCTAACATTCCGTTTGCAATTAGCACCACCACCGTGGCCAATAACACGGCACTACAGGGCTTCAGTGCGTTTACCAAAACCTTGCGGGCCATCGAACGGGATAACGGGGTGATTTTTCTCCAAACGCCGACGGTCCACGCCACGGATGCCCAGAGTGGTAACACGTTGGAACAGTTAATGGTGGCGCAGTTGAATCAACTGGGCCAACGTCAGGTGATTCCGGTGGGACTCAGCGCGCCGGCATATTGGAACCAGGATAAGTTGTTACGGCGCCATGGCCTCCAACGGGCTAGTGACGTCTTGTTGTTGCCCAACCCGACCGGACCGGTCTACGCCCAACGGGATAATTTGGGTGCAACCTACGAGAGAACCTGGTTTGGCCTATCGTTGCGGTCGTTGCAGACCCAACGCGACGGCCAACTCACGCCGGATCAATTGGCCCTCCCGACGGCCATCACCACGCCCATGCCGACCTCGGCACGGCAGTTAGCGGCTACGTTGCGCCAGATCAAAGCGTTACCCGTCACCTGGTATGATCCGCAGCAACGGTTGCAAACCAGCTTAACCAGTGCTTCGGCGACCTTTGCCTATCGCCGGGGAACCTACTTGCTGAATGGACAAGCCGTCACGATTGGCGAAGAAGCGACGGGTGTCCCACGTTACCGGTTCACCCGTAAGAATAAGGTGGTCCTAGGCAATTACTTTAAGTATCAGGGCTGGGCGCTACTGATTTTCTTTACCGGCACCACGGTGGTGTTAGTCACGTTTCTGGTGGTGGGCCGGCGGATCTACCGGCGAAAGTTTATGCGCCAACGGTAGGGTGCGGGCGTCCAGTTTATAAAGGAGCGGTTATGAGTATTTTAGATGTCTTTGTCTTTATTGCGATTCTGGCCATCTGGGGCATCCTGGTGGTGAACCTGATCTTGACTATGGCCGGTTACACCCAGTACCTGAAGGATGTGCGCACACCCGCACCGGAATTACCGGCGGTGCCACCGTTCGTGACCATCATGGTCCCCGCCCATAACGAGGGGGTGGTGATTGTTAAAACGGTGCTGGCGTTGCTGAACTTCGACTACCCCCATGACCGGTACGAAATTATCGTGATTAACGACAATTCCAGTGATAATTCGGCTGAGTTGTTGGCCCGGATTCAGGCGACCTATCCTCAGCGAAACCTGGAAGTGATCAACACGGATAAGCAAACAGGGGGGAAGGGAAAATCCAACGCCCTCAACATCGCCCTCAAGCAGGCGAAGGGAAGCATCATTTCGGTCTATGATGCGGATAATACGCCCGAACGTCCGGCGTTACGGATTCTGGTCGCCGAGTTATTGCAAAACGATCAGTATGGCGCCGTTATCGGTAAGTTTCGGACGCGGAATAAAAACGCATCGTTGCTGACCCGGTTCATCAACGTTGAAACGCTGTCGTTTCAATGGATGGCGCAAGCCGGGCGATTACGGCTCTTCAAACTTTGTACGATTCCCGGGACCAACTACGTGATTCGTCGTTCACTACTAGAACGCGTGGGGGGCTGGGACACCAAGGCCTTGGCCGAAGATACGGAAATCAGTTTTCGGATCTATCGCCTGGGGTACCGGATTAATTTCCAGCCCAAGGCGGTGACCTGGGAGCAGGAACCGCAGACACTCGACGTTTGGTTTCACCAGCGCACCCGGTGGGTCAAGGGGAACATTTACGTGATTTTAAAGAACTTGCCGCTGATTTTTCGGAAGACGGGCCGCGCGATTCGGTTCGATTTAATTTATTTTTTGTCGGTTTATTTCTTATTGATGACGTCACTTTTGTTGTCCGATTCGGTCTTTGTCCTGTCGGTCGCGGGCGTCGCACATTCGAACTTACGGGGATTCAACAATACGCTGTGGCTGTTCGCCATCGTCCTCTTCGTGATCAGCACGTTTGTGACGATTACCACGGAAAAGGGGGAGATGACGTTGAGCAATCTGCTCATCATTATTTTCATGTACGTGGTTTACAGTCAGATGTGGTTAGCCGTCGCAGCATACGGAATGGTGGGGTATATTCGTGAACAAGTTTTTCATCAACAAGCAAAGTGGTATAAGACCAAGCGTTACCAGTAACGTCTGGCAAGTGCTAGTGGGACTTTTAGTGGTGGCGATCAGCTTACTCAGTGGGCCGTACAGCACTGCTGCGGCCAAAGATACCAAGGCCAAGACGCCCACGCAGACCTACACGCAGCCGCTACAAAACACGACCATGAGTCTGTCGGGGCAAGCGGTTGAGACCAGTAGTTACTTCATCAAGGTCGATTATTGGCGGATGAAGCACGCGACTTTAAACCTGAACTATCAGGTTTCCCAATTGGCAGATCGACAGCTTTCCGATATCACGGTGGCCGTGAACGGGACCAAGTTCTATTCGTTCCGGCCGGTGGCGCAAAGCGGTCTACAGACCAAGCAGATCACGATTCCGTTGCGGCTCTTGCGGAGCAGTAATTCGCTAAAAATTAGTGGCCAGATCCTGACGCGTGACGGGAAACACGATTATCGGTTGGCCCAGACGCCGGCGAATTGGTTGACCGTTGATGCTCGGTCGAACGTGAATTGTGAGTATACGTTAAAGCAACCCAACGCCAACGTGAATTCGTTTTACGACCACTTTTCGGGCCCGGATACCGTCGTCAATCAGCAGTCGGCCATCGAGGTTCCCGCGCAGGCTAGTAACGCGGAGCTGACGGCTAGTATGGCGGCACTGGCCGGTGAAGCGCGGGTCATTACCACCGAGACTCAGCAGATTCCAGTGACCACGCTCACCGACCGCACCGCCCAACGTGCTGACTATCAGCTGATCGTGGCGACCTACGACCACTTGCCGGTTCGGTTTAAGCGCCACGTTTCCACCCAAGAAGTGACCAAGCAGGCCGTGATCAAGCGTTACGATGCGCAGGGGAAGCATTACCTAATCGTCACGGCCCCCACGGGCGACTTGTTGATCAAGGCCGGACGCTACGTGGCCAACGCCGAACTGATGCAAGAGACCGCTCATCCCAGTGAGACCGTGCGGGCCGACAATCAGACGTTCACGTCGTCACTCAATTACGATGGGCACTACCAGTTGACCACCACGGCCGATCGTTTAGTGGGGGCCAATCATCAGGAACGCAGCTACTTCGTTAGTCTGCCGGTCGACCGCAATAATGCGGATGGCTCGACCATTAAGGTGGCCTTACGTTACGCAAAAAACTTAGATTTTCGCTCGGCACTAGCGACCGTTTACATCAACGATACCGCCATTGGCAGTCACAAGCTGACGGCGCGGCGAGCGGACAACGACACATTTACCGTAAAGCTGCCCAAGGGGCTGGCCCTTACTAACAGCTTTACCGTCCGCATTGCGTTAGACTTGCCGGTTCAAACGACGGCTAACAGCACCAACGCCCAGACGCCCTGGGCCAGCATCGAGCCTAGCAGTCGCGCCAACATTCAATCGGCACCGGGCAACGATCTTTTATTTAGCAACTACCCGAATTTATTTTTACAAAACTCGACTTATGATCACCTAGCCGTGGTCCGGCCCAAGACCATGACGTTGGCGGATTACCGCACGTTGAGTAGCTTGTTCAACCTGATTGGTAACTACGCGCGGAGTAACCAGGGACAGATCACCTTCTACCAGGACCGGCCCAGCCAACAGGTCCTGACCCACGATAACGTGATTGCCCTGGGCACGCCGCAACAAAATACGTTCATTCGTGCGTTAAACGATAAGCTGTATTTCCAATTCGATGCCGCGGGAACCCGCTTGATTTCAAATGAAAAATTGAGCATCGAACCGCGTTATGGCGCCACGTTGGGGACGGCACAACTGCTTCGGTCGCCATATAACGCTAAGAAGGGGTTACTAGTAGTCACGGGGGCCACCCCGGACGACGTCGCTCGAGCGGCCGGGCAGATTAGTAACCAGAAAAACGTCGCTCAGTACACGGGGGATGCCGTGGTGGTGGATCGCGATAACCAGCATCGTGGTTACCGATTCAAGAAGAACAAGTTGATCGATACGCAGGTCAATTTGAGCCAACGGGTCCACCGCAACCGCCAACTCTTGGTGTACCTGGGAATTGCCCTAGGGATCATCGTGATCTTATTAGTGGCGATTTTGATGTTACTGAATAAGCACGGTGCTTTACACCGGTCACGAAGGGGGAAGCCACATGCATAAAAATACGCGAGAAAGTTGGCTGACCGACATCTACCTGATTGCCTTTCTGGGCTGGCTGAGTGTGCTCGCCATTGGGATGGCCGCCACGCGCCCCCATTACCTGCTGCTGAACGCCATTTTCTTGGGCGTGACCGTTTGTCTGATTCTGATGACCTATTTTTGGGGCCTAATTACGGGGTTATTGAGTAACCTCGCGTTTATTTTCGCGCAGTTACTGACCGTGATCTACGAAAATCAGATTAAGGCGAATTTGGTGCCCTGGGTGTTGGTCTATTGGTTGTTTATTCCGTTACTGTTGTCGTTAACGTTTTACGGGATGACGGCCCATGCGCGGCGCTTGCAGGCCCAGAACGCCAAGCTGCAAAGCGACCTGGTAGAACGGGGCGCTTTTGACGAGGATACCAACCTACGAACCACGGTCTCCTATATCGAAGATACGGCGGTGTTTACGGAAACCAACCGGCGCTTTGACTTGCCGGTGACCACCATGATTGTCCGTATTCGGTATTTCCAAGAAATGCGTAACATGTTGAGCGATGCGCAATTACGAGCACTCCTCCAGCTGGTGTCGCAGACCATCAAAGAGGCCATGCGGACTAACGACATCACTTATCTATTGGATCGGAGTAATCCTACTTGGGCGGTCTTGCTGTTTACGGATGCTGGCGGGGCAGGGATTGCCGCTAACCGGATTAAGGGTAACTTTGCCAAGGCGTTAACTAACGATGAGGATTTATCGAGTCTGGACGTTCGCTTGGTCGTCGGGGTGGCTAGTTGGGACGCCAAGCAGATGCAGTCGCCGTATGACCTGATGAACGCGGGAATCAAAGAAACCGAATACGATGTTTAATTGGTTCTAAAATATCTGTTGTTGGTAATCAAATGAATTTGATTACTGGCAACGGATATTTTTGTATAATCAAAGAATGTAAAAAAATGTACAAAAAAGGGATATAGTCGCAGACCTATATCCATCCACTACCACATTTCAAGAAAGAGAAAGTGACTATATCCTATGACTAATGATACTAAAATTATCCTGGGGATAAAAGACCCCAACATCAAAAAGTTAAAAGTGATGAACCCCTTGGAAATGATGGGCCCACTTAAAGTGCAGGCAATTTTGGACTATCGTCCAAAAGCATGCCCCAAATGTGGTGTCTTAAACCAAAAAAGTATTATCAAATATGGCTGGCGCTGGGCCAATGTTAAATTGCCTCGAACTGCCGAACGGGATGTCCAGCTTCATCTTAAAAAGCGGGACTTCAAGTGTAAGCACTGCCTACAATACTTTCTTGCGGAAACACCACTAGTTCAACGAAACCACACCATCTCTAACACAAGCAAACTTGCCTGTTTTCTAAAATTAAGTGAAACAGTTTCGATGCGTCATGTCGCTACCGAATTAAGCATCTCAAGTACAACGGTCCTGCGAATCATGAGAAGCTATCAGGGCAACGTCAAAACGCGTTTTGACTGGTTACCGGCTGTAATTAACATGGATGAGGTCAAGTCTACCAAAGACGCAAAGGGATCCATGAGCTTTGTATTTATGGATGGTATTCGGTGTGAATTCTTGGACATTCTGGAATCGCGGACACTCTATGATTTGGAGAATTACTTTAAACGTTATACGAAGAAAGCTAGAGAAAGCGTCAAAGTCATTGTGACAGATATGAACTACACTTATCCCAAACTAGCTGAATCTATTTTTCCAAATGCGATTGTGGTAACCGATCGGTTCCACATCGTTAACTCCGTGATGCGGGGATTCACTCGAGTAAGGATTCGTATCATGAAATCCTATGCGCCTTCAAACATGAAATATAAGGCTTTAAAGCGTTACTGGCGACTGTTCTTTAAGCCCAACGAGAAGTTGGACTTAAAGAAGTACTCTAATTACACTAACATTCCTGGAAGCCAAACTGAGAATAGCGTAGTCGAATATCTTCTTGATATCAACGAAGAATTACGCGAAGCATATAACCAGTTACAGACGGTCATGAGTGCCGTTAGGTACCGTGACATCGCTCGACTAGAAACAGTTCTAGACGGAAAAGACAATGGCTCAGAAGAAATGACGAAGGCGTTGAACGCACTGGTTGAGAACCGAGAATCGGTTGATAATGCATTGAGATATGAATTCTCAAATGGTCCAATGGAGGGTATTAATAACAAAATCAAGGTAATAAAGCGAGTTGCGTACGGCTTTGGCTGTTTCACAAGCTTTAGATTAAGGATTCATCTGGCATTTGGGCTCAAAAAAAATTGCCTAATCTCAAAGGATTAGACAATTTTATAAATGGAATTACCAACAACAGTTGACATAGAACCGTTTAATTATCGTGCCGAAAGGTCAGAACCCGCTATGCGTTCTGGCTTTTTTGCAAATCTAAAAATGAAGGCGCTCACCCCAAGATTTACGCTAGCCCGTAAATAGACATCATTTCTGAATTAAAGTACAATAGATTTATCAATGCCCAGATAGGGCTAGTTTCTATAATATATGCCAAAAAATGGGGTCGAAAAATTTTGTCAGGAACGTTTATTAGTTTTGAAGGTCCGGACGGGGCGGGCAAGACCAGTGCGCTAAAGGCCATTACTGCAGCGATTCAACCCGTTTTGGGTGATCGGCTCACGGTAACCCGCGAACCCGGAGGCAACGCCATCTCCGAAAGCATCCGCGCGATTATTTTAGATCGGGCCAATACGGCGATGGACTACCGGACCGAAGCCTTACTCTACGCGGCCGCCCGTCGGCAACATCTGGCCGAGACCATCTTACCGGCCTTAGCCGCTGACCAACTGGTCTTGTGTGACCGGTACGTCGATAGTTCCGTGGCCTACCAGGGGGCTGGTCGTCAGATCGGTGAGCAGGCCGTGGCGCAGATGAATGAATTTGCGACCGATGGGTTGTTGCCGGAGCTGACCATCTACTTTGACGTTCCCGCCGAGGTGGGCTTACAACGGATTCAAGCTCACCGTGATCCCCAAAAGGTCGACCGGTTAGACGTCGAGAAAACGGCCTTTCATGACCGAGTGCGCGCGGCGTACTTACGCTTGCAGGCGGCTAACCCACAACGAATCAAGTTAATCGATGCGACCCAAACGCCTGACCAGGTGGTCGCCGCCGCGTTGACCTTGATTAAGCAAACGGCCAGCAAGTACTTTACTGCTGGTGCTTAAGGGAGGAACCCATATGAAAATGCTTATTGCCATTGTTCAGGATAAGGACGCTAATCGCCTGAGCAATCAGTTTATTGATCACGATATTCGGGCTACGCGGCTGTCAACCACCGGTGGTTTTCTTAAATCCGGCAACACGACCTACATGATTGGGTTGGAGGATGACCGGGTGGAAGAAGTCTTAGACCTCATCAAGACCGCCAGTCATACGCGGCAGCAATTTATGACGCCGCCAGTTAACCTGGATGCCCAGCTTGACAACACTTCGTCGTATCCAGTCGAAGTGCAGGTAGGGGGCGCAACGGTCTTTGTACTGCCAGTTGAGCAGTTTCACCAATTTTAGGGGATGGCTATGACCGAAGAAACGCCGATTACGACCGCCCAACGGCTGCAACCGCAGCTAGTTAATCATTTTATGCACCTGATTGGGACCCAGCGGCTCTCACACGCTTACTTATTTAACGGAATGGACGGCACCGGCCGACAAGAACTGGCTCAAACGATTGCGTTGCGGCTCTTCTGTCAAAACGTTACGTCGGCCGGCTTACCCTGCGGCCAGTGTGCTGAGTGCCGACGGATTATGGCTGGTGACCATCCCGATGTGATCCGGGTGGTTCCGGACGGTCAACGCATCAAGGTTGATCAAGTTCGTTACTTGAAAGCCGAGTTCACTAAGAGTGCGGTCGAGGGTAACCAGAAGATCTTTATCGTCGATCAGATTGAACGGATGACCACGGGAGCGGCCAATAGTCTGTTGAAGTTTATCGAGGAGCCCGTGGGCAATACGGTAGCTTTGCTGTTAACGGCCAACAAGAACCTCATCTTGCCGACCATCCTATCCCGGACCCAAATTGTCGACCTATTGCCGGTGGCCCCCAAGGAGTTAGCAGCCGCATTAGCCGAGGTGGGCGTGGCCCCTAGTCAACGCAATCTGTTGGCGACGTTGACCGAAAGCGTGACGGCGGCTCAGGATTTAATGGTGGATGACTGGTTGGCGACCGCACAAAAGAGTCTGGAACATTGGTTTACGGCTTGCTGCCAGGGTGATGAACGAGCCTTCGTGCGAGTCCAAACCGAGCTGGTCCCGTTAGCCACTAACCGGGATCGCCAGCGAATTGTGCTGGATATGATTGTGCAAATCTGGCACGATGCCTTGCGCCAGCAAACGGGCGCCGTTGACGCACAAACGTTGACCTACCCCCAGGTGGCGGCGACTAGTCGCCAGATTGCCCAGCGCCTAGGGGTCGATCGCCTGGTTAACGTGGTGACGTTGACCCTGGCAACGCGGGGCCAATTGGCAGGTAACCTGAATTTTCAAGCAATTCTAGAAGCTTTAACGTTACAAATCCTAGCGCAGATACCGCGCTAAATTATTGAAAAAGGGGTGGCAATTTGGATAAACAAGCAGTTTACGATCAACTAAAGGAATTAAAGAGCCAGTTGGAAACCACATTGACTCAGTTTAGCGACCTGCAAACCGAACTCACGCAGGTCTTTGAGCAAAACGCCGAGCTCGAAATTGAAAATCAACACCTGCGTGATCTACTGCGTGAGCTCCAGCGTACCTTGCCAGAAGCCCCAGAAACCACGCAACAGGGGCTTTCCAAGTCGCGGCAAATTTTGGAAAAACTCTACGAAGAGGGGTTTCACGTCTGCCGAGAATTCTACGGGACGCGCCGTAAGCAAGACGAAGAATGTGCCTTTTGTTTAGAAGTTATTTATCGCGATCAGTAGGAGGAATTTTGTGACGATGCAACGACAACGGAGTTTTCAAGCCGAGACGGTCGGACGCCTGTACCTGGTGCCCACGCCCATTGGTAACCTCGATGACATGACGTTTCGGGCCGTTAAGACCCTTAAGGACGTTGACCTGATTGCCGCCGAAGATACGCGGAACACGCAGAAACTATTAAATCACTTTGACATTACCACCAAGCAGATTAGTTTTCACGAACACAACACGCAAGAACGGATCCCGCAGCTATTGGCCAAGCTTCAATCTGGGGCACAGATTGCCCAGGTTAGCGATGCGGGGATGCCGTCGATCAGCGATCCGGGCCATGAACTCGTCGTGGCCTGTGCCCAAGCGCAGATCCCGGTGGTGCCGTTGCCCGGGGCCAACGCCGGATTGACGGCGTTGATTGCGTCCGGCTTAGCGACCCAACCCTTCTACTTTTACGGTTTTTTGGACCGCAAACCCAAGGACCAAAAGGCCGAGATTGGGGAATTAGCCCAACGTCCGGAAACCCTGATTTTTTACGAGGCACCCCACCGGTTGAAGAAGACGCTAGCAAACTTAGCGGCCGGGTTAGGTGCGGAGCGGCCAGCAGTCCTATGTCGGGAGTTGACCAAACGCTACGAGGAGTTTTTGCGGGGCAGCTTAAGCGAGCTAGCCGACTGGGCGGCAACCGACACCGTCCGTGGCGAGTTCGTGGTCTTAGTGGGCGGTAACCCGCACCCAACCACGGTGGAAGACACCGTAGATTTAAGTGAACCGATTCCAGTACAGGTGGACCGACTGATTGCCGCCGGGGAGAAGCCTAATGCTGCGATTAAGGAAGTGGCGAACTTGCGCCACTTGAAGAAACAAGATGTTTACCGTATTTATCATCACCTAGACTCAGAGCAGGAGGCCCCGACGAATGAGCGCTAAAGCCTATACAGAACCCCACCGCGTGGTCTATTATGAAGCCGACGATACCGGCCACTTAACCGTGGCAATGCTGATTAACCTCTTTGTTTTGGTTTCTGATGACCAGAGTATCGACTTGGGATTACCGACCGACTTTATTCAAAGCTTCGGTGTGGGGTGGGTCGTTACCCAGTACCACGTCCAAATCACCCGGTTACCCCAAACCGGCGAAACGGTGACCTTAAAGACCCGGGCGACGGCCTATAACCGGTACTTTGCCTACCGGGAATATTGGTTACTAGACGCTCATGGTGAAACCCTGGCGTACGGCGAGGGGATCTGGGTCACCATGAGCTATGCCAACCGCAAGATCACCACGATTCCGGCCGAAATTATGGCGCCCTATCAGAGTGAAGAAACCGGTCGTTTACCACGGCTGCCCCGTCCCAAGCGCTTAGATGAAGCGGCCACGCTGACCACTAAGCCGTACCGGGTACGGTACTTTGACATCGACAATAACGGTCACGTGAACAACGCTCACTATTTCGACTGGCTACTCGACAGCTTACCAGCCGACTTCTTACGGACGCATCAGCCGGTTGACGTCCAGATCCGGTTTGAAAATGAAGTGCAGTATGGGCATCAGGTAGCTAGTCAGGTTGTGCACAGCGACGCTACGACCACGCAACACCGAATCATGATTGGCGAGACCATTGCGGCCATCGCCACGGTTGGGTGGCAGAACGTCTAAAATTTGCCTAAACGCCCGTAATGGGTGTGGCCGACCAGACTTTGTGGTAGTATAGTAAACTGAATAAATAGAATGAACTGGTCCTGAACTACCGGTGCGGGGCCACCAGCGCGAAATAGTTGACGGAGCGGTGCAGCGAATTTAGCGCGCCGCTCTTAGCATCTGGTCGCGTTAATACGTTGAGGGGGACCCAGTAAAAGATGAAAGTTTTAGCAATTGATACGTCTAATCGACCGTTAAGTGTCGCCGTTTTAGAAGATGAGACGGTCTTGGCGACGATTACGGTAACGGTCCACCAAAAGCACGCGGAATACTTGTTACCCGAGATTGAGCGGTTATTAAAGATGGCGGATCTCCAGCCCACCGATCTCGATCGGATCGTGGTGGCGGCGGGACCGGGTTCCTATACGGGCATTCGGATTGCTGTGACGACGGCCAAGACGTTGGCCTCGACGTTAAATATCGATTTGGTGGCCGTATCGAGTTTGGCGACCTTAGCGGCTAACGTGCCGGTTGAGGGCGCTCTGGTGGCCCCCATGTTTGACGCGCGGAACCAAAACGTCTTTGCGGGGCTCTACCGAATTCACGAAGGGGCTCCCGTGCCAGTTATTGCGGATGCCCATACCGACGTGACGGCCTTTTTGGCGGCCGTTAAGGAATACGCGGAACCCGTCTGGTTCTTAGGTGATGCCAGTCACTTTAGCGACCTGATTGCCACCACTATTTCGGCGGCTACGCCCACCGTCAGTGCGTGGGTGAACCTGCCCCAGGTGGCCACCATCGGTCTGTTGGGACAACACCTAGCGCCGGTTAAGGATGTCGATCGGTTCGTACCGAATTATTTGCGTTTGACCCAAGCGGAAGCCGAATGGCGCGCGAAGAACCCAAAAGAGGATAACCAATCATATGTTGAAAAAATTTAAAATTTGGTATAAAAACGTTTTTGGTAGTCGGCGGGAAATCGTACGGGAAGAAGCCCTGGGCGTCAAAAATCATCAGGTTGAGATTAACGGAGTCACGTATTTTGTGGCGAAGGCCCTGTTTACCGACATTCCAGAGATGATTGAAATTGAACGGGCCGTTTACGCCGGTAAGGCCCCCTGGGATTCGACGGCCTTTGCGAATGAATTGCGACGAGACAAGGACCGCTTGTATCTGGTTATTCGGAAGAACGACCGGTTACTAGCGTTTATTGGGAGTACTTTTGATGAACGGACCAGAGACGCCCACATCACCAACATTGCGGTGCTACCGGATTATCAAAACCGGGGATTGGGACGCTTTCTGCTCAATATCATGATTAAAAAGGCGCAACGTCTCAATTACAAGACCGTTAGTCTGGGAGTGCGGGTCTCGAATCAGCAGGCCCAACACCTGTATCAGGATCTGAGCTTTCAACAAACGGGGATCAAGCGGGGGTATTACTTCGGTGATCACGAAGATGCAGCGGATATGGTCTTAAACTTGGAAACGGCTAAAGTCTCGGACACCCAAAACGCACAGGAAGCACAAGCTCATAACTAGGCATAGATTACGCGCGGCAGCGTCCGCGCGTTTTTTCCGGAGAAAATTAGAAGGAGTGAGTCCAACGGATAAGCGAAATTTAATTCTAGCGTTTGAATCAAGTTGTGATGAAACCAGTGTGGCCGTGATCGAAGACGGTCACAAGATCTTGTCCAACATTGTGGCGACTCAAATCAAGAGTCACCAACGATTTGGCGGGGTGGTTCCCGAAGTGGCTAGTCGGCATCACATCGAAGAGGTCACCTTGTGCATCAAGGATGCGCTGCAGGAAGCGGGCGTCACTTACGCCGACCTCGATGCCGTGGCCGTCACGTACGGACCCGGCCTGGTGGGCGCGTTGCTCATTGGGGTGACCGCCGCTAAAACGGTAGCCTTTGCGCATAATTTACCGTTGATTCCGGTTAACCACATGGCTGGCCATATCTATGCGGCCCGCTACGTGGAACCCATCGAGTTTCCGGCCATGGCGTTGTTGGTTTCCGGAGGGCATACGGAACTAGTTTACATGCCCGCCGAAAACCAATTCGAAATCATCGGGGAGACCCGTGATGACGCGGCTGGTGAAGCCTATGACAAGGTCGGTCGGGTGATGGGGGTCAACTATCCGGCGGGAAAGACGGTCGACGAATGGGCTCACCAGGGGCACGACACCTTCCACTTCCCGCGGGCGATGGAGAAGGACGATAACTTCGACTTTAGCTTTAGTGGGTTGAAGAGTGCCTTCATCAATACCACCCACCACGCCGACCAGATTGGTGAAACGCTTGATAAGCACGACTTGGCGGCGAGCTTCCAGCAGGCCGTAGTTGACGTGCTAGCCGAAAAAACTTTGCGGGCTTTACGGGACTATCCGGTTCACCAGCTGATCTTAGCCGGTGGGGTGGCCGCTAATCGGGGCCTGCGAGAACGGTTGGACCACGACCTGGCAACCGTTAACGGAACCCACTTGGTCAAAGCACCGTTGAAGTTATGTGGCGATAACGCCGCGATGATCGGTGCCTTTGCCAATGTGGCGTACCGGCACGGGGTCTTCGCGGACGCGACGTTAAATGCCGATCCGAGTCTGGAATTTGACTGGGTCGCGGACGCGGCGAAGTAAGTTTAAGTTAAAATAGGTACTAAAAAAGGTCAGCCCCTCGCGAGAACTACTCTCGGGAGGGGTTGACCTTTTTGGCGTTAAGGATTAATCGGTAAAGTCTTCGAGTTCTAAGCTTTTATTGGTCCAGTCGTCTTCGACGGTGTTGAGTTCCTGGTTGGTGGCGTCCAACTGTTGCTGCAGGTCTCCCAGTTTCTCGACGTCGTTAAAGTAGTCGGGCTGACTCATGGTTTTTTCGATATCGGCCTTTTGGGCTTCCAATTTGGCCATCTGTGCTTCGAGGGCGTCGACCTGTCGGGATAGCTTGCGTTTGACTTTTTGGTGTTCTTTTTGTTGCTGGTAGTCGACCTGCGTTTGCTTGGGTGCGGCGACCGTGGGGTGGGCCGCTTCGGCTTCGGCGGCTTCTTTGGCCGCGTAAGCGTCCTGCTCGGCCTTTTTGTCCACGTAGTAGTCGTAGTTCCCCAGGTAACGGGTCGTCCCGTCTGGACTCAGTTCGATGACCTGGTTGGCCACCTGGTTGATGAAGTACCGGTCGTGAGAGACGAACAGGATGGTGCCGTCAAATTCGTTTAAAGCCGTTTCCAAAACCTCGCGGCTGTCGATGTCCAAGTGGTTGGTGGGTTCGTCGAGCATCAAGAAGTTGTCGTGACGCAGGGCCAGCTTAGTCAAAAGTAACCGAGCTTTTTCGCCCCCACTTAGGCTGTGAACGGTCTTGTCGACGTCGGCGCCGGTAAACAGGAAGCTACCCAGGATCGAGCGGATATCGCCCTCGGGTGTCGTGGGGTGGTCGTCCCAAAGCTCGTGCAAAACGGTCTTCTTGTCGTGCAAGTTGGCCTGGTCCTGGTCGTAGTAACCGGTGTCCACGCCGGTACCGAAGATGATCTGGCCCTTGAGTGCCGGAATCTTCCCGAGAATCGTTTTGAGTAGGGTGGATTTGCCCACCCCGTTAGGCCCCACGATGGCGATGGCCTGGTGTTTCTTGATGTCGAGGTTGATGGGCGAGCACAAGGTCTGGCCGTCGTACCCGACCGCGGCGTTGACCACGTCGAGGACCACGTTGCCGCTTTGACGGTGGGGCCGAAAGGTGAAGCGGGCAACCTTCTCGTCCCCTTCGGGTTTATCCAGCCGGTCCATTTTCTCCAATTGTTTGCGCCGCGCTTGGGCCCGTTTAGTAGTGGAAGCACGGACAATGTTGCGGTTGACAAAGTCTTCAAGTTTCGAGATTTCGGTCTGCTGCTTGTCGTATTCCTTCCATTCCTGTTGGAGTCGTTGGGCCTTTTCGTCGATGAAGTGCGAATAATTTCCCGGGTAATGATGGAGACTGCCACGGGCCATATCGTAGACTTCGGTGGCCACGTGGTCCAGAAAGTAACGGTCATGGGAAACCACGAGCAAGGCTCCCGGATAGCCTTGGAGGTAACCTTCTAGCCAGGTCAGCGTCTCGACGTCTAAGTGGTTGGTGGGTTCGTCCAGGATGAGGAGATCGGGTTTTTCCAGCAGGCGTTTGGCCAAGGCCAGTTGCGTGCGTTGGCCCCCGGAGAGTTCGCTGATGGGTTTATCGTAGAATTCCTCGCCAAATTCAAATCCGTGCAACACGCCGCGAATTTCGGCTTGATAACCGTAGCCGTTCTGATCACTAAAGTCCTGTTGGAGTTGATCGTAGGTTTTGGTGATCTGGTCGAACTGTTCGGTGTCGGCAATCACGCTGGGATCACTCATTTGGGCTTCCAGGTCGTGAATCTTGCGTTCCATGGCGCGCTGCTTGGCAAAGACGGTGAGCATTTCGTCCCAGACCGATTTATCGGAATTTAGTCCCGCATTTTGGGCTTGATACCCCACGGTCAGGCCCCGTTTACGGGTAATTTGACCTTCGTCGGGGGTGGTTTCCCCGGCAATCATTTTAATCAGGGTGGATTTACCAGCCCCGTTGCGCCCGACTAAGGCGACCCGTCCGTGTTCGGCGACGTCGAGATTGACATCGTGGAAGAGGACGGTGGCCCCGAAACGCCGGGTCACTTGTTGGACTTGTAAGAGAATCACAAAACCAACCTCCTTTACGCAATTTGCGGTTATTAATACTCTACATTTTAGCATATTGTGCAGTTAAGCCGAAATATTGTCAGGTTAATTGCCCGCATTTTCCCATCGTGTCGCCCCTGAACGGCTCAGTAAATAAAAAATTGCGTTTTGGATGACTTTGTGAAATAATTTAAAGCGCTGCTCACCGATGCAGATTGTGAAAGCTGATAATAATTATTTGCAATTTCTTTCACAAGATTAGCTGATATGCTATAATCTATAGGAAATGAGGTTTCACAATTGTCGAATAAGTTAAGCCTATAAGTCGTGGGGACTGATGTGGTTTTAGCGATGACCGGCAATAATTGATTAGGAGGTAACATGCTTTGACAGAACAAAAAATTCCACGCGCGACGGCGAAACGATTGCCGATTTATTATCGCTACTTAAACATCCTACTAGATGCCGATAAAACGCGGGTCTCTTCGACGGAGCTTTCTGAAGCCGTAAAGGTCGACTCGGCCACCATTCGGCGGGACTTTTCCTACTTCGGCGCCCTAGGAAAGCGGGGTTACGGCTACGACGTTGAAAGCCTGATTAAGTTCTTCCGCAAGATTTTAAATCAGGACCGGCTGACCAACGTGGCGTTGATCGGGGTCGGAAATATGGGTCACGCGTTGTTGAACTTTAACTTTCACCAAGATAGCAACGTACGGATTAGTGCGGCGTTCGATATTAACGAGGATATTGCGAACACGATCCAAAGCGGGGTTCCAATTTATCCGATGACGGATTTACGGACGCAACTGGAAGAGCAACAAATCCAAGTGGCCATCTTGACGGTCCCATCGGACGTGGCCCAAGAGGTCACAAACGAAGCGGTCGCGGGGGGCATCAAGGGAATCTTGAACTTCACGCCGCTACGCATCACGGTACCTAAGGGCGTGCGGGTCCAAAACGTGGATCTGACCAACGAATTACAAACCTTGATTTACTTCTTGGAACATTACAATCACAAAGATTAAACAAGAGTCGTAGTCTGAAAGGATTACGGCTTTTTTTGTATAAGAGTGCGTCCAGGGGCGGTCAGCGGGCGAGCATTAACGTCATTTCGGTGATTAGCCTGGGCTTGGCTAATTGCCGAAATGGGGTTAAGCGGAACCCGTTGCCCCTGGTAAGCACGTTTCAGCGGCCGCAGATGGCGATAATTTTAAGGCAAAAATCCAGCACCTGTTAATGACAACGCACTTGGCTAATCGGGGTTAAGCGGAACCGGCTGCCCGTCAGTCGCACGTTTCAGCAGCCGCAGATGGCGATAGTTTCAGGACAAAAATCCAGCACCTGTTAATGGCAACGCACTTGGCTAATCGGGTTTAAGCGGAACCCGTTGCCCCTGGTAAGCACGTTTCGGCGATGGCGCAGTGTAAGCGAGAATTTTCCAGCTGAATTAGACTGAAGGTCTAGGGAAAGGTAAGCAAAACCTTAAGTTTCTCAGATTCCGGGTGAAATAAGTGGGGACGTTGCCGGAGTTTAGGTAGAATAGGGACAAATTAGCACTCACCAAGAAAGTTTGCCAAATTCCTTGATTTTTAAAACAAAAAATCATATATTAGAAACTGTGATTAGCACTTATGTTAGTCAAGTGCTAATAGTGCTAAAACTAAAGTTAATTAGTCAGTTTATTGGAGGGATTCAAGTGTTAAAACCATTAGGAGACCGCGTCATTTTAGACCAACCACAAGAACAAGAAGAAACGGTTGGCGGCATTGTGTTAGCAAGTAATGCCCAGGAAAAGCCTCAAACGGCCAACGTCGTTGCAGTCGGTGACGGCCGGGTGTTGGACAATGGCGAAAAGGTTGCGCCAAGCGTCAAGGTTGGCGACAAGGTTTTGTTTGACAAGTATTCCGGTACTGAAGTGAAGTACCAAGACAAGACTTACCTTGTTTTACACGAAAAGGACTTAGTTGCGATTATCGACTAATTCTTTCCCAACGATTGATCCAAAAACTCATTTTTAAAAAAATTTTGTATGAGGTGAACTAGAATAATGGCTAAAGAATTGAAGTTTTCTGAAGATGCACGTAGCGCAATGTTAGCCGGTGTTGACAAGTTAGCCGACACGGTGAAGACCACCTTAGGACCTAAGGGACGTAACGTTGTTTTGGAACAAAGTTACGGTAACCCAACCATCACGAACGATGGGGTGACGATTGCGAAGTCGATCGAATTAGAAGACCACTTTGAAAACATGGGCGCTAAGCTGGTTTCCGAAGTTGCTTCCAAGACCAACGACATCGCTGGTGATGGGACCACGACCGCAACGGTTCTGACCCAAGCCATCGTGAACGAAGGAATGAAGAACGTCACTGCCGGTGCTAACCCAGTTGGTATCCGTCGGGGGATTGAGAAGGCGACGGCTGCCGCAGTTGATGGGTTACACAAGATGTCCCATGACGTGAAGACCAAGGACGATATCGCCCAAATCGCTTCTATTTCTTCTGCTAGCAAAGAAACGGGTTCGCTGATTGCGGATGCCATGGAAAAGGTTGGTAACGACGGGGTCATCACCATTGAAGAATCCCGTGGGGTGGACACCAGCTTGGACGTGGTTGAAGGAATGCAATTCGACCGTGGCTACATGTCACAATACATGGTCACCGACAACGACAAGATGGAAGCTAACTTGGACAACCCATACATCTTGATTACCGACAAGAAGATTGCCAACATTCAAGATATCTTACCATTATTACAATCCGTGGTTGAACAAAGTCGTTCCCTGTTGATCATTGCCGATGACATTACCGGTGAAGCTTTACCAACCTTGGTTCTGAACAAGATGCGGGGAACCTTCAACGTGGTTGCCGTTAAGGCCCCAGGCTTTGGTGACCGGCGGAAGGCTCAACTTCAAGACATCGCCGTTCTGACTGGCGGGACTGTCATTACCGATGACTTAGGTCTGAACTTGAAGGACACGACCATCGATCAATTAGGTCAAGCCCAAAAGGTCAACGTTACCAAGGACAACACCACCATCGTGGAAGGTTCTGGTACCAAGGACCAAATCGCTGCTCGGGTTGAAGAAATCAAGGGTCAAATCGCTGACACGACTTCTGACTTCGACCGTGACAAGCTGAAGGAACGTTTGGCTAAGTTGGCCGGCGGTGTTGCTGTGGTTCGGGTCGGTGCTGCTACCGAAACCGAATTGAAGGAACGTAAGTACCGGATTGAAGATGCCTTGAACGCGACCCGTGCCGCCGTTGAAGAAGGCTTCGTTGCCGGTGGTGGGACTGCTTTGATCAACGTGATCAAGGATGTTGCTGCCGTGAAGGCTGAAGGCGACGAACAGACCGGGGTTAACATCGTGCTGCGCGCGTTGGAAGAACCCGTTCGTCAAATCGCCACGAACGCCGGGGTCGAAGGCTCCGTTGTGGTTGAACACTTGAAGGGTGAAAAGCCAGGTGTTGGTTACAACGCTGCCGATGACAAGTACGAAGACATGGTTGCTGCCGGGATTACCGACCCAACCAAGGTTACCCGTTCTGCTCTGCAAAACGCGGCCTCCGTTTCCGCCTTGTTGTTGACCACTGAAGCCGTTGTCGCTGAAAAGCCAGAAAAGAACCCAGCACCAGCTGCCCCAGCCGCACAACCCGGCATGGGCGGTATGATGTAAAACCGTTCTTAACGCATAACAATGTGTCACAGACACCCTCGTCATTGGCGGGGGTGTTTTTGTGTGCCGTGAGAACGTGGGTACGGAATTGCCGATAATTTAAATGATTATAACGGCAGATAGTTCGGCCTAAGCACCGTCGGTTAACCGGCGAGGTTGCGCGAATCCGTGAGATAATTAAGCGGAAATTTAGTTAGTGCGGAGTCACGATTAGCCTTACGGGGACGGGGGATAACGGCATTGCTTTTTATGAGAGCGCTTTATTTTTTCGGTTGGCAAAATGGGTCCCAAAATTGCAGCTTGCTTACGCTAAGAATTGTGGTAATGTTGAGCTAGAAGTAGTAGAATGACGTTTGCATTCGCAAAAGCGAGTGGTGTTGAATAGCCCGGCCAATGACCGGATTTTCGAATTATTATTTTCGTGGAGATAAGGAGTAAATAGTCATGTGGCATTATTTAAAGCGGGTTTTGATTGGAAAACCCCTCAAGACCATGGACGAAGGCGGTCAGGCGCTCACTAAGTTTAAAGCCTTAGCGTTGCTATCCTCTGATGCCTTATCCTCCGTGGCTTATGGTACTGAGCAAATTACCACAGTCCTAATTACTTTATCCGCTGCAGCCTTGATGTATCAGTTATGGATTGCTGCGTTGGTTTTAGTTCTGTTATTTGCGATCACGCTTTCTTACCAGCAAATTATTCATGCTTACCCGTCCGGTGGAGGGGCCTATGCGGTCGCTAGCACCAATTGGGGGCAATCGGCTGGTTTGGTCGCTGGTGGTTCGCTACTGGTTGATTACATGTTAACGGTGGCCGTATCAACCACTTCCGGGACCGAGGCGATTACGTCGGCGATCCCTGCGTTATATCCGTATTCAGTTTTAATCTCAGTGTTAATTGTTATTGGGATTATGCTGTTGAACTTGCGGGGGATGCGGGAATCGGCGGCCTTTCTGACCGTGCCGGTCTACTTCTTCATCCTCATGATTCTGGTGATGGTCGGTGTTGGGTTTTACAACATCGTAACGGGTCACGTGACTTACCACGCTGCGGCAGCGATTGGCGCACCGGTGCAGGGGATGACACTCCTACTGTTCTTAAGAGCTTTCTCCTCCGGGTCATCGTCCTTAACCGGGGTGGAAGCCATCAGTAACGCGGTGCCGAACTTTAAGCAGCCTAAGCGGCACAATGCCGCGGCGACGCTAGCCATGATGGCCATCATTTTAGCCATCTTCTTCTCGGGGATCACTTACCTGAGTTACTACATGGGCATTCGGCCCCAGTCTAATCAGACGGTGCTGTCCCAGATTGCCGGTGGTGTTTTCGGCCACGGCGTGTTGTATTACCTGTTACAACTCTCAACGGCTTTAATTTTAGCGGTGGCTGCCAACACGGGGTTCTCGGCGTTTCCAATCTTGGCCTACAATTTGGCCAAGGATAAGTTCTTACCACACGCGTATCTCGACCGAGGGGATCGCTTGGGGTATTCTAACGGGATTATTTCGTTAGCCATTGGGGCGATTATCCTGATTCTGATTTTCCACGGGCAAACCACGCTCCTGATTCCGCTATACGCGATTGGGGTGTTCGTACCCTTTACCTTATCCCAATCCGGGATGATCATTCACTGGTTCCGGACGCGGGAAGGCTGGTGGTTGGGGAAAGCCGCCATTAACCTTCTGGGGGCCTTAATCTCAGTGGTCCTCGTGGGCATTTTACTGTTCCTGCGGTTCGGTAACGTTTGGCCGTACCTGATTATCATGCCGTTATTGTTGATGATGTTCTACCGGATTCACCAACACTACCTGAACGTTGCGCGGCAGTTGCGGGTGGCGGCGAAAGCCAAGGCCGAGATTCACCATTATGATGGGGCGACCGTCATCGTGCTGGTCAGCAACATTACCCGGGTGACCAGTGGGGCCATCAATTATGCGCGGTCCATTGGGGACTACGTCATTGCCATGCACGTGTCGTTTGACGAGAACCCGAAGAAGGAACACAAGACAGCCTTAGAATTTAAGGAAGAGTTCCCGGATATCCGGTTCGTTGATATTCATTCGTCGTACCGGTCCATCGCCACGCCAACGTTGCGGTTTTGTGATGTGATTGCTAAGCGGGCGACGGAACGAAACTTTACGACCACGGTGTTGGTTCCACAGTTCGTTCCACGCCATCCTTGGCAAAACGTCTTGCATAACCAGACGGCGTTGCGCTTGCGGGCGGTGCTGAATTCACGAGAAAATATCATTATTTCGACGTATAACTACCATCTAAAAGAATAGTTCATCAAGGGCGTCTAGGGTTAAAATCCGAGACGCCTTTTTTATATACGCTGAGGAGCGACACAACGCCCCCACAGTGATCTCTAGAAACGCTTAGTGTGTCCATTATAATTTCTTCTATATACAACATTTAAAATGTAAAAGAAATAGGGCTTACTCTTTTTTAGCCATATGATATTGTATGATTAGTAGCTTAACCTGTTAAGTTGCTAGGTATTTTACGGTTTGAACACTCACCTTCTCAACTCATAAGTCCTTCTGTCAACTCTATAACTTCCGAATTGAACGGCCCTATGACTTAATCAAGTTTGAGATGTCGGGTGAAGGGCCATCAGGTTCGCTGGGTTAACCATCATTAAAAAGGGGGCCCGCTCAAATTTGCTTGAGCGGGCCCCTTTAATAATGGTTACCAATAATATATCAATACTTATTTGAGACCGACAATCATTGCGAAGATGGGAACCACCACGTCAACGACCACCGAGATGATCACCACGGCGATGGCGGCCATGGAGCCTTGAATGGAGCCCAATTGAAGGGCCTTAGCGGACCCAACCGTGTGGCCAGCGGTCCCTAGCCCTAGTCCGGCGCCAATTGGGTCCTGACTGATCCGAAACGTCTTAATCAGCCAGTCACCTAACGCGTAAATCACCACGGAGTTAAGGATGCAGACCATGGCGGTAATTGCGGGGTTGCCCCCGATAGCCGCGGAGATTGGCATGGCAATCGCGGTCGTGGCAGCCTGTGGCAACATAGAGGCGATACCGCTTTCGCTCATCCCCACGGCGCGAGCAACGTAGTAGATCAGCACCAAGGCGATGCTGGTCCCAATCACTAATGAAAGGATGATCTCCGGCCAGAAGCGTTTGACCACGTCGTTACGGCGATATAAGGGGATGGCAAAGGCGATGGTGGCGGGATTTAGGAACCAGAAGATGATGTTTCCCCCAGGTAAGTAAGCGGACCGGTAAAAGGTTTCCGTGTCGGTGCCGAAAAAGCGGGCCAGAATGGCTAACACCAAGATTCCCAGGACCATCCCCACGAAGAGGGGCTGAAAGAGGAAGAACCCCTTACTAATCTTGAACAGCCACTGGCCAATTAGGAATACGACTAGGGACAGAAATATGCCGAACAGTGCGTTACCGGCGTTGGCACCGGTGGCGTTGGTGCCCAGCGCATCTCCCAACCACTTGCCCCAACTGGCCATCTGCGGTGTTGCGGCTAGGGCCATCATGAGTCTTCACCGTCGGGATCGGCCACCACGGTCACGTCCCCGTGGAAGACGTGTTGGCGGATCCAAATCATCAGTTTTGTCGTATACGCCACGCACACTAAGAGAATGATGGTGGCTAAGAACATGACGATAAAGATTTGAACCCCTTGCGTTCGCAGAATATCTAGGTTTGCCGCCACCTGGATACCGGAGGGGACGAACAGAAAGGCAATTAAACTAATCAGGAAATCCCCCAGCTTTTCAACTTGATGGAGTTTCACCACGTGAGTTGCTAATAATAGGTAGAGGATGACCAGCCCAACTACCGGCGTGGGGACCGGGAGCTCGGGTGGAAACAGGGCCGAGATGAGACTAGAGACAAGAAGAATTGCCGCAAAGATCCCCATCTGGATGAGGATGGGGGCGGCCGGTTTTTCTGCGGGGGTGGCTACTGGCGATTGAGGCTGAGTAGGCATAAGAAGCGCTCCTTTCGAAAGTAAGACCGGCGGACGATTCAAATGAGTGCTGGGGATGAGGCTTGATAATGTAAGCCCTTTCAAATTATCTGGCTTCATTATATGGGGTTTGTGCACCGAATACAAGCCGAACTTATCCTAAGATTAGACGGGGGCGGTTGGGGCCCTCAATCGGCTTGTGAAAAAACGTTAAGGCTCTGGTTTGAGGAGTTTTAAAATGTAATCGAGAATCGCCTGGCTCGAGAGGTGGCGTTGGTGACGTTCGAAAGCAAAGACCCGACTGCGCAGCATTGCGGCAATCATATCGGCTTCAAATTGCAAGTAGGCGGGGGAACTAGCGGGCTGGGTGCGGTGCAGGACGCGAATCAGTAAGGCAATCCGGTCATGGTAGATGGGTGTTTGTAAGAGTTGCGTAAATTCTAACGGCGTGGTGTCACTCTCGATAATTGTGAAGGCATCCTCGTGCGTCACGCGGATGTCCAGGTACCCTTGCAGGATTGTCACTAGCTGGGTCTGGGGGTCATCGGTGGTGGTGTCAAGATAGGCGGTCTCTTGCGCCACGTAGCGTTCCATGCTATCGCGGATCAGGGCCATACAGAGCGCGCCCTTATTGGGATAATTACGGTAGAGGGTGCCGACACCGATGTGGGCGGCTTGGGCGAGTTCCTTCATCCCGACGTTGGCCACCCCCCGTTGGGCAAATAAAGCGGTGGCGGTGGTTAAAATCTTTTCGCGGTTGGCGCGAGCATCGCTTCGCATACGCGGTCTCCTTTCCGGACTTACTAAAGTTACCTCTAAGGTACACTATTGGGCGGGACTTGACAAGCGGAACTGGTTCCACTTAAATAGAAGGAGGAAACTGATTGAGAAGGGAAGTCAACACGATGCTGGTTTTGATTGATGGTGTTTTAATTGGGGCGTTTATTAGCGTCATGGGGGGCGGTGGTGCCGCGTTATACCTGGGGGTGCTGACGAGTCAGGTAGGAATCTCCACCGCGGTTGCGGCCCCGACCTCTCTGATCGTGGCGATTCCAGCGCTCTTGTTTGGGTGTTTTACCCAGATTCGCATTCATAACGTCCATTTTGACCTGGGCAACCGGATGATTCTGGCTGCGCTACCGGGGATCTTCTTAGGAACCGGGATTTCGCCGTTTATTCCTAATCAGATCTACGATTGGGTGGTGGGGACCATCCTGATGATTATGGGGACCATTGTCGTGATTCGGGGGCTGCGACAAAAACAGTCGGCCCCGACCGGTCGTTCGCGGTTAGGTGTAGCCGTGGGATTGGGCTTTCTGAGCGGGATGATGGTCGGTATTGGTGGTCTGACCGGCGGTGGTCCAACCGTTGCGGGCTTGTCGATTCTGGGGCTTTCCGCGATGAGTGCGGCTGGGACTTCCACTTACGTTTTGAGTGTGATGGCGCTGGTTGGGGCGGTCAGTCACTTGTTTACGGGGAACATTGCCTGGAGTGCCGGTGTGACGTTGATGATTGGTTCCGTAATCGGGGCGGTTGTGACGCCGCTGTTACTGCATCGACTGGATATGGTTAAGTTAAACAAATGGTTGACCCCATTAATGGGGCTGGTAATTGTTTACTTTGGAGTTAACATCTTTTTCAAATAAAATAAAACCGCCCCCATACTGAGCACAACGGCTTGGTACGGGGGCGGTTATTTAATGGTTATCGGTTAAACTTAACTAGTGACGGGCTTAATGGAGACCCATAATCGAAGCGAATGGCGGAACCACCACGTCCACCACGATGGAAATGACAACTACGGCGATGGAGGCCATGGATCCCTGAATGGATCCCAGTTGTAACGCCTTGGCGGAACCAACGGTATGCCCGGCAGTTCCTAACCCTAGCCCGGCCCCAATAGGATCGCTATTGACCTTGAAGAACTTGACCAGCCAATCCCCTAAGGCATAGATAATGACAGCGTTGAGAATGCAGGCCATCGCCGTAATGGCGGCGTTCCCCCCAATCGCGGTGGCAATTGGCATCGCGATCGCGGTCGTGGCTGCCTGTGGTAACATGGAGGCGATACCGACGTCGTTTAAGTGGAACAGCTTAGCCACTCCGTAGATCGCGAATAGCGAGATGACCAACCCCACAATCAGCGACAAGATGATGACCGGCCAGAAACGTTTAACGATGTCGTTTCGCCGGTACAGCGGGATGGCGAAGGCAATCGTCGCTGGGTTTAAGAACCAGAAAATAATGTTTCCTCCTGGCAAGTAAGCGGACTTGTAGAACGTGGCCGTGGTGGTGCCAAAGGCCTTGGCGAGCAGAAAGAGGATAAAGATTCCTAAGACCATCCCCACGAAGAGGGGTTGGAAGAGAAAGAATCCCTTACCAATCTTGAAGAGCCATTGCCCAATCAGATAGACCACCAATGATAAGAAGATCCCAAAAATGGCATTTCCGGCGGAGGCGCCGGTGGCATTGGTCCCTAAGGCATCACCAAGCCACTTGCCCCAAACCGCCATGTGCGGGGTAACTGCTAGATTAATCATGATATGCTTCCTTTCTTAGGCGGCTAGTTATGCACGTCGGTGTTCATGTGAAAGACCTTCTTGGCAATTCGGATGAACAGTGCGGTGGTATAGGCCACGACGACCAGTAGGATGATGGTGGCAATCAGCGTCACCAAAACAATCTGAACCCCTTCAGCCTTTAAGATATCAAGGTTCGCCGCTAGCTGAATTCCGGATGGCACGAACAGAAAAGCGATGAGACTGATCATGAAGTCGCCAAACTTTTCGACGTTACGGAGCTTGACGATGTGTGTGGCCAGTAAGACGTACAACAAAACCAGTCCGATCACCGGTGTCGGGACGGGAAACGATGCTGGAAAGAGGGGTGAAATGAGACTGGAGACAAATAATACGGCGGCGAAAATTCCCATTTGAATTAAGATGGGAGATGGCTTTTCCGCGGGCGTATCCGGGGTGACAGTGACCTTATTTTGAGTTGCCAATTAAAAAATCTCCCTTCAGGTGCGTCATGATGTTGCGGCACGAATATAATTTTTTCACAAATGATAGCAAGTCGACGATTAGTCGAAAATGGCACCTGCCGGTTTTCCTAATCGTGTAAATTCATTATATGAAGTTTAGGTTTTAAGCACAAGCTAAAGCCCTGATATAATTACTTTGATACGCAAACGTGGTGTCGTGTAATAATTAGTGGTTCGTTGCGAAAAGCGACCGGCCAGTCTTTCCGAATAATCATTCATTAAGTGACCAAATTGGATAGATTGTGAATTTTGATTAACTAACCAAACCAACTATTGCGTTTTCGTGATAATTTGAACTGGCGGTTGTGTTTGATTTCGTGGCTTTGTATAATTAGCAAAAGATATGTCAAGAATCTGTGGGGAAGCGGCACCGTTAATCAAGGGGTGTCGTGAATCCGGTCTAAGGATCGGGGTTTGCGTTGACCTGCAGAACAGAAAGAGGAAGTTTTATGAAATTTGAGATTATTGTTAGCTTATTTGCTACCATGATCATTTCCGCAATCCTGACGCCGTTTGTCCGCCGGTTCGCGTTTAAGATTGGGGCGGTCGATAAGCCCAACCGGCGGCGAGTCAACAAGATTCCCATGCCGACGTTGGGGGGATTGGCCATCTTCATTGCGTTTACCTTCTCAACCATGTTCTTATTACGTGATCAGATGCCGACCCAGCAACTCTGGGGACTCTTCGGTGGGGAGTGTATTATCGTGGCCGAGGGGATGATCGATGACGTCTACGAATTAAAACCGCATCAAAAGGTCATCGGGCAATTGCTGGCGGCGCTAGAGGTCTACTTCATTGCCGAGGTGCGAATGCGCTACATCACGCTGCCGTTTATCGGTACCTGGCACTTAGGCTTACTAGCGTTGCCCATCACGCTACTGTGGATCGTGGCGATCATCAACGCCATCAACTTGATCGACGGGTTGGATGGACTGGCGACCGGGGTATCCATTATTGCGTTGACCACTACCGGGATTACCGGGTTGTTCTTCTTAAACGTCGCGAATACCTGGGTGGCCATTATGATCTTTGCGTTAGTGGCGGCAATGGTGGGCTTCTTACCCTATAACTTTTTCCCCGCAAGAATCTATTTAGGCGATACCGGCGCCCAGTTTATCGGGTTTATGATTGCGTGCTTCTCATTATATGGCTTGAAAAACGTGACCTTTATCTCCGTGATCATTCCCGTGATTATCTTGGGTGTGCCGATTACGGACACGGTTTACGCGATGATTCGCCGGATTTTAAACCGGCAGCCCATCTCGCACGCCGATAAGCACCATTTGCACCACCGGTTGATGCAACTGGGATTAACGCACCGGCAAACGGTGTTGGTGATTTACGGGATTGCTTTGATTTTCTCGTTTATTGCGCTCCTGTATCCGTTATCCACGATTTGGGGCTCCGTCTTGTTGACCGTGGCCATCATGATCGGTCTGGAGTTATTCGTCGAGGCCATCGGCTTAGTTGGCTCCAACCGGCAGCCTTTGCTGCATTGGATCAAGCATATTGTTAAACGGTTCACTTCGAAAACGTCAGATTAATGAAATTAACCTTAATAACGTAAAATCGACAATTATTCCTAAAGTTGGAATAATTGTCGATTTTACGTTAAGTGGACCAATTTATTGGGGACGCAGCCCGGATTGAAAAACTCAAACGAGGGGCTGGTTTAACCCCAGACTCAATCGTCAGCTCGGCTGCTGGCGTGGATCTCAACGGGAACTTCGTGGTAGTCCACGTCACCTAGGGTCATGGTGAGCCGGTCATTTAGAAAATTGGTAATGTCCTGCTGGGTGGCTTCCACGGCGGCGAGATCAACGGCGATGGTGACCTGCACGGATGAGGTGTAGAGGGTCTGTAACACGGTCAGATCGTTTTCCTTAAGGTAATGATTCAGCCGGTCGTAGTTCGGGTAATCGACGGTGATGTGGATCGCCCGTTGCCGTACTCGCTTGACCACGCCCACGGCCTCGATTCCGGTTGACGTGGCGTTGCTGTAAGCACGAATCAAGCCTCCAGCACCTAATTTGATGCCACCAAAGTACCGGGTGACCACGGCAATCGTATTGTGCAGGTGGTTTCGTTGCAAGACCGTAAGGATGGGCACGCCGGCGGTACCGGAGGGTTCCCCGTTGTCGCTTTCCCGCTGGATCTGATCGTGATCGCCCAGTACGTAAGCCCAGCAATGGTGGGTGGCCTTGGGTTCACGCGCGATGACGGTTGCCAAAAAGGCTTGGGCCTCTTCTTCGGTTGCGGCCCGACCAAGGTCGGCAATGAACCGCGACTTTTTGATTTCTATTTCGTGGTGACCAGCCGCTTGAATGGTTAAATAATCGGTTTCCATTTAAAACACCCTTTTTCAAAATTTCAGCGTCCCCGAACGGACCTATTCCTAAAGACCAATGGTGAAGGGGAGAAAGTCCATGGAAAAAAGTCAACTTTTCGGGCGACGGTTGCCGTTAGAACAAGCCCCGGCATCCGGCCACGGGATTCCCGCATTGCGGCAGGTTAACGGCCGTTGGCGGTGTCAGCGCTGCCAACAATGGGTCGCAACGACCGATTACTTACCTCAGCAGATCCCGTATTGTCGGCACTGCTTGAACCTGGGACGGCTAACCGCTCATACCAAATTATACACTATTCCGGAGCCTAATCAGTTTGCGACGTTGACGGAATCGCCGCTGAACTGGCCGGGGCAACTTAGCCCGATCCAGTTAGCGGCGGCCCAGGCGGTTAAACGGTACACGATGGCTGGGCGCGACCAGCTGTTATGGGCCGTGACTGGGGCGGGGAAGACGGAGATCGGTTTTCCCGCGCTAGCCTGGGCATTGCAGCAGGGGTGGCGGGTTGCTTGGACCTCACCGCGAGTGGACGTCTGTTTGGAATTGGCCCCCCGATTGGCGCAAGCCTTTACCGTCCCTCAGACCGTGCTATACGGGGGACAGGCGTTACCCTACAAGTATTGTCCGCTGACCATCTGTACGACGCATCAGTTACTTCGGTTCGAGGCGGCCTTCGACTGGCTGATTGTCGACGAGGTGGATGCCTTTCCCTTAGCGACGAGCCCCTTATTACAATTGGCGGTTAAACGCGCGCAGAAACCCACGGGCAGCCACCTGTATCTGACCGCCACCCCGGGGCGCGACCTCCAACGGCAAGTACAACGGCGCCAATTGGCCGTGACCTACCTCCCTTTGCGGTACCACGGCTACTTGTTACCGCCGATTCAAGTCAGACTAGTTGGTAATTGGCGCCAACGATTATCCCAACCACGGCTGCCCGGCGCAATCTTACGGCGATTACGCCGGTATCAACAAACCCAGCAACGGTACCTCCTATTTGTGCCCCACGTCGCCGATTTGAGTCCAGTTCAGCACGCCCTCCAACACGCGCACCTAGACGGTGGGGTGACCGTCCACGCGGCCGATCCCGATCGGCAATCTAAGGTGCAGGCCATTCGTGACCAACAGGTGACCAGTCTAATTACCACCACAATTCTGGAACGAGGTGTTACGTTTCCCGCCGTGAACGTCGTCATTTTAGGGGGCGATGACGCCGTCTTTTCAACCGCGGCACTGGTTCAGATGGCAGGACGGGTGGGGCGCCACCCGGACCATCCAGGTGGGGAGGTCATCTGTTATTGTCACAGTCAAACCCGGGCCGTCCAACGGGCTCAGCGGATGATTCGAACCTTGAATCGGAAGGGCCGCCGCTTAGGGGGCCGTCGACCATGAAAAACTGCGTCTGGTGCCAACGTCCCGTCACTTCCGGCGTCACGCTGGCTGCCATGTGGCGGTGGGCGCCCTTACCAAGTCCTAATCTGTGTGCGGTTTGCCAGAAGCGCTTGCGGCCACTCCACGCGCCACAATGCCCCCGGTGTGGTCGTCAGCAAAGCACCACCAAAGTCTGCCATGATTGTGAGCGGTGGGGGGATTCCTGGGTCAACCACGCGATTTTTCCGTACGATGCCACGCTAAAGGCCTATATGCAACAATATAAGTTTCAGGGGGATTATCGGTTACGCTTGGTGATGCAGCCCTATCTGCGTCAGGCCTTGGCGCAAGAACGTTACGACGTCTTGGTTCCCATTCCCGTCACGGCGGAAACTTGGTTGACGCGGGGGTTCAACCAGGTGACGGGGTGGCTGACCGATCAACCCTTTCAACAGGTACTGACCGTGGATGCCGCCCGCAAGCCGCGACCTCAATCTAGTAAGACCCGGCAGGAACGCCTACAAAGTCCGCAGCCTTTCAGCCTGCAACCGGGGGCCACTAAATTACTCCGCAATCAACACGTTCTGTTGCTCGATGACGTTTACACCACGGGTCGGACCCTGCGCCACGCTGCGACTCAAATTTATTTAGGGGGCGCGAAAGCGGTTACTAGCTTGACTTTAGCGCGATAGAACGAATTTTAATTAGTTAGAATAATTGTCTATCGTAGCGCTTTCTATTATAATAATAGTAAGCAAAGCACCTATGAAGAGTGGTCCTTCGAGTGCTAAGCAAGCCAAGGGATTTCTTGGCTGAAGGGAGAGAAGTTTTATGCTCACATTTAATATTCGTGGTGAAAACATCGAAGTTACTGACGCAATACGGGATTACGTTGAAAAGCGGATCAGCAAGTTAGAGAAGTATTTCGATAACAACGTTGAGGCAATTGCGCATATCAACCTGAAGGTCTACCAAAACAAGACGGCCAAGGTTGAAGTAACGATCCCACTCCCATACTTGACCTTACGGGCAGAGGAGACCTCACCAGATTTGTACGCCAGTGTTGACTTGGTGACTGATAAGTTGGAACGCCAAATCCGCAAGTACAAGACCAAGGTTAACCGTAAGTCACGTGAAAAGGGCTACAAGAACTTGGACTTTGCCCCGAACGCTACGGCGGATGATGATCAAGCCGAAGGGTCTGATCTTCAAGTGGTCCGGACCAAGCGAGTTTCCTTAAAGCCAATGGACAATGAAGAAGCCATCCTGCAGATGGATATGCTGGGACACGACTTCTTTATCTACCAAGATGCTGAAACCAATGGTACCAGCATCGTTTACCGGCGCAATGATGGTCGGTACGGCTTGATTGAAGCTAACGACGAAGCCTAACCGTAAACTAAACACGTGAAAGCCTGGGGCCGTTGTCCCGGGCTTTTTTCTGTCTTAAAGAGAAATGACACAGCGTTAATTAGCGGGGGATTCGATTAAAGTAGCCGTAAATGTTCGGACTATTAGGGTTTTTATAGCCGTTTGGCAATTGAAAACGATTTAGCCTGCGTTAACTGGGGAGAAGAGTTTCATCTTGGCGGTGTTAGTGTTAAAATGTAGGTTGATTTATTGCAAAAGAATGGGTAACTTAAAATAGATTAATTAAACGAAGTACTGAAGGGAATTCTCACATGGCAAACATTTTAAAGAAATGGGTCGAAAGCGATCGACGAACTTTGCGACGCCTCAGTAAATTAGCGGATAAGGTTGGCGCTTACGCTGATGAATATTCAAAGCTCTCAGACGAAGATCTGAAGGCTAAAACGCCTGAATTTAAGAAGCGTTATCAAGCCGGCGAAACCTTGGACGATTTACTGCCCGAAGCTTTTGCCGCTTGTCGTGAAGGGGCACGCCGGGTCTTAGGCTTGTACCCATTCCATGTTCAAATCATGGGGGGAATTGTGCTTCACGAAGGGAATATCGCGGAAATGAAGACCGGTGAAGGGAAGACCTTGACCGCCACCATGCCCGTGTATTTAAACGCCATTGCCGGTAAAGGGGTCCACGTGGTTACGGTTAACGAATACCTGTCCGCGCGGGATGCCACCGAAATGGGGGAACTTTACAATTGGATGGGCTTGACGGTGGGATTGAACTCTGCCGAAAAGTCGCCCGATGAAAAGCGTGAAGCCTACAATGCGGATATCACTTACTCCACCAACGGGGAAATCGGGTTCGATTACCTGCGGGATAACATGGTGGTTTATAAGGAAGACATGGTTCAACGGCCGTTAAACTTCGCCATTGTCGACGAAGTGGACTCCATCTTAATCGATGAGGCCCGGACGCCATTGATCATTTCCGGTCAATCCGAAGGCACGAGCCAACTCTATAAACGGGTGGACCGTTTTGCGAAGACCTTACACGAAAAAGAAGACTTTAAGATCGACCTGGAATCCAAGACCGTTTCGTTAACCGATACGGGGATTGAAAAGGCCGAAAAATACTTTAATCTGAAGAATTTGTACGATACGGATAACACGGCCTTAACCCACCATATGGACCAAGCCTTACGGGCAAACTTCATCATGTTACGGGATAAGGACTACGTGGTTCAAGACGGCGAAGTCTTGATCGTCGATTCCTTTACTGGGCGGGTGATGGAAGGCCGGCGCTACTCTGACGGGTTGCACCAGGCCATCGAAGCCAAGGAAGGCGTCGAGATTCAAGAAGAAACCAAGACCATGGCCAACATCACGTACCAAAACTTGTTCCGGATGTACGCCAAGTTAGCCGGGATGACGGGGACGGCTAAGACCGAAGCCGAAGAATTCCGGGAAATCTATAACATGGAAGTCATTTCTGTGCCGACCAACAAACCGGTGGTGCGGATTGACCATCCCGACGTCTTGTACCCGACGCTCCAGTCGAAGTTCGATGCCGTTGTTCGGGAAATCAAGGATCTTCACGAAAAAGGTCAACCGATGCTAATCGGGACCGTGGCCGTGGAAACGTCCGAATACCTGTCGCAACGGTTGGATGACGAAAACATCCCGCACGTGGTCTTGAACGCCAAGAACCACGCGAAGGAAGCCGACATCATTCAAAATGCGGGTCAACGGGGCGCCGTGACGATCGCCACCAACATGGCCGGACGGGGGACCGATATCAAGTTGGGACCCGGTGTGGTTGAGCTCGGTGGGTTAGCCGTGATTGGGACTGAACGTCACGAATCGCGGCGGATTGATAACCAGCTGCGGGGCCGTTCTGGCCGGCAGGGGGACCCTGGTATGACGCAGTTCTACCTCTCCTTGGAAGATGACTTGATGCGGCGGTTTGGTTCCGATCGGGTCAAAGACTTCTTGCAACGGATGAACGTGGATGGTGAAGACGCCGTGATTCGGAGTCGGATGATCACCAAACAGGTTGAGTCCGCACAGAAGCGGGTTGAAGGGAATAACTATGATTCCCGGAAGAACGTTTTGCAATACGATGATGTGATGCGTCAACAACGGGACGTCATCTATGGTGAACGTAACCAGGTCATTCAAGAAGACAAGTCGCTGAAGTGGGTCTTGATGCCAATGATCAAGCGGACCGTTACCCGGGTGGTTAGTTTACACACCCAGGGGGACCAAGCCGATTGGGATTTGGATACCTTACTGGACTTTGGGATTTCAGCCATGGTGTCGCCTGATCAGATCAGCTTGGCTGACTTGAAGGACAAGAAGGCGGATGAGATTGTGGCTTACTTCATGACCTTGGCCGACAAGGTTTACGAAGAAAAGTCCAAGCAACTGTACGATCCGGCTCAGATGCTGGAATTCGAAAAAGTGGTCTTACTCCGGGTGGTGGATTCTCACTGGACGGACCACATTGATGCCATGGATCAATTACGGCAATCCATTGGGTTGCGGGGTTACGGTCAATTGAACCCGTTGGTGGAATACCAACAGGACGGGTTCCGGATGTTCGAAGAAATGATTTCCGACATCGAATACGACGCGACCCGGTTGTTCATGAAGTCTGAAATTCGTCAAAATATTACGCGGTAGACGTCAATGATGCCGTTCAAGCGAGGCTGGAATTTTTCCAACCTCGTTTTGTTATGTCCGGCGTAATTGATGGTACACTGGATTGGGAACCATCAAAATAACTTTTAAAGGAGCCAACAAAATGGAATTAACGGATGCGAAACACGCCATTCAAACCATGCACGAGCAACTTGCCGGCTTTAGGGGGTCGCTTTGACTTTGATGCCCTAAATGAAAGCATCAGTGTCAACGAGGGCCAGATGGCCGAACCGGGTTTTTGGGACGATCCCCAAAAGGCCCAAAAGTTAATCGATGAGACGAACGACATGAAGAAAAAGGTCGATGAGTTTCAACACCTCTCCAATCAGGTTGATGACCTGGACGTGGCCGTTGAGTTGCTGAGTGAAGAACCAGATCCGGAGATGCAAGCCGACTTCGAGCGTAGCTTTACTCAAGCCCAAGAAGCCCTCCGGCAGTACCGGCTAAACCTGTTACTGAACCAGAAATACGATCATAATAATGCCATTCTAGAAATTCATCCGGGGGCCGGGGGCACCGAATCCCAAGATTGGGGTTCAATGTTGATGCGGATGTACACGCGTTGGGCCGAGCAGCACGACTTTAAAGTCACCGTCCTAGATTATCAAGCGGGTGAAGTTGCTGGTTTAGGGAGTGCCACGATGCTGATTGCCGGACGCAACGCTTACGGGTACCTGCGTTCCGAAAAGGGGGTTCACCGGTTGGTCCGGATCTCGCCGTTTGATTCGGCGGGGCGGCGCCATACGTCATTTGCGTCCGTGGACGTTTTGCCCGAATTGGATGACTCGGTCGACGTGGAAATCAATCCGGCCGACTTGAAGGTCGACGTCTACCGGGCGTCGGGGGCCGGGGGCCAGCACGTTAACAAAACCTCGTCCGCCGTTCGGATTACCCACTTACCGACGGGAATCGTCACGCAAAGCCAGGCACAACGGTCACAGTTGCAAAACCGGCAAACGGCGCTGGCAATGCTGCGGGCTAAGTTGTACGAGTTAGAAGAAGAGAAAAAGGCTAAGGAAAAGGCTGCTCTGGAAGGTGTACAGTTAGACATTGGTTGGGGATCGCAGATTCGCTCGTACGTTTTCCACCCGTACACCATGGTTAAGGATCACCGGACTAACTACGAAACCTCACAGGGGCAAGCCGTGATGGATGGGGATCTCGATCCGTTCATCGACGCCTACCTGCAATGGCAATTGAGCCAAAAGAACCCAGACTAACTGGGTAAACGGTAGCCGATGTTGATGGGGGTTCGTGAGCGAGAGCCTGGTTCAAAGCTGGGTAGCCGCATTCGGCGGGCACTCGGTTTTGAGTGGGCCGAAAATATCTTTGAAAACAAATCGAAATCACAACTAATGATTGACCGGGTAACGCGAATGACGTGTTACCCGTTTTTGTTTAATGCTATACTGAAATCAGCTATTTTTAGAAAGGTGTCGATTTCATGCGGACATTGTTCGTTTTGGGCAGTTTCTTTTTGCAGCCCCTCTTGTGGTTAGCCATTCTGCGTTCGTGGTTGACCAGTCGTGCGCGAATCAAACGCGAACGGCATGACTTCAGTAGCGCGGTGGATAGTGACCATTACGAGTTACGCCACATGCTGACCCAGGGACTGATGTTGGGCGTTGGCCTGTCGGTGTTAAACCTGATTGTGGGAGCCAGCTTACCATTAGTTTGGGTCCTGAGCTATGAAGCCTTGGCGTTCCTCTCGCTGGTGATCTTTCCCACGACACTATTGCCAGTGACCCTACTGGTGGTGAGCACGTTGGTGGCCACGTACGGGGATCACTGGCTGCCTAAGGGGAATCTAACGGAACTGGGTCTCAGCTGGGGGTCAGTTCCCGCTAGTAGTTTCGCTTGGTTATTAGTCGTGGCCTTTTTAGGCTTAGGGCATTGGATTGCCCATTACGGCGGCCGGTTCGCTAGTCCCCGGATTTACGCTAAGCAGCGGGGCAAACGCATTGCCGGTTATCCCTGGCGTGAATTGCTGGTAATCCCCCTGGTAACGTTAATTCCCGGTGATTGGTTTAATAGTTCGTGGCGGTTTTGGCCACTGCTGACGCTACACGGGCACTCGTTTGCCGTGATCATCTTACCCTTGCTGTTGGGGGTTCGGTTCACGGTCTTTCGGGAAAAACCACGGGTGGTTTATCAGCGCTTAGCCCACCATATCTTAGTTTTGGCCGGTTTAGCCTTGCTGAGTGTGGGGTGGTTACTCTGGCGGCCGCAGGATCTTGCCGTGGTTGTCATCGTCTTGTTGGTTTGTTACGGGGGTTGTTTATGGCGAGCCAAACGCTATGACCAACGGCAGTCCTTTTGGTATTCTCAAGTAGATGACGGGGTGCGGGTCCTGGCAATTCGGCCGGGAACACCGGCGGTCAAGTTAAACTTAGCGGCGGGGGACATTATTTTGGAATGTAACCACCAAGCGGTTAACAGTGAAACCGCCTTTTACGAAGCGCTATTACTTAATCCAACGTATTGTCATTTGCGGGTGCGAAACATGGCAGGTGATTTGAAAGTAACGGAAACGGCCATTTATTCCGGGGCACCACATGAAATCGGGATAGTTCTATTCAGAGATCAGGAGGGGTAAATCATGAGTAGAGTGCTAGTCGTGGATGATGAACCAGCGATTGTGACGTTGTTACAGTATAATCTGGAGCAAGCGGATTATCAGGTTGTCACGGCCATTGACGGGGAACAGGCCTTAAAGCTGGCAGAACATGAACAATTTGACGTGATTTTGTTAGATCTGATGCTGCCGAAGTTGGATGGCGTCGAGGTGACGAAGCGCCTGCGGCAAGAAAAAATTAAGACGCCCATCATCATGATTACGGCTAAGACCAGTGAATTTGACACCGTGGTTGGCTTGGAATTGGGTGCCGATGATTATATTACTAAACCGTTCAGTCCACGAGAGGTGCTGGCGCGGATGAAGGCCGTCATGCGGCGGTATCACGATGATGCAACGCCACAAACGGCCGTGGACAACGGCCACGTCATTCACATCGCTGGGCTCAGTATCGATCAGGACAAGTTCCGGGTTAAGCGGGGGCAACAAACCATTGACCTCACCCCCAAGGAGTTCGAACTGCTTTTATTCTTTGCCAAGCGCCCGGGCAAGGTCTGGAGCCGCGAGCAGTTACTCGAAGGCGTCTGGGGCTTTGACTATAGCGGTCAGACACGGATGGTCGATATCCACGTGTCCCATTTAAGAGAAAAAATCGAAGCGGATCCCAAGCATCCCCAACTCCTAAAGACGGTTCGGGGGTTCGGTTACACCTTTGAGGCGCCCCATGAGTAAGCAAATGTTGGGAGTAAGCGGGGTGGCTCTTTTGATCATTAACACGCTATTAGTGTGGTGTTTACGCCCCGATAGCTTGGGCATCGCCATCGGGATTGGGTGGTCGTTCGCCGTGATTGAGTGGGGCGGCTTATTGCTCTACCAGCGGTGGGCCCAGCAGCGCATTTCAATTCTGACCCGTAAGGTTGAAAAAATGCGGCACGCGGAGGCCCCGGCGCACGTGTTATTGTCCCCCCACGATCCGTTTTATCAACTGGCCCTCCAGATCAACTATCTGCAAACTCATCAACGGAAACTTCGACGGAAGATGGCGGGGCAAAATCAGGAGTTTGCGACCCTGCTTGACTACCTCCCGGTGGGGGTCATGGTAATTGACCGGTACCGAAAGGTTGAGTTGGCTAATCCGGCCATGGAACAGTTCTTGCAACAGCAAGTGTCGCCGCGGCGGCACCCGTTCACGCAGGACGTGCAGCAATTCGAACTGGCCAGTCTGATTAACACAGCGCTTAACGAGCGGCAGATCCAACACCAGGTTCTGAAACTACCGGGAACTCCCAACGAACGCACCGTTGACGTGCAAGTGGTCTACACGGCGACCTCCCAAGACTTCTTTCAGGTGCTCGTTTTGCTCTACGACGTCACCGAGGTCTACGCGGTTGAACAGATGCAGTTGGACTTCGTGTCGAACGCTTCGCATGAACTTAAGACGCCGGTGACGGCGATTGCGGGTTTTGCCAAGACGTTGCTCGCGGGGGCGAAGGATGATCCAGATAAGCTGGTTGAGTTCTTGAAGATTATTGATCAGCAAAGCGACCGGCTGGTGGAATTGATTAACGACGTGTTGACCATCTCCCACATCGAGTCCGGGAACGCCGTTGAGATTAATCAGGTACCGGTGGGGCAGCAGTTGGCGGCACAGGTCCATTTGTTAGAGCCCCTAGCGGCGGTCAATCAGGTGACTTTACAAAACCAGGTGCCGGTTGATTTTGTCGCGGCAACCGACCAACGCAAGCTCGATCAGATTGTCAAAAATGTGTTGAGTAACGCCATCAAATACAACCGACCGCAGGGAACCGTGACGCTGAGTACCGCCACCACGCCGACCACTTGGTCGTTGACCGTGGCCGATACCGGAATCGGCATTTCGCAACAGGATCAACTACGCGTCTTTGAACGCTTCTACCGGGCCGACGTTTCCCACTCGAATCAACGGGTGAGTGGCAGTGGGTTAGGGTTGGCCATCGTGCGTGAACTGGTGAAGGCGTTGAATGGTAAGCTGGCTTTGCAAAGTGAACTAGGAAGCGGGACGACCGTCACGTTGACCTTTCCCCGAGCAACACCAACGACCGCGGATTCAGCATCGACGGGGCCGGCAGACTAACCGGTTAAAATAAAACAAATCATAAAGTCGATGAGTCGGATCGGCTTTTTTTGGTGTCGGCACCTTTTTGAGGGACATTTACACAACCTTTACAATACGACTACATGATATTTACAATGACCCGCTATACTGACACTTGAGAGAACCGGCGGTGGCCACACCGGTCGGTATAGGAGGGACAACGGGATGACAAAACGACGATGGTTACAGGGCTTACTCCTCATGATTTTAGTAGCCCTGGGAATCTTTGCGTACCAGACCCGCCAGGTGAGTCATGCGGGCGGATCAATCACGGCAGTGGGCTCCACGGCTTTACAGCCTTTGGTTGAAGCGGCCGGTGAACAATACACGGCCGACCACCTGGGCACGTTTATCAACGTGCAAGGCGGGGGAACCGGGACCGGGCTGAGCCAGATTCAAGAAGGCGCCGTCCAAATCGGGGATTCCGATTTATTTGCGGCTGAACAAAAGGGCATCCGGGCTAAGGGCCTGGTCGACCACCGGGTTGCGGTGGTGGGCATTACGCCGATCGTCAACCGTAAGAATGGCATTACGCACTTAACAACCAAACAATTAACGGCCGTCTTTACTGGTCAAGCCACCAACTGGAAACAGGTCGGCGGCAAGGACCTGCCCATCGTGTTGATTAACCGGGCTCAAGGAAGTGGGACGCGGGCAACCTTTGAACAATTTGGGATTGCCGGCCACCAAGCCAAGACTGCCCAGGAACAAGATTCGTCGGGGATGGTTCGACAAATCGTGCAGACCACTCCCGGAGCCATCAGTTACGTGGCCTTTTCCTATGTAACCAAGGCGGTTCAGGCCGTTAGCTTGAACGGCGTAGCGCCCACTGAAGCCAACGTGGTCACTAACCGCTGGAAGATCTGGTCGTACGAACATCTGTATACCAAGGGCCAGCCTACGGGACTGACCAAAGACTTCATCGCCTACGTGCAATCTCCCACGATTCAGAAAACGCTGGTGCGTCAATTAGGTTACCTGTCGCCCAGCCAGATGCACGTAGAACGTGACGTTAACGGCCAAGTGACGCCGATTGGAGGGACCCGCTCATGACCAAATCACCTGAACAATTGGAACAAGAACTGAAACGCCGTTCCAAGGCGGCCAAGCTAGAAATCTGGGGCCGGGTGGTCAGTTTTTCGGCTCTCATTTTGATTGTGGCCGTCGTGGTGGCCATTATCGGATTCGTGGCCTCTAAGGGGATCGCCACGTTTACCACTAACCACGTCAATCTTTGGGACTTTTTAAGTGGTAAAAATTGGAATCCTAGTCTGACGGACGCGCACGGCAAACCCGAGGTGGGGGCGCTGTCGATGATCGTCGGGTCATTTCTGATTACGATCCTATCGGCTATCGTGGCCACGCCGTTTGCAATTGGCACGGCGGTCTTCATGAACGAGATCTCGCCTAACCGGGGCGCCAAGATCTTACAACCCGTCACCGAACTGCTGGTGGGGATTCCTTCCGTCGTTTACGGGTTCATCGGCTTGAGCGTGGTCGTGCCATTTACCCGTTCGGTCTTTGGCGGTAGCGGGTTCGGGATTTTATCCGGGACCTGTGTGTTGTTCGTGATGATCTTACCGACGGTGACGTCGATGAGTGCCGACGCCTTACGCGCCGTACCCCGGTACTACCGGGAAGCATCGTTAGCCCTCGGTGCCACGCAATGGCAGACCATCTACAAGGTGGTCTTACGAGCGGCCACGCCAGGATTGATGACGGCGGTGGTCTTCGGGATGGCGCGGGCCTTTGGTGAAGCTTTGGCGGTTCAAATGGTTATCGGGAACGCGGCGCTGATGCCGCATTCGCTGGTCGATCCGGCGGCGACGTTAACGTCGGTCTTGACCACCGGGATCGGGAATACCGTGATGGGCTCGCTGCAAAACAATGCCCTGTGGTCCTTGGCCCTAGTTTTACTGCTGATGTCATTGGTCTTCAACTTGATTATCCGGTTAATTGGTCGAAAGGGGCGTCTCCAATAATATGAATTCCAAAGTTCAAAATAAAATTGCGATTGGCGTGCTCTACGGCATTGCCGGGCTGGTGGTTCTGATCTTGCTGGCCCTGGTGGGATACATTCTGGTGAGTGGCTTACCGAAAGTCAGCTGGCACTTCTTGACCACGCCCGCGAAGGCCTTCTTAAAGGGCGGGGGAATTGGCGTCCAACTCTTTAACTCGTTTTACCTCTTGATTTTAGCCATGCTCATCTCGTTTCCCATCGCGTTGGGTGCGGCCATTTACCTGTACGAATATGCTAAGGACAATTGGGTCACCAACTTGGTTCGGACGGCGATTGAAATTCTGAGTTCGCTGCCTTCCGTGGTGGTGGGACTGTTTGGTTTCCTGTTCTTCGTGGTGAAGTTGCGCTTAGGGTTCTCAATTCTGTCCGGGGCCTTTGCATTAACCTTCTTCAACTTACCCTTGCTGACGAGAAGTGTTGAAGATTCCCTGCACACCATCGACGACAAGCAGCGCGAAGGGGGCCTAGCGTTAGGCCTCTCGCGATGGGAAACCGTGACGCGGGTGATCTTACCCGCCGCAGTTCCCAGTATCCTGACCGGGGTGATTCTAAGTGCCGGGCGGGTCTTTGGGGAAGCCGCCGCGTTGATTTACACGGCCGGTCAAAGTGCCCCCGCGTTAAACTTCATGGACTGGAATCCCTTTAACATCTCCAGTCCGTTAAACCCGATGCGCCCTGCCGAAACGCTGGCGGTCCACATCTGGAAGATTAATTCAGAAGGCATTATGCCGGATGCTAAGGCGATTTCGTCCGGTTCATCCGCGGTCTTGGTGATCGCGATTCTGCTCTTCAACTTGGCCGCCCGGTATCTGGGAAAGCGGCTGTACAAGCGGCTCACGTCGGCTTAAGGAGGAACGCCTATGTTTATGAGTAGTGATATTGCCAAGCCGAACGCCATGGCGGAGCGGCACATCGTCCAACCGACCGATCCGCAGCACCCCATTGTGTTGTCGACGGAAGGCCTACACGTTTTTTACGGTGAGAAGGAGGCCATCTACGAAGGTGACCTGCAGTTTGCCCGTAACCAGATTACGGCGTTAATTGGGGCTTCAGGGTCCGGTAAATCCACTTTCTTGCGGTCGCTAAATCGGATGAATGACCGGATTGCCACCGTTAAGGGCCGGATCATGTATCGGGGCGTGGACATCAACCAACCCGATATCGACGTTTACGAGATGCGCCGGCGAATCGGCATGGTGTTTCAACGACCGAATCCCTTTGCGAAGTCGATCTACGATAATATTGCGTTCGCCTTGCGCTTGCGGGGCGTAACGGCTAAAAATAAATTAGATGAGATTGTGGAAACCTCGTTGCGTCAAGCGGCGCTGTGGGACCAAGTCAAAGACGAACTGGACAAGAGTGCTTTAGCCTTGTCCGGGGGTCAAGCGCAACGGCTGTGTATTGCCCGCGCAATCGCCGTTAAACCCGACGTGTTGCTGTTGGACGAACCCGCTAGTGCCCTAGATCCCGTATCAACCGGTCAACTGGAAGATACGTTGTTGAAGCTAAAGCAGCACTACACGATCATTATCGTGACGCACAACATGCAACAGGCCGCGCGGATCAGTGAATATACGGCGTTCTTTAATCAAGGACGGGTGTTGGAATACGATACCACCAGCCACATCTTCACGAATCCGCAGGTCCAGGTCACGAGTGATTATGTTTCGGGGAACTTTGGTTAGCGAGGAGCGAGGAAGAATGAGTAAGGAAATTTTAACGACCCAGGACTTACACCTGTACTACGGGAATAAGGAAGCTCTTAAGGGTATTAATTTGAACTTCGATGAGAAGGGGATTACGGCGTTAATTGGGCCGTCTGGCTGTGGGAAGTCGACCTACTTGCGGACACTGAACCGGATGAACGACTTGATTCCGGGCGTCACCATCACGGGAACCGTGCAGTTCAAAGGGGAAGACCTGTACGCACCCAACGCCGATACGGTTCAGATTCGTAAGGAAATTGGGATGGTGTTCCAACAACCCAACCCGTTTCCGTTTTCCATCTACGATAACGTGATCTACGGGTTGCGCATTGCGGGGGAACGCGATAAGGAAAAACTCGATGCCGTGGTTGAGAAGTCCTTGCGGCAAGCCGCCGTCTGGGATGAAGTCAAAGACCACTTGCACGAAAGCGCGTTGGCCTTGTCCGGGGGACAACAACAACGGGTCTGCATCGCGCGGGTTCTGGCCGTGTCACCGGAGATTATCCTGCTGGACGAACCGACCAGTGCCTTGGACCCGGTCTCCAGTAGCCAAATTGAAGCGACCCTCTTGAATTTGCGTCACGATTATACGATTATTACAGTAACCCACAACCTCCAGCAGGCCTCGCGGATTGCCGATCGGACGGCCTTCTTTATGAACGGCGAACTGGTGGAAGTGGATCAAACGAAGAATATTTTCATGAACCCAGCCAAGAAACAAACGGAAGACTACATTAGTGGTCGGTTCGGATAATAGGAGGTAGACCGATGCGCCGGTTATTTGATGACGAATTAGCAGAATTGGATGCAGACTTTACGGAAATGGGGATGCTGGTCAGCGAGGTGATCCAGAAGTCAGTGAACGCGTTTATTGAACGCGACGCCACTACGGCTCAGTCGATCATCGACCATGATCACGACATCAACGAACGAGAAATTGCGTTAGAGAAGAAGACGTTCGAAATGATTGCGCTGTACCAACCGGTGACGACCGATCTACGCGAAATCGTGACGATCTTAAAGGCCGTTTCTGATTTGGAACGCGCCGGGGACCACGCCCGTAACATTGCCCATTCGACCATTAAGATGGGTGAAAAGCAGAAGGTGCCGGCACTGGAGCAGCTGATGGCTGAGATGGGTCAGATGACTACCAAGATGGTGCAGGACGTATTGGCGGCCTATGTGAATAAGGACGACCACGAAGCCCGGTCGTTAGCCGACGTAGACCGGCAACTCGATCACCTGAATCATCAGGTCCGGAACCTGAGCTACCGCGCAATGAGCCAGGACGCAACCTTCGAAACGGGGGCGTCGATTTACTTAAACGTGGCACAGGACTTGAGTCGGATTGGCGATTACGTGACCAACGTGTGTGAATGGATCATTTACCTGCGGTCCGGCAAGATCGTGGAACTGAACTCGGCTAGCGAAGGCACGGAAAACTAGACTAGAAGAGAGACCGGCCGGAGTGATCGAGGTGAGTCTGGGACAGAAGCCCCAGGCTCTTCAGTGTCTCCGAATATTTAGTGTCGAAACGTGCGCCAAAAGGCAGCCGGTTCCGCTTAACCCCGTAAAGTCGCCAGCCAACCCAAATTCAGGATTGTCCGGCTTACGACGTTCATGCTCACCAGCTAATCGCCTTTTGTCCCACTCTCATAATTCTTACCGAAATTTGAAGATTTTACCTAGCGGCCACTGAAAACTTGCTTTCAGTGGCCGCTTTCGTTATTCTTTTCCCAATAGGACAAGTTGCAAAAGCTGTGTCGGGCTGGTAAGTGTAACGATTATCGCGGACTTAAGCCCCGCGGTGCATGCCGGGAGAGTTAACGAGGCTGTAAACCCACCCTGCCTTTAGGTTATCAACGACCAGCTTTAGCTTAATTAACTTGTGACACACAAATGATAAGGAGGCCATGACAATGGCAGCAAAGAAAAAACTCGTGCGTTCCCGGACCAACCGCTTAGTCGGCGGGGTCTTGGGGGGAATCGCCGATTACTTCGGCTGGAATGCCAACCTATTGCGATTGATCTACGTGATTGTGACGATTTCCATTCCGTTCATGCACGTGGTGTTGGGCCTATTGGTCTACGTGATTTTAATGACGTTTATTCCGTTGGACGACTCGCACCCCACCGGCTCCAGCTTCAGCGACCTGTTTGGCTTTGGTCGCGGGGGGCAGCAAACTAATCCGAAAGCCGACCGAAAAGTCATTCACGACGTCACGGAACACGACGTTCATCGTAAGGACGGTGAGTAAATGCGGTTTTGGACCCGAATTTTAGTCAATGCCTTAATTTTTCTCGCGTTAGCCGGTTTCTTCCAGAGCTCCTTGGCCGGGAGTTACCAGCACGCGTTCTACGTTTCTGGCGTGGGAATTGCGTTGTTGGCTAGCCTAGTGCTGGCCGTGTTAAACGCGGTGGTCAAGCCCATTTTGTTCGTACTATCGCTACCCATTACGATCTTGACGTTGGGGTTGTTTAGCGTGGTGCTTAACGCCATCATGCTGGAACTGACGGCTTGGTTCGTCGGGAGTAACTTCGCCTTTGCGTCCTTTGGGGTGACCCTGATCGTGGCCATCGTGATGTCGTTATTTAACGCTATCATCAGCGATCACTTTGCCCGGGGGTAGTTCACCAGCGCCCAGTTGTTTGGGCTAATCGGTTAAGTAAGCGCTATCTTTAGGCGGTTAATGATTATTAAAGCGGCCGCGGTAACGAATTGAATTTGATAGGAGAAGCCCCGCTAAAGTGCTAAAATTAGGGTATGTTTTATGAGACGATGTAGTTAGGAGGAACATGCATGCCAGAAAGCGTTACAGTCGCCGACCTGGTCAAGGTTAATCGATTAGATGTTTATTCCGGCCAGGACGACCTGGACCGGCAGATTACGACCAGCGATATTTCGCGTCCCGGGTTGGAATTGACGGGATACTTTAATTATTATCCGGCCAAACGAATTCAATTACTGGGAATTACGGAAACCTCGTTCGCCAAGGGGATGAGTCACCAACAATTATTAGACGTGATGCAGAAGATGTGTCAACCGGAAACCCCGGCGTTCGTGATCTCGACGCAACTTGATCCGCCGGAAGAATTGCAGCAGGCTGCAGCAGAAGCCCATATTCCAATCTTAGGAACCAAGCTCACCACGTCGCGGGTCTTGAGTAACATGACCAACTTCTTGGAAGGCAAACTTGCCGAACGGCAATCCGTACACGGGGTGCTGGTCGATATCTACGGGGTTGGGGTCATGATTACCGGTGATTCTGGCGTTGGTAAGAGTGAAACCGCCTTGGAACTGGTCAAACGGGGCCACCGGCTGATTGCTGACGACCGAGTGGAAGTCTACCAGCAAGACGAACAGACCTTGGTCGGTGCCGCTCCCGCCATCTTGAGTCACCTGCTAGAAATTCGAGGAATTGGGATTATCGACGTGATGAACCTCTTCGGTGCCGGGGCCGTGCGGAGTGAAACCGATATTGATTTAATCGTGCACCTGGAACTTTGGCACGACGATAACCACTTCGATCGGTTGGGGAACAACACTGAAAGTCAGAAGTTCTTTGACGTTGAAGTGCCCAAGATTACCATTCCGGTTAAGACTGGGCGAAACTTAGCCATTATCATCGAAGCCGCGGCTATGAACTTCCGGGCTCGGTCGATGGGTTACGACGCGACGAAGGTCTTCGATGAAAATCTGAACCGCTTAATCAAACAAAATTCCCAAAAGAATGGAGGAACGCAATGACGGTGACACCATTTTTAGCGGCGCTGAATCCGATTGCGATGCACCTAGGGCCCCTTCAGGTCCACTGGTACGGCGTGATTATTGCTTCCGGGGTGATTCTAGCGGTCCTCTTAGCCGTGCGCGAAGGACGGCGGCGGGGCATTAATCCCGACGATATCTATGATATGATTCTGTGGGCGTTACCGGCGGCTTTGATTGCCGCCCGCCTGTACTACGTGATCTTTCAGTGGCCGTACTACAGTCAGCATCCCGGGGAGATTATCGCCATCTGGGATGGTGGTATTGCCATTTACGGCTCGCTGATTGGGGCCGGGCTGGTGGTGTACTTCTTCTGTCGGTCGCGATTCATTCCCGTATGGTTGATGCTTGACGTGGCCGCGCCAACCGTGATTTTAGGGCAAGCTATCGGTCGGTGGGGCAATTTCATGAACCAGGAAGCCTTCGGGCGCATTACCAGTTTGTCGTTTCTGCAGGGACTACACCTGCCACACTTCATTATTGAGCAGATGTTCATTAATGGGGCTTACCGGCAGCCAACCTTCTTGTACGAATCAACCTGGGATCTCCTGGGATTCGTGGTCCTGATGAGCTTGCGGCATTACCCACAGCTCTTCAAGCAGGGGGAAGTCTTCCTAGGCTACGTCATGTGGTATTCGTTGGGCCGGTTCTTTATCGAAGGAATGCGGACCGACAGCTTAATGTTGGGTAACGTGATTCGGGTATCGCAACTCTTATCCGTGATTTTGTTTGTGGGCGCCGCTGTGATTTGGATTTATCGCCGGCGTCAGACGACGCCACCGACGGACTACCTGGCGGGTAACCCGTTCCGTGAACGAACCAAACTTTCTAATTAAGGAGAATCTAGACTATGTCAGAGAAAATTGCCGTACTGGGTGCCGGTTCTTGGGGCTCCATCTTAGCGAACGTCTTAGATGAAAATGGGCATGATGTGCGTTTATGGTCCTACAATCCTAAGCAAGTCGAGGAATTAAATACGCAACACACCAACAGCCACTATATTAAGAACTTTACGTTTCCGAAATCCCTAGTCGCTTACGCGGATATGGCGAGTGCCATTGACGGCGTGGATGCGATCCTGTTTGTAGTGCCGACCAAGGCCGTGCGGTCCGTGGCCCATGAAGTAGCCGGTATTTTAGCCGCTAAGCACTTGCAGCCGGAATTGATCCATGCCAGCAAAGGGATTGAGCAGAAGACTTACAAGCGCATTTCACAAATCTTAGAAGAAGAGATTCCGGCCGCTAACCGGAAATCCGTGACGGTCTTGTCGGGACCCAGTCACGCCGAGGACGTGGCCCGTCACGACATTACCTTGATCACGGCGGCTAGTGCCAATCCCGAAGCCGCTAAGCACACGCAACAACGGTTCATGACGCCGTACTTCCGGGTCTACACGAATTCTGACGTGATTGGCGTGGAAATTGGTGCGGCATTGAAGAACATCATTGCGTTGGGTGCCGGTGCTTTGCACGGGTTAGGTTACGGGGATAACGCTAAAGCAGCGTTGATGACCCGGGGCTTGGCCGAAATTTCACGGTTAGGGACGTCCTTTGGGGCGGACCCGATGACCTTTATCGGGTTGTCCGGTGTCGGTGACGTGATTGTTACGGCCACTAGTACCAACTCGCGAAACTGGCGGGCCGGCGACGAATTAGGCCGTGGTGAAAAGCTCGATGACGTGATCAGCCATATGGGGATGGTGATCGAAGGTCTGGCAACGACTAAGGCCGCCTACGAGTTATCACAAAAGCGGGGCGTTTCGATGCCCATCACGGAAGCCATTTACCAGGTTCTCTACCAAGGTAAGGACATTAAAACGGCGATTTCCGAACTGATGCAACGTGAGGGTCGGTCCGAGTTTTAGCCATTACTGCGTCATAGATTTGAGGAGGGTTTTAGTTCTTATGAGAAAAGTCAGAAAAGCCATTATCCCGGCGGCGGGTCTCGGGACCCGTTTCTTACCAGCAACCAAGGCGTTAGCCAAGGAAATGCTGCCGATTGTGGATAAGCCAACCATTCAGTTCATCGTCGAAGAAGCCCGTAAATCCGGCATCGAAGACATCGTGGTCGTGGATGGGAAGTCGAAGCGTTCCATCGAAGACCACTTCGATTCCAATCCTGAATTGGAAGCTAACCTAGAAGCTAAGCACAAGGAAAAGATGCTCAAGCAGGTCCAAGAGACCACGGGCATGAACCTGTACTTTATTCGGCAGCCGTATCCCCGGGGATTAGGCGACGCCGTGTTGACGGCCAAAGCCTTTATTGGGGATGAGCCCTTCGTGGTGATGTTGGGTGATGACATGACGGATAGTAAGGTGCCCCTGACCAAGCAACTGATTGATCGATATAACCAGACGGGGGCCTCCACGTTGGCTGTGATGCGGGTTCCCCACAAGGACACGGCCAAGTACGGGGTGATTAACCCGTCCGAGGAAACCATGCCGGGACTGTACAACGTTACGAATTTCGTGGAAAAGCCGCAACCGGATGAAGCCCCGAGTGATTTGGCCATCATTGGCCGGTACCTCTTTACACCGGAAATCTTTGAGGCTCTGGAAAACACACCGATCGGGTTAGGTAATGAGCTGCAATTGACCGACGCCATCGATAACTTGAACAAAACTCAACGCGTCTTTGCCCACGAATATAAAGGTAAGCGTTATGACGTCGGCAATAAGTTCGGTTGGTTGCAAACCAACATCGAATACGGGTTGCAACATCCCGAAACTAAGGCGCAATTACGGCAATACATCAAGGATCTAGGCAAGCGCTTGGATGCCGAAGATCAACCGAAGTCAAAATAGGTGACAAACTTACTTTTTCCTAGTAAAGTAATGGTCAAGCAAATCAGGATGAAGGGGAGTTGTTAACTTGAAGAATTACGATGTAATTGTCATCGGTGCCGGACCCGGTGGGATGACCGGCGCGCTATACGCTTCGCGGGCCAACCTGTCCGTGTTGATGCTCGACCGGGGAATCTACGGTGGGCAGATGAATAACACCGCTGCGATTGAAAACTATCCCGGTTTTAAGTCCGTCTTAGGACCCGACTTAGCCAAGGACATGTACGACGGCGCAACTCAGTTTGGCGCAGAATTCGCCTATGGGAGCGTTGAAAGTATTGAAGATCACGGTGATCACAAGGTCGTCAAGACCGATGATGGTGATTATGCCGCTAAGGCCGTGTTGATTGCGACCGGGTCCGAGTACAAGAAACTCGGGGTTCCCGGTGAAGACGAATACGGTGGCCGTGGGGTTTCGTACTGCGCGGTCTGCGACGGGGCGTTCTTCAAGAACCGTGAAGTCGTGGTTGTCGGTGGTGGCGACTCAGCCGTTGAAGAAGGCCTTTACTTGGCCGGAATCGCGTCTAAGGTGACCATCGTTGTGCGGCGCGACCAATTACGGGCCCAGAAGATTTTGCAGGACCGGGCGTTTGCGAACGAGAAGATTGAATTCGTTTGGAACACTAACGTCACGGAAATCCAAGGCGATAAGATGAAGGTTACCGGGGTGGCGACGCACAATAACCAGACCGGTGAAGCTGGACACATCGCTGCGAACGGGGTCTTCATTTACGTGGGGACTTTACCGATGACCGATGCCTTCAAGGGCTTAGGGATTACCAACGACGCCGGTTGGATTTTGACCGACGATCACATGGCTACGGCCGTTCCGGGCGTGTTTGCCATTGGGGATGTGCGGCAAAAGGATTTGCGGCAGATTACCACGGCAGTCGGAGAAGGTGGCACGGCGGGACAAGCCGCGTTCGCTTACCTGGAAACGCTCAAGTCCCAGGCAGCAGCACAAGATTAAACGAGTTAAACGATGCAACGGAGGCGGCCGACTGGACGTCTCCGTTTTTTGGTAGGCCAAGCACTTAATGGTGACGGTGAGCCAGGAGAAATTGGCCGGGAAAAGCCAACCTATTTCAAAATTTAACTCACTGAACTTTTGCAATCCAGGCGGACATCGCCTAGGATAGAATTATGACGTTGGGTGGGGATTTTCCCACCCCAGAGGAGTTGAGTGCAATGGGCATGAATCAATTTTTACAGAGTCTTAGTGATCTCGAGACTATCAACCGGGCACCGGGCTATTTCAAGTTCGAGCAACATTCCGTGGCGGCACATTCGTTTAAGGTGGCTGAGGTGGCCCAGTTCTTGGGCGACGTTGAGGAACAAGCCGGCCACACGGTTAATTGGCGTTCGTTATACGAAAAGGCGTTGAACCATGACTACACCGAGCGGTTTATTGGCGACATCAAAACACCGGTCAAATATGCCACGCCCGAACTGCGCAAGATGCTGGCCGACGTGGAAGAATCGCTGACGGCTAACTTTATTCATAACGAAATTCCTCAGCAATTTCAGGCCGCCTACGCTCGGCGTTTGGGTGAAGGCAAGGATGACACCCTAGAGGGGCAAATTCTCTCCGTGGCCGACAAGGTTGATCTGCTATATGAATCCTTCGGTGAAATTCAAAAGGGCAATCCGGAACCGGTCTATACGGATATTTACCGCGAAAGTCTGGCGACGATTCTTAAGTTTAAGCAGATGGCCTGCGTTCAGTACTTCTTAAAGGAAGTCTTACCCGAACTTCTGGCGACGGATTTCAGTGATCGCCAAAAATTAGAAGCATTGACCAACGAATTATTAGACCAAACGGAGGATTAAGACATGGAATTAGCAACGGTTTGGAACCAGCGGTTGACTGACGCTACGGTGCGCGCCTTGACCCATGCCGATGATGAGCTGATTTACCAGTTTCAGGCACAACACCCGGATTACTTTGAACACTTTCAGGATCACCCAGTGACCCGTCAGGAAGCAATTCAGGATATCGATGACGTGCCACTCAATGCGACGGCCGATCAGAAAACCTACCTCGGTGTTTTTGAAAATGATCAATTAGTCTTGATTGTTGACTTGATCATCGATTATCCCCTTCCCAGCTTGGTCTGGCTAGGTTTGTGGCTACCGGCCAAGTCCTTGAGTGGGCAACGTCAGGGCGAACTGTACCAGAGTTTGGTGCAAACCTTGCGGGCCGCCGACGCCGTGCAGCTCCAATTAAGTGTTTTTATGGGGGACCGGCAAGCGCCAGCCTTCTGGGATGCTCAGGGGTTGACGAAGGTGCAGACCACCACGGTGGTGCGGGGTGAACGCACGGCCAATGTGACCATTTATCAGCATAAGTTTGACCAAACAGCAAACTAGCGAAAGTATGTTCGGTGTGGTAAACTATTTGAACGTGATGGGAAGCGAAGGTTTCCCATTTTTTTCGCTGAAAACTATTTTTTGACGGGTAAGGAGGGACCATGCCATGATCGATCGACAGACTGATCGGAAGTTTGATCTGGTTTCGGATTATCAACCAACGGGGGACCAACCCCAAGCCATCAAGGCGTTAACCCAGGGGTTAGAGGACCACGAGAAGGCCCAGATTCTACTAGGGGCCACCGGGACGGGGAAGACCTTCACCATCTCGAACGTGATTAAGAACGTCAATAAACCGACGTTGGTGTTGTCACACAACAAAACGTTGGCGGGCCAGTTGTACGGGGAATTCAAGCAGTTCTTTCCCCACAACGCGGTCGAATATTTTGTGAGTTACTATGATTATTACCAACCCGAAGCCTACGTGCCATCTAGTGACACCTACATCGAAAAGGACTCCTCGATTAACGACGAGATCGATAAGTTACGGCATTCGGCCACGAGTTCGTTGCTGGAACGTAACGACGTGATTGTGGTGGCCTCCGTGTCCTCCATCTTTGGATTAGGGGACCCCACGGAATACAAGAACCACGTGGTTTCGTTACGGGTCGGCCAAGAGATCGAACGAGACGCGTTACTCCGGAAATTAGTCAACATTCAATTTGAACGCAACGATTACGACTTTCAACGGGGCCGTTTCCGGGTCCACGGTGACGTGGTCGAAATCTTCCCGGCTTCTCGGGATGAACGGGCCTTACGGGTCGAATTCTTCGGCGACGAGATTGACCGGATCCGGGAGGTCGACGCGCTGACCGGTGAAATTGTGGGCGACAGAAAACACGTCGCCATCTTCCCGGCGACCCACTTCATGACCAACGACGACATCATGGCGACGGCCACGGCCGGTATTGAGGGCGAGTTGAAAGACCGCTTAGCCGAGCTAGAGGGTCAAGGCAAGTTGCTGGAAGCCCAACGTTTGAAGCAACGGACCACCTATGACGTCGAAATGATGCGGGAAATGGGCTACACCAGCGGAATCGAAAACTATTCGCGCTGGATGGATGGCCGTAAAGCCGGCGAACCGCCGTACACGTTACTGGACTTCTTCCCCAAGGATTTCCTATTAGTGGTCGACGAATCACACGTCACCATGCCACAGGTTCGGGGGATGTATAACGGGGACCAAGCCCGCAAGCAACAGTTGGTGGACTACGGGTTCCGGTTGCCCAGTGCGCTGGATAACCGACCGTTAAAACTCAGTGAAATTGAACAACACGTTAACCAAGTGATTTACATGTCGGCCACGCCCGGTCCTTATGAAGAGGCCCAGACCAACCACGTGGTTCAACAGATCATTCGGCCGACCGGCTTGCTCGACCCGACCATTGAAGTTCGACCCATCATGGGGCAAATGGATGATTTGGTGGGTGAAATCAACCAACGCATCGACGCTAACGAACGGACGTTCATTACCACGTTAACCAAGAAGATGGCCGAAGACTTGACCGATTACCTCAAGGATTTGGGGATCAAGGTGGCCTACCTGCACTCCGACATCAAGACGTTGGAGCGGACCCAGATCATGCGGGACCTGCGTTTAGGTAAGTACGACGTGTTGGTCGGGATTAACCTGTTGCGGGAAGGAATTGATATCCCCGAAGTCTCGTTGGTGGCGATCTTGGATGCCGACAAGGAAGGCTTCCTGCGTAACGAACGGTCGTTGATTCAAACCATCGGTCGGGCGGCCCGGAACTCGCACGGGGCGGTCATCATGTACGCCGACAGCGTGACCGAATCTATGCAGTCCGCCATCGACGAAACGGCGCGGCGGCGGAAGATTCAGATGGCCTATAACGAAAAGCACGGCATTACGCCCAAGACGATTATTAAGCCAATTCGTGACCTGATTGCGGTCACCAAGAAGAGCGACGATAGCGGGGAAAGCGACGACTTCGTGGCCAATGATTTTGAAGACATGGACAAGGACGACCAGGAAAAGCTGATTGCCCGCCTGGAAGACGAGATGCGTGCGGCGGCCAAGAAATTGGACTTCGAGCAAGCGGCGTCGTTACGGGATACCATCATGGACATGAAGACGGAGATTGGCGACTAGTGATAAGGAGTTAGGCGAACTTGAACAACGATAAAATTGTGATTCACGGCGCGCGCGCCCATAACTTAAAAAATATTGACGTGACGATTCCTAAGAACAAGCTGGTGGTCATTAGTGGCCTCTCCGGTTCCGGGAAGAGTTCGTTGGCCTTCGATACGCTGTACGCGGAAGGTCAACGCCGGTACGTCGAAAGTCTCTCGTCCTACGCCCGGCAATTTCTGGGCCAGATGGATAAGCCCGACGTCGACTCGATTGACGGGTTAAGCCCGGCAATTTCCATCGACCAAAAGACCACCTCGAAGAACCCACGGTCGACCGTGGGAACCGTGACCGAAATTAACGACTACCTCCGGCTTCTGTGGGCCCGGGTGGGGACGCCGATTTGTCCTAACGACGGCACCAAGATCACCAGCCAGAGTGTGGAACAGATGGTTGATCAGGTCCTAGCACTGCCCGAACGGACCAAGTTACAGGTCCTATCGCCCATCGTGCGCGACAAAAAGGGCCAACATAAACAAATTTTTGAAAAAATTCGGCGCGAAGGCTTCGTACGCGTCCGGGTTGATGGGGAGACCCAAGACCTCGACGATGTGCCGGAATTAAACAAGAACCAGCGGCACAACATTGCCATCGTGATCGACCGGATCGTGGTCAAGAAGGGAATTCGTTCCCGGCTGTTCGATTCGTTTGAAGCCGCCTTACGGCTGAGTGGGGGCTACGCCATTGCTGATTTGATCGACGGCGACCCCATGGTGTTCTCGGAACACTACGCTTGCCCGGTCTGTGGGTTTACGGTCGGTGAACTCGAACCACGGCTGTTTTCCTTTAACGCGCCGTTCGGGGCCTGTCCCGACTGTGACGGGCTAGGGGTCAAGCTAGAAGTCGATCTCGACCTGGTGGTACCCGACAAGACTAAGACGTTAAAAGAAGGGGCTCTAGAACCCTGGAACCCAATCAGTTCGCAGTACTATCCGGCCTTGCTGGAACAAGCCTGTGCGGCCTTTGGCGTGGACATGGATACGCCGTTTAAGGACCTATCGAAGACGGACCAGGCCTTGGTGCTGTACGGCTCACAAGGTAAGGAGTTCCATTTCCACTACGAAAACGACTTCGGGGGCGTGCGGGACGTTGACGTGGCCTTTGAAGGAGTCGTGCCGAACATCAATCGGCGCTACCACGAAACCAACAGTGACTTTACCCGCGACGTGATGCGCAAGTACATGACTGAACTGACCTGTCACACCTGTCACGGTTACCGGCTGAACGAGAAGGCCCTGAGTGTCAAAATTAACGGTCAGCACATCGGGCAGGTCTCCGATTTACCCGTTGACAAGGAACTGCACTTCTTCATGGACCTGAGCTTTGGCGAACAGGATGCCGTCATCGCCCAACCGATCTTAAAGGAAATCCGGGACCGGCTGACCTTCCTGCGTAACGTGGGCTTGGATTACCTGACGTTGAGTCGTTCGGCGCGGACCCTATCCGGTGGGGAAGCCCAGCGGATTCGGTTGGCCACGCAGATTGGCTCGAACCTGTCCGGGGTGCTGTACATCTTGGATGAACCGTCAATTGGGTTACACCAGCGGGACAACGACCGGTTGATTGCCTCACTCAAACAGATGCGTGATCTGGGGAACACTTTGATCGTGGTCGAACACGACGAGGACACCATGCGGGCCGCCGACTACATCGTCGACATTGGCCCGGGGGCCGGAGAAAACGGCGGGCGCGTAATGGCCGCCGGGACACCGAAACAGGTGATGCGGTCACGGAAGTCGTTGACCGGCCAATACCTCTCCGGCAAGAAGTACATTCCCGTGCCGCTCGAACGGCGGACCGGTAACGGCAAGTCGATTCGGTTGACCGGCGCCGCGGAAAACAACCTGAAGGACATCACCGTCGACTTTCCGTTAGGCGAGTTCGTGGTGGTGACCGGGGTTTCCGGTTCCGGGAAGTCCACGTTGGTCAACACGATTTTGAAACGGGCCTTGGCGCAGAAGTTGAACCATAACTCCGAAAAACCCGGGAAATACAAGAGTATCGCGGGCGTGAAGAACATCGAACGACTGGTGGACATCGATCAAAGCCCGATTGGGCGGACGCCGCGGAGTAACCCGGCCACCTATACCGGGGTCTTCGACGACATTCGGACGTTGTTTGCTCAGACCAACGACGCGAAGTTACGGGGCTACCAGAAGGGCCGCTTTAGTTTCAACACTAAGGGGGGCCGCTGTGAGGCCTGCCACGGGGACGGAATTTTGAAGATCGAAATGAACTTCTTGCCCGACGTCTACGTGCCGTGTGAAGTCTGCCACGGGACGCGGTACAACTCAGAAACCCTGGAAGTCGAATATAAAGGGAAGAATATCGCCGATGTCTTGGACATGACGGTCAGTGAAGCCCTGAAGTTCTTCGACGCTATTCCCAAGATTACCCGTAAACTGCAAACCATTCAGGACGTTGGTTTAGGGTACGTCAAGTTGGGCCAACCCGCCACGACTCTATCTGGTGGGGAAGCGCAACGGATGAAGTTGGCTTCCGAACTGCACAAGCAGCAGAACGGGAAGAACTTTTACATCTTGGACGAACCCACGACCGGCTTGCACACCGACGACATCAAACGGTTGTTGGAGGTCCTGCACCGCTTGGTCGATAAAGGCAACACGGTGCTGGTCATTGAGCACAACCTGGACGTCATTAAGACGGCGGATCATCTGATCGACTTGGGTCCCGAGGGTGGGGATGCCGGTGGAAACGTGGTCGCCACGGGAACGCCGGAGGAACTGGCCGAGGTTACCAACAGCTACACGGGTCAGTACCTCAAGCCCGTCTTAGAACGTGACCGCAAACGGACCGAAGAAGACCAGCCAACGGCGAAGCAGTAAGGGAAACTTGGCAGCAGGTTAGTCCCATGTTATGAAATTGTTAGAAAGGCGCTCATTCCTAGTGTGAATAGGGGTGAGCGCCTTTAGCGTTGCTCCTTAACTTGTGGGAAATTTAGAAAACCAGTACAATGAATAAAACCAGTCACACACGACTGAACTTGTGAGAGGGAGTGTCACAGCATGTTTAATATGAACCGAACCCGGTGGGGCTTTGATTGGGGCGAATTCATTCTCGGTATTTTGTTTATCGTTGCCGCGTATGGGTTGTTCCGTTCACCTAAGATTGGGTTAACGGGCCTAGCCATTATCTTTGCGGTCATGGCGCTTTTGAGTGGCTTGACCACGATTGCGGGCTACCGGAAATTGCACGAGGTCACGGGGATTCACGCGAACTTTGCGCTGGTCTTCGGGATCTTGGATATCTTGATTGCGGTGGTGTTCTTCTTCGATATGAACAGTGCCATCGTCACCTTGGGTTACTTGTTTGCCCTGTGGTTTATCTTTGATTCGATTGAACGGCTGATTGTGGGGAGCCATCTGCGGCGTTTCGGCGGCGGGTTCTTCTGGGTATCGATGGTGTTAGACGTCTTGACGTTAATCATTGGGATTATGTTATTTATTAATCCCGTGGTTGCGGCCCTCTCGCTCAACACGTTGATTGCGGTGTTCTTCGCGGTCTTCGGGGTGAACGCAATCTGGATCGCCATTGCGCGGAGTCGTCAGTAAATTTACGAAGTAAGGTCTGGCCCGGGTGCCGGGCCTTTTTTGGTACCCGGGCCAGTTTGAACGCTAAAACCGGTGGATTCTGGCAAATATTAGAAAAGACACGCCCGGTGTGCTATACTGCATGAAGATGATTTTTCGGTAGAGAGGGTGACACACATGACTGAACAGGTCCATTTAGTAATTATTACCGGGATGAGTGGGGCCGGTAAAACGGTGGCCATGCAAAGCTTCGAAGACTTAGGCTACTTCTGTATTGATAACCTACCACCATCGCTACTGCCCAAGTTTTGGGATCTGGTACGCGAATCTGGCAAACTCAATAAGATTGCCCTAGTGATTGATCTACGGTCGCGAGCGTTTTACGACGAGATCGTGCGGATGCTAAACGACGTGGCGATCCACGGAACCATGCAGGCGCAGGTGTTGTTCCTCGACGCCTCCGACGAAGAACTGGTTTCCCGGTACAAGGAAACCCGGCGCTCACACCCGTTGGCCCGCAATGGCCGGGTCATGGAGGGAATTCAACGGGAACGGCACCTGCTGGCCCCCATTCGCCAGGCCGCTCAGTTGGTGATTGATACCACCAAGATTACGCCGCGCAAACTACGCGAAGAGATTTTTCATAACTACGAAACCGAAACGACCCAGACCTTCCACATCGAAGTGATGTCCTTTGGGTTTAAGTACGGGTTGCCGATCGACGCCGACATCGTGATGGACGTGCGGTTCTTGCCGAACCCGTACTATTTACCGGAGTTACGGGACCAGACGGGGTTAGACCAACCCGTGTACGATTACGTGATGAAGCAGCCCCAGACCGAGGCCTTTTACCAGCGCTTCCTGGAGCTCTTACAGTCCATCATGCCGGGGTATAAAAAGGAAGGCAAAGCTAACCTCACCATCGCCATTGGGTGTACCGGCGGCCAGCACCGTTCGGTTGCCTTGGCTCAGCGCATTGGGCAGGCACTCGGGGATCAGTACCCCGTCCACGTGACCCATCGCGATATTGAGAAGAGAAAGGAGTCCGCTAACCGCTCATGAGAGATCCTATGCATACCCACCGGCCGAAGATTGTCGTGATCGGTGGGGGAACCGGGTTACCCGTGATTCTGCGGAATCTACGGGACCAGAACGTCGACATCACCGCGGTCGTGACCGTGGCCGATGACGGCGGTTCCTCCGGCATTATTCGCCACTACGTCAACGTGGTGCCGCCTGGTGACATCCGTAACGTGATGGTGGCCTTGGCCGAGGTTCCCGATATTTATAAAGATTTGTTCCAGTATCGGTTTGAAACTACCGACGATTTCTTTGCCGGTCACGCGATTGGTAACCTGATTATCGCGGCGCTGTCCGAGATGAAGGGCGGTATTTTCGACGCGGTGCAAGAATTATCGCAACTGATGCGGGTGAATGGCCACATCTATCCGGCAGCCAACGAACCCTTGGAGTTACACGCGCAATTTGCCGATGGCAGTACCCTTAAAGGGGAGTCGGAAATCACGGCGGCTCACAAGCTGATTAAACGGGTGTGGGTCGAAACGAGTAATCACCACCAGCAACCCCACGCGGTTCAGCCCGTGATCGACGCTATCATGGATGCCGATCAGATTGTCTTAGGTCCGGGGAGCTTGTTTACCAGTATCCTGCCCAACCTAATGATCGAAAGCGTCGGCAACGCGGTGCGTAAGAGCCCGGCCGAAGTGGTCTACATCTGCAACATCATGACGCAAAAGGGTGAAACCGAAAACTTTACCGATGCCGATCATGTGCGGGTACTGAATCAACATTTAAACACTAACTTTATTGACACAGTCCTGGTCAACACCCGTAAGGTGCCGGACCAGTACATCGACTATCAACGGTGGGACGAAATGTCTCAACCAGTCCGTCACGATTTCCAAGGATTACGCGACCAAGGATGTCGGGTAATTTCGACGGACTTCTTACAATTACGCGATAACGGGGCGTTTCATAACGGTCAAGAGGTGGTCAGCGAACTGCTGAACCTGATTGGCCAGCCGCGTTACCGTATCGATCGGGGGTTTTAACCACATGTCTTATGCCAGCGAAGTCAAAAAAGAGCTGACCACGTTGGAGGTTCACCGGGACAATGCCAAGGCCGAATTAGTCGCCCTGATTCGGATGAACGGGGCCCTAGGCTTGGCCAATCACCACTTTGTCCTGAACGTTCAAACGGAAAACCCCGCCATTGCCCGCCGGATGTACCAACTGCTCAAGCAGTTCTACGATCTGGAAAGTGAATTATTGGTGCGGCGGAAAATGAAGCTGAAGAAAAATAACCTGTACATCGTGCGGGTCAAAACGGGCGTGACCGAGGTTTTATCGGATCTCGGCATCTTTGATGGGGTCCAGCTTTCCGAATCCGTTCCGGAAAGCATCTTAAAGTCCGACTTGCAGATGCGCTCGTACTTGCGAGGCGCTTTTTTGGCCGGCGGGTCGGTCAACAATCCGGAAACCAGTCGCTACCACCTGGAGATCTACTCCTTGTATGAGGAGCACAACCAGATGATTGCCAAAATGATGAACCAGTACAACTTAAATGCCCGGTCCATCGAGCGGCGTAGTGGGTACATCACCTACCTTAAGGGGGCCGAAAAGATTGCTGACTTTCTGTCATTAATCGGGGCCACCACGGCGATGTTGAAGTTTGAGGACGTCCGGATTATGCGCGATATGCGTAACTCGGTCAACCGGCTAGTTAACTGCGAGAACGCCAATCTGGACAAGGTAGCCAATGCCTCTACCCGTCAAATCGATAATATTCAGTACATCGAGGCGACCGTGGGGTTAGGGCAATTACCGACGAAGTTACGCGAGGTGGCGGAAACGCGTCTGGCGCACCGGGAAGTCAGTCTTAAGGAACTAGGCGATTTGGTACCCGGGGGACCGATTTCGAAATCCGGGATCAACCACCGGTTACGAAAGATTAACGATTACGCTAAGCAGTTACGCGAGGCATAGAGTGTGTTCAGGGGCGGTCAGCGGGCGAGCATTAACGTCATTTCGGTGATTAGCCTGGGCTTGGCTAATCGCCGAAATGGGGCTAAGCGGAACCCGTTGCCCCCTAAAAGCACGTTTCGGCGGCCGCAGATAGCGCCAACCTAAGAGTGTAATACCAACGTTACTACTAAAAATCAAAGACCGTTTCTCGGAGCTTAATTTCCGAGAAACGGTCTTTTTAGTCACTAGCGTGAAAAAAGAGTGGGTGCGCTTTCATTGCGGTCGTGCTATCATAATAGCAATAACTATGAGCTGGAGGTACAACTAATGCGAGCAATTATTACGGTGATCGGGCACGACCACGTGGGCATCGTGGCGGCGGTCGCTAACGAACTGTCCCAGCACGACATGAATATTGTCGATATTTCGCAAACCATCATGGACCAGAATTTTACCATGATGTTATTGAGTGAGTGGGACGAGGCTAATTTAAGCTTTGTGGCAGCCAAGCAATTGTTGGAACAGCTGGGTCAGGCCAACGATCTCACGATTCGTATTCAACGGCAGGCGGTTTTTGACGCCATCCAGAAGTTATAGGGGGCGGGCAGATGGAGAGTCGGTCAATTCTCGAAACGATTCAAATGATTGATGAGGAAAACCTGGATATTCGGACGATTACCATGGGGATTTCCCTGTTGGATTGTATCGATAGCGATGGGGCTAAGGCCCGCCAGAAGATTTACGATAAAATTACCACCAGCGCCAAGGACCTAGTCAAGGTGGCTGGTCAGATTCAAACGGAATACGGGATTCCCATCATTAATAAGCGGATTGCCGTGACACCGATTGCGTTGGTGGCGGCCGCTAGTGGTGATGCGGATTACGTCGCCTACGCGCAAACTATGGAACGAGCGGCCACAGCCATCGGAGTCGACCTGATTGGGGGCTTTTCCGCACTGGTCCAAAAGGGTTATCAAAGTGGGGATCGCAAGTTGATTGCCTCGATTCCACAGGCCTTAGCCGAAACCAGTCGGGTCTGCAGCTCGGTTAACATTGGGTCGACGCGGGCCGGCATCAACCTGGACGCGGTGGGTGAACTAGGCCGCATCATTAAGCAGACCGCGGCCATTGACCCCGTCAACTGCATGGGCCTGGTGGTCTTCGCCAATGCCGTGGAGGATAACCCCTTCATGGCGGGGGCCTTCCACGGGGTCGGGGAGGCCGACCGGATCATTAACGTTGGGATCAGTGGTCCCGGCGTGGTTAAACGAGCCTTAGAACAGGTTCGCGGCCAACGGATCGACGTGGTCTCCGAACAGATTAAGAAGACGGCCTTTAAGGTCACTCGAATGGGGCAGTTCGTGGGCAGTATCGCGTCGGAACGCCTGGGTGTCCCGTTTGGTATCGTTGACCTGTCGCTAGCGCCCACGCCGAACGAAGGGGACTCCGTGGCGGAAATTCTGGAGGAAATCGGTCTGGAAAGTGTCGGTGCGCCGGGGACCACAGCGGCCTTAGCACTCCTCAACGACGCCGTTAAAAAGGGTGGTGTGATGGCGTGTGAACACGTCGGCGGGTTGTCGGGGGCCTTTATCCCGGTTTCCGAAGATGCCGAAATGATTTGCGCCGTGCGGGCCGGTCGACTAGGTCTCGAGAAGCTGGAAGCCATGACGGCGGTCTGCTCCGTGGGGTTAGACATGATTGCCATCCCCGGTGGCACCAGTGCGGCCAGCATCAGCGGCATGATTGCCGATGAAGCGGCCATTGGGATGATCAACAATAAGACCACCGCGGTACGGGTCATTCCGGCACCGGGTAAAACGGTGGGGGATGAAGTCGAGTTTGGCGGTTTGTTTGGCCGCGCTCCGGTGATGCCCGTCAATGCTAGTCAACCCCAGGCCTTCATCGCGCGAGGTGGCCATATCCCGGCACCGATTCATTCGTTTAAAAACTAAACTAACTGAAGGCAATTATGAACGACAAAAAACGTTCCCGTCGATTGACGAGAACGTTTTTTATCGCAAGGAGTATGCGTAAATTACTTCTTTTGTTCGGAACTGTTGGTCATGATGTGATCGATCAGACCGTAATCAACGGCATCCTGGGCACTTAAGTAGTTGTCCCGTTCGGTGTCTTTGTTGATGCGTTCGATTGGTTGACCGGAGTTGTCCGCCAAGATTTGGTTGATCAACTTCCGGGTCTTCAAGATTTCACGCGCCGCAATTTCGATTTCGGTTTGTTGACCTTGAGCACCACCAGAAGGTTGGTGAATCATGACTTGGGCGTGTGGTAAGGCAAACCGCTTGCCCTTGGTCCCAGAGGAAGCCAAGACACTAGCCATGGAAGCCGCCATCCCCAACGTAATGGTTTGTACGTCGGATTGAATGAAGTTCATGGTATCGTAAATGGCTAACCCGGAAGAAACGACACCACCGGGCGAGTTGATATACAAGGAAATGTCCTTAGTGGAATCTTGGGCATCCAAGAAGAGCAATTGCGCGATGATGGCGTTGGCCATGTCATCTTCGATGGGGCCGGATAGCATGATGATCCGGTCTTTTAAAAGTCGTGAATAAATATCATAGGCCCGTTCGCCACGGGATGATTGTTCAATAACCGTTGGTACTAAATTCATGACAAGATAGCCTCCTTTGAATTTACATAGAATGGCTAGCAGTTTGCTAACATGTTGTCAGTGTACCGCTATGGTCAGAGTAGGTCAAACGAAATGACTTACTTGAGGACCAGAACCATTTAACTAGGGACTGTCTGAAAACTAAAAATTCAGGTATAATCTGAGGAAAAACGAATCGAGGCATTCCGATGACAACACCTAAACGATACGAACTGGAAGATGCTCAGTGGGACCGAATCAAAGGATACTTCCCGCCATACCGGACTGGCCGTCCATCAAGCCTAGACAACCGTACCGCCCTCAACGCTATCCTCTGGCTCATGCGCAGCGGGGCTCCTTGGCGTGATCTACCTGAACGCTATGGCTCTTGGAAAACGGTGTATAGTCGCTTCCGAGCCTGGGTAAGTTCAGGCTTGTTCGAACAGGTTTTTCTCGAATTGATTGACAATCCCGACATGGAAAACTTGAGCTTAGATTCAACGATCGTTCGAGCGCATCAAAAGGCCACTGGGGCAAAAAAAACGCCGAATGTATGGTCGAAAATCAAGCTATTGGACTAAGTCGAGGTGGCCGAACGACCAAGATTCACGCACTCGTTGACGGATTAGGGAATCCCTTGGGTTTTCGCCTAACAGGTGGTCAAGTACATGATAGCCAAGTTGCCAGTGAGTTGCTGGAAGGCTTCGATATTTCTCAATCAAATATTATCGCGGATAAAGCCTATGGCACCGCGAAACTTCGCCAGTATATTAAAGATAAAGCAGCCGTCTATACCATTCCGCCAAAGGAAAATACCAAAGACAAGTGGACCTGTGATTACCACGTTTATTGTGAGCGCCATTTGATTGAGAACTTCTTCAATCAGTTGAAGAACTTTCGTAGGATTGCAACGCGTTATGATAAGCTCGCTCATGTTTATCTGGCTACGGTTTACATTGCCTCAATTTGCATCTTACTTAAGTAGTTTTCAGACGGACCCTAGCCCCATCATAACAGAAAATGGGTAAACGTCACGTATTCTATCATCGAAAAACGACCGGTTGGGTCGCTAACGATGCCCGTTGTGTGCGTTGTGTTTACAAGGGAATGCGGCTATGGTGTACTAAAGACACAAAAGGGGGGATGGCTGTGCGGGTCCGCATCGAACAAGACGAAAATTTAACCACGCCGGAAGTGGTTTTGCGGGTGCCACCCCAAACGGCGGGGACGGCGGAACTGGTGGCCGCGCTTCAAGCGGCCGTAACGCCCCAACAGCTGACGCTCAGTCACCGGGGGAAGCAGGTCCGCGTCGCCATTGCGACCATCCTATTCTGTGAGGCGGCGGGTCACCAGGTCACGGTCCACACGGTTGACCAACTCTACACCACCCGTGAGCCTTTGTACCAGTTAGCCGAACGGTTACCCGATCAGTTTGTTCGGGCGTCCAAATCGGCCATCTTAAACCGGGATCAGGTGGCGTCACTGAGCAGGTCGCTAACGGGAAACTTGGTCAAGTTTCAGCAGTCGCATAAGCAATTGTACGTGTCTCGTCGCTATTACGGTGACGTTAAACGGGCATTAGAACGAAAGGGGTTCACAAAATGAGAACGAGTCGACGGTGGTTTTGGGGGAGCTTCTTTATCGTGGGAGCCGTGGTATTGGTCTTGAGTCAGCTAGGAATCTTACCTTATCAGTTTGGTTTCTGGCGGATTTTATTCGCGATTTTTCTGGTGGCGATCGTGGTCTTTAGCCTGGCCCACCGGGGAATCACCGGGACGGTCTTTGGTCTGGCAGCGTTAGCCATCTTGTTTGCCAAGCCGTTGGGGATCACGGCGCTGGGACCGTGGACCATCCTGGGCGTGGCTTTACTGGTGACCATTGGGTTGTCGTTAATTTTGAATCCGCATCATTATTTTAACTACCATTATCAGTATCATCAGCAAAGTAGTTGGCATCACGGGCGGCAGACCACGGAACGGATGACTACGGATGAGGCCCAAACGCGGGTCAGCGTTAACATGGGCAGTGGCATTCGGTACCTCCAGTCGCAGGACTTTCAACGCGCCGATGTGTGGGTGCGAATGGGTGACGCCAAGCTGTACTTCGATGATGTTCGGCTGAATCCGGCCGGTGCGGTCATTAACCTTGACGTGTCGTTGGGCGGTGCGGAACTGTACCTTCCCCGGACTTGGCCGGTGAAAATCGCGGTTGATTCGAGCCTGGGTGGCGTCGAGGAGAAGGGCAGTCACACCCCTGGTGATGGGCCCACGGTCGTCATTCAGGGCCGAATATCGTTATCGGGACTGACCGTGATTTACGTCTAAATCTAAAATTACCCCTTGAATTTCAAACGGGAGTCGGGTATAGTGGTTAATGTTCTGTTAAGGACATCAGCGCTATGCGCCCGTAGTGTAATGGATCGCACGTAAGATTCCGGTTCTTGAAATGGGGGTTCGATTCCCTCCGGGCGCATCACAAAAAGCCGTCACTCAGTTGAGTGGCGGCTTTTTTTAGCTTTCAGAATCAACTTTTAGGTTTGTAATCGCCAGCGTTTCGTTCGCTGGTCAAGTTAATGGCTAAAGCTGGGTATCCAGGTCCACTAGCCGGATGAGCTCGTTGACCAACGTGACCACGTAGGTCGCATTCGCCGTGGTGACCACCGAAGGCAACTGTGCTAGCGTAGCGGCAGAATAGTGGAGGATGACCACGTCTTCGCCGTCATCGAAGCGGACGACGGGGAGGTTTACGGTCTGGGAACTATAGGTTTGGGCCCAGACACGGCACTGCACGATGTGGTGCCGCGGCGTGATCGTTTGTAATGTGGCGTACTCCCGTAAGTGCAGGGCCGAAGCGGAATCGTGCCAGAGAGCGTAAAAGTGGTCTAAGGCCAGGAGAATAGCGGCTAATTGTTGAGAATTGGTGCGAGGCATTATTGTTCACTTCCTTAATGGATTAAGTATGAGGATATAGGGAGTGGCTGGCTAGGTCTAAATTTAACCAAAATGGGAAGAAATTTAACCACTGGCGGTCTTCTGTACGGGAAAGTTCACGGTGAAACAACGTAAAAAAGCCACCGGCAGAGCCGGTGGCTGAAAATTAGGCTTTAGTTTTAGATTTAGGTCGAATGCGGTCCCAATGTTGCCGGAGGGGTACCGCGATGACGGGAGCGACCAGAACGTCTAAAATCAGTTCGGGAACGGCGTTGGTCAGCAGGGAGATCATCAGCACATACCCCAACGTTTGGTTTCCTGTGGCCCCGAAGGCGTGGGCGACGGCCGGTGTTTGATAGAAGACATAGACCAGGCCAAGGACGAGTAGACTGTTGATGAGCGCGGCACATGCGGCGGCTAGGCGCATCGAACGGTGCATGCCCCAGTGGCGCTGACGGGCCCAACGATAGAGATAACCGGCACCCATGCCCATGAGTAAACGAGGAAGAATGGATACCAACGGATTGGTAAAGACCAAGGGGGCGACGGGACTGGTCGGCCAGGCAAAGGCACGAATGAAGGTGATCAGCCCCCAAGTACCGCCAATCAGCGCGCCGTCACCGGGACCTAAGGCGACCCCCGCAACGATGACGGTTAACCCAATCAACGTCATACTGAACGGACCGAAGGGAATGTAGCCTAAAAATGGTAGAATATTCTGTAATAAAATAATCGCAATTAATAAAGCGTCGATTACCAGGCGAAACGTTTTTTCGTGCGTCATGGTCCGAACTCCCAACATAAATTAATGTGGTGATGGTGAAGCTGCGGCATTAACGGGAAATTCCGGAACACCGCGCGTGGTTATTATAGCATGATTTTTATAGAAGCAACGGGATAAAGTGTGCGGCGAGGGTGGGGGCCACCGGATGATAATTTAAAAAGGACCTTGTATTTTTATTCAAAATCGGTTATAGTAGTTAAGTGTTGTTGAGCACAGCAACTATGCGCCCGTAGTGTAATGGATCGCACGTAAGATTCCGGTTCTTGAAATGGGGGTTCGATTCCCTCCGGGCGCATCACAGTAATTGAACGGTGGTCGGGACAAGGGTTCCGACCTTTTTTGTTGGGTCGCCTAACTGGCGAGAACCCTAGTTGGGGCGGGCCTGGTCGCTCGAACGGTCGGTTACCGGAAATTCCCGGGGGGAATAACTTGCTATTTTAACGGAGTGGGGCTTATAATGGCACAGTAAGTTAGGTTAGCGTAACGTTGACCGATATTTTTTTGGATCAGGTGGGCGAATTTCTGCCACCCTGGTCGACTAGTGTCCCACTAGGAGGTAAGTTGGATGCAAGACGAATGGCAATGGGTCGAGGCAATTGTTCCCCAGATGGTTAGTAAGCTGACCACGCGCTTTCGGGTGCTGCAGGGGATTGCCAATCTCCAGCCGGTTGGCCGCCGGACCTTGGCTAACCAGCTCGCTTGCACCGAACGGACTGTCCGCACCACCACCGACGCGTTAGCGACCCTGGGCTTCATTCAGATGACGGTCAAGGGAATGCAGCTCACGCCGGATGGTCACCGGATCTTAACGGGGTTGACCCCCGTGATGGCGACCTTAACCGGCCGGCAGCAGCAAGAGCAGGAACTGGCCCAACGACTGGGGATTGCTCACTGTACCATCGTGCCGGGCGACAGCTCCCAAGCGAACGGCTCGCTGAGCGGGTTGGCGCAGGCCGCTAAGGGGGTCTTGGCCGATCAATTACCGACTGGCCCCAGCACTGTAGCGGTGATGGGGGGACATACCATGGCCACCGTGGCGGCGAGTCTGACACCGTCGTTAAGCAATCAACGGCAGTTGCTCTTTGTTCCCGCACGTGGGGGCATTGGTGAGACACCGGAAATTCAGGCCAATGCGGTGAGTGCGCAGATGGCCCAACGGACTAACGGTCAATTTCGATCGTTGTATGTTCCCGAGCAACTGAACACCCAAACTTACAAGTCGTTATTTGCAGAACCGGCGATCCACACGGTCCTCCAGCTGATCGACCAAAGTACCGTGGTGGTCCACGGTATTGGTCAGGCACTGGCGATGGCGCGGCGTCGGAACATTGCGCCCGACGTGATTGCTGACCTGAATGCTGCCCATGCGGTTGGAGAAGCCTTTGGGGTTTTCTTCGATGCTCAAGGGCACGTGGTCAGTGAACTGCCACGAATTGGTCTAGGTATCGCCGACTTAACTACTAAGCCGTTGGTGATTGCCGTGGCCGGGGGGTCCGAAAAGGGAACCGCGATTCAGGCGTACATGCATTTAGCGCCAGCTCAAACTTGGTTGGTGACCGACCAAGGAGCTGCTGACTTTGTTTTAAAAAAGTGATACACTTCAGCTGTACTGCTTTTTAAAAAATATCTTTGTTTTGCTTCCTGAAGGAGGAAATCACAGTATGACTGTAAAGATTGGTATTAATGGTTTCGGCCGTATCGGTCGTTTGGCTTTCAAGCGGATTCACGAACTTCACTCTAACGACATTGAAGTTGTCGCTATCAACGATTTAACGACGCCTTCCATGTTGGCTTACTTACTGAAGTACGACTCAACCCATGGTCGTTTCCCTGGCGAAGTTTCGTCCACGGACAAGGGCATCGTCGTTGACGGTAAGGAATACCCTGTTTACGCTGAACCAAAGGCTCAAGACATTCCTTGGGTTAAGAACGATGGGGTTGACTTCGTTCTCGAATGTACCGGTTTCTACACTTCCGAAGAAAAGGCTCACGCCCACATCGATGCCGGTGTTAAGCGGGTTCTGATCTCCGCACCAGCTGGTCCTATCACGACCGTTGTTCCTGGTGTTAACTTGGACGTCTTGACTAAGGACGATGTCATTGTTTCTGCCGGTTCTTGCACCACGAACTGCTTGGCACCAATGGCTTACTTCTTAAACGAAGAATTCGGTATCAAGGCCGGAACGATGACCACGATCCACGCCTTCACTTCTACCCAAATGATTTTGGATGGCCCTCGTGGCAAGAAGATGCGGAACAACCGGACGGCTTCCGTCAACACGATCCCTCACTCTACTGGTGCCGCTAAGGCTATCGGCTTGGTTATCCCTGACTTACAAGGTAAGTTACAAGGCCATGCTCAACGTGTCGGTGTCGTTGATGGTTCCTTGACTGAATTAGTGACTGTCCTTGACAAGAAGGTCACCGCTGACGAAATCAACGAAGCAATCAAGAAGCACACTGAAAACAACGACGCCTTCGGTTACAACGGCGACGAAATCGTTTCCACTGATATTATCGACGATCCTCACGGTTCCGTCTTTGACCCAACCCAAACGGAAGTTACCACTGCCGGTGATACTCAATTGGTTAAGACCGTTGCTTGGTACGATAACGAATGGGGCTTCACTTGCAACATGGTTCGTACTTTATTACGGTTCGCAACTCTTTAATCAGAGCGTTGCCGCGTGATTAAGCGCGTCATAAAAGTTACGCAAAAACGCGGCGGGGGAGGGTCTTCCTCGACGCGTTTTTGATTGTCCCGGTGAAATTAGGAGAAGTCCTTTGAAATTCACGGGTAAGTGCTGTATATTGTGAAAGTAATCATTTTGGTCATCAATTGAAGGAGGATTTTCTAAATTGGCGAAATTAACGGTTTCTGATTTAGAGTTAAAGGGCAAAAAAGTCCTCATGCGTGTCGACTTTAACGTTCCCATCAAAGACGGTGTGATTGGCAACGACAACCGGATCGTGGCAGCATTGCCAACCATCAAGTACGTTATCGAACACGGTGGTAAGGCCATCTTACTGTCCCACTTGGGTCGGGTTAAGAAGGAAGAAGACAAGCCAGGTCTGTCCATGCGTCCAGTCGCGGAACGGCTCTCTAACTTGTTAAACAAGCCAGTGACTTTCGTACCAACGACGGAAGGTCAACAACTGGAAGACGCCATTAACGGCTTAAGTGACGGCGATGTTTTAGTCATGGAAAACACCCGTTACGAAGACGTAAAGGACGGCGAATACGTCAAGCGTGAATCCGGTAACGACCCTGAATTGGGCAAGTACTGGGCTTCACTGGGTGACGTCTTTGTTAACGATGCGTTCGGGACGGCTCACCGTTCTCACGCGTCGAACGTCGGCATTGCCTCGAACATGGCCCAAACCGCTGCTGGTTTCTTAATGGAAAAGGAAATCAAATTCATCGGTGGCGCCGTCGACAATCCAGAACACCCATTTGTCGCCATCTTAGGTGGGGCTAAGGTTTCTGATAAGATTGGCGTGATCGACAACTTACTGTCCAAGGCTGACAAGGTCTTGATCGGTGGGGGAATGACCTACACCTTCTACGCTGCTAAGGGCATGAAGATTGGGAACTCCTTAGTTGAAAAGGACAAGATTGACTTAGCCAAGGAAATCTTGGACAAGGCTGGCGATAAGCTGGTATTGCCTGTGGACTCCGTGGTTGCCGAAAAGTTCGACAACGATGCTGCTCACAAGACGGTCGATGGTGATATTCCGGATGGGTACATGGCCCTAGACATCGGACCAAAGTCCATCAAGGAATTCGAAGACGTTCTGAAGACGGCTAAGACCGTTGTTTGGAACGGCCCAATGGGTGTCTTCGAAATGAGTAACTACGCCGAAGGAACGTTAGAAATCGGTAAGTTCTTGGGGACGTTAAGTGACGCCAAGACGATCGTGGGTGGTGGGGATTCCACTGCCGCCGTTCAACAACTCGGTGTGGCTGACAAGTTATCCCACATCTCCACTGGTGGTGGGGCTTCCCTCGAATACCTCGAAGGTAAGACGTTACCAGGGATTGCGGCCATTTCTGACAAGTAATCTAAATACCGTCAAGCCGTGGTGGGAACATCACGGCTTTTTGGTTAGGTGCAGCTGAAAGGGCTTTTACTGGTAGATTGGCGGAAAGTCCGGTAAGATGATGAAGCGTAAGCAATTTTATGTTAAAGGGGCGGATTAGGTTGCGGATACCACTGATTGCAGGGAATTGGAAGATGAATAAGTCGGTTGCAGAAGCCCGCGCGTTTGTCACCGCGGTGCAGGGCAAGTTACCGGCACCCGATAAGGTGGAAACGGCAGTAGCGGCGCCGGCGTTGTTTTTGGAAACGATGTTGGAAGCCAACGTGGATCAGGTTTTGCGGATTGCTGCAGAAACCTGTTATTACGAAGATGAGGGGGCCTATACGGGGGAGATTAGCCCTAAGGCACTGCACCAGATGGCGATTCCCTATGTCATTTGTGGCCATTCGGAACGGCGGCGGTACTTTAACGAGACCGATGACGTCATCAACCGGAAGGTCCAAGCGGTTTTTCGCAACGGGATGACCCCCATCGTCTGCTGTGACGAAACCATGGGTCGGCGCGAGTCTGGTGAAAAAATTCACTGGGTGGTCAACCAAGTCAGTGCAGCGCTGAAGGGCGTGAGTGCCGAAGACGCGGCCCGCATTGTGGTGGCCTACGAACCTAGTTGGGCTATCGGTAGCGGGACCTCTGCGTCGTCCGACCAGGCCGAAGAAGGGTGTTACTTGATTCGCCAAACTTTGGCCGATATTTATTCGGATGACCTGGCTAACGGCATCCGGGTGCTGTACGGTGGAAGTGTGAAACCGGATAACATCGCGGGGTTGATGGCTCGGGGAAACATCGACGGTGTTTTGGCTGGGGGCTCTAGTCTGACCGAAGACTCGTTTATTCAACTAGCAAACTATCAAAATTTGGAAAACTAACAAAATATAATTGAAAGTTCAAAGTTAAACTTATAGAATGTAACGTGGGATGGGCGTTTTGTTCCCGTGAAGTCAAACTTTCATAAGGAGAGAATACAATGTCACTGATTACTGATATTTACGCACGCGAAGTCTTAGACTCTCGTGGTAACCCAACTGTTGAAGTTGAACTCTACACCGAAGCTGGTGCTATGGGCCGGGGGATCGTTCCTTCTGGTGCCTCCACTGGTGAACACGAAGCCGTTGAACTTCGTGATGGTGACAAGAGCCGTTTCATGGGCAAGGGTGTTACCAAGGCCGTTGACAACGTTAACAAGCTGATTGCTAAGGAAATCGTCGGCTACGATGTCACGGACCAACGTGGTATCGACCAAGCCATGATCGACTTAGATGGTACGCCAAACAAGGGCAAATTAGGTGCCAACGCCATTTTGGGTGTCTCCTTAGCTGCTGCACGGGCTGCTACTGACGAATTAGAAATGCCTCTGTACAACTACTTGGGCGGTTTCAATGGTCACGTACTGCCAACGCCAATGATGAACGTGATCAACGGTGGGAAGCACGCCAACAACAAGGTTGACTTCCAAGAATTCATGATCATGCCCGTTGGTGCGAAGAGTGTCAAGGAAGCCATCCGGATGGGTTCCGAAACTTTCCACAACTTGAAGTCAATCTTGAACGATGAAGGTTACTCCACTGCCGTCGGTGACGAAGGTGGGTTTGCTCCTGACTTGAAGAACAACGAAGAACCATTCGAAATCTTGGTTAAGGCGATCAAGCAAGCCGGCTACGTGCCTGGTAAGGATGTTGCCATTGCCTTTGACTGTGCTTCTTCCGAATTCTACAATGCTGACACTAAGAAGTACGAATTAGTGGGTGACGGCAAGAGCTACACCGCTGAAGAATTCGTTACCTTACTTGAAGGCATCGTTGACAAGTACCCAGTTGTTTCCATCGAAGACCCACTGGATGAAAACGAATGGGAAGACTGGCAAATGGCTACCAAGCGCCTGGGCAAGAAGGTCCAAATCGTCGGGGATGACTTATTCGTTACCAACACGGACTACCTGGCTAAGGGGATCAAGATGGGCGTTGCCAACTCCATCTTAATCAAGCTGAACCAAATCGGGACTTTGACGGAAACCGTTGAAGCCGTTGAAATGGCTAAGCAAGCTGGTTACACGGCCGTGATTTCTCACCGTTCTGGTGAAACCGAAGATACGACCATCGCTGACTTGGTTGTGGCCTTAAACGCTGGCCAAATCAAGACTGGTTCGATGAGCCGTGGCGAACGGATCGCGAAGTACAACCAATTAATGCGGATCGAAGACAACTTGGGTAAGACGTCCGAATACAAGGGGATTCACTCCTTCTACAACTTGGACCAAGATGCGCGTGAAGCCATCATCAACAAGTAATTTGATCTTACTGAACTTTAAAATGGGATTTCCTCTGTAATGAGGGAATCCTATTTTTTTTGCCAAAAAATGACCGGTAATTTGCGGAAGTACCAGCAAAGGAGGCGTCAGAATGGTGAAATTAAAACGGATGATTGGGTTAGTCGGCATTACGCTGTTGGGAAGTTGGGGTAGTTACGCCATGCCGGTGCAAGCGGCCGCTCAACCGGCAAAGATCACGGTTGCGGTTAGTTACTACGTTACGGGGACGGATAGTGATCAACTAAGGCCCACGACACGACTGTTTAAAACGGTGAATCAAACCGTGCGCGTGGGAGAGCCGGTACCGGGCCTGCCAGAATTAGCGGCGTTGAAGCGAGCGGATGCGCAGCAAGCTGTGGCGGGTGGTCAAACAACCGTGCGGGTAGATTACGCGGGAACCCAAAGTGCGGGGGTCCACATCGATTATTATCAGAAGGGGAACCCCACTCCCCTCAGTCACTCGGCCGTGGTGACGGGGAACTCGCATTTAACTTTAGGGGGCCATCCGGCATTTAAACTACCGTCGGGGTATCAATTGAGTCACCCAGAGGACCAGAACCGGGTGGTGTTGACGGCCCTACCAAAGTGGCGGATTGAGGTGCAGCCCGTTCCAACCGCTGGTAATTTGGGATCAGGGGGTTCCAGTTCATCGGCTCCCGGTCAACTAGGATCGGCGACGGGGACAGTCAACGGTCCTCAGCCGCCCGCGCAGCCGGAATCTAATTTGTCTGGCAAGCCGCATCCTACCACTGGGACAGAACAACCAGCGTCGCGGCCCCAGTCCTCGGTGACAAATACTCACCGGCCGACGGGGCCCCTCGGCCAACACTTAGAACCAAGCACGCAGGGGAGGGGGCCCCAATTGGAGCAACCGACACCGGTTCTCCCCGCGGTTGCGACCGTTTCGCGGCCAGCGACAGTCGCAAAAAAGCACCCAAGTGATCCGGCCCTCGACCATGTGCCACTGACCGCAATGGTGCCCGCCACGACCAGACCGGGCCACCACGCTAAGTCGTCAGTAACCCACAGACGGGGACGGACTGGGTCACAGCCGAAATTACGGCACCGGGCCACCCGGTTAGCCGAGGGAGAACGGCTGACGGCCCCGCGGCTGCCGCGTACGGGTAGTCAATCGTCAGCCGCGAGATGGGGTGGCCTGCTGCTTTTAGCCACTACCTTAACCAGCACCCTAGTTTATCGTCGTTTTCGCTAAGCTTTCCGAAATTCTGTGCTACACTAAAATGTAGACAGAAAAACGGGGAGGAACACGAAACATGCAACAGCAACCAGCAACGCGTCACGACTTTACTCGGGTTCAGGCTATCGGCTTCGGCGGATTGGTCGGTATCGGGGCGGGGGTCGTGGTAAGTGCGTTTCGATTAAGTATTGAACAACTCCTCAAACTCATGCAAACCACGTACGGTTGGCTCGGGGGACACCCATGGTGGTTGTTGCCCTGGGCTATTTTATTGGTTTTAATGGCGATTTTTGTTGGGCGCCTGGTCAAGCGGACACCCATGATTAAGGGTTCGGGGATTCCGCAGGTTGAAGGTCAATTGGCGGGAGAGATGGACTACCCGTGGTGGCCTGTCCTCTGGAAAAAGTTTGTGGGTGGCATCTTAGGCATTGGTTCCGGCCTCTTTCTGGGACGGGAAGGACCGTCGATTCAACTGGGCGGTACCGTCGTGCAGGGGATGGCTGAGCGATTTAATTTTAATGGTCGCCAGCGGCGTTTACTGATTGCGGGGGGCGCTGCTGCCGGGTTGTCTGCGGCCTTTAACGCGCCCATTGCTTCCACCCTCTTTATTCTGGAAGAGGTGTATCATAGCTTCTCCACGTTAGTGTGGATCACGTCACTGACCAGCGCGGTAGTCGCCGACTTCATCTCCAGTGAGGTCTTTGGGCTAACGCCGGTCCTGCACATCGCCTATCAGCACGCCTTGCCGCTAAAGTATTACGGGCTATTGTTAATTCTAGGCGTGGGGCTGGGCCTACTGGGCTACGTCTACCAACTGGGAACGCTAAATGGTGGCAAGTTGTACGCTAAGTTGACCTGGTTACCCGCCCACCTGAACGGCATTATTCCGTTTCTCCTAGTGATTCCCATTGGCCTGCTCTGGCCGGAAACGCTGGGTGGGGGGAATCAGATGATTGTGTCGTTTGCTCAGCATACGCCGCTCCTGGTTCCCTTAATCGGCTACTTCGGGCTACGGTTAATCTTTTCCATGGTAAGTTACGGGTCCGGCCTCCCAGGGGGGATTTTTTTGCCCATCCTGACGTTAGGTGCGTTGTTGGGGGCGATTGGAGCGCGAAGTTTCGTTCTGCTGGGGTGGTTACCCGCCGTTTTTATCGCGAACTTTATGATTTACGCGATGGCGGGATACTTTGCCGGCATCTCCAAGGCGCCGTTTACGGCGATTCTGTTGATTACCGAAATGGTGGGGAGCTTGCAACACCTTTTACCGTTAGCGGTGGTCGCCATCGTGGCGTACATTACCGTGGATATCTTAGGTGGGGCGCCCATCTACGAAGCCATGCTGGAGAAAATGGTTACACCGGCGGATCCCGATGCGCACGGCCTATCTGATCGCGTGGAATATCCTATCGGCGAAGATTCTACGTTGGTTGAACGGCAAGTGCGTGACATTAAGTGGCCCCAAGGCGCCCTGTTAGTTGGTGTGCGACGGGGAGAACGGCAGGTCATTCCTCACGGCGATACGCTATTGCGCGCCGGCGATATTTTGATTATTCTAACCTATCAGCATAATCGGGCCTACGTTCGTCAACAAATGCGTCGGCTAGACGGTTAAGCGGGGTTTTTAGGCCTGGGGCTGGTAAAAAGCAGTCGATTATGATAGATTAAGGGGAGTATAGTTAGACCTATTCGGTAGGTAGGAGGCAAATTTGTGTATAATTTTTTAATGACCTGTATTCTAATTGTCAGTGTTTTAATTATCATTGCGGTTATGATGCAGCCTGCTAAGACGAACGATGCGTTGTCAGCACTGTCCGGTGGTGCCGACGACCTCTTTGCAAAGCAAAAGCCGCGAGGGTTCGAAGCCTTCATGCAAAAAGTGACCGTCGTCTTAGGGATCATCTTCTTTGCGCTGGCAATGGCTTTAGTATATCTATCTTCACATTAGAGATGCAGCCTCCTGTCCGTTTTACTAAGCAGGGGGCTTTTTAGTTAAAACTGTCGTGGCCTGAAAATGACCCCGGCAGAATCGCAGTACAGACTATCTTCGATAGCGGAAAGCGGTGGTTTGACATGATTCGAAAACCAGTCCCGCTCTTCTTTGAGCAGGGCCCTCACGCAGTAATTTTATTGCACGCTTATTCGGGTAGCTCTAACGACATGCGCTTGCTAGCACGTAAGTTGCAAAGCGAGCAGTATACGGTTCTCGCGCCAATCCTCACGGGGCACGCGACCGGGGATCCCGCCGATATTTTGCGGGATGGCTCACCACAACGCTGGTGGCAAGATACCCGCGATGCGATTGCTTTCTTACGAGAACGTGGGTACCAACAAATTGCCATCTTTGGTCTCTCGCTGGGCGGCCTGTTTGCCACCCGGGCGTTACTAGAAGACCCGCAACTAGTGGGGGGCGGCACGATTGCGTCACCCGTGATCTTTCGGGGCCAGACGCGCGTTCCGACCGCGTTTATTGAGATGGCGCGCGCCACGTACCGCGCCCAGCACATTGTGGGGGCGGCACAGGACCAAAAAGTGGCGTGGTTGCAAGCTCACCTGAACGCGCAGTTAACGGCGATTCAGGCCTTTGCGGATACCACGGCCACCCATCTACGGGACATTCACCAACCGGTTTTCATTGCGCAGGGCGACGCCGATCAAATGATCGATCCGCGCTCGGGCCAATGGTTGGCGGCGGCCTATCCCGCTGATCAAATTGATTATCATCAGTACGTCGGCGCAGGTCACGTGTTGACCGTCAATTCGGCCCACCATGCGCTTGAGACGGATATTTTAGCGTTTTTACACCCAATCTTTGAAAAACAATGAGGAATTTATAGTGCAAGATAATTTAAAAGCAGATTTAACAGCGTTTTTCCGCGCACATGCGGATCAAACCTATACCGTTGAGGACATTTCGGATGCCCTCCATTACCACGGGTCAGCGGCATTTAAGCTGATCGTCCAAGAACTCGCGCAGCTCGAGCGGGATGGCTTAGTACAAGTCACCGACCGCGGGCATTTTCAACTGGATCCGAGCCAAAAGGTCTTAACCGGGATTTTCCACGGTAACGACAAGGGCTTCGGGTTCGTGGCTTACGACGAAAACAAGGTGGAACCCGATGCCTACATCGCGCCGGATAACACCATGCGGGCCCTAAACGGCGACACGGTCAAGATTGAAATTGTCCGGGCTGGCGACCCCCGTACGGGTAAGGGTCCCGAAGGTAAGGTTATCGAGATCGTTGAACGACACTACGAACAAGTCGTTGGTGAGTTCATGCAGACCGATGACGATGCCGGCTACGTAGGCCAAGTCCGCCTAACGGACAAGAAGTTACTCAAGTACAAGTTCTACATCACCGCCGTGGGTTTGAAGCCAACGCCCGGTGAGGTTGTGACGGCCGAAATCACGGAATACCCTAACGATGCGCATCCCGATGCCATGGTGGGGATTGCCAAGCAGGTCATCGGGAGCGTTGATGACCCGGGGATCGACATCTTACAAATCGTTTACCAACACAACATTCCGGCTGAATTTCCGGAAGATGTGATGCAAGCGGCCGATGAAATTCCGGATCACGTGTTGCCCGAAGAAATGCAGGGACGAGAAGACGTCACGAACCAGAACCTGGTAACCATCGATGGCGAGTCTTCTAAAGACTTGGACGATGCCGTGACTGCCTGGAAGTTGCCTAATGGGAACTACCACTTAGGGGTCCACATTGCCGACGTGTCGCATTACGTGACACCAGGCTCGTTGATCGATAAGGAAGCCTACAAGCGGGGCACGTCCGTTTACCTGACTGACCGGGTGATTCCAATGTTACCCCGGCGGTTATCGAACGGTATTTGCTCGCTGAACGAGGGCGAATTGCGGTTATGTATGAGTTGTGACATGGAAATCGACCCAGAAGGTAACGTGGTCAAGCACCGGATTCACCCGTCCGTGATGCGCTCGAAGGCCCGGATGACCTACACGGCCGTTAACCAAATCCTGGAAGCCCACGATGCGGTGACCATGGACCGTTACAAGGAATTAGTCCCAATGTTTGAAGACATGGGCGACTTACACCGAATCTTACTCAAGCACCGGAAGAACCGGGGGGCCATTGATTTTGATGACCGCGAAGCCGAAATCATCGTGGACGACAAGGGCCACGCAATCGACGTGAAGTTACGGACGCGGGGTCTGGCAGAACGGATGATCGAATCCTTCATGCTGGCCGCGAACGAAACCGTCGCGGAACACTACTTCCGCGCTAAGGTGCCGTTCCTATACCGGGTCCACGAAACGCCAGATGGCGACCGGGTCCGCAGCTTCTTCGAATTCTTGACGGCCTTCGGAATCAACGTCAAGGGTGACCCGAACCACTTGCGGCCAAAGATGATGCAAGGCATCTTAAAGCAGGTCGCTGGTAAGCCGGAAGAAGCCATGGTCTCGGTTATGATGCTGCGGAGCTTGAAGCAAGCGCGGTACAGTGACCAATCCCTGGGACACTTCGGGTTGGGGGCAGAATTCTACACCCACTTTACCTCACCAATTCGGCGGTACCCAGATACCATGGTGCACCGGATGATTCACTACTACGAAGACCACGGAATCAACGATGCGTCGAAGCAAGTCTTCGCACCAGTTCTGGAAGAAATCGGGGTCCACACTTCCGAAATGGAACGGCGGGCAATCGATGCTGAACGGGATACGAACGACATGAAGATGGCTGAATACATGGCGGACCACGTCGGCGAAGAATTTGACGCCGTGGTCAGTTCCGTGATGAAGTTCGGGATGTTCGTCGAATTACCGAACACCATCGAAGGTCTGATTCACATTAGCCGGATGCAAGATGACTACTACGAATACGTCGAGAAGTACCTGGCCTTGGTTGGCCGCAACACGCGGCGGACTTACCGGATCGGCCAACCTATTCGGGTTAAGGTCATTCACGTGGATAAGGAACAAAGTGAAATTGACTTTGAATTGTTAAATCCAGAAGACGCGCCGGTTAGCGACCTCTTGCCGCACCGGGAACACCGCTCCCGTGGTGGTGGTCGTTTCGGTAACAACCGGAACAACCAACACGGTAACGGCGGTCACAACGGTGGCAATGGCGGGAACCGTAATCACCGCAATGGTGGTAACGGCGGTAACCGCAACAACGGTGGCGCCGGTCACCGTAATAACAATAATAATCACCGGTCCTCGGACCACCGCGGGAACGCCGGGAATAACCACCGCAACACGAATCACGGCGGTGGACAACACCGGAACTCGCAAAACGGGAACCGGCACTAAGCGAGGTGGATACCTTTGGCTAAACGGAAACCGAAAAAGACTCCGGATAACCAACTCGCGCAAAACCGTAAGGCCCGGCATGACTATACCGTGACCGAAACGGTCGAAGCGGGCTTGGTGTTAACCGGGACCGAAATTAAGTCGATGCGGGAACGGCGAATCACCTTACAGGATGGGTTCGCCCAGATTCGTAACGGCGAAGCCTGGTTGATGAACGTACACATTAGTGAGTACGCGCAAGGCAACCAGTTTAACCACGATCCGTTGCGAAATCGTAAATTACTGCTCCACAAAAAACAAATCAAGCGTTTGGGTTTGGCGACACAGGACAAGGGGGTTACCCTGATTCCGTTGAAGGTCTATCTCAAGCACGGGTTTGCGAAGGTCTTGATCGGGGTCGCTCACGGGAAACGTGAGTATGATAAGCGTGAATCCCTGAAGCGACGCGAGCAGGATCGGCAGATTGCCCGGGTCATGAAACATTATTAACCATCAAAAAAGTCTGAGACTGCGGTCCCAGACTTTTTTGCGCTATATTGGTTGATTGAATGGGGCTAATCGCCCTTGGGGTCCCGTTCGTGGGTGACGAAGGGAGCGACTTCCGACGACAGGCCGGGAGCCCAGCCCCGGTTCTTTAAGGGGTTTAAACGGCGTTGTTGGTGCTTGGCCCAGCGATCGAGGATGGCGGCCAGGCAGACCACTAGGGCTTCGTGATCGGGTTGGTCGACTGCTAACGAAATGGTTTGACCGTCTGCCGAGACCGGCGCGATGTTGGCAATCAATTCGCGCCCGTGAAAAATACGAAAACGCCCACTATTCAGGTTACCCATGATGACCCAGTTAAGCCCGCGGACGAACAGCACCTCACGAATCACGCCGAAGGTTTTGCTGACGTGGCCGACGGGTTGTCGGTGGTAGAGCAACCGAAACCGGGGCAGGAGGCCTAACGATTCCTGGCGAACTTCGGCTTCGAGTGAGCCATCGATCAAGTAAACGGTTAAGACGTCGGCCCGGAGGCCCCATTTGCCGACCAGAAGGTAGCACGACTGATTTTGAGCATCGCGAATCACCGTGGTCGCGCGGGCCGACAGGGCAGCTTGATTGAGATACAGTTGACGCATGGGGCACCTCCAATAACGAATTTGTTGCGTAATTGCAACGGTATTTTCTTCATTTTACCATGTTTTGGACTTCGTGTTCGGGAATATCATTTCCCGGGGCATTATGCTAAAATAAAGGCTGAGGTGTTGGGAATGAAACCGTTTATTCATAATGATTGGTGGCCGGTACTGGAGCCCGAATTTGAACAGGATTATTATCAAGAACTGCGTCAATTTTTGGTAGAAGAGTATCAGCACTACCGGATTGATCCGGATATGTATCACATTTTTACCGCGTTCGATTGGACGCCCTTTAGTCAGGTCAAGGTCGTGATCTTGGGTCAAGACCCGTATCATAATCCGGGCCAGGCGCACGGGTGCAGTTTTTCCGTGATGCCGGGAACTAAGATTCCACCGTCGTTACTGAATATCTATAAAGAACTGCAGACGGATGTGGGGTGCACCCCGGTCAACCACGGTTACTTGAAGAAGTGGGCCGATCAGGGAGTCTTACTCCTGAACTCGGTTTTAACCGTTCGCGATGGGGCTGCCTTTTCTCATAAGGGCCACGGTTGGGAACGCCTAACCGACGCAGCCATTCACAAGTTGTCCGAACGACCGGAACCAGTCGTCTTCATTCTTTGGGGCCGTGCGGCGCAGGATAAGATTAAGTTGATCGATACCAAGACCAACATCGTGTTAAAATCGGCGCACCCGAGTCCGTTATCGGCTAACCGGGGGTTCTTCGGCTCCCGGCCCTTTTCTAAAACCAACATCGCTCTAACATCATTAGGTGAAACGCCCATCGATTGGCAATTGCCGGCCACGGTAAGTGTCGACGACGCTTCACAAAACCACGCGTGAGTATAAAGAGAATTGATTCGTAGGACATTTTATGGAGGTCTTCACCTATGGAACTTTTTGATAGTCTTAAGCAAAAGATTAACGGCAAAAATAAAACCATCGTTTTCCCGGAAGGCGCCGATCAGCGGGTTCTAGGCGCGGCTAGTCGCTTAGCCCACGACGGTCTGATTAAGGCCATCGTGTTGGGCAAGCAAGCGGAAATCGCCGCCACGGCCAAGGCCCACAACATCGATTTGAGTCAGCTGACGGTACTGGATCCCGAAAGTATTCCGGCCGACCAACACCAGGCCATGTTAGACGCTTTGGTGGCCCGCCGGCACGGTAAGAACACACCGGAACAGGCTGCGGAAATGCTAAAGGATCCCAACTACATCGGGACCATGATGGTGTACATGGACCAAGCTGACGGCATGGTCTCGGGAGCCATCCATGCGACCGGGGACACCGTGCGGCCAGCCTTACAGATTATCAAGACCAAGGAAGGCGTCCGGCGGATCAGTGGGGCCTTCATCATGCAAAAGGGCGACCAGCGCTACGTTTTTGCGGATTGTGCGATTAACATCGAGTTGGACGCGGCCGGCATGGCCGAAGTTGCCGTTGAAAGTGCCCACACGGCCCAAGTCTTTGACATTGATCCGAAGGTTGCCCTGTTAAGCTTCTCGACTAAGGGTTCCGCTAAAGGCGATATGGTCACTAAGGTTCAAGAAGCCACGAAGATTGCCCACGAAACGGCCCCAGATTTGGCAGTTGACGGTGAACTTCAATTTGACGCGGCCTTCGTTCCAACGGTTGCGGCGCAAAAGGCACCGGGTTCGGACGTGGCGGGGCACGCTAACGTCTTCGTCTTCCCTGAGTTGCAATCTGGGAACATCGGTTACAAGATTGCCCAACGTTTCGGGGGCTTTGAAGCCATCGGCCCAATCCTCCAAGGGTTGAACAAGCCGGTTTCCGACCTGTCCCGTGGGTGCAACGAAGAAGACGTCTATAAGGTCGCCATTATTACGGCCGCTCAAGCATTAAACTAACGATTCAATTAGTCAACGGGTACCCGGATTGCGCTTTAACGGCAATCCGGGTATTATTTGTAATGAATTCGAGTAACGCTAGTTGGTAAGTAACGGGGCGCCTGCTGATATTGGGGAAGGTAGACCGTTGAGCGGTTAGCTTACTTAAAGATTGGGCATAAAGGAGTTAATGGAATGTTAGAATTGACAGTCACAAATCCGGAAATGACGATGGCCCTCGGGCGGCAACTTGCGCCCGGACTACGCGCCCAGGACGTGATCTTGCTCGACGGCGATTTGGGTGCTGGTAAGACCACGTTTACCAAGGGCTTAGCGGCCGGGTTAGGCATCAAGCGTAACGTGAAGAGTCCGACGTTTACCATTATCCGCGAGTACCAAGGGGGCCGGTTACCGCTGTACCACATGGACGTGTATCGCTTGGAAGACGGTAGTGGGGATGAATTGGGTTTAGAAGAATACTTTAACGGTGACGGGGTCAACGTGATCGAATGGTCCCAGTTCATTGCCGATGAATTACCGGCACACTATCTACGAATTGTGTTCAAACGAGATGATGATGCGGGGGAGACCCAACGCACGTTGACCTTTGAGCCCCACGGTGACCACTTCGCGCACCTGGTCGCGCAATTAGAGGCGAGCCATCATGAGTGAGGACGTCGCGATTCGCTTACCGGGAGCCGCGGACGCCGCGCAACTGTTAACGTTGCTAGAGCGCCTGCAGCAAGAAAGTGACACGTTTACGTTGGCCGATGCCGATGATCCCATCAGTGTCGATCAAGAGGGCGAGCAGATTGAACAGATTAAGCGCAGCCCGGCGCACCTGCTCTTGGTGGCCAGTCTGGGACAACAACTAATTGGGGTCTTGTCGGTCTCACCGACGCACGAAGGTAACGTGGGTGAACTGGGTGTGGCCGTGGAACGGACCTATTGGCATCAGGGCATTGGCACCGCGTTGGTTGACGAGGCCTTGTACTGGGCCGAAACGGCCAGTTCGTTGGCGGCGGTGGGGCTAATCGTGCAGACGCGTAACGTGGCGGCCGTGAAGCTTTACACCAAGCTGGGATTTACCCGAACCAAGACACCGCCGGAAACCATCACGGACGATACTGGTCACCGAGTCACGGCCGTAGAGATGGTTTACCCGTTGAACGACCAAGGCTTAGCGGATGAAAATTAAGACGTGGGTCCGGTAGCTGTGCGGGTCTATTTCATGACAGTACAATAAAGGAGCTTGGGATAAAGATCCCAGGCTCCTTTATTTCTCCGAACATTTGATGTTGAAACGTGCACCAGCTAAGCGTCCTTTGACCCACGCTTAACGGCTAAGCATTCACCTTAATAAACGATTTGAGTGGCTGGGTGCCGAAGTGGTTGGCTTCGTACAGTAAAATGTTGGCGCACGCCAGGCTGTCGTCTAACGCGTTGTGGTGATGGTGTAAGTCGATGTTCAGTTGATCACAGACCGTATCCAACTTGTGGTTGGGAAATTCCGGGAAGAACTTCCGACTGGTTTTAACGGTATCGAGGGTCAAGTACCGCGCGGCAGGTAACCGGTAGTGTTCCAGACTGCTGCGCAACACACCGTTGTCGAACGGCGCATTGTGGGCAATCACCAGCCGGTCGCGCTGGAAGAACGGTGCCACGTGTTCCCAGACCTCGGGAAAGGTGGGGGCGTTGGCCACGTCGGCTTCGTGGATCCCGTGAATCTGCACGTTACGCCAGAAAAAGTCGGTATCGGGTTTGATCAGTGAGTAAAATTCATCGACAACTTGGCTATTGCGGACGATGGTTAACGCCAACGAACAAGCGCTATAACGCTTGCCATTGGCCGTTTCAAAGTCCGTGGCGACAAAGTTCACGACGGCATCTTCCTTTCAAAATTAAACGGTTAAGTCGGCCACGTCGAGTTCGACCGGACAGTGGTCGGACCCCATGACCTGGTCTAAGATTTTAGCGTCTTGGAGTTGGTTTTGCAAGCGTTGACTGGTGACAAAGTAGTCGATGCGCCAGCCGGCATTGTTATCGCGGGCGTGGAACCGGTAGCTCCACCAGGAATACCGACCGGTGGCGTCTGGGTAGAAGTGCCGGAAGGTGTCCAGGTAACCGGCGGCTAGGAGCGTGGAGAACTTCTCCCGTTCCTCGTCAGAAAAGCCGGCGTTGTGGTGGTTGGTCTTGGGATTCTTCAGGTCGATCTCTTCGTGAGCAACGTTTAGGTCCCCACAGTAGATGACCGGTTTTTTAGCGTTTAGCTGATTTAAGTAGGCGAGAAAGGCGTCTTCCCAACCCAGGCGAAAGTCCAGACGCTTAAGCTTGGTCCCGGAGTTCGGCACGTAACAGGTGAGGACGTAAAAGTCCGGATATTCTAGGGTGATGGCGCGACCTTCGTGGTCGAAGTCGGGGGCATCGATGCCGTAGTGGACGGCTAGCGGTTTGTGCTTAGTGAAGAGCGCCGTCCCGGAGTAACCCTTCCGTTCGGCATAGTTCCAGTATTGATAGTAACCGGGGATGTCCAAGTCAATCTGGCCGGCCTGCAACTTGGTTTCTTGAATGCCAAAGAAGTCGGCATCGAGGTCCTTAAATGTCACCATAAAATTCTTTTTGACAATGGCCCGCAGACCATTGACGTTCCACGAAATAAATTTCACGAAAAACACCTCCAACGAATAAGTCTAGTATAACAGAAAAAGAGTTTTCACCCGTTTTCAGGCGTTTCACGTGTTGTTTTGTGAAAATTCATGCTAAAATATTCCTATGCCTTAACGGGTTTTGCTGGGTGTTACGCCAACCTCACGACGACCAGAAAAGTCCGCCATGCCAGTTCGGTAATGTCTCATGACTGGTGGCTGGGTGACTGGTAACGCCGAGCACCCGGCCCGAAATTTTTCAAGATGAAGGGAAATCATTAATCATGGAAGATATTGTAACGGCCTTTCCAGCCGTAAAAATTTTACGCCACGAACCACTCGCTCACTATACGCACACTAAGACGGGGGGACCCGCCGACTTCTTGGCCTTTCCAACCAACGTGCAAGAGACCAAGTCGCTGCTGGCTTACGCGAATCAGTTAGACCTGCCTATCACGGTGGTGGGTAACGCTAGTAACCTGATCGTGCGGGATGGTGGGATTCGGGGCCTCGTCATGATTTTGACCAAGATGGACCAAATCACGGTCGACGAAGCCGCCCACACGGTGACGGCTGCGGCCGGTGCCGCGTTGATTAAGACCACCCAGGTCGCCCAAGCTCACAGCTTGACTGGGCTAGAGTTTGCGGCGGGAATTCCCGGGAGTGTGGGGGGCGCTATCTTCATGAACGCGGGCGCCTACGGTGGCGAAATTGCAACGGTGGCCACGGCGGCAGAGGTCTTGACGCCCACCGGCGAGATTCGCACGTTGACCCAGACCGAACTGGACTTTGGCTACCGGCACAGTTCTATTCAGGACTACCACGACATCGTGCTGACCGCGACCTTTACCTTGGCACCGGGCGACGGTACGGCCATTCAAGCCCAGATGGACGATTTAAACGCTAAGCGGGCGGCTAAGCAACCGTTAGACCTCCCATCTTGTGGGAGTGTCTTCAAGCGCCCCGAGGGGCATTATACGGGCCAGTTGATCCAAGAAGCGGGTCTGCAAGGCTTGAAGTGGGGTGGCGCACAGGTGTCGACCAAGCACGCGGGCTTTATCGTCAATATCGACCACGCTACGGCGACCGACTACTTGGAACTGATTCACCATATTCAAGCGGTGATCTGGGAACACGATCACGTGCACCTGGAGACCGAAGTCCGAATTATCGGCGAAGAACCGCAAGCATAGAAAGGGGGACCTTCTTTGCCAATACTTGAAGCAGTGATCCTGCTCATTGTGTTAGTTTTACTTTCCAACATTATCAGTCACTACCTCACCTTTATCCCCGTCAGTTTAATTCAAATTGTACTGGGCCTAGTGGTGGCCCTCATCTGGAAATTCCAGATCGAACTGGAGACCGATTGGTTTTTACTGCTCTTCATTGCGCCCTTGCTGTATAACGATGGGCGGCGCTTCCCGCGGCGCGAACTCTGGCGTCTGCGGGGCCCATTTTTGCCAATGCCATCTGGTTAGTCTTTTTGACGACCATCTTAGGGGGATTCTTGATTTACTGGCTGATTCCGAAAATGCCGTTGACGGTGGCCTTTGCCTTGGCCGCCATCCTGTCACCTACCGACCCGGTGGCTGTGCAATCGATTTCGAAACAGGTCAAGTTGCCCGAAAATCTGATGCATCTGGTCAGTGGCGAAAGCCTGATCAACGATGCCAGCGGGCTGATTGCCTTTAAGTACGCCGTGGCGGCGACCGTGACCGGGGCCTTTTCCCTCAAAACGGCGACCAGCGATTTTATCTACATCAGTATCGTCGGTTTTTTGGCCGGTCTGCTGATCATGACGGCCATCCAGCTCCTGATGGATGTTTTGCGGCGACAAGGCATCGACGACGTGGTCTTTAACACGGTTTTGCAGCTGGCCACGCCGTTCGTGGTATATCTGGTAACCGAAGAACTAGCCCATGCCTCCGGCGTGATTGCCGTGGTTACGGCTGGTGTTCTGTACCATGCGCGTGAAAGCCAAATTGTGGAGGACTCACCAGAACTCAAACTGGTCACCGAAAAGGTGTGGGACATTATCATCTATTCGCTAAACGGGATTGTGTTCGTGATCCTGGGGATCGAATTACCCGTGGCAACCTCGCAGGTCATCAAGGGGGGACAATTCAATACCGGTGAAGCCATGCTGTTCGCACTGAGGACCTGGGTCATTATCGTGGTGCTCCGGACCGTTTGGACTTACGGGTACATCCTCTTCCAGCGAATTCGCAAGACCACGACCGAGCACCCTAGCTTTAGGATGGCCGTCTTATCGGGGCTGTCCGGCGTCCGGGGCGCCGTCACCATGGCCGGGGTCTTATCCGTACCGTTGGCGGTGGCCAGCGGTGCCGGATTCCCGACCCGGGCGTTGATGTTGTTCGTGGCGTCCGGCGTCATCATTATTAGTTTGGTTGCCGCGACCATCATGTTGCCGTTGATTTCGACGGACGGTCAACCGCTAAAGACGCGGGCGAGTGTCAGTGACGAGATTGCCAACGATCTAGACCTGGATGACGACGTGGACGACGAATATCCCGAGGAACCGGTCCGGCAAATCAGTGAGGACGAGGCCCGGGCCTACATCATGCGTCTGGCCATCTCCAAGATTGAGGAGCTCCGGCGGCCAAATAACCAGCGAGCCGCTTACGACTTGATTCTGGATTATCAGTTCGTGATTCGGCGCTTAGAAATGAGCTACCGGGCGGACGATACCATGCAGAAGGTCCTCAACGACGAACTTAAGCTGCGTGAAGGCGCCTTAGAGGGCGAACGTAAAGAGCTTAAGGAGTTACGCCAGGGAGACAAGATTACCCAGACCAGCTACGTGGGGGCATTACGCCGGATCGAACGTCTCGAAAGCCGGGTGACTCAAGCCAGTGGGCGGGCCATGCCGAGTGTCTTACATTACTGGATCTTGTTCTTTAAGCACCTATGGCGTAACGCTGCGTATTGGTTACATTCCGAAGATACGGACCGGCTCCACGCTGAAAGTAATCTGATTGAACGGCAGACGGCGAAGGCGGCCATTCAGACGTTGTCGCAGTACCTGTCGCGCACGGATATCGACGAAACCCAGTTCGATAACCAGGCGATTTACCACCTGATTGTCCATTACCGTAACCGAATTGAGCGGGCCAAGGCGGCCGCGGCCCCTTCCCACGAAGAGGAATATCAACATCAATTCAATAAGTTACGGGTGCGGGCATTGAGCGCCGAACGGACCGGGATCCAAAACCTGCTAGAGGCGGGGAATATCTCCTGGGCGATGGCGTCGCATCTGCGCCAATACGTCAACTACGCGGAAAACGTGTTAGTGATGTCGCTCAGTAACGACGAGGGCGATTAATTTGCTTAAGCCCAGTAACTGAAAAATGACGATTGGTAAGAGCTGAATGGTTGTTAGACCGGGATTTATTTAGGATTTTCCACCCCTGTGAGCATTAAAAGCGCATCATAAAAACGACCGTCAACGGAACTGTTCCGTTGACGGTCGTTTAGCATTGGTCAGTTAAGCGCTGGGTTTCTGCGCGGTCATAATCAGGTGTAAGATCCAGTAACAGAAGAGCTGGATAAAGGTCATCAGAATGACGAATATCCATAAATCATTTGTCCACATGTTCATTAAGGGCCTGATGAATTGCTCCGGATTTAAGAAGAGGTAGATGGTATGGATCCGCAGAAAGCGGCCGATGTAGACGCCGACCGATGATAGGAAGGTCAACGTTAAAACCACGATTAACCGCACGATGTTATTACCACGAGCTAGGCGTTCCGAGATGCTCTGACTCACGAAGTTAAGACTCCAGAAGCCTAGAAACGCACAGAACAACGCGCTGGTAATCAGGTAGGTGAAGTAGATCCAAATGTGCGGTGTGACCCGCAACAGGCCGCTGACCGCGTAAGGCTGAAGTAGTGATAGGTGGAAGAGGTCGGTTAACAGGTACGGGGCGTTCGGATAGAACAGTAGCCAGATGATGACCATTGGCCAGAATAACCACGCCGACCGTTGCCGGCCTAAATGGAAACTGATTTCGATGGGGATGTACCCCAAAAAGGTGTTCAGGACCAGAAACGAGAAGGGATCATGAGCGCGGAAAAAGAGGAATAGTAGCCACAGGATAAAGAAGCCACGGATTTCCCACTTGGCACGCCGATTCATAAGCTATCACCCAACCCTTCCATACATTTACCTCTATTTTACAGCGAATTTCCCGGTTCGAAGTACAATATGCTTTCTATCTTACCAGAAATTAAAAAGGGACTGCTAAACCGGGAGTGACCTTTATAAATTCTGTAAACTTATTGGCCAGATTAGGTCGATTGGAAGCGGGGAGCCCGCAAACTCATAAAATTTGCGCGAGTTTTCCGAGACATTGGGGGGAATTGCGGCGGAAGGCCAAGGGGCGTGATATAATAAAATCTGAATTCAATTTGGAGGGAAAGTCAAATGAACCTGAACTGGGGAAATCTCCTAACGTTAGGTAATTTGGTCAACGTTTTGGATATCCTGGTGGTCTGGTTCGTGATCTACGAACTGATCGTCATGTTACGGGGAACGAAGGCCATTCAGCTTTTCCGGGGCGTCATTTTGATTCTGGTGGTCAAGGTAATCAGCAGTTACTTTGGTCTCAACACGGTTTCGTGGCTGATGGATCAGGTGATTAACTGGGGGGTTATTGCGGTCATTATTATTTTCCAACCCGAAATTCGGCGGGGGTTGGAACATCTGGGGCGCGGTTCGTTATTCGTGCGCATGCGGCACGAAAATGAAGCCGCTAATCGGATGATCGCGGGTTTGGATAAAGCCATTCAGTACATGTCTAAACGTCGAATCGGGGCTTTAATGACGATTCAGCAGGACACGGGACTGGAAGATTATATCGAAACGGGTATCAAGTTGGATGCCGAACTAACCGGTGAATTACTCATCAACATTTTTATCCCCAATACACCACTGCACGATGGGGCCGTGATTATTCGCAACAATCGGATTGCGGTGGCGGCGGCCTACCTGCCGTTGTCGGAGAGTAACCTGATTCCTAAGGAACTGGGAACCCGGCACCGGGCGGCCGTTGGGATTTCTGAAGTCACCGATGCCTTAACCATTGTGATTTCCGAAGAGACTGGGGAAGTCTCCATCACCAAGAACAACGAGTTGTTGCGGGGATTGACCCAGGAGGACTATCTCAAGTTCTTGAAGCACGAATTGGTCAACGAAGAAGCCGCGACGAATCACAATATTTTAGAGACGGCATTGGATTGGGTCGACCAACGTCTGCATAGGGGGCGCCGCTAATGAAAAATCAACACTATACGGCGTGGATCTACCGGGTGCTCGCGTTAATCTTAGCAATTTTACTTTTCTTTTACGTGAATAGTACCCAGTCTTCCAGCAGCCAACAGGCGACTAATTCCGGCAAGACGTCCTTAACGGCCACCAAGACCATGACGGTGTCGGTGCCCCTCCAACTAAACGTGAATAGCAATAAGTACTTCGTGACGGGCTATCCTGAGAAGGTCAAGGTGACCTTACGCGGCCCGCTCGCATTGGTCACCACCACAGCGAACACCCAGAACTTCAAGGTCTACGCGTCGCTGAGCGATCTGGGGACCGGTAAGCACAAGGTGTCGTTGCACCAAGAAGGCCTGAATCACGAGATCGAGTCGTCAATTTCACCGGCGAAGATTACTGTAGATATCGAGCCGCGACGAACGGTCTCCTTCCCCGTGAAGGTCCGCTATAACCAGCAGAACATTATGTCGGGCTACACGGCGGGCACCCCGACGACCGACGTGACGAACGTTAAGGCAACGGGGGCGGCCAACGAGATTGCGCGGGTCAATCAGGTGATTGCCCAACTTTCCGTGCCGCAGAACACCAAGAAGACCGTGAATAGCCAGGCCGTGATTGAAGCGCTGGATAAGCAAGGCAAAACGGTCAACGTGATCTTGACGCCGTCAACCACCACGGTTAACCTACCCATCACCAAGGGCGCCAGCAAGACGGTGAACGTTAAGCTGAACGCCAAGAATGGCTCGTCCGGGATGACGTATAAACTAAGCAGTACGACCACCAAGGTGAAAGCCTTCGGGAGTGCGGCTCAGCTCAAGGCCTTGAGTTCGGCCCAGGTCGATGTGGACGTGAGTGATGTCAAGAGTTCGGCCACCAAGACGGTGACGCTAGACACCAGCGACAACAAGGTCACGGCCTTCGATCCGGCAACCATTCGAGTGACGGTCAAGGCCACGACTAATTAATCTGTCATTTAAAAATTTGAGAAATGAGGAATTCTGTCATGAAATACTTTGGAACTGATGGTGTACGGGGCGTTGCAAACCAAGAATTAACGCCAGAATTAGCATTTAAAGTGGGCCGTTACGGCGGCTATGTCTTGACGCAACACGCCGATAGTGAAAACAAGCATCCCCAAGTCTTAGTGGCACGCGATACGCGGATTTCCGGTCAGTTACTGGAAAATGCCTTGGTTGCTGGATTGTTGTCCGTCGGCATCGAGGTCTTACGGTTAGGCGTTATCACCACGCCGGCCGTGGCTTACCTGGTTCGGACGCAAGGGGCCGCTGCCGGGGTCATGATTACGGCGTCGCATAATCCGGCCGAATATAACGGCATCAAGTACTTCGGTAACGACGGTTACAAGCTGTCCGACGACATGGAAGAGGAAATCGAAGCCTTGTTGGACTCCCCAACCGACGACCAACCGCGGCCTTCCACGGATGGACTGGGCACGGTCGAAGACTATTCCGAAGGGAGCCAGAAGTACATTCAATTCCTGGAACAAACTATTTCTGATGATCTGGCCGGCCTGCACATCGCCGTCGACGCCGCTAATGGGTCGACCAGCGGCTTAGTGTCGCGGTTATACGCCGACTTTGACCTGGATTTTGACACGATTGCCACCAAGCCCAACGGCATCAACATCAACGACCAGGTCGGGTCCACTCATCCCGAAAACTTACAAAAGTTTGTCGTCGAAAAGGGTGCCCAAATTGGGTTGGCCTTCGACGGTGACGGTGACCGGTGTATTGCGGTCGACGAAAACGGCGATATCGTGGACGGCGATAAGATTATGTACATCTGCGGGAAGTACATGGCCGAACACGGTCGGTTGAAGAAGGACACCATCGTGACCACGGTCATGAGTAACCTGGGGATGTACAAGGCCATGGAAGCACACGGCTTGAAGTCCGTGAAGACCAAGGTCGGGGACCGGTACGTGGTGGAAGAAATGCTCAAATCCGGGTATAACTTGGGAGGCGAACAATCCGGCCACATCGTGTTCCTCGACTTCAATACTACCGGTGATGGTCTGTTGACCAGTCTCCAATTGCTACACATCTTGAAGGCCAGCGGCAAGAAGTTGTCCGAATTGGCGGCCGACGTGACGACCTACCCGCAAAAGCTGGTCAACGTCCGGGTAGCCGATAAGCAGGCTGCCATGGATAACCCGCAGGTTAAGGCCATGATTGCCACCGTGGAAAAGGAAATGAACGGCGACGGTCGTGTGTTAGTTCGGCCTTCCGGGACGGAACCGTTGTTGCGGGTGATGGCGGAAGCGCCAACTAAGGAAATCGTGGCCACCTACGTGGAACGCATCGCCGATGTGGTGCGGGCCGAAGTGGGCGTCAAGGAATAAGTTAACGTGAAGTGAAAGCGAAAGTCGTTGCGTTTGGGCAACGACTTTTTTTAGTTGTGGTGACAAGGTGATGGCAGGTCGTCTCGCGCGGATTCCCGGTAAATCAACAAATCAACGGTAAAATCATCAAGTGGCTGGATGATCTTTGTTGAATATTAAAACAACGATATACCATTTTGACGTTTTTAGATTGACAACCCCGCTAGAAGACTGTAAAGTATAGTCATTCAGGAATAGTTTTCAGATTGTTTCAGTCTATACCAATTTTCAAGAAAACTCATTCATTTTCATCATTAATACTAACCGAGGCGTGGTTTTCAGAACGTCGTCGAGAAAAGGAAGATTACTTATGTGTGGAATTGTTGGTGTCACGGGCAACGATAATGCCGTTAAAATCCTAGTTGAAGGGCTACAAAAGTTGGAATACCGGGGATACGACTCTGCCGGCATCTACGTTAACGATCAGAAGGGGAACGACTACTTAGTGAAGACTAAGGGACGGATTTCTCAATTACGGGAAAAGATTACGCCGGACGTGCACGGGTCAACCGGGATTGGCCATACTCGTTGGGCCACTCACGGGGTGGTTAGCGTAGATAACGCGCACCCACACTTCTCTAACGATGACCGGTTCTACCTGGTCCACAACGGTGTGATTGATAACTTCCAAGAAATCAAGGCGCAATACTTAAGCGACGTACCTTTCCGGAGCCAAACGGATACCGAAGTAGTGGTTCAATTAATCGACAAGTTTGCCGTAGAAGACCACTTGGATGCCAAGGCGGCTTTCTTGAAGGCCTTGGGTCTGTTGAAGGGGTCGTACGCCTTCCTGTTAATGGATCGCGAACAACCCGATACGTTATTCGTTGCGAAGAACAAGAGTCCCTTATTGGTCGGCGTAGCGGACGGCTTCAACGTGGTCTGCTCCGATGCCATGGCCATGTTACGTGAGACCCACGATTTCTTGGAAATCATGGACGGTGAAGTGGTCACGGTAACGCCTAACGACGTGAAGATTCAAGACGCCGCTGGGAACCCCGTTGAACGTAAAACTTACCACGTCGACATGAACGCCGACGAAACTGACAAGGGGACCTACCCGTTCTACATGCTCAAGGAAGTGGACGAACAACCTAACGTGATGCGGAAATTGGCCCAAACCTACTTGTCCGAACACGGCGAACCCCAAATCGATGACAAGTTGGTCAAGGCGATGCAAGCTGCCGATCGGCTCTACATCATTGGCGCCGGGACCAGTTACCACGCTGGGTTGGTCGGCAAGCGGTTATTCGAACGCTTGGCCCACATCCCAACGGAAGTTCACGTATCCTCCGAGTTCGCTTACGAACAACCAATGTTAGCGGACAAGCCGTTCTTCATCTTCTTGACGCAGTCCGGGGAAACGGCCGATAGCCGTGAAGTGTTGGTTAACGTCAACGACGCGGGTTACCCAAGCCTGACCATCACCAACGTGCAAAACTCCACGTTGTCGCGTGAGGCCAGCTACACACTGTTGTTACATGCCGGTCCAGAAATCGCCGTGGCCTCGACCAAGGCCTACACCGCCCAGATTGCGCTGGAAGCCATCTTGGCGAAGGCGTTGGGTGAAGTTAACGGTCAAATCGTGGCCCAAAACTTCAACGTCCGTCAACAATTAGGTTTGGTCGCAACGGGGATGCAAGCCATCGTCGACGAAAAGTCCAAGATTGAAGACCTCGCCAACAATTACTTGATGAAGTCGAACCGGGCCTTCTACATCGGCCGGGGGATCGACCACGCGGTATCGTTGGAAGCGGCCTTGAAGTTGAAGGAAATTTCTTACGTGCAAGCGGAAGGGGTTGCGTCCGGTGAATTGAAGCACGGAACGATTGCCTTGATCGAAAAGGACACGCCGGTGATCGGCTTTATTACCCAGTCGAAGACGGCGGGCCTGACTCGCAGCAACCTGCAAGAAACCATGGCGCGGGGAGCGAAGACCATGACCATCGTGCGTGAGGGCTTAGCCATCGACGGCGATACGTTGGTCTTACCCGACGTCGACGAGATGTTGATGCCGCTCTTAACGGTTGTCCCAGCACAGCTGTTGGCTTACTACACCAGCCTGAACAAGGGCTTAGACGTGGATAAGCCACGGAACCTGGCCAAGAGTGTCACGGTTGAATAATTAACTCAGTATGAATGGAAAAGACGCTATCGTGAGGTAGCGTCTTTTTTGGTCCATGACCTAATCCATCCGGACGACTCCGGGAAGTTCGGCAGCATTATCTTGGCCCAATAAGCTTAAAATCTTGCGTTCCCTAACTTTTCGTTATATAGTATTTTCATAACACTAGCGAGAAGAGGGTGACGACCATGAAGTACACGAAACGCGAAAATTCACACAAGAACCAAAAGCAACGGGACGCCACGTTCGAAAAGTTCCGCAAGCAACAAAATGAATTAAATGCCAATCGGCGGGGCGTTCGCCGGAAATAAGACGGGATTCGTTTGGCGGATCACCGTCTTATTTATTCTGGTTAACATAGAAGGGGCCATGATTCCAATTCAGGAATCATGGCCCCTTTACGTTACGGTTCACCAACCAAATACCGATTGGCACACGTTATTTTGGCTTACTTAACGGGAACTTTCCGGTCTAATTGCGGCACGGGGATGGGACTGTGGTTTTGCAGGTAGTTAGTCAGCAGGTCAATATCTTGGCCGGCATTGTCCACGATAGTCCCGTGGGTGAAGGCGGCGTAACCGTCACCACCGGTGGACAGGTAGTCGTTGGTGAGAACGCGGTATTTCTGAGTTGGCACGAGGGCGGCTCCCTGCGCCATTTTCACGTCCGAAACGGTGTAGAGTTGGTCGCCGCTTGCCGGAGCATACTTGTAGGTTAGCCCGGAGATCTGCAAGAAGTAAAGCTGCGACTTGGTGTACTGCTCGTTCAGTAAATCGATCAGGTCTTGGCCGGTCAATTCCACGATAGGTTGACTGTTACCGTACGGTTGCATGTCGTAGAGTGTTCCTAAGGTTACCTTACCGTTGGCGTTCACTGCCATGCCACTACGGATCGAATCGTTACTGGTAATGGCAATGTCAGTGGGGTGGTTTTCCTCGTTAGCAACGGTGCGTTGGGCGTCCACAACGGCATAGGCGGCTGCGGATTCTTTGTTGCTTGAGAGGTCGTTACTGATGGCCTGATTGCCGGCTGTGGCGCCAACCTCGGTGTTGATGATCGGTGCCACGCGCTGATTAGCGTCTTTGACCACCGCGGTGATCTTCTTAAAGGCGGGGTCCTTCTTGAACGTTGCGCGGGGATCGTCCTTGAGGGACTTAACCGGGGCCACGGTCGCGTGCAGACTCTTCTTGACGAAATCACCCGTCTTCGGGTTCAACTGGGCCGTAATGTTGGCGTAACCGCGACCTTGGAATCCGGATTGAACCACGGGAACCCCGTGGACACGACCATTAGCGTATTGGTGACTGTGACCGGCAAAGAACAGGTCAACGCTGTTTTTGGGATCAATCTTGTTTAATTGTTTGAGGTCGTTGACGGCGTCCCCGGTCGTCTTGCCGTTCTGGGTGACGGCACCGGTGTGACCTAGCACCACAATGGCTTTGACACCCTTGGCGCGCAATTGCTTATCGTATTTAGCGATGGTTTGGGCTTCGTTCTTTAGGGTGTATTTCTTAGCGATACCGGGCAGGTTGGTGTTTAAAATACCGATATAGCCCACCTTGACGCTAGCCTTGGTTTGCGGATCGGTCACCTTTTTGATGGTGTATGGGTGCCAGCCGGCCGGAATCTTGTGGGTCTGCTTATCGATCACGTTAGCGACAACGATCTGCATCTTGGTGTTGCTAAACGGGTAATGTTGAATCGCTTTCAGCTGTTGGGGGTTCTTGATGCCGGTGGTGCTAGGGCGTTTCCCCTTGACCAGCTTACCGTATTGACTGAGGCCGTGGTCAAATTCGTGGTTCCCGATGACGCCGACCTGGATGTGCATGGCCTTGAGCGCGGCTAAGGTCGGACCATCGTCGAGTAGCGCGGAGTTAGCCGGGCTGGCTCCGACCATGTCACCGGACTGGACCCGCACGGTGACGCCGTGATGGTGGGCCTTTTTGAAGGTCGTTTGAGCTTGGTCCAGGTACCCGCCTAAGCGAGCCACCGTCCCAGCGCCTTCAACGGTGGTTTGGTCCATGACCAGCTTCCCCGTGGTTTGTAACCCCCCGTGAATATCGTTGACGCCCAGAAATTGAACGGCGATTGGACGGTTCTTGTGCTTGACCGTTTTCTCCTTAGTTGAATGTTTCGTCTTGGCGTGAACGGTGGGGGTGGTGAGGGCAGCGCCCCCAAACACGCCGCCCGTGATGGCCCCCAGGCAGGCTAGGGCCATTAAGGCGTGGTGTGACTTGCTGCTAAACTTTGACATGTGTAACTTCCTCCCAATAAAAAATATGTATGTTAGCGCTTACAGTAAAAATTATAATCGTTATAGAACGGCTAAACAATAGATATTTTTATAAAAGATGGGGCGATTTTTAGACGGGATGAAACGGTTTAATGGGCCATTGATTCGGTGGCCAACACGATTGTTGAGACGTCTGCTTGCAAAACTGGTCTAGAGCAGTTATAATTGGACTATACCATTAAGAGAGAAAGGTCGTATGCAGAATGATGACACAAGTAAAGAACATGCACGTTCAAATCGTGAAGGATCAAGCCGCGGGTGGGGTAGCTGGTTTTCGGATTTTCCAACAAGCCTTAACCGCCGGGGCCAAGGTCTTGGGATTGGCTACCGGGAGTACGCCCATTTCCATCTACCAGCAATTAGTGGCCAGTGACCTGGACTTCAGTCAGTTAACTTCGGTGAACTTGGATGAGTACGTCGGCTTAGGGCCGGATCACCCGCAAAGTTACCGTTACTTCATGCAACACCACCTGTTCAACGCTAAGCCGTTCGCGCACTCTTACGTTCCGGATGGTCTGAACGCCGATGCAACCGCCGAAACCAAGCGTTACGACGCGATTATCGCCGCTAACCCCATTGATCTACAGCTACTGGGCTTAGGTCGTAACGGGCACGTGGGCTTTAACGAACCCGGGACCGACGAACACTCCACGACGCATAAAGTAGCGCTGACGCCATCCACGATTGACGCCAATGCCCGGTTCTTTGACAACGAAGACGAGGTGCCGCGTTACGCTTATTCAATGGGCATTGGGTCCATCCTGCAAGCGAAGGAAATCTTGATTGTGGCCTACGGTGCCGCCAAGGCCGATGCTGTGGCCGCGATGCTCCAAGGACCCGTGACGCCCGCCGTGCCAGCCAGCTTTTTGCAGACGCATCCGAACGTTCAGGTTATTCTGGACCAAGCGGCGGCTAGCAAGTTAAAATAAACCGCAAATTTCCTGGGTTTCTCCGGTAAATTTTCGTCGCCAGTTTCAGGAATTATGGTATTCTTGTTCTGGAAGCGATTTTAAGGGGGAAACATCATGAAAGGAAGCAAACAGTGGCTCGTTGCCGCCGCCATCGTCGGCGTGGGTCTGAGTAGTGCTATTGGGTTGACCAGTCATGCGGCGACCACCCAACAGACCTTTATTTCAACATTAAAAAGCCCCGTGAAAACGGTGGCTAATCAATACAAACTTTATCCGTCCGTGATGATGGCCCAAGCGGCGTTAGAAAGTGGCTGGGGGACCAGTCAACTGACGCTACAAGCCAACAACTATTTCGGAATCAAGGGCAGTTATAATGGTCAATCGGTAAGCATGGAGACGTCAGAGTATGACGCCAACGGTCAGTTGTACACCACGGCGGCGAACTTTCGGAAGTACCCGAACGCCAAGGCCTCGATGACCGATAACGCTAAGCTGTTGCGCAACGGGATTAGTGGCAATTCAGCCTATTATAGTGGGACTTGGCGGGAAAATGCGGCGACTTATGCGGCTGCGGCGAACGCCCTGACGGGGACCTACGCCACGGCCCCGACATACGGCGCGTCGTTGATTGCGTTGATCCAACAGTACGGCTTAAATAGCCTGGACAAAAAGACTAGTTCGACGACCAGCAGTTCATCGAGTTCGTCGGCGAACAGTGGGGCCACCGTGCAGCCGGTTTATGCCACGGCCAAGTATTACGGGGTCAGTGGGACTCAGACGGCTCGACTGGGAAGCAAGTACACCAGCTATCGCGTGTATAACCATATTAAGGGGACCCGCGAGAAGGTCACTAAGACGGCGTGGTCGAAGCTGAAGGTCGGCCCGGGCCAACTAGTCTATCTCAACATGCGCGGCGTTAAGAAGGCGCCGACAACGGGCAAAAAGACCACTTGGTACCGCGTGACCTTCTCACCGGCTAAGTCGGCGAAAAAGTATTGGGTTTACGGGGCCGCCTTGACCCTGCCGACGGTGAAGTATGCCGCTGGTCAGGCGACCGTCAAGCTCAGCGCGGCGAGTGGTGACTACTATAATCACGTTTTTAATTCACCGTACTTAGCGAAGGCGCAAGGGACCTTGAGTCAGCTAAAGGCGAAGACCTATACGGCCGATAATCAGGCCGTGAAGACCCAGGATGGGATCAAGACGACCTGGTACCGTATCCTAGCGGGCAAAACCAAGTATTGGGTAGCCGCTGACCATACGGCCGCCACCCCCCAGTACGATTACGTGGCGTACACCAAGACCAGTGGCACCAGAAAGCTCAGTAAGACCTTTAAGAAGTACCACCTGTACAATCACGTGAAAAAGACGCACTTTGATCAACAAGAATTTAAGTGGCCCAGCAAGGTCAAGGCGGGGACCAAGGTAACCTTTAACCAGATTGTGACCAAGCCAGCCTACCAGACGACCTGGTACCGCATCCAGTTCAGTGGTAGTAAGACCAACTACTGGGTGGATGCTCGAGCCTTAACTAAATAACCCAAAGAAACCCCCGACGAGTTGTTTTGTCGCGGGTTTTTAGTATAATGGTGGGGTCAAGTGACCGTGGCTAAAGAAATGTCTAAGCTCGTCACGGAGCCTTTTCGTTTTCGGTGATTTTCTGGTATAATACTACAGATTAAACGGTGGCTGAAACCCAGACCGCGCCGTTGAGTACGCTAATAATTGAGTTAGGAAGTTTAATTCATGGATAATGCATATAAAATTAAAGTCCAAAACGTAACCAAGGAATACGACCTCTACAAGAGTCAGTCCGAAAAACTTCGGTCGTTCTTCTCGTTGCGCAACAGCAAGGTGCCGCATTTTTGGTCATTAATGGGCATCTCCTTGGAAGTTAAGCCGGGAGAGACGCTGGGCTTGATCGGGGTTAACGGCTCCGGGAAGTCCACGTTGTCGAACATCATTTCCGGCATTATTCCGCAAACTACCGGCGTGGTGGATGTGCGGGGGGATACCTCCATCATCGCCATCGGGGCCGGCTTACGGGGGAACCTGACCGGGTTGGAAAACATCCGGCTGAAGGCGTTGATGCAGGGGCTAACCAACCCCGAAATCGATGCGTTGATGGATGACATCGTTTCCTTCGCCGATATTGGCGACTTCTTGTACCAGCCGGTTAAGAGTTACTCCTCCGGGATGAAGTCGCGGCTGGGGTTCTCCATCGCGGTTCACGTGAACCCCGATATCCTGATCATCGACGAAGCGTTATCCGTCGGGGATGACACCTTCTACCAGAAGTGTGTGGACAAGATCTCCGAGTTCAAGGACGAAGGCAAGACCATCATCTTCGTCAGTCACTCCTTAAAGCAGATTGAGATTCTGTGTGACCGGGTGGCGTGGATTCACTACGGGACGTTGAAGGAAATTGGCGACACCGCGACGGTGGTTAAGAACTACCGGGGCTTTACCAAGTGGTTCAAGGCGCAGACCAAGAAGGAAAAGAAGCACTTCCAACGTCAGATGAAGGCGAACCAAAAGGCCTTCGATATCGATGCCTATCAAAAGGAAGTCACCGATGAGCGGCAGAAGGCTGAACCGGACAATGCTAATGTGGCCGCCGAGGTGAAGAAGGACTTCTACGGTTCCGTGATCAGTGAAAAGATGAGTACGGGGAACCGGATTCTGACCACGGTGGTGGGTATCTTGTTCGTGTTAATCTGTTTAGTCAACGTCTCGGGGCATTCTGTGGGGGATGTGATTCAGCATCCAGCGAACCTGGTGCACCCCGAAACGGTACTGCACGACCCGAACGCAACCACAACCGTCAAATAAGTTAAAAAAACATTAAAAAATAGATAGATTTCTATCATTTTTAGTGGTATCTTTAGTTTACCATTTATTTACTCCCTTAATCGGGTTGCCCAATGAATCCGATCGAGGTCTTATCTCTCATTTGGTGCAGACTAAATGGTGGCCGGAAAGCTTGCTTTCCGGCCTTTTTGTTCCGCAAACAAGAAACCGCTTAACTTTTTATTGGAAAAGTGTTGACAGCGCTTACAGAAACAAGTATATTATTAGCTGTAAGGTATTAATAAGGCTCTTTGTCAAATCCTGTTGATAGATGAATTTGGGACACTGTTAGAAGTTATGCAACTTCTAACAGTGTCTTTTTGTTTGGTTTGGTTCTCATTTGTTGTAATTTAACTCTTGAAACTAAGTGGTGATAATTTCGGAAACCGAAGGCAGTTCTTTGAATTTGCTTAATCATTCTATTGATCCCTTCAATTGGACCATTAGAATACTTTGATTCACTGGCATTGAGGACTATTTCAAGATTCTTTTTAAATGTGGTTAAAACATCTTTCATTTGCGAGCTAAGCTTATCGTTGTTATATAAATATTGAACAAGACCATCTTTGTCGTGATTTTTAAGACATATCATAATGCCTTGCATGGCGTTATAAGTATTTAACAGTCTTTCATCAACATCTAGACCTAACTGAACTCTTTCGAGTTGAGTTACTTGTTTCCTAAGGTGTCGATCGAAAAATGTTTTTTTAATCTCAAGCTCATCGAAGTGTTTTAAATAAAGTTTCCAGGAGAATTTAAGCATCCGATATTCCTTGGATTGTTTCTTGTATTCTTTCATAATTTGAACGCGACTTTGGTTAAAAGATCTAGTCATCATCGCAACAATATGAAAACGATCGACAATTATTTTGGCATTTGGAAATACCAATCTGGCGATATCTTGATAGTAACTATTAAGGTCCAGAGAAACTGTCTTTACTTGCTTTCTAGCGGTGCTGTCAAACTTATTAAAGTAATCAATAATAGTTTGTTTAAAGCGATCCGGTAGGATCTGTTGAATTTCATGATCACCATCACCGTTAATACAAAGAAAGTGGAAATCGCCGCCAACACCACGAAATTCATCCATAGATAAGTGCTCAGGTAAAGAATGATAATTTCTCCGAAATAGATCATCATAGTTGTCTAAATAGCGACAAACGGTACTGGGAGAAACACTATTATCTAAAGCAATACTAGTCTGAGTACGATCATCCTGAAGATGCATGAATATTTTTTGTCTGGTAGCTTTGGAAATATTACAATACTTATTGACGAGGTCTGTTGTTGCCATTACCGAGTTTCCACAATTTTTACAGATTAATCGTTCTTTATGAAGTTCAAGATAGACGGGCTCACTAGCGTTGGCCGACGGATATGAAACGCGTGACACATAGTGTCCGTTATGACTAAAGTTTTCAAAACCACATTGAGGACACCTTGTATAAGTGGCTTTTACATTGGCAACATAGACTTTAGCAGGTTTTGATTTTATGAATTGATGCTTATAACTGAAAAAAATAACATTTGGGTCTTTAATACTGAGTGAAAATTTTATATTATTATCTATAGGGTTCATGGTTTCTCACATCCTTTGATGATGCTGTAGTGGGTGGATTTTTTTGTGTGTGGGGACCTGTGGGCCTCTTTTTTTTTCAAAAAAATCCTGTTAATAGATTACCACATTGGTAGTTCATCAACAGGAAAAAGTATAGAGCCATTAATAATTACCTTCTAATCAATTCTCTTTCTCTCTTATGCCGACCACTGCCATTCCCTGGTAGTGGTTTTTGTTTTGCCCAAAACTCGGTATAATGGAGCTAACACTGGGAGGGATAGTCATATTGAAAAGTCATGAAACCTTTACCTTAATCGAAGAAATTACCCGACTGGATGGGTCTAAATACATGGAAATTAGTGACATGGTCCAAAACGGACGTGCGGAATTGGCGGCCGAACGGGGCTTAATCAAGCAGGTACGGATCTTGCAGCTAAACATCGCCCACACGCCGCACGTTCAGGCCTACGAAGATTACGTCAACGAGAATTACGAGATGCCCGCCGAAGACTTTACCGAGTTTCAGGAATGGGCCAAGCCGGCCGAGATCCAAAAAGAAGTCGACGCCATCTTGCACGAAAACCATATCGGGTAACCCAGACTGAAAGGGACTGCGAATTTTTCGCAGTCCCTTTTATGATCACGGGAGGCCAACTGGTCCCCTGTTTTTTTCGGAATTGGCGCTTGGGGCCGGCCGGTGAAACTCGTAGAATTGATCTGGTTAGGTGCGGGGCCGCCACACGGTTTGCCAGGCATGCACCCCCGCAATGATTTGGGCATCGTCGACCTGGCGAAAACTTAAGACCAAGCTTTGGTAATCTTCGCGGCAATCGACCCAACAACGGTCGGGGTCCACGAGACCGACGCCGGCTTGGGCCGCCGTGGCGATCACGTCACTGGCCCGTTCGCCGGTGGTCAAGTGCAGGGTGACGAACGTTCCCGCGGGCGCACCCATGGGCACCAACGCGGCGCCAAAGGCCGTTTGCAGGGTATCTAAGAGGAGTTGACGGCGATTGGCATAGACTAGCGTGAGCTGGCGCATAAAGCGTTCTAACGCGTCGTTAGCGATGAGGTGGCTGACGATTTGTTGTTGCCACTGGGAATTACGGTTGGGCAATTTACTGTATTTTGCCTGGTAGGTCGGCACCAGGTCCGCGGGGATCACCAGAAAGCCTAGGCACAGTGCCGAGCCCAGCGTATCGTCGTAGTTGCTATAGTAAAACGTTCGCTCGGGATAGTCGTTGGCCAACGCCGGCGCGGGGGTGCCACCGTAGTCCAACGTGCCGTCGGTGTCCAGTTCGATCAGGTAGCGTTGCGTCGCCCGGGCCCAGGTGGTCAGGCGGTGCCGCTCGGCGACCGTAAAGCCGTAGCTGGTGGGAAAGTTGTGCGTGGGCGTCAGGAGGTAACCCAACGCCGCCGGCCAACTGGTAGGCGGTGTTTCCGGAGTGAAGGGCACCGTGGGCACGTCTAAGCGCGGCCACACGTGGCGGGCATTGGGCGCCGTGGGATTCGCCACGCCCAGTTGGCCCGTGGTCAGTTCGGACAGGAGGTTGGCGATGATCCCGGCCGCCTCGTTGAAGCCACTGGTGACCACCAGTTGTTCCGGCGTGGCGTGGATACCCTTGACGCGGGCCAGCATGGCCACCAGTTGGCGTCGGTACTGCAAGTCCCCGTTGGCCGGTTGGATGTGGGGCAGGCCGGTAAACATCATGGCCTGTTCGGCGTTACGCCAGGCCTGCTTGGGAAATAGCCGCAGGTGGTCGTAACTTTCCGTGAAGTCGTAACGAAATTTCTCGGTGGTCGCCGGTTGGGCCAGGGTGCCCATGTCCGTCAGGTAGGGAAGCTGCTGGGCCACGTGATAGCCGGCACCGGGCTTACTGACGACGTAACCTTCCGCGACCAGGTCCTGGTACGCGTGGTCGACCGTGTTGCGGCTGACTCGCAATTGCTGGGCCAAAAAGCGGGTGCTGGCCAGGACTTGGCCCGGCTGCCGCACGCCGGTCTCAATCTCGGCGCGTAGTTGGCGGTAGAGTTGGTGATAGAGTTGTTCGTGACTCTGTCGGTTCAGGGTTAACATACCCGGACCCCCTTAATTCAAGTATTTAAATCTAGTTTAGCGCAAAGAAAGGACTTTTTAGCCATGAAAATCTTATTAATTAATGCTCATCCCGATTACCAAAATCCCCAGCGCACGATCAACCAGTTGACCGCCACGGCCCAAGCGACTATTGCGGCGCAGGCGCCGCACGCCGCGGTTGAGACGCTGACGCTCTACGACCCGGCCACTCAGCTTCCCCGGATTACGGCCGACACGTTGGCGGCAACGGAAATGTCACCGGTCCAACGGCACCTGATCGACCAGTGGAAGGCCGCCGATTTGACCGTGATTTTGATGCCGCTGCACAACTTCAACGTGGTCAGCAAGCTTAAGGACTATATCGACAACGTCTTTATTGCCGGCGAGACCTTCAAGTACACGGCCGACGGGTCGGTGGGCCTGCTGAGTAACCAACACAAGGTGGTTTACGTTCAGTCTAGTGGTAGTGACTACGCCCACGATTTCCGGTACGTGACCGCCGACATCGCGCCGTATTATCTTCGGACCATCATGAGTCTGATGGGTATCACGGCCATGGAAGTCATTCGCGCGCAGGGACTAGATCTGGCCAATAGCGACAAACCCGCCATCGTGGAAGCCACGAAGCGTCAGTTGCAAGCTTACCTGACCAAAGTGTTGGCAGCGACCGACTAGTATGCTTGACTTCGAGTCAACTCTAAGTTGTAGGCTAGAGTCGAGGTGAAGCAGAATGGAAGAATTAGAGAAGCTAAAGGCGGGCGACTGGTACGATTTTCGGGACCCCGCGGTGGCACAACGCAAGGCACGAGCGGCGCAACTCTGTCAGGAGTTCAATGCGATTCCGGCGACGGCGCCGGACCGACAAACGGCCAAGATTCGTGAAATCTTTGGGTCTACCGGCCAACGGGTCTCGGTCCAAGCCACGTTTAACTGCGACTATGGCAAGAATATCCACGTGGGCGAGGACTTTTTGAGTAACTATAATCTGACCATCTTGGATATCGCACCGGTCACCTTTGGCCATAACGTCATGGTGGGCCCCAACGTTGACATCTACACGGTCAACCACCCCCTGACGCCAACGGGGCGACGGGGATACCTGGCCAAGGCGCAACCGGTGACCATCGGTAGCGACGTCTGGATTGGCGGCAAGGTGACCATCAATCCCGGCGTGACCATCGGAAATAACGTGGTGATCGCCTCGGGGGCCGTGGTGACTCACGATGTGCCGGATAACGTACTGGTGGGTGGCGTCCCGGCGCAGGTAATTCGTCCGCTAGCCGAAAAATAGAACACGCTAAATAAAGGCACTTCGCGAAAAGTCGTGAAGTGCCTTATTTAGATGAACTCTGTTAGGCAACGGACCTGATGATGTGGTCGTCATTAAGCCTTTAAATCGTTCAGATATTCGAATAAGATACCGTCCCGTAAGCCGGCGTTGGAGAAGGTGATCTGCTGTGAATCCAGCAGCCGCATCAACAGGGTGACCGGAATCAGACCGCCCACGATGATGTCGGCCCGTTCCTTGGCGAGCCCGGGCACCTTCTTGCGGCCCTCCAGGTCTAGGCCCAGAAGTTGGGTCAGGGTCTCGTAGACGTCTTCGTCGGTCAGCTTGTAACCGTGGACGTCCTCGGCGTTTAGGAAGTTCTTCTTGCGCCGGTTGATCTTGGCCAGTGTCCGGTTAGCCCCACCCAGGCCGATGATTGGTAGGTTGGTCGCTTCGCGTAACCACCAGACGTCGTTAAAGACGTTGTTGACGAAGGTCATGGCCTTGAAGAGCGAGGCGGACTGAACCACGTCGGCTTCCAGATAATTCTGGGACAGGGTCACCGACCCGAGCGGAATCGAAACCACGTGCTTGAGCTGTTGGTTTTGCACCAGGATCAGTTCGGACGACCCACCCCCGGTGTCGACGATCAGACCGTTGACCATCGGCAGGGTATTAATCACACCCAGGTAGTCGTAACGGGCCTCCGTGGCCCCGGAAATAACCTTAAGGGTCAGGCCGACTTGTTCTTTGACCTGCTTCAGGAAGGCCTTCTGGTTGGAGGCTTGGCGGACGGCCGCCGTGGCAACGGCGTGGATGTCGGGCTTTTCTAGTTGACTGTAGACGTCCTTGAAGTCGCTGAGGGCGGCCAAGGTTCGGTCGATGGCCTCGGGCTGGAGAATCTTTTCCGGACCCATGTTGGCCGAAAGCCGCACGTAGCGTTTGATCTGGTTAACCGTCTGGTAATTACCGTGGCTATCGACTTCGGTAATGGTCATGCGCACTGAGTTGGATCCCAGGTCGATGACGACGAGATTTTTCATTGTTGAGGACTCCGATCCATAGGGGATTTCGGCTGATTTTTCGGACTCAGCATCGGCCGGAACTGCCGGGGCGCGCCCACGGGTTGGTCCGTGTCCTGGGGGAGTTGCTTGGTCTTAGCTTCAGCCGCTTGCATAAACGCGGTTTGGGCGTCCAGGGGTTCCAGCCCCCGGCGGTCGACCCGAGTAAACTCACGGTCAGCCTGCAGCACCCGCGTTTTAACGTTATCATCCCACATGGTGTGGAAAATATCAAAGATGCGGTGGCGCAGGTCGGCGTGCAGGATCGGGAAGAGCAGCTCGACTCGGCGGTTCAGGTTCCGGGTCATCAGGTCGGCACTGGACAGGTAGACCTGTTCGTCGCCGCCGTTCGCAAACGCGTAGATCCGGCTGTGTTCCAAAAAGCGTCCCACGATGGAGTGGACTTCGATGTGGTCGCTGACGTCGGGGATGCCCACGTTAAGGCAGCAGATGCCCCGGACGATCAGTTGAATGTGCACGCCGGCGTGGGAGGCCTCGTAGAGCTTGGCAATCATGGCCGAGTCGGACAGCGAGTTCATCTTCATCTTGATCCAGGCGGGTTGGCCCAGTCGCGCGTTGTTGATTTCCTCGTTAATCCGGCTGACCAGAAATTCGCGGATGCCGTCCGGCGACATGTGGAGTTGGTGGAAATACGGTGGTTCGGAGTAGCCCGACAACATGTTGAAGATGTTGGAGGCGTCGATGCCCATGTCCGTGTTGGTGGTGAATAAGCCCATGTCGGTGTAGAAGTGGGCGGTCACGTCGTTGTAGTTCCCGGTTCCCATGTGCATGTAACGCCGGATGCCGTCTTCTTCTCGGCGGACAATCAGGGCCAATTTACAGTGGGTCTTCAGCCCAATCAGGCCGTAAATCACGTGGCACCCCATCTTTTCGAGCTGGCGAGCCCAGTGAACGTTGTTTTCCTCGTCGAACCGGGCCTTGACTTCGACCAGCACGGTGACTTGCTTACCGTTTTGCGCCGCGGTCCCTAACGATTTGATGATCGGGGAGTTGGCGGAAACCCGGTAGAGGGTCATCTTGATGGCCAGAACCTCGTCGTCGCTGGCGGCCTGCTTGATCAGGTTGGTGACGGCGTCGAATGAATCGTAAGGGTGTTGGACGAAAACGTCGTGGTCGCGGATCGTGGCGAAGAGATCGTCGTCGGCCCCCATCCCCGGCGTTTGCGCCGCGGTGAACTTGGGGTAGCGTTGGTTATCCAGGCCGGTCATCTGCTTGGTCCACTTTCCGAGGAAGGTGAGATCGATGGGCCCAGCGATGCTGTAAATGGCGTAGGCCGGAATCTTGATGGAACTGGCCAGGCGCTTTTGCAGGGCCGGGGAGATGCCGGACTCGACCTCTAGCCGCACGGCGCTTCCGTGTTCACGTTGCTTGAGTTGATGCTGGACTTCCTTCAAGAGGTCGGAGGTGTCTTCTTCGGCCACGTCCAAGTCCATGTCCCGAATGACCCGGTAATTGGCGGCCTCTTGGACCTTGTAACCTAAGAATAGGTCACCGATGAAGGTTTTGATGACGTCTTCCAATAAGATAAAATCGTTGGCCCCGCCGGGTAACCGGACGGTCCGGGGGAAGATGTCGGGCACTTGGACGGTGGCAAAGCGTTTATCGTGCTTGTCGCCGGCCTTGTGCAAGCGCAGGGCGATGTTTAGCGTGTTGTTACCGATAAACGGAAATGGTCGCGAGCTATCGACGGCCATGGGCGTCAGTGCGGGTGAGATTTCGTTGTTAAAGTAGTGCTCGATGAAGCGGCGTTGGTCGGCGGTCAGGTCCTGGGGCGTCTTGAGATGGACGTTCAAGTTGGCTAGTAGCGGCAAAAGCATCCGCGTGAGCGTGGAATATTGCTTGATGACCTGGTCGTGGGCCTTGGCGTTGACTGCGAGTAGTTGGTCTTCGGCGGTCATGCCCGAAGCGTCAGGCTTGGGATAGTTCACCGCGGCTAATTTGGCGAGCGAGGCCACCCGGACCATGAAGAACTCGTCGACGTTACTTTGGGTGATCCCCAAGAACCGCACCCGTTCCAGGAGGGGATTGGTTTTATCGCGGGCTTCGTCCAGCACCCGGGCGTTGAAGTCTAACCAGCTGAGTTCCCGGTTAGTGTAGTATTTAGTTTTATCGAACGTGGTTGTCATTTGTGCACCCTCCTCTGTTTAAACACGGGTTGTAACCCGAAGACGTCCGTGAAGAATTCGGCCTTACGCGTGAAGGCCCAGCGGACTAACTCTAAGTCGTCGTCGCTAAAGGCCGTGATGATGACCTGAGTTGGCCGTACGGAAACGGAAATGCGCTCCACGGTCTGCTGGTGGGCGTCGTCGAGGGCGTCGGCCAGCCGGAGAATTGCGGCTAGTTTCGCAATCGCCAGGCGCTTAGACGACCCCAGTTGCCGGAAACGATCCAACTCACCACCGGGCGTCCGCGCGCTGTGGTAACGTGAAACGGCGGCGATAATCTGGGTTTCTTCGGCGGATAGGCCCAGGATTTCGGACTGTTGAAGCACGTAGTCCGAGTGGAGGTAGTGCTGGTGGGTGTCGATGAAGCCACCGCTATCGTGGACGATGGCCGCAATGTGTAGTAACAGGCGGTCACGGGCCTTCAAGTGGTGGAGCGGTTTCAGTTGATCGAACAGGTGTAACGCAAATTTTTCGACCAACGCCATGTGGTGGGGTTCGACGCGATACCGGTGGGCCACCGCGTAAGCTGCCCCGAGGATCTGCTTGTTAAAGTCTTGCTTGCGGTGGTACCCCTCGGCGATGGCCCGGTTGGTGGTTAACCCGTCTAAGACGTTGAGGTTGACTAGGTGGACCTGTTCGGCGTGGACCACAGCGAGTAGCTTTTGAATCAAACGGACTTCGGGCAAGACCAGCCCAATGGATTCCTCACTGATCTGGAGGTGCTCCATGAGGTACTGGTCCGAGGCCGCGGTGACCTCGTGGGCGAATTGCTGGAAGCGTTCGAGAGACAGGGTGCAGTTGTTCTGGCCGGCCGGAATGAAGAAGCCGTTTAACGGCGTGGCACCGATCAGAATGACCTGATTAGTGGCCTGCTGCAGCTCTTCCGGGATGAACCGGTAGAAGTCGTCAACCTTACTATTGATGTAGTCGTCCAGGACGGCCACGGGATTAGGCGCGGTGGTCCGGAGGTTTTGTAAGACTTCCTTGGCTCGCGTCGGCCCCAGCTTCATGTTCGGTGATGCCTTTAACTCGTGGTGATCGAAAAACGAGAAGGTGGTGCTCCCGGAGTTCAACCCAATGATGGCCGCGTGCTTAGCGGTCAGCTTCTGGTAGTCGGCGAAGTGGATGGCAATCGCTTCGTTACGCACGAAGGATTCTTCACTTAACGATAACCAGTGCAGCCGTAAGCCCGTGCGGACGTACAATTGGTCGCGAATGAAATCGGCGTTAGCGGCACTGGACAATGCTTGGGAACCCCAGGCTTTGTAGTGGGTCACTCCGTAATCTTTGATAATTTGGAGAAAACCGCGTAGCGCCTCGGCGGCGTCGACGACGGTTTGCAAGTCGATATCGACATGGTTGTAAATATTTTCCCCAATGGCGACGGTCGATCGAACGTGTTCGGCTTGTTGAACGGTTTTAAGATTGACAATTGATAGTTCCATGCTAGTCACGTTGACCAGGATGGCGCCAAAATAATTATCAGCCATATGCTCATCTACTTTCTTGATAAATTTAAGGTGGTGTGTGGGCTGTCCTTGCTGGGAGGTTCGTCGGCAGCGACGGACGGTATCTCCCAGCTTTCCCCTCAGACAGCCACGGGAGAAACAAACTAGTCCGTGAAGACCTGATTATCCATAATTAGGCGATCGAGGTGCTTTTCGGTCCGCTGGGTCTTCGGTGGTAAGGCGTGGTAGTCGCCGTACATCGTGGTTAAGATGGTGGCGTAGTCTGCGGGAACCTGAACGGTCAGGTTTTCAAAGGGCACGGTCGTGAGTTGGCTGACCTGGTCCACGGTGAAAACCTCTTTATCATAGGCGTACTGGGAAGCTAGGTTTTTTACGTGCGGCAGGTCGGTTCTGGCTTGATACTGCGTCATGACCGTGTCGCGCGCCGCCTTGAGCGCCTGGACGTCGGCCAGTTGGTCGGCCCCCAGGGGACTCTGAAGTTTCATCAGCGAATTACTAACTAAATGATACCGCAGTTGGAGCAAGATCCGGGTATTGTACCACTGGAACTTCGCCAACTGCTCGCGTTGCTGGGCGGGTTCTTCCGGAATCCGGTCGAGCGGGAAAATATCGATGAACACGCCTTTACGGGCGTTATTCACGTTATTTTTCCCTTCAATATAAGTATTGCGATCGAGTAACTTGGCGTAACTTAACGCGTAGTTCGGATCACTAGTGGGAGTTTGCAGGAAATAGTGGGAATCGGCCAGTCGCTTGGGAGCGGCGGCCAGAAATCGGTCGTAGTCGGCCCGCAATAACCCCACGTCCACGTCATCGTCCCAGGGGATGAATCCCTGGTGGCGAATGGCGCCTAATAACGATCCTCCCAGTAACAGGTAGGGAAGGTTGAGTTCCGTACACAACTGCGTGAATTGGGCGAGGTTGCCCAGTTCAACGCGGTGAATGCGATCAATTAAATCTGACATATAAAAATCCTTTCTGTCCCCCGGCAACCGGGGCGCGTTCTGCTGCCCGGTTGTGAGCGGGGGTGGTAAAATAAGTGAAGTGACGGCCTCCTTTCTGAGCCCTAAAACATTTCTCTATTCTACCATAACTTAGTTCAGGCTATTGTCGGTCGGTCACGAAAAAAACTGGTATTTGCGGAATGTAAATGCTAAGATAAAAATCGTATTTTGAGAATTGTAGGTGGGGATTCATGGCTGAACAAGAACAACCCTTATTGGACGCCTTCATCGACGTATACATGAGTTCGTTAAAGTATCTGGATGAGTTTATTTCGGAGCCAGCCAAGGCGTTTCATTTGTCGTTTGAACAGTATCTGATTTTGCGTGAAATCACCCGGCACCAAAACGTGACGTTAATGGACATTGCCAGTCAACGGCAGGTGACCCGCAGTGCCATTTCGCGCCAGATTCGGGTCTTGTTGCGGCAGGGTTATCTCCGACAACAACCCGACGAAAACGATCGGCGCCGGTTGTATCTGCTGGCCACCCCGGCCGGCGAACAAGCCGAACGGTTAATTCGGCAACGGATCGACCAACGGTTTCAGGGCTGGTTAGACATGTACGGTGAAGACCGGGCTCAGGAGATCCTGAGCTTTATTCGGGATTTCAGCCAGGTGACCCGCCTGAAAAATCGAGATCATTAACCCTGGGTAAAAAAGGAGATTGAAGTCAATGAGCAAAAAGCGCATGAGTGATGCAGAGGCCAAGCGCTGGCGCAAGATTGTCTTCATGGATGACGATCACGAGGACAAGCGTCCCGGACGCCACCCCAAGTCGTACGTATACGGGGAAGCACAATCCAAAAATTGGTGGCAGCGGCTGAAAGGGCGCTTGTCACACCGTTAATCAAAATGGACACACTCAGCTGAGTAAGCTGGGAGTGTCCATTTTTGGATAGTCGGCAACGCGACAGACTTATTTCGACTTGACGGTGACCGGGGCGACCTCGCTGAATTGATCGACGAGTTCCACGGTCACGTTGGGACTGCCTCCCAGCAGCTTGGCAACGGGACAGCGGCGCTCGGCCAGGTCGGCCATCGCCTCCGCGGTTGGCCGGTCCACCCCGGGAATCCGGATCTGAGCGGTGACATAGAATTGAAAGCCGCGGGTATCGCGGGCGTACTCCACGATGGTTTGCACCTGCGAGGTGTGCGGCAGGTGGCGGAGTTTCTCGATGGCTTCCAGAGTGGCGTTCAGACAGGTGCTCAACGCTAAACCTAAGAACTGTTCGGGATTGACACCGGGGGCAGCGGTCATGGGAGAGCTGGTCACAACGTCCAGCCCCCCGGGAACGTAGGAATGACTATTCAAGCCGTCCTGGTTAATGGCGACGGTCCGGTATAAAGGTGGGAATTTCTCACGGTCAATGGACATGGCTGGTAACCCCTTTCTTGACTTACTTTTAGCCTACGCTGGTTGGCTCGAAAACACAATTGATTAACATCAAAATTGATAGGGCTTTCAAGAAACTGAACCACTAATGGTTCAGCGAAACAACTAATTCCAGTTATCGGCTGGTAAGCCGCGAAGCAACCGCTTGCGCACCTTAGCTATACCAATTTGACTAAAAGGTTGTTAATTAGACCGACAAACCTTCGAAATATGAGAAATTATCCCCGGGACAGCAAGCCGTGTAAAAGTTTTGTAATATTTTAATTTAGGGGTAGACCGCTTAAGAAAATGTGCTTATAATATACGGTGACAGGAATTAGAACACTGGCGCAAGCATTTGGGGGGAGCCATATGTTAGATAATCAGCTGTCAGAAGAAAAACGCGAATTTCAGATGCTCACGTGGCGGGCACAAAAGCACGGCGCGCAGGTTGTGACCGAGGATCGTATGCGGCGATTCACGGCCACCATCGCTGAGCAGGAGGCCATCGTGTTGGCGGCGCAATCCCGTCGTACGGTTGTCCCGATTGGCTAAACGGTAAGTTCGGTGCAGAGTCCCGGTAAAGGGGGCGTCGACATGAAACATCCAGGAATGTATTATGTTTATTACACCTGTGGCTGGCTGTTTATCGCAATCATGCTGGTCGCAATTTATCACTTAGGAATGGTTTGGATCTCCGTCAGTCATATGTAGTCGATAAGCGTTAGGGCGTTCTCGTGCGAGGGCGTCTTTTTTTGGCTAATGAATTGGTGGGGGAATGGTATGAGAGGTAGAAAAACGAGATTGGGACAAAAGGCGGTTAGCTGGTGAGCATGAACGACGGTTCGTAAGACGGATAATCCCGAACCTGGATTAGCTGACGATTCAAGGGGTTAAGCGGAACCAGCTGCCTTTTGGCGCACGTTTCGACACCAAATATTCGGAGCCGAAAAAGAGCCCGAGACTTTTGCCCCAGACTCGTCTTATGCGATATAGTTGATGCGTGATGACTTAACGTTGGCTTTCGCCAAGCCTGATTTGTCGCCCTTTGGCGCACGTTTCACTACTAAATATTCGGAGACACCAACGAGTCTGAGACTTTTACCTCAGACTCGTTTTTGCATCTAACCATTTTGTGTGTCACCGGCAACAGGGCTACCGCTACCGATCAGCTTAAGCGGGACTTAAGCTGGTGCGTGTAAGCTAGTGAGCAAGGTTTCTCAAACCACAAAAAAGCTAGTTACGCACGAACGCAACCAGCAGAATAGAAGTATGTGTACGGTTTAATGGTGTTAATAATGGCTAAAGGTCAATTAACTCCTCCAATAATCGTAAAACCGTGGCAGGCTCTCACCTGAATATGTGACTATATTATAACGTGAGAATCGGTGTCTGTAAACCACTTTTTAAAGAAATTCTTAAAGCCACCACCCCAAGACTAACAATAGGGTGACCAATGCTGGAAACCCTTGCAACCAGAAGATGGTGCGCTTGACAGTGAGACTACCGAAGAGGGCGACGACCACGATGTAGAGCAATAATAGCGCCGTGGTTAGGTGCTGTGCGGTTCCCGTGAGCAACCATTGGCTGGCTAAGATCACCGCGCCCAACATGCCGTTATAAATTCCCTGATTGGCCAGGGCCGTTTGGGCGGGCTTTTGGGTCACGAAGCTTAACGGCATCCCAAAGGCTTGGGATTGCTGGGTGGGCGACCCCCAAATTTCCAGGGCCATGATGCCCAAATGTTCAACAGCGACTAAAATGATGAGACTGGTAATTAAAATTGTCATCTAAATTACTTCTTTCTGACCGCAACCTCGTGATAAAATAGTTTATATCATGAGTCGTCTTGATTAATTTATTTTTAGCAACTTTAAGCTAGTTTTTAGCTTGGCGTGTAGAATATTTAATTGAGGATATTTTTAACGGGGGAGCTCGAGTAATCATCGGGGTGGATCGCAGTAGATCAAGCTTTCTGAAAATAAGAATGGAGGAATTACTGATGAGACTCCTAGACTTGAGTGGACAACAATTCGGCAGACTAACGGTTATTCGCCGGGACGGCACTGCCAAGAACGGTAATGCAACGTGGTTATGTAAGTGTAGCTGCGGGCAACTGGTGACGGTCGATAGTTACCGGTTACGCCACGGGATTACGGTCAGCTGCGGCTGCTATCGGCGAGATATCAGCAAGGCCCGGCTAACCCAGGATCCCCGGACCCGCAAGCAAATTGGTAACGCGACGAACCTACCCCTGGTTAACGGGTCTAACGTCGCCGCGTTGACCAAGCTGAGCTCGCGGAACATTTCCGGCGTGATCGGCGTGAGTTTTGATAAGCGGTCCGGTAAGTGGGCGGCACGCCTATTTTACCACGGTCACTACGTGTTAAACCAAACCTTTAGCGATTTTTACGACGCCGTTGCGGCCCGTAAAGCCGCCGAACAGAAATTAGCCCAACATAATGACATCGATTTAAAGGTGCCGGCGGAGGGCTAAGCACCAGCTAAATGAATAGAAGCCAGGCGAGCCGTTCTCTTATGGAGAGCGGCTTTTTTGGTGGTGCCGGGCAACTCTTAGCGAACTTTAATTGGCCTTTGGTGAAATTCGTGTTATAGTGTTATAGAAAGATATAACACTAGTGGGGTGAACGAAATGCAATTTGATGATAAGGTACCGATTTATTATCAGATCAAGAATTACCTGTATCATCGCATGGTGGCCGGCGAATTAGGGTTAGGTGACAAATTACCGGCCGTCCGGCAGTTGGCGGTGGACTTAACGGTCAACGTCAACACGGTGCAGCGGGCCTTACGGGAAATGACCGACGAGGGTTACATTACCCCCCAACGGGGCCGCGGCAACTTTGTGACCCAGGACGCGGCCAAGATTGCCACGCTAAAACAACGACTAATAACGACGTACATTCAGGACCTGTACGGCCAGCTCCACGCCTTAAAGCTGACCGATGCGGAAATTATTGCCGAGATTAAGGCCTACATTCAACAGCGGGGGGACGCAGATGACTAACGCACTTGAGATTACTCAGTTAACTTATCGAAAAAATACCAAGACGATTTTAACGGACGTGAACCTGCAGATTGCGCCGGGTAAGATTGTGGGTCTCCTGGGGGAAAATGGGGCCGGGAAAACGACCCTGATGCGCTTGATTGCCGGGGTTGCCAAGAACGCCAAGGGCACGATCGCCGTGCACGGCGAGACGCGCGAGGCGCCGCGGCGGGCCTTTGTCAGCTTCAGTGAGGCGCTGCAGGGGTTCCGCCCGGCTGATAAGCTGAGCCAGATTCGGGACTTTTACGCTTTGGCCTACCCAGACTTTTCGGCGAAGAAGTATCTGGACCTCATCACGTTCTTACAGATTGACGACGACCAGAAGTTGTCGACCCTATCCAAGGGGACCCGGGAGAAGTTTATCATTGCGCTGACCCTCTCGCGTGAGGCGGCCGTTTATCTGCTGGATGAACCGTTTAACGGGATCGACAGCATGAGTCGTAAGCGCATCATCAGTAGCATTATTCAGTGGAAGCAAGATTCGGCGACCATGGTGATTAGTGACCACTACGTGTCGGAGATTGCGGCGTTACTCGACGAGGTGGTCGTGATCAAGGACCACACGGTGTGCGCGCACAAGAGTAGTGACCAGATTCGTAGCGAGTTTGGCCTGGGCATCGAGGCCTTTTACGAAAGCATTTACGAGGGGGACATTCACGATGACGAGCTTTAGTCGCGATTTTCGGACCATGTGGCGGCCCAAGTTCCGCAGCATGAATCAGCTATTATTCTTTAACCTGATTGCCGTGGTGATCACCATGATCTACCAGATTTGGCAACTCGGACTAGCCAATTTAGAAATGATTACCACGGTGATGGGGTGAGGCTCGGTCTTCGGGTTCGTGGCCTTCGTCTTATTGACGCGGCAAAACGAACAGATGCTGGTCAGTGACACCTATCGCTTACTGCCGACCAGCGATACCAAGCTTTACCTGGCCAATCTGGCAACGTCGCTGGTGGCGCTGATCTACGTGGGTGTGGTGCAGGTGGTCTTGGTCTTAATTGGCACGGCCATGACCGGTAAGACGATTCGCAACTGGTTCCAGACCAACGTGAACTTCCAGATGAACGCAGCGGACCTGCGCAATCTGGCCCTGTACGGGACCACGTCCGTCTTTTGGATCGTGGCCATCGTTTTGTGGATCTGGGTGTTCGTTAACCTGATTCACTTCGGGACCAACACCATCAGTGCGTTTCTCCCCAACGTCCAACAACGGATTGTTAAGGTCGTCTTAGCCGTGATTCTGACCTGGGTGGCGATTCGCTTCATGAGCTGGATTGCCCACCTGGAAAACCAGGTCTACAACCACTTCACGACGGTCTCCGACATCACGCTCAACGCGTCCGGTTTCTGGCTGGACCTGCTTAGTCTGTTTGTGGCCATTGCGGTGGTCGCGGCGCTAAACATCTTCATGATGAAGCGCTGGGTGGAAGCCAAATATTAATCGAATCAAAAAAAGCGAAATTCCCGTTGATGGGAATTTCGCTTTTTGCGTACTTAGAGCACGATGTAGTAGCTAGGTTGCCAGTTACTTTGGTTGAAGACGCCAATGCCGTCAGTTTCGTTCTGGGCGGCGACGTACTTGCCGTTCCCCAGCGAGATGGCGTCGTGGTACGGTGCACTGTCGGAGCCCCAGAAGAGGATGGCGCCGGCCGGGGCGTTGGCCACGTCGTAGTGGTGGGTCCCCAGCTTAGTCTGTTGGTAAGTGGTTCGCGCGCTTAGGCCCAGGGCGTATTGCACCAGACCGGAACAATCGAAGCCGCTCATCGACGTTCCCCCGTAAACGTAGGGTACGTTGCTGTTGGCGATCTTTAAGGCCGTAGCGATACCGCCACCCGTGGAAGCAGACGCGGTTGTGGTTTTAGTGGATGAGGTGGTGGTACCAGTAGAGGTCGTGGCATTAGCGCTGTGGTGCGCAGTAACCCCACTGGTCGTGGCCGCACTGGCGGTTTGACCGTCCGGAATCGTTAATTTCTGGTTGACGTAGATCCGGTTGGCGTTGGCCAGCTGGTTGGCAGACACGATGGCGTTGACGGAGACGTGGTGCTGTTGGGCTAGGCTCCAGACGGTGTTGCCGGTCTGGACCCGTACCGTACTGGCACTGGCTTGGGCCCCGCCCAGAAACAGAGCGGCGGCACTTAAGGAACCGAGTAAGATGGATTTGGTGACAGCTTTGATAATGAATCACTCCATAACAAGAATTTTTATGTACCTGACGTACAAGTTCTAGTATAGAAAAGTGAGGTTACTTGGTGGTTGCGCCCCGATAACAAACTTTGACGGTTTGATGACCAAGATGTCGGTTGTGACAAACACTTAAGCGGCCAAACGGTGGCTATTCCCGATAATTAGGAAAGTGAAGCTTAAGCGTGCTTGGGCGGGAAGGCGAAACGGTCAACAACTAACATATTGTGAAAAGTCTAACGTGAAAATCATGCTAAAAAGCGAAACTTTTGGCGGTTAACGGTCGCAAAACATGCTATGATGAAGACCTAATCAGCTGGTGAATGAGGAGGAAACCGGGATGGAGAGTAACGCACGAGTCGCCGAATTGATGGTGCGCTTGATGAGTGGGGAGACGCTGCAGCAGGCCGACTTAAAAAAACAGTATAACGTGAGTTTGCGGACCTGTCAGCGTGACATTGCCTACATTCGCCGCGCCCTGACGGAGTACAACGTGGGTGAAATCGAGGAACGCCCGGGGTCCTACCGACTGGCACGGCGCAGCGAGGATGCCGACCTGGAGATGGTGCTGACCACCAGCAACATTCTATTGGGCTCCCGGGCCCTTAACTCTCCCGAACTAGCGGCCACCTTGGACTTTCTCAGCGCGAGTCTGTCGCCGGCCATGCGGGCGTTGGTGCGCAAGGAATTGACGTTGCCCCGGGGAAGCTATCTGCCCCTGTCCCGGCCTAAGCCGATTCTACACCGGTTGCGCGAGATTGCCGATTGCATTGTGGAAAACCAGCGGATCGTTTTTGCTTATCGCAGTAGTCGGGTCACGGAACCCCACCCGCTGACCCATCACGCGCAGCCCGTGGCCTTATTCTTCGAGAACTATTATTTCTACGTGGCCATGTTAAGCCAAGAGCGGGGCGGGTACTGGCTGTATCGGTTGGATCGCATCGAAAAGATCTATGCCAAGGAAGCGGGCGAGAAGCTGGACTATGCCGAACGGTTCTCCCTACAGGATCACCGCCAACAAACCTATCTGTTGGATTCCGGGTCGTTGACCCAGATTCGTTTCATCTACCGCTACTACTTACAAACGGTGCTGGATCACTTTCCGGGCTCGCGGGTCCTGGAGACCCGGCCGGACGGTAGTCACCTGATTGAAGCCTACGTCAAGGTAGACGGCGCGATGTTCTGGTTGCTGAGCCAGGGGGTGCACCTACAAGTGGTGTCGCCGCCGTCGCTGGTGAACCGGATGCGCGCTGAATTGACCGCCGCGCGCGACCAATACTTAAATTAACCGCCGACTGACCGAGCCGGCGGGCGCCCATGGGCGTTTCACTGTTGACCCTTAACCTCACACTGGTCCTGATTCCCACATTGGAATCAGGGCCTTTTTTGAATTGGGTGGTCTGGCGTTCGGTGTGGCCGAGTAAAGCGAATTACGCGGTCATAACCTTGAGTTTCAAGCCATTTTTTGGAAAAACTTAGGGTTAACCGGTTTAGATGACAAATTATGACGCCCCAACTTTGTATAATGAGTCTCAGTGATTGACACCGGTACCAATTCACCTTGAAATGGGAAACCGGGGGTCAACTAAACCAAGTTTGGGAGGAATTGTGTGATGCAAAAATTTGTTAAAACGGGTCTCGTGGTCGCCATGGGGTTGACCATGACGGTTGCCGGAGCACCGTTGACGGCTAACGCGGCCAGCAAGACCAAGGTATTATCGACGCGGAACATCAAGACTAAGACGGTCCACGGACGGCAAGGCAATATCTATAGTAGTGTCAAGCTGAGTAAGGTCAGCCACAAGCTGAAGAACTACCGGTACACCACGTGGCACGCCACCAAGAAGGCGGTCGTTAAGAAGCACGGTAAGAAGGCCTACGTGACATACATCAAGTCCGGTGCCAAGAAGGGCTGGATCTACAGCAAATACTTAACGAACGGCAAGGCACCGTTCAACAAGCCTAAGCAGATGAAGAACGATCTGATTGCGACGAATCGGGCGGCACTGTCAAGTGGCAGTGCTGAAGTGCAAGATAAAGTAAGTGGTTCTAGTACTTATAGTGATTTAGGAAATTCTTTAACCAATGTTTATGCCGACATGGGCTCTTATGGTGGTTCTGCGAAGGAGATGCGAGAAAATCAAGCAGGACTTCTGAATATTTACGATGTCTATAAAGGGCGCTTTAGCAAGACGCAGAACGCAGACTTAGCGGCTATGGCCAAAAAGGTTGAGGCATTTCAAATTTCGGATGAAAACGATGAGGCTGCTAAGAGCACTTTAGTAACTTTTAGCAGGACCCTCGGTGACCTAATCGCCGATCTCTAAATCGTCAAGACATCATTTGAGCGTTGGACGCGAAAAATGATGTCTTTCGCGTACGCTCAGTAATGGGAGGTATTCAGATGACATTCAAAAAAATTTGGTGGCTGGCCTTAATCAGCCTGGGACTCATCGGGGGCAGCACCGTCCTAACCCCAACCCAGTCCGCACAAGCTAAAACCCGTTACACCACCAAGGCAACGCCCGTGAAAGCCCGGGGCACCTGGTATTCACGCACGGCTTGGGCCGGAAAAATGGTGATCCAGAAGCACGCCGTTCGCTGGTACGAAAAGACCAACGGTAAGTGGCGTTTATCCCACCAGCTTAAGGGCAAACAGCTGATTATCCGTCACGATAAGCGGCAGAAGCACGTGGTTTTCGGGTTCTTTGCCCCGAAACAAAAGTACGACGATTTCAGCTACCTGACCACCGAAAAGGTGAACGGTAAACGTACGGCGGCGTTGGTCAACCTTAACGGCTACACCTACTACCACACCATGGCGACGGCCCGCGCAGCAGATTAATCCCAACAGTAAAGGAAGTTAACACATGAAAATCAAAACTAATTTGGTCCTAGGTCTCGTGGCCACGGGCCTACTCATGGGTGGTCTGACCACCACCGCGGCCCAGGCCAAAACGACGACACCTAAACTCAACGTCACCCAAACCACGGTGGGAAATCAGACCACCATTACGGTGAATGGCAAAGCCTACTCGCGAACCAAGGCCATTAAGTTGGGTCTGATCGAGGATCCCACGGGAAAAATCAAGGCTAATCGGTACGCCTACGGGTTTACTAAGTTGAAGGCGCAACGGACTAAGTCGGGGAAAAAGGTCAAGGTGACCGGCAAGTTGGTGGTGACGAATCTGTCCATCGGTCAGTTCAACCACCCCAGCGTGGTGGCGGTGCAGGTCGGGTCGCGGCGAACCTACGCGAAATTGACCAAGCACTTGACGTTTAGCAAGACCCTCACCACCAAGGCGAAGAAGTTGCACCTGACGGCGGGAAATTATACCCACGTCAAGGGGCAGTCGGGTAAGGCGCTGATAACGTTGTCGGGACGAAAAGCGGTCACGGTTAAGCCGTACAAGTAAAGGGGAACTAAACGAATGCGATACTTAAAAATAACGTTGGCTTGTAGCGCCTTACTGCTGGGCGTGGGACTGATGGGAGCCACGACCGTTCAGGCGGCTCCGACCCCCCCGACGACGATGGCGCATAAGACTACCAAAAAAGTTAAGAAGGCCAAGAAGACTAAGAAGGTCAAGAAGGCCAAGAAACTCAGTGCTAAGGCTAAGCGGCAAAAGGCCAAGAAGAAGGCCTTTACCAAAGCGGAACGGGCACAGATTGCCGGGTACCGCAGCCAAGCTAAACAGATCAGCAACGCCACCAAGGGGATGTACGTTCAAAAGCCAAGCCTGAAAAAGTCCTTTAATCCGGGGAAGCTGAGTGCCAAGTACATCAACGGAACGGTCGGTTGGGTGAACTTTTACCGGCAGATGTTTGGGTTGGCCCCCGTCAAGGCGGACGCCGGGTGGAACACCAACGCGCAGTACGGGGCGGCAACGCTAGCAGCGGCCGACATGGGCCTGTCACACGGACTAGAAGGCATTCAGCGCCCTAGCTTTATCTCGCCGGTGGATTGGCAACGTGGGGCCGATGCGACCAACAACAGTAACATCGGTTGGGGTGACGTGAACCCCGCGGGTAACGTGGTCGGCTACCTCAACGAGGCCGATGACGAAGGCGACCTCGTGCCAGGACACCGGGAATGGCTGCTGGGCGGTATTTCACGGGTCGGCGTCGGGCAGGCGCAAGCCTATAACGACCTAAGAGTCATCGAGGACGGGTGGACGCATCCAGAACCCCAGACGGTGGCCTATCCCCGTGCCGGTGGCTCTGGTCAACCACGGAGCACCATGGTCGGTTTCCTATGCGGACGATTGCGGCGAGAATGCGCCTAAACCACAGGTTAGCGTCTACGACCAAACGGCACACAAGGCCGTTTCGCTCAGTCAAATTGGGATTTCTAATTCGAATTATGGTTGGTTTGGAACGACGGTTTATTTCCTACCTAGAGCCAGCCAGGTAAAGGTCAACCACACCTATACGGTGGCCATCAGCCACATTGCCAATCAGGCGGATGTGCATTACACAACCAAGTTGTTTAACTTAAAAGCCTAGTTGCCAATCACGTGATGAGCACAAAACACCCCTTATTCCTGACTCGAGAATAAGAGGTGTTTTGTGCAGTTAACGATTGGCTTGGATAATTTTTTCGGTTTGGGTTTGTAGGGTGCCCATGGCCTTCTCCGGGGCCTGGTGCTGGCTGGCCATCTTATCGGTCGCCTGGCTCAGCGCCAACAGGTATTGCGGGTAACCCAGAAAGGCCACGTCCTGGAAGCCAAAGCTAAGCGACTGGTTTGCCGCCTTCGCCGTGGGGTGCTGGGCGAGGTACCGTTGGAAGCCGGCGTCCTTCTGGGCGGCCTTGGTCAACGGCAGGTAGCCGGTCCGTTGCGCCCAGTAGGTGGTTTGCGGCTTGGCCAGCATGAACTTCATGAAGGCCGCGGCGCCCCGACGTTGAGCGGGAGACGCGGATTTGAACAGAACCAGGTCGTTACCGGCAATCGACGTGGCCCGCCGCCCCTGGTAGCTGGGGAGCGGGGCCGTGCCCCACCGAAAGCCCTTAGGCGCACTGTGTTGAACGATGGGGATGGCCGCCGACGAGCCGCAGTAGAAGAGGGTCTTACCGGCGAAAAACTGGGTACTACCGTAGCCGTCCGTGCCAGCGGTGGTGGCGGTCTTCGCCTGCAACATGTCGTAGATCACGTGGGTCGCGCGTAACGCGGACTTGCTGTTGGCGTTCACCTTAAGCTTCGAGTTGACCAGCGGCGTTCCGGTCTGTTGAATCAGGTCGTCGAGCTCACTCATGAAGCTTTGGTCAAACGCGACACCGGTTAACCCCTGGGCGTGAACGCGGCGGCCATCTTGGGCTAATTCGGACCAGGTCCGTGGGACGCGCAAGCCCGTCTTGGTCAAGAGTTTCTGGTTGTAGAACAGGATGCGGGCCGATTTAGAGAACGGAAAGGCGTAGGTCTTGCCCTGGTAGGTCGCCGAGTCCAGGAAGACCGGGTAGACGTCCTGGAGATCATGGGCGGTGAGGTAGGGATTCAGTGGTGTGACGAAGCCCCCGCGCACGTAAGTCGGCACGTTAGTGTAGGCTGTCTGGGCGATGGTCGGCAGGGTCTTAGATTTGGCGGCTGCTATGATCTTGCGTTGCAGACTGGCGAAGTCGCCCTGACCACTGCCGACGACGCGGTAGCGGGTTTGGGAGTGGTTAAATTGACGAATGAGGTGGTCTAAGGTGGCCTGATGTTGATCGGTCATCCCGTGCCAGAAGGTGATGGTGACCGGCTTGGTGGTCGTGGTGGCGTTGGGCCGACCACAGGCCGCTAACGTACTGGCGGTAAGCAGGACCAGGCCGAGGAGTAGTAATGGACGGAAATGTTTCATATTGGTGGGTTATCCTTTCAAGTTCGCGCGGGTGATCCCGGCGATGATGTATTTTTGGAGGAACAGGTACAAGATAAGTAACGGTAAGATCACGAAGACCGTGGCAGCCATCAGTAACGGGTAGTCGGCACCGGTCTCGCTGGTGAAGGTTACGAGCCCCACCGGTAACGTGCGGAGAGTCTCCGAGTTGGTGATGATGAGGGGCCACATGAAGGCGTTCCAGGAGCCAATCAGCTGGAGAATCGCCACCGCGGTGATGGTTGAGCGGTTGGCGGGCACCAGGATCTGCCAGAGGTACTGCCAATCGCTGGCCCCGTCGAGTTTTGCGGCGTAGTAGGTGGTGAACGTCGGCCCGCTAAAGGCCTGACGCAGGGTGAACATCGCAAAGATGCTGGCCAACCAAGGGACAATCAGCGCCGCGTAGGTGTCGACCCAGTGCAGGCGCGTCATGGTCACGAAGTTGGGAATCAGGAGGAGCTCGCCGGGCACCATCATCAGGGCAATTAGCCCGTTGAAAAGGAGCCGTCGTCCGTAGAAGCGTAGGTGGGTAAAGGCAAAGGCGGCCAGAATACTGGTGATCACCTGCCCCGCCGTGGTGAGCAGGGTTACTAACAGGGAATTAAGACAGTACCGGGCAAACGGCGCGGTGTGCCAGGCCCGGGAATAGTTTAACCACTGCCAGGCGTGCGGGAGTCGTAATGGCGGACCAGTTAACGCGGCGGTGGCCGGTTGTAGGCTGGTCAGGATCATCCAGACGAAGGGCAGCAGCATGGTTATTGCCCCCAACGTCAATAATAGGTAGGCCAGGGTAAGTTTTGTGATTTTCATGAAGAACGCCTCCCAGCCCACCAGGCATGGTGGTGAAAGTACCCCGCCGCGATCCCAGTCACCAGCAGAATGAGGACGAATAGTACCACGCCACAGGCGGCCGCGACCGGGTACTGGTTTTCGACGTAGAACTTCTGGTAGAGGTAATACATCAGCGTGAGGTCGGCGTTGGCCGGTCCCGCGGTGCCGTGGAACAGCGCGTAGATCTGGTTGAAGACCTTAAAGCTGGTGATGATGGCGTTGACCGTGATTAAGACGGTCATCGGCAGCAGGAGTGGCCAGGTGACGTTAGTCAGGCGTTGCCAGGTGGAGGCGCCGTCGAGGCTGGCGGCCGCTTGGTAGCGCGGGTCGAGGTGGTTCAGCCCGGCTAGAAATAAGATGATGTTGACCCCGAGATTTTGCCAGATGCACACGATGATGAGCGTCCCCAGCGAGTAACGGGGGTCGTTCAACCAATCGATGTGGGTATGTAGAAGCAGGTTGATCAGGCCGTTCTGCCGGTGAAACAGCCAGTTCCAGACCAGCGAGATGGCCACGGTCGAGGTGACGAACGGTAAGAAATAGATGGTCCGAAAGAAGGTCGCCAGGTGGGGGAGGTGGTTCAAGAGTAGCGCGATGCCCAGCGAAAGACCGACCGTAGCCGGAACCACGCCCAGTACGAAGATTAGGGTGTGCTGTAAGGCCAGGTGAAAATTGGGGTCGTGCCACAGGAACCTAAAGTTGGCCGCCCCGAAGCCCCCCACGTGGTCGGTGAAGTAGTTGTAGTGGGTATAGCCGCTCATGAGAAATGAGGTGATGAGCGGCCACAACGTAAAGACGCCCACGACCAGTAGGAGGGGGGCCAGGTAGAGCAGAGCCACCAGGGTTGATTTGAGAGTGGGTTTGGCATTAAGCATCAGCATCACCGTCCCAGATACAGCGACCGTCGGCGGCGAATAAAAAGCTGCCGGACGCCGCAACGGTCAGCTGGATGGTTTGTCCGGCCGGAAAATTGGTGGGGATGGCGGTGCTGAGAAGCGAGCCCGCCGGTGTGGCTAGGGAGGTTTGTCGATCGCGTCCGATAAGTACCTGGCGCGTTAACGTAGCGGGTAACTGGCCCAACGTGGTGGTTGTCGGCGGAAGGGGTGCCAGTTGTAGCGCTTCACTCCGAATGCCCAAGGTGGTGGCGGATTGCAGCCGGTCCGAGGGAATTTGGGAGTTTAAGAATGGCCGGATGGTGTCGACGGCCAACAGGTTGATGGCGGGGGTGCCAATGAACTGGGCCACAAATTGGTTGCGGGGATGGCGGTAGAGGTCCGCGCCCGTGCCACTTTGTTGGACGCATCTGTTAGCCAGGACGATGATGCGGTCGGCAATCCGCAGGGCGTCGGCCTGATCGTGGGTCACGAAGAGGGTGGTGACGCCGGTCAATCGTTGGATTCGCCGAATCTCGTCACGAAGCTCGACCCGTAACGCGGCGTCTAGGTTGGACAGCGGTTCGTCGAGTAGCAGAAGGTCGGGGTGTTTGATGAGCGCTCGGGCCAGCGCGACCCGTTGTTGCTGCCCTCCGGAGAGCTCCCGGGGAAACTTGGTCAGTTGGTCGTCGACGTGGACCAGCTGGGCGTAGGTTTGCGCCTGCTCGCGGCGGACAGCTCGTTTGACGTGGGCCATCTTCAGGGGAAAGGCGATGTTATCCAGCACATTGAGGTGGGGGTAGAGCGCATAGTCTTGAAAGACCATGCCGACGTGGCGTTGGCGGGGATCTTGGTGGGTTACGTCGGTCCCGTTGAAGGTAAGCCGCCCCGCACTAGGGGTGAGGAGGCCGGCCAGCAGGTTCAAGAGGGTGGTTTTACCGCTGCCGCTGGGGCCCAGCAAGGCCACTAGTTCGCCGTCTGGCACCGTGAAGTTGAGGTGCGCAAGAACGGGTTGTTGCGCGTAACGTAACGTGATATCGGTTAGCTGAACTTGCATGGGGGGACTCCTTTCCGCGGGGCAATGAACCACAATTACGCTCCATTATAAACTATTTGAAATGCCGTTGGTATGGTGGAATGACGGTAAATGGGCTGCGGTAGTTGTGGTCTTTGAACGGTTGTCAAAATGACAAATTAAGTCTATGACAGAATTAATGGCCGCTTAAATTCGGCTAGTTGTTGGGCCCCAAGCCATCGCACGTTCTCGGTCGTTGATGACGCGTGATGTGGGGACAAATTGGATGGACACCATATGTCTTTTTGCATTAATAAATTTGTAAGACGTTAAATCGGTTTTCTGGGTGGCGGATGACTATCATAGGGGGCGAATGGGGAAGAAGGAGGAGAACTATGAACCCACATAATTATCAACGACAAGTGTCACCCGGGGCGACCCGGGTTTATCAGCAACGGTTACAGCAGGCGGCGACGGTAGTGGACCTGAAGGCGCTAATGGCGTTAACCGTCGAGTTGGCGTTCGAAAACGTCGAGTCCGTGATTGTCGACGCGACGGCCATCACGGGGATGTGGGTGCTGCCGGGCAAGTCGGAGACGTCACGCGATTTGGTGGGATTTGGCTTAGAGGTCCAGCCGGCCGTGACCCACTTTCACGCCCACACCTTTGCGATGACCAAGGCACATTTAAGTGACGGCCGCGACCGGTTATTGGCTTATCAGGACGTCACCCAGATCATCATTCACACGGCCACGACCGACCGGCACTACACGGTGACCTGGAACCCGTTGTCGCACGTGGATCAGGAAAATCTGAACCAACACGTGGAATTAACGGCGGACCGCTTGACGGTCTGGGCTTGGCCCGTGACGACCAACCGGTGGCCCGACATCTTGCCGGCCGCGGACGATCCGACGAATTTCTCGGCGATGGTCGCTGAACTGACCACCCAACTGGGTGAGCCGTACGATGACGCCAAGGTCCGGGTGATTTTGACCACGGCGTTAACGGAATTGCGCAGTTTTAGCGACTTCGCCGAATGGACTACGCAAAAACACCTGGTGGTGACCTACCGCCCGCGTCAGGCCGACCGTCCCTGGGACGAGCAGTTGCACGACGATGCGGATGGGCGAGATTATGGTGGCCTGTACCTGTGTTCGTACCCCGAATTGTTGGGGATGGACGTCACCTTACCCCCGGATCACTTCTGGGAAGGACTGGCGTGGCTCCTGTGGGAAATCACGTTCTCGGGGGTGGAAGCCGTGGAACGTCAGCAGACGATTCAGCGGTTCAAGGACGACCTGGTTCAAAGCGATCGGGAATATCAGGCGTTTCGAGAAGCGACGACTAAGATGAAACGGTTCTGGGACGCCTACGTGACCCACCACGTGACGGCACCGGACTTGGCCACCACGGTCGCACACTTCTGGCCGTTAACGGCGGGGATGCAAGAGCCGTTGCTGGGAGATGCTGGGGGTGAGACAGTCACCGTTGCCCGACAGGATCCGGAATTATTGGCGGAATTTATGACCCAATTTGGTGCGGCGTACCGGGCGTTTGTTGCGGAATCTGCTGATCCAGCGGCAGGGGACTGAGCGAACAGTACCGGCGTGAAGCAAAAGTGTAAGGACGAACGTTAAAACGACAATTGGGCGTATAAAAAAGGCCCCGACTACTCCACATAGTCGGGGCCTTTGGTGAATCCAATGGTACAATCTTTTTTTTGCATTTTTAGTATAGCAGCGGAGAGGTTGAAAATCCACTTTAAGCCAATTTCTCATCAATCATTCGAATAATTATATTGGATCACTGATAATTAGACTGATGGGGGGCTATGGACGGTGACGGGGGTTAAGTGAGATGCGTTTTTTGTTGTAATTGATTGTTAGTTCACTCATAATTAAGCAGTTGCCTAACCCACACTAGCAACAGTGGGGAGGTGAGCTTACATGTTTCAAACTTTTTTTGCGCCACTTGTTGTTGGCATCCTGATCGCCTTATTTACGGACTGGTTAGACCGTAGGCGACACAGGTAGTATTAGGTAACTGCTGACCCACCCGTTTATAGCTACTACATAGACGTATAAAAAAGCCCCTGACTACTGGCATAGTCAGGGGCTTTGGTGAGCTTAATGCTTCAAACCTTTTTTGTACTTTCAGTATAGCAGGGGAGAGGTTGAAAATCCAATTTAAACCATAAAATAAAATTACTGGCGGTTACGCTAACAGCTTGTTACCCATAATTAACTGCTGGATTTATTTTTGTCAATGTCGCTATGTAACAAAGCATCCAGTACGAAATATTAGTTTAGGTGGGGATTATAAATAAAAGGAGTAGAGACTCTAAGCGATAGGTAGAGGTGAGAGAGTATAAAAGGACTGAATAGATTGTTAATTGTTGGTGACTGGCCGAACCGGTTGTACGTTTGTTGTGGCGAGCAGAGCATGATTTTGGTAATATGCCATGAGGCAGACAAAACATCTCTATTACTGTCTCTCGTATCTAAATGATGATGAACTAGAATTATTGCGCTTAAAGAGTTTCCAGAATGAGAATTAACCATTAGGGGATGTAGTATTGGCTGAGTATTACCAGATGCCATTCAAGGAGACGGCTAGCGGTGGTTGAAAAGCTAGCGTCAGTCTAATCCGAATGGAGCTCAGGACCCCTAGCAGAGATGTTGGGGGGATGTTTATAAGCAGTTTGGAGGAATTAAATTAATGAAGAATCGTTTTAATGGCTGGAACTTGTTGGGATGGATCGTACTAGTATTGGTTATTATTGGTATTCCGTTTTTGGTTCAATCACTTATGACAGGAACATTTGCGAGTACTGGTGGTGGAAGTAATGATGGTTGGCTTGGTTTCTGGGGTGGATATTTAGGTGCAGCCATCACCGTATTAGGTGTTTATATCCAATTGAGGATTCAATTTGGAGATAAAAAGAGAGATTTTAGGCCGGAATTATATTTTAGTTATCGTTTTTATGTTGAGAAAGGGATGTTGTTAACTTTAAAAAGAGAAGATGTTACTAAAAATAATGATAAGAAGGATGACGGTGAGAAGGATAAAGATGGTACTGTTCCGCCGGCTTCCAAGTTTTTTGAAGATGTAAACGAGTATAAATATATGGCTGATACTAACTTAGTGAATCCTCTGTTATGTATTGAAAATTTGGCAATGCATAAATTTGTTAAAACGTTGATTAACGTTGATTACGTAGTCGATGCGGACAGTAAAAGTAGAACAATTAATTATGCCGTATCGAGCATTAGCACGGATACTCCTGTAATTATTGCCTTGCCATTTGAAAATTATAAGCTAAGCAAGGTTACAGTTGTTGGTGATACTCTGGCAGGGGAGAAACTATCGTACAGTTTCAACATTGTGGGAAATGGCGATACTAACTTACAAAACATTGCAATTAAGGATAAAAAAGTTTCAGATATTTTGGATCAGTTAAGAACTGAGAGAGATGGTATGACACTAACAACGAAAGTTTTTGGCAATAGTGGGATTAATGAAATTTCCAATTCTGATATTACTACTACTGTTGAACCTATAAAAAATTATTAAAAGGTATAATTAAGAATTTTAAATTCAAATGATCTTCGAATTTGGTTGTGAGCTGAAATGAGTGAAGGATAATGTCCCAGTTCATGTTGAATTTAATAAGTGGTTTAAAAAATTAAGATTAAACAATGCATGGGATCCAACGGGTTATTAAGGTAACATTTGCCTCTAGAGTTAAATGCAACATTGATGTAAGGATAGTGGTCTTGTATGAAATTATCACCATGCCAAAACTTAATTATGATAAGCCAAGTCGGCAAATAGTCGGTAAATTAGATTCATATAAATCTAAGCCCAATGAGGGTGTCCCGTTGTGGGCATCCTTTTTTGCCTGTCTATAACTGGAGTGCTATTTTCATAGAATGATCCGGTCTGTATCACGGTCTATTTACGCGTATGAGAGGTATAAAAAACTCACCGACTATATTAGCCGATGAGTTCGCTGCCCCCATGCAAGTTTATTTTGTCTTAAAAGGTAATCAAAGGTAATCAAATCACGCTAGCCATTAAAATTAGTCAAAATAAAAACGCTGATTTATCAGCGCTTCTGGGATTATCTCATCCCGCAAAAAGTCTTATATGGAGCCGGCGGGGATCGAACCCGCGTCCTAGCATATCGCCACCCCAGCCTCTACACTCATAGGCAGACTACTTAAATTTTCACCCAACAACTTGCCGCCTGTCAGGGCCAACATGCTGAGCTAACCTGATTAAGCTCTTCTGAACAGCTCCAGGTGGAAGCCAGTCAGCGTAACCCGTTAAATTTAGGACCCAGATCTAGCCCGCGGGTAAGACTAGGAGGATCTACGTTAAGCGCCTATTAAGCAGCTAAAGCGTAAGAATTGTTATTATTTTTTGCAGTTATAATAAACTGGACCTTTTAACGTAGATGCCGCTACGGAGTGCAACCAAGGCTCGACCTATACCAGTCGAATCCAGAACGGCCCCAAAACGATACTAATCAAGTTTACCATACTCGACGAAACCTGCAAAATATTTCGTTCAATCGTGGGTAATTTAAGGAAAATTCTATCCGGACAGTATAGTATAATAGGTAACAACCAAGCCGCAACGTTGCGGCTGCCACTAAAAGTTACAGAAACTTCACGATTCTATCATGGTGCGGACTGATTCACCGGGTAAGCTCGGGATCGTACCACCACCAACTTTTAGTCGGCCACAAATTAGAACCATTTTGGAGGTCGCCCCGATATGAAGCTATTAATGATCGAAGATAATCATTCCGTCTCACAAATGATGTCGATGTTTTTTAAAAAGGAAAAGTGGGATGCCCAGTTTGCCTACGATGGCAACGAAGCCGTCGAAATGTTTGCCGCCAGTTCCAACGACTGGGACATGGTCACGCTGGACTTGAACCTGCCCGGTTTAGACGGGATGCAGGTTAGCGCCGAGATTCGGAAGTTATCGCCAACGGTCCCGATTATCATGTTGACCGCGCGTGACTCGGAAAGTGATCAAGTTCTGGGCCTAGAAATGGGGGCCGACGATTACGTTACCAAGCCGTTTAGCCCCATCACGTTGATTGCACGGATTAAGGCCTTACACCGCCGTGCCGAGTTAGGCCCCGTGTCCAAGGGCAGCGAAGACGCCCCGTTAGACGACACCGAATCCTTTGACGTGGTGACCGAGCACTTCAAACTCAATACCAAGACCCGGGAAGCCTACCTCAATGGCCGGCAGATCGAGGACTTGACCCCCAAGGAGTTCGACCTGCTAAAGACGTTGGCGCAAAAGCCACGGCAGGTCTTCTCCCGTGAACAGCTCTTGCAGCTGGTCTGGGACTATGAGTACTACGGCGACGAACGGACGGTAGACGCCCACATCAAAAAGTTGCGGCAAAAGATCGAAAAGGTCGGCCCGCAGATCATTCAGACGGTCTGGGGCGTGGGGTATAAATTTGACGATAGTGGAGCCGAATAGCAATGAAGTTAATGTATCAACAAATGCTGGGATTCTTCGCGGCCATTACGATTATTCTGGTCCTCTTGGGCGTGTCGTATACCCAAATGACCCGGCGGATGGTGTACAGTAACACCTGGAATTCGCTGGAAAAGTACTCGAATAGCCTGATTGAACAATCCCTGCGGATTAGTGCCAATAACCCGAAGACGGTTAATTTCGACACCACGGCGTTAGAGAATAGCGAGCAACTGCTCCAAAACCAAGCGATTAGCGTCACCATTTATAGTGCGGACAACAAAATCGTGTTTCCCGCCAACCTCTACCAACAATCCATTAATAAAACGGATTGGCGCAAGTTGAAGGATAACCAGATCATCCACAAGGTCGTTGATCGTCGCGTGCGGAACAAGAACGGGCGCATCACCCCGGCGATGACCGAGGTCATGAAACCGTATTTCTACAACCACAAGTTAGTGGCGGTGGTGGTGATGGGGGCCTTCGTGTCCGACATCAACACCAACATCAACCAGATTAACCGTAACCTGATTCGGGCGTTGTTCGTGTCGATTCTGGTGGCCATCGTGGCTAGCTATATTCTGGCGCGTTACTACACCAACCGGATTAACCGCTTGCGGGCGGCCACCAACCAAGTGGCGTTGGGCGATTACGACGTGCAGATGGTTAGCCGTAACCGGGACGAAATCGACGACCTGATCAACGATTTCAACGGGATGACCCACTCACTGAAGGAATCCCAAGAAGAAATTCAACGCCAGGAACAGCGGCGTCGGGAATTCATGGCTAACGCATCTCACGAAATGCGAACACCGTTGACCACGATCAACGGCCTGTTGGAGGGGTTAGCCTACGACGCGATTCCCGAAGAAAGTAAGGAAGAAAGCATCGACCTGATGCGTAGTGAAACCAGTCGGCTGATTCGGTTGGTCAACGAAAACCTGGACTACGAAAAGATTCGGTCCAACCAGATTACGTTGAACCTGCACGAGTTTAACGCGGTTGACGCGCTGCACAACATTGTCGAGCAGCTGAAGCAAAAGGCCGAAGACTCCGGCGATACACTAGAATTGGAAGTGCCCGAGTCCGTTGCCGTTTACGCGGATTACGACCGGTTCGTCCAGATTATGTTTAACATCACCCAAAATGCCATTCAATTCACTCAGGACGGCCAGATTACGATCTCGGCGCAGCGTGGGTACGAAGAGGCCATCATCCGAATCGCCGATACTGGGATGGGGATGAGTGACGAACAGCTGAAGAATATCTGGGAACGCTACTACAAGGCCGACCCGTCGCGGAAGAACACCAAGTACGGTGAATCCGGGTTGGGGCTATCGATCGTGCATCAGCTGGTTCAGCTGCATCACGGGAAGATTAGCGTGACCAGTAAGGAAGGCGTCGGTACGACCTTCACCGTGATTTTCCCGGATCAACACCAGACAAACGTCGACCGGGCCAAGACGGATTAACCCGAGCATGTTAGAATAGTGGAGAGTGTTAAGGGGTTGTGTGGATTGCGCAAACCGAGCGCTTTCGGTCAAGTCAACCTGGACCTGGTCGTGTGACGTATCTGTAATGAAGAGAAAAGTGTGAGCTGAAATGTGGAGAGTGTGCTTTAACTTCGTGACTGAGGTAAATTCACGTTGAGATAAGGCAACGCCTGTGGGGCCCCTGAGCCAGTTTAGGTTGACCCGGAAGACGCCAGTGCCGCTCTTAAACCAAAAGTACCACCCATATGAGGAGGAAAAATTTGAAACGTATACAAATTACCGGGAAGTCCGTTCGGAAATTCGAGGACGGCTATCCCGTGATTGCCTTAACTGATTTAGAAAACCGGCAGGACTTCGACGACGGCGCCTGGGTCCAGCTGGAAAACCACGGCCATTTCGTGGCCACGGCCTACTTTGCTAAGCAACACCGCGGGGCCGGCTACGTGCTGAGCCTGCGTGAAAGCGACGCTATCGATGAACGTTTCTTTGCCGGGAAGTTCCGGGCCGCTAACGCCAAGCGCGTGGCAATCAATGCCCAGGGCGCTTACCGCTTCTTTAACGACGTGGGCGACGGCTTAGGTGGGTTGATCATTGACGCCTACCCCGAAAACATCTTTGTTTTCCGCTGGCAGAACCAGGCGTTAAAGCGCCAAGCTCGCCTCATCTATGCCGGCTTCCAGAAGGTTATGGGCCAGGACGTCACGATGTTGTCCGCCGCTCCGGGCCAGGAAAAGATGCAGGTGATTGCCGGCACGTTGCCGCAGGGTCCCGTGACGATTACCGAAGACGGGGTTAGCTATCCGGTGGACCTTAGTCTGACGCGGTCACAGTTGGCCCTGGAGTTCCGCGACGTGCGGGCCTGGGCTCACGATAACAGTCAACAACGGCGCATCCTGAACCTCTTTAGCGCCGAGACCGGAGTGGTGACCGCCGCCATGGTGGGGGGCGCCATCGAGGCCGTCACGGTCGACCCGAACAACCGGGCCGCTACCTTGACGCAGGCTCAGCTGACCGCCAACAACTTCGATCAAGCCGCCGTGGAGATGCGGACCATGGACGTGGCCAACTACTTGGATTACGCCATTAAGCACGACTTGACGTTTGACACGATCGTGATTAATCCGCCAGCCTTTGTTCGGGGCAAGAAGCGGAAGTTCGATTTGACTCAGGACTTAGAAGACCTGGTCCAACAGGCCTTACAGGTCGCAGCCAGTGGGGCAGAGGTGGTCATCACCACGACGGCCCCGAGTTACTCATTAAAACGACTCCGGGCAACGGTAAATGATGCGGTGGAAAAATATACCGGTCATGTAACAGTTTCCACGACGTTCCACTCACCGGACGACTTTATAACCAACGATGCCGACCGTCAAAGCGAAGTTCTGAAGGGAATTCGGCTATCAGTTAATTAATGAAAACGGATGAAAATTTCACAATCAAGCGCGACTGAACGGTTAGACCACTGTTCTTTCGCGCTTTTTTTGAAAGATAATAGTTTACATTTAGTGAAGAAACCATTACACTTAAATATGCGTTAAAGATAAAGCGTTTTCAATAAATTCGGCATAAATGAAACGAGAGTGGGTATTTACAAATGGCAATTTTATTCGCACTGATTCCGGCGCTTTGCTGGGGCAGTATCGGCCTGATCAGTGGCCGGTTAGGTGGGACTTCCTACCAGCAGACTTTGGGAATGACGGCCGGCGCGGTTTTGTTCGGGTTATTTTCATTAATGTATTTTCACGTGCACTTGACTGGCTTCGCGATGCTGGTCGGAATTGCGTCCGGTCTTTGCTGGGCGGTGGGACAATTCCAACAGTTCCAATCGATGAAGTTCATTGGGATCTCACGGACCGTGCCGATTTCGACCGGGCTACAACTCGCCGGGACCGCCTTGGCCGGGGTGTTACTCTTCCACGAATGGAAGACCACCAGCATGGTGACCATGGGGACCATCGCGGTGATCGTCTTGATTGCCGGGGCCGCCTTAACGTCCTTACGGGACAAGCGGCAAGGGGTTAGCAGCGAACCGGTTGAAGCCGGGCGCGGGGCTACGGCCATCGCCATCTCGACGGTGGGTTACGTGCTCTACACGGTCATCGTTAACCTATCCGGCTTGGATTCCAAGCTGATCTTGTTCCCGCAATCCTTAGGGATGATCTTAGGGGCTTTGATCTTTATCGTCTTGTCACCGCAGAACCGCCGGAAGGTCTGGCACACGGCGACCGCGAAGAACATCATCACCGGATTAGTCTGGGGGATTGGGAACTTCTTCATGTTCATGGCGATCCCCAAGGTCGGACTGGCCATCAGTTACTCGTTAGCCCAATGTGGGATTGTGATTTCCACCTTCGGGAGTATCTGGTTACTGGGCGAAAAGAAGACTGGCCGTGAAATGGTCTACACGACGATCGGCTCACTTTTGGTCATCGCCGGTGGGGTCACTCTCGGTTTAATGAAATAGGCATAAACTGGCTGATGACGGGCGTTGTCGGCCTTTTTTTATGGTTAAATTTATATAAAAACCATGGACTAGACCATTTACTTTCGGGGCGAAAGCGTTATAATGGACTAGTCAATACAAATACAAAGTGAGGTTATCTGAATATGGCACATATCGCCTTTGATAGTTCCAAACTTGCACCATTCGTTAATGATAATGAACTTGGAGAAATCCAAGCCATGGTTAACGCCGCGGACGCTGAATTGCGGCAGGGAACCGGTGCCGGGAGTGACTTCCGGGATTGGTTAACCTTACCTCATGATTACGACCATGCCGAATTCGACCGGATTAAGGCCGCGGCGAAGAAGATTCGCCAAGATTCCGAAGTCTTAATCGTGATTGGAATCGGGGGCTCCTACTTAGGCGCTAAGATGGCCGTGGACTTCTTACACGACACCTTCTTCAACACCTTACCCGCCGACCAACGTAAGGGCCCGCAAGTCTTCTTCGTGGGGAACTCTATCAGTGCCGATTACGTGCACGACCTGGTTCACCTGATTGGCGATCGGGACTTCTCCGTTAACGTGATCTCCAAGTCTGGTACCACCACGGAACCGTCCATTGCCTTCCGGATCTTCAAGAACATGTTGATCAAGAAGTACGGCCAAGCCGAAGCTAACAAGCGGATCTACGCCACGACCGACAAGGCCAAAGGGGCTCTGAAGACCGAAGCCGACGCTGCCGGTTACGAGACCTTCGTCATCCCCGATGGTGTGGGTGGTCGTTACTCCGTCTTGTGCCCAGTGGGTCTGTTACCGATCGCCGCATCCGGCGCCGATATCGACCAGTTGATGAAGGGGGCGGCCGACGCGCAAGACGCTTACGTTAACCCTGATTTGACCAAGAACGAAGCTTACCAATACGCCGCTTTACGGAACATCTTGTACCGTAAGGGCTACACGGTTGAATTGTTGGAAAACTATGAACCTCGCCTGGCCGCCTTCGCCGAATGGTGGAAGCAATTGACCGGTGAATCCGAAGGGAAAGACGGCAAGGGGATCTACCCATCTTCCGCTAACTTCAGTACCGACCTGCACTCGTTTGGCCAGTACATCCAAGAAGGTCAACGCAAGCTGATGGAAACCGTTGTGATGGTGGACCAACCAGAACACGACGTGGATATTCCGAAGGAAGCCGATGACCTAGACGGTTTAGGCTACCTGGAAGGCCGGACCATGGGCTTTGCCAACACCAAGGCCTTTGAAGGGGTCACCTTGGCTCATACCGATGGTGGTGTGCCGAACATGAGCGTGCACATTCCGGACCAAACGGAATACACTTTGGGCTACCTGATCTACTTCTTCGAAGTGGCCATTGCGATTTCCGGTTACTTAAACGGGATCAACCCATTCAACCAACCCGGCGTGGAAGCCTACAAGACCAACATGTTTGCCCTGTTAGGCAAGCCTGGTTTTGAAGACCTCGGCAAGCAGTTAAACGCCCGGCTTTAATTTAAAATGATTTGACGAAGCGCTCTCAACGATTAAGTTGGGGGCGCTTTTGGCGTGATTTAGCGACGTTTAGAGGGAAAAACAGCGCTAGAAACGGCCCTCTTAGAAGTGGGTAATAAAAAATATTTTTGCGACCATACTGGATCTGCGTTACAAACCAGACCATTTTGGCCCATAATCTCATGGTTTGGTGGCGTAATCCGATAATGACTTGCACTGATAAGAGAAAGTGTCCGGCAGCGGGCGAACGACTAAGGGCACGAGGAACTAACTCGTTCAGAAACTAAGGATTGCTAAATTATCGATTGAAAAGTAGCTTGAATTACCGTTGCAACGCCGTTTATCATGGACACCAATGTCTTCACAAGATAGTTAGTTGACCGGCCAAAATGGTAGCTTATGCCGTTGATAGCTTTAGTGTGAAATGGTCTTAGGATAACTTATAGTGTATAATTAATTTCATAAACAGAGGGTTGATAAGCTGTTCTAATTATCCTAATCAATAATCTATCACAGGACAAGTTAAGGTGGCGGGGACCACCTGACGGGAGGAACTAGAATGACACATCTTAATGTAATCGCTATCAATAAACGCAAGTGGTGGGTCACATCCAGCCTAGCCACGGCCGTCTTGGCCAGTATGATTCTCGCCGGCACCACGGCGCAGGCGGCCACGACCACGCCGACTACGGCTGCTACCACCGGTCAAACGGTGGCTACACAGTCGGAGCTGCAAGACGATCAAGTCACGTTAGGGTCGCAGCCAGCCACTACGACTGACGAAACGACTACTGATGCCACTACGACCACTAATGAAGATACAACAAATCCACCCGCAACGCCGACCGACCCGACGCCGACAGAGCAGGCCGGTGAGCCAACCAAGGGGCCGGACACGACGAACGATGCGGCAGAAGGGACCACGGACGATTCGTTAGCCGGCCAAGAGGAGGGCACCGCGGACCCCGTAATCCCGGGTGATGCCGAGACAGCGGAAGTGGATAAACCAGCAGCTGATGAGCCAGCCGCAACGCCGAAGGCACCAGCGACTAAGTCCGAGACCATCTCAGAACCGGTAACCCAGTTTCCAACTAAGGCCCCGGTCGCTAACCGTGTCCGGACGTTCTCTCTGGCGGCAGCTACAGTGCCCACCCCGGTTACGGTCTCGCCGGATGAGATTAGTGCGGATGAGGACCTGAGCACCCGGTTTGAAGACGCTAATTTATTGGCGGCAGTGCGGAAAACGTTGGGACTGAACGACGGGGACGCCATCTACTTAGACATGATTAAGAATTATTCTGTCGGCTCTTTTACCGTCGATACTTCAACGATTTTCAGTTTGAAAGGATTAGAAATATTAGCATACTTACCAAAGGTTTTGGAGAGTGGGACGACCGTTTCGGGAGTACAGTTAACTGCCCAATTGGGGAATAATCAAGCTGACATTGAACAGATGGATTTCTCGCCGTTGGCTAATCTGAAGATTTTTACCTTATCCCTGCATACAGACTACTGGGGAGCGGTTAGCGACGAACAATTGCGATACTTTTTACAACCAGATTATTCGAGAACGCGGTCGTTTGACCTATCAGCGGTTAATAACATGAAAGTCCATTTCGATGGGTTGACAAATCATCAATTTGCCATTTTGTCCCCGGTCATTCAAATGATTTTTGAATCTACGGCTTCTGGAAATTGGTCACAAGCAGTCACGTTGAGTGGGAACAGTGTGACTGATTTTAGCCCGTTAAAGAATCTAAAATCTACTTTGACGCCTCTAGTGACTAGCACTTTTCAGTTTTATCGAAGTCCGTCGAAGATTGCATATCATCCAGGTGAGACGCTGGAAGTTTTTTCTCCAATTACAGGGTTACAAGGAGAGTCGTTTAATTATCAAGTCCGGTATCAAGATAATGATACTAGGGAGCTGAAGTTGGCAGATAGTCAGCAAGTGACGGTGATCGAAGATGGACAGGCCAAGAAGGTCTGGAAATATACCTTAGTAAATCCGTTAATCACAAATGGTGAAATCAGATATGGCCAATTTTATTATGATGACGCAGGACGAACAACTTATACTGAAAATGGTGTAGGACAACCAATGGGGAAAACGGACTTATTTACGGGGACCCTATTTTACCAGCCCATCGGTGAAGCCACCTCCACCGCCACGGTGACCTACGTGGATGACACCACCGGCGAAACCTTGGCCACGGAAACGCTCACGGGCGTTGTGGGCACGACCAGCGACTACCGGACCGCGACGACAATTAGCGGGTATACGAATCAGGGTTACGTGCTTAAGGGCGACGACTATCCCGCAGCCGGGGTGCAGTTTACTACCGCACCGCAGGCCTTTACCGTCCGTCTGGGTCACGGCACGCAGGCCTTGACCGATACGAAACAGGTCACCCAGACCATCCACTACGTTTACGCCGACGGGACTACGGCAGCCCCCGATCAGGTTGCGGCGCTGACGTTCACGCGGACCGGCAGCCAGGACTTAGTGACGGGGACGACGACCTGGGCGGCCTGGCAAAGTGCCAACGGCCAGACTGGCTTTACGGCCCAACCTTCCCCAACCATTGCGGGGTATACCGCCGATCAATTAGTGGTGCCCGCCGTTGATGGCATTACCGCCGAGAGCGCCAATCTGGCAACCACGGTGACCTACACGGCCCAAAAGCTGCAGAACGTGACGGTAGCCTACGTGGACGATACCACGGGGCAGACGCTGCACACGGAGTCGCTACAGGGCACCTTTGGTACGACCAGTGAGTACCGGACGGCCGCCGCTATTCAGGCGTATCTCAAGCAGGGCTACGTGCTGGTTAGTGATGACTATCCCACGGACGGCGTGACGTTTACCGTTAACGCACAGACTTTTACCGTGCATTTGACCCACGGAACTCAGACTATCAGTAATAGTAAACGCGTCACCCAGACGATCCACTACGTCTATGCCGATGGCGCCCCAGCGGCGCCCGATTACACGGCTTGGCTGACGTTTACCCGGACGGGGACGCGCGATCAGGTGACCGGGACCGAGGTCTGGGGCGCTTGGCAAAACATTGACGGTCGGGGCGGCTTTGCGGCTAAAAGTTCACCCGTGATTGCGGGGTACACGGCCGACCAGCCAACCGTCGCGGCGGTGACGAACGTGACGGCCACGAGCGCCGATTTGACCACGACCGTGACCTATACGGTTAAGGGGACGGTGGTACCGGTTCTGCCGGAGAAGCCGGAACTGGAAGACGACGTGTTAGAACCGGGGCCTACCGAGGGCGGACTAGCGGCGACCGCCCTGGCGGATTCCCAGCAAGCGGCTCAGCGGTTGGACAACCTTGCGGCTCAGGGCACGTCAAACGCCGGCGGTCAACCGACGACACTGACCGGAACGTCAGGCACCGCCAAAACCACCACAGGCGAAGCCAAAGCGGCGGACACCCCGGCGACCCAACTGCCTCAGACCAACGATCGGACGACGGCCTGGAGCTGGCTCGGGGCGTTAGGCTTAAGCCTATTAGGCTGGGTGGGCTTACGCCGCAGACATTAAGTGATTGAAAAAGACGAGTAGCCCTTAACGGGGAAACTCGTTTTTATTTATTACTATAGTTATTTTCTAATGATTATCAGACGGATTGGCTTATTCTGTAAGCCAAGAACTAACCATTTACTTTAGGTAACCAAAAAGGCGCTAAACGTTGATCTCGCAACGTTTAGCGCCTATCGTATCACCCGCACGGGGCTCGAACCCGTAACTCCGCCTTGAGAGGGCGACGTCTTAAACCAGTTTGACCAGCGGGCAATGTCATTGACTAGCAACATCTAATTTACGCTTTTTGGCGAAAATTGTCAACGGGTCCTGCATAAAAATTCTGCGAATTAGGAGATATACATTTTTCGGTAAAACTGGTTGACACGAAATCGCAAACAAGGTACTATTAAATAGTTGTTTCGCACAACACTAGAGTTTATTGGGTATTCGCCAAATGGTAAGGCACCGGACTCTGAATCCGTAATTTACTGGTTCGATCCCAGTATACCCAATCATATATGCTCACGAGTCGTCGTACACGGTGGAAACACCGGTATGACGGCTTTTTGGTTTTGACAAGTCCCAGACGATACCACCATTGTGAGCTCAAGGGATAACAATTTAGATAACAACTTTTATGAGTGATCACCCCCAGATACAAGTGGCAGCGAACCAGTTACTTCAACGCCGTTCGATGGTACCAGGGGTCCCGACTGTTCTGGTAGACGTAGTCGGTTAGTTTACCATGGTGAAGCCAGAAGGTTAAGGTGAACCAGTGCCATTTTGTCGGAGCCGCCATGTTGGGTCGCCATTGCCGTAGTCGGACTTTGTATTTACCGTGCCCTAAAGACCGGTAAGTCATCTGCTTACCTTTCCAGGGCGTGCTTTGCGGCTGCTGACACCAAATCCGGTTTGCCGAGATATGAAGATGACCGGCCAGATGGTCCTTGGTGACACCGTATGCCCAGTGACCACGCAGCACTTTAGGGGTTCCACGATGCCAAGTAGCCGCTTGGGTGGGCGTGCTGGTCAAGGATAGGGCCATGCTTGAGAGACTGAAGGCCGTTAGACATAGGGTGATGAATTTCTGCTTTGTGATGAGTTTTCCTCCTAAGATTTAATCCCCGTTTGCGGGAGTAGCCGGGGTGCTGAGTGTCCACGCGTGGCTTCTTTCCGCTGCCGATTAAAAGAATTTTAATGATCGTTCATACCATAACCTATGTCTGTATAATAGCTAGCTCGATTGCAGATTACTAGGAGAGCCGCTTACAAATAAATTAGTGGAAAAGCTGGTAGTGAGGGCTTAGGCGTGCCCCGGCTAGCACCTAGTGAGATCGGTTTGTGGGGCCGGGGGGGTTATCTCGCTAATCAGAACCGCTTAACCTAGATAACTGGTCAGATTAGCGGCCTAATATCAGATAATTTATGTGAAAATGACGTTTTATAATATTGTTAATACAAGAAATAGTTTTCTCTGTTGAAATTAACCGATTATCCGTCTATAGTTATCGTGAAAAACGACATTTAAGGGATAGGAGTGTTCGCGTATGCGGCAGGGAGTAGAGAATTGGGAACAGCGGCATCGGCGATGGTTGGCGGCGGGAACGTTGGCCGGAACGGTTTTGTTTGTGGTTAATGCCAACCTTATAGCGGCACGGGCAGACGAGCGGACCGCCCCGGTAACGGTCACTACGGATAAAAGCGCCGCTAAAGCGACCTCAACGGATCAAACGCCTTTAAAACCCCCGGCTGTACAAGTTCAGTCGAGTCAAACGGTCAATGATGTCGCGCCTTCCCGGTCGTCCGTGACGGTGCAAGCGGGCGCGGTGCCGCTAGCCGCAGCGACCGTCAACCGTTTAGCCTCGGCCGTTCCGACTCCGCGGACGTCACCGGATATGACCCAGGCACCGGCTGGCCAATCTCCGGTGGCGGTAACGCCGGTTGATCCCGGTGTGGCGCCAGTTAATCCCCACCAGCTGACTCACGTGATGACGGCACCGACGTCGCAACCTTTAACCCATCCCAAGGGCCAACACGAACAACTGACCTATTCACATCTCGTAGGGGGGTATAACACCGACCTACGGCAAGTCGATCGGTACGACCCCCAGCATCAGGTTCCTGGTCAGATTGCCTGGCAGGGGGAAACGTACGCGAACGGGATTGCTCAAGATGCTAAGGGGGAAGACGTTCATTCGGAACTGAGTTATGGTGATGGGAGCCATCCCTTCTATATTGATGAGTGGCTCCCAGACATGGGTCTGCAGATAGTTTTGTGGCAAAGTAGCTTTGCCCAAAAATATACTTCCTATGAGAGTTTTCGGCAGAATTTTACCAAAGCCCAGCTGGCCTCACTGGTCGATTTTCTACGCAGCAGGGGCTTCAGTCGGAAAATGGCGATGGGGAGGTGTCAACGCTGTATTACAAGGGACTAATGAGTATGCATTCCCTGGAAGGGTTGCAAAACGCTACCCATCTCAAAACCATTTACTTATCACCCGATCCACTGGTTGGCTATAATACCCCTGATCCTAATAAGCCGGGAAATCAACCCAGTCAAGCCCAACGTAACGGGAATCTATGGGATATCCGAGCGTTAGCGTCACTCAACGATTTGACTGAGGTTAATCTTAGTAGTTTTTCGATAAACGATATTTCCGCCTTGGCACACAAGGCTCAACTCAAAGCGGCTATTTTGGATCATAATCAAATTGCGGACATCTCACCGTTGGCGACGGATCATCAGTTGAACTTTAAGACGCCAACGTCCGTTAACGTGGGAAACCAGCATATCCTCCTAACGCCGGTAACGCTCCCTAAGGAGGTATCGACCAGTAACTTAGGCTATACGACCCCCTCATTTATTATCAAAAACCAACAAGCACAGAATTTACCAATAACGGGCTTGGATTCGAAAACTGCCGGGGTCTACCTCAATAGTTTTCCGACGACGGGGGCGGTGGGAAATGCCAATGCCAACACGCTCACCTGGTTTCACCTTCAGCCGGATTCAACGACGGACTATGGGAATTTAACCGCGTCGTGGTCGGATCCTGACTGTGACTTTTCGGGAATTATCATTCAACCCTATGCGTTAGCCGATCAAGTGGGGACCGTCACCGTTCAGACCCAAGCTCTGCAGGCCGATGGGCGGCAATTGAACCTAGGGCCGACAGCCTTGATTTCGGGAACCGTGGGAACCACTATCGATTTGAATGATAATGCGGCTACATTGAATTTGTTGCAAGAACAAACGGCGAAGGGGTATCGCCTCGCGATGTTTTTGGATGGGACCGGTCAGTACAGCGATCTCTTGGCGGGGAACGGTAAAACCCATAAGCTAAACAATTTCCAATTCGTGTTGACGACTCACTCCCAGCACCTCACGATGCTATTTTACCGGGACGTTGCACCGTGGAACGTGGACATTCATTATGTTTGGGAGACGCCGGATCATCAGTTGGTGCCGATTACAGATCCTGATGGTCACGCGTTAGAGGAGCGGGTTCAGGACTTAGCGGCCCCGGTCCGGTCTTTGGCGACATACCAAAAAAGCTTTCCGGATTACGTGTATCAGGGGGCCGAAATTAGTCAAAATGATCGGGATTGGCAACCACTGCCCAGCCTAGCACAGGTTTCGTTTCTGGGGGACCAGCAGGAGATTCGGCTGATTTACCATCCAGTCAACCGGGCGACGGTGACCATCCAGAACATGACGACCGGCAAAACCTTACAAACGTTGACTTATACGCAGGATGCTAGCTTGCGGGGCGCATGGGGCACCACCAGTGAGTTTACGAGTGCGCCCTACCTGACGGCGCTGGTGAAGCGGGGCTACCGGGTGATTCAAGATCCAACCAAGACCATTAAATTTGCCGCACAGGCGGCACCGGTGGTTAACTACGTCATCTTGGTTGCCCAGTCACAAACGGCGCAATTGAAAACCCAACAAGAAGTTATCCACTATCTTGATCATAACCAGCACCCCGTAGCACCGACTAAGATCCAAACCATGACCTTTCTGTGGGTGACTAATCAAGTGACAAAGGCCGTGACGATTTATCAACACGCTGGTACGGTGGCGCTTCCCGAGTTGACGGCAGCGGGTCATCCTCAGGGGACGGGATGGCGGTTGGCGACACTAACCCAAAGTTTTGAGTTTCCGGCGGTGGAAAATCCGCAAGTGGCGGGGCAACGCGTGGTGGCCACGACGGCAGTTGATCAGGACCTGACGCAGACCCCGGCGTTAGCAACCACGGCTAATGCCGCCGACATTGTCATCACGGTGACTTACGCCCTACAGGCGACCCCGCAGCCACAACCGGTGCAACCCACGGCACCCGGAGTCTCGGTGGTAACCCCCACACCGGAGCCACCGGTGATCCACACGGCGATTGGCGACGATCAAATTCACCATCCAGAGCGGCCGGAGAGCCAACAGAATGGCGTTGTTGAACCGTTGATTACGGGGACGATCCCCGTACATTCGTCCCCGGACCTCCAGACGCGACCGATCGTGAAGTCCCGGCCAGCTCGGCGGCTAGCAGGGCAGTCGCCAGCAAGGACGCCACAGTTACCGGCCGAACCCCAGGGGCAACTGCCGCAGACCAACGAGAGGTCGGCTAATTTTTATCAGCTGCTAGGTTTGTCCATCCTGAGCGGGTGTTTAGGGTTGATGGGAATCTTTAAACACCGACGGTAATTGCCATCGGACAACGATTTCATTAAAAAAACTAGCACTAATCATGGCATCACGATTAGTACTAGTTTTTAATTGCGCTGAACGGGAAAATTATCGTCGGCCCCGGCCGCCCGGGCGCCGATTCAACTGATACGTGGCCGGATCGGCGTAATCGTCCATTTGGCGCCGAGCCCGGTGGCCCGTGGCGTGCTTGCGTTCGGCCCATTCCTTGGCAGCCCGCTTCTGGGCGTGTTCCCGGTGCAGGACCTTCTTACTCTTAGGCTTGGGTCCTTTGGCTTTACGTTCGCGGTTCTTCTTGGTCACGGCCTTCTTGTGTTCGACCAGCATGGCCGCATCGGCTTCTTTTTGCGTGAGGATTCCGTTTTTCACGCTGCGCGCGTAACGGTCCCAGATCTCGTCACCGACCTTGGCTTTAAATTTCTTGCGCCGAATTTTGGCACGGGTGGCCTCGTCGGGTTGATTCGTGTTAGGCATGGTTATTGCTCTCCTTTAGTCGTCTAGATGCCTTAGTTTACCACAAACCCGGTTGGGGGCCGAGTCCCAGTTGGTCCCTAACCCTCAAGGGACCCCGCAGTTAAGGAGCTCACATACCAAAGAAACCCCTTTCGCTAATTCTTATGTTTGAAAATGGTTTATCCTATTTAGTAACTAAAGGACGTGAGGGGGACGTTACTTTGAAGAAACCAAGTAGTCAACAGTTAGCCCAGACCTTAGTCAAGCTGCAGTACGGTCAGATGGTGGCGGGCAACGTACAGAACGCCTGCGCGACCACCATGGCCGTGTGTCGTTTGATCCAACCGGCGTTGCGGCAGCTTACACCGCCCGACAGCTATTACGAGTTAACGCCGGAACAAATGCGCCAACAGCTGGGGGACCGGGACCGGTTACTAGCCCAGATAGAGGAAATCATGAAGTTGTTAGACGATAAGGTCACCGATATCGACGAACTCACCGGTAACGTGGCCGACATCTTAGACGGAGCGGTCAGTTATCTGAGCGCTACCGCAGTACCAGCACGAATAGAAGAAGGCGGCATCGAGTGATGATGCGAAGCGTAGGGACCTCAGCGGTGCCTCGTTGGTAAGCCTAAACGTTAAAATGACCATGATTCCCAATTGCGGAACCATGGTCATTTTGACGGTTAGACCCAATCTTCCTGGGAATGTCGCTCCCTCAGGTTAATACCCGCGTAACGGGTCGGCGATATTTTGAACCAGGGTACCGTCTTGCAGGTAGCTGGTCAGGTTCTTGCGGAAGATTTCAAAGGTGCGCGTCAGGTTGTTATCCGAAAAGCCGGTTTGGTGCGGCGTCAACAACACGTTCGGGAAGTCCCACAGCTTGGCGTCCTTAGGGAAAGGTTCGGTCTCGAAAACGTCTAAGGCGGCGTGCAAGACTTCCTGATAGAGCAGGGCGTCTTCGAGGGCGGCTAAGTCCACGGCCGTTCCGCGACCCACGTTCACGAAGATCCGCAGGCCGTTTAACTGCTTGAAGAAGGCGGCGTTAAAGTAGTGGTTGGTTTCCGGTGTGGCGGGCATCGCGTTAATCACGATATCGGCGTCACCCAGAACGGTGGCATCTTCGGCCAGGCTGACCGTCTTGGCAAAGCCGTCGACGGGGTGGCCACTGCGGTTCACCCCGATGGGCGCATTATCGAACCCGTTTAAGCGCTTAGCCATGGCTTGCCCGATGCTCCCGGTTCCGTAGATGACCACGGTCTGGTCGCTTAAGTTGTGCAGGTCGGGTCTGGCCGGTTGAATCCAGAAGTGGCCGGCCTGGTTCTTGACGGCTTCGTTAAAGCCGCGCAGGAAGTAGAGCAGGTAGCCCATGGTGGATTCGGCGATTGCGTCGGAGAAGACGCCACTGGAATTGGTCAGTTTGATGTGGTGATCACGGATCAGGTCCAACGGTAGGTAGTCGATGCCGGCGCTGAGCGTTTGCAACCAGTGAATTTGGTTATGCTCATCGTTGATCACGGCGGGCCCTAAATCGTCATCCCAGCCGTAAAGAATCGTGACGGGCGCGCCGCCGGGTTGGTAGTCGGCCGCCGTGACTACGTCTAGGCCGTCCGCTCTTAGGGCGGCGAGGTGGTCGGCGGTTAGGGATTGTAACGCAAGTATTCGTTCTGTCATCGCAAAAATCCTCCTAAGTGAAGCACAATAATGAGACGGCGGGGATCGGTGAGCGGGGCTGCTCGCGCCCACCAGTTGGGAGTCACGGGTAGCCGACTTAACTAACTCAAGCCGTCGTCAAGGTATACATTTATTTTAGCACGGAAGGTTTCGATAAGCTGCAAGAAATCGTTACCATTTGTCGGGATTTGACTGGGACACATTTCTAGATGTGTTACCAAGGTGAACGAACAAAATAACGTGGAAACGCTCACAAAAATCACCTTTTGAGCAAATAATCATCGTGAATCATTGAATAATGGCTTATCACTCGATATAATGAAGACAAGTTAGCAATTATTTGTTCACACACATGACGTTTGGGGAGGTTAGAAAAATGATCAATCTTGGTCTAGACATACTTGGTTTAGCCAGATTCCAATTTGGGATGACCACGGTCTTCCATTTCTTCTTCGTACCATTTTCCATTGGACTCGCGTTCGTGGTGGCAGTGATGGAAACCATGTACGCCGTCAAGGGCGACAAAGACTACAAGAAGATGGCCCAGTTCTGGGGCAAAATGTTCCTGTATAGCTTCGCCGTCGGGGTGGTCACGGGGATCATCCAGGAATTCCAATTTGGGATGAACTGGTCGGAATACTCGCGGTTCATGGGGGACATCTTCGGGGCGCCGTTAGCCATCGAAGCGCTCGCTGCGTTCTTCATGGAATCCACATTCATCGGGATGTGGATGTTCACCTGGGATCGGTTTAACAAATGGGTGCACGTGCTCTTTATTTGGCTAGTTATGTTCGGTTCTTCATTATCAGCCCTATGGATTTTGGCGGCCAACAGCTTTATGCAAAACCCGTTGGGGTACATCATCAATAAGCAGACCGGCCACGTTCAAATGACGGACTTCGGGGCCATCGTCGGCAACCCGCAGCTGTGGAACGAATTTCCGCACGTGATTTTCGGGTCCTTCGTGACCGCCGCTTTCGTCATTGCGGGCTGTGCCGCTTGGCGCTTACTGAAGAAGGATCACGTGACCTTCTACCGCAAGTCATTGCAGGTCGCGTTGGTCATCGGCTTAATCTTCTCGTTAGGTTCCATTGCTAGTGGGGACACGCAGATGCGTTACCTACTGAACAACCAACCCATGAAGGTTGGGGCCATGGAAGGGATTTACAAGAATTCCACGGAAAAGGGGGAATGGACGGCCGTGGCGGGCTTCGATACCAAGGCCCACAAGACCACCTGGTCCGTTGACATTCCGTATGTGCTGAACTTATTAAGTTATCATAAATTAACCGGGACGGTTACCGGGATGAATCAGGCCAACAAGGAGTTGCACGCGAAGTACGATAAGAAGTTTGGCAGCGACATCAACTATTACGTCCCAACCAAGACGCTATTCTGGAGCTTCCGGATCATGTCCGGGGCCAGCGCCTTGTTCGCCTTACTGGCCATCGTGGGACTTATCTTTAACCGCAAGAAGTCGCAGGCCATCTTGAAGCAGAAGTGGTTCTTATACATCATGGGGTTGTGCCTGTGGTTACCGTTTATCGTCAATACCTGTGGGTGGTTCATCACCGAATTCGGGCGTTACCCGTGGGTGGTTTACGGGTTACTCACGATTGCAGATGCGGTCTCGCCGAACGTTTCGGTGGCGTCATTACTCACGTCGAACATTGTCTACTTCCTGATGTTTGCGGGCATGGGTGTCGTGATGGTCGTCTTGTGTCACCGGACCTTAAAGGCCGGGCCGGACGCGGAAAATACCGACGGGTACTCGGCTTCTGACGTAGACATCGATCCTTACTCGAAGGGGGCGTTCAACCATGACTAATCTACAATTACTCTGGTTTATTCTGATTGGCGTCTTGTTCAGTGGGTTCTTCTTCCTCGAAGGGTTCGACTTCGGGGTCGGGATGCTGATCAAGAGCTTTGCCCGCAACGATGCGGAACGCGACGTGGTGATTCGCACCATCGGCCCACACTGGGACGGTAACGAAGTCTGGTTGATTACCGCCGGCGGGGCGATGTTCGCGTCTTTCCCGATGTGGTACGCGACGTTGTTCTCCGGTTTCTACCTGGTCTTGTTCCTGATCCTGGCGTGCCTGATTTTTCGGGGGGTCTCCTTCGAATTTCGGGCCAACATGGAAACGGAACGCTGGAAAACCTTCTGGGAATGGGCCGGCACCATTGGCTCGGGCTGTGCGGCCTTCCTGTTCGGGATGCTGTTTACGGCCATGATCAAGGGGATGCCAATCGATAAAAACGGCGATATGACCGCCCACTTTACCGATTACGTCAACCTGTTCTCCATCGTGGGTGGGGTCGCCGTCACGGTGCTCTGCCTGGTTCACGGGTTGAACTTCATCCGTTTGAAGACGTCCGGTGAGTTACGCGACCGCGCGCGGGATTGGAATAAGATTCTCTACCCCGTCTTATTCGCGGGGGAAGTGGTCTTCGCCATCCTGCTGTTCTTCTCGACGGATTTCTTCGCCAAGAAGCCACTCTCCACGACGCTGATTGTGGTCTTCCTGGTGATTGTCACGGCCCTAGCTTACTGGGGTGTCCTGGGCAATCACGAATGGCTCTCATTTGTCGGTAGTGGGCTGTCACTGATTAGCGTGGTGGTCCTGATCTTCAACGGGTTGTTCCCGCGGGTCATGGTCGCCAACAATCCGGCGTACTCACTGCTGATCAAGAACTCGTCGAACTCGCCGTACACGCTGCACCTGATGACGATTCTGACGTTCTCCATCCTGCCAATCGTGTTGGTCTACTTCATCTGGAGCTACTGGGTCTTCTACAAGCGGCTGGCTTCACCGAAGCAAAACGCTTAAAGCTACGCTAGATGTGAGTTTTCGCCTCCAGGCTGGACACTGGTCGTTGTTGGTGAAGATGGATTAGATTATTTAAACTGAATTGAGCTGGTGTCGTCGCTTAAGTGGCGATACCCCAAGAACCGCCTGCCGGTGTTGTGCATCGGTGGGCGGTTCTTTTGATATTCAGGTGGTTTTAGGACTTAGCACACTAGGGACGCATATATTTTTCGGCGGTCACCATACTCGTCAAAGCGAAATGAAAGCAGTATCATAAATGGTATAAGCAGCGGATAGTGTGGCATTAGTGGTCGTTATCTGAGAAACGATGATGGGGCATTAAAATGGTTAAATAATGGTTTTGACGGTCATCAAATAACGGGCAACATAGAAGCCCAATAGGGATACATACAAAAGTGATTCGGGTAATACCACTATAGATGATGTTGCCAGTCAGACTATCGTAGCCTTCTTGCATCTATATACAGCCCGGAGACGAGCAGGGGCTCAGCCAGCGAAATTCTGGTTAGTCGGCGTTTTGGGCCGACTTACCAGAAGGCCGAGTTTGAAGACCCACGGGTTTTGTGGGGCTTCAAATCGTGCCCGCAAGCGTTCCAGCCCCTGAGCGCCGGAGGGCGATCAGTTTAGGCCTCATGAAGCATTATCCGCTAAGCAGAACTTGTATTGGGGGGATTTCATTGATTGATCAACGTGTGTTTCAATTTCCGGGAGTGCGTAAAGTCATTATCTGGCAGCTCCTGTTGACCCTGATTCAAGCGGGGTTAATTATCTTACAGGCTAAGTACCTGGCGGTGGCCATTGTCAACCTGTGGCAACTCAAGGGTGTCGGGACCATCGGCGCGCCGCTGGCCATCTTCGCGGTGGCCTTTCTGGGCCGCCACCTGGTCACCGTGCTAAAGAACTGGCTGACCTACCCGTTCGTGGCGGGCACCACCAAGCGGTTGCGGAAGCAATTCATGGCGAAGCTCTTCGACTTGGGCCCCAGTGTCGTGGCCCAAGAGGGGACCGGGAACGTGGTCACCATGGCTCTGGAGGGGATCGACAAGATTCAGACCTACCTGATGATGATCATCGGTAAGGTCTTGGACCTGGCGATTACCCCCTGGCTGATTCTGATCTATATCGCGTTTATACAATGGAAGGAAGCGCTTTTTCTTCTGGCGATTTATCCCCTGATTATCCTGTTCATGATCATCTTGGGACTGGCGGCGCAGGCCAAGGCCGACCGGCAGTACGCGGGGTATCAGCGGCTATCCAACCACTTCGTTGACACCTTACGGGGCCTGCCGACGTTGAAACAACTGGGGTTAAACGAACAATACGCCGGCAACGTCTACGAAGTCAGTGAAGACTACCGGAAGAAGACCATGGCGACGCTGACCATCGCGATGACCTCGACGTTTGCGCTGGACTTCTTCACCACCTTGTCGATTGCCATCATTGCGGTGTTTCTGGGCTTCGGCCTGATGGATAATACCATCCAACTGTTACCCGCGCTGATTATCTTGACGCTGGCGCCGGACTATTTTGCACCGATTCGCAACTTTGCCAACGACTATCACGCGACGTTAAACGGGAAGAATGCGTTAACGGCGGTCTTGGATATCCTCCACCGGGACACCCCCAGCGATCGGGAAACGTTACCGGCCCGGACGCCGGCGTGGACGGCCGACGACGAGTTACACCTCCAACACGTCAACGTGGGGTACGACGCCGACCACGCCACGCTAAAGGACGTGACCTTAAACGTCAAGGGGTTCCAGAAGGTCGGCCTCATCGGGGCGTCGGGCTCCGGCAAGTCGACCCTGATTAACACACTAAGCGGCTTTCTGAGTCCGCAAGCCGGCCAGATCACCGTACGCGGGACCCAGGTGCCGCACCTGGATCAGGCCGCCTGGCAGCGGAGCTTCGTCTACATTCCCCAGGCGCCGTACCTGTTCCACGCCAGTCTACGCGCCAACATCGCCTTCTACACGCCGGATGCCAGTGACGCCGCCGTGGCCCAAGCCGCCAAGCGGGCCGGGCTGACCGACTGGATCGCCACGTTACCGGACGGGCTGGCGACGCAGATTGGTGAAGGCTCCCGGGGGGTCTCCGGGGGACAGGCTCAGCGGATTGCGCTGGCCCGGGCTTTTCTGGATGACTCGCGGCGCATCTTGCTGTTCGACGAACCCACGGCGCACCTGGATATCGAAACCGAGATTGAACTGAAACAAACCATGCTGCCGGTTTTTGACCACCACCTGGTCTTCTTTGCCACCCACCGGCTACACTGGATGAACGAGATGGACTATATCGTGGTTCTCGACCACGGGCGCGTGGTAGAACAGGGTACCCCAGCCGAGCTGCAGGCACAAAACGGGGCCTATGTCCGGCTGCGGGCCGAAATGGAAGGGGATGAACCGGCATGAAGGGGTTCTGGAAAACGTTTGAACACGACCACTGGGTGATGCCGTACCTGAAGCGGTATAAGGGACTCTTGGCGCTGGTCCTCTTCCTGGGCTTCATGACCTTCTTCTGTGGGGGCGCGCTGATGTTTAACTCCGGCTACCTGATCAGTAAGGCGGCCACCCACCCCTATAACATTCTGATGATCTACGTGCCGATCGTCCTGGCCCGGGCCTTCGGGATTGGCCGGCCGGCGTTTCGCTACGCCGAACGGCTGACCAGCCATAACTGGGTGCTACGGATCGTGTCGGACTTTCGAAAACGCCTCTATCAGGCGGTGGAGAAGCAGGCCGTGGCGATTCGCCAAACGCACCAAACGGGGGATGTCTTGAGCATCCTGGCCGAGGACATCGACCACATCGAAAACCTCTACCTGCGCACGGTCTTTCCGTTGGTGATTGGCTGGCTGTTGTACCTGTTCGTGGTCATCGGCATTGGCTACTTTAACTGGGCGTTCGGCCTGTTGATGTTACTGTTGTTGGGGGTTATCGTGATCCTGATGCCGTTACTGTCGGTGGCGGTCAACGGCCAGCGTGAGTTCCAGGCGCGTCAGGTGCAGCGGACCTTCTATACCAAGCTGACGGATTCCGTGTTGGGCTTGGGTGACTGGTTGATTTCCGGGCGCCGGCAGGCCTTTTTGGCCCAGCAGGACGCGCCCATCGACGAGATTGCGACCCTGCGGCGCAGCGACCACTACTTCCAGTGGTGGCGTAACCTGGCAATTCAGGTGATCTTTGGCGCCGCGGTCATCCTCCTGGTCTGGTGGGCCGGCTTGATGTTCACCCACGACCAGGTGCAGGCCAACTGGGTCGCGGCCTTCGGGTTGGCACTCTTTCCGACGGTCGAACCCTTCGCGGACATGAGCCAGGGGGTCAGCGAGTGGCCGGTCTACCGCGATTCGATCAACCGGGTCAACCGGCTGGACGAACACGAACCGGTCAAGGCCCCGCAAACCACGGTGGGGGATTTTGAGACACTGACCATCGACCACGTGCAGTTCACCTATCCGGGGGCCCAACGCCAGGTAATTAATGATCTATCATTGACCCTGAAACCGGGCGAAAAATTGGCCTTGCTGGGACCCAGCGGGACCGGGAAGAGTACCTTATTGAAATTGATCTTGGGCGACGAAACGCCGACTCAGGGTCAGGTCACGGTTAACGGTGTGCCGGTCGCGCAGTTGCAGGACCAACGGGCTCAGCTCTTCGGGGTGTTGGACCAGCAACCCTACCTGTTCAATACCACGGTACTGAATAACGTGCGGCTAGGGAACCTTAACGCCACGGATGAGGATGTTCGCCGGGTGATCAAGGCCGTCGAACTCGACGACTTGATTGCCAATTTGCCGGACGGCTATAACACGCAGGTCCAGGAGGCGGGGAGTCGCTTCTCCGGGGGTGAACGCCAACGGTTGTCGCTAGCGCGGATCCTGTTGCAGGATACGTCGGTGATTATCCTAGACGAACCCACGGTCAGCTTGGACCCAATTACGGAACAACACCTGCTAGACACGGTCTTTGACGTCCTGCAGGATAAAACGATTATTTGGGTGACCCACCACCTGACGGGGATCCAGCACGTCGACCAGGTCCGTTTTATTGAAAACGGGCGCTTCGATATGCAGGGGACCCCGCAGGAGCTGTATCGCGATAACGCGCGTTTCCGGGCGTTATACGATTTGGACCGGGGCCATTAGCCTTAGACAAGGGGTGTCAATTCACGGATTGAGCGTGAGTTGACACCCCTTGTCTGTGGGCTTTTTTAAAGGAAAACGACCGGGAAAGTTACCGTGGCGAGCGCGATTTAAGTGTGGTAGAGTTAGGAACGTGATTAAACAAATTGCACCAATAATTAGTTGAATCTATTGTAACGAACACTAAAACGTAATTGGTCCTTGATAATTGTAATGGGGTCAATTAAAATGTTTGAGGGCAATTGCCGGATTAATGGTTTTTCAAAACGCTTTCTGATTTGAAATATATTTGTAAAATAACGCAATTGGTCCCGATAATTGGTAACAAAGATGATAACTAAAGGTAACTAGCACGCGTGTTCTTTAAATCTTAGTAACGATCCTTGAACGCGAAAGCTGTTAATGGCGTAGGCTTGAAGCGTATTGTGGGTAGCTAGTAATAGTGCTATGCTTACCTAAAGTGTCATTAGAAAAATTTAACGATTTTTATGATGAATTGTCGAACAATGTAATATTTATGTTATTAAATATAGTCTTAGTCTTTATAGGTGCTGTAATATTTTCTCTTTTATACAGAACAACAAAAAATTTTATTAAGCGTATCTATGAAAATAACACTAGGGTCCGTCTGAAAACTACTTAAGTAAGATGCAAATTGAGGCAATGTAAACCGTAGCCAGATAAACATGAGCGAGCTTATCATAACGCGTTGCAATCCTACGAAAGTTCTTCAACTGATTGAAGAAGTTCTCAATCAAATGGCGCTCACAATAAACGTGGTAATCACAGGTCCACTTGTCTTTGGTATTTTCCTTTGGCGGAATGGTATAGACGGCTGCTTTATCTTTAATATACTGGCGAAGTTTCGCGGTGCCATAGGCTTTATCCGCGATAATATTTGATTGAGAAATATCGAAGCCTTCCAGCAACTCACTGGCAACTTGGCTATCATGTACTTGACCACCTGTTAGGCGAAAACCCAAGGGATTCCCTAATCCGTCAACGAGTGCGTGAATCTTGGTCGTTCGGCCACCTCGACTTAGTCCAATAGCTTGATTTTCGACCATACATTCGGCGTTTTTTTTGCCCCAGTGGCCTTTTGATGCGCTCGAACGATCGTTGAATCTAAGCTCAAGTTTTCCATGTCGGGATTGTCAATCAATTCGAGAAAAACCTGTTCGAACAAGCCTGAACTTACCCAGGCTCGGAAGCGACTATACACCGTTTTCCAAGAGCCATAGCGTTCAGGTAGATCACGCCAAGGAGCCCCGCTGCGCATGAGCCAGAGGATAGCGTTGAGGGCGGTACGGTTGTCTAGGCTTGATGGACGGCCAGTCCGGTATGGCGGGAAGTATCCTTTGATTCGGTCCCACTGAGCATCTTCCAGTTCGTATCGTTTAGGTGTTGTCATCGGAATGCCTCGATTCGTTTTTCCTCAGATTATACCTGAATTTTTAGTTTTCAGACAGTCCCTAGTAGAGTTTAATTTTGCGCCAATCTGTATATATGTATGGTAGCTATAGAAAACAAGCGATATAGGATAAACGTTTAAAGTTAAATTATCATACTTGATTACTTTCTAAACACTTAAATGTCTGTCTGTATGGAATCTGAGCTTTCCGTGACGTAACCTTTACAATTGTTATTAAGGTATTAACGGTAATATGGGAACTGCCTGCGCGACAGGGACAATGTCCGTATTTAACGGAGCATGATATGAACATAAAGACCAGAACAACGAATTAGCTGCTCTGGTCTTTTGGCATTACTGATATGATATTGGTAGGAACGACGGCCCGCGAGCCTGAACAAGCCAAAATTTAAATTTGAGTTTAGTGATCCCGCTTCAACAGCATCCCCGTCAACCGCGCCAACGCCTCCCGGGTACTCCCGGCGGGCAACGCGGCAATCAGCTCTAGGGCTTTGTCGGTCCACTCGGTGGCTAGTTGCCGGGCGGCTTCGACGCCACCGTGTTGGGTGACCAGTGCGCGCACGGCCTGGATATCGGCTGTCGTCATGTCTTGGCGCTTCTTCAGGTATTGGTGGAAATCGCGCTTAGCGTGGGGGATGGCCAGCAGTAGCGGCAACGAGTACACACCGGAACGCAGGTCTTCTAGGATCGGCTTACGCGTCTTCTTAGGATCGCCCGCGTAGTCTAAGATGTCGTCTAACATCTGGTAGGCACTCCCGATGGCCTCGCCAATCGGCCGGGCGCTATCCTGCACGGCTTGTGGCGCGTGGGTCAGCTGGGCGCCCTGGTAGCACGCCAGCGCGAACAGTTCGGCCGTCTTACCCGCAATCTCGCTAAGGTAGGCGTCTAACGTGGCGTCTTCGCGGTAGTTCAACGCCATCTGGCCCAGTTCGCCGGTTAAGATCTTGTGCATCGCGTTGATGTGGGCTTGAATCAGTGCCGTGTCGCTGGTCGACTTTAAGACCTGGTCGAAGTAGACCGTGAACATGAAGTCGCCGGCGTAAATCGCGTTGCGTTGCCCGTACTTCATCTGGATGGTCCGCACCCCGCGGCGGGTGGGGGACTCGTCGATCACGTCGTCGTGAATCAACGTGCCCACGTGGAGAATTTCTAGCGCCGCGGCCCCGGCCCGTAAGCGTTCGGCCGACGTGGGTTCGCCAAATTTGGTAAATAAATAAAAGTACCCGGGGCGTAGAAGCTTGCCGCCGGATTCCAATAAGGCTAATATTTTATTGTGGATAGGTTGGTTGGTCAATTTTACCGCATCCAGCAGATAGGGCTGTAACGCGTTGAGTTCTGGCTCAACCTGCGGGAATTGCCGCCAAAGTTGTCGATCCATACTGCACCTCGTTCGTTAGTCAAAATTAATCTTACCGACAACTGGAAACGTTGTCAAACATCGCCGCCCCGCGGGGTGCCGAAACTGGGGGAAATTCGTGTGAACTGGAAAGTTTTTCTAGAATTAGTTGAAATTAAAGCCAAAATTGCGTCCGTTTGGCCGTTTTTACTGGGACTTATTTTTGTCTTCCATAATTATGGTCATTTAAACGGGGGCGTCAGCCTGTTGTTCTTCATCGCCATGTTCCTGTTCAACATGGCCGTGGACATCAACGACAACTACCAAGACTACACCAAGGCCGACGATAATCAAGCCGCCGAGTGGAAGAAGCATACCAACATTATCGGGGTGCACCACTTGAACGTCCGCGGCATCTTTGCCTTGATGGCCAGCTTCACGGTGGTGGCCGCACTAATCGGGCTGTACCTGGTCTGGGTGACCGGTTGGCCACTACTGGTGATGGGTATCTTCTGTTTTCTGGTGGGGTACCTCTATGCCGGCGGGCCCAAGCCGTTATCCGGGACGCCGACCGGGGAGTTCTTCGCCGGCTTCACCATGGGCTTCATGATCATGGCGATTACCGTCTACCTGAACCTGTATCAGACCACCGCGCTGACCTGGGTGCTGTGGGGCCGGGTCCTGCTGGCCTCCGGAGTGGCCGTGATGGCCATCGCCGCCTTACTGCTGGCCAACAACATCTGCGACGCCCAAGAAGACCTGGACCTCAACCGGACCACCATCGTGTATTTCATTGGTAAGCGCCGCGCCTTGTGGCTATTTGCGGGCTTCTACGTGGTGGGGTATCTGACGCTCATTGCCAGCGCCTTATTGGGGGCGTTGCCGGTCTGGTCGCTACTGGCCTTAGTCAGCGCTATCCCGGTAGGCAAGAACATCCGGGCCTTCTTTCGGGTTCAGGTTAAGAAGGAAACCTTCATTCTGGCTGTCCGAAACCTCGGCTTATTAGCCATCTTCACGGTGGTTAGTGAAGCCATCGGATTATTGTAGCCTTAAAGCTTCCTAAATTTATCGGCGGAGTCGTTGTGCTTTTGCCAAGAAGTCGGGTAGAATGGAAAGTAACAGTTTAACTGGCAAACGAGAGCTTGGAGGACAACCATGAAAATTTTAGAGGATCGCATTTTAAAGGATGGCACGATTTTACCCGGGAACGTCTTGAAGGTGGATAACTTCTTGAACCACGAAGTCGATCCCCAGCTGATGGATCAGATGGGCGCCGAGTTCGCCCGGAAGTTCGCCGACGCCGGGGTGACCAAGGTCCTCACCGTCGAGTCGTCCGGGATTGCGCCGGCCGTAATGGCGGCCCTACACCTGGGTGTGCCGATGATTTTCGCCCGGAAGCACAAGAGTCTGACGCTGACCGACCACCTGTACACGGCTAAGGTCTACTCGTACACCAAGCAGGTCAATAACGACATCTCGATCGACCGGCGCTTCTTAAGTGCCGACGACAACGTCTTGATCATCGACGACTTCTTGGCGAACGGCCAGGCGGTCCAGGGCTTATTGGACATCGCTGATACGGCTCAGATCAAGGTGGCCGGCGTGGGCGTGGTCATCGAGAAACGCTTCCAGAAGGGCCACCAGCTGGTTCAGGACGCGGGAATTCCGTTGGTCGCGTTGGCCAGCATCGCCAAGTTCGAGAACGGCACGGTGACCTTCGCGCAAGACTAGCGGATGGTGCTTGTATCCGGCGCGGCAAAACTTTAAACTTAGGTTAGATGAAACTGGGCGCCCTCCGGTGCTCAGGGTGAACATTTGAACCGCCTGCGGGCACGACTTCGAACCTCGCAAGACCCGCGAGTTTTGAAGCTCGGCCTTATCCTAAGCCGACAAAGAACGTCGACTATAAGGTCGCTGGCTGAGCCCCTGCTCACCTCCGGGCTGTCAATTGGTCGTTGCCAGTTTTATTGGCGAAGACGTAATGTTATAGTCGAAGGTAGCTAATACTACCTGGTGGATGATCCACTAACCTTAGCGGAGCGGAGTCGACTGGATTGGCTATGGTGAGATTAATGTTAGTCGACGGTTTTAGTCGGCTTACATTAAGGTCGAGTTTCGGAGACCGCGGGTTTGGCGGGCTTCGAAATCGTGCCCACCATAGCGAATCTTGCTCGACGGAGCGCAGCGGCAATGCTTAACTAAAAAAATTAAAATTAAACTAAACGTGGAAAGTAGGGAGTAAATTGGCGAATACGGTCTTATATCCAGGAGATACCATTGGGGTGATTGGCAACAGCGCGAACGCCGCGATGTTGGTCACGACGGCCCGGAAGATGGGGTTGCACGTGGGGGCGTACGGTGCCGACGAAACCAGCGAAGCTTTACAGCTCGCCGATTTCAAGGCAGTGGGCACCACCAAAGACAAGGATAAGTTACAACACTTTGCGGAAAGCTGTGCCGCCGTGGTCTACGACTCCGACCACGTCAGCACCGACGTCGTGAAGTTCTTGGCCCAATTCACCCGGATTCCGCAAGGCAGCGACCTGCTAGAAATGATGCAGGACCGCTTGCTCGAACGGGCCTTCTTCGAACAACTCAACGTCAATATTGCGCCGTACGCCACGATTATTAGTCTCGATGACGTTTATCAATCCGTAAACTCCATCGGGTACCAGTGCGTCCTTAAGCCGATTCAAAAGGAATGGTCGCGGGGCCGGGAGTTAGTGATTCACACCCAGACGGACATCGCCAAGGCGGCCGGGCTACTGGACTGGGGGACCTACATCCTGGAATCCCAGATTGCCTACGATAAGGAATACTCCCTGATCGTGGCGCGGGACGCAACCGGGGCGCAACAGCTCTTCCCCATCACCGAGGCCCAGACCATCGACGACCGCCCGTTTAAAACCTGGGTCCCGGCTAACGTGGATCAAGCCGTCGCCGGTGAACTGCAACGCATCGCGGGCGAAGTCGGGAAGCACGTCAACTACGTGGGGGTCTACGAGGTCAGCTTCTACCTGACCAAGAGTGGCGCCATCTACGTCAAGAAGATTACGCCAGCGCCGAGTGAGAACGGCTACGTCTTTGCCGTGGCTGCCACGGTCGACGAGTTCGACCAACACCTGCGGGCCATCTGTGGCTTACCACTCGCCACGCCCCAGATTCTGACGCCCGCCGTCACGGTGGCCTTTAAGGTCAGCCAACAGCCGGCCATGCGGACTCAGTGGCAGATCAAGCCTAACTGGCACTTTAACTTCTACCACCTGCGCAACCAACGGCCCGACGACATCATGGGCCACATTGCCGTAGAAGGCGAGTCGGTCAAGACCATGTTGGACCAACTCGACGATACCGGAATCTGGTCGTCCCATGATGCGGATGACGAGCCGGCTGATTAATTGTAGTTAACGAAGAGACTTGCCCGGCCAACTGGCGGGTGGGTCTCTTTTAAATTTCTCAGCTGGTTAAGTTAGTGGCTTAAAGGGTTGGCCCCCGGTAAATCGTTGGGCAAGCTTTTCGCGGGGCTATCGGGTATGATAAACGTAATTCGAGCAACGCAAACGGTTAAGGGGGCCCTAACGATGGAGTACATCACGGATACGGAGTTACAACGCAAAGTTTGTCACTACTTAAATGGGGTGACGGATCGTCGTAAACCGGTGACGGTCACGGCCAAGAACGGTGATGAAGTGGTGATCATTTCCGAAGCGGATTACCGCAACCTGCGAGCTAACCAGCTGGTGTTGTGCGATCCGGCCCATCAGGCGTGGATTCAAGAATCCATGCGCCAGGTGCGCCAGCTCGATGCGCAACAGACTTCGTTGCCCCGGGCACTGGACGAAGCAAAATAGGCTGATTGATGACTACCCCGGGGTGGGTGGTCATTTTTTTAACGGAGGAGGAACGTAGTATGACGATTCACGAAGTTCAAGCCCGCCCCCAGCTGCGGATTGACCAATTGGTGGCGCTGTGGGAGGGCTCGGTACGCGCCACCCACTTATTCTTAACCGACGACGAGATCGTCCAGATCAAGGCCTACGTACCCCAGGCACTGCGGCAGGTGCCTAAATTGGTAGTGTTGACGGATAATAACGGGGAATTAGTGGCGTTTATGGGGCTGACCGCTCGCCACCTCGATATGTTGTTCATCGCCGCCGACCAACGCGGCCACGGGCTGGGGAAGCAGCTGCTGGCCTACGGGATTCGTCACTACGGCGTCAACCAACTGACGGTCAACGAACAGAATCCCGGCGCCCTGGGCTTTTACCAACACATGGGCTTTCAGGTGGTCGACCGCAGTGCCACGGACGAGCAGGGCCAGCCGTACCCGGTGCTGACCATGCGATTGAGGTAGCACGTAGAGGTTGTTTGGGCACTGATTAATCATTAGAAATGGCTCTTTAAGGCTCGGTGGGGACAGACCGTCAGTCTTAAAGAGCCGTTTTTAAGTCGTTAACGCGAGTGGGGTTAATCATCTAGAGCTTCAGTGGTTAGTTCTTCATTTTCCCGCCAAATTTTCCCTTAAATTCCCCGGGAACTCAGCAGAACGTATGTTTCTTTGGTATAATAGTCAGGACTAACTACAGAGAGGATTGTGTTCACGGTGGCAGGAGAAGAATTGTTAACGGGCATGAATGACAAACAAACGGAGGCCGTCCTGCAGACGGAAGGCCCCTTATTGGTATTGGCCGGCGCCGGGAGTGGCAAGACGCGGGTCTTGACTCACCGGGTGGCCTATCTGATCGAACACAACCACGTCTTACCGTGGCACATCTTGGCGATCACCTTTACCAACAAGGCCGCCAAGGAAATGCGCGAACGGGTGATCAAGCTACTGGGCCCCGACGGTAACGACGTCTGGGTCTCCACGTTCCACGCCTTGTGTGTGCGGGTCTTGCGCCGCGATGCCGATAAATTAGGCTACACGCGCGCCTTCACCATCGCCGACACCGGCGAACAGCGGACGTTGATCAAGCGGACCCTCCAAGAACTCAACTTAGACGTGAAGAAATACGACCCGCGTTCGGTACTGAGTACCATTTCGAACGCCAAAAACGCCTTGCAGACGCCGGCCATGCTGGCGGCCGCGGCGGGTGATCCCTTCAAGCAAAAGGTCGCCGAGGTTTACGACCGTTACCAACGAGCGCTTAAGGCCAACCAGGCCATGGACTTCGATGACCTGATCATGCTGACGATTCAGCTCTTTCAACAGAATCCCGACGTGCTGGGCTACTACCAGGACAAGTTTCAATACATTCACGTCGACGAATACCAGGATACCAACGACGCGCAGTACATGCTGGTCAACATGTTGGCCAAAAAGCACGATAACCTGTGCGTGGTCGGGGATGGTGACCAGAGTATCTACGGTTGGCGGGGCGCCAACATGGAAAACATCCTGAACTTTGAACGGGATTATCCGGGGGCTCACGTGACCTTACTGGAACAAAACTACCGCTCGACCAAGACCATCCTGGAAGCGGCTAACGACGTGATCCAACAAAACGTCAACCGGAAGAAAAAGGACCTCTGGACGGAAAATCCGGAGGGCGACAAGATTTCGTATTACCGCGGGCAAAACGAAAACGACGAGGCCCATTACGTGGTTGCTAAGATTCAAGAGGAACGGGAACAACACCACCGTGGCTACGGTGACTTCGCCGTGCTGTACCGAACTAACGCGCAATCCCGGGTGATCGAAGAAACCCTGGTCAAGGCTAACATTCCCTATACCATGGTCGGGGGCCACAAGTTCTACGACCGTAAGGAAATCCGTGACGTCCTGGCCTACCTGACGCTGATCGCCAACCCGGCCGACTCGATGAGCCTGGAACGGATCATCAACGAACCCAAGCGCGGTATCGGTGCCACCAGCCTCGAAAAGCTGCGCGACTTCGCCGACTACAACGACTGGACGGAGTTGGAGGCCACGCAAAACATCACACTGGCCACCAACATCAGCACCCGGACGCGTAACGCCATGGACAAGTTCGGCCACACGATTGCCACGGTACAGGCCACGGCGGCGACGGCCAGCGTGTCCGACATCACCAATGATATTTTAGAGAAGACCGGCTATCTGAAGCTCCTGAAGGACGCCAAGTCGCTGGAGGCCGAGACCCGAGTGGAAAACATCGAGGAATTCCTGTCCGTGACCCAGAAGTTCGACACGGATTGGGACCAGGCCGACCACGACGAGAACGACAACCGGTTGGTCGAATTCCTAGCCGACTTAGCGTTAGTGTCCGCGCAAGACGACGTCGATGAAGAACCCGCCGAGGTTACCTTGATGACGTTACACGCCGCCAAAGGGCTGGAATTCCCGGTCATCTTCCTGATGGGTCTGGAAGAGGGCATCTTCCCGTTGTCGCGGGCCATGCTCGAAGAAGACGAACTGGAAGAAGAACGACGGCTGGCCTACGTGGGGATCACGCGGGCGCAGGACAAGCTGTACCTGACCAACGCCTATTCGCGGATGCTGTATGGCCGTCGGCAGAATAATCCAGAATCGCGGTTCGTGACCGAGATCAACCCGGAACTCCTGCACCTGGACTACAGCGAAAGCAAGAGTGGCCTGACGCCATCGCGCCGGGACGTACCGTTTGCCCGACGGACGGCCAGTGCGGTTGCCAAACCGTACCACGGCAAGACCGGCCGGGTCACTACCGACACGGGTACCGGGGCCGGCAAGGTTGCCTGGACCGTCGGTGACAAGGCCAGCCACAAGAAGTGGGGCGTCGGCACCGTGGTCAAGGTCAGCGGGACCGGCGAAGATGCCGAACTCGACATTGCCTTTCCAGAGCAGGGCGTTAAGCGGCTCTTGGCCGCCTTCGCCCCTATCAAGCGGGTGGACTAAATTTAAGTTACCAGCGTCACGGCGGTCACCGACCGTGGTGGCGTTTTTTTCGGGGGTAGCAAGTAACATTTTTGGGATATCTAGCGTAAAATTAGGGTGTTATGGTGTGTGGGTTGGCGCTCCACGCCGTCGATTAGCGACTGGTAGTGGGCACGATTCTGAAGCCTCGAAAGTGCCGAGTCTCCAGAACTCGACCTGATGGTAAGCCAGCCCAAAACGCTGACTAACCATCATTTCACTACCAGTCACCACTCGACTCTGTTACGCTCACGTTAGTTGTTGCTGGCTGCGGATGAGTTAGGACCTCACTAATAGCCAAGGACGCAACCGGGGTTAATGGTGGGTAATCTCGTGAGTACTTTTGGCGGCTAAACGATCGCCACTAATTGTGTAATTTGCCATCAATTCGTAGCGCAACGGAACCGACTGGATTGGCCATGGTGAAATTGATGTTAGTCGACGGGTTTGGTCGGCTTACATCAAGGTCGAGTTCTGGAGACGCGCGGGTTATGCGCGGCTTCAGAATCGTGCCCACCATAGCTAATCTTGCTCGGTGGAGTGGAGCGACAATGCTGCACCACATTTAATTTTGATAAAAACCTGAAGGGGGAGCAATTCAGATCATGACTGACAAACCCGTACAGAACTTAACCCAACAACAGGCCGCCGCGGAAGCCGCCGACCTGCGGCCCCAACTCATCCAGTGGGGGAAACAATACTACGACGCCGACGCCCCGGCCGTCGAAGATGACGTTTACGACCGAGTTTACGCCCGGTTGGTGGCCTTAGAGACCGCCTTTCCCGCCATCGTGACGCCGGAATCGCCGACCCAACACGTCGGCGGCACCACCCGCGGTGACCTGCCCAAGGTCAACCACGACATCCCAATGTTGTCGTTGGGCGACGTCTTTTCGCTCGACGAACTCAAGGAATTTGACGCCCGGTTACGAAAGGACGTGGACGCCGAAGACGGGGATGACGCTGGCTTCGACTATAACTGCGAATTGAAGATCGACGGCTTAGCGATTTCTCTACGGTACGAAAACGGAAAATTCGTCCAGGGCTCCACGCGGGGCAACGGGCGGATCGGCGAAGACATCACCGCCAATCTGGCGACTCTCCCGTCGATTCCGAAAACGCTGAGTCGGCCGCTGACCATCGACGTGCGGGGCGAATGCTACATGCCGAAGCAGGCCTTCTTGGACCTCAACGCTCGCCGTGAAGCCGAAGGGGAGGCGCCCTTTGCCAATCCCCGGAACGCCGCGGCCGGTAGCCTGCGTCAACTCAACGTGCAGGTAACCGCCGACCGGAAGCTAGCAACCTTCATGTATAACATCGCCGACTACGAGCCGTTGGACACCCGGACGCAAAGTGGCTTACTCGATGAACTGGCCGAGCTAGGCTTTAGCACCAACCCGACCTACCAGGTGGCCCACGACATGAACGACGTGGCCGCCTATATCGACCAGTATCAGGCGAAACGCGCCGACTTGGCGTACGGCATCGACGGCATCGTGATCAAGGCCAACCCGTTACCGTTACAGCGGACCATCGGGGCAACGGTCAAGGTCCCACGTTGGGCGATTGCCTACAAGTTCCCACCTGAAGAGGTGGAGACCGTGGTCCGCGACATCGAATGGACCGTGGGGCGGACCGGCATCGTCACGCCGACCGCGGTCATGGATCCGGTCCAATTGGCCGGCAGTACCGTGGCCCGCGCGTCGCTGCACAACCCAGACTATCTAGAAGCCAAGGACATTCGCTTAGGCGACACGGTCCTGTTACACAAGGCCGGCGACATTATTCCCGAAATCTCGCAGTTCATCGCGGCCAAGCGGCCAACTACCGCCCAACCCGCTCCGATTCCCGAGTTTTGTCCGTCCTGTGGCGCCAAGCTGGTCCACTTGGACGAGGAAGTCGCCTTGCGCTGTATCAACCCCAGTTGTCCGGCGCAGTTGGCCGAGGGGATGAACCACTTCGCCTCACGCAACGCCATGAACATCGACGGTTTGGGTCCCAAGATCGTGGCGCAGCTCTTCGATAAGCAGTTGGTCACCGACGTGGCGAGTTTGTATCATTTAACGACCGAACAATTGTTAACTTTAGATAAATTTGGGGACAAGTCCGCCCAAAACCTCTTGACAGCCATTGATAATAGTCGTCATAATTCATTAGAACGGTTACTCTTTGGCCTGGGTATTCGTCACGTGGGGGCCAAGGCCGGTCGGGTCTTAGCCGAACACTTCGGCGATCTGCACAGTCTGATGGCCGCGGACGCCGAGACGATTGCCGCCATCGACAACGTTGGCCAAATCATTGCCGACAGCGTCGTGACCTATTTCGCCACCGACCAGGCCCAGGCTCTGATCGACCGGCTGGCCGCCGCGAGGGTCAACTTGACCTATACCGGTGGGCCAACCGTTACGGCGCCCGTGAATCAGTTTACCGACCAGCGCGTGGTGTTGACTGGTAAACTCCAGGAACTGACGCGACCGGAAGCCACGGCCTGGTTAGAAGCCCACGGGGCCAAGGTCACCGGGTCGGTGTCTAAGAAGACCGACCTGTTGATCGCCGGTGAAGCGGCCGGGAGTAAACTGACCAAGGCCCAAGCGCTGGGCGTTCCAGTGTGGAACGAAGCCCAGCTGCGTGACGCCATGGCGGAAAATAACGGATAATCTTAGGAGGAAACAATCGTGAAACGGTTACGAACCTTTATTGCCTTAGCCGCCGTCCCCTTAGTTTTGGCGGGGTGTGGGGATTTGAGTAACTCGAGCATGTCGTCTGGCTCGGGCTCAAGTAAGTCGGGGGGCACCCAATTGACGGGGCAGTCCACCGATAGTGATTATGAAGGGGTCATTCAAAGTGGCCACTACCAGGTCAGCAAGTCGCGGGGCGTGACCAACACCCAAGACTCCGGGAACACTTACAACCTGAAGAGTTTTGAAAATGGGATGTTGAACGTTTCCAAGAAGGTCTTCTCCACCAAGAAGTACGTCTTCCAGGAAGGCCAGTACCTGAGTAGCACCACGGTGCAAAACTGGTTGGACCGCAAGTCTAAGACCAATACGACGGGCCTAAACCCGACGGATAACGGCTCGAAGTCAGCGAATAAGCGTAATCCGATTTACATCCAGGCCCTGGAAGAACAGGACTACATGACCCAGAAGAACAACAAGCTCTCCTTGGGTGGGGTGACCGTCGGAATCGCGGTCAACTCCGTGGATTACTACAAGAAGACCCAGTACGGGGCGACCTACGAGACCAAGATTGATCAGGCAACCGGGGAAGCCTACGCTAAGAAGGCGGCGAACACGGTCCTGAAACGCTTACGGCAAAAGTCGGCGTTAAAGAACGTGCCGATCGTGATCGCCGTGTACCGGCAGGCCTCGAACGATAGCCTGATTGGCGGGAATTTCCTGGCTTATTCGACCAACAAGGCCGGCACAACCAGTGTGGCCAAGTGGACGCCGTTAAACGTGAAGAACTACACCTTCCCGTTGTCGAGCGGCCAAAGCAGCTCGAACAGTAACGACGCCAGCTCCTTCTCTAACTTCAAGAGCCAAGTCGAAAACTTCTTCCCGAACCTAAGTGGGGTTACGGCCCAAGCCCAATACGATGGCAAATCGTTGGCGGGGATGCACGTGAACATCACCACGCAGTTCTACAGTCAAACGGAAATCATCAGCTTTACGCAGTACCTGCAAACTACGGCGCAGAAGTACCTGCCGTCCGGGGTGCCAATCGATATTACCGTGTCGTCGACGGATGGGATTCAAAGCTTCCTGTCGCGGACCAAGAACGAAAAGAAGTTCACCAGTCACGTCTTTAACAGTTACTAAACAGCACGTAAACGGTCGTCCGGTGGGGCGGCCGTTTTTATTTAGTAGAGTTTTTGGGGGGCTTCCGGTCAAGTCAGACTGGGCTAAAACGGGGTGGGGCCTTGTAAATTTGACGAATGTCTCGTGATTGCCCTTTCAGGCAAATATTTTTGATGAGTTCGTTTTGGTCGCCTACGGTTCTATGGTAGAATAGCAATGTGTGTTTACACGCTGGACCCCGGCAGATCAATGCCGGCGGCCTAGCAGACAGACGTGTGGATTTAAGCACTGGGCTGCGTTACCGACTGAGAGACGAATGATTGACTCGAACGGAGAATTGGCGCACCAGTGTACGGCCGGAAGGCGACAGTTTAAACCGACACGTCACGGATAAATTAGAAAGAGGGACAAATTGATGGCTAATCGAATCAATCGTGAACAGGTTAAGCACGTGGCTGAACTGGCCAAGCTTGAGTTTACGGACGACCAATTGGACGCCTTAACCCCACAACTTGACGATATCATTGGACTATTCGAATCGCTGAGTGAAGTGGATACCGACAACGTGGAACCAACCACCAACGTCACGGATCAGATTAACGTGATGCGCGAAGACGTCGCCGATAACTGGGGACAAAGCGCAGCACTCTTAAAGAACGCACCCGATGCCGCTCGCGGCTACATCAAGGTGCCAACCATCATCGACGAAAGCGAGGATTAATCAATTTATGGACTATTTCAAGCAAGATCTCGCTAGCTTACACGCGGACTTGGTGGCCAAGAAGATTAGCGCCAAGGAACTGACGCAAGCCACTTTCGAGAACATCAAAGCGACCGATTCCAAGATCGACGCCTTCTTACACTTAAACGAAGACCAAGCCCTGGCCCAAGCCGACGCGCTCGACCAAGCCGGCATCACCGACGACCAACCTTTAGCCGGGATTCCACTGGCCTTAAAGGATAACCTGGTCACCAAGGATCAGCCCACGACGGCGGCCTCCAAGATTCTGGAAAACTTCACGCCGGTTTACGACGCCACGGTGGTCAGCAAGTTAGCTGCTGCTAAGATGGTGCCGGTCGGTAAGACCAACCTGGACGAATTCGCCATGGGGGGCTCGACGGAAAACTCCGCCTTCAAGACCACGAAGAACGCCTGGGACCAAACCAAGGTTCCCGGTGGGTCTTCGGGTGGTTCCGCGGCTGCCGTTGCGGCGGGCATGGTGCCCGTCGCCTTAGGGACCGATACCGGTGGCTCCATTCGCCAACCGGCTTCCTTTAACGGCATCGTCGGCATGAAGCCAACGTACGGCCGGGTTTCTCGGTGGGGCCTGATTGCCTTTGGCTCAAGCTTTGACGCCATTGGCCCGATGACCCGTTCCGTCAAGGACAACGCCATGATGCTTAGCGCCATTGCCGGTCACGATGATCACGATCTGACCAGTTCCGACAAGGCCGTGCCGAACTTTGCGGCCGACTTGACCGCCGCCACCAGCGTCAAGGGCATGCGTATCGGTTTACCCAAGGAATTCCTAGCCGACGGGATTAACGACGACGTTAAGCAAGCCATCTTGGCCGCCGCCGACACCTACCGCAAGTTAGGCGCCACGGTCGACGAAGTTTCCCTGCCGCACAACAAATACGGGGTCGCTGCTTACTACATCATCGCCTCATCCGAAGCCTCCTCGAACCTTCAACGGTTTGACGGGATTCGCTACGGTTACCGCGCCAAGGACGTCAAGAACCTGGAAGACGTCTACGTGAAGTCGCGTTCCGAAGGGTTCGGGGCCGAAGTCAAGCGCCGGATCATGTTGGGGACCTTCTCGTTATCGGCTGGGTTCTACGACGCCTACTTCTTGAAGGCCGCCAAGGTGCGGACCGTGATCTTAAACGACTTCAAGGCCATCTTGAAGGATCACGACTTCATCATGGGACCGGTGGCACCGACGCCCGCCTTCAACATCGGGGCCGAAATCGCCGACCCACTGACCATGTACATGAACGATATCTTAACCATTCCGGTGAACTTAGCGGGCTTACCAGGGTTGTCCCTGCCAGCCGGCTTCAGCAATGGTTTACCCGTCGGCATGCAGCTGATCGGGCGTCCGTTCGACGAAAGCACGCTCTACAAGGCCGGGTACGCCTTCGAACAAAACACCGAATTTCACACTAAAGTACCCGCGTTAGGAGGCCAAAACTAATGAATTTTGAAACCACCATTGGGCTGGAAGTCCACGTGGAGTTAAAGACGAACTCGAAAATCTTTAGTCCGTCACCCGTTGAATTTGGGGACGATCCCAACGCGAACACCAACGTCATCGACTGGGGGTACCCGGGGGTCCTGCCAACGACCAACAAGGGCGTGGTGGCCGATGGGATCATCGCCGCACTCGCCTTACACGCGACGGTCGAACAACACACCCACTTCGACCGGAAGAACTACTTCTACCCCGATAACCCTAAGGCTTACCAAATCACGCAAGCCGACAAGCCCATCGGTCACGATGGCTGGGTCGAGATCGACATCGACGGCGTGAAGAAGAAAATCGGGATCGCCGAAATGCACATCGAAGAAGATGCCGGGAAGAACACCCACGAACGCGACCACTCCTACGTCGACTTGAACCGGCAGGGGACGCCGCTGATCGAAATCGTGTCCAAGCCCGACATCGCGTCGCCGGCCGAAGCCTACGCCTACCTGGAGGCCTTGCGGCAGCGGATCCAATTTACCGGGATCTCCGACGTGAAGATGGAAGAAGGGTCGATGCGGGTCGACGTCAACATTTCCGTGCGTCCCGTGGGCCAAGACAAGTTCGGGACCAAGACCGAGTTAAAGAACTTGAACTCCTTCAACTACGTCAAGCGCGGGTTGGAATACGAAGAAAAGCGTCAACAACAAGTCCTGATGTCCGGTGGTTCCGTGCGGCAGGAAACGCGGCGGTTTGACGAAAAGACCGGTGAAACGATCCTGATGCGGGTCAAGGAAGGCTCCGACGATTACCGTTACTTCCCAGAACCCGACTTGCCAGCCCTGAGCATTTCCGATGACTGGATCAAGCAACTCGATGAGGCCATGCCCGAAATGCCAACCGACCGGCGGCACCGTTACGTCACCGACCTGGGCTTGACGGACTACGACGCCATGGTCATCACGCAGACCAAGGAAATGTCCGACTTCTTCGACGCCATGGTCGACTTAAAAGCGGACCCCAAGATGGCGGCCAACTACCTGCAAGGGGACGTCAACGCTTACCTGAACGACAATCAAGTTGATTTGGCCAAGACTAAGTTGACGCCAGCCAACTTAGCGGGTATGATTAACCTCATTTCCGACGGCACCATTTCGACCAAGATGGCCAAGAAGGTCTTCAAGGCCGTGACCAACGGTGAAGAACCCAAGGCCTTCGTCGAAAAGCATGGGTTGGTTCAATTATCCGATCCAGCTAAGTTACAACCAATCATCGATGACATTTTGGACCAGAATCCGCAATCCATCGAAGACTTTAACAACGGGAAGAAGCGGGCCGTGGGTTACCTCGTGGGTCAAATCATGAAGCAAACGCACGGACAAGCCAACCCACAAGTCGTCAACAAGCTGTTGATGGCGGCTTTGAATCACTAGAGAAAACACGGAGGCACCAAACATGCGTAAACGGGCACGGGTCATTTATAACCCAACCTCAGGCCGCGAGGCGTTAAAGAAGGACTTAATCGACATCTTAGCGGTGTTCGAACAGGCGGGTTATGAAACCAGCGCCTACGCGACCACCCCGGCACCTAACTCGGCACAAGACGAGGCGACCCGGGCGGCCAAAGCGGGGTTTGAATTAATCGTGGCGGCGGGCGGCGACGGCACCATTAACCAAGTGGTTAACGGGATCGCCGGTCTCCCGCACCGGCCCAAGATGGCCATCATCCCGGCCGGCACCACCAACGATTACGCGCGGGCACTCCACATTCCGCGCGAAGATCCCTTAGCCGCGGCCAAGGTGGTTCTCAAGGATCAGACCATCCAGATGGACATCGGCCAGGCCGGTGAGCAGTACTTCATCAACATTGCGGGCGGGGGGTTACTCACCGAGTTGACCTACGACGTACCGTCGAACTTGAAGTCGATCTTTGGCTACCTGGCGTACCTGGTCAAGGGCGCCGAGTTATTGCCACGGATTAAGCCGATCGAAATGGATCTGACCTACGACGGCGGCCATTTTCGCGGGCAGGCCTCGATGTTCTTGCTGGCGTTGACCAACTCCATCGGCGGGTTCGAACAGATTGTGCCCGACGCGGCGCTAGATGACGGGAAGTTCACCATGATTATCGTCAAGACCGCCAGTCTGCCGGAGATTCTCCGGTTGATGGGCCTGGTCTTGAACGGTGGTCGGCACATCAACGACCCGCACATCCTGTACGTCAAGACCAACAAGGTTACCGCCCGGCCGGTCAAGGACCGCATGATGATCAACCTGGACGGCGAATACGGGGGCGACGCGCCGATGAAGTTTCGGAATTTGAAACAACACATCGAGATGTACGCCAACCTCGACGCCATCCCGGACCACGCGGTCACCAGCGAAACGGCCGAGATGTTAGCGGCCGAAGAGAAGTTCGTCAAGCAGGTCCAGGATCTGCCGGCGGACGCCGAAAAGTAGTTTGTAAAGTTAAAAAGTTTACGGGAAAGGGATTTTGCGTGATAATAGGGCAAAGTCCCTTTTCTAACGTCTAATCAATTTATGAGGTAATTTAATGAAAATCAAAGCACCAGTAACCAAGAACGAACGACTCGACGTGACCATCGCCGACCTGACTTATCAGGGGATGGGGGTCGCCAAGGTCGACGACTTCTCCTTATTTGTCGAAAACGCCTTACCGGGCGAACAGGTGACGATTCAGGTCACCAAGGTTCAAAAGCACTACGGGTTCGCCCGCGTGGTGGCTTGGCAGACCAAGTCGCCCGATCGGGTCGAAGACGTCGACAAGACCTACCGGCAGACCGGGATTGCGCCGTTACAACATCTGGCGTACCCGGCCCAACTGAAGTTCAAGCAACACCAGATCGCTGAACTCTTCAACAAGGCCCACATTGACGTGACCGTGGCGCCGACGCTGGGGATGACGCACCCGACCCAGTACCGCAACAAGGCCCAAGTGCCCGTACGGATGGTGAAGGGCCAACTGGAAACCGGCTTTTACCGCCAACACAGTCACGAGCTGATTCCGCTGACCGATTTCTACATCCAGGACCCCGAAATCGACAAGGCCATCGTTAAGGTCCGTGACCTCTTACGCCAATTCGAGATTCCGGCTTACGACGAAATCAACGACAAGGGTGTCATTCGTAACGTGATGGTGCGCCGGGGCGACTACAGCCACGAGATGATGATCGTGCTGATCAGTCGCCAACAGAAGCTGCCGAGTCAGGCCCAACTGGTGGAACAGATCCACGCGGCTTTACCGGAAGTGACTAGCATCATTTTAAACGTCAATGCTAAGCGGACCAATGTCATCATGGGCAACGTCACGCGCGTGCTGTACGGCAAGCCAACCATCGAAGATACTTTGATGGGCTTGACGTTTGCCATCTCGTCGCGGTCGTTCTACCAGGTCAACCCGCAACAGACCGAAAAGCTCTACCAGATGGCCATCGATAAGGCCGGCCTGACGGGTAACGAAACGGTCATCGATGCGTACTGTGGGATTGGGACCATCTCACTGGCCTTGGCTAAGCACGCTAAGCAGGTTTACGGGGTGGAAATTGTTCCGGAAGCCATCGAAGACGCGAAGATCAACGCGCAGAAGAACCACCTGACCAACGTGGAATTCGCCGTCAACAAGGCCGAAGATCAGATGGCCCAGTGGCAAGAAGCCGGTGTCAAGCCGGACGTGATCGTGGTCGATCCACCACGCAAGGGTCTGGCGCCCAGCCTGATCGACAGTGCGGCACAGATGGGCCCCAAGAAGGTCGTCTACGTCAGCTGCAACCCGGCCACGTTGGTGCGTGACGTTGCGCACTTCCAGGAACTGGGTTACGCCATCGACGGCGACATCCAGCCGGTCGACCAGTTCCCGCAAACGCCGCACGTGGAAAGTGTCACGGTGCTGAAACGTGTTGACTAGTTAAATCTGAGTACTGCTCTTAGATATTTACAGGTACTTGAAAGTGTACTTTTTCCTTTATAATGGAAAAGGTACACTTTTTAAGTACTTATTGGGAAAACATGATTTGCTCGTGTTGGGCTGTTATGCATTGGATAACGGTCTGATAAGAGAACTTAAATAATAGATTTTGATGATATTACGCTATGGAAAATGGCAGGTCCACAGATGGTTTTTGCTACGGAAAGAGTGAGAATTTATGAAGGTGATTCAGTACAACTTAACTGGAGAAGTTATTAAACGGTATTCGAGTGATTTCAATCAGTTTGAGGATTACCCAGTGGGCGAAAAAGTGAGAATTACGACAACAAGTGGTCAAAAATATGTTGGATTTTGGCAAACGTTTTTCACTACATATTTTCCCGAGCAAATTCAGATTTTTCGATATAACTTAGATGAAAAAAGCTCTAAACTAATGGGATTCGATGACACATTGATATTTATTCCCGTAAGAGATATTGCTAAAATTGAAGCAATTTTATACAGTAGCCCAAGGTGGGGAGGACGGCCGACAAATGAATTTCCTTTTTCCCAACCTATCAAAAATGATTTACCAAAAAGTCATTAGGATTTGGTGGATCAGGGGTATCAAGGCCAGAAATTGATTAACGAATTTAAGGTAAGGAAAAAAGAAATTCCAGCCGCAGTGGACAGGTTAGTCACGCAAGCAGCGCAGCCCCCGACCCTAACTAAAGCGGAGGCAGCAAAACAAATTGGCCTATAAAGTTCGGCTTGATAAACGAGGCGTTTTGAGCGACTTCTCGGTATGTGCAAGTGACCGATCGACTAGCGGATACCATCGATGATGGCGGGAGTATCGTCGTTATCTTTTTGGCCGGGTCACATGAAAACTTTTATGAAGAACTAAAACGGATATTGATATGATAGCTTTTGGGATGCTTTACGGGCACAAAACCACCGTCATTTCCAAACTAAAAGCAGCTTTCTCGAGTAGGAGAAGGCTGCTTTTGCGGTTCATTACCGTTCGTCCATGCCACGGTAGTACGACTGGTTAAAGGTATCACGGGTTAGGTTATGGTCGTGTAGTGCTAGATCCGCGGTGGCGACCCAGTTCGGGTTACGTAAGAGTGCGCGCCCCTCTAAAATCAGGTCCGCTTGATGATTTTGCAGAATATACTCGCACAGTCCCGGATTATCCAATAGGCCGACCGTGGAAACGGGGATGTCGACGGCGTGCTTGAGTTTGGTGGCAAATTTAGTTTGGTAGCCGTCGTGAACCGGGAAGTTGGGTTTTAGTGGGAATAATCCCCCGGTCGATACGTCGAGCAAGTCGACCCCATCGGCTTCCAGCCACTGGGCCACCCGCTGCCACTCGGAAAGTGAGTTTTGTTGGGTGCTGGGTTGGTAGTCGGTGAGGGATAGCCGTGTCCACAGCGAGCCGGAAAACTCGTCGCGAATTGCGGTAGCGATTTCGTGCAGGAGCCGATACCGGTCGCGTAAGGAGCCGCCATAGGGATCGTGCCGTTGGTTGACCACTGGTGAGAGAAATTGATCGATGAGGTAACCATGAGCGCCGTGAATGTCGATGACGTCCACCCCCGCTGCAGTCGCACGCTTGGCGGCCGCCCGGAAGTCCGCGACAATGTCGTGAATTTTTGGGATCGTTAGGGTGTGAGGTTGCCGATAATCGGGGCTATAGCGTTGGTCACTGGGCGCCACCGGAGTCACCGCGTCGACGGCTTTTCGTCCGGCGTGGTTCAGTTGAACGCCGACCTTGGCGCCGAGTTGGTGTAGGTTGGTGACTAGGTCACGTAGTTTAACGGCCTGAGCATCATTCCAGAGACCGAGATCGTTCTTGGTGATTCGACCGTCAGGGGTTACCGCGGTGGCTTCCAGGATGATGAGGCCCACTTGACCCATGGCGCGGGTCAGGTAGTGAGCAAAGTGGACGGGGGTCAGAACGCCGTCTTCTTGGGTCACGGCGTATAGGCACATGGGCGACATGACCACTCGATTTTTAAGTGATAGTTTGGCAAGGTGCGCGGGTTCCAGTAATTTTGACATGGCAAGGGTCCTTTCTACAGGTGTTGCCTTTAGTGTATCACGTAAGGGCTATCATTTCGGAGACCGATCGACAAAATGAATTATCCGCCGTAGAATAAATGTGTTATCTAAAATTTAATTTTAACCAATCAATTAAGGAGTGAAGGATCATGGATCAAAAGTTTTTAGATGTCATCAAGGATGAAACCCCGGCCACCATTGTGACCATCAATGCGCAACCGGCGAGCGTGGTTAACACCTGGAGTCACTACATTAATGTGGTTAATGATCAGACGTTGTTGATTCCATCAGCGGGGATGCACTCTATTGAAAATGATTTTCAGACGGACAATCACGTGACCATCGCGATTGGTAGTCACAAGGTCGAAGGGACCCAAGGGCTGGGTTGTGGGTATCACATTCACGGAACCGGGACTTTTGAAACCAACGGGGCTAACTTTGATCGGATGAAAGCGCAATTCGATTGGATCCGAGCCGTGTTGGTCGTCACCATTGACGATATTCAACAAAAAATTTAGTAAGTGGTTTCCGTTGAACTGAAAACGGCGGATTAGTAAAATAAAATTGCAAGTTAATAAAAAATGGCCAACTTGGCATTTTAGAATGCTGATGTAGTGGGATTTGTTTAGTGTGTTCCCCACAAGTGTGGGGGTGATTCTAGGATTCTTTCGATAGCTTCTAGACATTTAGAGTGTTCCCCACAAGTGTGGGGGTGATTCCTTTTAATTAATAACGGCGATTTGGATATTGTAGTGTTCCCCACAAGTGTGGGGGTGATTCCTGTTATTATCATAGCATTATACAGTAGAATAAGTGTTCCCCACAAGTGTGGGGGTGATTCTTTTACTAATAGCTGTATCAGATACTTTATCTAGTGTTCCCCACAAGTGTGGGGGTGATTCCAAGCATTAATAAGTATGGTTTTAATGAGTATGGTGTTCCCCACAAGTGTGGGGGTGATTCTGACGCTATTAGTCAAGTATTGGGGGTTGAATAGTGTTCCCCACAAGTGTGGGGGTGATTCTAATACTAAAGAGGATTTAAAAGAATTACAAGAGTGTTCCCCACAAGTGTGGGGGTGATTCTATCCATAATTAGAAATCCGATTTTCTATTACCGTGTTCCCCACAAGTGTGGGGGTGATTCTAGGAGGTAGACAATTAAATAAGCACAAATTAAGTGTTCCCCACAAGTGTGGGGGTGATTCCGCAAGCCAACCCAGCCACTAGTACGTGACAACGTGTTCCCCACAAGTGTGGGGGTGATTCTTGTATGTGATTGGGACTCAACCTGTGATGTGAGTGTTCCCCACAAGTGTGGGGGTGATTCCCGCCGTCCCTGCACCTTGTGCATCAATTTCAAGTGTTCCCCACAAGTGTGGGGGTGATTCCGGTAACCATGTCATTCAACAGTGACTCATTGCGTGTTCCCCACAAGTGTGGGGGTGATTCTAACAGTTAGGAAAATTGAAAACGGTGCAACGAGTGTTCCCCACAAGTGTGGGGGTGATTCCATTGACGCCAGCCTCAACTAAAGAGCAGGTAGGTGTTCCCCACAAGTGTGGGGGTGATTCTGAATCGGATTGATACGAGGATAGGTCAACAATGTGTTCCCCACAAGTGTGGGGGTGATTCCGAGTACGCCGATGATAGTGGGTTAACTCTTAAGTGTTCCCCACAAGTGTGGGGGTGATTCCATGTTAGCTTCGACTACGAGATTATCCAGCTTGTGTTCCCCACAAGTGTGGGGGTGATTCTACACACCTTGGGCAATAACCGATTCCTTTTCTGTGTTCCCCACAAGTGTGGGGGTGATTCTGTTTACAAACTAAAAGCGCACTAACCGTCCGTTAGTGTTCCCCACAAGTGTGGGGGTGATTCTAAACAGTATGAAATCTTACAAGGCTGGGCACGGTGTTCCCCACAAGTGTGGGGGTGATTCCAACATGCGTTTGTGGTCGTTGATGAGTCCTTGGTGTTCCCCACAAGTGTGGGGGTGATTCTATTACCATGACGAACTCGAATGATGTGTATGCGTGTTCCCCACAAGTGTGGGGGTGATTCTGAGTTGAACCAGCAATTCTATCACGTCCTAGAGTGTTCCCCACAAGTGTGGGGGTGATTCTAGAACAAATATAGATTATCATCCCTTAATTGGGTGTTCCCCACAAGTGTGGGGGTGATTCCGTTATCGGCATCGCTCACCGTTGTATCAGTCTGTGTTCCCCACAAGTGTGGGGGTGATTCTGTGAACGGTACGATGGCCAAGCTTAATAGTGAGTGTTCCCCACAAGTGTGGGGGTGATTCCGTATAGAACTCGCATTTTGGGTTTGCGCAATAGTGTTCCCCACAAGTGTGGGGGTGATTCTTAGTGGCAGTGGTAATGCCAGCATACCGATGGGTGTTCCCCACAAGTGTGGGGGTGATTCCTTTATCTGTCGGTATTTGAACCTTGAATGGAAGTGTTCCCCACAAGTGTGGGGGTGATTCCTACCGCGTCCGCTAAATGCTTGACATGGCTCGGTGTTCCCCACAAGTGTGGGGGTGATTCCGCTGTCAAAGGGGTCAAGAAGGCCCTTAAGCCGTGTTCCCCACAAGTGTGGGGGTGATTCTAACGTAGTTGTAGCGATTGAATCGTATGCTAAGTGTTCCCCACAGGTGTGGGGGTGATTCCTCCACCAGCACCGCCGCCGATACTACGCCGCAGTGTTCCCCACAAGTGTGGGGGTGATTCCGGCTGCGTGAGGATTCCGCCCGTCTTCCGAACGTGCTCCCCACAAGTGTGGGGGTGATTCTGAAAACTTGATACGGAATTGTGGTATTTACGGGTGTTCCCCACAAGCGTGGGGGTGATTCCGCGAGTGCGGCCACCAAAGCTAAGAAAAAATGGTGTTCCCCACAGGTGTGGGGTTGATTCTTTTCCTTGGTTTAACCGCTCACTGCACAAAAAGTATTCCCCACAAGTGTGGGGCAATTTCATATTATGTTCTCTTTTAAAATGACTGTTCAATCTTGAATGGTCACTTTTTACTAAAAGTATTTGAGAAATCAAATTACAGTTCTGTGTCGCCGTTAAGCTAGCTTTAAGAAAGCGTAGTCAAAATAGTATTTCATACGGATAACCGTTTTTACTAACTAGAGACCTGAACCTACACAGGGATTCATCTTATAGCCGGCTACCGCTAACCCAGAGATTAACGGGTCGCCTATTTTTTTATATGAAATCTTAAAGAGATTAAGGATTTGTCACAACCGGTTTTTCTCGAATTTTCTTTGCTATACTGACCTCGTTCGTTAGAACAAAGGCATTTATATCAAGGAGGATTTTTAATATGAAATCAAGCTTATCCAAGTCATTATACTTAGGCTTAGCGGCTTTAAGCTTTGGTGCCGTTGCGACGGTGGCCACCACTTCAACCGCCAGTGCCAAATCCTACGCTACCGCGGGCGCATACAAAACATTGACCACGGCCGCAACTTCTCGGAACGTCGAATCGACCGGGACCAACGCTTTGTACACCAAACCAGGGACTGTCAAGGGAGCCAAGGTCGTGGCTTCTAAGGCTAAGATGGCGACCTTTGCGTCTTCCAAGTCCTCAGCCAACTACTTCCGAGCTTATGGGGTGAAGACGACTAACCGGGGTTCCGTTTACTACCGGGTTGTTTCCATGGATGGTAAGTACCGTGGTTACATTTACGGTGGGAAGTCTACTTCAAGCTTTGCCGGTGGTATCAAGTCCGCTTCGACCACGACTAGTGCCACGATGCCAACGCAAACTAAGAACTACTACCTGAAGGACACGACCAAGAACACCATCTGGACGGCCCCTAAGTACACGCAATACAAGGCCAGCAAGGTTAGTCTTTACAGTTCCGCCAAAACCGACAAGTTTACGGTGGACCAAGCCGCAACCAAGACGCGTGAAGGTTCTCTGTACTATCACGTGACCGATACCAGTAACTCCGCCATCACCGGGTGGATCTACGCGGGTGGCTTGACCACCACGGCCCCTTCCGCAACGGCGACGAGCAGTAACAGTGTCACGGTGAAGTACGTGGATGCAAACTATAGTGCCGTTGGCTCAGCGCAAACTTGGGTCACTTCTACGAGCGATACGACCGAAGGCGCTGCTTTAGGGACTAGTGACTTGTCCTCACTGAACAGCTACATCACGTCTAACGTACCATCCGGCTACACGGTCACGGATTCCAGTTTGACTTCCGCTAAATACGGAAGCACGATTCAAGTGAAGGTTGCTAAGGCGGCAACCTCTAAGGTGACGTTCAAGTCTGAAGGGTCTTCCACGACGGACACGGCCACAATCACCGCTGCTAGCTTAGCGGACAAGGCCTTCCCATCCCTGACTACGACGGAACAAGAAGTCTTCACGGGTGACGCCGATGACACCATCGACATCAGTACCGCATCCGTCTTCACGTCTGGCAAGTTGAACACCTTAACTGGTGCGACCCAGACCGATTCCGACGGGAACAAGACTTACAAGGTCTACACCTTTGATGCTACGACAACGAAGACCGCTAACAGCAACACCAAGTACGGTGATGGTGTCACGGCTTACTACACGGTAACCACCAAGACTGGTGACGCGCCTACCACGTCTACGGATACGGGTAACACCAACTACGTAGATTAATCCGCTCCCTCCAAACATGTTAAAAAGCTCATTTTCGGCTAGATTGCGGCCGGAAATGGGCTTTTTCATTGGAAAATAAATTGTAAGTTGGCGATTGTCTCAGTAGAATATGGGCTAACGGATTAGTTATAAAAGTTACGACAGGAGGGGCTTTAATGTTAGATGATGTTCATTTCTTAACCGCCGATGATGAGCCACAACTCAGTCAGTTTTACCAAAGGGTTTGTGCCCAACAAGCCCATGATACCTATAGTCCGGATTGGCATTGGGGTGTGTATCCCAACTCAACGGATCTTGCGAGCATGAGTCATCAGGGTCAGATGATCGGCGGCTTTCAGGACGGACAACTGGTCGCTGCGGGGCGGATTACTCAAGGAGAGCAGGCTGATTATCGTAGTGTTCCGTGGACTTTCCCCGTAGCGGATGAGGACGTTGCGATTTTGCACCTGTTTGCGGTCCATCCCGATTTTCGGGGGCAGGGCGTTTCGTCGGCGATGCTGCAGGCAATTTTAAAAACGCTGCGTGATCAGGGGCGCCGGGTCGTGCACCTCGATGTGATGGCGGGTAATTTACCGGCCGAAAAACTTTATGTCAAAAACGGGTTTACCTTTGCTCAGGAACGGACCCTGCAGTATCAAGATGTGGGGGATACACTGGCACGACTTTTTGAATGTCGACTCTAAAAATGATGCTGATCATTTGATTAGCGGTATTTTTGATGGGTAGTAAGTCTCACAGTTACAAGAAAATTTGTAAGCGGTATAAGTTGTGATGGAAAGTCGAACTGTGTAGACTGAAAACGTAAGCTAATGAAAAACGAGTGTTTTAGAATTTACGAATGCTGATATGACGGGATTGGTTTAGTGTATTCCCCACAGGTGTGGGGGTGATTCTAGTTTGCAAAGGTTCATCTAATTGCTTATTAGGTATTCCCCACAGGTGTGGGGGTGATTCCTATCAATCTACATTTTCGATTGAATCCACTAAGTATTCCCCACAGGTGTGGGGGTGATTCCTATTATATTCAATACAGCAAAGAAGCTGAGCTGTATTCCCCACAGGTGTGGGGGTGATTCCTCCAGGATAAGGCTCTTTGACAAGCTCCCAAAGTATTCCCCACAGGTGTGGGGGTGATTCCTATCAATCTACATTTTCGATTGAATCCACTAAGTATTCCCCACAGGTGTGGGGGTGATTCCTATTATATTCAATACAGCAAAGAAGCTGAGCTGTATTCCCCACAGGTGTGGGGGTGATTCCTCCAGGATAAGGCTCTTTGACAAGCTCCCAAAGTATTCCCCACAGGTGTGGGGGTGATTCCTGCTGATGGTCCAATAAGCGCACGTATTGAAAGTATTCCCCACAGGTGTGGGGGTGATTCTTAATAACGGCGATTTGGATATTGTACCAATTGGTATTCCCCACAGGTGTGGGGGTGATTCTACAAACAGATTACTGGCGATGATTATGTATCAGTATTCCCCACAGGTGTGGGGGTGATTCTAATATCAGCTTCAGACAAGCCCCCTTTATTCTGTATTCCCCACAGGTGTGGGGGTGATTCTAATGGTGTTCTTGATAAAATGACTGACTATGAGTATTCCCCACAGGTGTGGGGGTGATTCCAAGATTGCACATACTTCCCTTATGGGATCATTGTATTCCCCACAGGTGTGGGGGTGATTCCACATTTTCTTCGCCAAACTCATCCTTAGCAGAGTATTCCCCACAGGTGTGGGGGTGATTCTAGTACGTTCGTAGTCTGGTCTACCGACGTAGAGTATTCCCCACAGGTGTGGGGGTGATTCCCTAGTGGTGGTCGTCCACAGGTGAATCATGCTGTATTCCCCACAGGTGTGGGGGTGATTCCATCGCCTCCTACGTCTACTCCGACTGTTGCCGGTATTCCCCACAGGTGTGGGGGTGATTCCTAAGTAACCATCGCCTTCACTAGCCGTTGCTGGTATTCCCCACAGGTGTGGGGGTGATTCCTTTATACTCACCATCTGGAATCACTGCACCAGGTATTCCCCACAGGTGTGGGGGTGATTCTATGAATCATTAAATGCGGACGTTCCAGACGACGTATTCCCCACAGGTGTGGGGGTGATTCCGAACGTTTAGACAATGTCGAAGGCGATGTACGGTATTCCCCACAGGTGTGGGGGTGATTCCTACTGACAGCTTTTTCAGATACGCGCAACCGTGTATTCCCCACAGGTGTGGGGGTGATTCCAAGGCTATGAATTGCTACCGAGAGAGCAAGAGTGTATTCCCCACAGGTGTGGGGGTGATTCCTAGCAGTCACTCAGCCAGTTAGTCAGTGCTTTGTATTCCCCACAGGTGTGGGGGTGATTCTATATTATTGAAGCAATGGCAGAATTGATTAACGTATTCCCCACAGGTGTGGGGGTGATTCTAAAGCTGATAACACTATCGCCATTCATTCCGGGTATTCCCCACAGGTGTGGGGGTGATTCCGGCTTCATGATAACCATCAAAGCTGCATAGATGTATTCCCCACAGGTGTGGGGGTGATTCTACCCCCAGTCACATCACGTGTCGTTTCACCATGTATTCCCCACAGGTGTGGGGGTGATTCCACTTGAGTCAGCCATTATCAAAGGTTCTAAAAGTATTCCCCACAGGTGTGGGGGTGATTCCATATTCATCAGTTGCTTCAATTAAATTGCCAAGTATTCCCCACAGGTGTGGGGGTGATTCCGCTTATTTGATGGGGGTTAGACCATGATGGCAGTATTCCCCACAGGTGTGGGGGTGATTCCAGGATCGACTAATCGATTTTCCATATCATCACAGTATTCCCCACACGTATGGGGTGAATCCATAAAAAACACCTATGACATGCCACTAAATTGGCAGTTCATAGTTTTTTTATCGGTCTCATTGCGGCCAAGCCTGACTCATCATCTCGAGTACCGGCGCTACCCGCTCCCGTTCTGCCTTCAAATAACTCCCGTAAATTGGCATCTGCGCGATGTCGTCACTGATGGGAAGACAAACGCGGTTATCGTCTTGGCTGACCGTCTGGGCGTCGGGTTCTAGGGGCGAAAGATTCGTACTGAAGTAGGGGAAATCGGCATACTTGGTAATTTTGGTGAAGGCGTCACGCTGGGCCTGGTACATGAACTGCGCATCGGGAATTTGAGCTTGGATAATGCCACGCCAGACCCCAATGTCTTGGAGAACTAGGAAACTCAAGCCGCGCAGTTCTTTAAATTGGACCGTGGACTGGTTGGCGTGGTACATGAACTGGTCTAGGTTAACCGCTAGTCGTTCGGTGCCCAGGTAGCACGATTCCACGGTGTTCGTCAGGAGTTCTTGATCAGATAGAACCAGTGTTGCGGCACGACTAGTAAGCTGATCGCTAAGTTGGTCGGTCGGCAGTAACTGGTTGTCGAGTTGTAGAGTTGGAAACTGGGCCTGGATTTTCCGAGCGACCAGTAGGGGACCGGGAAGTGTCGAGCTTAGGGTGAGTCGCTGCTGGCTGCGGTCGAAATTTTGCACCGTGGTTACCAGCTCCCGGTTTAGGGTCAGGAGTTCCTTGGCCTTAGCAACCGCTAATTCGCCGGTGGCCGTCAATAGAATACGGTTGGGCTGCCGGTTGAATAAACGGACGCCTAAATCGTCTTCTAGCTTTTGCATGCCCCGCGTCACCGTCGGTTGGGTCACGTTCAAAGCCGCAGCGGTCTGAGCGAGGGTACCGGTTTGGGCAAACGTCACCAGCTCTTCTAAAAGGTAGTTATCAATCATTGGCATCGGCTCCTTAGTATACGACATTCGTATACTAGTATAGCGAATGAGTAATTTTCACGGCAAGCATTTGCGCTTATGATAGTCCCAGTGAATGAGTCAGAAAGGAACGATTTGATGCCAATACCAACCACAACTTTAAATAACGGAGTCACGATGCCCCAACTCGGCTTTGGAGTGTTCCAGGTCCCAGATTTGGCCGAATGTGAAACGGCCGTGACCGCCGCCATCCAAGCCGGTTACCGGTTAATCGATACCGCCACGGCTTACCAGAACGAAGCCGCTGTCGGCCGGGCTATCGCCAAGAGTGACGTGCCCCGTGAAGAGCTGTTTATCACCTCGAAACTCTGGGTGTCCGATTTCACCTACGAACGGGCGCAAAAGGGAATTGACGCGTCGTTACAGAGACTGGGCCTGGACTACCTGGACCTTTACCTATTACACCAACCCTACGGTGACGTGATGGGTGCCTGGCGTGCGCTGGAAGAAGCCTATCACGCCGGTAAGATTCGGGCCATCGGGGTGTCGAACTTCTACGCCGACCAGTTGAAGAACCTTGAATTGACCATGAACGTTCAACCCGTGATCAACCAAATTGAAGTTAATCCCTGGTACCAACAACCCACGGAAGTTCAATTCAACCAGGACGAAAATGTCCGGGTCGAAGCCTGGGCCCCGTTTGCGGAGGGGAAGCACGGCGTTTTTACCGACCGAACCATTACTAAGATTGCTCAGGCCCACGGCAAAACGACCGGTCAAGTGATCTTACGCTGGTTATTGCAACGGGGAATCACCGTGATTCCTAAGTCGGTTCATGCCGACCGAATGGCCGAAAACTTGGATGTTTTCGATTTTGAACTGACGACCGCCGAAATGAGTACTCTGGCCGGTCTGGACCGTCAGGAAAGTCAATTCTTTGACCACCGCGACCCGGTCACCATTGAACAAATTTTCGGCTCCAGCTTACGTCAACTACACGATTAATGAAGGAGAAACCAAATATGACAACTCCAACGATTCAACTTAACGATGGTCACCAAATTCCCGCTATTGGCTTTGGGACCTTTCAAATTCCCGATGATGGCACCACGTACCAAGCCGTCAAAGACGCCTTAGCCGCAGGTTACCGGCACATTGACACGGCCGTGGCCTATTTCAACGAAGACGAGGTAGGTCGCGCCGTCCGTGATAGTGGCATTCCCCGTGATCAAATCTGGATCACCAGTAAGCTATGGTTGCAGGACTTTGGCTATGAAGCCGCAAGCCGTGCCATTGATAAGTCGCTCCAGCAACTGGGCTTGGACTACATCGATCTCTACTTGATTCACCAACCCTACGGTGACGTGCCAGGCGCTTGGCGGGCCATGGAAGACGCGAAAAAGGCCGGTAAGTTAAAGTCCATTGGGGTCTCCAACATGACGCCCAAGATTTGGAACCAGTTTGTGCCGCAATTTTCGACGATGCCGGCGGTCGACCAAGTCGAATTTAACCCGTACTTTCAGCAAACGGAACTCCGCGACATTTTAAAGGCCCACGACGTGAAGCTAGAAGCCTGGGCACCTCTGGGTCAAGGGAACCAGAACCTGATGCACGAGTCCGTGATCACCCAGCTCGCCGAAAAATACGGCAAGAATGCGGGCCAAATCATTTTACGGTTCGAAAATCAGGAAGGCGTCGTTGTCTTTCCTAAGTCCGTTCATGAAGCCCGAATCAAGAGTAACTTGGACATCTTCGACTTCGAATTGACGGCCGATGAAGTAGCCCAGTTACGGACGTTGGATAAGGGTCAAGGTCAGCACGATCCCGATGCCCCCGGAGTGAAGGAAATGTTGTTAAGCGCGTTTGACGTGCACGCTAACGACTAATTTAAAATGAGCGCTTTCCCACAATAGTCATCTAAGGCTGCAGTCGCACTTTTTGAGAGTGCGACTGCAGCCTTTTGGGTCTCATCAAAAGTGGGGTTAGCGGGTATGGTTGCCAAAAAAATTTAAAATAGTCTGAATCACTTTTTTCACATCAATTAAGGCTCGAGCTAGCCCCTTGAAACTCCCGCACCAGCAATGCTTTTCATGTACAGGTAAATCGATAAACGTCTGTAAAGAACCTGTGAATTTACCTACAAAAAAGCACGCGTTTGAACAGAATTTCAAGGAAGCGCTTTACAAACGTGCAAAAATTAGGTATATTATTGGTGACAAATGAAAGGGGTTTCAAAATAATGACATTAACCACTGAACAACTCGCAAAATACATTGACCACACCAACTTGAAGGCGGACGCCACCGAAGCATCCATTCGCCAAACCTGCGAAGAAGCTAAGCAATTCAACACGGCTTCCGTCTGTGTGAACTCCTACTGGATTCCGTTCGTTGCTGAACAATTAAAGGACAGTTCAGTGAACCCAATCGCCGTTGTCGGCTTCCCACTAGGGGCCATGGCCACGGAAAGTGAAATTTTCGAAGCCACCACGGCCATCGACCAAGGGGCTGAAGAAATCGACATGGTCTTAAACGTCGGTGAAATGAAGTCCGGTAACTTCGAGGTTGTCGAAGAAGACATTAAGGGCTTGGCTAACGCCGTTCACGCCAAGGGTAAGTTGCTCAAGGTTATCTTGGAAACCTGCCTCTTAACTAAGGACGAAATCGTTAAGGCTTGCCAATTAAGTGAAAAGGCCGGCGCCGACTTCGTTAAGACGTCCACTGGGTTCTCCACGGCCGGTGCGAAGTTAGACGACGTGAAGTTGATGCGCGAAACGGTCGGTGACCGCTTAGGCGTCAAGGCTTCCGGTGGGATTCACAGTAAGGAAGAAGCCTTAGCCATGATCGATGCCGGCGCTAGCCGCTTAGGGGTCAGCGCAACGGTTGCGATTTTAACTGGTAAGCCAGCCGAAAAAAAGGCCGGTTACTAAAACATAGTTTGGAAGAAAGCGGGGCAATCAAGGATGAAATTTAAACGAATTTTTGGATTAGTCATGGACTCTGTTGGGACGGGTGCCGCATCCGATTCCATTAAGTACGGCGACGAAGGGGCCGATACCCTGGGCCACGTCGGCGAACACTTTGCCGGCAAGCTGGCTTTGCCGAACTTAGCTAAGATCGGGATCTCGAACCTGCGCGATACGCCAATCGAAGGCGTTCCCGCTGCGACCGATCCCCACGCTTACTACGGCAAGATGCAAGAAATCTCTGCCGGTAAGGATTCCATGGACGGTCACTGGGAAATGATGGGCCTGCCCGTTCGTAAGGCGCTCAGCACGTTCCCGAACGGCTTCCCAGCCGACATCGTTGATAAGCTGGAAAAGTTCTCCGGCCGTAAGGTGATTGGGAACCGGCCAGAATCCGGGACCAAGATCATCGCCGAACTCGGGGAACAACAGATGAAGACCGGGGACCTGATCGTTTACACGTCCGGAGATTCCGTTCTGCAGATTGCCGCGCACGAAGAGGTCATTCCGCTGGACGAACTTTACAAGATTTGTGAATACGCCCGCTCATTAGTGAATGGCCCCGAATACTTAGTGGGTCGGATCATCGCGCGGCCATACGTGGGCCCCGATGCGCAACACTTCACCCGGACGGCCAACCGGCGGGACTTTACGTTGGAACCAACCGACGAAACTGACTTGAACCGTCTGCAAAATGCCGGCGTGCACGTAGTGGGTGTCGGTAAGATCAACGACATCTTCTCCGGTCACGGCATTGACAAAGGCTACCATAACGAAAGCAACATGGACGGGATGGACCACGTCGACCACGTGATGCAAGAAGACTTCACCGGTTTCTGCTTCATCAACCTGGTGGACTTCGATGCGATGTACGGTCACCGGCGGAACCCAGAAGGTTTTGGGAACGCGCTGATGGACTTCGATAAGCGCTTGGGCACCGTGATGGCCAACATGCACGACGACGATCTGTTGATGATCACCGCCGATCACGGGAACGACCCAACTTACCGTGGAACTGACCACACCCGTGAATTTGTGCCGTTAGTGGTTTACTCCCCAAGCTTCAAGCAGGGTGGGAGCCTTGGCATTCGGTCCCCATTCTCCGACTTTGGGGCCACGGTCTTAGATAACTTTGGTGTTAAGGGTAACAATGAAGGACACAGTTTCTTAGCGGATTTGAAATAGTCAACACTAAGGAGGAAATGAATCATGAGTAATCATTTGGAAGCGAAAAAGGGCGACATTGCGGATACGGTCTTAATGCCTGGGGACCCGTTACGGGCCAAGTACATTGCCGAAACGTACCTAGACAATCCGGTATGTTACAACAAAGTGCGGAATGCCTTCGGGTATACCGGGACCTATAAGGGTCACCGGATCTCCGTTCAAGGGACCGGGATGGGGATTCCTTCAATCTCCATCTACGCCCACGAACTGGTCACCGAATACGGTGCTAAGAAGCTCTTCCGGGTCGGGACATCCGGCGGGATGAGCCCCGATGTGCACGTTCGTGACGTGGTTTTAGCCCAAGCCGCAACCACTGATTCTTCCATTATTCACAATATCTTTGGTGGGGGCATCTACTATGCGCCAATCAGTGACTTCGGTCTGTTGGATAACGCCTACCACGCCGCTAAGGACTTGAACATTCCGGTTAAGGTGGGGAACGTCTTGGCCGAAGACCGGTTCTACAACGACGAAATGGACCGGCAAAAGTTGGTTGATTACGGGGTCATTGCGACCGAAATGGAATCTGCAGCGCTCTTCTTGATCGCCGCAAAGTACCACGTCAAGGCAATGTCCGCTCTGACCATTAGTAACCACCTGATTACCGGTGAATCCACGACGCCTGAAGAACGGGAAAAGTCCTTCGATGATATGATTAAAGTCGCCTTGGAAGCCGCTATTCGCTAGATCTTTGGTTAACCGTTCATCCTGAGAGATGACCACCCTGAATCACTAAGGAGGCAACACTATGACTGAGACCACGGATCAACGGATCGCCCAAGGGCTAACCGTCGCGAAGCTGTACTATCAAGCGGACCAAAGTCAAAGTCAGATTGCCCAGCAACTTGGAATCTCCCGGCCCACGGTTTCCCGGCTCTTACAATTTGCCCGGAAACAAGGCCTGGTCCGTATTCAGATTATTGATCCGGTTCAAGACGTGCAGACGCTCGAACAGGCGTTACACGACGCCTACCACGTGGAAGTACACGTGGTCCCGACGCAACTCACGGCAGCTAACGAAGTCCTCAATACCGTTGGGCAGTACGCAGCCCGTTACCTCGAAAGCATCGTGGCGGAACACGATGTCATCGGGATTGGTTGGGGGAAAACAATCTACGCGATTGGCCAAAATTTACAACCCGATACCCTGACGGGGGTGGAGGTGATTCAGCTGAAGGGGAGTGTCAGTTACTCTACGGAGCATACCTACGCGTACGAAAGCATTGATGCCTTTGCCAATGCCTTTCACGCCATGCCCCAGTATCTGCCACTACCGGTGATTTTCGACCACCAACAAACTAAGGAATTGGTGGAAGCGGAACGGCACATTCAATACCTCTTACAGCTGGGTGAAAAAGCCAATATCGCGATTTATTCGGTCGGCACCGTGCGCAACACCGCGCTAGTGTTTCAGCTAGGCTACCTTCAAGAGAAGGAAAAGCGCTACCTGCAACAGCGCGCAGTGGGGGATATTTTCTCCCGGTACATCGATGAAAATGGTGAAATCGTCGATGCCGAGTTGAATCAACGAACCATCGGCATTGAACTAGATAGTTTGCGCCACAAGGACCATTCGATCCTGGTGGCGGCGGGCGATGCCAAAATTCCCGCAGTCAAAGCAGCCTTGCGGGGCGGGTATCCCAATTGCTTGATTATTGATCAACACGCAGCAGCAGAGCTTTTAAAAGCAACAACGTAAGCGACAGGGGCAGTCCGCCAGCCGAACGGCGGCGACTGCCTTTCGCTTATCCAGATAAGCAGTAGACCTGGCGTCCGATGGGGCGTCAATGACTAGAAATGGAGTGACCTAAGCATGAGAATGGTTGACATTATCGATAAGAAACGTAACGGCGGTGAACTGACAAAAGAAGAAATCCAAACCTTCGTTGACGGGGTCGTTTCCGGTGAAATTCCCGATTACCAAACCAGTGCCTTTCTGATGGCGACCTACTTCAAGGACATGACCGATGCGGAACGTTCCGAATTGACCATGGCCATGATGAAGTCTGGTGACCACCTGGACCTCTCAAGTATCGACGGCATCAAGGCCGACAAGCACTCGACCGGTGGGGTGGGTGACAAGACCAGTATTCCGTTGGCCCCAATCGTGGCGGCCTTAGGAATTCCGGTACCCATGATTTCCGGCCGGGGGTTAGGCCATACCGGTGGGACCTTGGATAAATTGGAAGCGATTCCAGGTTACACGGTTGAAATCAGCGAAAAGGACTTCCTCAAGCAGGTCCAAGACGTCAAGTGTGCCATTGTCGGGGCTACCGGGAACATCGCTCCGGCCGACAAGAAGATCTACGCCTTACGGGACGTCACCGACACGGTGGACTCCATTCCGTTGATTGCCAGCTCCATCATGAGCAAGAAGATTGCTTCCGGCACCGACGCCTTAGTCATCGACGTCAAGACCGGTTCCGGGGCCTTCATGAAGACCTTGGACGACTCGCGGGAATTAGCCCACGCGTTGGTTGAAATCGGTAAAGGGGTTGGCATGGATTGCATGGCCATCATCTCCGACATGAACCAACCGTTAGGGAACGCTATCGGGAACGCCTTGGAAATCAAGGAATCTATCGACATCCTGAAGGGGAACGGACCGAAGGACATTACCGACCTTGTCTTGACCTTAGGGGCCCACATGGTCGTGATGGCCAAGAAGGCCGACAACCTGGACGATGCACGCAAGATGTGTGAACAAACCATTACCGATGGTTCTGCCCTCAAGAAGTTTGGCGACATGGTGGCTACTCAAGGTGGGGACCGCAACGTGGTTGACCACCCAGAAATCATGCCTCAAGCCAAGTTCAAGATTGACTTGCCTGCTAAGACGGCTGGGGTGGTCAGCAAGGTCGCAGCCGACGAAATGGGGATTGCCTCCATGTTACTCGGTGGTGGTCGGCAAAAGGCTGACGACAAGCTGGATTACGCGGTCGGCATCATGATGAACAAGAAGATCGGTGACCAGGTCAAGGAAGGCGAACCCCTGTTGACCATCTACAGTGACCGTGAAGACGTGGACGACATCAAGCAGTTGTTGTACGACAACATCGAAATCAGCGACCACGCCGAACCCATTACGTTGATTCACGAAACGATTCGGTAGAATTATTTCAAAATCTAGTTTGTCGAACTAGCAGCTTCAGCGCTTCCGGACCAGTCAGCAATGGGCTGGAACGGGTGTAACCTTAGTCGATTATTCAAATCGATTAGGATAGCGGTTTACGAATAAGCACGACCTAAGAGACGGTGTCGGAACGAGTGTTCTGATGGCGTCTCTTTTTGACGGTTAAGCTGCTGACCTTTTTACCTCCTGGACGTCCTAAAATGGGCGGGTTAACGGACGCATGGATCCTCCCCAAATTGCCCGATTTTGAGTCTTGGTTTGGCCCGTCACCGTGTCCGGCGACCGGCAAAAATAAAAGTTGCGTTTTTCGCAAAAAAATTAAGCCAGATTAGTGACAGAACCGCCGCTTTTGGCTAAACTTTAGGTAAATGGGTTATTTGCAGTCAGGGGATGTTACCGCCATGCTGGAAAACTTATTAGCGGTTATTCGAGAAGAAAATTTATCAGAGCAACTGTATCATAGTTTAGTCGGAATTAAATTGACGGAACAACGGGTTGACCAGCAGGGGCAGCTTAGTCGTCGTCCCCAACCGCACGCCTGGGCTAACCGACCGGATCACCCGTATTTACGGGGAGGACGCCGACCAAGCCAAATCACCGTGGTGACGGAACCCAATCCCAATATTGGGGGCATCCTAGATCGGTTAGATACGCTACAGACGGTGGCTTACCGGTCTTTAGAGGGGGACGATCGCATCTGGCCGTTGACCATGCCACCGGTGATTGATGCCGCCGAACTGGCCAGTGCCGGGGCGGGCCATCAAGCCGACTGGTTGACCGGGGTTAAGCTTAGCTATAGTCTGCCGGATCCGGTGATTCATCGGCTCTACAGTCATTACACGGCTGATTTTGATTCCGTGGTGGCGTTTAAAAACGAGCTTTATTTCCGGGTTGCCCAGAACTTCGTCCGTTACCAGTGGTTGCTGACCTATCTCTTTGGGGGGGCGCCCTTAGCCGAGAAAGGATTCTTGGACACGTTACCGGAGATTCCGCAACGTCCGGTCCGCAGTCTGCGGCACTGTGGCGCCTTTCCGACGGGGACGCCGGTGACCTACACCTCACTGGGAGCCCATCTCGGGGCACTCCAACGGTTAGCGGCCACCGGTGACGCGACGCCCGCCGGTCCCGTAACGCTGAAGGGCCAACCGACGCCGCAGGACTTCTTGACCGGCGGCATTGGGTACCTGGAGTTTAACGGTTTCGACAACACGCCGTTTACCGCTAACGGGGTTAGTCGCCACGCGTTGTACTTCTTAAAGACCTTCATGATTTATCTGTTGATCACGCCACTACCGACCACCAACCTGGCGGCGGTGTTGGCGGCGGCCCGGCAGCAAAATACCGCTGTGGCCTTAGAACAACCGGACCAACCGACGCAGTTTCAGACGGCCGGCGAGGAAATCTTTCAGGCCATGGAAACCATGGCCCACGACCTGCACGCCCATACGGAACAGTGGGGAGCCATTGACGATTTAGCCGAAGTCTTAACCCATCCGGAGTTGACTCCGGCGGCCAAGATCATGACCCACGTTACGGACCAGAGCCTGATGGATTACGGGTTACGGGTCGCTAACGCTTGGCGGTACCAGCGCCTGAACAGTGACGCCTTGCTACCGGTGTACCGGGACCTGAATGCCCGTTGCCAACAGTTCATCCTCACGGCGATGCAGGCGGGGGTCCAATTCTACCAGGTCAAGGACGAATTTGGGGCCGACCTGTTGATGTTCACGTATCAGGGGGTCACCCAGGTTTTACAAGAACGGGATACGCAGACCAAGACGCCGCGTAAACAACTACAGGCGTTGTTCCCCGAATTGCAATTTTAAACTAAAGGAAGTGGCGGCGTGGAACTCCGGCTACTACGATATTTTTGGACAATCGCGGAAGAGGAAAATATTTCGCGGGCGGCGACGATTTTACACGTGACGCAGCCAACGTTAAGTCGCCAATTAAAGGAATTAGAAACGCAGCTCGGCACCCCGTTGTTTGAGCGGCAAAGTAAGGGACTCGTGCTCACCGAGGCGGGTCTCTTTTTGAAAAGTCGGGCCGCCGAAATCTTACAGCTGACCCAGCAGACGGAGCAGGAATTTGCCAACCGGCGCCAACAGCTCTTCAGTGGTCACGTGGCCGTAGGGTGTGTTGAAGCCGATAACTCCGATACCCTAGCGATGATGCTGGAAGACTTCGTGAGTGATTATCCCCAAGTGACCTTTCACATCTTCAGTAGTGCCAGTGACATTATCACCGATCAGCTGGACAAGGGCTTACTCGACGTGGCCATCTTATTAGAGCCGGTCAATACCGACAAATACGCGACGCTGACGCTTCCCCGCACCGAAACCTGGGGGCTGTTAGTGGCCGCCGATGCCTTTTTGGCCCGCCAAGCTGATGTGACGCCGAGTGATCTGGCCGGGATGCCGTTAATGGTATCCAACCGGCCGGAGGTCCAACGATTATTGACCGATTGGTCGGGATTGACCCGCGAGCAGCTCAATATTGTAGGCACCTATAACCTGAGCTTTAACGTCCTGCCGCTGGTGGCTCACCAGGTGGCCGCGGCGTTAATGATTGCGGGGGCGGTGACTAACCGGCAACCGGCCGAAACGCGGTTCATCCCGCTTAAGCCAACCATCCAGACCAACTGCGTGTTGGTCTGGCGCAAGGACCGGGTTTTGACGCCGGTCGTGACCGAATTCATTCATTACTTTCAAGACGCGTTCGCCAACTAGGCGGCGCGTTTTTTGGTGGCCTCAAATCACGTATTGGTATGCTCATAAGGCATTGAATCGAAATTAACAAGCATTAGACCTATGACAGTTTCGGTCGTACACTAGGTTTTGTTATCAGGGCGCAACGTTAAAGGAGGGGTGCCGATGATTGCATTAATCGAGTTTTCATTGCCCGGGGAAACTCTGGTTCACGGCCCAACCCCGGTGGTTCACGTGGGGCATACGGCCCGGGTTGCCCGGTTACTGGGTGACCGACTGAACGTATCGCCGCTAAGCTTACAGCCGCAGACGACTTATCCGGTCGATTACGAGGCGGTGTTGCGCCGGGCCAAGTTAGAGTTAACCGGTCAGGCGTTACCGGCCATTCAACCGTTATCGAGTACGACGCTGCAAGCCCCGATTTGGTTTCTGGGCTATCCCATCTGGTTCGGCCACGTGCCCCGCGTTATCGCCACGTTACTGACCCAGGTGCCAACACCCCCGAAAGTGATCTATCCATTTGTCACCCACGAGGGCAGCGGCCTGGGTCAGAGTATGGCCGACTTGCAGCGGTTGTGTCCGACTGCCGTGGTCCAACCCGGCTTACCGATTCGGGGGTCGCGGGTTGCCCGGGCGGCCCCGGCCGTGGACCATTGGCTCCAATCCTATTTTGATCAACCCAGCATTCAATCAAAGGAGATCTAAGTTATGACCGTTAAAGATAAAGTTATCGTGATTACCGGTGCGTCTTCCGGTATTGGTGAAGCTAGTGCTAAGCTCTTGGCCCACAATGGGGCTAAGGTCGTCTTGGGAGCCCGGCGAGCCGACCGACTCCAAGCCATCGTTCAGTCCATTGAAGCAGCGGGTGGTCACGCCACCTACCGCGTCACCGACGTCACCCAGCCGACTACGGTGCAGGCCCTGGTCGACCACGCCAAAACCACCTTTGGCGGCTTGGACGTCATTTTCAATAACGCTGGTATTATGCCCAATTCCCCAATCAGTGCGTTGCACGTCGACGAATGGAACGCGATGATCGACATTAATTTAAAGGGAGTTCTCAACGGTGTGGCGGCCGTGATGCCGACCTTTACCGCCCAAAAACACGGGCAAATCATCACCACGTCGTCGGTCGCCGGCATCAAGAGTTTTGCCGGTTCCGGGGTTTACGGCGCGACCAAGTTCGCCGTGCGCAACCTGATGGAGGTCATTCGGATGGAAAGTGCCCAGGAAGGCACCAACATTTGGACCGCATCGCTCTACCCGGCGGCCATCAACACCGAACTACTGCACACGATTACCGATCAAACCACGGCGACCGGGATGCAACAATTCTACGATGCCGTGGGGATTACCCCGGATGCCGTCGCCCGGGTGGTTAATTTTGCGGTTGACCAACCCGCAGACGTGAACGTCAACGAATTTACGATTTACCCCACCAAACAGGCTTAATTTTAGGAGGAAACGAATTATGGCTAAAAACGAAAACATCAAGAATGGTATTTTTCCCATGGGTCCCCAGAACGACGCGTACGCTAAGTTCTTCACCGGTCAGAGTTACTTACAAGGTTTAGTCAACGACCCCGACGTTAGTGTCGGCGTCGGCAACGTGACCTTCGAACCCGGGTGCCGGAACAACTGGCACATTCACCACGACGGCTTCCAGATCTTATTGGTAACCGGTGGGGAAGGCTGGTACCAAGAAGCCGGTCAGCCCGCGCGGCACTTGACGGCCGGTGACGTGGTCGTGACTCACGACGGCGTCAAGCACTGGCACGGGGCCACTAAGGATAGCTGGTTCTCCCACATCGCCATCACGGCGGGCACGCCAGAATGGCTCGAACCGGTATCGGACGAAGAATACGCCGCTGTGGAAGGAGAGAAGTAAGATGGCCGCAAAACAAACTGCGGGTCGCGATAACCTGGGGGATTTTGCCCCGAAATTCGCTGAATTAAACGATGACGTCTTATTTGGGGAAGTCTGGTCCCGCGAGGACAAGTTGTCCGCCCGTGACCGGAGTCTGATCACGGTGGCCAGCCTGTTAACGCAGGGCGTTCCCCAATTAGAGGCTCACATGAAGATCGCCAAACAACACGGGGTGACTAAAGATGAAATGGTCGAATTGATCACCCATCTGGCGTTCTACGCCGGTTGGCCCAAGGCGTGGTCCGCGTTTGGCTTAGCCCAGAAAATTTACCAGGATTAAACCAACTTAAACCTAGATTCAATGCTTAAAAGGCGTAACGTCACTGCCCCAAGGGGTGGATGTTACGCCTTTTTGTGGTTTGAGATGTCAGACTAATGAGTGGATTGACGGTGCTTTTGGTGCCAGAAGTAGACGGGGAGACCCAAAAGGGTGAGAGCCAGCCCGGTGACGGCTAACCCCGTTTCGGTGATCAGGGTCGTCACCAGGATGAAGAGGCCCCCGATCAACGCAACCAACGGAATCACGGGGTAACCGGGAACCCGGTACGGCCGGACCATGTCGGGCTCGCGGTGGCGGAGTTTGAAGACCGCCAGGAAGATCAGACAGTTAAACACCCACATCACGAAGACTAGCATGTCGGTCAACAGATCGAAGCTTCCCAGAACCATCATGATCAGGGCAATCCCAATCTGCACGCTACCGGCAAAGTCGGGCACGTAGGTCCGCCGCGAGAGTCGCCGAAAGTAGGTCGAAAATGGTAGGCTATCCTCTTCGGCCATGGCAAATGGCACGCGCATCCCGGTCAGCGTATACCCGTTAATGGCGCCGTAGACCGAAATCAGAATCCCGATGGTCACCAGCTTACCGCCCATCTGACCGAACAGACGCATAGCGGCGTCGGCGGCCGAGTTTTGGTTGCCGGCGATGGCGTCAATCGGTAAGGTTCGTAAGACGACCAGGTTGACCAAAGTGTAGACCACCGTGATGGCGGCCAGTCCCAAGACGATGGCGCGGGGCAGGTCACGTTCGGGTTTCTTCATCTCCCCGGCGATGTTGCCAATGCTGATCCAACCGTCGTAGGCAAACATGGTGGCCAGTAGGCTGGACGCAAAGGCCTTCCCCCAATTAAGATGGTCGCCGGTGACAATCGGCCAGAGTGGAACGGCCGTATGAGCCGGTGCCAGCAAGCCGAAAATCACGATAATGGCGATGGGAATCAACTTGAACACCAGCGCGACGGATTGGAGTCGGCCCCCGGCCCGGGCCCCTAGGAAATTAATCCCGGTGATGCTGACCCCACATAAAATGGCGATGGGTAATTGCCAATTGGTCGCCACGTGAAAGAGGGCGACGAACTGGGTCCCGAAGATAATGGAAAGGGCAGCGATATTTGCGGGGTAGTAGACCAGGATCTGGGCCCACCCCATCAAAAAGCCCACGGGTTTACCGTAGGCGTATTCTAGGTACCGCATGGCGCCCCCGGTCTTGGGGATGGCTGCGGCTAATTCGGCACTGGTCAGGCCGGCACAGATGGTTAAGAGTCCCCCAAAGACCCAGGCCAGTAAGGTCATGTTGGCGGAATGGTTCGCCGCCACCACACTAGCGGTTTTAAAGAATACGCCACCCCCGATGACCGTGCCCATCACGGTCGCCAGAGCGGTAAATGTCCCAATTTCGCGGCGTAATGCCTTTGCCAAAATTACGATGCCTCTTTTCTCTAAATTGACTGATTCGACAATTATAGCACGAAATTTCGGGCGTTGACGGTTGAAATCACCGGGGATCATGATGTAACCGGATACAAATCAATTTGCTGAAATTAAGGGGCGGGGGACTAACGACGCACGCCGAGTAAGCAAAAAGGACGCGGCCAAATAGCCGCGTCCCGGTCAATTAAAAAGTCAGGGTTAATGAATCACTAAGCTCAGTAACAGGACGATGATGATGCCGACCACCGAAATGACCGTTTCGAGCACGGTCCAGATACTCAACGTCTGCTTGACCGATAAGTCAAAGTATTCCTTGAACATCCAGAAACCGGCATCGTTGACGTGCGAGGCGGCTAAGGAACCGGCCCCGATGGCGAGCACCATCAGTGCGGGTGCCACGCCGGCCTGGGCCATCAGTGGGGCTACAATTCCGGCAGCGGTTAACGCCGCTACGGTAGCGGATCCTAAGGCCACCCGTAAGACGACGGCCACCAGCCAGCCCAATAGCAGGGGCGACATGTTGGAGTTGACGAAGATCTTCGCCACTTCTTGCCCAACCCCGCCATCGATGAGGACCTGTTTGAAGGCCCCCCCACCACCGATAACCAGCAGCAGCATGGCGATGGACTTGACCGCGTCTTCCAGCGTTTGCATGATGTCGGCGGTCTTGCGGTTCCGGCGCCAACCCATGGTGAACATGGCGACCAACAGCGAAATCAACATGGCCATGGCGGGATCCCCAATCAGCGCCACGATTTGATCGAGCATGGTGGCGTTCTTGGTCGGGGTGGCGCCGCCGTTGACGGTCATCTTGTAGATGGTGGTAATCGCCATCAGGATAACCGGGAAGAGGGACGTGAGAACGGATAACCCAAAGCTAGGGGCGTCTTCGGGTTTGATGGTTTTGACCTCGCCTAACGACGAGAGGTTACCCTTGCGCTCAAAGGCGCTGGGCGCAAACTTGCGGGCCAGCTTGGTAAAGACCGGACCGGCGATGATGGCCGCCGGAATCGCGACCACCAGACCTAACAACAGAATTTCCCCGTCGTTGGCCTTCAGGACCGCCGCAATGGCAACCGGGGCCGGGTGCGGGGGTAAGAACCCGTGGGTGACGGACAATGCGGCCGCCATCGGGATCCCTAAGTAGAGAATCGGGACGTTGGCTTCCAACGCAATCGCAAAGACAATGGGAATTAAGAGAACCAGCCCAACTTCGAAGAAGAGGGCGATCCCGATAATAAAGGAGGCGAGCATAATGGCAACTTGCAACCGTTGCTTACCGAACTTATCGATCAGCGTGGTGGCAATCACGTTGGCCCCACCGGCATCGGCGACTAACCGGCCCAACATGGCCCCGAACCCGAAGACCAGGGACAATTCCCCCAATTGACTACCAATCCCAGCTTCGATGGTCGTCATGATCTTGGTCAGGTTCATGCCCAACAGGAGGGCGGTTAAGACGGACGTCATAATCAGTGAGACGAAGGTGTTGATCTTGAAACGAATAATGAGGACTAATAGAAAGATGACCCCAATGACAAGTGCAATTAATTCCATAAGAAGTAAGCCCTTTCATCTTAGATATTTTTGAAAGGCTAGCACCCCTATACTAGCCTGCCTATGAGCAATTCACATTATACTGGATAGCACACAATTTGTATATTAAAGAACCTTCCTAACTTTCAAAAACGCGAGAGTTAGAAAGGTTCTTTTCAGAAAATGCGTAAATTAGTGTTTTTCGGTAGTTTGTTGCGGGTGTTTTCGCTGGAATTCCGCAATGTTCTTGTATTCGGATTGCAATTGCCGGCTTAACCGGATGTAGATTGGGACCAACGCCCGGTAAGCTTCGAACGTGTCGGGGTTCGGGTGGTGCACGTTAGCGACCCCGATGAAGTTCTTAACCTGGGCCAAGTCATCGATCAACCCTAACGAATACATTCCTAACGTCGCAGCGCCTAAGGCCGTTCCTTCAGGACTTTCGGGAATCGTGACGTCTTGTTCGAAGATGTCGGCCAACATTTGCCGCCAGAGCGCGGAGCGGGCGAACCCACCAGTGGCTTGGATGCTAGATGGCTTGCCGACGACTTCTTCTAAGGCCAGCATCACGGTGTAGAGGTTGTAGACAATCCCTTCCAGCGCGGCCCGGACCATGTGGGCCCGTGAATGCGTCCGCGTCAAGCCGAAGAAGGATCCGCGGGCGTTGGCGTCCCAGATAGGGGCCCGTTCGCCACCCAAGAAAGGATGGAAAATCAGCCCGTCGGAACCGGCCGGAATCTTGGATGCAATTTCGGTCAGCAGGTCGTAAGAGTCAACCTTCATTTGTTCGGCAGTAATCTTTTCGGGCGCGAAGAGTTGATCGCGGACCCACCGGAAGACAATCCCCCCGTTGTTGACCGGCCCACCGACGACCCAACGGCCCTCGGAGAGGTAGTAGCAGAAGACCCGGCCCTTAGGGTCAATCTTCGGCTTGTCGGTCACGACCCGCACGGCGCCAGACGTCCCGATGGTTACGGCGACAACACCAGGGTTGATGGCGTTAACTCCCAGGTTGGCTAACGGACCATCGGAAGCACCCATGACGAATGGGGTGTTGGGATCCATTCCGATGACGCCGGCGTAATCGGCCTTCATCCCGGAGATTTGATCCGTGGTATCGACCAGCTTGGGTAATTGGTCGCGGGTGATGCCGGCCACTTGTAAGGCTTGGTCGTCCCAGTCCATCTTGAAGATGTTGAACAGCCCCGTGGCGTTAGCGATGGAGTAGTCTTCCTGTAAGACACCGAATAGCTTGTAAATGACGTATTCCTTGATCCCGACGAACCACCGCGCCTGCTTGAACAGGTCTGGTTGTTCGTTGCGTAACCAAATTAACTTGCTTAACGGCGTCATCGGGTGAATTGGCGTCCCGGTCTTTTCGTACAATTGCTTACCCACACCGTTTTCACGGAGTTCGTCGGCGTATTGAACGGCCCGGTTGTCGGCCCAGGTGATGGCGCGCGTCAAAGGTTTGTGGTTGTCGTCTAATAAAATCAGACTGTGCATGGCGGCGGAGAACGAAACCCCGTGTAAGGTCCCATGCTTCAGGTCAGCCTTGCGAATGACCGTGGTTAATCCGTCAATAATTGCGGAGAAGATTTCTTCGGGATCTTCTTCCGCCATATCGGGGACATCTTGGTAGAGGGGATACAAGTTATTAGAATACCCCTGCATCTTTCCGTCAGTGTCGTACAATACCGTCTTCACACTGGTTGTCCCAATGTCGACGCCAATCATGTAGTCCATAAAACTCTTCCTTTCGTGGTAACTCGTTTAAGTCGCATGCACTGCTACTTAGGAGACATTATCGCCGGGTAAGTAACGCTAAATCCGCCGTCGGGACCTTCAAAACCCAACTAGAAAACGTTATCATGGATAGCGTACTGGGTCGCTTGGCGAAAAGCAAGCGTTATCCCTTCGTTTAACCTGGCTTAAATGCCATTTTAGACAAAGAGGCCCCCGAAGGCAATGCTGTTTATTATATGTAAAAAAGTTTCACTTTTCAAGTGGGGTGTTGTAAAATATTTACAAAAAGATTTTTAAAACCAGAAGGGTGATGGTGGTTATCGCACGTTCAGCATTGGGTAAACTGCGCGGAAAGTATGACAGTTTATCCACCACAGAAAAGAGGATTGCGCAACTCGCGCTCAACAGTCCGTCGGCGGTCAGTGAGATGACCATTCGCGAACTTGCGAGTGCGGCCGGGGCGTCGACCGCGTCGATCTCGCGGTTCGTCAAGCGCCTGGGGTACGCTAACTACCGGGAGTTTACCATGGAGTTGGCCCACGTGGTTGTCGTTGACGCGCACGAGGGGGCCAAGTTATTTAAAGAACTGGGCGAAGGGGACTCGTTAGGCGTCATTGCCAACAAGGTTTTCCATTCGTCCATGGCCTCCCTGGAAGCCACGAACGACGCGCTGAGCGAAAACGACATTGCTCGGGCGGTCCTGAAGTTAATCAATGCCGGCACCGTGAACTTCTTCGGTCTGGGGGGGTCGTCGATTGCGGCCCTAGACGGGTACCATAAGTTCATTCGGACCTCGCTGAACGTGGCTTACCATCCCGATTACGATATTCAATTGATGCAGGCAGCCAAGTTGACCGCCGACGATTGTGCCGTGGTGATCTCCCACTCCGGGAAAAACTATGAAACTATTCAGATCGTGAAGGAATTAAAAGCCAACCACGTGCCCATTATCGGCATTACCAGTTACAGCGGATCGCCGTTAGCCCGGGCGGCGACGGTGACGCTGCTATCGCTGACCGATGAGATTAAGTACCGCTCCGAGGGGATGTACTCGTTAATCTCACAAATTGCCATTCTAGACAGCCTATTTATGATGACGGTTTTGCGCAGTTCGTCGCGTACTCAGCCGGTTTTGATGCACGTCCGGGACGTGATTGAACGAACCCGTGAAGAACCTTAAGGTGGTCATGGTATAATAGTCCAAAAGCGTGACGCGAGGATCGGTGACAACGGTGAGACGACGGGATTATCAACCAATTTATGAAAAGCGGCACCGGCGTCAACGGCGGTGGCGGCGTTTGGGATTTCTACTCCTGTGTGGGCTGGTGATTAGCCTGGGTGTGTGGGGCTGGCAAACCTGGCAACAGTATACCCAGGAGCGGCTGGCCCGGTATCCGATTCACGGCGTCACCATCAACCAGGACAGCGGTTATCTAGATTTTCAGCAATTAGCCAAGCATAATCAGTTCGTCTACATCCAGGCCACCTCGGGCGCCACCTACAGCGATAATGATTTTAGTAATAATTATTCGCGGGCGCAGGGGGCCGCCGTCAAGGTGGGGGTCATGCACACCTTTAGTTTTTCGTCGTCGGCTCGGCGACAGATTCACCATTTCGAACAGACGGTGGGGCAGCAGAGCGGCACACTGCCGATCATGATTGCGGTGAGCTATTACGACCAATATAACAGTAGTAATCAGGCGATGGCCACCCAGGGACAGAAATTAAAGACGTTGGTCACCGCCCTAGAGAAAGACTATCAGCAGGGCGTGGTGATTTACGCCAATAAAACGGTGCTCACCCAGTTCGTTCGGCCGGTCTTACCGAATCAGGATGAATGGATGGCCGATGGGCATCTGGGGCATTACGGGTCACCGGTGCGGTTGATCGAGTATAACGCTAACGGCAAACTAAGCCAAAACGGTCAATCGCAGGCGGTGGGGTTTACGGTCTTTAACGGTACCAAGCAGCAGTGGGCCCAGTTTAGTGATCAAGATTAAAGCTGAGACTGGTAACGTAGGCCCCGCGGGTCTAAGTTGTCAGCTAACGTAAAGGCGACCATTATTCCTGAATTGGGAATGATGGTCGCCTTTACGTTAGGTTAACTAAAAACGCCGCTACTTAAACGGTTGTGATGTCAAGATTATTTAGCCGATGATGGACCGTCGACAGGATGGACCGTGTATGTACAATCGTCGGCTTCGTCGAAAAACGAGATGGGTTGTTGTTCGTTGGCGTGGATGACCAGGTGATACCCAAATTTATCTTGGAACGTCAGCTGGTGATCGTCCAGTTTTTGGACCCGGACTTCCAGTGAGCGGCCATCGATATGCACATCCAGATTTGGGCTGATCTCTAACCGGTGGTGCCGCTGATTATGCGGGTCCACGAACTGCCAGGTCCCCGCATAAAATAACGGTGACGCCTGTCGGGGCTGCCCCTGTTGCTTTTTACGCAGTGAGAAGCCGCCGGTCAGTCCGGCCAGAAGTGAAATCCCAAATAACGCAAGTTCTCGACCTTTCACCGGTAATCCCTCCTTTGAATTTACTAGCTGTCTTCAATATAACATTTTTTAAGAAAGAAGCCACGCCAAACCCCCAGCAATTTTAAGAAAATATAAGGTCGTCGCTATGCCTATGCGACGGGGACTGTTAGAATAAGAAGTAACAAATGATGCATTGGAGGAATGACTCATGATTCGAATTGGAACAGTGGGGACTCATTGGATTACGCAACAGTTGGTTGAGGCGTTAGCTTTATCGAAGCAATACGACCTCGCCGCAGTTTATTCCCGGCACACGGATACCGCGCAGGCGTTTGCGACCAAGAACCACGCGCAGGCCAGTTACACGGACTACGATACCATGCTGGATGAGGCTAACCTGGACGTGGTGTACTTAGCCTCGCCCAATAGCTTGCATTTCCAACAAGCCTTAGCCGCGATTCGGCACGACATTTCGGTCATCGTCGAAAAGCCGGTCGTCAGCAACCAGGGTGAAATGACGGCGCTCATGGCCGAATTGGCCAAGCACCCTCACGTCCGGTTATTAGAAGCCGCACGGAACGTGCACACGCCTAACTTCCACGCACTAGAAAAGGCCGTCGCAGCGTTGCCAACGGTACAGGGAGCCACGTTGACCTACATGAAGTACTCCTCACGGTACGATAACGTGTTGGCGGGTGAACGGCCAAACGTCTTTACCAAGGAATTTGCCGGAGGCGCTCTGCAGGATTTAGGGGTCTACCCCATCTACTTAGCCGTGGCCTTATTCGGTCAACCGGCCAACGTGGCGTACTTCCCGACGTTAGTGGCCACCGGTGCCGACGGTAAGGGGATTGCCATCCTCCGGTACGGAGACTTTGACGTGACCGTTAACTTCGGTAAGACCAGTAACGCCTACGCGTGGTCCGAGATTTACGGCTTAAAGGAAACCCTGGCGATGGATAGCGCCGGTGAGTTAACGCGGGTGAAGGCCTACGACGAAGATGGGGCAGAAGAGAACCTGACCCAACCGGAGCTAGTCAACCCGATGCTGCCCGAAGTCAACGACTTTGCGCGGATCTTACAGGCCCCCGACGATGCCCAGAACGCGGCCGATTACCGGCGGTGGTTACGGTGGAGCCAACAGGTCAACCAAGTCTTATACGACTTGCGGGTTTCGGCCAACCTGTACTTCCCAGCGGACGAAAACTAGTAAAGAAGAGGACCAAATATGTTAGAACAGTATCAAGCGCACTTTCACGCCTTAGGCTATGACGCACCGACCGCCATTCAGGCGGCGGTCTACGGTCCCATGACCAGTGACCAGAACGTGTTGGGGTTAGCCCCAACCGGCTCCGGGAAGACCGTGGCCTTTACCTTACCAGCCTTAGCCAATCTATTGCCGGGTGACGGTATCCAGTTAATTGTGTTGGAGCCCTCACAGGAGTTGGCCATTCAAACCAGCCGGGTGATGCGCGACTGGGCGAAACTACTTGACTTGAAGGTCGCCGCTTTGACCGGGGGCGCCAACGTGAAACGCCAAACGGAACGCTTGAAGAAGCGACCTGAGGTGATTGTCGGGACCCCCGGACGGATTTTAAACCTGATTCAAGACCACAAGTTAAAGATGCACCTGATTTCCCACATTATCGTGGACGAAGCCGACGACTTGTTGACCGGCGATACTTTGGAAACGGTGCGGGCGGTGGCCCAAGCCGCACCGGCCGATGGTCAATTAAGTTTCTTCTCCGCCACGGATACGGCCATTTTAAGTGATCTTCCCCAGTGGTTCGGCCAGGCGGTCACCCGGATCGACGTGCGGCAACAGGACCAGACCCAGGGGGTGGTTCGCCACGGGCTGTTACAGGTTGGCATGGGGAAACGCGATCAGATGTTAAAACGCTTGCTGGCTCAACCTAATTTCAGAGCGTTGGTCTTTTTTAAACAAACCAACACTTTGAAGCACACGGCCACCAAGTTTTATCACGACCATGTGTCCGCTACCAGTCTCACCAGTGATCTGCGGCAAGTCCAGCGAGAGAAGGCCCTTCAGGACTTTCGCCAGGGACGGATCCGGCTGTTACTGACCACGGACGTGGCGGCTCGGGGGCTGGACATTGCTAAGTTACCAGCCGTTATTAACTATGATTTACCTAGCACGGTCAACGAGTACGTCCACCGTGCGGGACGGACCGGTCGGATGGGAGAACCTGGTCAGGTGATCAGCTTGGGCGACGACCATGATTTACGTGACTTGAAGAAGCTGCTCCGGGACACGGACTATCAGTTAGTCCCGCTATACTTCCAAGGTAAGCAACTGACCACGGAACGACCAACGACCCCCGCTGTGCGCGCGGAAAGTCGGCCGGCGACGCGTCCAGACGGTACCGTGGCGACGCAGCCAGCCCACGAACACCTGACACCAGCCGTGAAGGCGGGAAAACGGGTACCCGCGACTACGACGAAGGCTTCGGTACCGGCCGTTGCGGCACCGGTCTCGAAGAAGTCTAAGAAGAAACACAAGAATCGCCACAACAAGAACAAAGGCATGCGGAAAAAGTGGCGCGATCGCGACGCACAGCACGACCAAGCCTAAAGTTTGCTTTACAATTCACGCAATCCGTGTCAGAATTAATCACGGATTGTGATTTTGGCCCCATAGCACAACTGGATAGGGCACTCGCCTCCTAAGCGAATGATCCCGGTTCGAGTCCGGGTGGGGTCAGTCAATTAAAAGCTTCCTAACCGTCAACATGGGGTTAGGAAGCTTTTTGCGCGTTAAGCCGAAACCTTGGCCTGTAACCCTTACCTGGGGGCCAGGTGCCCGTTAGCTGGGGGCGGTCGACGGGCCCTGGTTGCCCCCGCTGCATTTTGTGAGGACCATTACTCATTAAAAACCAATTGACAAGGTCCGGCCAGACTCGTAAACTCAATATCATTAAATAATAATTAATTTTTTAAGTAGATCCTAATGGTACGAGCCTAAATATGACGTGACTCATCAAGGGGGACGTGGGGGAAACCGGCCGACGTTGTGGGTGCCATTTTTTCGTGACCGCAGCGTTCACAGTTCAGTCTGTGGGCGCTTTTTGCGTCACTTGCGGGGAAATCAACTGGGAAGTTAGGGAATTTTAGGAGGATGATTTTAATGATAGATGGTAAGACTCAATTATATGGACTACTCGCGCACCCGGCTCACCATAGCCGCTCGCCGCGAATGCACAACCTAAGCTTCGACCACTGGAACATTAACGCCCGATACTTAGCCTTTGACGTGGCCCCCGGTGACTTAGCGGCGGCCATTGGTGGCATGCGCAGTCTGGGGATCGCGGGGGTTAACCTATCGATGCCGTTCAAGCAAACGGTTATTCCATTATTAGACGACTTGACTCCCCGGGCCCAACGAATTAACGCCGTAAACACCATTAAGAACGATCAGGGCCGGTTGATTGGGGACAGTACCGATGGTGCCGGGTTATTTCAGAGCCTTCAATCCCGTGAGTTCGATTTGCGGGGGCAACGGGTGGTCATTTTAGGCGCCGGTGGGGCGGGTAAGGCCATCATCGCCGCGGCGTTGGATTACCAACTGGCGCGCGTGGACGTGTTTAAACGGCAAACGCCGAGTTATGCTAGTGTGGCTAACTGGGTAGCCGACCTTGCGCCTACCGGGGCCACACCGTTGCAACTTCATCCGTACGAGGACGTTACGACCATGCACGACCTGGTGGCGCAGGCCGACTTGGTCATCAACGCCACCAGCGTGGGCATGACCACGGCTGGTTTACCGGTTCCCACCGACGTTCTCGCGGTCCTGCATCCCGGTCAGGTGGTTTATGATGTGATTTACCACCCCCTCGAAACCGCCTTTTTGGCCCGGGCTCGAGAGGCAGGATGCACCACCCACAACGGCTTAGGCATGTTGATTGGCCAGGGGGCCCTCGCCTTTCAGTTCTGGACGGGTAAGCCGATGCCGGTTGCCGCCGTCGAAGCGGATCTGTTAGCGAGTTTGGCGCCGACCAGCAAGTGATCCGGTCCTGTGACCGGGCATCATTTGCAAGACAGGTCCCTATTTGGGCGACAATGACGTATAATGAACTTATCTTTTAATCCCCTAAAAGGGGAATCGTAAACCGAAACGACTGTAAGGGAGGGTTGGTAAGGTGGGAACGCAATTGAAACGCTTTATTCGGGGGATCTTTTGGACCGTCTTAGCGGGGTATTTTTGGTACACCAATGCGCAAAACCATGCCGCTGGCATCGTCGGTATCATCCAAGATATCTTTGTGGTCTTGAGTGTCCTGGCAGCACTGTTCTATTACGTCACACTCGTTGTGGACTTTTTCCAAATTATGCGGCACCGGTCGAAATAGTGGTGGCGTAGCGGTACTTCACCCCAGGCGGTTGGCCCGACTTTTAGGTTAGTCATTAAGTTAGTCGGTCGCCTGATTAGGTGATGGATTGGTCAGATAATTTGACCGTTATCAGTGTAAGTTAACTAAAATTACTTATTTAATAGGAAGATTCTTGTATTAAAAATAAAATCCGGTGTGGCTGAAACCGTAAACCACGGGGTGAGGGAGGTATGATGATTAACTTAAGCAAACGGTCGTGGCTTCTGCTGGGGGGCCTGTTATTGGGCGTCGGCCTGGGACTGACCTTCGGGAGATCGGTACCGATTCACGCTCAGGCAACGCCGAGTTCCGCCACGATTCGCCGCCAGGTCAAGCACGATATGCGCCACGTTGGTGGGCGTTGGTCCGTTCAGGTCACCCGCTTAGGCGCCCAGCCGGTCAACGTGACCGTGGGCAACCATGCCGTGAAGCGACAGCGGGCGGCCAGCACCATCAAATTGTACATTATGCTCAGTATTTTTCAACGAGTGCAACGGCACCAGCTTAAGCTAACGGCGACCACGAAAGCCCGGTTGAAGCGAATGATTTATAATTCGGACAACGTTGCGGCCAACCAATTGATTGCCCAGGCGGGGGGCTTAGCCGCCGTAAATCGGGTGATTCGCCAACACCGATTTACCCAAACGACTCTGGGCCGACACCTAATGGATACCCGAGCGTTGCACCGGGGCCACGATAACTGGACGTCGGTGCGGGACTTGACTCGATTTTTAACGTTATTGGCCCAGCACCGCTTACTGGGAACCAAGCAGGATAAACGCATGTTGACGTTGATGCGCCATTGTCGCAATCACAGCAAGTTACCCCGACTGGTCACCCACGCCACGGTTTTCAATAAGACGGGAGAGTATCCCGATCTGGGTGTCCAAAACGATGCCGCCTACTTCAAAACTCACGGCCGACGAATTATCGTGGTGGCCATGAGTCAAAGCGGCCACGCCAACCGGCAATACCCGGCGCTAGCCCAGGTGGGTAAACACCTAGTCACCCGTTTAAGTAAATGAATTCACAAAAAAGAACGCCCCGTGTAGGAGGCGTTCTTTTTTCTATTTGTCAGTGATTAGTCAAACCGGCTCGCCACCCAGGTACTGGCGAGAATTAACAAAAATCCGATGACGAAGCCTAACGAAAGGGGCTCGCCTAATAGCCACCAGCCCAGTAAAGCGCCCACCACGGGTTGCCACAGGAAAAACAAACCGGATAAGCGGCTGTGCAGAAGTCGTAACCCCAGATTCCAGAGTAAGAAGGCCAGTGCGGTCGAGACGGCTCCCAGATACAGGAGACTCCCCCCAGACGTGCAGCCTGGTCCACGCGATGTGCGTCAGTATGGGGGCTTGCCAGATCACTACGGGTGTCAGGCAAATGACCGCCACCAGCGCTGCCAGAAGGGTCACCTGTAAGGGACTGTACCGCTGATCAATTAATTGAATCAGCACGGACATCAGGGCCCAAGTGAGTCCCGCTAGTAACAGGCACCCAGCGCCTAAACCGACATGTCGGCCGGTCACCTGGACGCCCACGATGGCAATGACACCACTAGTTGCGAGGGCCAGACTCACCCAATGACTGCGGTGGGGCCGTCGGTGTAGCAGGGGCCAGCCGAAAAGTACCATGGCGGTCGGCGTGGCGGTGGTGATGACTGCGCCTAACTGAGCCGAAGCCAACCAAGTGCCCGTTTCCTGCAGAACGATGGACAGCGTATCGCCCACGAGTCCGGCGAGGATCATGAGTCTTAGATTAGGCCAATCCCAGTGCCAGGTGAGATGCTGCTGCCAGGCAATCAGGCCCAAGACGACAACGGCAATCAGGTAACGAAGCCAAACCAGTTGGATCGGGGGAATTTCCCCCACGATGGTCTTGACGACGACGAACATCCCGCCCCAGATACAGGCCGCAAAACTTAAACACAACGCGCCAAAAATTGATTTTAATTGCATGATATGCTCCTCCGCTAAATTTTTTTAAAGGTTAAAAATCAGCGGCGGCAATGCTCCGCTGATTAGCGGAACATGGGCACATCACATTCGAATAATGGGGCTAAGAACATCGGCTAGGCCTCCTTTGTGAATTAACGTGGGATCTAGTATAGCACGGAAATAATTGAGGCGAGCGGATTATTTTGAAGAAAAGGGTGTTCACCAAGGAGCGGCGGACCGTTGGTGATGACGGATAAGTGCTGTTCAATCTGGTGGGATTTAAATTCCGGCCACTTTTCGGACCGATTCCTAGTATAATAAAAAGGGTATTCAAAGAGTATGAGGAGGTCGTTAGAGATGGATAAGATGGAATCGATGAATCCGAAGAAGTTTAAGCGTATTTTAGTGGGGGTCGATGATTCTCCCGATGCCCAACTAGCCTTTCGTTACGCCATGAACCGGGCCAAGTATGACGAGGCCGAACTGGTGATTTGCTCGATCATGGAATCGGATAACATGAACATTTATCAGGCCCTCAGTAAGGATTACGTCCACGGGCAACGGGCCGAACTGGTCAAGCACTTGGAGCAGTACCAAAATTTGGCCGAACGGGTGGGCGTCAAGAAGGTTAAGTTAATTATCGGCGAGGGCGACCCCGGTGAAACCATGGTGAAGACCATCATCCCCGAAGTTAAGCCCGACATCTTAGTGATTGGGTCGCTATCCAAGAGCGGTGTCCGGAAATATTTCGGGAGTCAGGCGGCCTACATGGCAAAATATTCTCCGGTTTCCGATTGTGCGGTAACGTTTTCACGGCCTTTTCATAATAAAATTGAAAATTATATTCAGTTAAACGCTTGCATGTCGAAAAAAAGTTTCATACAATGGGTCCTATGCGTAGTGATTGAATTAGCACTTTTATTTAATTCGTCAGAATCGGGCATAGGAAAAGAGAGAAAAATATGCAGTTCGTGATTTTGTTGTTAGGTATTTTGCTCCTACTGTTCTTGATCATCAAAGTAAAGCTGAATACTTTTGTGTCACTGATTGCCACCTCCATCTTGGTTGCGTTAGGTTTGGGGATGAACCCCGCCGACATTGCCGATTCCATTAAAAACGGGATTGGGAGCTCAATGGGCGAGCTAATTATCGTCTTTGGGTTCGGCGCCATGATTGGACGACTGGTATCAGATGCCGGGGGATCTTACCGGATTGCCCGGACGTTGATTAATATCTTTGGGAAGAAGCGGTTACAGGTTGCCATCGTGATTGCCTCCTTCCTGATTGGGATTTCTCTGCTGTTTGAAGTGGGGTTAGTCCTGGTTACGCCAATCGTGTTCGCCGTAGCACTGGAAGCCGACGTACCGTTCCTGTACCTCGGGATATCGATGGCGGCCGCGTTGTCCGCGACCCAAGGCTTCTTACCGCCACAACCCGCACCAACGGCCGTTGCCACGGCGTTGGGTGCCAACATTGGGGAAGTCCTGTTAATCGGGATTATCGTGGCGATTCCGTGTGTGATCGTCGCCGGTCCGCTTTGGACGCGGGTTATTCGGCGGTTTAGTCCGGAACTCTTCGTGGTTAAGAAGTCCTTGCCCGCCTTTGGTGAAGTGAAGGAATTCGACTTGAAGGAAACCCCAGGGTTTGGGATTTCCGTGTTGACTTCTTTGTTCCCAGTGATCTTTATGGCCTTGGCTACGATTTACCAAATGGTGGTCAACGGTGGTCAGGCGCCGAAGAATCCGCACGGTCTTGATGCCGTCGTGACGATGCTGGGGAATCCCGTCATCGCCATGGTGATTGCCTTACTCTTTGCCATCTGGTCCATGGGCTTACACCGTCAACGGACCATGAAGGAAATCAGTGGGACCATCGAAAGTGCCGTGAAGTCGATTGCCATGTTACTGATGGTCATCGCCGGGGGTTCCGCCTTTAAGCAAGTCTTGATTGATGGTGGGGTCGGGAAGGCCGTCCAACAATTGATGGTTAACTCGTCATTCTCCCCAATCATCTTGGCCTGGTTTATCACGGTCATCTTGCGGGTTTCTCTGGGGTCCGCAACGGTTGCCGGGATGACGGCTTCCGGATTGATCACGCCTTTAATGCATTCGTTAGGGGCCGATCCTGTCATGATTGCCTTGGCCATTGGGGCCGGGTCATTGGCGGCTTCTCACGTGAACGATGCCGGTTTCTGGATGTTCTCCGAATACTTTGACCTGAGTGTCAAGGACACCTTCAAAGTTTGGACCACGTTGGAAACGGTCATCTCCATCGTGGGGGTTATCATGGTCATGATCATGAACGCCATTTTCCATTAAGCAAAACGTTAGTCAGCGGTCGGCACTAAGTCGACCGCTTTTTTGTAGCTCCGGCTAAACTTCGTGACGGGTACCAGATACAAAATCGACCAGGATTCCCAATTAGGAATTCTGGTCGATTTGACGTTTGACTTATTTTTCTTCCCGGACAATGTACTTCGGCCGGTGCTTGGTTTCCAGGTAGATCTTATTGATGTACTGGCCTAGGATACCTAAGCAGAACAGCTGAATCCCGCCAATCAACAACATGATGACCACGAGTGACGGCCAACCCGCCACGGAGCCACCCACGGTTAGGGCGCGCACCACGACGAAGATCAGCCCGATGATCGACAGGAAAAAGGAGATGCTGCCGACCCAGGTGGCCAGTCGTAACGGCGCGTTGGAGAAGTCGATGATGCCCTCGATCGAATACGAGAACAGCTGACTAAGACTCCAGTGCGACTTGCCGGCGGCCCGGGGTTGACTCTCGTAGGTCAGATAGGTGGTCTTGTAGCCGACCCAGCTGAAGATGCCTTTAGAAAAACGGTTAAATTCGGGCAGATCTAAGACCGTGTTCACGAATTGACGAGTCATTAACCGGTAATCTCTGGCGTTGGGTTCAATCCGCACGTCGGAAATCCAGTTGATGACCCGATAGAAGCTACTGGAGAGAAAGGCGCGCAGCTTACTTTGCCCCTTGCGTTCCTTCTGGATGGTGCCGACACAGTCGTAACCCTCGTGTTCAATTAGCGCAAACATTTTCGGTAAAAGCTCGGGTGGATCTTGCAGATCGACGTCCATGACGGCTACGAGTTCCCCGGTCGTAGCCTGTAGGCCAGCGGCTAAAGCGGACTCCTTACCAAAGTTCCGGGAAAACGACCGGTAGTGGACGGTTTCCGGGTGCGCTTGGTGCAGCGTCTGCATCTCCGCTAAGGTGTGATCCGACGACCCATCGTCCACGAAGATGTATTCGGGTGTGACCGTGGGGGTCGGGGTGTTCATTTTGTCGATCACCTTGCTAACGGTTCGGTAAAATAATGGAATGGACTCCTCCTCGTTATAGCAAGGAACGACTAGACTTAAAGTTTTCATGTATAGACATTCCTTTCACTCAACACGCTTAATTTTACAGCAAAGCTTAGAGGTTGGCTATTACGTTTCCTTTATGTTTAGATGTCTTTAAACTCAACTACCATGACTAAACCGGCGGGTAGTCACGGGTCATCACGACTGACCCCCACGGTGATTGGACGTGTCAAATGATGACAATCTCCGTTAACGACGAGGTTGCTGAGGGCTAGCGCCGCGGAACTTAAATCCGGAAATTAGCGGGGGGATGGGTCCCGGCCGCTAGGGTTATCTGCTATAATTAGGCGTAAGACTTCGGAAAGTAGAGGGGAATTATGACGAAACCGATTAAAGTAATGACCGTTTTTGGCACCCGACCGGAGGCCATTAAAATGGCCCCGATCATTTTAGCCATGCAGCAACGGCCAGCAGAATTTACGCCGATCACCGTGGTCACGGCCCAACACCGTGAGATGCTTGATCAGGTCTTAGAGATTTTTCACATTCAGCCGGATTATGACTTAAATATTATGCGACCAAACCAGACGCTCAGTGGCATTACCACCCGGGTCTTGGAACATCTAGATCAGGTTTTGACCGAAGCGCAGCCCGACATCGTGTTGGTTCACGGGGACACAACCACGACCTTCGCGGCCAGCGTGAGTGCCTTTTACCACAAGACCCTACTGGGGCACGTGGAGGCGGGATTGCGTACCTGGGACAAGTACTCGCCGTATCCCGAAGAGATGAACCGGCAGTTAACCGACATCTTAAGCGACCTGTACTTCGCGCCAACCGACCTGTCCCGGCAGAACCTGTTGAAGCAGGCCCATCCGGATGATCAGATCTATGTGACGGGTAACACCGCCATCGACGCGCTTAAGCAGACCGTTGATGCCAACTATCACCACGCCGTACTAGACCAGGTTCAAACCGGTCACCGGTTGATTTTACTGACCATGCACCGGCGGGAGAACCAGGGACAACCCATGCACGTGGTGCTCCACGCCATCCGACAGGTGGTTGAAGCCCATCCCGACGTGGAGGTCATCTATCCGGTCCACTTAAGTCCGGCAGTGCAAAAGGTCGCCCACGCCGAATTAGACGGCATGGACCGCATTCACCTGATTGATCCGCTAGACGTGGTCGACTTTCACAACCTAGCGGCCCGGAGCTACTTTATCATGACCGACTCGGGCGGGGTTCAAGAAGAGGCCCCGTCCCTGAATAAACCAGTACTGGTCCTACGAGACACCACGGAGCGGCCTGAGGGCGTTACCAGTGGGACCCTGAAGTTGGTCGGGACCGACCCGCAAAAGGTCACCACGGCCATGGAAACGCTCTTAAACGATACCACGGCTTATCAGGCCATGGCCCAAGCCAAGAATCCGTATGGTGACGGCCACGCGTCGGAACAAATTTTGGCCGCAATTGAAGAAAAAATCAATGGAGGCAAAGCGTAATGGCTGAAACAGCGTATGACCGCGCGGAAATTAAGACGACCGAACAGTTGTCCGAAATCATGCGGCATATTCATCATGAAGCGGGCAAGCACCACGAACGGTTTGACTATAAGATCTTACGGAACGTGCACTTCGCTAACAAGGTCAAGAATCCGGTCACCCAAGAAATGAACGACGGGGATTCTTGGCGGGTGATGCAAATCGATAATTTACTGGTGACCTCGTTTGGCGTCATTAACGTAGAAAGTAAATACTGGCGGGGGATGATCTTTCACGATTTATCCGATGAAATCTTCTCGTCGAGTTTGAACGAATTTTCCGCGGTCAATCTACGGCACAAGGAAAAGGACACCACCAAGGCACTCACCAACCAGCTGGACCGGTTCTTTTTACCGAACCTCTCCGAAGAAAACGAATCGTTGACGCAGGGGTACACGTTGAGCCTGGAACAAGACGGGCGGGAGAAGCGCACGGTGACGCTGCATACGGGGATCGGTAACCCGGCCACGCAGGCGGAACTGTCGTCGAAACTCCTGGTGCGCTACATCAACAGTGAAATTACCATGCACAAACAACTGGAAAATAAGAGTGACCGGATCATCGACTTTGTGAAGCCCCTAGTCTATTACAACTATTATGACCGGTACGACCACAGCAACTCGCTGGTCGTCGGCAATAAGACCAAGTTAAATCCCCACGACGCCTATAACTGTACGGCGGTGGCCAACTACCATGACTTAGCCACCTTTATCGAAACCTTCCGGCAGGCTAAGCGGGTGCGGTTCAGTCGCCGCACACTCGAAAAAATGATTGGGACCCTGAAATTCGCCGAGGACTACGGGTCATTTTAAAGGGGGTCGACCGGCCGTGAGTCGCTGGCAAAAATTTTACACGCGCACGCGCATGGTGATTACGACCATCACGCGGCACTACCAGATGGCTAACGTCTCCGACTCGGCGGTGGTGTTGGCGTACTATCTCTTATTATCGTTATTTCCGGCATTGCTGGTCTTGGCCAGTCTCTTACCGTACCTTCACATTGACACGCAAACGGTACTGAACGGGATCGAACCCATCGTGCCCGAAAGCATCTACGATATGTTGGGCCCCATCATCCATTCCTTTCTGAATCGACGCAGCGGGGGGGTCCTGTCCATCGGGGTCGTCGTGGCCCTGTGGTCGTCTTCCCGCGCAGTTGCGGCCTTTCAGCGAACCGTGAACCGGGCCTACGGAGTCGCCGAGCACCAGAACGCGTTGGTCAACCGGGTGGGGGCCTTCTTCTGGATGGTCGTGTTGATTGCGTTGATGTTTGGGTTGATGCTGGTTTTTAGTTTTAGCCAGATTATTCTCGAACAGTTGACGCCCCTGCTACACCTGCCGACGCAGATTCTGACCTACGTCAACGCGGTTCGGTGGCCGGTCACCTTCGTGGTCACGTTCTTTATCCTGTTGATCCTCTTTTTCTTCGTCCCGAACGCCCGGTTGAAGTGGCGATTTGTGTGGCCAGGGGCGTTGATTGCGGCGATGGGCTGGCTGCTTTTATCGCAGGCGTTCTCGTTATATCTGAAGTACTTTATGCACAACATTGATAGCTATAAAACGATTGGGACCTTCATCGTCCTAATGTTCTGGTTGGATTTTACCGGAATGATTCTGATGTTTGGGGCGGTCGTGAACGCTTCGATTCAGGAGCTCGTGGCTGGCCCGGCGGAGGAACAGGCCCAGTTACGCCAGCTCTTGCGCCGGCGAAATGCTAAGAAAGAGTAGCGATTTTTAAATTTGCGTGTGGGTGGTCACATAGCGTGACGAGTGACCACCCCGTGACTTAAAATAGAGAAGCTAGCCCCTACAGGCCAGCTTCTCTATTTTAAACGAACCATTTTCAGGGGAGATTCCCCGCACATGGCAATCTAATGCTTCTGACAACTGGTGACCAGTTGTTGGGCAAAGGCGTCCAAGCGTTGAACGTCAGCCTGATCGGGCGACAAGTTGATCTTGACGTCCGGGGCGCCGGCCGTGGCGTGAGCCTGTTGGAAGGCTGCGGCAAACTTGTCGACGGAAACGTTGTAGTCGTCGCCGTAGAAGGTGTCGCCGGACCCGGCCACGCCGTAAACCTTGCCCGTCAGGTCGAGTGCTTGCAGGTCCTCATAGAAGTCGAGCCCTTCGTCGGGTAAGGCCCCTTGATCATAGGTGTACGGGCAGACCACGCAGATGTCGGCGGCTTGTAGATCGGTGGCATCGGTCTGTGAAATTTCGGTTTCGGTCACCTGACAGCCGAGTTCTTCGAGTTTTTCGGTAACGATATCGGCAATGTCTTCGTTGTTGCCGGTGATGGTGGCAAAGACTACTTGTGCTGTAAGCATAATGATTCTCCTTCGACTTACCTATTCGTGTGGCCCCGGTTAACGGTGCCGCACGGGGGGCTTAATTGCCCTTAATTATAGCAGGTCCCAGGGAACGCGGCTAGGCAGCATTAAGCCCAATCAACGTGTGCGTGATGAAAAGCTAATCGATTAACTAATGTTGGGTTCTGCCACCGAGGTTGACGGCAGACCTGTTAAAATAACCCTTAGAACCAGACCTCGTTAGAGTGGGGTTCTAAGTCAGTCTCAACAAGGAGTGACTTATTTTGGCCATAATTACCATGATTCAAGCTCAGAAACGGGCCGGCCGGTATAACGTGTACGTGGATGGCCACTACGCGTTCCCGGTCAGTGAAAGCGTCCTAATTGATTTTCGCCTGTTCAAGGGGATGGAAATCGATCAGCAATTGGCCGCCCAACTTAGCGCCGCCGATGACGTCGCTAAAGCCTATAACCGGGCATTGGATTATCTTTCACAGCAACTACGGACCGCCAAGGAAGTGCGGACCAAGCTGGCCGGACTAGAGATCCCACCGGAGGTTATTGACGAGACCCTCGATCGCTTGGAAGATTTGAGCCTCGTCGATGATGCGCACTATGCCGCCAGCTACGTGCGGACCATGATGCGGACCAGCGACAAGGGGCCGCGTGTGATTCGGCAGCATTTGCGACAAAAAGGGGTACTCGAACACCCCATCGATGAGGCGTTGAAGCTCTACACGCCGGCAGCGCGTCAGACCGTGGGGACGGCCGTGGCGCAGAAGCTAGCGAAGCGGTACCGTCGACAGGCCTTCCACACCCAGGAGCAGAAGATCCGTCAGGGATTGATGACCCGCGGGTTTGCGGGCGATGAGATTACGGCGATGCTAGCGACGCTTGATCTACAACCCGACGTTGATGAACAGGCCGCTTTGCTGGCCAAGCAGGGTGAGAAGTTGTGGCACAAGTACCGCACGCTAGCGGCCAACGAACGGAAGTATAAGACTAAGCAGGCCCTGTACCGTAAGGGGTTTGGCTTGGATGAAATCGACCATTGGCTAGTGGGGTTAGCCGCGGCCGATGATGACTAGGTAACACGTAAGACAGGGGGAGTCTGAAATGAAAGCAAAAATGGGGATTTTTGCGTTGGCAACGGCACTAGTGATTGGGTTAGGGGCTGGTCTGATTTTCTGGTTGAATAACCAGAATCAGTCACAGGCGGAAACCAAACCAGCGGCTGTTCAGAGTAGTTCCGTTAAGCCGGTTAAGCCCAAGCCTAAGAAGGTCGCACCGAAGAAAAAGCAGCCGGCCGCACCCAAGAATACCGCAGCTAGCCGGAAGATTGACGCCATTTTACGGGCCAACCGGTTCGTGGGGACGGCCTTGGTGGTTCGTCAGGGTAAGCCGTTATACGAAAAGGGGTTCGGGTACGCCAATTACGCGCTACAACGCAAGAATGGTGTTAACACGGAGTACCAGTTAGCGTCCGTGCAGAAGTCCTTTACCGCCGGGTTGATCATGAAGTTAGCTGCGGAAAAGAAACTGGCGTTGACCGATAATCTGGCAAAGTATTACCCACAGATTAACGGCGCCCAGCAGATTACTTTGCGCGATATGCTGGATATGAAGAGTGGGTTAACGTTGGAGGCCTTTCCGGATAAGCTCCATTCCGAAAACGGGATGATCAAGTTTATTCTCAAAAATGTCATTAGTAATCCGGCGAAGATTGGGCAGTGGAACTATGCGCCGGTAAACTATATGTTACTCGCCGGCATCATCCAAAAGGTGAGTGGGCAAAGTTACCAGCGGTACTTTACCCAAAACATTACGCAGGCGTTTGGGTTGACCCACACGGGGTTTGTCTTTAACATGAACCGGCAGCGCGATTACGCCCAGGGGTATCAGAATGAAGACCCGAACGACGTAGTGCCGAATTATCAGAATAAGTTCCCCGAATCGCGGGCGTCGATGTATTACCAATACGGGACCGGACAGGTCTACATGTCGGCACGCGACCTCTACGTGGGGGAACGGGAGATGCTGCAAGGAAAACTCTATCCGCAAGCCGACGTCAACACGTTGTTGACCCCGGGTTCCGCTTCGACTTACGGGGGTGGCGATTACATCCAACCGGGCTACATTCGGGTTCACGGGTTAGCTTATGGTCACGAAGCCACGGCGTTATTGAGTAAGGACGGCCAAGACGGCGTGGTCTTGTTGACTAACTATTACCGGGTCAATCAATTAGCCCAAACGCCAGCCATTCAGATTTGGAATCTGCTGGAAGCGGGGGAGCTAGGAAAATAGCCTAACCTTGAATGCTTAAATACGCCACCGGTGAGCTGCCGGTGGCGTATTTTTAGCTGATCATGGGGGCCAGCCGCGACTAGCGAGTCCCCCAATGGACGTTGGCTACCAATGCCGTTGAATTCTAGTCACTAATCTTCCTTGGGCCGACTGTCGTAGGCCCGCTTAGACTTGTAACCGGCCCGAAAAACCGTGCGCATTACGGCCAGATGGCGTTGTTGGGTTGCTTGGGCCTTGACCCCGAAGATAAACCGGGCCCATTCGCGTTGGTACCCGGGCGTTAAGGCATTAAAAAAGGCTTGCAGATCGGTATCGGCGGCTAACAGGTCGGCGACTTGGGGAATCAGGGGTTCGTAGGCGCTTAATGGTAATTGGGACATGACGGGTCACTCCTAACGTCCCGTGGTCACGTTGGGGGTGACCACGGGTACACTATTTTTAAGTTCAGTTTACCCCGCTGTTAGCGAAAACCCAAGAACTTTCAGGTTCCAATTGGCCAAAGGTGTTCATTAATAAAGGCGAATCTGGTATAATATTGAGTGAATTTTTTTATAATTACCCGTTACTTAGAAAGTAGGGTTATAGACATGACGCGCGAAGCTAGAGGACCTAAGGAAGGCGACTTCATTACGATCAAAAGCTACAAGCATGATGGAAGTTTGCATCGAACTTGGCGCGATACCATGGTACTCAAAACAAGCGAAAACGCCCTGATTGGCGTCAATGATCACACTCTGGTCACTGAAGACGACGGGCGGCGGTGGGTGACTCGAGAACCCGCTATCGTTTATTTTCACAAGCATTACTGGTTCAATATCGTCGCGATGATTCGGGACAACGGGGTGTCGTATTACTGCAACTTGGCATCCCCCTACGTGCTGGATAAAGAAGCGCTGAAGTATATTGATTATGACTTGGACGTGAAGGTCTTTCCCGACGGCGAGAAACGGTTACTCGACGTTGATGAATACGAGGCTTTCAGTCAGCGCTGGCATTACGGCGAGGAGACTGATCGGATCTTAAAGGCCAACGTTTTAACGCTGGTCGATTGGATCAATCACCATAAGGGCCCCTTTTCTCAGGCCTACGTTGATTTATGGTATCAACGTTATCAAGAATTGCTGCGGCGATCCCATTAGGGGTGGCGGTGACGGATTGTTGTGAGTTGTCTTCCGGACCATCGGAGCGCATCCTTTTGGGGGATGCGCTCCTTTTTTCGACAGATGGGCGGTCTTTTGCGTTAAAAATTGGTAAAATGGATCTAAGCGGGTTGGACGCATCGTTCCCCCCAGAACGGTTAGGAGGCATGCTGTTGAAATGGTTGGCTAATTCACGACTGCTCTTTTGGTCGGTGGAACTATTGATTGTCGCCACGTTGATTTGGGTGTGTACCCAGATTAGTTTTCTGTTCTCACCGATTGGGATTTTTCTGTCGGTGATTTTTACCCCGTTACTGTTGTCGGGAATTCTTTTTTATCTGTTGAACCCCATCGTGAAGCTCTTGGAGCGGGTGCACTGGAAACGACTGCATTTTAACCGCACCGCTGCGGTGGCGCTCGTCTTTCTGGGCTTAATTGCCGTGATTGGGTACGGTGCGGCCTGGGTGGTGCCGCGGTTAGTCTCGCAGATTACCAATCTGGTGGGCAACATTCCCGACTTTGCGCGGTCCAGTGAGGCGGTCTTAAAGCAGGCCGCTCATCATCCGTGGTTGCAACAGATCGATTTTTCCAAGTACCTGACGCAACTGCAAAACTCGCTGGCCAAATACGCGGAGAGTGTTATGAGTGGCATTACCTCGGGCATTGGGACCGTGGTGGGCACCGTGACGTCGGTGACCGTGACCGCCGTGACGGTGCCGGTGATGTTGTTCTACATGTTAAAGGACGGCGAGAAATTGTTGCCGGCCATCCGCAAGCTCTTACCGGAAAAGCACGCCGATCAGACCATGGAATTGCTGAGCCGGATGAACGCGACGATCGCCCGTTACATTGGCGGTCAGATCTTGGAGTGTTTGTTTGTCGGTACCTTTACGGCGTTGGGGTACATGCTGATTGGTGAGAAATACGCGCTATTGTTAGGCGTATTTGCGGGATTGTGTAACCTGATTCCCTACATTGGTCCCTACCTCGGGATCTTACCCGCACTGATCGTGGCCTTTACCATCAGTACCAACGTGGTGCTATACGTGATCATTGTGGTCGTGGTCGTGCAACAGATTGACGGTAATTTGGTGTATCCCAACATTATTGGTCGGACGTTGCAGATTCATCCGTTGACCATCATCATTATCCTGCTGGCGGCGGGAAACATTGCCGGGTTACTGGGGATGATTCTCGCTATCCCGTTATATGCGGTGGTCAAGACCGTGGTGCAATACTTGTACAGCATTTGGCAGTTGGAACACCCGGCGTCAACCCAAGAAAATCTCAAGAAATAACTAACGTTTACGGTTAGAAGTTGACGTCACCGCTGAATATGCTACTATTTACTTTGTTATTGGATTTTTATTATGCCCCCGACGGCTGTCGGGAAATTACCAGATAAGTAGGAGATTCTACATGAAAAAAGTAATTACGTACGGAACGTTTGACTTGCTCCACAAGGGGCACATTCGGCTATTGAAGCGTGCCAAGGCCTTGGGCGATGACTTAACCGTGTGCTTATCTTCCGACGAATTCAATGCCGAAAAGGGTAAGCGCGCTTACACGTCTTATGAAGACCGGAAATATATTCTCGAAGCTATCCGTTACGTTGACCGGGTCATTCCCGAAAAGGGTTGGGACCAGAAGATTCGTGACGTTCAAGACAACGACATCGATATTTTTGTGATGGGTGACGACTGGAAGGGAAAGTTCGACTTCTTGAAGGACTACTGTGAAGTCATCTACCTGCCACGGACCGAAGGCATCTCAACCACTAAGATCAAGCACGACTTGGGCTTAGCGGACGACGAAGCCTGGAAGGAAGAAGATTAGTCGATGGCCCAGAAATCCTTAGTCGCTGACTAGGGATTTTTTCATAGTGGCCAGCGTAAACGGAGGGAACGACAGTGCAGCAAATTATCTTTTTAGTGACGTCACTCGATGGCCTACATAAACCCAACTTCACCAAGCAGTTGGCGGCGGCCTTACAACAAAACGTCACCATTAAATTATTGGTGGCCCTAGTGGACTTCGATGCCACCTGGGAAGTGCGCCAGTTTATCGAACGCTTGGCGCGCGACGACGAACGGGTCAGTCGCGTGCGCATCATCACGATTGCGGAGCTTTACGCCCAGGAGACCGGCTTAGCGTTGAGCGCTGAAGACCGGCATCTGCCTGATCTAACGGCTTACGACGAACGGGTCTTTGCCGATCAGCAGGGGCAGATTCGGCGGTATTTGGACCACGGACATTTAGCAGCTGAGCTACACCAGTTGGACGATAACACGCCGATGGTTTTGCGGCAATATCACGACGACCAATTGGTACAGGTGGACACCTACGACCTACACGGACAAGTCGTCGGGGTGGCGCAATTGGCCAACGGGGTGGCGCAAACCAGCTACGTGCTCAACGCCCAGGGAGCAGCCGTGCTTCGGTTGACCCGGCACCAACGCGCCGTGGAACACGTCTACAACCTCGGGGCCGATTCGGCGATGATTGCTACGGAATTCAGCAGTGCCAAGGAAGTTGCTGCGCTGAACAACATGTCGAAGCGTAAACGCGACCGGACGCTAGCCCAGAGTGTCGATCACACCGAGATGATTGCCACCACGGAGACCTATTACAGCGTGCTGGTGTACGCGACCTATCGGCGGTTTAACGACGTCTTTAGTTTTTACCAGACGGTCCTAGACCGGTTAATGACCCCCCAGACGCAACTCTACGTTGATTTGGCGGTTAATGCCGTGTTGTCCCCACAGATGCCTCACCAGTTAATCTTTAATTACTAAGGAGTTATTCCATCGTGCGTGCGATTTTATCTGGATTACATCATAAAAAGAAACTACAGGAACTCGAACTCGAACTGATCGACGTGCCGGAACCGTTTGACGACTTAGTGGTCACTTTCCTGGAGAAGCAGACCCAAGTGTCGTTGACCTTACCCATCACCAAGGTCATCAGTGCCGGGGTGGTACGGGTACGGCTTAACGCCAGCGACCTGAAGGTTCCGGGCAGCACCCAAAGCGATTTTAGCTGGGAACTGTACCTTAACCTTCAGCAGCAAGACACGCGGGGGCTGATTCAGGTTGAAAGTGAATACCTGAGCGACCGGCACCAGTTATCGCTGACCAGCTTTTATCAGTTGAATAGTGATGCCAACGGGATGGCGCTATTTAACCTGCACACGAACCAACCCGAAGATGAATTTGCCATCAGTGCGATTAACCTGCAGAACGATCAATTGCAGATCACCGGTCCCAACCGCATCAATAATCGCAAGATTGAAAATCAGCGGTTGGTCTTGAAAAACGGCCAAGACCAGGGGACAGCCGAATGGCCCATCACCAAGATGGGGTTACACGGGTTGTTTAGCGGCACAATTCCGTTGAGTGATCTCGCGTCGAACAGCAAGCAAGAGCTGTTTATGCGTTCCACGGTTGACGGCCAGGAGCTGGAACAACGCGTTATCTTGGGCAAGTCGTTGGCTGGACAGGTCACGCAGGCGGTTACCGGTCATCACCGCCTGGTCGTGATTGAAAAGCGGTTTAACAACGGTATTTTGATTCGTGAAATGGCGGCACCGTCGTTACCTGAACGGTTGGGCCACCTGCCTAATAAGGTCAGCGGGGCCACCCACTTACTGAGTGTTCTGATGGAGAAGGTTAACCTGATGTACATGCGGCGCCTGTTTAAGCGCGGCCACCGGGCTTACGAGCAACCAACCTTAATCTTTGAAAGCTTCGGGGGTCGGCAGGTTAGCGACTCACCGTATGCAATCTATCAGTTATTTACGCAACTTTACCCAGGCTTTCGGTTTATCTGGTCGATCGACCGGAGTCAGAAGAAGTTCTGTAAGCAAAACGGGATTCCGTTCGTGATTCGGCGGACGGCCAAATGGGTGCGAACGCTGGAGAAGGCCACCTTCTGGATCAGTAACGCGCGTTTCCCAGCCTGGGTCAAGAAGCCCAACTATGTGACCTACATCCAGACCTGGCACGGGACGCCGTTGAAGAAGTTGGGGCTGGATATCGAAAATGTGTCGATGCCGGGGACCACGACCACCAAGTATCACGCTAACTTTGTGCGGGAAGCCAACCGCTGGGACGCCTTGGTGTCCCCCAACGACTATTCTACGCAGATTTTCCGGTCGGCCTTTGGGTTTAATAATCAGATCTTAAAGGTCGGTTATCCGCGTAACGATGAACTCATCAACAGTAGTGCGGAGGATATCGTGGCCTTAAAGACCCAGATGGGCATCCCGTTGGATAAGAAGGTCGTGTTATACGCCCCGACTTACCGGGACAACCAGTTCGCCGAGAAGGGGAAGTACACCTTCGAATTGCCGTTCTCACTGGATGATTTCAAGCAAAAGTACGGTGACAACGCCGTCTTGGTCTTGCGGATGCATTACCTGATCTCTAACGCCTTAGACATTAGCGGGTACGAGGACTTCGTGTATGACATGTCGAACCACCCGAGCATCTCGGACCTCTACTTGATCAGTGACATGCTGATCACCGACTACTCGTCCGTCTTCTTCGATTACGCCTACCTCAAGCGGCCCATTCTGTTCTACCCGTACGATTACCACATGTACAAGGACGAACTCCGGGGCTTCTACCTGGACTACGAACGGGACCTGCCGGGCGAAATCGCTCATAACGAAAAGGAACTGTTGACCATGATTGGTGACAAGTTACAAACGCCAGACATGAGCGATAATCCGAAGTTCATGGACTTCTACCGCCGGTTCTGTGCGATCGATGACGGGTTAAGCTCGTTAAAGGTCGTCAACTATGTGGTTCAACAGATCGAAAATCAGGGTTAACCGGTGAGCACCTTTTCAGCCAAGGCCCGCCAGTTAAGCGCTGGGTGGTAGGTCAATCTGGTTGAACAATACTGCGATCACGTTTTTTCATAAAAAATTAACTAACCCTAAAGGGACTTCACGATTTTTTCGCGAAGTCCCTTTATGATTAGTCTGATAACCTGTTGAAATTTGGGTTACTTGGTGCGGGGGACCTGGTTAACGCGGGCAACGGCGTGGGTCTCGAGCTTGGTCACCGTCTTGGCCGAGGTCGTGATGCCCTGAAAGTACTGGTGGAGTATCTTTTGGTAGTTGCGTTTGACCAACGCGACGTTGGGCGTTTGGCGTTGGGTCAGTTGCGTTTGGGCGGCTTGAGCCCAGCGTTTGGACTTAGCGGGTTGGCCCGTGTGGTCGATCAGGTAGGTCACGTTGCGACTGGCCTTCTTGGCCTGGGGCGTGACCGGTTGGTGGGGGGCCTGGCTGCTGGCCAGAGAAGCGTGCATGTTGGTGGTCAGGCTGGTGATCTCGTAGTACTGGTTTTTCTTGACCCGCACGCCAGCGTAGGTCTTGAACAATAACACGTTGAGCAGACTGGCAATGATCACGATGCCCACCCCGCAGATAATTACGGTCATTGCCGGCCGCAGTGCTTGCCGGTGACGCTTGGTCCAGACTAGCCCAATCAAGCCACCGAGGGCGATCAAGGCGCCAAGACTAAAGACGATTTCAATAAGGATGATTTCGGTACTTGCCGACATAAGTTCACCTGTTTTCCGATAGAATTCAATTCACCATGATACCACTAAACCGGGGATAGCGGAAACGCCGCCGAGCAATTCGTGAATTGTCTGGGGTCATGTGTTAAAATTAAAGCATTGTGTCTATTAACGTGTTTTTAAACCTTAAAAAATTTGTGAGGAACGAACTATGAGTGAAAAAAATTTAGCAACGGCGGTCGATAAGCGGCGGACCTTCGCCATTATCTCCCACCCCGATGCCGGGAAAACCACGATTACCGAACAACTCCTGCTGTTCGGGGGCGTCGTGCGGGAAGCCGGAACGGTCAAGGCGCGTAAGAGTGGGAACTTCGCCAAGTCTGACTGGATGGAAATTGAACAGAAGCGGGGCATCTCGGTCACGAGTTCTGTGATGCAATTCGATTACCAGGGTAAGCGCATCAACATCCTGGACACCCCCGGACACGAGGACTTCTCCGAAGATACCTACCGGACGTTGATGGCCGTTGACTCGGCCGTCATGGTGATTGACTCCGCCAAGGGGATCGAACCGCAGACCAAGAAGCTGTTCAAGATCTGTAAGATGCGGGGAATTCCCATCTTTACCTTTATGAACAAGCTGGACCGCGATGGCCGCGATCCGTTAGACCTGATTGCCGAACTCGAAGACGTCTTGGGCATCGAAGGGTACCCCATGAACTGGCCGATTGGGATGGGGAAGGAACTGAAAGGGCTGTACGACCGCTACCACCACCGGGTGGCCCTGTTCCACAAGGACGACCAGGGCCGGCAGTATCTGCCGTTAGATGCCGATGGCAACCTCGCCGAGCCGAACGCCATCGAAGAAGACGACTGGTACACCGAAGCCCACGATAACATGGAAATGATCGAAGAAGCCGGGAACCCGTTTGATGCCGCTAAGATTAAGAGCGGGGATCAGACACCGGTCTTCTTCGGGTCGGCGTTGGCGAACTTCGGGGTCCAGACCTTCTTGGAGACCTATCTGGAATACGCGCCGAAGCCGGCGGTCCACCACACGGAAACCGACGGCGATGTTGCGCCGACCGATCCGGAATTCTCCGGCTTCGTGTTCAAGATTCAAGCCAACATGAACCCGCATCACCGTGATCGGATTGCCTTTGTCCGGATCTGTTCGGGAGAATTTGACCGGGGGATGGACGTGATTCAGGAACGGACCGGTAAGAAGTTGCGTTTGTCCAACGTCACGGAATTCATGGCCGATACGCGCGAAAACGTGGAAACGGCCGTGGCCGGCGATATTATCGGGCTGTACGATACCGGGAACTTCCAGATTGGTGATGCCATCTATACCGGTAAAAAAGATATTCGGTTCGAAAAATTACCGCAGTTTACACCGGAACTCTTTGCCCGGGTCTCCGCGAAGAACGTGATGAAGCAGAAGTCCTTCCATAAGGGAATCGACCAACTGGTTCAGGAAGGGGCCGTACAGCTTTACACGTCGTACTCGACCGGGGATTACATCTTGGGCGCCGTGGGTCAACTGCAATTCGAAGTCTTCCAATTCCGGATGAAGAACGAATACAATTCCGACGTCATCATGGAGCCGATGGGTAAGAAGACGGCGCGCTGGATTGAGCCCGACCAATTGGATGAACGGATGTCTTCATCCCGCAACCTCTTGGTCAAGGATCGCCAGGGCCAACCCCTCTTCCTGTTTGAAAATCAATTTGCAGAACGTTGGTTCAAGGATAAGTATCCGGACGTTAACTTAACGGCTAAACTCTAAAATAAAAATTTTAATAGCCCCAGTCAGCGCCGATGTGCGTTGTCTGGGGCTTTTGGTGTCCGTAACGCAAATTTCGGCGGGAGGTTAATCGTTTTAGCCTTGTGAATTTATGAGAATTTAACCCATGCTATCGTGGAAGAAATGTTAGTGAAAAGGGGTTAAGGAACATGAAGTTACGGTGGTACTGGGGCGTCTTGCTCGGGTTAAGTGTCGTCTTGCTCGGGTTAAGTGTCGTGTTGAGCGGGATGAGCACGGGCCAAGCTAAAGGGAAACAGCCTTATAATTACAAGGAAGATTACAAGAAGGCCTTGCGGACCGCACCGCAGGGGATCTTGGTCAAAGACATTTTTGAGCGGGGGGATCCGCAAGATAATCAAGCGGCGGTGGTCCCGGTCACCAATGATGAGGTGAAGGCGACCACCGAAGCCGTGATGATTACGAACGATAAGAACCAGTATGGCACGATCTGGTCGACGGCGGCCAATAAGTTTAAGTTGAAGCACGACCGGGTCGCGTCCATGTGGATGTACTTTGGTGGCAATCGGGGCGCGGCGGCTGATGGGATGGCCCTGGTGCTGCAAAATGATCAGCGGCGTGGGAATGCTAAATCGGTTTACCGCGATCACCCGTTCGGGGAACCCCTAGGTGTGTGGGGGGTGGACGATGATAAGGAGTTGCGTGATGCTCAGGGGCTGGCGAAGCGGGCGATTCAGAACAGCTGGGCGTTAGAATTCGATACCCACCTGAATAACTCGGATAATCTGCGCAGTGCGGGGACGGCGGATTCGTTTGATATCGGGCTAAAGGGTCCCCATATCGCGGCGGCCTATCCCGGTGAGGCCAGTAGCTACCAACAACATAGTGGTGTGCGGTATAATATGGACCGGGTTTTTTATTATCATCTGGTACACCAAAAGCCCATTGACCAACTCAGCTTAGCCGATGGGCAGTGGCATCACGTCACGCTAAGTTGGCAAGCGGCCGATCCCGAGGACCCGCAAAGGGCGTTGCCCCAAATGACCTATACGTTCGACGATAAGGACCCGGAAACAAACGTGGAACGTCCGGGGTACACCCGCACGGTTCCGGTCGATCCGAAGATTATTGATCCGACCGGTAGTGGTGAGACGATGTGGGGATTTACCGGGGCAACGGGCGAAGCGGCAGCAAATAATCTGGTGATTTTCGAGGGCGTTCCGGGCCTAGTAGACATCTCGGCCCATACGGAGTTGACCAACCTGACCACTAACCAGGTCGTCCGCGACGGCGACCGGCTCAAGAATGGGGATCGGGTTCGCTTACAGTACCAGCTGACTTACCAGGGGGCAAGCTTCCCTGGCAGCAGGTGAAGGCGCAATTGAAGTTGCCGGCGAATCTGAAATTTACGCAGGGCGCGGTAACCTATGACGTGGATGAGGCCCAGGTGATTCCAACCGCTAGTTTTCAAAAAGATCAGGTGACGTTTGAGCTTGCGTCCACGTTGGATCAGTTTAATCCTACGGCGACCGTGACGCTGGAGGGACGTGCGACAACTGGGATGCGGCCCACTACCTCAACGGCGACGCGGGGAAGTTTTACGGCGGCTAACGGGGTCGCCACGACGGCGGTTCCGGGCTTAACGGTGACGCCGGTCTACGATCTGGGCCTAGCGTTGACTAGTGACGCGACGGTGGAAGTCCTGGCCGGAGATGTCCCCGAGATCCGAGGGCGGGTGACCTTGCCCGACCAGGCCGGCTTGACGGCCCAGGAGTTGCAAGTGTATCCGACTATTAACGGGAAGGAATTAGCGCCGGTTTCCTTGGCATCGCTCATTGATCCAAGCACGGGAAACTTACGGTATCGCCCGGCCGAAGGTGAGTTGGCAGCGGGACCTAATACGGTAAGTTTGCGGGTGCAAGACCAATACGGCAATGTTTCGGCTCCCATCCGGGTCCGGGTAGAGGTGATTGGCACCCTCTCGTTTGACACCCTTAAAACGGCGTCGTTTCGCGCCACCAAGCTGACGGGCCAGGCGCAAGCGACCATCCCCCCCACCGGTGATTGGGATGTCCGGGTCCTCGATACGCGGCGTGCTAATTCGCGGTGGCAGCTACAGCTCGTGGCTAGCCCGTTTCGAACCGTCAAGGGGGAACGGCTAGCGGGGGGACTGAGTTACACGGATAAGGAGAAGACCACCCGGATTACCACAACGCCCCAGACGGTTTATCAGGGGATGGCTCGGACCCAGCAACCCGTGACCGACGTGACCGCCACCTGGAAGGCGGGGATGGGACTCCATCTTGATCTGAACGGGAACGCCCTGCCGGGAGATTATCAGGCCGATTTATATTGGTCATTGAATGACGTTCCCAATCCGTAGCCTTGAAGGCTAGAGCTGAAAACCGTTTTTGCTGGTGTGCTTTGTTTTGATTAATCGACAGGCCGACCCGGAGGTTCCGGGTTGCGTCACTTAACTGCGAAAGCGATCGTGATTCCCGGGTGGGGAAACACGGTCGTTTTTGCGTTCGGAACGTTAGCTTTGGCCTAGTCCGGTGGACGGTTAACGCAAAAAACGAAAAATAGCAAATGATTTTTGCGCAGCTCGCTGGGCGGGAGACTGTTTGGATATACAGCGTTTGTTTCATTGTATAAAATGGTTATGGTATAAGAAGGAGGCGTCGGCGATGAACTTACGACCAGGACTACGGGCGGTGTTTAGCGTGTTTTTGACGTTATGGGTGGGCTTGACTGTGGCTCACGCCGATGCGGATTATGATAACGCATTGGCCACCGCGCCCCAGGGCATTGCGTTGGATCAGATTTTTACGCCCGGGGAAACCACGAATAACAAGGCACAGGTGGTTGACACCACGAACGCCCAGACCGTTGGGACCCAGGCCGTGATGGTGACTAACGCCAAGAATCAGTTTGGGACCATCTGGTCTACGGATGACAACGCGTTTGAGCTTAATCAGGATGAAAGCGTTTCGATGTGGATGTACTTTGGGAACAAGGGGGCCGATGCCGCCGATGGCATGGCGTTTGTGTTGCAAAATGATCCGCGGGGAGTGGCGGCCACCCCCAGTTTTGGCAGTAAGATTTCTGGGGAAACGCTTGGGGTTTGGGCGGTTGATACCAATACCAAGCAGACCGATCCAGCGGCCCTAGCCAAGTTGGCGATTCAGAATAGCTGGGCCCTTGAATTTGACACGCACCTGAATAAGTCCAATACGTATAGTAAGGCCGGTGGGGCCGATTCATTCGACGTGGGGCTGACCGGTCCGCATCTGGCCGCGGCTTATCCGGGCGAGGGGAGTAGCTACCAGCTGGTGAAGACTACCAGTGGGATTATCATCACCCAGACCGCCTATTACGCCACCCTGAACCACCAGGGGGTCATCGCGGGGGGCAATGACTTGCTATCGAACGGCAGTTGGCATCACGTGACGATGGATTGGGACGCCCAAGCCCACAAGATGACCTACATTTTTGACGATAAGGATCCCGCAACCGGTAATGAGCAGACCGGAACGTCCCAAACCGTGACGGTCGACCCGGCCGTGGTCGATCCCGAGCAGACGGGGAAAATTCGGTGGGGCTTTACTGGGGCCACGGGGAGTAGTTATGCCAATAACTTGGTTATTTTTGAAAGTGTTCCCGGCTTGGTGGAAACTGATGCCACGGCAACGCTGACGGACCTTAACACGGGGCAGGTAGTCAAGGATGGCGCTAGTATTCGGGGGACCCACGAGGTCCAATTGGATTACGACCTGACCTATGAAGGGGGCAAGCAGGCCTGGAAGGACGTGACGGCCAAGCTGAAGCTGCCCCACAATCTAGAATTTGAGAAGATTAAAGTGACTTATGCGAACGGAGATAGTCAAACGGTTGATGCCACGGCGATTAGCGATGACCAATTGACGTTTAAGTTGGATACGGCCCTCTCGACGACTAACCAGACGGCTAAGATTCGGTTAACCGGAACGGTGACCGACCAGAAGCAGGCGAGCGACGTGGCTGCGAAAACGAGTACCTTTACCGCGGTCAATGGGGTGACAACGGCCGATACGGTCCGGTTTACCATCGAACCGAAGCTCGACATCGACCTGCTATTGACGTCGGCTTCAACGGTGACGCTGGCGGCGGGGGAAACCACCACCATCAAGGGACAGGTCTTCGTGCCCGAAGGCATTACCATTACTAACGATGATTTAACGGTGCACCCCACCATTAATGGAAAGACCATGCCCGTGGAGCAGATTAAGGACCCTGACGACAACCTCAGCGGCAAGGTGCGCTATACGCCCGCGGCAACCGATCTGCCGGCGGGCAAGAATACGGTGGTGTTGTACGTCGAAGATAACTACGGTAATCGCTCGAATACCATTACGGTGACCGTCAACGTGACCGGTGGCTTAACCTTTGACCAGGTGGCCACTAACAGCTCCTTTAAGGCGACCACGCTGACGGGAAGTTCCCAACGGGTCGCCCGCACCAATGACTGGTCCGTGCGAGTCCTCGATACCAGAGCGGCGGGGGCTCGGTGGAGTCTCCAGGCCGCCGTGGGAGATTTTACCACCAGTGACGGCCATAAGTTGGCGGGGGGACTTACCTATTCGGACGGTGACAGCTCGATCAAGCTCACTAGTACCCCCACGACCATTCACCAAGGAACCTCTAGCACCAATCAGGATGTGACCGACGTGGTGGATGACTGGACCGACGAGACGGGCATTCAATTAACGGTGGATGGTGACGCTTTAAGCGGCGACTATAGTGGTCAGATCGACTGGACCTTGACGGATGCGCCCGCTTAATAGTTATTTGCCGAAAAGGGGTGACTTTAAGTCGATTCATCGTTACTGATACGAACAAACGAAAAATGGCGTCGTAAAACTAGTCTGGTTTTACGACGCCATTTTTAATTGTTAAAACGGAATTGATCCTTCATCAAGGCGATTGGTTAGCGACGAGACGTTGTAAATGAGTCCTGGTAGGGCCTTAACTTCAGACTAAGCCTGCGCCACTTTGGCTTGGGCCGCTTGCGCCAGGATGTTTAAGTAGTTGAAGGGCCGATCGAAGTTGGGCTGGAAGAGCATGTCAACCATCGCTAAATCGTCGATGGTATTGTTGTTTTGGATGCAAACAGATAAGGTGTTAGCGGATTGTGAGACATCGTAGTGGCTCATCAGGGCGCCCCCTAAAATCCGCTTGGTGTCTGGATCAAAAACTAGTGACATCAAGACGGGTTCCGTGGTCGGCATGAATTCCGGCCGGTAGTTATCGGTGATGATCACTTGGTCGGCCTTGACGCCTTGCTGCTCAGCGGCGGTTAAGGTCAGGCCGGTCGATACGATGGTCCGACCATAAAGTGCCAACCCGGATGAGGATTGCGTCCCCAGGTACTTGACGGTTGGCTGGGTCAGATTCTTGCCGACCAAGATTCCTTGCCGTACGGCGTTGGTAGCTAAGGGAATGTAGGCGCTTTGGTGGGTCGGGTTGTAGTGCACAGCGGCACTATCTCCGGCGGCGAAGATGTCGGGGTTGGAAGAACGCATGTAGTCATCGGTCAGAATCGCGCCGTTGGGGGCCATGTTGACCTGTCCCTTGAGGAGACCGGTGTTGGGCCGGAAACCAATACATAGGATGGCTAAGTCGGTCGGATAGCTGCCCTTGTCGGTGTTGATGATCAGGCTGCCGTCAGCGGCATCTTCGAAGTTGGCTACGGTTTCACCTAAGGCCAGTTGAACGCCGTGGTCGCGATAGTCTTGTTCGATGGTGTCGGTGAATTGTGCATCGAAGTACTTCGGCATGACACGGTCTTGGGCGTCGATTAACGTGACGTCGTGGCCGGTGGTGGAGTAGGCTTCCGCCAGTTCGGCGCCAATGTAGCCAGCCCCAATCACGGTGATTCGCTTGGCAGACTTGGCATCTTCGAACAGAGTTTGGGCGTGATTCCAGTTCTTACACAGCTTGACCTTGGCGTTATCGATGCCCGGAATCTTGGGGACGATGGGCCAGGAACCACTGGTCATGACCAACTTATCGTAAGCCGTGGTGGTTTGTTGGTGGGTCGTCAAATCTTCCACCGTCACCGTCTTTTGGGCGGCATCCACAGCCAAGACATTGTGATTCATTTGGACATCGGCGCCCAATGCGTGGAGTTCTGCGGGATTCGAGTAGAAGAGACCTTGCGGATCAGCGACTTGACCGCCTAAATATAAAGCGATTCCACAAGACAGAAACGAAATATTGTCGTTACGTTCGTAGACCGTAACCTCGGCATCGGGATGGTCAGCTAAGATTTGTTTAATGGCAAAGGTGCCCGCATGAGTACAACCAATAACTGTGACTTTCATAGGTGGTGCCTCCCAAATTAAGTGATTTTTTGATTGAGTTGAATTTCACAAGCTATGACAAATAAAAAATCCAATTCAATTGGTAACAACTATATTTTAACCAACTTATCGCCAATGTCAACACTTTTTCGATTGTGTAACGTTCTACGGTGTCGGGGGTTGGGGGGCTAGCCTAGTGTTCCGAGCGTAAAAGCGGTAAACTTAAAGGCAACATTAGTGAGAAAAGGAGTGCTTTATTCATGATTGGAAAACATTTAACCGCTTGTACCTCGGTGCTGGTCGGTAAGGCGGCCACCGTGGATGGGTCGACGCTGATTGCGCGTAACGACGATACTTTCTTACCCTTGACGCCACAACGGTTCTACGTGCATCCCGCTGAACACGATCAACCGGCGCGGACCTGGACGTCGAATCAAAACGGCTTTACGGCGCCCATTCCTAGCGACGGTCACCGTTACTTGGCGACGCCGAACGTGGAAATCGACAAGACCGGGGAATACGCCGAAAGTGGGATCAACGACCAAAACGTGGCGATGAGCGCCACCGAAAGTGTGTACGGCAATCCGGACGCGCTGGCCTACGATCCGCTGGTCGCCAACGGGTTAGCCGAGGACTCGTTACAAACCATGGTGTTACCCTACATCACGTCAGCGCGTGATGGGGTGCGCTACCTCGGAAAGTTAATCAAGCAATACGGATCGCCGGAAGGCAACGGCGTGCTGTTCTCCGATAGCCAGGAAGTCTGGTACATGGAGATTGTGACCGGGCACCACTGGGTGGCTCAACGAATTCCGGACGACGCTTACGCGGTGACGGCTAATCAGGTGGCCATTCAACAGGTGACGTTTGACGATCCCGATAATTTCATGTTTTCCGCAGGCATTCAAGCCTTCGTGGCCGACCATCATCTGAATCCAGACCAAGCCGGCTGGAACTTCCGGCATATTTTTGGGACCAGTACCGAAAAGGACCGGCATTACAACACGCCGCGAGTTTGGTTCGGCCAACGCGTCTTGAATCCGGAAATTGAACAGGACCCGCAATCCAGCGAGTTGCCGTTTATCTGCCGGACGAGTCACAAGATCAGCGTGGAAGACGTCGAATACATCCTGAGCTCCCACTACAACGAAACACCGTACGATCCGTTGGGTCACGGTCCCGAGGAATTGCGGACCAAGTTCCGGCCAATCTCCATGAACCGGACACAAAATTCGCACGTCTTACAGATTCGTAACGACGTACCCGCCGACCGGTCGGCCATCATGTGGTTGTGCTTTGGGGTACCGGCCTTCAGTCCTTACGTGCCGTTCTTCGCTAACGTCACGGATACCGATCCATCGTACAGCCAGACGCCGCGGCGTCTGGACGACCAGAGTGCCTACTGGATGTATCGGAAGCTATCGATGATTGTGGAATCCCATTATCGCGATTTCATCGAACAAGACGTTGACTATGTCACGGCAGCCAAGCAAAATCTGCGGACCCACGTGGCCCAAACGCTGGCCCACGCCGAACAAAATCAACTCAGTGGGGCGGACCTGACCGCCTACCTGACGGATCAGAATCACGCGGTTACGGCGGCAATGCGGCAGACCACCACGCAGTTTACCAACGACCTGATTGAAAAGGGCTTGACGTTGTCGGGTCTGACCTTCAACATGGATCAAAATCTATAAGTCGCGTTATGACCAAAAAATCCGTCTCACCGGTAGTCGCCGGTGGGGCGGATTTTTGCGTTTTAAATTAGAGCTGTTTAGCAAGACGGACGTAGCGGGCGTTGATGTAAGCGGCTGGTCCAATCTGGTACCAACGGAGTTGTTGATCATCCACCACCCGGCGGCGAATCTCGAGGAGTTCGCCATTGGCCAGTTGACCGGCAATTTCACCGTAAGGTTCACGGTAGATCATCACGGTCCCGTGGGGGATGTAATCGACGGTCCCGGTCAACTGAACGTCTTGCCCGGTCAATTGTGTGACCCGCGGAATTTCCAGGTGCCGTTCTCGGTGCTCGTGGCGCTGCGTATCTTGGGCGCTCAGCCACTGATTACCTCCCAGGTTGTACCATACGGATTGATCGGTCAAGGTGATGATGGCAAAGAGACGCCACAGCGATTGTGCCGGAAATTGGTAACCGTAAGCCTGACCCGCGGGCAGATCATAGACCGCATGGTCGGTAGTGAGGGTCACGTACTGCTCGACGCGTTGCACGGTTTGCCAAGCGTCACGTCGGTAGAAATACAGCAGGCGCTGGGGATGGGTGGTATAGGTGCCATACTGGTCGCCTTGAGCCCGAAAGATGTGGTAGCCGTCGACGGCCGGGGGGGTGAACTGAAAAGTGGCGCCTAAAACGTCGCGTTGTAGGCGGGGGAGCGCCAACAGTTGCCCGGAATCGTAATCAATCAAGTAGGTCGTGATGGGTTGGCCCCATTGCCGTTGATAGATCAGGGTGGTTAGCCCGTATTCGTTGAGGAAGGTCTGCGTCATGCCGTCCATCCGGAGTAGCACGTACCCGGCAATGGTGGGGAAGGTGAGGTGCACGGTTTCCCCTAAGCGTCCAGTTAAGACCAACGCCGGTTGTAACGGTCGGTCGTGGGTGTCGACTAACCGGATGACTAAGGTGGCTTCGGGTTTAGCCTGGGTGGTCACCGTTGGGGTGGGCCGTGGTGTTACGGGAGCTACCGGTGCCGGTGCGGTAGGGGTCGACGCGACGGTTGGTTTTCTGGGCGGTTGTGTATCCATAACGGGTGGTTGGTCTTGGGTAGCGGCCCGGTGAGCGGGAGTTGGTCGGGAAGTCACTCGTGGCGTGATCAGTCGTTTCACCCAATCCATTAACGCCATAGTTGTTCACCTCCACCAGAATTTTAGCGATATGTTGTCTCGCCAGTCGTTTGTGCCTTTAAGATACAGTATACCGCATCTATTCGGGGCCTGCAGGGGATTTTCGTCCCAAATAAAAACGGTAACACCGCGATTGGCAGCGTTACCGTTTAAATGACATTATTTAGCGGAATCCGTGGTAGCGTCCTCGTCGGCGGCTAGGGTAATCTTACCGTTTTCGATCTTCGCCACGATGTTCTTCACGTCGGCGTGGTCGAGGTAGAAGTCCGCAATCCGGTCTTCAATCTCTTCTTGAATGACTCGCCGCAGTGGCCGCGCCCCCATGGCGGGGTTGTAGCCTTCCGTGACTAACTTTTCTTCGACCGGCTCCGTGACGTGGATGTGTAGACCTTGACCGGCCAGCATGGTGTTCACGTCATCGATCATCAGGTCGACGATCTTCATCAAGTTTTCCTTAGTTAAGGAGTTGAATTCGATGATGTCGTCGAACCGGTTGAGAAATTCGGGCTTGAAGTAGTTGGTCAAACTGCCCAAGACGGAGTGGGTCTTGCCCGCCGCCTCGGCACCGAATCCAACGCTAGCTTCAACGTCCCCGGTCCCAGCGTTACTGGTCATGATGATCAGCGTATCCTTGAAGGAAACCGTCCGACCTTGTGAGTCGGTTAGGCGCCCGTCGTCGAGAATCTGTAAGAACATATTCATGACGTCGGGGTGGGCCTTTTCGATTTCATCCAAGAGGATTAACGTGTACGGGTGACGCCGAACTTGTTCGGTCAGTTGACCGGCTTCTTCGTACCCGACGTAGCCAGGAGGCGACCCGATCAGCTTAGAAATGGAATGGGGTTCCATGTATTCGGACATATCAAACCGAATCATGGCATCCTCCGAGCCGAAGAGTTCGTTGGCCAACTGCTTGGCCAATTCCGTCTTGCCGACCCCGGTCGGACCGACGAAGAGGAAGGACCCAATTGGCCGTCCCGTACCATTTAACCCAATCCGGTTCCGGCGAATAGCCCGGGCAACCTTATCGACGGCTTCGTTTTGACCAATGATGTGTTGTTCTAGGTCACTGGATAAACTCTGCAGTTGGTGTTGTTCCTTGGCTTGGAGTTCACCGACCGGAATGTTGGTCTTTTCTTCGACGATCTGTTGCATGTCCTTTTCGGTGACTTCCGTAGAAGCCGTTTGGTCCGCGTTAGTGGCGGATTCCTTGGACTTGTTTAATTTCGTGACTTGATCACGGTAGTAAGCGGCTTTTTCGTAGTCTTCCTGCTTCAAAGCGGCTTGCTTTTGCTTCTCCGCATTAGCGATCTTTTCGTCGATAGCGTGCGGATCGGCAACGTTGATGGTTAAGTTCTTCCGTGAACCGGATTCGTCGAGTAAGTCGATGGCCTTGTCCGGTAAGAACCGGTCTTGGATGTAACGGTCGGATAACCGGACCGCCGCATCGATGGCCGCGTCCGTGTAGTGAACGTGGTGGTAATCTTCGTACTTCTTTTGAATCCCCTTAAGAATCTTGACGGCTTCGTCCGGGCTCGGTTCGTTAACCGTGACCGGTTGGAACCGCCGTGCTAAGGCTTGGTCCTTTTCGATATCCCGGTATTCGTTCAACGTCGTGGCCCCGATTAATTGGAAGTCGCCCCGTGCTAAGGCGGGTTTCAAGACGTTACCAGCATCCATCCCACCTTCGGCATTGCCGGCACCCATGATTTCGTGGATTTCGTCAATGAAGAGGATGATGTCGGGATTAGCTTGGACTTCCTTCATTAATTGCTGCATGCGTTGTTCGAATTGGCCCCGGATACCCGTTCCTTGGACCAGTGAAACGACATCCAAACGGATAATCTGCTTGTTCATCAGCTTTTGTGGAACGTTACCTTCCACAATCCGTTCGGCTAACCCTTCGACGACCGCCGTCTTTCCGACACCGGCTTCCCCGATGAGCACGGGGTTATTCTTAGTCCGCCGGTTCAGAATTTCGATGACTTGCGCCGTTTCCTTGTCCCGTCCGATCACGGGATCAATCTTGCCGTCTTTAGCCAACTGGGTGAGGTTCAGACCATATTGGTTCAGGAGGCCGCCCTGACCGTTGCCTTGATTGCCCGCGGGTTGGGTTGGTCGTCCTTGACCAGCCGCTTGCCGGTAATCGCCGCTTTGGTTCGGGGTGCCGCCTTGCATGGCCCGGAAAATATCATCCAGGTTGCCAAAGCCGAATGGATCTTGTGCCATACGGCCACCTCCATTTCCAGAGTTGTTTTGCTGCTCCTTGAGTAGTTGATAGCAATTTTGGCATAGGTCAACTTGCTGCCGTTGTCCGTTCACACTCATATATAAATGAATGGTCGCTTCGTTACGGTGACAGTTTTGACATAGCATCTTGTCGTCTCCTTTCTGCCCTGGAGTAAGTGTGAGTAAACCCACACCGGTCAGTTGAAAGAGTTTGACCTTTCTTGACCATTGACCACATTATACCGCCTCACGCGGTGGGTGCAAGTAATTTGTCTCACCACGCTCAACGGTTAAGGCAGCCATTTAATTTGAACGACTTCATTTTAGCACTCCCCTTAATAGAATGCTAAAACTCACGTCCGATTTGGAAAATTCTTTTTTTGACCTCAGCAAATTTTCAACGTAGAATATGGAAAGAAAAGGGGGCAGTTGCCGATGGCACGAGACTTTACTGACTTAATGAACCAATTAAAGGATCAGAAAATTGACCAATTCGAAGTGGGACCGGACGAGTTTCAGGCGTTCCAAAAAGCGTACATGGCCTTCGATACGCGCAAGCGCGTGATTGGTCAGGCTCACAAGGATGGCAAGTTGATTTACCGCTACGACCACGATACGGGGGACCAGGGCTAGCGGACTCCCATAGCGTGGGTGGTGAAGTGACTGAGACGATCTGAAAGCGCTGGGTATTCGAGATTAGGGCTGCTTGGTCGAATAAATCCACCGGAAAAGCGGTCAGCATCGTCGTTTCTGGTGGAATCATGCTATAATTAGGACTAGAACAAGTTAATGGCTGACAACCGGTTGACGGTGGAGTGGGCCGCGAGAGCACCTATGAGACTGACAATGAAAGCGGTTCAGGTATCACTTGTAATTTAAAGGCAAGATTGATATTCTAAGTAGGTAGACGTTGCGTCGAATGGTTGTTTGATCAATGCGCAAGATCAAAAGACGCTGCGTTCGCTAAATTATCAACCGAAGCTTAAAGGAGATCGATCAATTATGGAAAAACGCGAATTTCATATTACGGCAGAAACGGGGATCCACGCCCGTCCCGCCACTTTATTGGTACAAGCAGCAAGTAAGTTCAACTCTGAAGTTAGCTTACAATACCAAGACAAGTCCGTTAACTTAAAGTCCATCATGGGCGTTATGTCTTTGGGTGTTGGTCAAAACGCCGACATTACGATTACGACGGACGGTGACGACGAAGCCGATGCCATGACTGCCGTTGCTGAAACGCTGAAAAAAGAGGGCTTGTCTGACTAATGAGAGCGATGCTCAAGGGAATTGCCGCGAGTGACGGAATTGTGTGTGGTCAGGTTTATCGCTTGGTCGACCCACAGTTAACCGTCCAACAGCGGGCAATCACTAATCTGGATTACGAATTAAATCGATTCCATCGGGCCCTTGAAGCAGCCGTCTCCGATGTTGAGACAATTAAAACTCGTGCGACTAAAAACCTGGGTGCTGATAGTGCCCAGGTTTTTAGTACGCACATTGATTTGCTCCAGGACCCGGAATTGATCACGGCGGTCGAACAACGGATTCGGCAACAGCGGATTAACGCCGAAGCAGCTTTGACCGCGGTGGTTCGGGTACGTGAAGCGGCATTTAAGGGCCTCACGGATAATCCGTATATACAAGAACGACTGACGGATTTACGCGCCGTGACGAAGCGGGTGACCGCCCACCTCTTACAGGTCAGTCTACCGGATTTAGCGTTAATCAATCAGCCGGTCATCGTGGTCACCCACGATTTGATTCCCCGGAATGCGGTTGCGATTAACCCGCACAATATCTTAGGGTTCGTGACCGATTTGGGTGGCCGGACGTCGCATTCGTCGATTTTGGCGCGTTCAATGGCCATTCCCGCGGTGGTGGGAACCCAGCACGCCACGGAGCGGTTGGCTAACGGCGATATGGTCATTTTGAATGGCACCCGGGGGCAAGTCGTGGTTGCCCCTGACGCTGACGAATTAGCAACGGCCCAAGCGGCGATGCATGAACGAGCGGCTAACTTGAAGCATTTGAGTCAATCGCAGCATCACGGCACGGTTAGTAAGGACGGGGTCGGGGTGACGGTGGCCGCCAATATTGGGACGGTCAACGACTTACCCGGCGTCTTGCAGCACGATGCCGAAGCCGTGGGGCTGATGCGGACGGAGTTTCTCTATATGGACGCCAACCGGCTGCCGAGTGAGGACCAACAGTTTGCCACCTACCAGCGGGTCTTAGCGGCCATGGCGCCGCGACCGGTGGTGATTCGAACCCTAGATGTCGGTGGTGATAAGCCGTTACCGTATCTTCAATCTAAACCGGAGACCAACCCCTTCATGGGGACCCGAGCCATTCGCCAGAGCCTAACGCATCAGCAAATCTTCCGAAGTCAATTGCGAGCGTTACTGCGGGCCTCGGCCTTCGGCAAACTGCGGATCATGTTTCCCATGATTACCACGCTTGATGAATTTCGGCAGGCCAAGGCGATCTATGACGACGAACGATCGAAGCTAACGGTGGCGCAGGTCCCGCTGGGAGAGATTAAGATTGGCATGATGGTTGAGGTTCCCGCGGCGGCCCTATTAGCCGATCGTTTTGCCCAGGAAGTAGACTTCATGAGCATTGGGACCAACGATTTGATTGGCTACACCATGGCGGCCGACCGAACTAATCAGGACGTGGCCTACCTTTACCAACCGTACCATCCCGCAATCTTACGGTTGGTTAACCGGGTGATTGCGGCGGCGTACGGTGCGGGAATTCCGGTGGCCATGTGTGGCGAGATGGCCGGCGATCCGATCGCCGTACCGTTACTCTTGGGGATGGGGCTGGACGAGTTCTCGATGAGTGCGGGGGCCATTGCCAAGACTCGGCGGCTCATTGGGCAATTAAGCGCTCACGACCTGCAGGGATTGGTGGAAACGACGCTGAACCAGGCCAGCACCAGCCAAGAGGTCATTACGATGGTTCAAGCGGCGGTGCCGGGACTCTTAACTTAAGCCGATCGGTTAGACAAGCGCGGCGCCGGCGGCCCTTGGGGCACGTTGCGGCACCGTTCATGCGGCGGTACCTAAGAATAAATGGTTAAAGCAGCAAGGCAATTCTCGATAAATTGAGAATTACCTTGCTGTTTTTTGCATCCGGGTGGGGGCTTACCCCCGTTTATTTGGGTCGGATACTGGTTGTGGTTTGCAATCATCTAGGCAAACCCATATAATTGTGATGATTGTATAACACATGGCGCCAAAAACTTTGAACATAGCCAGATACAAGGGGGATTGGCAATGAATATCGGCATATTTACGGATACCTATTTCCCTCAAGTAAGCGGGGTTGCAACGTCCATCAAGACGCTGCGGGACCAGTTGGAAAAGCAGGGGCATCAGGTGTATATCTTTACGACCACCGACCCGCACGTGGAGCGGAATGTCTATGAACGCAACGTTTTTCGTTTTTCAAGCATTCCCTTCGTATCGTTTACGGACCGGCGGATTGCCGTACGGGGACTCTTTCAAGCCTACCAAATCGCAAAGGAATTAAATCTTGATATCGTCCACACTCAGACGGAATTTTCGATGGGGTGGATCGGTAAGTTTGTCGCCCGGAACTTAGAGATTCCGTGTCTACACACTTACCACACCATGTATGAGGACTATTTACATTACGTGGCGAACGGCAAAATTTTAAAACCCGTCCACGTTAAACAAGGGACGCTGGCTTTTTGTTACCATTTAACCGGCGTGGTGGCACCCAGTGATCGGGTACTGACCACGCTGAGTGACTATGGCGTTAAGGCGCCGATTCGGGTGATTCCTACGGGGGTCAACCTGCACCAATATGAACAACCGGATACTGCGGATCTGCGGCGAAAGTTAGGCTTTGCGCCCGATACGCCGGTCATCTTATCCTTAAGTCGGTTGGCTTACGAGAAGAACATCACCGCTAGTATTGCGGCCATGCCTAAGATCTTGGCCCAGGTGCCCAACGCGCAACTCCTGATTGTCGGGGATGGGCCGGCACGTGAAGACTTGGAACAACAGGTTAAAGACGCTCAGTTGACGGACCACGTGTCCTTCACCGGGGAGGTTAACAACGACGATGTCTTTCGGTACTACCACATGGCCAACGTCTTCTTATCGTCGTCGGATTCTGAGTCTCAGGGACTAACCTACATTGAAGCCATGGCGGCCGGAACCAAGATCGTGGTCATGACCAGTCCGTATACCGACGAACTGTTGTCGAGTCGGGCCCTGGGAGTGACCTTTAAGGATCCGGACGATATGATCAAAAATGTGATCGATTACCTGTTACACGGGGATGATGAACAGGATCCTGACCTGCTGGCCCGCAAGCTGTCCGAGATTTCTGCGGATACGTTTGGCCAACGCATCATTAATTTTTACCGGGATGCGCAGGTCAGTTACGAACAAGCGCACGAAGACACCCCGGATTTCAGTAATTAGAGGAGTACTTGAATGTTAAAAATCAACATGTTTTCCGCCGCGGATTCGGTGAAGGGTCAGGGGGTCGGCAGCGCGTATAACGAGCTCATGAACCTGCTTAAAACCCGATTATCACAGGAGTTTACGGTGACCGTTAACCAGTATGGACGGGCGGATTTGACGCACTACCATACGATTAACTTTTCCTATTACTTATCGACGTTTTTGCCCGGACGGGGTCGCAAGATTGGCTACGTCCATTTTTTGCCAGAAACGCTAGAGGGCAGTCTCAAGATTCCCCAACCTTTTCGGGGGATTTTTTATAAATATGTGATTGCCTTTTACCGGCGAATGGACCATATTGTGGTGGTCAATCCCACGTTTATTCCTAAGTTAGTGGCCTATGGGATTCCAGAGAATCGAATTACTTATATCCCCAACTTTGTGAGTCGCCAGGAATTTTATCCGGTTGATGCGGCGCAAAAACAGGCGTTGCGCCAACAATACGACTATCCCGCCACTAAGTTTACGGTGTTAGGCATTGGGCAAATCCAGGAACGTAAAGGGCTCTTTGACTTTATCAAGTTGGCCGAACATCACCCGGAGATTCAGTTCATCTGGGCGGGCGGTTTTTCGTTTGGTCGGATTACCGATGGCTATGCGGAACTCAAACGGGTGGTGGATAATCCCCCGGCTAATTTGAGTTTTCCGGGGATCGTTGATCGGGATAAATTGGTAGACTATTATAATTTAGCCGATTTATTCTTGCTACCGTCCTTTAACGAACTCTTTCCGATGTCGGTCTTGGAGGCCTTCAGTACGGGGACGCCGGTGTTGCTCCGCGAGTTGGATTTGTATCAAGCCATCATCGCCGGCGATTACCAACCCGCTAAGGACTATGCGGAGATGGATCAGTTATTAACCAGCTTACCCCATGATGCGGCAGCCCTAGAACACTGGCACCAGCGCAGTTTGGCGGCGGCTGACCATTATTCGGAGGAGCACCTCACTCAGATTTGGCGGGACTTCTACCAGCAACAAGCAAAAGAGGGGTAGTGCGATGACACGACGAAATAAATGGGTTTTGACGTTGATGCTGCTCCTCGGGATTGTCATCTTTGCGTATTCGTTACGGGACATTAAGTTCCCCGTGTTGATTAACGATTTTGTGCATATTAATTTTTGGTGGTTTGGCGTGGCCGTTGTGTGCATGTTGCTGTATCTGGGGCTGGAGGCCGTGATCGTTAAGGTCTTCATCTCCGACAGAATCGAGGGCTTTTCGTTCAAAGACGCCCTGCGGATTCCGGCGGTGGAACAGCTCTTCAACGGGATTACCCCGTTTTCGTCCGGCGGGCAGCCGGCACAACTGATCGCGCTGATGCAAACGGGAGTTGATGCGGGGAAGGCCAGCTCCATTTTATTGATGAAGTTCGTGGTCTTTCAATCGATGATCGTGATCAATTTCTTGATTGCGTTGGTGATTGGCTTCCACTACATCCAGGATAAGCTGCATGCGTTAGCCTGGTTGGTGGTGTTTGGCTTCACCATTCACCTGGCCGTCATCATTGGGCTGTTGATGGTGATGTTCTGGCACGCCTTCACCAAGCGAGCCGTGGCGGTGGTTCTCTACCCGATGCACTGGTTCATGAAGCCGGCCCGTTATGAGCGGATGGCGGCTAACATTGATAGTAAAATCGATTCGTTTTATGCCGAGAGTGTGCGGATTAGTGGGAAGGGCAAGCTGATGCTACGGGTCTTCGTGATCACGTTTTTTCAGCTGTTGTTCTACTACTTGATTCCGTACTTTATCATGCTGGCCTTAGGTTACACCACGGCCAATATCGTGATGGTCACCAGTATGCACGTCCTGATTGTGATGGTGATCTCCCTATTCCCCATTCCGGGGGGCTCTGGGGGGGCCGAGTACAGTTTTGAGATGATTTTTAAAAGCTACATTGCGTCGAACAGTAAGCTGGTCTTGGCCATGATCTTGTGGCGGTTATTGACTTACTACTTCGGAATGTTGACCGGTCTGGTGGCGATGGTGATTAAACCGGACAAGGTTGTTGAGGAAAGTGGCCCCACAAATCTGTGAGTTTTTTGGATTAAGGCGTGTCATCTGCCCCTAAGTTTGGTAAAATCATAGTGAAGCTCAGAAAGGGGACCAATCATGGAAGAATCTCAACTGATTGGCATCATCAATCGCTTAAAGGCGATGCAAGAGGATGCCACCGACGAGCCACAACCCCGTCGATTCGAAAAGGAAGGCGTTGAACAAGCCACAGTGGTTTACAACGCGGCGAACAAGACTTATACGTTAACCGAACACAATCCGGAAACGACCTTCGAGTTTGATAACATTGATTTAGTGGCTATCGAATTATTTGATTTATTGACGGATAACTAACAAAACTATGGGTGCCATAGTTTTGTTTTTTTATAGGCTGAAAAGTTGAATTTTTCCAAAGGTTGCCCGTTAGAATTGATTACCCAGCGCTATCCGTTATACTGGAGTAATGTTAATTATTTTGTGGAGGCAGTCTCATGGCAAACTTTGTTAAACGAAGGATGAACTGGGTGAATACCCGTATGGGGTTCTTCCTCTTGATCGTCGTTTTATTTTGGATTAAGACGTACATTGCCTACCAAACCGAATTTACACTGGGAGCCAAGGGGAGCGTGCAGCAGTTCTTATTGCTGATTAACCCCATTCCCGCCGCGTTACTCATCTTTGGGATCGCGTTATACTTTCGGGGGCGGTTGGCGTATTGGCTGATGCTGATTATTGACTTCTTAGAGTCGACTTGGATTTTCGCGAACGTCGTCTATTACCGGGAATTCTCGGATTTCCTGTCGTTCGGGATCATGAAGGGCTCTAGCGACGTCCAAAACAACCTGGGTAAGAGTCTCGCGCAGATTACCCACCTGTATGATTTTTTTGTGTATCTCGATTTAATTATCTTGATCGGGTTGCTCCTAACCCACGTGATTCGCATTGATCCGCGGCCGTTTAAACGGCGCTACGCGTTCACCATTTCGGTGTTGTCGTTTGGGTTAATGTTTGCGGAGTTCGGCATGGCTAACGCTGATCGTTCCGGGCTGCTAACCCGGACGTTTGACAATAATTATATTGTTAAGTACCTCGGGTTAAACGAGTATGCGGCCTTTAACGCCTATCAGACGCAAAAGGAAAGCGCCACCCGAGCTAGTGCGAACGCCAGTGATATGAAGAGTGTCTTGAAGTACCTAAAGCAAAACCGCGTGAGTCCCAACGTTTCCTATTATGGAAAGGAAAAGGGCAAGAACGTCTTTATCATTCACTTGGAGAGTTTCCAGCAATTCCTATTGGATTATAAGGTGGACGGGAAGGAAGTTACCCCGACGCTGAATAAGTTCTACCATAATCAACATACCCTGTCGTTTGATAACTTCTATAATCAGGTGGCCCAAGGGAAGACGTCCGACGCTGAAATGATGTTGGAAAACTCGCTCTTTGGGTTGCCGCAGGGGTCAGCCATGACGACTTACGGGACGCAAAACACGTTCCAGGCGGCACCCGCTATCCTGAGCCAAGAGGGCGGGTATAGTACCGCGGCCTTTCACGGGGATGTTCCAAGCTTTTGGAACCGAGACAACACCTATAAGTCGTGGGGTTACCAGTACTTCTTTAGTTCGAGCTATTATCAGCAAAAGGCGGGGTACAGTGTCGGTTACGGGTTAAAGGATAAGATCTTCTTACGCGATTCGGCGAAGTATATCGAACAGTTGCCGCAACCGTTCTACGCGAAGATCATTACGTTGACCAACCACTACCCGTACGAGTTAGATAAGAAGAACGTCGACTTTCCGGCCACTAAGACCGGGGACAAGACGGTCGATCCGTACGTCCAAACGGCCCATTATCTGGACCAGGCGTTTGCGGAATTCATCAGTTACCTCAAAAAGGTGGGGCTCTATAAGAATAGTGTGATCTTGGCTTACGGGGATCACTATGGAATTTCTAACAACCACCGACCGGCCATTGCCCAACTGTTGGGGAAGAGCAAGGTTACTAATTTTGATTTAGCCCAATTCCAGAAGGTTCCGCTGATGATTCATGCGGAGGGTCTCAAGGGGGGCATCAACCATACGTACGGTGGCGAAATTGATGTCTTGCCAACCTTGTTAGATCTCTTAGGGGTGAAGAACACCAATACGATTCAGTTTGGTCAAGATTTGTTGGCCAAGAACCGGAATCAGACCGTTGCGTTTAGAAACGGGAACTTTGTCTCACCAACCTATACCAAGATCGGGGGTACCGTGTATGATACCCAGACGGGGAAGGTGCTGAAATTAACTAGTGCGCAGAAAAAGCAGGTCGATCAACTGCAAAACCACGTGACGACGGAACTCTCGCTGTCTGACCGGGTGATTTATGGGGATCTCTTGCGGTTCTACACACCTAAGGGCTTTACTAAGGTTAATAAGAGTAGCTTTACCTATAAGTACAAACCAGCCATGGAAAAACTGGCTGAGGCACAGAAGGAAGAAAAGACCAGTGTCTTGGCTAAGCATGACGGTAAGAGTACCGTTTCGGACTACAAGACGGATGCTCCAGAACTCAAATAAGTCGTAATTAAGGCCTGCTATCCTAGTGATGGCGGGCTTTTGTGTGGTTAACAGTCTGTAGCTGAAATTAATTTCAGTAAATATTCAGTTTTTGCTTGACCCCGGACGGAGATATTGGTAAACTAATTTCTGTTGTCATTTACGGAAACAAACGTGATGGCAACGGCAACATCCCTTGATTAACAATTTAAAAAAAGGCTTGACGGTCGGTTGGATAATTGTTATGATAGTAACCGTTGTTGAGAATATTTATTCAATTTCTTCGCAAAACATTTAATATTTATTCAAAATAATGTTTAAAAAGTTGTTGACACGATATTATCGACATGATATACTTTAAAAGTTGTCACGAAGCAATTGCTTCTTATGACAACTTGGTAGACCTTTGAAAACTGAACATTGTTTCGACAAACCAAATATGTGTAGGGCGGTTTGGATTTAGGTTCAAACCCAAACAATATTTGCGAAGTCAATTCGCTTTAAAAATGTAACAACAATCGATGAGCTATTCGAGCTTATCATCTTTTAAGATGAGAGTTTGATCCTGGCTCAGGACGAACGCTGGCGGCATGCCTAATACATGCAAGTCGAACGAGTTCCCGTTGATTGACGTGCTTGCACTGATTTCAACATTGGAACGAGTGGCGAACTGGTGAGTAACACGTGGAAAACCTGCCCAGAAGCAGGGGATAACACTTGGAAACAGGTGCTAATACCGTATAACAACAAAAACCGCATGGTTTTTGTTTGAAAGGTGGCTTCGGCTATCACTTCTGGATGGTTCCGCGGCGCATTAGCTAGTTGGTGAGGTAAAGGCCCACCAAGGCGATGATGCGTAGCCGACCTGAGAGGGTAATCGGCCACATTGGGACTGAGACACGGCCCAGACTCCTACGGGAGGCAGCAGTAGGGAATCTTCCACAATGGACGAAAGTCTGATGGAGCAATGCCGCGTGAGTGAAGAAGGGTTTCGGCTCGTAAAACTCTGTTGTTGAAGAAGAACGGGTGTCAGAGTAACTGTTGACATCGTGACGGTATTCGACCAGAAAGCCACGGCTAACTACGTGCCAGCAGCCGCGGTAATACGTAGGTGGCAAGCGTTGTCCGGATTTATTGGGCGTAAAGCGAGCGCAGGCGGTTACTTAAGTCTGATGTGAAAGCCTTCGGCTTAACCGAAGAAGTGCATCGGAAACTGGGTAACTTGAGTGCAGAAGAGGACAGTGGAACTCCATGTGTAGCGGTGGAATGCGTAGATATATGGAAGAACACCAGTGGCGAAGGCGGCTGTCTAGTCTGTAACTGACGCTGAGGCTCGAAAGCATGGGTAGCGAACAGGATTAGATACCCTGGTAGTCCATGCCGTAAACGATGAGTGCTAAGTGTTGGAGGGTTTCCGCCCTTCAGTGCTGCAGCTAACGCATTAAGCACTCCGCCTGGGGAGTACGACCGCAAGGTTGAAACTCAAAGGAATTGACGGGGGCCCGCACAAGCGGTGGAGCATGTGGTTTAATTCGAAGCTACGCGAAGAACCTTACCAGGTCTTGACATCTTCTGCCAATCTTAGAGATAAGACGTTCCCTTCGGGGACAGAATGACAGGTGGTGCATGGTTGTCGTCAGCTCGTGTCGTGAGATGTTGGGTTAAGTCCCGCAACGAGCGCAACCCTTATTATCAGTTGCCAGCATTCAGTTGGGCACTCTGGTGAGACTGCCGGTGACAAACCGGAGGAAGGTGGGGATGACGTCAAATCATCATGCCCCTTATGACCTGGGCTACACACGTGCTACAATGGACGGTACAACGAGTTGCGAAGTCGTGAGGCCAAGCTAATCTCTTAAAGCCGTTCTCAGTTCGGATTGTAGGCTGCAACTCGCCTACATGAAGTTGGAATCGCTAGTAATCGCGGATCAGCATGCCGCGGTGAATACGTTCCCGGGCCTTGTACACACCGCCCGTCACACCATGAGAGTTTGTAACACCCAAAGCCGGTGGGGTAACCTTCGGGAGCCAGCCGTCTAAGGTGGGACAGATGATTAGGGTGAAGTCGTAACAAGGTAGCCGTAGGAGAACCTGCGGCTGGATCACCTCCTTTCTAAGGAATATACGGAGGCTACACATACTTTGTCGGAACAATGGTCAGTTTTGAGGGGTCTACCCTCAAACCTTATGTGCTTTTTTGGGCGTATAGCTCAGCTGGTTTAGAGCGCACGCCTGATAAGCGTGAGGTCGATGGTTCGAGTCCATTTATGCCCATTGACCGTAAGGTCGATATGGGGAATTAGCTCAGATGGGAGAGCACCTGCTTTGCAAGCAGGGGGTCAACGGTTCGATCCCGTTATTCTCCATTGATGCGAGAGCATCAAGTTTGTTCTTTGAAAACTAGATATTATCAATTATTTTCCTTTAATTATTAAAGATAATTAAACCGAGAACACCGCGTTTATTTTGAGTTTTTTAATTAGTTTATTCGCTAATACTCAATTAATCAGCGGTCACGAAGTGACCGTTAGGTTAAGTTATGAAGGGCGCATGGTGAATGCCTTGGTACTAGGAGCCGATGAAGGACGGGACTAACACCGATATGCTTCGGGGAGCTGTACGTAAGCTTTGATCCGGAGATTTCCGAATGGGGAAACCCAATCATCTTTACCGATGATTACAACTTGACGAATACATACTCAAGTTGAGGCAGACGTGGGGAACTGAAACATCTAAGTACCCACAGGAAGAGAAAGAAAAATCAATTCCCTAAGTAGCGGCGAGCGAACGGGGAACAGCCCAAACCATCGAGTTTGCTCGGTGGGGTTGTAGGACTGAACATTTGAGTTACCAAAGTTAAGGATAACCGAAACATCTGGGAAGGTGTGGCAGAGCGGGTGATACCCCCGTAGGTGAAATCGTTAACCCTCAGTTCAGGATCCTGAGTACGGCCAGACACGTGAAACCTGGTCGGAATCCGGGAGGACCATCTCCCAAGGCTAAATACTCCCTAGTGACCGATAGTGAACCAGTACCGTGAGGGAAAGGTGAAAAGCACCCCGGAAGGGGAGTGAAATAGTTCCTGAAACCATGTGCCTACAATTAGTTAGAGCCCGTTAATGGGTGATAGCGTGCCTTTTGTAGAATGAACCGGCGAGTTACGTTAATTTGCAAGGTTAAGGTGTTAAGACCGGAGCCGTAGCGAAAGCGAGTCTGAAACGGGCGTTTCAGTAAGTTGACGTAGACCCGAAACCAGGTGACCTACCCATGTCCAGGTTGAAGGTGCGGTAAAGCGCACTGGAGGACCGAACCCGTGTATGTTGAAAAATGCTGGGATGAGGTGTGGGTAGCGGTGAAATTCCAAACGAACTTGGAGATAGCTGGTTCTCTCCGAAATAGCTTTAGGGTTAGCCTCGGATTTAGAATCGTGGAGGTAGAGCCACTGTTTGGACTAGGGGCCCGTCATGGGTTACTGAATTCAGATAAACTCCGAATGCCACAGATTTATATCCGGGAGTCAGACGATGAGTGATAAGATCCACCGTCGAAAGGGGAACAGCCCAGACCACCAATTAAGGTCCCTAAATATGTGCTAAGTGGAAAAGGATGTGGAATTGCATAGACAGCTAGGATGTTGGCTCAGAAGCAGCCACCATTTAAAGAGTGCGTAATAGCTCACTAGCCGAGTGACTCTGCGCCGAAAATATACCGGGGCTAAGCACATTACCGAAATTGTGGACGCGACTATGTCGCGTGATAGGAGAGCGTTCTAAGGGCGACGAAGCTAGATCGCAAGGACTAGTGGAGCGCTTAGAAGTGAGAATGCCGGTATGAGTAGCGAAAGATCAGTGAGAATCTGATCCACCGAATGACTAAGGTTTCCTGGGGAAGGCTCGTCCTCCCAGGGTTAGTCGGGACCTAAGCTGAGGCCGTAAGGCGTAAGCGATGGATAACAGGTTGATATTCCTGTACTAGTTAATATTGTTTGAACGATGGAGGGACGCAGGAGGCTAAAGCAAGCGCACGATTGGAAATGTGCGTTCAAGCGTCAAGTCTGGTGATGAGTCAAATGCTTATCGCTAAGGACAAGGCGTGATGAGGACCGAATTTTAGTAGGGAAGTGCTCCATGTCACACTGCCGAGAAAAGCTTCTAGTTAGATATTAATTACCCGTACCGCAAACCGACACAGGTAGTCGAGGAGAGTATCCTAAGGTGAGCGAGTGAACTCTCGTTAAGGAACTCGGCAAAATGACCCCGTAACTTCGGGAGAAGGGGTGCTACACGCAAGTGTAGCCGCAGTGAAAAGGCCCAGGCGACTGTTTATCAAAAACACAGGTTTCTGCAAAATCGTAAGATGAAGTATAGGGGCTGACGCCTGCCCGGTGCTGGAAGGTTAAGTGGATGAGTTAGCTTCGGCGAAGCCCAGAAATGAAGCCCCAGTAAACGGCGGCCGTAACTATAACGGTCCTAAGGTAGCGAAATTCCTTGTCGGGTAAGTTCCGACCCGCACGAAAGGCGTAACGATCTGGGCACTGTCTCAACGAGAGACTCGGTGAAATTATATTACCTGTGAAGATGCAGGTTACCCGCGACAGGACGGAAAGACCCCATGGAGCTTTACTGTAGCTTGATATTGGGTGTTGACACAGCTTGTACAGGATAGGTCGGAGCCGTAGATATCGGAACGCTAGTTTCGATGGAGGCGTTGGTGGGATACGACCCTCGCTGTGTGAACACTCTAACCCGCGCCACTTATCGTGGCGGGAGACAGTGTCAGGTGGGCAGTTTGACTGGGGCGGTCGCCTCCTAAAAAGTAACGGAGGCGCCCAAAGGTTCCCTCAGAATGGTTGGAAATCATTCGACGAGTGTAAAGGCAGAAGGGAGCTTGACTGCGAGACAGACAGGTCGAGCAGGGACGAAAGTCGGGCTTAGTGATCCGGTGGTACCGTATGGAAGGGCCATCGCTCAACGGATAAAAGCTACCCTGGGGATAACAGGCTTATCTCCCCCAAGAGTCCACATCGACGGGGAGGTTTGGCACCTCGATGTCGGCTCATCGCATCCTGGGGCTGTAGTCGGTCCCAAGGGTTGGGCTGTTCGCCCATTAAAGCGGTACGCGAGCTGGGTTCAGAACGTCGTGAGACAGTTCGGTCCCTATCCGTCGCGGGCGTAGGAAATTTGAGAGGAGCTGTCCTTAGTACGAGAGGACCGGGATGGACATACCTCTGGTGTACCAGTTGTGCCGCCAGGCGCATCGCTGGGTAGCTATGTATGGATGAGATAAACGCTGAAAGCATCTAAGTGTGAAACTCGCCTCAAGATGAGATTTCCCATTCCTTTATGGAAGTAAGACCCCTGAGAGATGATCAGGTAGATAGGTTGGAAGTGGCAGCACCGTGAGGTGTGCAGCGGACCAATACTAATCGGTCGAGGACTTAACCAAGTAGTGGTGTTCTCAAAGAAAATCAATTGGTAATATCTAGTTTTGAGGGAATAAGCTCTCAATAGTGTGGTGGCGATAGCCTGAAGGATACACCTGTTCCCATGCCGAACACAGAAGTTAAGCTTCAGCACGCCGATAGTAGTTGGGGGATCGCCCCCTGCAAGGATAGGACGTTGCCACGCGATTATTCCGGCATAGCTCAGTTGGTAGAGCACCTGACTGTTAATCAGGTTGTCGACGGTTCGAGCCCGCCTGCCGGAGCTTTATAGTGGAGAGTTGTCCGAGCGGCTGAAGGAGCAGCATTGGAAATGCTGTAAACGGGTACTAACCTGTTTCGAGGGTTCGAATCCCTCACTCTCCGTTGTCAGATGTATCATCATGATTTTATCATGACCCGTTGGTCAAGTGGTTTAAGACACCGCCCTTTCACGGCGGTAACATGGGTTCGAATCCCGTACGGGTCATTTTGGAGGATTAGCTCAGTTGGGAGAGCGTCTGCCTTACAAGCAGAGGGTCACAGGTTCGAGCCCTGTATCCTCCATTGGTAACATAACTTTATTATGGTCCGTTGGTCTAGTTGGTTTAGGACGCCTGCCTGTCACGCAGGAGATCACGAGTTCGAGTCTCGTACGGACCGTTGTTATGTTATTATTAATTTAACACAACAACATTACATGAATGGTGAAATGGCTCGGTAGCTCAGTCGGTAGAGCAATGGATTGAAGCTCCATGTGTCGGCGGTTCGATTCCGTCCCGCGCCATTTATGGAGGGGTAGCGAAGTCTGGCTAAACGCGGCGGACTGTAAATCCGCTCCTTCGGGTTCGGTGGTTCGAATCCACTCCCCTCCATCATATAGGGATATAGTTTAAAGGTAGAACTACGGTCTCCAAAACCGTCGGTGTGGGTTCAATTCCTACTATCCCTGTTGTAATGTTATGGCGGTATTGGTGAAGGGGTTAACACACCGGATTGTGGTTCCGGCACGCGTGGGTTCGATTCCCACATACCGCCCTATGATTGGGGCATTTTCTGAGGATTGTTGGTCCAGTCAGATTGGATAGACGATTATGGTGGTATAGCCAAGTGGTAAGGCAGAGGTCTGCAAAACCTTCATCGTCGGTTCGAATCCGATTACCACCTTTGACTTGGGTGTATCCAATCAAATATTTTTTGCCGGAGTGGCGGAACTGGCAGACGCGCTGGACTCAAAATCCAGTGTCCGTTGAGGACGTGTGGGTTCGAACCCCACCTCCGGTATCAGAAGTAACACCTCGTCTGCAAAAGTAGCTTATGTGTGATTAACGCATAAGCTACTTTTTTTGTTATCCAAAAGAATGTCGCCTTGTCCCGCCGATGCTCACTGATAACAGATTAGGGGGCAATAAGCGAGAGAACGGCCGCACTAGGCTCAATTTAAGGTTATGAGACAGAAGTCCAAAAATACCCGATGAGCCGCTCTTAGCAGGGGTCATCGGGCATAGCTTGTTCAATAGAAACAGGTCTAACGATACTTAACAGCGGTACCGTAAGCGGCAACGGATTGCATGTCCGTCCCAATTGACCCGGAATCAAAGCGCATCATGACAACGGCATCAGCTCCCATGTCGGCGGCGTTTTGCTTTAACCGATCGACAGCAATATTGCGGGCTTCGTCTAACATCTTGGTGTAGTCCTTAATTTCACCGCCGACAACGTTCTTCAGGGACGCGCCCAGGTTGCGAATCACGTTTTTGGACTGCGTGGTTAGGCCAAATACCTCACCGAGTACCTCGTAATCGTGGCCAGGAATATGTTCGGTGGTGGTCACTAAAATAGTTACTGACATGCTAGTTCCTCCTTCAACTTAACTAACCATAATATACCGGTATTGGCTACGGAGCACAAGTTTGGCGACCAAACAAAAAGTACCAAAAGAATTTCATAAAAATTGTTATTGATAGTTTTGGTCCAATTCACATTAAACTAACTATTTATTCAATTTGCGACCGTTATCTTGAATATTCCATGAAAAATCACGATCCCTTTGCGGAAAAAACGCACAACTAGACCAGACGATTGATTAATAATCACTAGTGTTATTAGTGAATGTTATATGATATAGTCTTCAGTGGATAGCCGCTAAGGGTTACCACTGAAAGGAAGCGAACAATGAGTCGGTACGAAGATCACTTTCCTGGGCGGCAGCCCTTAACGGAACAGCAACGTCAATTATTAGAGCGTTTTTTCATGGTTAACGCGATTCAACGACGTGTTATTCAGCAATTAGAAGATGTTTTAGGCCCACTGGCTCCTTATCAACAGCAGCGGTTATTTTTCCAAGATGTCACGGGGTTAACCCATTTTCGACGTAACTTCTTTGGAACGGTAGGGCAGTTTTTGGGAGAACGAGTGAACCTGACCTATCAATTAGCGGTTGTGGAGCACGGTTCTCACCGAAAACGGACCTATACGGTTGAACACCTGGATCAGGTTCATCGGCAGCCGGTGGCACAAGGGACCGTGTTAGAGACTTTAAACTACCGGCAACTCGGTTGTAAAATACAGCGAATCTATACGGTGCAGGCCCATCATCTTTACTGGGAGAAAAATCAAATTTGGGTACACGGTCAAGAAATGGCTTGGGTGGATGGCTTAATGCACCTTCAACAGCAACTAAGTCCCCATGCCGTTTGGCTCCAACAGGGGTTCTTAGCCATTCATGACTATACGTAGTAACCCCACCAAAAAACGCAACCAGCCGGACGAATAGGTCAGGTTGGTTGCGTCAATTATTGGTGGTAGACGGGTGGGGTAACACGTTGAGTAACCGGTGATAGGCGGCCGTGATGCGGCCCCGTTGGAGATCACTCCCCGACACCGTAATCACATTATGATGATCGCCCGGAGTGGCACTGGCTCGCCAGATCCGGTTATCAATAATGTAGATAGTCTGGTTATCAACGGTTTGATCCCAGTGGTGTTCAGCTTGGATTCGTTGTCCCGGTAGATGCAAGGCGGCTGCGAGCTGTTGACAGAAATGGTCGATTAACGCAGCGTCCACGATGGCGTTGCCAGTCAGGGTGGGTTGGTACTTGCCACTGCGAATATCGCCCACCACTTTGATTTCAGGCATGTATGGGTTCCTCCATTACGAGATGATGCTTCATTCTAGCATATTTCCGTCGGAGAACTCATGTCCGAACCCCGGGCTTAGCGAAACTTTAAAGTCTGCTGGTCTGCGGTCAGAAAGGTTAAGTCCCTAACGTTATTTGAGCACCAAATAACCGACGAGCACCTGAACGACCCCGGTGATGACCAGTTGGTAGTGGCTCTTTAGATGCCGTTGTAACCACCAGTGGCCCCCAACCAACAGAATGGCCAGAACCCCGGCCCAAGAAAAGGCCAGCAACAACGTGGTCAGGGCAAAGATGGCGGGGGTGATCAAGGTCAAGCGCCAATCGAGATCTGCTAGCAAATAGTAGTTTTCGAACAGGGCGAGGTAGCTGGCAATAATCGGAAGCAAGGTGACCAAAAATTGGCTGGACAGATAGTGATTACGCAACAGAAATAAAATCACGGGCACCCCGCAAGCCGCGAGACAACTAAAAACAATCAGCCCATAGACTGATTGAAGTCCTAATTGGGGGATGTAGGTCAGCACCAAAAAAACGCATAGTAAGATCGCAAAGAGCTGAATCAGGTGCTCACTAGGGGCGGCGAGCAGTCCCAGCGTGGCCGCGGCCACTACCAGGATGGGACCGATGGTTGAGTGAAAACGGTGGCGTAAAATCAGAAAATAGCCGGCGGCCACTAAGCCCCCGTAGCCGACCAGGCAGAGTTTGACGTTCCAAGCCAGTGGGGTACCCGTAGAGGCGGTCGACCCCACCAACCACCAAAGTAAGTTTTGACAGGCGGTAAAGATGACGAGTTGTTGTACCGTCCGATTCTTGATAAAAGCCGTGAGATAGGCCATGGAATCGCTCCATTTCGACAAAGTTAAAGTTATCTTTCATCATAGTGGTTGTGGCTGGCGGGGTCAACGGTTACTCGCTAATTTTGTCCGGGACATCTTTGTCAGTCGCCGAGATTTGTGTTAAACTGCTTAAGTTATGAGTCAATTCCCGATAGGATTCACGGGTGACCGTGAAGCTGCCTTGTAACCGAACGACGTTGAGATTATCGGTCAACTCTGACGTCCACTATAGCTAGGGGGAATATTCAAGTGCAAGAAAGACATTTATTTACTTCGGAATCCGTTTCTGAAGGACATCCGGATAAGATTGCTGATCAGATCAGTGACGCGATCTTGGATGCGTTGTTAGCCCAGGACCCCGATTCACGGGTGGCCTGTGAAACGTCCGTCACCACGGGGTTAGTCTTGGTTTTTGGTGAAATCTCGACCAAAGCCTACGTCGACATCCAAAAGGTTGTTCGGCAAACCATCAAGGAAATCGGCTACACCGACGGTCAATACGGCTTTGATGGCGATAACTGTGCCGTCTTAGTGGCCATCGACGAACAGTCTCCCGACATTGCCCAAGGGGTCGATGATTCCTTGGAAACACGGGAAGGCGACGGCGATCCGCTCGATAAGATTGGGGCCGGCGATCAGGGGTTGATGTTTGGCTATGCGGTCAACGAAACGCCCGAATACATGCCGCTGCCCATCACGTTAAGTCATGCGCTGATGCGGCGAATTGCTAAGTTGCGTAAAGACGGGACAATCCCTTATCTGCGGCCGGATGCCAAGGCAGAGGTCACGGTAGAATACGACGACAACGACAAGCCGTTACGCGTCGACACGGTGGTCCTAAGTACCCAACATGATCCCGACGTGACGTTGGATCAGATTCGTCAGGACGTGATTGAACAGGTTGTGAAGGCCACGATTCCGGCCGAATTGTTGGACGAGAAAACCAAGTACTTCATCAACCCGACCGGCCGTTTCGTCATTGGTGGTCCCCAAGGGGATGCCGGGCTAACCGGTCGTAAGATTATCGTGGATACCTACGGTGGGGCTGCTCGTCACGGTGGCGGGGCCTTCTCCGGTAAGGACGCCACTAAGGTGGACCGGTCAGCTAGTTACGCCGCCCGGTACATCGCCAAGAATATCGTGGCGGCCGATTTGGCTCAAAAGTGTGAGGTTCAAATTGCCTACGCGATTGGGGTGGCGGAACCCGTTTCCGTGTCCATCGATACTTTTGGGACGGGCAAGGTGGCCGAGAGTAAGCTCGCTGCTGCCGTGCGGCAAATCTTCGACTTACGTCCAGCCGGGATTATTCAAATGCTGGATTTGAAGCGGCCCATCTACAAGCAGACGGCGGCTTACGGTCACTTTGGCCGGACCGACATTGACTTGCCATGGGAACACCTGGACAAGGTTGATGCTTTAAAGGCGGCTTTGAAGGCCGATCAAGCTTAATTCAATTAATTGGCGCTAGCCACTGATAACTTGTCGGTGGTTGGCGCTTTTTTTAATGAGCTGGTTTTCGTTTAAAAAGCGTAGATAAACCCCCTAAAATTAAAATATAATGAAAATAAGCTTGACATATCTCTCATCAATATTTAATCTAAAACACATCAATCGCAACAAAAATAACGTTGATGAAGACAGTAGCGACTTGGTTCTGGACAAGCGACTCCCGGTGGGTGCGAGGGGAGACAGATTAAAGGCGTGAAAATCACTTCGGAGTTACGCGGTGAAACGACAGTAACCGTGCTGGTGGCACCCATTATCGTGCTAGCGTATCGCCATTGGCCGTACGTGAAGTGGTGGCCCGGAACGGGTCGCAAAACAGGTGGTACCGCGCGGGAGCGTCCTGAGTAAAGGCAGAACTTTATTCAGGGCGCTTTTTGGCGTTTACCGAAATTGGAAGCGAGGATTAGGAGGGATTGTCGATGAACAAACGAGTGGCATTAAGACTAATGGGGGTGGCGGTGGCGATTAGTGGCTTAGCTGGCTGCGGGCAATCATCTTCCGCCAATCAGGAGCAAAGCAAAGCGCTAAACGTGACCATGGCTTCCGAAATGCAGACGGCTGATCCGAACAAGGCCACGGATGCCTATTCCGGTTACATGATGAAGCAAACCACAGAGGGCCTATACCGGCTGAATAATCGTGGGCAGGTCGTTGCGGGAATGGCGACGAAAGTGGTTAAACCAACTAACCAGGGCAAAACGTATACGCTGACTTTACGCCATGATGCCAAGTGGAGTAACGGGGATGCCGTCACGGCGCAAGACTTTGTGACGTCCTTTCGCCGTCAGGTTGACCCTACCACCAAGGCTCAGTACGCGAACCGCTTTGCTAGTTTTAAAAATTATGCGGCCGTGCAAAACGGGAAGAAGCAACCCTCGGCTTTAGGGGTCAAGGCCCTGGGCAAGTACAAGTTACAAATCACGTTAAGTCAGTTGAACCCCTCGTTTAACTATGAAGCGGCCACCGAATATTTACCGGTTAATCGAAAATTGGTTAAGAAGTATGGCGCCAAATACGGCACCAATTCGGATCGCGTGGCGGCGAACGGCCCGTACGTGTTGAAGAAGTGGAACGGGACCAAGACCACTTGGGAATACGTTAAGAATCCCAAATATTACGCCGCTAAGAGTGTCCGGCTCAAGCAGATTAACGTGCAGGTCGTGAAGGATTCCTCTACCGCCGAAAAACTGTTTGCCGCCGGGAAAGTTCAAGAGACGGCTATCAGTGGGAGTGCCGTTCCGGGCGTTAAAAATAATGCCAAATTGGCCAAGCAACTGCGCACGACCCTAACGACCGCGGTCTCACTGCAATACTTTAATCAGCAGAACCGACTAGGCGCCAATGCGAATTTCCGCAAGGCGGCCAATGTCGCCTTGAACCGTGAGCAGTTGACGCAAAAGGTTAATCAGGACGGGTCCAAGCCGTTATTAAACCTAGTTGCCCAGGGGGTGACAACCGATCCGAATAATGGTAATCAAGATTTTGCGGTCAGCACGGGGAATTATACCAAGCATAACGATGCGCAAGCCAAACGCCTATGGGCCAAGGCAAAAAAGGAATTGGGTGGCGGCAATCAAACCATCAATCTCCTGAGTAACGATACCGATGGCTCTAAAAACGTGGCAGAATATATCCAAAGTCAGTGGGAAAAGGACATGCCAGGGTTGAAGGTCACCATCACGGCGGTACCGTTACAACAGGAAATCAATAAGATGTTCAAACAGAACTTTGACGTGGCGATGTTCGGGTGGACCGGGGATGAACCGGATCCGACGAATAACCTGAACCTGCTGGAAAAGGGCAACTCCATCAACTTCTCGAACTATAATGATCGGCAATATAACCAGCTGATGACCCGGGCGACCCAGGAAACGAACACCAAGAAGCGAATGGCACTCCTCAAACAGGCCAATCGACGCGGGATGCAACTCGGAATCTTCAACCCCCTATATCAGCAGTCACAAGTCAATCTGGTCAGTGATAAAGTGGGCGGGATCCACTATTCAACCTATAATCTGGCCGCACAATACCGTTACGCTTACTGGAAATAATTTTTGAAAGGATGATTAGATGTCAGCTTTAACCACCGCGGTGACCGCCGCGCTAGCCGCCGACCGTGACCGGTTGGCCGCCTACCTCAAGCTCCAGACCGTTTCCGCACAGAACCGGGGGATCGCTGCCACCGTCGACTTTTTGACCCACGAATTTGAAGCGTTAGGCGCCCAAGTCCAGGTTTGGCGTGACGTAGCGGGCAGCAACCCGTTTGTCTTCGCTACCTTAGCGGCTGGCCCGCACGGTAACGCCGACCGGACATTACTGTTTTATAATCACTACGACGTACAGCCACCCGAACCTTTAGCCGAATGGCAGACCGATCCCTTTACCCTGACCGAACAAGACGGCCGTTATTATGCGCGGGGGATTGCTGATGATAAAGGAGAATTAATGCTACGGTTATCGGTCGTCAAGGCCCTGCAAGCGAGCGGTGGCTTACCCTGCAACCTGAAATTCGTGGTCGAGGGGGAAGAGGAAATTGGGAGTCGCCATATTCCTCAGATGACCCAGCAGCACGCCACCGATTTAGCCGCTGACGCTGTGGTTTGGGAAACCGGCGGTAAGGACGCCGACGAGAACTTTCAGGTGACCTGTGGTGCCAAGGGCATCCTATGTCTAGAACTTAGTGTGACCACAGCGGACAAGGACCTGCATTCCTCCTTGGGGGCCTACGCCGACAATGCGGCCTGGCGGTTGACGCAAGCGTTGGCGTCCCTACGTACCGCCGATAACCGGATCAAGGTCGCCGGGTTCTACGACGATATTCGACCGTTGAGTCCAGCCGAACAACAAGCCGTGGCCGCGATGACCTTCAATGGTGAGGTAGTCCAACGGCACTTTGGCCTCAAGCGGCCGTTCGTGACGGCTGACCCGGTGACTGAATTGGTTAACGGCACCACGATGACCATCAACGGGTTATCGAGTGGTTACGAGGGCGCAGGGGTCAAGACCGTGATTCCGAAGACCGCCACGGCCAAGGTCGATTGTCGGTTAGTGCCGGGGCAAGATCCGCAGCGTCAGGCCCAGTTGATTCGTGATCAGCTCGGCCGGAATGGGTTTGCCGACGTTCAGGTAACCTACCTACTGGGGGAAGCGCCGTTTCGTTCCGACCTGACCGCACCGTTCGTGAAAGCCGCCGTGCAAACGGCCCACGAGGTTTACGGTGACCGGGTCCGGTTGGTACCTAACATGGCTGGTACCGGGCCGCAAGCCCCCTTCTTCGCCGCTGTGCAGGCCCCCATCGTCGCGGTGGGCAGTACCTGGGCGGGCTCCGGTCCCCACGCACCTAACGAGAACGTGCGGGTCGCCGACTACCAGCAGGCGGCCTTGTATACCGCTAAGCTCCTCACGGCGTTTGGAACGGAAGCTTGATGACGATGAGTCTGGGACCAAAATCTCAGACTTTTTTCGTTTCCGAATATCTGGTGTCGAAACGTGCGCCAAAAGGCAGCTGGTTCCGCTTAACCCCGTAAGACAGACAATCCAGGCCTAGGATGATCTGCCTTACGACGTTAATGCTCGCCAGCTAACCGCCTTTTATCCCACTCTTATCTGGTGCTAACGGTAAAAATTATCAAGCAAAGGGCTTGTAATTTGAAACGGAACCCCGGATAATTAAGGACAGTTTGAAACAAACTTGGGCGGTAGGTATTTTTGACTACTGAAAAACGTTGTGGCGGGCCAACGGTAGGAGGATTTTTTTGAATGATGAGTAAGCAACACACTAACGTTGGGGTCGTCACGGGGGCCGTCTTCGTCGCGACCTTCATGTCGGCTATCGAGGGAACCATCGTGTCCACGGCCATGCCAACAATCGTTGGGGACCTACACGGGGTGGCCCTGATGAACTGGGTCTTCTCAATCTTTTTACTGACTAACGCGTTAGCCACGCCGATTTACGGTAAATTGGCCGATACGGTCGGTCGTAAGTCAATCTTTTTAGCCGGGTTATTGATCTTTATTGTGGGATCGACACTGTCCGGGTTATCCCATAGTATGGAGACCTTGATTGCCTGGCGTGCCTTGCAAGGGATCGGGGCCGGGGCGATCATGCCGGTGTCCTTTACCATCTTGGCGGATATCTATCCGGTCGAGCAACGGGCCCGGGTCATGGGCCTGAACGGGTCGGCTTGGGGGATTGCCGCCGTGGTCGCGCCATTACTGGGGGGCTTTATCGTCGACCAGTTGAGTTGGCACTGGATTTTCTTTATTAACATTCCGATTGGGATTATTACGGTGTTGTTAATCTGGTTTTTCTTGGACGACAACTTCGAGCGTAAACCATTCACCATGGATTGGGGCGGGAGTCTCTGGCTGTCCGTGGGCTTATTAGCCCTGATGCTGACGTTCCAGCTCTTGGGAAACGGGCAGCTCAGCGTCGCCTGGGTCGTCGCCGGCTTGGTGGTCACGGTGCTCGCCTTCTGGCTGTTCTTGCGCCAGGAAAAGCGCACGGCCGACCCGTTGATCCCGTTAACCTTGTTTAAGAACCGGACCTTCGTGATTCAAAATCTGATTGCCGCGTTGGTGAGTGGGTTCTTGATGGGCTTTGAAGTCTATCTCCCAACCTGGACTCAGGGCTTGTTAGGTCTCTTGGCTTCTCAGGCCGGATTTGCCATCACGCCCAGTTCGTTGATGTGGATCGTGGGCTCGTTTATCGCCGGCCGCTTAATGCTCAAGCATACACCGTACCAAATTATCAATATCAGTCTGAGCTTCATTTTGGTGGGTGGCTTATTGATGGCCTTTGTACCGATGACCACGCCATTCTGGTGCTTCTTCGTGATTGCGGCCATCTGTGGGACCGGTTTTGGGATTACCATTACCACCACGACCGTGACCGTTCAGAGCCAGGTGCCGGTCGAAGACGTCGGGGTGGCCACCTCGTTTAACACCCTTTCGCGGACGCTGGGGCAGACCATCATGATCTCCGTCTTTGGGATCATCATGAATCTGGCCATGGCTCGCGGTGTGGCAACACACAAGGGAACCAGCCTGACCATGATGAATCAGCTGATCAACCCGCAGACCGCTAAAAGTTTACCGAGTGACCTGTTGCCCACACTTCACGGCATCCTGTATCAGGGATTGCACGTCATCTTTATCGCGGCCGTAATTTTGATTGTGATTTCCTTTATGGTCAACTTTTTGGATCGGAAGGGGACCCAACGGTTAACCGGCAAACAGGGGTAATTAGTCCCGTTTTAAGAAAAGTTACGCTATAATATAGTTTAAGGTTAGCGAGATAACGAGTGGAGGCGATCAAATGTTTGAAAGTAATCATGCGCGGTATGCGAGCTACGGAACCGTAGCCGTTCTGCCGGGTGAAATGATTGATGTGGTTTGGAAGATTATCGATCAGGATCTGCAAGGCCTGTTCCCGCTAGATAACTTACTCACGTTTAAACTCCACAACCATCAAGGGCACACGACCTTTGAGTACGTGCAAACGGACGAGCAGGCCCAACAGACCTTCGGGGCCGCCTTTGATACCGACTACGCCTATAGTTCGAACCTGCCGGAGACGGTCCTGGCTTACGACGATGGGGATAGTCAAATTATCTTATTACCCTCCGAAACGAATCAGAATTAAACGATAAAAAGCCACCGATTATCGGTGGCTTTTTGGTGTCCTCAATAAAAAACAACGACCGCACTAGGCACAGTCGTTGTCCATAAAAATTACGCGTTCACGCGGATGTCCTTCAACGCATCGTCGATCTGACCTAAGACGATGTCGATGTTTCCCGGCGTTTCCAAGTCGTACTTTTGTAAGTCGATCTTGATCTTAGGACTGACGTCGTAGTCGTCGTACCAACCCTTGTAGGCCGTCCACATCTTCTTGTAGTAGGCTTCCAATTCGGGATTGTTGTCGAATTGTTCGTAATCACGGCCCCGCTTCTTGATCCGGTGGAGGATCGTGTCAAAGTCGGCGTCGGCGTAAACCAACAAATCCGGTGCCTTTTTAGGCATTTCGTCCAGCTCGTTCATCATGTTGTCCAGAAGGTTTAAGTAGACTTCCAGTTCCGTATCCGTGATGTTCCCTTCAGCGTTGTTTTCACGCGTGAAGAGGGCATCTTCGTAGATTGAGCGGTCCAGGACGTTGTTATCGTCGGCCAACGCCCGCTTGATCATACTGAACCGCTTGTTGAGAAAGTAAATCTGCAGCAAGAAGCCGTATTGCTTCGGGTTCCGGTAGTAGAGTGGTAACACTGGGTTATCACCGACCGGTTCGAAAAATGCTTGTGTGTTCAAGTGTGCGGCAATTTTGCCTGTAAGGGTCGTCTTACCGACCCCAATCATTCCTGCTGTAATTATCACCATGATAGCCCCTCTTTTATAGAAAATACAAGATATAGTGTACCACAAAAATTACCAATACCACATCTACTTGCGAGAAATTTCCGGTCCACTTTGGCGAGTTTGGGCATTGTTGTATAATGGAAGTGTTGGTAATAGTGGATTTGGAGGGATTAACAGAATGACGCAAGCAGTCGTATTTTTTGATTTAGACGGGACGCTCTTCGATAACGCCAAGAATGTGTTACCCGAAAGCATTGCCGCGATTCAGAAATTAAAAAGCCACGACGGGCTACCGGTAATTGCGACCGGTCGCAACATTTTTGAAATTCAGGACGTGTTGGACGCCACGGGAATCGATGCCGTGGTCAGCGCCAACGGTAGTTACGTTCAGTATCAGGGGCAGCGACTCTCGGCCGCGGTGATTGAGCCAACCGTGTTAACGGCGGTCACCCAGTTCGCCGCACAGCAGGGCGACCCGGTGGGCTACTTTAACAACCGGGGCTTTCGGCTGAGTCAGGCGACACCGGACACCCGGGATAATTTTCAGCTTTTGCGGCTCCACGCTGTGGTGGACCCAGACTGGTACCGTACGCAGCCCATCAACTTCTTAAACGTGTTTAACCGCGATAAGTTAAAATTGTATCAGGACCGGTTTGCCGGTCAGCTCAACTTTGTGCGCAATAACCCGCGCGCGTTGGATACCATGGTCACGGGCGTCAGCAAGCAAACCGGGATTCGAACGTTCCTACAAGCGGCTCACCTGGAAACGGCGCGGACCTATGCCTTCGGGGATGGGTTTAACGACCTGCAGATGTTTGACGAAGTGGATGTGCCAATTGCCATGGAAAACGGGGTGCCGGCGGCCAAGGCCCAAGCGGCTTACGTGACCACTACCAACCAGACGGACGGAATCGTTCGGGGACTCAAGCACTTTAACCTCATTGATTAAAGATTAAAAGTAATGAGATTCAGCGGGCCTGCATTAAGACTACTGGTTCACCCTCGGTTCTTAACCGGGTTACAATCAGATTTGTAGCCACGGTGCCGAAAATGATACTTTAAGGCCTAAAATGGCCCTTACTCCCAGTACAGGAATAAGGGCCATTTTTGCGTTCATGCTCACCAATTAAGCGGCCATGGGCCTAATTGAACGATGTGCCGTTCAGGGATTAGGCCAGGTGCTTTTCGATGTTGGCTAAGGTTACCAGTGAGGTGTCGGCGAAGACCATATCGGCAGCTCCCAGTTCGGTTGCATCACCGATTCCTAGTGAGGTCTCACCGGCGGCGTTGATGGCTTGAACCCCAGCGGCGGCGTCTTCCAAGCCCACACATTGTGCGGGATCCAGATTTAGGAGTTGGGCACCCTTGGTGTAGATCTCGGGATCCGGTTTGCCGTGCTTAAGGCTGGCTGGGTCGACGATTTCGGGGAAGTAATCGGTTAATTCCAACTTAGCCAAGACGCGCGGGGCGTTCTTGGAAGCGGAAGCCAGGGACAATAGGTAGCCCTTAGCGCGAATATCGTCGAGGAAGGCCTTCATCCCGGGAAGGATATTCGCGGGCGTCATCTTATCGACCTCGGCCACGTAGTTGGTGTTTTTCTTGGCGGCCAATGCCACTTTTTGGTCGGCCGTATAGTCGTTTTCTTTCCCGCCGGCCTTTAAGATCATCTCCAGCGAGTCCATCCGGCTAATTCCCTTCAGTCCGTCCGCTAGTTCCTTGGACCACGCCACACCTAAATAGTCAGCGAGTTGGTGCCAAGCGGTGCCGTGTAAGACGGACGTGTCGGTGATAACGCCGTCGAGGTCGAAAACGAAGCCCTTGATGTCTGCAAATTTGGTCATAATGAACACTCCTTAAAAAAAGTTAGTAGGTAAGTGTAACGGGTTGATGAGCGGTCAGCGCAACCGGTTGGTGCTTGAATTCGATGGTACTATCCTGATCTGCGGTAATCTGAATTTGATGGTGATCGATGGTGAGGTCATAGGTGACGTGACGCACGGTCTGGCGGAAACGTACAGCTTGCCAGGCTTGAGGCAAGTGCGGCGCAATTGTGACGTGGGAAGCCAAGACGTCTACGCCAGCGTAGAAACGCGTCAACATGAACGTTACGGCCCCCATTACGCCCAAGTGGACACCTTCGGCCGTGGTACCACCTTGAATGTCGTAGTAGTCGGATAAAAGGGCTTGAGAGAAAAGCTGCCAGGATTGGTCCTGATGATCGGCCATGGCGGTTAATGCCGCGTATACGATCCGCGATAGGGTGGAACCGTGGGTGGTGCGGTCCAGGTAAAATTGCAGGTTGCGACTTAAGGCTCCCTTAGGCAACGAGTACCCTAATTGGGTTAGTAGCTCCAACACTTGTGGGGCATCTAAATTATAGAAGGCCATTAACGCGTCGGCCTGCTTAGCTACCTGGTAGGCGTCGGGCGTTTTACCCTCAGCCTTTAAGATCCGGTCCATCCGGGAGATGTCACCATACTTTTTCTGGTACTTGGCAAAGTCGAGGGTGGGGAGTTTGAAGTAACCCTCAAACTGACCGATGATGCCCTGATCGTTAATATCGAGCTTAAGGTGATGGCCCACCTGGTCGAGTTGGGTCAACGTCTGGGCGGTAAAGCCGGTTCGCTGGTCCACAGCCGTGACGGCTGCTTGGGCCAATCGGTGCCGAACCTGGATGATTTGTTGGCACAGCCAGGCCACCATGAGATTGGTGTAGGCGTTATTCGCCAAGCCCGTTGTGTCGGCGTTCGGGTAGTTTTCGTGAAATTCATCGGGGCCCATGACCTGATCAATGGTGTAACGGCCCGTTTGTGGATCTAATTGGGCCTTACTGAGCCAGAATTGCACGATTTCCTGGAGCATTTCTAAGCCGTAACGCACCATGAAGTCTTGGTCTCCCGTGACGTGCACGTATAGGAGCACGTTGTAGGCAATGGCCAACGACACGTGGCGTTGCAGTGACGAGTAGTCGGGATCCCAGGTGTTGGTTAACGGGTTCAGATGGACAACCTGCGATTGCTCGTCGCCCTTAGTACCGGATTGCCAAGGGTACATAGCCCCGGCGTACCCGGCTTGTCGCGCATTTTGTTTGGCCGCGGGAAGTCGCCGATAGCGGTAAAGGAGCAGTTGGCGGGCCAGTTGAGGATCGTTTAACGCGTAGATGGGGAGATCGAACATCTCGTCCCAGAAAACGTGACCCCGGTAAGCTTCGCCGTCCAGCCCCCGGGCGTTAACCGAGGCGTCGATTTTCCCCGAGCTAATCGCCTGAACCGCCGAGAAAAGGTGGTAGAGGTTGACCCGAATCAATTTCTGAGCGGTGATATCTCCGGTGATTTGGATATCGGCTTGCCCCCAGCGCTTGGTCCAGTAAGCCGTACTGCTGTTCAGGGTGTCGGCGAAGGTGGCGAGTGGTAATTCGTGGGTGGCCGCGGTCATCAGGTTCGTGGTTGTTTCGCGGTCGGTGAAGAAGACCACGTTTTTCTCAAAGGTGTAGGTCTGATGAGGGGCTACCGTGACCGAACGCATCTGCCGCACCCGTTGTTGGGCGTGTGGCTGGGTGTCGGTCGGCGTGGCCTGAGCTTGACCGGGCCCGGTGAGCCGTGACCCGAAGACAAAGTGCACCTGTGAGGTTCTGGTCTGGCCTTCGAGGTAGATTGTTTCGGGTTGCTGAGTGGTACCGGTGATTTGAAGGTGGTGCTGATCGAAAGCGGCATACCGGTCTACGTTGCTATTGATAACGCTACCATCAATTTCGGAGTAGAGTTGAAGGCTCCCGGCGAAGTTGAGGGGGGTCACCCGATAACGAATTGCCAGACGATGCCAATCTTTGAAGTTCGCTAGTTTGGTCGTTTCAATCTGCAGGGCGTGGCCGGTGGACAGTTGGACCAGCATGGTCGTGGTCAGTGCCCCGGTGTGCAGGTCAAGGCTGCGATAGATGTCCTGAATGTCACTGGCCTTAATCTGAAAGGGCGTCTGGTGATCGACGCCAAAGGTCAGCGCCTGAGCGTTGGGGAGGTTAACCAGGTCCTCGTTAACCACTTGGCGGCCGTTGAGATTAGTGGTTAGTTGATCGTATAATCCGGCGGCGTACATACCGGGATAGTTATCGGCATCGGCGTGGGCCTCCACGTAGGCCCCCCGGACCCCAAAGAAGCCGTTTCCCACGGTTAACATGGCTTCTTGGCCGTAGTTACACTTTCCCTGATATTGGCCGTAATAGTCCAAGTGCCAGGTCAAGTAGTCGCGTTTGGTGGCCAACGCTTGGGTGAGGCCGTGTTGTTGAACGGCCTGTTGGCTCACCACGGGGATGTTAAGCATGTTGGTGATGGCTAGACCAATATCGATGCGCTGATGATTGATGCCCACCACCGTATCGGAGAAGGGGTAACTTAAGGCATTGTCGACCACGGCCGCGTCAACGGCCAGGCCCACTAACTTCACCCGAAGATTTTCGAGGTTCTCCCCGATAGTCTGCTCGGCGTTATAGGCAATGGTGAACGACCGTTGCGGATGCGTATGGTCCGCTGGGGTGTAGCTGACCTGTAGGGCGTCATCCAAAACGTGAAGTGTGATGATTTTCAAAACTGAATCGGCTTCCTTTCTGTCAATTTCGTGTGTCGCTTCACATTCAAGCTTAGACGCCACTGACGGAAATGACAATTATTTCCCCAAATCAGCTCCAAAATAATCGTAGCACAAAACCCGCCAGAGCAAAATTGCAATCGGTTGCAGAAATTGAAGAACGATTCAATTGGGGGAGCCGGCCAACCTGCTGTGGTTCAGGGAGTTAACGACGGGGGGTCACCCGGAAGATGCCGATTATCTTTATTGTAACCGCTAACAAAAAGAAACGCGTCGCAGAGCCCACTTTGCGAAGAACTTATGGTAGAATTTATCTCAACCGAGTCGTTCGATAGAAAGGAGCCGTCTCATTGAAAATATTAGCTTCCTTATTAATCATGTTGGTCCCCGCGGCCATCGTGGGCGGGACCATCTGGGCTATTTTAGGCTGGTCATTGATTGGCTGGGCCAAGTGGGCCGTGGGGTTTGGGGGACTGTTATTGAGCACCCTGGCTAGCTTCCCACTATATTGGTTTTTGTGGCGACGACCGCTTGCTGAAGACCTAGATGAGGATGACGAACATTCAACGCATTAAAAAAAGCCATTACGATAAGTCGCAATGGCCAAAGAGTAAGGTTACAACATAATTGGGGGATTATGTTGTAAAAATTTCATCTACTTTGGGGGAGTAAAATGAAATCTGTCTGTTGAATGAGGACAGAATCCTCACGCACAAGTTGGAGGTTGGTCCAAACTCATCCGCAACTCTATAGTACCGCATCTTTTTATTTTAAAACAAGGGAGATGGCAATCGTGCCGCAACCGCAACAACGGGTTAGTAATCAGAATTGGCTATGGCTGATTGGGTTGGTCATTCTAACGGGGGTGATCCAACGCCCCCTATTAGCCTTAACGACGCCTAACGGCTGGCAGCGAGTTCTGTGGAGTGGGGTTTATCTACTAGGATTTGGGGTTACCGTAGGGTTAGCCGCCTGGGTATACCAGCGGATTTCTCCACGGTGGCAACGGTTGACCCGTGCTGATTGGGGGATGATGGTCAAAGGCTACGTCTTCATTCTGGTGGTTGAGCAGGGGTTGACGTGGTTGAATCGGGTGTGGTTCCATCAGGTCAGCACGGCGAATAATCAGGCCATTGCGGCGTTGCTGAAACAGGGACTGTTAGTTCAGGTATTACTTAGTTTCACAGCAATTTGTGTGTCCCCCTTCATCGAAGAGTTCATCTTCCGGGGGATTTTGATTGACGGTTGTCTAGACGGGCTGTCGTTTTGGCCCCCCGTGGTGATCAGTGGTATCGCGTTTGCGTTGGTTCACGCCAATTCAACGGTTGCCAGTTGGCTGATTTACGCCGTCATGGGTGGGACCTTCGCCTACATCTACCGTAAGACCGGTAAGTTACAGAGCACCATTATTTTACATGGTCTGAATAACTTACTGGCGATGGGCATCCTGTTGTGGGGCCTCTATGTCTGACCGAACAAGTTGAATGAAACGAAAAAAGTGCCAACCAACTAATGGTGGGCACTTTTTTGATGTGTAAGCTATTTTTGTAGGTTAACCTGTTTATCGATCAGACGTTGGTGACTAACCTGATCTAGTTGGGCTTTGACGGTCACTAAGTCGGTCATTAACGTTTCGATTTCTTCGTCCGACATTCCCAAGAGGGTTTGGCATTGGCCGATACGTTGATAAACTTCATCGCGTTTGGCCGTGGCCATTGCCGTTAAATGAATCAAAACCTGGCGTTCATCGGTGCGACTCCGCACCCGTGTCACCCAACCTTGCTTTTCTAACCGCTTCAGCAGTGGGGTTAACGTCCCACTATCAAGTTCTAACCGTTGGCCTAACTGGTGGACCGTTAAGGGTGCATCTTCCCAAAGAGCTAACAACGCAATGTATTGCGGGTAGGTTAACTTAAAGGGTGCTAAGGCACTTTGATAGAAGTGATTGAACTTCTTGCTGGCAGAGTAGAGGGAGAAACAAAGTTGTTCGTCCAGTAATACCGGGGTAACTTCAGACATGTCCGCGGCCTCGTTTCTTTATCTCAAATAGTATTGTATACAATTTAATTGTCATTAGCAAGTAGAAAAACTCGCTAGGGTTCACTTGCCAAGACCACATCATGACAAAACTGTAACATCATGATAATTATATAGCAGACCCATCGACCAGTTCAATGATAATTAGGTAAATTATCATTTTTCCCCAAAAATCGTCACCCCATTCACTAATAGGGAAGATTGATTGGTCAAAGGGGACTTTGGTGGGGAAACTTACTAATTGCGCAAGTTTACCAGAATGGGGTCAAAAAAGAAACACTTATGACGCAAAAATTCAACCGGTTGTCTTTAAAGTTGCGCTAAGTCCCTCATGGCTGGGGACCTGTGCTCAACGGAACTAACAGTAAACGGTGGTATTTCCCCGTGCTAACCATTAATACGTTGATTAACGACCGGGAGAAGTTACCAAATTTCGACAGTAAAGCAAAGTAAAGTGACGAATTGACAGATTTAGCCAGGTTGACCTAGGTGTGGTTACTCCCAGCGAGGGCGAAGGATGGTTTCTGATTAGCGGGAATGGTGTGATGGGAGACAGAAAGAAGGCTAGTCGTTTAAAGGCTAAACGGATAATCTCAAAAAAGTTGTCAAATCTGACCAAATGTTGGGCGGCTGACGTCGTCAAGGTGTTGGGGAGGAAAACACGGAATCAGCGGGAGCGTTGTGTCCGTCAATGAATTGGCCTATACTAAACCTCACTTATAAGAGGGGGATTGAGAATGAGTCGATGGGTACCATTTGGTTTGGTCAGCCTAGTCTGGCTGTTAGTCATTGTGAAGAATTGTCGGCGGCACCACTATCGGCGAGCGCTATGGTGGCTAGGCTGTTGGGGGTTGAGTGCGCTAACCTGGACGCCTGTGGCCTTTTCGTTCGGCACCAACGGTGAGCTGGCCCAGATCCATACGAGTTGGTGGTCCGGTGGCGTCTGGGTCTTACGACCCTTTGACCCGGCCGATATGGACACGTCGTTTTGGCTAAACATCGTGATGACCATGCCCCAAGGAATGTTGTTACAGTTAAATTGGCCCCGACTCCGCTGGCCGCAGTGGCTCTTAGCGGGGCTGGGGACCGGGCTAGCCCTTGAAGGTGGCCAGGCTATCGGTAATGCTTTGGTTAGTCTGGGACGCTGGGTTGATATTAACGACGTCATCACGAATTTTACGGGAGTGGTTCTGGGAGCATTGCTGATGGCCTGGCTGCTTCGACGAGGGACCATTAAGCTGTCCTGACCGGATCGGTGATGGTGATTGACAAGCTTTAGCGGATAGGTCACTATAGAAGTAATGAGTGTGAAAACGGGGGAATAACCATGTTTATGACGACAGGTGGGCTAAATCGCTCACACGCAATTCAGGGCATCATCACGGCAACGGCGCACACGATGCTGACGTCGGAAAAACCGGACGAATTTGAGCGCTTCGACCCGTTGTTTGACCAGGTGAAGCAGGATTTGATGCGGCAGGCACAGGAGGCGGGCGCGGATGGTTTGATCGAAGTGCGCTTCAATACCGAGGTGGTTCAGATGAACGTAGCGCCGAAGTTCCTGGTGGTGCACGGTTATGGCACGGCAATTACCTTTCCACAGAAAAAAAGTTAAAAAAGGGGTTCCCTTTTTTAACCAGATAGTGTAAGATGTTATTTGTTGTTAAGAAATGCCCCGATGGCGGAACTGGCAGACGCGCAGCGTTCAGGTCGCTGTTTGGGAAACCAAGTACAGGTTCGAATCCTGCTCGGGGCATTGATATGACGTGAAAGGACATCTAGTGATGGATGTCCTTTTTTATTCTGTTATGAATTAAGTAGGGTTCTAAACCGGGGTCTTTGGAATGGGATAAGCATGTAGAATTTTAAATTGATTGGTGTTGGTCCAATTCACAGAATATTTTTTGTTTTTAGTCGTATATTTCCCATGTTTTCCACCAGTAACTTGCCATTCAAAGGGACCGGCACCACGAAAATAGGTTCGTACAGTTTCTCCTTTGTGAATGGTGACGTGGCCAGCGATATAGAATCCACCACGTTTGCGGTACTTAACGATGGCGGCGCGGCGAGTCTTTTTGACCTTTATCTTATATTCCTTTGGATAGTATTTTCTGATTAAATTAGGCGTTAATTTTTTAGCGTTAGTGGTTGTAGCTTGATTGATGCATATAGTTGTGCCACTAAACACTATAGTTGCAAGGACAACCATTAAAGACTTTTTAAACAATACTTCCACCTCCAAATTCAGCTTTTAAAGACATCCGTATCGGGTCTGTTTTTCGCTACTAAAGTCGAACTAATGCCTGGTTATCGCGGGGGGATAGTGCAAGCTCCCCGCGAGAGGAGCATTTTTTCTGTATTTTTTAAAGCTTATTAAGCAGAATTGAATTGCGGTGGATCTTAAAGACTAACCATTCAGATGCTGAATGGCATATTCGGCCTGAGTAGCAGTGAATTTTTCACCAGCCGATGAGGTTAATTGCTCCCTAATGGCATTATCGGACATATCCATATCTTTCTGATAAGATTTGGCCTTCTCCAAGGCATTTTTGTTCCAATCAACACCGGTAAGGTTTTTCATTGCATAGTTTACAGCTTTGTCTGGGAAATCTTCGCCGCTAGATGAAGATAATTGATCACGAACGCCTTGCTCCGACATATTCATAGTTGTGGCATAAGATTTTGCTTTATCTAAGGCGGCGCCATACTCAGCTGGTACTTCAGAGGACGAACTAGAGGAAGTAGAAGCAAGTTTACTAGTGGTATCTGTTGTGCTGGATGATGACGTGTCCGCAGAGTCGTCAGAACATGCTGCTAACGATAATCCGGTTAATAGGTAGATTGCAAATTTAATCCGAATTTTTGGACAAATTGGTCAGCATAACCTGATACGGTGTTTGCCAGTCGAGTATTTTAAGCGGTCGCTGGTTAATTTGGAGTAACGTCGTCGTTAAATCTTGAGCACTAATGTGCTCAAAACGAGTCCCCTTAGGATAAAAATAACGTAAATTCCGATTAAAGCGTTCATTACTACCACGTTCAGCTGGCGTATAAGCATGACAGTAATAGGTCTTAATACCATATTGTGATTCAAATGATACTAGCCCACTAAACTCAGTACCACGGTCCACAGTAAAACTGTGCACCGGTCCATTAAAAGTTGTTAGGAACTTAGTCAGTGCTTCATTAACACTCGCTGTCGTTCGATCTTTTAACCGGTATGCCCAAAGGAACCGTGATTTTCGATCGATTAAAGTTAATAAAACTGCCTTACTATGCCCACGAGGACCAACGACTGTATCTAGTTCAAAATCGCCGATGCGATTACGTTGATTAATCATCATGGGACGCTGTTCAATTGATCGCCCCAAAGATTGATTATATTTGGATCGTTGGTCAACGTTACGCCGTTGGCGTACGCCATGTTCAGGTAGATCATTCAAGGAGAAATCAATTCTCCCCTGATTTAGCCAATTATAAATAGATTTAGTAGCTAGTTTAAATTCGTGAGCAATCATTCCTGGTGACCAGCTTAGACGTAAATGGTTGAGAATTTTTTGCTTTAACTCATCGCTCAGCTTAGTTTTCCGACCACATCGTGATCGCTTGTATTCGGCATCTGTTTGTGCTAATTCAGCCTGATAAGGTTGACATCGAGATAATTCATAAGAAATTGTTGACGGTGATCGGTTCAGCCGAACGCCCATTTGGATATTGGACAGCCCTAGTTCACAAAAGGTTTCGATTTTAATTCGTTCGGAATAGGTTATACTAGACAAAAGATCAGCTCCTAAAAGATGGGTTTGTGGTAAACACCATTTTAAAGGAAGCTGATCTTTTTTGTCCGAACAGCGTTCGGATTAATTTTACAATCTACCTCTATTAAAATATTCATTGGAACCTCGCTCCCATGGTGAATAAGCCCAAAATAAACTTTGATCTGATAATCCTGTTCTAAGGCCTGATAATTGGCAAACTCTTTACCATGATCAACAGTAATGGATTTTACTTGGGGACCGAAGGCCCCCATAAACTTGCCAAAGGCGGTGTTTAGAGCCTTAGCCGTTCTATTAGGGGCTTTGATGGCCCATAGAAGTCGGGTCTTACGTTCTACGAATGTAACCAGACATGATCGTGACTCACTTCGACTAGAAAGCACCGTATCTACTTCCCAATGACCAAAAGCTAACCGTTGATTAACAGTTGTTGGCCGTTGTTCGACTTGAAGTCCCACTTGTAAATTTCCCACGATTTTCGCTCACTCGGTGCTGGCGGACATTCCGATTGGGTAGATCAGTCAATTTGAATGGGAGCCAGCCACGATTAAGCCAATTATAAATTGACGCAGTGCTCAAGTTATAAGCGGCCGCAACTGGTTTCTGGTGACCAGGTTAATCGTAAGTGATTGGTAATTAAAGTCGCTAATGCTGCCGTCAGCATCGAACGACGACCGCAATTCCGCCTTCTGCGATCTGCATCTTGCTGAGCTAATTCTGGATCATAAGGTTTAACCCGGTCCAACTCATAGCCCCTAATCGTAGCTTTGGCGACGCCTAAGGCGTCAGCCATTACTTGGTAAGATTTATTCCCTTCATTGACCAGTTGTGCTAGTGCGCCACGTTGAAAACGTGATAAAGTAGATGTACCCAAAGTAATCACTCCCTATATTGGTTGGAATTAGCTACTACCATTGTAAGTGATTGCTTTGGGCTTTTTAATTTCTGTTCGGATTAATTATAGAATTTGCCTAGACGGTTACGCTGGTTCTTCCCGAAAAAGACCAATTTTAGCCAAGTAACGACTGATGAGATCCTAGCAGCACTTGAACTAATTAATCAACGACCATTAAAAATACATCATCAACAGACTGCCATTGAAAGATTCCGGGCTTGTTCGGATTAAACTTGTAATTTGCCTCTTTAAAAACTTTCGGGGAAGTACCGTGAACTTTCCCCTTAGACTGGTGCGGCATGAAATCACGGTCCGGCAAGTTCAGCTCGACCATCAACGGGGCCTGTCTGTTCACCAGCTAAGTCAGAAGTACGATTTAGCAGAACGGACGGTGCGGCACTACGTTCAGTTAAATTCTAAGTAATTTAACAGTTACTTTAACGTGTAATGTTTACTGCTGCTCAGGTTTTTATCTGCCATGAAAGTTTGCTAACATAACGTCAGAAAAATAGTTTGAGGTGGTGGAAGGTATGATGATAGATAAGGATGCGCTCCAACCAACGTATAAACGGTTAGACGAACTCCTCGGCAGTGACCTGCTGTTACAATTTTATGAAGAGTTTCGGGGCTCACAGCTGAATTTACCCATGAAGCTGTATGACCGTGAGGGGGCCACTCGAGCCATTTTAAAGAATTATCCGACGATGACCATCAAGGAGCTCTCGGATCAATATGGCTATTCACAGCGGTGGGTCAAGCAAACGTTGAAACAACACGAACCAAAAAATACATAGCATAGAGGAGTCTGGGATTCAGGATGAAACAATGGCAAAAGTGGATTAGTTTAAGTTTATTATTGCTACCGTTAACGGTTGGTAGTGTGTTCACGACCACGGCACAGGCCAAGGCGACCACGACTACAGCTGCAAAGACCGTGAAGCCGAAAGCTAAACACCATTATCTATTGGTAATGGGGCACGGTGCCGGGGATGGCGGTGCGCAAGGCAACGGCACTAATGAAGCCCGATTTTTACGGCAGCACCTGTTACCGCAATTGAAAAAGTATGCTAAGCAAGTGAAGGGGAGTCGGGTAACCTTTTACAACCCCAAGCACAATATTGTCCGCGACACATTAGTGTTCCACAAGGGGTCGTATAAGATTAATAAAAAGACGACGGTGATCATGTTTCATTTAGATGCGGCCGGCGGGCATGGTGGTCATGTCATTATTCATAAGCGAAAGCCAACTGCTCGGGACAAGCGTCTTGCGAAGGTCATCAAGAAGTATGTGGGACTCAATCCGGGTTACCGGGGTTACAGCTTCCGAACGAACTTGCGGAATTGTAACGTGTTGCGGCGCCGCGGGATTGACTATAGTCTCATTGAAACGGGCTTTATTACCAATAAGCACGATATGAAACATATTCGCAAAAATATTAGTAAAATCGCGAAAGCGGACATTGAAGCGATCACAAACGAAAAGATCAAATAGGTTCGTTAACATCGGTAAAGAATGGGTGAATAAAACATGAAAAAACTTAGCTTAGTTAAGGGCTTGGCACTTTTGGGCGTCATGACGGTTACTGGAAGTCTCGGGTTGGCGCCAGTCACGGCCAGTGCCCAAGCCCGGACTACCCCCAAGGCACTACGGGGCGAATGGTTTCAAACCGCACCTGAGGTTCCGTATTATCTGAAGATCACTAAAAAGACGCTGCGGAGTACCGTCGGATTTTACGACAAGGGACGCTGGGGTTATAAACAAGACAAGGTACTACATTTGGGTAAAAAGGTAAAAGTCAATCAGACCTTTACCATTAGCAAGAAGCCGAATAAAGCTGGGTATTGGACGATTCATTTAAAACAGAAGTCAAGTTGGTCCACGGATAGAATGAAGCTTAAGCCAATCAAAAAGGGACACCAGGTTTGGTTAAGTGGGGGTTATCAACCCGTGACCAAGAGCTTCATGAAAAAAGCGTTTGGCATTAAGTCGTACCAATCTCAGATGTAAACGTCTAAAGGAAAAGTCATTAGCGAAGGAAGGTTTGCTAGGGTGCAACTAAAGAGGATCTTGGTCGCGGTCATGACGGGCTTCCTAATGCTTCCAGCAGGTAATCTGACGACCGCACGGGCAGCGAAAAAGGCCTACACGACCCCTAAAGTCTTACGAGGAACCTGGTACTTTCAATTTGAGTACCGGCTAAATCATAAAATCAGATTAGATAAGATGGTCATCACGAAGCACAGTATTCGCCATAGTGATCCCGACATGAACTTGGCGTATGGCGCTAAGCGGGTAGCTGTCTCGAAACTTAAGAGCGGCCACCATACATACTACAGTATTGCCCGTAAAGGAAAAGCTATGGGTAGTTTTAATATTCGCTCAGCGTATAAGCGAATTCAAAATAAAAAGCGCCATATTCTAATTCTCCCAACTAATGGCGGGTTTCAGGCCTACTATACGCACTTTAAACCCCATTATTCGTTCACGTACAGGGGGAACATCAACCAGGGATTCAGGGAATAATGTGATGAGACAGGAGCGGGGATTTTGAAAATAAGAAGCTTAATAGTCGGTAGTCTCGCGTTAGGGTTGTTTGGTGCGCTGGGCTCAACGGAAGCCCAAGCAAAGGCTAAATGGCATACGGGAATTCCAACCGCGTTACGGGGCAAATGGCGCACCAAGGCAATCTCCTACATGGGAGCGGATGTTCAAAAAATTCCGGTTAGTCGTCTAAGGGTGACGTTTACCAAAAAGAAAGTACATGTGTTATTGCCGAATGATCATCATTACATTACACGGCCTAAATGGCGTAAGACCGGACGTACTTACATCGTTCGTGGCCAAATTAAACATTATGGTAAAACCGGCAATCTGAAGTTTAAGTTGTTGAACGCTAAGCATCTAGCGTTTACCTGGGCAGGACAGGCCATTGTTGGCCGGGATGCGATGGGAAATCTGGTCCGGTCTTACACGCGCTATTAAAAAATGCTAATGAGGGTGGTTAATGATGAAAAAAGGCGCTAAGGCTTTATGCCTGATGGGGTTAGCAATGATTATTTGTCTCGCGTTAGCTACGGGGATTCAGGCTAGTGCTAGCGCTAGCTTGCCGAAGTCGATGCGAGGAACTTGGTATACCTATAACTCGAAAAAGCTCGGCTGGACAAAGATGAAGGTCACACGGCGGTCTATGACGCTGACGGATCGCTCAGGAGCGACTAAGTATCAGTTGGCTAAGCGGCATGCCGTGAAGTAAGATACCAAAACTAAGTTTTCGATTCTTTGGCGCCAAAATGGCGTTACGCGGACCAGCCGGGATTATTTCCAACGAACCACTAAGCGGGTTGCGGGAAAGAAACGTGCGTGCTTGAAGCAGTATTTTAATCAGTATGGCTATCAAGGACTGACGAGCAATTGGTACCGGGTAAAAGTAGCCCATAAATAGTAAATAGAGCCTGTTCCTGAGTGGGGACGGGCTTTTATTCAATGTAGATTGTTAAAATCATGCATAGTTTCTCAGCTAAGACGAGTTCAGCGGTTAGCAGCGTTGCCGCAGCTTTTTACGCTATCAACGATTGGCAGTGTCTTTCCTTGCCCTCTCCCGCACTTAGCGGGAAAATTAATCTGTTAAACATTTCGTGACGAAAGGGGAAATGACATGTCAGCAACACCTAAATTACCCCAAGCCATCAAGGTACGGGGCGCGCGGGTCAACAACTTAAAGGACCTCGACGTTGACATTCCGCTTCACAAATTTGTCGCCATTACCGGTCGGAGTGGCTCGGGGAAGTCTTCTTTGGCCATGGGCGTGCTTTACGCCGAGGGCGCGCGGCGCTACCTGAACGCGCTGTCGACCTTTACCCGGCGGCGCATCAACCAGGTCGGTAAGGCCGCAGTGGATTCCGTCGAATACTTGCCTTCGGCGCTGGCCCTGAAACAACGGCCGGCGGTTCCCGGCGTCCGCTCGACCGTGGGGACCATGTCCGAAAGCCTAAATATCCTCCGGCTGGTCTTCTCCCGGCTGGGGTCACCGGTCTGTCCCAACGGTCACCGGCTGAAGCCGACGCTCGACGTGGCGGGCAACATGGGTCATCTGACCTGCCCGGTCTGCGGCGTGCACTTCACGGCACCCGGGGCCGAAGACTTTGCGTTTAATTCCGATGGCGCCTGTCCCACCTGTGGCGGTCTAGGCGAGGTCCGGCAGTTGGACCCCGACCTGATCATTGCCGACGAGAACCAGACCTTGCGCGAGGGGGCGGTGGCCTCTTGGCACCTACCGGGACGCAACTTCATGCCGGTGGTGGCCGATGCGATCGGCATTCCCATCGACGTGCCCTACAAGGATCTTAGCGATGAGATGAAGCAACGGGTCCTGCACGGCAAGAAGGAAACGGTGTCGCTCAACATTCCCAGCAGTAAGGGTAAAATCTTTCACATGGATAACGCCGTCTACGAAAACGCCTTTGCGGCGGTCGAGGACAGCGTGAAGACCACCAAGAACGAGCGGACGATTGCCAAGCTTAACAAGTTTTACACCTTCTCAACCTGTCCGACCTGTCACGGCACGCGTTTGAAGCCAGAACTCCTGCAGCAGACCATTAATGACCGCAATATTGCCGAACTCTGTGACCTCCCGTTAAGCGACTTAACGCAGTTTGCGGACACCATCGTGGCTGGGTTACCCGCTGCGATGCACGAGATGGGCACTAGTTTGGTCAGCGAACTCAAAGATAGCCTACAACCGCTATTTGACCTGGGGCTCGACTATCTGACGTTAAGTCGCCCGGGCGCAACGTTATCGACCGGGGAACTCCAACGGATTCAGTTGGGGCGGACCCTGCGCAGTGCAACGACCGGCGTGCTTTACGTATTGGACGAACCCTCGGTGGGGCTGCACCCGGCGAACGTGACCGGGTTGATCAAGACCTTCCGCGGTTTGGTGGCCCAGGGCAATTCCGTGGTAGTCGTGGACCACGACCCACGGATCATCGCCGCGGCCGACGACGTGCTGGAGATTGGTCCGGGCGCCGGCAAACTGGGCGGCACCGTGGTCGATCACGGGACCGTTGCGCAGGTGGCTCACAGTCCTAAGTCGTTGATTGCGCCGTTTCTAACGGGGCAGGCGCCCTTACGGCAGCGGCCGCAGGTGCCCGCCGAACAACTCTGGGCCAAGGGGGCCATCGGGCTGGAGGTCCAACACCGCTTTAACATCGACGACGTGACGGCCAAGCTGCCTAAGAACCGCCTGACCACGGTCACGGGGATGAGCGGGGCCGGCAAGACCACCTTAGTGTTGGACAGTCTAATTCCGGCCATCAAGGCTCAGGTGGCCAAGACGCCGTTGCCGAAACACGTTAAGCAGTTGGAACGCAACGGGGTGCGGCACGTGGTCGTGGTCGATTCCGTACCAGTGGGCAAGAACGTCCGCTCCACGGTGGCGACCTACACCGATATTTTGACCCATCTCCGGAAACTCTTTGCGGCGACCCCGGCGGCCCAAGCCAAGGGCTACACCGCCAGCCGGTTTTCCTATAACGTGGCGGCGGGGGCCTGCCCGGTCTGCAACGGGACCGGGCAAATCTCGTTAGACGTCCAGTATTTGCCGGATATCACCCAGGTCTGCCCACAGTGTCAGGGGAAACGGTATAACCGCGAAACGCTGGCCATCAAGTGGCACGACTACAGCATTGCCGATATCCTGGCGCTCTCCGTCGACGAAGCGTTACTGGTCTTTGCGACCGAGAAGGGCATCGAACAAACGCTACAGACGCTCCATGATATGGGGCTGGGTTACCTGCTATTGGGTGAAAGTACGCCGTTACTCTCCGGTGGGGAGGCCCAACGGTTGAAATTAACTTCACGGTTGGGCAAACGCCAAACCGGTACGTTGTTTGTCTTCGACGAACCCACGGTGGGCTTACACCCCTTAGACATTCAACAACTGATCCGAGTCTTCGATCAACTGCTACAACAGGGCGCCACGGTGCTGGCCATCGAGCACGATTTGGAGTTGATTGCTAACGCTGATTACGTGATCGACATGGGTCCCGGCGGTGGTCGACTGGGCGGTCAACTGGTCGCCACGGGGACGCCGCAAGCCGTGAGTGCTAACCCGCAGAGTGTGACCGGACAGTATCTGAAACGGGCCTTTGATCAGGCCGTGTTTCAACCCTAGTTCGGTAAAACTTTAAAAAAGACCGCTCAAAACTCCAGCACCAGAAGTGCTAGAGTTTTGAGCGGCCTTTTTGGCAGGAACGTTTCAACAAAAAAGTGTCGTGGCAATCGCCACGGCACTTTGAGTATTCGCTAGTTAATTTCCTTAGACACGGTATACTTCTGGGACGTCTTGATGTTGGCGTCGCTAAGCTTTTGGTCCGCCAAGAAGATGTCGAAGGACGGTTCTCCCTTTTGGCTCTTCACCACGAGGACGTGTCCTGAGTCCAGGTGCCGGTCCCGATAGATCTGCGCCGTTTGAATGGCCTCGTTATAATCGTGGAAGTTACCAATAGAATCGCCGGGATTGAAAAGTACCACTTCATCCATCACAATCATTCCTTTCAGGATCAGTTACTGGTTTTATTATACCGCAGTTCCCATGAAAACGATATCAATTTACAAATTTGCGTCCATGGTAAATGATAGCGCGGATTGCTCGGCGTTGGCCTGGACCAACCGCCCAATTTGCGTCTGGAGAGCGGCCATAAAGGCCGTGGCAGTCGCAGCGTTAAAGGTCCCGAGGTCGTGGGCGGACGGGGAAACCAGTTGGTCCCCCGCGGTGACCCGTTGGAAACCTTGGCTTTGACTGGCTTTCAGAAAATCGTCCAGTAACGCGCGGTTTTGGTGGTAGTGGGCCTCACTGAGTACCTCTAACAGCTTGGCCTGCCAGCAAGGGTTGGTGGCACTATAGGTGGGGTTAGCCGCCGCGTAGGCTGGGGCTAGTTGGTCACCGGCCGCAAAGAACGGGACGTAAGGATTGAAGGCCGGGTTACCGAAGGCCTGCCAAATGATCCCGGCCCGTTGGGGTGTGACGTCGCGCCGAAGCTGGAGAATGTGACTATTTTCGGTGCGGGCCAGGCCCACTGCCCGGAACTTGGTTTTGTCGGCGGGGCTCCCGGTGCCCAACGGATCATAAGGGGTGGCGGTGTAGTGGGAGCCTAAAATGGCGGCCACGTCATCCAGTCCAATCTTCCGTTCGGCGTGTTGGATGAAGGGCAGGTCCATGCTGGTGGGTTCCTCAAAGGCACTGGGGGTCAGCAAATGATGGCCGAACCAGACCCGGGGGGTATTGTAGTGGGCGTCTTGATCGCTGTGAGTCCCGAAGATGTGCCGGGAGTTGAAGCGACCACCGTCCGGGTTCAGCCGGTGGCTCTGGACGAATTGCCGCAAATTGGGCGAAGTCAGAAAATTGGGGCTGTCGAAATCGACGTCTTCGATGGCGAGTTGGTTGGCCACCACCGCGTAGGCGTCGTCGGGAATGCGTTGGGCCACCCAGTGATGCCCACTGAGAATTTCCATGTACCAGACGTCGTCGAGGTCACTAAACAAGACCCCGTTGGTTTCCGCGGCCCCCTGTGTGCTGACCAGGTGTCCCAGGCGTTGAATACCGGCCTTGGCGGAGTCGACGTAGGGGAGCACCACCGTTAACATGGCGTCTTCGGCGAGACCGTCAGGGACCAGAGGATCGACGCCCAGGACCCGACTGTTGGTGTAGGCACTTTCGGTGGCGCTCATGGCCACCTGATGGCCGTTGATGCCGCTTTCGCCGTAATCACCCGCACTGGGGTCACTATCGGGAACGGCGGTGTACTGTGCGGCCGCTGCGGGGAGGGTGGTGGTAAATTGGTTATTTTTAGAGACGAAGTGCAGGTTGCGGGCTTCGTTTTTCGGGTGTACCAGGGTCCGCTTGGGCCAGATGGCCACCGAGTTATCTTCGTTGCGGGCGATGAGGGTGCTGCCATCGAGGGTGGCGAGCTTCCCGGCTAGAAATGAGGTGCAGGCTTGATGCGTTTGACGGGTCACAAGAATTCCTCCTGACAAGGGTGGCGGCACTGCCGGTTGACCGGATGATCGCTACTAGCATTAGCAGTGACCGCTGCTTAAAGTTAATCCTAATATAGCACATTTTCTAATCGGAACATATTTTCGCAGTTTTAGGGCTAAATTTGCTAAAATAGAGGTTGAATTGACAGAAAGGACGGCAGAATAATGGTAGAACACGTAGCAGAGCATCAACATTCGCTGGCCCGTGAATTGGAATGCGTTTCTGGGGTGCCAATTTTTCAACAACTGGCTCAGCCGCAGTTGACCTCGGTCGCTGAGGTGACCCGGCCGATTCACGCGAAGAAGGGGCAGACCGTTTTCCGGCCCGAAGAGGTGTCCCAGACGTTGTACATCGTCAACACCGGGCAAGTCCGACTGTACCACTTGGCTGATGATGGTAAGGAACGGGTCTTACGGGTACTAAACCCGGGCGACTTCATCGGTGAGATTGCCCTATTTACGGATGAAATTCACAGTAACTACGCCGAGGCCACCCAGACCACGGAACTCTGCACGATTTCTCGTGACGCCCTGACCGACTTGGTCCGGCGGCTGCCGCCCCTGGCCCTAGCCTTGCTTAGTGCTCTGGCGGTCCGGCTGAAAAGTGCCGAACACCAGGCGACCTTACTGGCAATTCCCGATGCGTTGCCCCGTTTAGCCGGATACCTGGTGGATCTTAGTCAGGGTAAGGCCACGACGGTGACGCTGCCGATGAGTAAGCAGGACCTAGCCGCGTATCTGGGGATGACGCCGGAGTCACTCAGTCGTAAGCTCAAGCAGTTAGTTACGGCCGGCGCCATCATCACCAGTGGCCGGCGCTCGATTCAGGTGGTCGATGCGCCGCAATTACAGGCGGTCGCGCCGCAGTAAACGGCGCGGCGAAACTGGTCTGGAACAGTTGTTAACGGTCTGGTAAAGAATCCGTCAGATGATGGTATTCACCAATTAAATTTGCTAAAATGATGAGTGTTGTGTTTCAATAGAGGCTTAGAGTAACAACAGACAGATTAAAATCAAAAGGGGATACGCACATGTGTGGATTCGTTGGTTATGTGAACCAAAAGGATGTTCCCGCTAATACCATTAACGATATGGCGGATCGCATCAAACACCGGGGGCCCGATGACGAGGCCTACTTCAGCGATGACCAAGCTGTTATGGGGTTCCGGCGGTTGTCAATCATTGACTTAGCTCACGGGAAGCAACCGATGTACAACCGGGACCAAACCAAGGTTTTGACCTTTAATGGTGAAATCTATAACTACCAAGAAATTCGGGCCGACCTGCAGAAGTTAGGTTACGAATTCAAAACGGATGTGGATTCCGAAGTCTTGATTCACGGGTACGACGCTTGGGGTCCCAAGCTGCTCGACCGGTTACGGGGGATGTACGCCTTCGTGATTTACGACAAGACCAAAAATGAAGTGTTCGGTGCCCGCGATCACTTCGGGATTAAGCCGTTATACTACTATGATGATGGCGATACCTTCCTGTGGGGGTCTGAAATTAAGGCGTTCTTGGAACACCCGAACTTCAAGAAGGAATTCAACGAAGAACTCTTACCGATTCACCTGAGCTTTGAATTTATTCCGTCGCGCGATACCATGTTTAAGCACGTCTACAAGGTCTTACCGGGTCAATACTTCTTACACAAGGCCGGTAAGACGGAAACGCACCGGTACTTTAAGTTTAGTTATGATCACATCGACAACAGCCAAACGGTCGAAGAAGATGCCAAGAAGATTCGCGGTATCGTGGACGAATCCGTGAAGGCCCACATGATTGCCGACGTGGAAGTCGGGAGCTTCTTATCCAGTGGGATCGATTCTTCCTACGTGCTGAACGAAGCGTCCAAGCTAAAGCCAATTCAATCCTTCTCCTTAGGGTTCAAGAACTCCAAGTACAGTGAATTGAGTTGGTCCACGGAATTTGCCAAGGAAATCAAGCAGAAGAACACGCCACTGTACATGACTGGTGACGACTACTTCGATATCCTACCAACCATCATGTACTACATGGACGAACCGTTATCCAACCCGTCGGCCATGCAACTGTATTACCTGTCCAAGGGGACGCGCAAGAGCGTGAAGGTGGCCTTGTCTGGTGAAGGGGCCGACGAATTCTTCGGTGGCTACAACACCTACCTGGAAGCCATTCCGTTCGAACGTTACCAAAAGTGGGTCCCAAAGCCGATTCGGAAGGGCTTAGGTGCGATTGCCGAACGCTTGCCACGGTTCCATGGTCGCCGGTTCTTAGTCCGGGGGGCGGAGCCGTTGAGCGAACGTTACTACCGGGTTAACTACGTGTTCGATTATCACGATCGAAACAAGATCTTGAAGAACCCGAAGCTCAACCAAGACGCCGGGGCCTACACCCAACACCTCTTCGATGATGTGAAGGGCTTAGACGAAATGACGCAGATGCAATACTTCGACATCAACACCTGGTTACCTTATGACATCTTGCACAAGGCCGACCGGATGAGTATGGCGAACTCGCTGGAAGTCCGGACGCCATTGGTTGATAAGGAAGTCGCTAAGTTTGCGGCCACCATGCCAGTCAAGACACGGATTCACGCGGACGAAACCAAGATTTCTCTGCGGACGGCGGCTGAAGCGGAACTACCAGAACGGGTCGCGAAGAAGGAAAAGATGGGCTTCCCATCCCCAATCGCAACCTGGATCAAGGAAGAACCTTACAAGTCACGGATCATTGAAGCGTTCAATTCCGACGTGGCGCACAAGTTCTTCAACACGGAAGCCTTGATGGATATCTTGCACGAACACATCAACGGTAAGTCCAGTATGCAAAAGATCTTCACCATCTACACGTTTATTCTCTGGTACGAAGTGTACTTCCCAGAAGACACTACGGCCAAGACGGTGGATCTGGTGCACCGGACCCAAATCTAAATAATCGGCGACGACGTAGAGTTGCGCCACTAACGATCAAGGTTGTTATTGGACTCGTCCGCTAACAACCTTGATTTTTTGATTGATTCCGCACGGGGCTAACCGGTGAAACGCACTTTGTTTATTAGGAAAAAGTATTTTTTGAGCATAACTATCGATTCTGTTAAAGAGTTGTGGTAGGTTCGGAGTAGGACGTTCACGGCGGCTAAACCGCTGACGAATTGCCCCACGCGGGTTTCAACCTAAGCGTTGTGCTAATTAACCTAATCCGGGACTCAGCATTACCGGATCGCTGCCGTCAGTAACGACTGGTAGGCGACCGGGTTTATCCCGATAAGGGACCACGCATCAATATGATAAAAAATCAGCAACCGCAAACGTTGCATAAGTAGTTGTGAAGGGACTTTGTTTAGTTATGGAAACCAAAAACGGCGTCAAATTTACCCCAGTTTTATTGGGGAGCGACTTTAACGTTTACGGGATGGCCCGGTCGTTTTACGATCTGTACCACCAACCCGTGCAGGCCTTCGCCAGCATTCAACTGGCACCGACTCGCTACACCAAAGTCGTTAACTTGGAATTGATTCCCGGGTTCGATGAGGACCCCGTCTGGATCGAAACCATGCGCAAATTAAAGGAACGCTACGCCAACCATCCCGAACCCGTCATTTTGATTGGGTGCGGGGATGGGTACGCCGAGCTAATCAGTAAGCATAAGGCCGAGCTCGAAGACGTCTTCATCTGCCCGTACATTGATTACGATCAGTTACGCCAGTTGAACAATAAGGAGAACTTTTACAAGGTTTGTGACCAATATGGCTTGCCTTACCCGCACACGCGGATCATTACCCAGGCCGAAGCCACCAGTGGTCAACCCATCGATCAGCCGTTTGGTTACCCGGTAGCCCTCAAGCCCGCCAACAGTGTTGAATGGCTCGATGTGCATTTCGAGGGACGCAAGAAGGCCTTCCGGATTCAATCGGAGGCCGAGTTCAAGGATATCGTGGGGAAGATTTACGCTAACGGGTACACTTCGGACCTGATTTTGCAAGACTTCATCCCCGGGGATGACAGTAACATGCGGGTGCTTAACGCCTACGTGGATCAAGACCATCACGTTAAGATGATGTGTCTGGGCCACCCGCTATTGGAAGACTGTGCCCCGTCGGCCATTGGTAACTACGTGGCGATCATTCCGGAATACAACGAAACGATTTACCAGGACATTCAAAAGTTCTTGGAAGCCATCAATTTTACCGGTTACGCTAACTTTGATATGAAGTACGACTCGCGTGATCAGTCCTTCAAGTTATTTGAAATCAACTTACGGCAGGGCCGGAGCAGCTTCTTCGTCACGTTGAATGGTTACAACCTGGCCGATTGGGTGGTTAAGGACTACGTGAAGCACAGCTTAAAGGACGCCCCGACCGTTTACGGCAACCAAGACGAGACCCAACACGCCTTATGGCTCGGGGTACCCGTCAAGGTCTTTAAACAATATACCCGAGAGAATGCGGATAAGGAACGCGCCTTGAAGTTGATTGCGGCGGGCCACTACGGGACGACTTACCGGTACGATCAGGATATGAATCTGAAGCGGTGGGCCTTGATTAAGTGGATGGAACACAACTACACGGTTAACTTCAAGAAGTACTTTGCGGAAAATAAGGGGTAAGACTTATGCAAAAATTCTTTACGATTATTGGCGGCATGGGCACCATGGCCACCGAAAGTTACCTGCACCAGTTGAACTTACGGACACCAGCGCACGCTGATCAGGAGTATTTGAATTACATCTTGGTAAATCACGCGACGGTACCAGACCGGACCACCTACATTCTGGACCACACCCAGGAGAGCCCGTTGCCCAGTTTATTGGAGGATATCCGGCAACAGAGCTTGTTGAAACCGGAATTCTTCACCTTGCCGTGCAACACGGCGCACTATTTCTTTGATGACTTACAGGCGGCGACGGACGTGCCCATCCTGCACATGCCACGTGAAACGGTCAAGGAGATTCAACGCCAATATCCGGCAGCTCAGCGCATCGGGATTACCGGAACGCGGGGAACCATCGCCGATAAGATTTACGAAGATGAGTTGAACCGTGCGGGCTTGACGCCGGTCTTGCCCACGGCGGCCATTGAAAAGCAGACCATGGAACTGATTTACGACGATATCAAAGAAAATAATACGGTGGATGCGGCCTTATTTCACAATATCGTCCGGCAGATGGTTGAGGATCAACACGCCGATGTGGTGATCCTCGGCTGTACGGAGTTGTCCTTAGCCAACGAACGAGAACCGGAAACCAAGTATCCGGTGGCCGACGGGCAGTCCATCTTGGTGGACCGAACATTGGAAAAGGCACTTGAATTACAGAAAAAATAAGAATTCAAAAAGCGTCGCCAGGGAGGTTGAACTCTCTGACGACGCTTTTGGTTGTTCTAGGAAACGGGCGGGTCTTCCGTGACCACGTTACTTAAAGGCCAGCGTTAAACCCAGTCCGGCGGTAATCAAGCCAACGACCCCCATGATAAAGTACACCAGATGGGTTTGATCCCGTTCCATTTTGCGACCGAAGCTAATTTCAATTAACGCGATGGTCCCGATCCCCAAGGCAAACTTTAGACTCACTAAGAATGGATTGTGGCCAAAAGTGCGAATACTGAGGACTACGCCACTGATAATCATGATTAAGTAAGCACAGCGCGCCAGTAAGAGAAATTGGGTGACGCGCTTTTCGGCATGTCGCGTTAAGCCGAGCAGTACGGACAGCGTCAGCACGACCCAAGTCCAAAAGTGTAGGGCTAACCACATACAATCGCTTCCTTCCCCCAAACGTTTAACTTTAGCCTACCATACCTGAGTCCTACCGCGGCATTAATTTAACCACTGATAACTAAAAATTAAGTTATGCGTGATCATTAGGGCTGTCAATCATCTGGCAGATCAGCGTTGACCAGTAGGTTAAGTGGCCGAAGACACCCAGGCGAAAATGGGTTTTAAAGATGAACAAAAGAACGGGGGAAGGTCGCAGTGGCGGTGTTGGGCTCATTGGGGGGGCTACACGTTTTGGTCTCTTCAGAACCAAGTGGGGCGGATGATGGCCGCAAGCTGCCTTTGACTAGACATAGAAAAGCGGTCGTGACTTTGGTGAAGTCACAACCGCTTCGGATGAAACGCTGGTTTAGAAATTTAGGCTATTTTCGTTGGCCCAGTAAGTTTTACCGGCTAAGGTCACGCGATACCAAGTTGAAGCATCCGTGGCCTTGTAGCCCTTCTTATTGACCTTGACGGTGGTTCCCGCACTAAAGTCACTAGTGTGGGCCGTAGTCTTGGACAGGTAGGTCGAGTTTAGGACGTGGTTATACAGGGGCGCGTTAGTGGTGGTATTCAACGTGGCCTTGCCGCTCGCGTCACTGTAGGTGACCTTCGGGAAGTTCAAGACCTTACTGTAGACCCAGTACTTGTACCCGGAGTTCTTCGCAAAGCGAATCCGGTACCAGGTGCCACTCCAACCGCCGCGTTTGACACCACGACTGTCGACGTAAACCTTGGTGCCCCGGTGATCGCTACTTAAGCGGCCCCAACCGATCTTGTAAGCACCCTTGGTGCCCTTGACGTGGTTGTAGACCGTCCAGTTGGTGTAGTTGTTCGCCAACGTCGCAGTTTCGTTATTGCCACCGTGGTTGTAGGTCACCGTCTTCTTAGCCGCCGTCACGTGGGGCTTGCTGGTCGTGGTGGAACTAGACGACGAGTCCGTCGTCGTGTTAGTATCCGGCTGGGTCGTGACGGTGCCGCCCAACTTGGCGTACTGGGTATTCACCAGGGCCATGAAATCGGTCATGGTGTAGGTCGTTCCGAAGTAGCTCCGGGCGTTACTAGACCAATAACCATCCGGGTCGGTATGGTTGGTGCCCCCCAGTAGGGTCGATACGTTGTGGTGTGAGAGCACGGTTGACTTGTACTGGGGCGTTAAACCGTACTGCTTTAAGACGTAGGCCGTGTAGTAGGCGGCGTTGTTCAATTCGCTAGCGAAGGCCGCTTTAGAGTGGACTTCGACCTGTTCGAACTGCACGTAACGCTGATTACCCTGATAGCCCGATCCCCAGGATAGGTAGTTGGTGTTCGCAATGTTGATGATGTGACTGGCATCGATGAACGTGTGGACGAACGCATTTTGATAATTGTTCTTCATATACGTGATTTCGTTATAAATCGTCGAGTTGGGGTTGGCGGTTTCGTGGACCACCACGCCCTCGGGCCGGTTATTGCGATACTTTAGCTTGGGAAAACCGGACCAGATGTTTTGTGTGATGGTCGGTGTTCCGTACCCCTGGTTTGCAATGTAGTCGTTAATGGTGTTAGCACTGGCAACGGTTGTGGTCCCTAACCACAGCCCTAAACAGCCAGCAACGAGGGCGGTGCCTCGAACCACCCAATGGTGCCAATTCTTCATAATAAGTTCTCCTCCTATGGTAAGTGGCTCATCCTCAATTTTTTCCGTGCAACAATGGTTCGATTATAACGTATCTTTTCACGATTGGGTATCCGGGAGAACTTGGGATGAAGTATTTTGTCGTTCGGGAATCAAACCAGATTGTGTGAACATCGTGACTTGAATCGTGGTAAATATCGGGTTTTGCGGGCCTAATTGGCGAAACCGGATACATGGTTCGGCTTTTTCAGATTGTTGCAAACACCTTACAATTCAGTTGCAAACGCCAAACAAGGTGCTTGCGGTCCTTGAAGAACTTGGCTATAATGGGATATTGCATGATGAAAGGGGCGACCAGTGATGGCTGATAAGACGGAAAAGACTGAGACACCCGAAAAGGATGCGCTCAAGGTTGGCGATTACATCAAGGCCAAGAAGTTTGGCCCGCTGGAACACAATTTTACCGGTGAGATCACGAAGGTGTATGATAATTCAGTTCTGGTTGAAATCAGAGATTATGATCCGGCCGACAAAACGGCGGTTGGCGATATGAATAACCGTGCCGTGGTTCGGAAGTCAACGGCCAAATTGACCAGTGCTCCCCAGGACTAAGTTAGGATAAAAATAGAAAATTTGAATTTTTTTGCAAAAAGTAATGACAACTCACAAATGGTATGCTATACTCATTTGTGTTGTGCGGGTGTAGTTTAGTGGTAAAATCCAAGCTTCCCAAGCTTGTGTCGCGGGTCCGATTCCCGTCACCCGCTTTCGAATGAGGCGGCCAATTTGGGCCGTCTTTCTTATTTTATTCGAAGGTTTTAGTATCAGCGGTTAGATGAGTAGGGTTAAGTCGATTACACAGCGAGTTCGGGTGGGTGATAGCCGGACTAATCGATGACTCGAAACGGACTAGCCGGTCAAAGATGAATTAATCATTTAAGTGGACTGTTAAAGTCAATTAGAGTGGTACCGCGGGAAAATCTCGTCTCTTACAGCAAGTGTAAGGGGCGTTTTTTTGTCTCGGGGACCCGCTTAATCAAGGAGGAATTCGGATGGATTACAAACAAAAAGTGACCGCTGTGTTGGTGCAAGCCCTAGATGGTCAGTTAACGGCTGAAGATGTGCAGGCTAAGCTGGAACGGCCCAAGACGTCAGATAAAGGGGACCTTGCATTCCCGACATTTACCTTAGCTAAGTTGCTGCACCAAGCACCACAACAAATTGCGCAAAACCTTGCAGCGAAGCTCGATACCACCGACTTTGAAAAGGTGGAAGTCGTGGGACCTTACCTGAACTTCTTCTTCGATAAGGCGGGGTACAGTGCCGATACGTTAAAGACAGTTTTAACGGCCGGGGCTGATTACGGTCAGAACCAGGACGGTGCCAATGGTAACGTGCCGATCGATATGTCGTCGCCGAACATCGCTAAGCCGATGTCCATGGGCCACTTGCGCTCCACGGTGATTGGGAACTCGATTGCGAATATTTTGACCAAGAACGGTTACCACCCCATTAAGGATAATCACTTAGGGGACTGGGGCACCCAGTTCGGGAAACTCATCACCGCCTACAAACTGTGGGGGAACGAAGCCGACGTCAAGAAGGACCCCATCAATAAGTTGGTGGAATATTACGTTCGCTTCCACAAGGAAGACGTTGATAAACCCGAACTCGACGACGAAGCGCGCGAATGGTTCCGCAAGCTGGAAGCCGGCGATCCCGAGGCTCACAAGTTATGGGAATGGTTCCGGGAAGTTTCCTTACAAGAATTCAACGCCGTTTACAAGGAATTGGGCGTTAAGTTCGACACCTACAACGGGGAAGCCTTCTACAACGATAAATTAGCCGAAGTGGTGCAACTCTTGAAGGACAAGCACCTGCTGGTAGAATCCGAAGGCGCGCAAGTGGTTGACTTAAGCAAGTACGACCTGAACCCGGCCTTGATCCTGAAGAGTGATGGGGCTTCGCTGTACATTACGCGAGACATCGCGACGGCCCTGTACCGTGATCGGACCTACAGTCCCGTCAAGAACCTGTACGTCGTGGGCTCCGAACAGACCTACTACTTCAAGCAATTGAAGGCGGTCTTGGAAGAGATGGGCGTGAAGTCGGCACCGAACTTGCAACACGTGCCGTTCGGGCTGATCACCGTTGATGGCAAGAAGCTGTCCACCCGGTCCGGCCGGATTATCTTGTTGGCCAAGGTGCTGGAAGAATCCGTCAAGTTGGCCCAAGAAGAAATTGCCGAAAAGAACCCCACGTTGGCTAACAAGGATGAAGTAGCCAAGCAGGTTGGGGTGGGGGCCATCGTCTTTGGTGACCTGAAGAACGAACGGACTAACAACATTGACTTCGTTCTAGCCGACCAGTTGAAGTTTGAAGGGGAAACGGGGCCGTACGTGCAATACGCCCACGCCCGGGCCGAAAGTATCCTGCGGAAGGCGGCCCACGTTGACGTGCAGGCCGAAGCTAATCAGCTGACCGATCCGTTGGCTTGGGATACGATCAAGGCACTGGCCGACTTCCCGCAAATCGTAAAGATGGCTTGCGACGAATTGGAACCATCCGTAATCGCCAAGTACGCGATTCGGTTAGCCAAGACCTTTAACAAATACTACGCGCACGCCAAGATTCTGACCGAGGATGCGGAATTATCTGCGCGGTTAGCCTTAGTCAAGGCCGTGTCGACGGTCTTGAAGGAAGCGCTGCGGCTCTTAGGGGTTCAAGCACCAGACGAAATGTAATCATGGGCATTAGCCAGAAGGGCACCATTGCTGAGCGGCAATGGTGCCTTTTTTTGCGTTGAAAACGAATATTTGGTACACTGAGTTCATAAATATTCAATGATTGGTGGCGAAAACCCCATTCTTGGATTTTACGCAATGCAATTTTATGCGGAGGGGGCTATTTTGTCATGAAGAAGAGCATTCGCCAAGCACGCATTGAGCAGTTGATTAACCAGTATCCCATCGGCACCCAAGAAGAGCTGATGGAACGGCTTCAAGCCGTAGATATTCAGGCGACCCAGGCAACCATCTCTCGCGATATTCGCGAGATGCAGATTGTGAAGGCCCAGGATGGGCACGGCCATCTGCGCTATACCATTTTTAAGGCGGGTAATCGGAGTGAGGAAGAGCACCTCCGTGAAACCATTAACGAGGTGGTTACCGGGCTGACCCGCGTCGAATTCGTTAATATTTTGAAAACGCTGCCGAGCAACGGAAACCTCTTAGCAGCCATCTTTGACGACCTCAATCTACCCGAGATCGCGGGGACGTTGGCGGGTCACGATACCATCTTTATCATCAGTCCCAGCGCGGCCGTGGCTGAAAAACTGCACGACCGGATTGCTGCTGAAATGAATCCAGAAATTGTTCACTAGAACGTGGTCTAAAAACGCAAGGGGTCGCTCGAACGGCCCATTTACTTGGTCATTAACCGGTCACAAAACGCGCATCGTTGTTGGGAAAGTTGGCCTAAAAGTCTTTTCAAGACTGACTTGCACTGCCGTGGCGCACTAGGACGGTTTATCAAGCCCGATCCAGCCCCCGTTTTATCCAGGGACTGGATCGGGTTTTCGTTGGTTTTTAAGGTGGCTTAAAGCTTCATAAAGTTTCCGTGAAAGCCTAGCATGGGGGCCGGTCTATGCTAAAATAGAGCATATTATGTGGTGGGACTCACCCCGAGGTGGGCCCATCTTTCCACTGACGTGCGGACCGGGTCTCTAGTTTCCGGCCTCACCGTGGCCGACTTTTTGACCACCGTTGAGTGCAGCTCAGTCCTAGCGTCTATTTTCTATTAGAAGAGGCTATTTCATGGATAACCAACAACCAAACCCAACAACCGAACGGGGATTCAAAGCGCGCTTCAAGCGCTTCTGGCGTCGGTTTCAGTTGACGCGGTGGCTGATCGTGATTCTGCTGACCGGCTTTTTACTGATGAGTGGCTATCTCACCTTTATGGCTAAAACCGCTAACGTCGGCGATTTAAAGGCCGCATTGGATAACCCCACTCAGATTTATGATCGGCACAACAAGAAAGCAGGCACGCTGTACTCGCAGAAGGGGACATCCGTACCGTTATCGCAAATTTCGCCAAACATTCAACAGGCGGTCATCTCGACGGAAGATCGGAATTTCTATAAGGAACACGGGTTTTCCGTTAAGGGGATCGGTCGGGCCTTTTATTTGTACGCCAAAAATAAGTTATTAGGTCGGGACTACATCAGTGGTGGGGGGAGTACGTTAACCCAGCAGTTGGTGAAGAACGCCTATTTGACGCAGGAACAGACCTTTACCCGGAAGTTCAAGGAACTCTTCTTATCGATCGAAGTCGAAAATGTCTACAGTAAAAAGGACATCTTGGCCATGTATCTGACTAACGCTTACTTCGGCAACGGGGTCTGGGGCGTCCAGGATGCGTCTGAACGTTACTTTGGGACTTCCGCGGCCAACTTAACGGTTCCGCAGGCCGCTGTTTTAGCTGGGATGTTGACCAATCCGAACGGGTACAATCCGATTGATCACCCCCAGGCCGCTCGGCAACGCCGAAACGTGGTGCTAGGCCTTATGGCGCAGACCGGAGCCATCACGACGGCCCAGGCCAAGCAGTATCAGGCGACCGCCATCACGACGAACGACAACTACACCTATAAGAATAGTTATAAGTACCCGTATTTCTTTGATGCCGTGATTAATGAAGCCATCAGTAAATATGGCTTGACCGAATCCGAAATCATGAATAAAGGGTACAAGATCTATACCACCCTTGACCAAGGGAACCAAACTCAGATGCAGACGCTCTTCAAGAACAACGCCTACTTCCCGGCAAACGCCAGCGATGGCACCAAGGTCCAGGCGGCTAGCATCGCCATCGATCCGAATACGGGGGGGGTTGAGGCCGTCGTCGGTGGTCGGGGCAAACACGTCTTCCGGGGGTACAACCGGGCCACGCAAATGCGCCGGCAACCCGGTTCGACCATTAAGCCGTTGGCGGTTTACACTCCCGCGTTGGAGAACGGCTATTACTACGATTCTCAGTTGACCGATAAGAAGCAGTCATATGGTAGTAACAAGTACACCCCGCACAACTACGGGGGCGTCTATAGTGGTAAATTACCGATGTATCAGGCGCTCGCCCAAAGTTCTAATGCGCCGGCTGTTTGGCTCCTCAATAAGATTGGCGTAGACAAGGGGTATGAATCGGTGAAGAAGTTCGGCCTGCCCGTCAGCAAGTCGGATAAGAACCTAGCCTTAGCGCTGGGCGGCTTGAAGACCGGGGTTTCTCCCCAGCAATTGGCCCAGGCCTATACGGCGTTTGCCAATAGTGGCACCATGCATTCGGCCCACTATATCCGTAAGATTGTCGACGCTTCGGGTAACGTCGTCGTTGATACTAACGACACGGCGGCCAAGTCGACCAAGGTCATGTCCAGTAAGACCGCTAAACAGATGACCAGTATGATGATGGGCGTCTTCAATTACGGAACGGGGACAACGGCTAAACCCTACGGTTACACGATTGCCGGGAAGACCGGGAGTACCGAGGCCGACGGGGACGCCGATGCCACCCGGGATAAGTGGATCGTCGGTTATACGCCTGACGTCGTGGTCACTACCTGGGAAGGGTTCGATAGCACCAGTAGTAAGCATCACTTGGAAGACGTTAGCGGCACCGGTGAAGGCCCGCTTTTCCAGGCCGAGATGCAGGGGATTTTGCCGAACACCAAGGGAACTTCGTTTGACACCAAGGATGCGTCGACGCTGGCCAACGCCCAGAATAGTGGGTCGTCCAGTTCGACGGATATCTGGGATTCCGTCCAGAAGGGCATTGATAACGCCGGTAAGTCGTTTAATAACGTGGCCGACAAGGTCAAGTCCTGGTGGGAAAAGGCGAAATCAGTGATCGACTAGGTTACGCGCGAGACGCAAAAGACCGCATCAATTTACAATCTCTCCTAGGGAGCGGTTGCAAAGCATGGTACAATATTAGATGAACGTTTTAAATTCGAGGAGGAACTCCCAACATGGCCGAAAACCTAAAAGACTTGGGCGCCAGTGTCGCTCAAGCATTACAAGCAACGCCGGAATACCAAGCACTCCAAGCTGCCTTTACCACGATGAAGGCGGACGCGGATACCTACAAGTTATTCCAAGACTTTCAAATGCTACAGATGAACTTGCAACAAAAGCAAATGTCCGGACAAGACCTGAGTGATGATGAACTCAAGCACGCTCAGGAATTAGCCACCCAAGTGGGGGCTAAGCCGGCCATTAAGGATTTGATGGCGAAGGAAAAAGACGTCAATCAGATTTTAAACGACTTAAACAGTACGATTACCAAGCCGATCCAAAATATCTATCGAGGCTAAAAAATCAATCGTCGGTGTCTTCCTTCTTTATGAGGGGCGCACCGGCGATTTTTTTGAAGGGACAGTGAGCAACCGTGAAATTTATTCATGCCGCCGATTTACATTTAGATAGCCCGTTTCTAGGTCTGACCAGTTTGCCCGCGCAGTTGGCGGCCCGGGTGCGACGCTCGACCTTCGATGCGGCAACCAAAATTTTCGACCGGGCGCTAGCCGAACACGTCGATTTTGTGTTGTTGGCGGGCGATTTGTTCGATCGGGCCGAGCAGAGCGTGGCGGCGCAAGCCTACCTGTTTGATCAGTTTACGCGGTTACAAACCGCCCAAATTCCGGTCGTGATTAGCTTTGGCAATCACGACTATGCCACCGACCAACACCAGGTGGTGGCTTATCCGGATAACGTGACGGTCTTTGGCCCGCAGGTCACCACGACGACGCTGACGTTAGGGTCGGGTGAGACCGTGGCCATCAGCGGCTTCAGTTACCCCCAACGGTGGGTTACCGCCGATGTCGCGGCAACCTATCCGGCGCACGCCGCAACGGATTGGCACATTGGAATGCTGCACGGGGCGGTAACCACGGGCGGGGTCAACGATCACTACGCGCCGTTTACCCTGGCCGAGTTACAGCCAAAGCATTACGATTATTGGGCGTTGGGGCACATTCACCAGCACCAGGTCTTAGCGACCCAACCGCCCATTGTCTACGCGGGAAATCCACAAGGGCGTGCCGTTAACGAGACCGGCGCCAGGGGGGCTTACCTGGTGACCAGTCGGGGCCGGCAGTTGGTGCCGACGTTCTTTCCCACGGCGGTACTGGCCTGGGAAACGGCGACGTTAACCACCCAGGCCACGACTCTAGTGGCGTTGGGACGGGCAGTGGTGACCTGGTTAACGGAACATCCCGCCCAGTTGCCGACGCTTACCGCTCTGACCATCAAAACGACCCAACCGTTAAGCGCAACTGATCAGGCGCGTTTAGCCGATTGGCCGACGCTGCTACAGCGGACCCAGCGGGCGGCGTTGCAGGCGGCCCAGCGATACTTTGTCCGGCTGACCGTACATGCCACAACCACTCCGCTAGCGGCGCCTCAACTGGACCAAGATTACTGGGCGCGTGGGGCGGCGCAGGTCTTCACACCGGCTAATTTACAGACCGTTTTTGGTAAGTTGACCCAGGAGCCCAGCCTGGCGGATTGGTTAGAACAGGTGGCACCGCAGGACTTGCAGCAAGCAGCCAGTCAGCGGCTCAATCAATGGTTAAGGGGGGAGCACACCGATGTATCTTAAACGACTCACGCTATTTGGCTTCGGTCAATTTCACGACCGAACCTTCGAGCTTGCGCCGGGGTTGAACGTCTTATTGGGACCCAATGAGGCTGGTAAGTCCACCATTACGCAATTTATCACGGCGATTTTATTTGGGTTCCCTACCAAAAAACACCCCGAGCTGCGTTACGAACCACTCGATGGTAGCCGGTTCGGGGGGAGCGTAGAGCTGGTGAAGGACGGCAATACCTATCAGGTCACCCGGGTAGACGGTGCGCGGGGTGGTAAGGTGACGTTAAAAAACCTCACCACGGATTTGGCGTTACCCGCGACACAGTTACCGAAATTATTAGCCCCGGTGGACGCGCAACTCTTCGCCAACGTGTACGCCCTCGACGAACGACGCTTAGGCACCGTATTTCAGGCCTCTAAGCAAGCGGTTGTGGCTCACTTACGGCACGTGGGCGCGGTGGGTAGTGATTTTTGGTTGGCCCAAGCTCAGCAACTTGATAAGGCGGCTGACGAGCGGTATAAGCCGCAGGGACGTAATCCATTGCTGAACCAACAACTACGTCAGCACCGAGAGCTCACCGATCGTCTAGAAAAGGCCAACGCCGCCTATCAAACCTACTGGCAACTCCTGCAGGATCAAGCAACCGCGCATCAGCGACAAGCGGACCTACAGCAGAAATTAGCGACCGCCCGGCGGCAAGTAGATGAGCTAACGCAGCAGCGGCAGGCCTGGCCGATCTACCAACAGTGGGTCGACTTAGGACAAACGGTTTCGGTTCCAGACACGGGCTTTACGGAAGACGACGTGACGGCCTTTGAGCGGGTGACCAGCCAGGTGACCGCAGCGCAAAGCGCCTTAAAAGCCGATCAGCAGCGGTTGCAGAATTTACAATCACATACTCAGCTGCCAAAACTCTTTCAGGAAGCCTTGAAGGTCACCCCGCAGTTGACCCCGCTGTTAGAACAGCTGCCGACGGTAACGGAGACCGAACAGGAACGCGCCCGCTTACTAGCCCAACAACGGGATCTGGAGCAACGCACCACAGGAATCGAGCGGCAGTACGCGACGACGGCCGGCCGGATGCCCCGCCCGTTTTCGTTAGCAACTACCCAACAATTTAAGCAGTTGCAGGATAACCTGACCTTAGCTAACCAGAAACGCCGGCGGCTTCAACAGGAGCTTAATCAGGCCAACGAGGATTATCGCCGCCTACAACCGACCCGTCAATCGCGAAATCCCCTGGCGGATAAGCAGGTCGGGTGGTTAGCCGCGGGACTGGTCACCTTAATTGGGGCCATGTTTTTGCCCGGGACCGTGTTTAAGCTGGTCGGGGCGGCGCTAGGAATCGTGATTGGCTATTATGGAGTCTTTATCGTGGACAGTCAGACACCCGCCAGTCGCCAGTTGCAGGAATTGAGCGACGACATCCGGGATTTACAAGCCCAGCTACGTGAAGGTGGGCAACGGATCGATGAGGTGACCGACCAGATCGACGCCATCGGGGCCGCGCACGACTTGGGGCGGTTGCCGGCCGAACAGTGGCTAGCCGCGCAGGCCGCTATCGGGGAATGGGAGCGCCTGACCCAGCAATTGGACAGCGTGCATCAACGGTTAGCCGCTACGGCAGCGACGCAGCAGGACTTCTACACGGCCGTGACGAGATTATTACCTTCGTTAGCCCAGCAAGAATTGCGGGAGGTGCTCGCACAATTGGAACGATTGCAAACCACGCAGCAACAACTCGCGACACAAGATGGGGAGTTAGCGGGATTGACCGCACAATTAAAACGGGATCAGGTCACCTTGACTACGGCTCAGGCTGCCCAGCGCACCTTTTTACAGACGCGTAACGTCAGCGATGAGACTGAATTTTATCAGCAATACCAGACGATTCGTGAACAGGGAAATCGTGCGGCCCAGCGGCAGGCCCTCGCCACTCAGCTGGGGGCCGCGCGGTTAACGCAGCTGCAGCAGACTGATCTAACGACCCTGACCCAGGCGGCGACGACGGCCCAGACGACGGCCGCCGATTTACAGCACCAATTAGACACGGTGACGACCCAACTCGCCACACTCGCCGGTCAATTGACCCATTTGACCACTAGTGGGACCCAAGCCACTCTGCGTCAAAAATTAGCCAATTTGGAAACGCAGATGCAAACTACCGCCCGGGAATGGTTACTCGACCGGTTGACCAGTCAATGGATAGCAGCGACGCTAGAGGCCGCTTCCGGCGACCGGTTACCACAAATTGTGGCGCAGGCGGGAGATTTTTATGCGCAGCTCACCGAAAACCGGTATACTAAAATTGAATTAACTGCGGCGACCTTACGGGTACAGCGGGCCGATGGAGCCTGGCGGACCGTGGGACAATTGTCCCGGGGGACCGCCGAACAGCTTGATCTGGCTGTTAAGTTGGCGTTTGCCGTGGTTATGCAGCCCCAAGCCGCCATGCCGATTGTTATCGACGATGGGCTGGTGAACTTCGATGCGGACCGGCGTCAAGCGGCCTACCAATTATTAGCGAAGTTGGGCCACCACCTACAAATTATTCTATTGACGGCGGATACCGCGGCGCAGAACGTGGTGCAGGGGCCGACTAACCGGGTGCTCAGATTAACCTCAGTTTAGGAGGGATTTTCGAATGACGACCAAGAAACAGTTGTTAGACTATGCCGTGGACGATGCGGTGGACCTCTATGTGTTGTTGAAGTCCGCTGACGTTCGGACGGCCAAGAACGGGAAACCTTACATTGCCATGGTGTTCGAGGACCGTTCGGGAGAAATTTCCGGTAAGTATTGGGATGCGTCACCCAGCGATATTGAGAACTTTGTGGCTGGACAAGTGGTCCACCTGCAGGGGCGACGGGAGAAATACCAGACTCACCCCCAGATTAAGATTTTTCACCTACAGGTGGCACCAGCGGAGACGGGTTTAACCGCGAATGACTTTATTGAACGGGCCCCGATGTCCCGCGAAGCGATGGAAGATTATATCAACCAAACGATTTTTGAAATTGAGCAACCCACCTGGCAACGGCTGGTCCGGAAGCTATTAACGCAGTATCGTGATCAATTCTTCACGTATCCGGCAGCCAAGAGTAACCATCACGCCTTCCAGGGGGGATTGGCGTTTCACACGATCTCAATTCTGAAATTAGCACATCATGTGGTGGCGCAGTATCCGGACCTCAATTCTTCGTTGCTGTATGCAGGAGCAATTTTGCACGACTTGGGCAAAACCATCGAGTTATCCGGACCTAAAGCCACGACTTACACTTTGGCCGGTAATCTGGTGGGGCACATCGTCCTGTTAGACGGCGAACTGGTCCGGGCCTGTGACCCCCTGAAGTTAGATCCACAAGCCGAAGACGTGCTCTTGTTGCGGCACATGGTGCTCAGTCACCACGGCTTACTGGAATACGGCTCGCCGGTGCGCCCCGCGTTGCGTGAAGCCGAGGTCTTGCATCAGCTGGATGAACTCGATGCCTCGATTATGATGCTGGACACGGTGGTCGATCACACGGCGCCGGGTGAATTTTCCGAACGGGTCTTTGCCTTGGATGGTCGGCGGTTCTACCGGCCCAACCAAGCGCCCAATCAGCCGAAACCGGAAAGCTAAGGCGGGGAAGCGGTACTGGTTACGTGGTGCATGACAGTCGCAACTGTTTTTCCGATTAAACGACAATGACTTAGTCATGATAGTGGCAATTCAAACAGGCCCTAGCCCATGCCGATTCGATCGACACGGGCTAGGGCCTATTTGATGAATTAACGTCGCGTGACGGGAGCAAGGTCGGCATAAACAAAAAAACACGCTCGTCAATGGACGAAGCGTGTTTTTAGAAATTGCGTTGGGATTACTTAGAAGATGACGAGCTGCTTGAGGACAGGTAGTCGGATAAGATGTTCTTCAAGTCGTTATCTTTGATAGAAACGTTACCCTTCTTCAAGACCTTGGAAACAACGTTGTGTAAGACAGTGCTGTCGTTCATGTCGTTGTCGATAATTTGTTGCGTCAATTCAGCCTTGTGCTGCTTCAACGTTCCCTTACCAGGGTTGTTCTTCATCAAGATGACGTGGTAACCGTATTGCGTCTTGACAGGCGTCGTGGTGTATTCGTCAGTCTTTAACTTGAAGGCCGCCTTCTTAAAGGTTGAGTCCAAAGAAGTGTCGGTACTATCAAAGGCGGACAAAGCGCCACCCTTGTTCTTCGTTGCCGAATCCGTAGAGTACTTCTTGGCCAACTTAGTGAATTCAGTCGTCAAGTTGCTCTTCTTGGTGTCCTTTAAGTCGCTGATGATCTTGTTGGCAGTCGACTTCTTAGCAACTAAGATGTGGGCTACCGTGACCTTTGGTTCGTAACTCTTGAACTGTTTCTTCAATTGCGCGTTGGTTACCGTGACGTTGTCTTTAACGGCTTCCTTCAGCAATAAGTTCGACCGAATTTCGGTCTTTAAACCGGATTGCGTCATGCCGCTTTGGGACAGTACGCTGTTAAAGGAAGAACCGTATTGAGACTTGTACTTGTTGAATTGCTTGGTAACGGCCGACTTGCTGACCTTGCTACCGTATTGCTTTTCTAAGACCTTGTTTAAGATCATTTGTTGCAAGACTTGCTTACCGGAAGAAGTTCCCTTCAAGCTACTGTAGTAGGCACTTTCGGTAATTTTGCCACCGTTAGTTGTGGCAACGGTCTGGCTCCCACAACCGGCAAGCGTTACTGATAACAGCACACCGGCCAGGGCGATAAACCATTTCTTCATATTCCTCAACACATCCATTCATCAAAATTGGTGTAAACACCATACTCAGACATCATAACACAAAAAGTGGCAAACCTAAAAAGGTCCCGGAACTTTTACAAAACCTTCAAGATTCGTGAGCTTCTAGGCGGGCCAAAGTCGCTTCAATTGCGGTCACCCGGGGGGCCACCTTGAATTGGAACTTGTCAATTTGTGTTTGAATGGCGTTCAAAGTTTGCGTCCCGTCTTCGATCGCGTCGGAAAGCTTGCGCGCGTTGGTCGCGACCCGGGCCTTAGCCTGACGAATGTCGTCGAGTTGCTGGGTCGTTTGCTGAACGGAGTGCTGAACCTTCCGGCCCCAAGTACGGGGATCCTGCTGCGTTAACGTTAGATAGGTAGCCAAACCAACGCCAGCCGCTAAGCCCACGCCAGCCATAAAACGTCCTAAGCCCATAAGTTAGTCCTCCAGTTGCGCCTTGATTTGTTCTTGGATGGCGGTGTATTTGTCCGGGGTGTATTGGTCAGAATTGTCTTTGAAGATCATCCGGAAGTCGTCATCGTCGCTGTAACGAGGAACCAAGTGGAAGTGGGAGTGGAAGACGGATTGATAGGCCACCGTCCCGTTGTTGTTGACGATGTTCATGCCAACGATAGCCGGATTAGCGGCTTTGACGGCGCGAGCAATCTTGGGGATGCGTGCGAAGACCGCGGCAGCTAGGTCGGTGTCGTAGGCGAAGATATCCTGAACGTGGGTCTTCGGGATCACCAGCGTGTGGCCGGGGGTGCCTTGGGAAATGTCCAGAAAGGCTTTCACGATGTTGTCTTCATAAACGGTATAACTCGGGATGTCCCCCTTAAGAATCTTGCAGAAGATGCAATCATCGTCATAGTGGGGGTCAAGGGTCATTGGTTCCATGGAAACTCCTTCTTTCGTAGTGATTTCATCCATTATACACCACCAACGGGTCCAGGTTCAGGCGCATTGCTCGTTTGCCCGGGGAGCTATGGTATAATAAGGCGGTTCGACGTGGACCAACGCGGAATGCCGTAAGGGGGATTTGGCGGGGCCCGTCGGTGAAAAGCGTTAACGGTCGGCCGCATTCATGGGCTGAGCTCGGTTGACGATTAATCAGAGAATTTCAAACACGAAGGGATGATTAGATGGCATTAACGGTTAGCCATGTCGTGGGAGGATACTCCCAAATTCCCGTCTTAAAAGATATTAGCTTTGACGTGCGAGACGGTGAACTGGTGGGGTTGATTGGCCTAAACGGGGCTGGTAAGTCGACCACTATCAACCATATTATTGGATTATTAACGCCCCATAAGGGGACCATTACCATTAACGGCGTCACGATTGCGCAGGATAGCCAGGCCTATAAGCAACAGATTGCCTATATCCCCGAGACACCGGTGTTGTACCAAGAACTAACGTTACGCGAACACTTGGAAATGACCATGATGGCTTATGACCTGGATCAGCAGCAGGCTTGGGACACAGCCCACCAGCTGTTGAAGACCTTCCGGCTGGATAATAAGCTGGATTGGTTCCCGGCTAACTTCTCTAAGGGAATGAAACAAAAGGTCATGATCGTCTGCGCCTTTTTAACGCAGGCGAAGTTGTTCATTATTGATGAACCCTTCTTGGGGTTGGATCCGCTGGCGGTCAACGACCTGTTGAACTTGATTGAACAACGAAAGCAACAGGGCGCTAGCATTCTGATGTCGACGCACGTCTTGGATACGGCTCAGCGGTATTGTGACCGGTTTGTGTTATTACATGCGGGTCAGGTCGAGACTGAGGGCACGTTAAGTGAATTACAAGCCGCTCTTCCGGAAGCGGGGGAATCACTGAACGATATTTACCTCTCGATGACCAAGGTCGACCGCGCATGATCGGTCTCTTTAAAACTCGCCGGCAACGCCATCTCCGGGAAATGGCCAAGTATCTCCGGCTGGTCTTTAACGACTTTTTTGTCTTTGCGTTGCTCTTTTTCTTGGGTGGTCTGGGATTGGGCTACTCTAACGTGCTGAAACAACTGACTAACGGCCTGTGGTGGGCGCCCATCGTGGCCTTGGCGGTGTTGGCAACGACCGCGCAGGTAGGACGGTTGGCCACCCTGATTGAGGACGCCGACCGGGTCTTCTTGCTGCCTAAGGAACGCGCCATGCACGCTTACTTGGTCGTATCCCGTCGGTACAGTCTGTGGCTAGCCCAGGCGACTCAGCTGATTTTATTGTTTATTCTGACCCCGTTTTTGCGGGTGACGTTGGCCTGGACGTTGGTTCAGGTCGCCGGTTTGGTTGTAGCGCAGGTTCTCTTGAAGGACACGCTCTTGCGGTTGGATCTGGCGAGTGCTTACCAAGTCACCGGGCAACGGCGGATGAATCACTGGACGGTTAAATGGGGAGTGAGCCTCCTCATCTTGGCGGTAGCCCTGTGGGTAACGCCGTATTTGGCGGCTGGTCTGAGCTTGGTGGCTGACATTGCGGTCGCCGGGTGGTTTCAACGGCATTGGGAACATCAGCAGATCCGGTGGCGTGAACAAATCGCCATCGAGGATAACCGCATGTTGGGGATTTACCGTTTCTTTAACCTATTTACCGACGTGCCCATGGTCAGAGGAACGATTCATCGGCGGCGGTATCTAGACGGCTTGTTGCGGCGGATTCCGGTGCGACACGACAAGACCTATCTCTATCTCTATAGCCGGGGGATGTTACGGGGAACCGAGTTTAGCGGGTTAGTGGTACGGTTAACCGTGATTGGGATGCTGCTACTGGCCTTTATTCAGGGACGATGGCTGCCCGTCATCTTAACGGCGTTATTCATCTACTTGATCGGGTTTCAGTTGTTGCCGTTCTTTCAGCAGTATGACGACATCGTGTTTACGCACGTCTATCCTCTGAGTTGGGACCAACGACTGGGAAGCTTTGTCACGTTGGTTACGGGGATTCTAACTACCACCGCCATCCTGCTATGGTTAGTGGTGGTGGCCGTCAACCGCGACCTTTTGACGGCTGGCGTGACCTTTGTTGTTGCCGCGATTGAGGTGGGCTATCTGGCCCGGATTTATACGCCTCAACGCCTGAAGCGTGCGGCGAAAAATAAAGGTTGACGCTGTCACCGTTGCCCCTTAAAATGGATGATAGCTGACAAATTGAGGAAGGGGTGGCACGATGACACCAAATATACGCGATGGCTGGCAATTATACCCATTGGGTGGCAATACCGGAACGGCGTTTATGGGGACTAAGGCCTCCCAAAAGGTTTTCCTAAAGCAAAATGCGTCACCGTTTTTAGCCGCGCTTTCTATGGAAGGCATCACCCCCCGGCTGGTCTGGACGCAACGGTTGGCCACCGGCGATGTGATGACCGCCCAAGAATGGCTGAACGGCCGCACCCTTCACCGGATTGAGATGCGCCAACAACGCGTGGCCCGCTTACTCCACAAGGTGCATCATTCCGAACTACTTCATAACATGTTGACCAAAGTCGGCGGCCGTTCTACGACGCCCGCCCAATTGTTGGACCGTTTAACGCCGACCATTGCGCCGGAGCTGAGCCAACATCCGTTGATTCAACGCGCTTTACAGGCGTTGAACGCGGAACAGCCACAATTGCCCACGACTGCGTATGAAGTTTGTCACGGTGACCTGAACCATAAAAATTGGCTGTTATCCGATCGCCAACGATTATATCTGGTCGATTGGGATGCCGCGACGTTTGCGGATCCGGCCTTCGATCTGGGCTCGTTGTTGTGTGAGTACGTGCCATTGGAAGAATGGCAACGGTGGCTGCGCGACTACGGCGAGCGCGTGACGGATACGTTAACGGCGCGAGTGAACTGGTACGCGCGGATGCACTGCATCATTGTGATTGCCGAAAGCTATCAGCAGCAGCGCTTCCAGTTGATGAACCAACACTTGATTTTATTAGAGAAACTGACGCGTGAGTCAGTACATGATTAACTTTGACGGCGGGGTGGGAGCCAACTTCCATACCCGCCGTTCGTCTTAAGGAGGACGTTTTACATGCGTGTGCGTAACAAACCCTGGGCCAAAGACTACCTGGCCGAACATGATGAACTGATGGTGACGGCGCCGGAAACCTTGAAGGGTAACTGGGAAAGTCGTTTCCCGACGGAGCAACCCCTGTACGTTGAGATCGGAACGGGGAAGGGCCAGTTTATTGTCGAGATGGCCCGGCAACATCCGGAACGCAACTTTATCGGGATCGAAATTCAGATGTCTGTGATTGCTGTGGCCTTGAAGAAGGTCGTGGCTAGCGAACTGACCAACATTCAAATGGTCCACACGGATGGTGAGGCCGTAAATACGCTATTTGCTGCCGGAGAAGTGGCGGGCTTGTACCTAAACTTTTCGGATCCGTGGCCAAAGTCGCGGCACGCTAAGCGGCGGTTAACATCACCCGTTTTCTTGGCTCACTACCAAGATGTCTTGGCCCCCGCAGGCCAACTGCAATTCAAGACCGATAATCGGGGCCTATTTGAATATTCCCTCCAAAGTCTAAACAACTTCGGGATGGTTTTTGACGGGGTGTGGTTGGATTTACACCAAGCCACCGATGACGTCGAAGATATTCAAACCGAATATGAACAAAAATTCTCGGCGAAGGGGCCCATCTATCAGGTGATTGCCCACTTCCCGAAACAAGCCTAACTGGCAACCTGTAACCCTGGTCCATTGTGGATGAGGGTTATTTTTTTTTGATTAAATCATCGCTTCTTACGGACCTATCTGTAAGGAGGGGATTGTATGTTACTTGCAGAACTTGCAAACAGCTTAGTTGACGCCCAAAACGCCACGCGCCGCGAAGATTATCGATGTCCGGCCTGTCACGAACCGGTGCGATTACACCGAGGAGCACAGGTTATCCCGTATTTTGCGCATTTACCCCAGAGTCCCTGCACGATTCAAGGAGAAGGTGAGACCACCGAGCATTTAACGGGGAAACGCCAGTTAGCGACTTTTTTTGCGGCTTGGGGAACCACCGAACTGGAACACGTCTTACCTACGGTGCAGCAACGGGCCGACGTCTGGGTGGCCAGGACGCCCCAACCGGTGGCCGTGGAGTTTCAGTGTAGCCCGTTGGCGCTGGGGCGGGTGAGTGAGCGAACGGCAGGCTATCACCAGTTAAGTTGTTACCCGTTTTGGCTCTTAGGCCATCGCTACCGACGACAACGATTGAACTGGGCGTTAATTGAGCGGTTTATGGGCTGGTTACCCCGTTGGGAACTTTGCCTGCTGTTCTGGGATGTCGAGCACCGGCAGTTACAGTTAACTCACCATCTCTATCAGGATGTGGCGGGGCACTACGGGGGGCAGGTGACGCGGGTGACGAATCTGGCGGCGTTGATGGCGGGGCCAGCCCGAGTGGATCCTTATCCGCAGCTCTCGTTAGTCCGGGTACGGTATCACTGGGCTCAGGAACTCGCCCGGGCGACCCCCCAGTTGCGGCCAATTCAAGAGTTTTTGTATCTGCGTGGTCATCACTTGTTGGGGTTTCCGGCCGCTTTCGCCGCCACCGACTGTACACCCCCCGTCTTGGGCCAAGGAATATTATTGTGGCGAATCCTATTTGGCACGGCACTCTTTGCGTTGAAAGGCCCGCTGACCCCGGCGCGGTTGCGACCGATCGCGCAGAACTGTCTGGATTTGGTGGGCGGACACGTCCAGACCGTGCGAGTGAGCTTTCCGCACTTGCTAGCGCGGTTACAAACACAATTTGTGACCGAACTCGTGCAACGGGGTTATCTCGATGTGGTACCGGGCGGCTGGCGGATTCGCCGGCAACCGCGGTGGCGGTCCGAACAACTTTGATGATTAAAAAATAATGAGAAAAATGAAATTTGGCTGCGAAGGTTAAGTGGTTAAAGTGCTACACTAGGCCTAGAGAACTTTTAAGGAGGCAATTAGATATGCGACAAATTCCAGAACGATCCGCGGTCCCTGAAGCCCTAACCTGGGACCTGACCCCCATTTATGCCGATGATGCGGCGTTTATCCAGGCCGTAGCCGAGATTAAGCAGCAGGCCCAAACGATCGCCCAGTTAAAGGGGCACTTGGCCCAAAGTGGTACCGAGCTGTACTGGGTCACCACGGCCGTTTTCGCGTTGAACCGGCAACTTGAGCGGGCTTACGTGTACGCGTCATTGAAAAACGATCGGGATACCGGGAACGCACAATATCAAGATTTCGCTGATCAGACCAGTGCTCTGGTGGCAACGGTCGCGACGGCCACTGCGTGGTTTGAACCTGAAGTGTTGGCACTTTCCGCTGAACAACTGCAGGCATTGGTGACGGCGGAACCCAAGTTGGCCGCCTTCCAACACTTCTTTGATGTACTGGGAAGCCAACGCGCGCATACGTTATCGGTTCCGGAAGAACGACTCTTGGCCGGTGCCAGTGACATTTTTGCGGCCTCGGAGAAGACCTATGGGGTACTGGATAACGCCGATTTACAGTTTCCCGTGGTACAGGACGAAGATGGCAACGACGTGAAGTTATCGCAAGGGCTATATGGTGTCTTGCTAGAATCCACCACGCCTAAGGTCCGTGAGCAGGCCTTTAAGGCCCTCTATAGCGTTTACCAGCAGTTCCGGCATACCTTTGCCGCAACACTTTCCAGCGAGGTTAAAACGCATAATTTCACGGCTCAGGTGCGGCATTACGGTAGTGCTCGGGAAGCTGCCATGAGTGCCAATCATATTCCTTCGGTGGTCTACGACACCCTGGTTCGTTCCGTGAATGACCATTTAGACCTCTTACACCAATACGTCGCGTTACGCAAAGACCTGCTGGGACTCCCCGAATTGCATATGTACGATCTTTATACGCCCATCACCGGGGAACCGAGTCTGAAGTACACCTATGAACAAGCCAAAGCCGAGGCATTAAAGGCCCTGGCCGTGCTAGGTCCTGATTATGGGGCTAACGTGCAAAAGATGTTTGCTGGCCGGGCAATCGACGTGGTTGAAAATCAGGGGAAGCGTTCTGGGGCATACTCAGGGGGAATGTACGATACTAAGCCGTACATTTTACTGAACTGGCAGGACAGTCTGGAAAGTCTATTCACGCTGGTCCACGAAATGGGACACAGCATTCACAGTCACTACACCCGCAGTAATCAACCTTATCAATACGGAGATTACTCGATCTTTGTGGCCGAAATTGCTTCGACGACCAACGAAAATCTGCTAACCGACTACCTGTTAAAGACCCAGACGGATCCCAAGGTGCGGGCTTACGTGCTCAACCATTACCTAGACGGGTTCAAGGGGACGGTTTACCGGCAGACGCAATTTGCGGAGTTTGAAGACTACATTCATCAGCAGGCCGCAGCGGGCAAGTCGTTGACCGCTGACTTCATGAGTGATTTTTATGGGAAGTTGAATCAACGGTACTACGGGGATGCGGTCATTTCGGATCCGCAGATTGCTGACGAGTGGGCCCGAATTCCGCACTTCTATTACGATTACTACGTTTACCAATACGCGACCGGTTTCGCGGCAGCCACCACGTTATCCCAGCGGATTTTGAGTGGCGATCCGGCCAAGCGGGATGCCTACTTAGGTTATCTGAAAGCCGGTAGTTCAGCGCTGCCACTTGATGTGATGAAGCGTGCCGGAGTAGACATGACCCAGCCAGATTATTTGGAAACGGCCTTTCAGACCTTTGCCGACCGATTAAAGGAATTTGCCACCTTGGCTCACCAGCTTAAGCAAAACTAATTGATACCAAAAAAAGCGCGATTCCCGCAGGAGTCGCGCTTTTTAGCTCTAAATTAAAATTCTTGCCAGTCCTGTTGCCAGAAGAGCCCCATGGTTTTCTCACCGGTGTGCACGCTAATGGCCGGTCCCAACTGACTTCGATTGAATCGTATCTGGGGAAACTGCGTCACCAAGTGGTCCTGCCACCGTTGGGCTAGTTCCGGATTGTTGGCGTCGATAATTGTCGCCAGTAAGGGGTAGTCAACCTGGTCAAGATCGGTGGCTAGGTGGGCTTCCATGTACTGAAAGGCGCGGCGCATGGTGCGTTCCTTACCAATAGCGACAATCTTACCAGCATCGTCAAAAGTGAGCAGGGGCTTGATGTTTAACAGACTGCCGACCATGGCCGAGCGGTTACTCAGTCGGCCGGTTCGGGAGAGATGGCGGAGGCTGTCGACGGCGAAGTAGACCTGCTGGGTGTCGCGTAACGTGAGGAGTGCGTGGGCGATGGCAGCAGCGTCGTAGCCGGCTTCAATCAGACGACCGGCCAGTAAGCACAGATTGGCTTCACCGGCGCTGGCCATGAGTGAGTCAATGGGGTAGACTTCGGCCTTGGTGTAGGTCTGGCAAAAGGCCCGTAAGTTGTCCATAAACGAAGTAATCCCACTGGAGAGGTGAATTGAAATGATTTGTGTCACGCCTTGACGAACCAGATGATCGTAGGCCGTTTCAATCTGACCTAAGGAAACCTGAGCGGTCGTGGGTAACGGCTGATTGCTTTGGAGGTAGTCGTAAAAGGTCGTGGCTGATAAATCGGATTCAGGGTACTGGTGTGCGCCCAGGATAACCGTAATGGGGAGGGCCGTGATAGCGTAACGGTTAAGTTGTGCCGGGGTCAGGTAGGCCGCGGAATCGGTAACGATGGCAATAGACATAGTGTCGCCCCTTCAGTAAATTAGTGGGTCCATCATATCATAGTGTCTAGGGCGACCGTTAGTTAAACAGGACAGAAAAAAAGACCGTCCTTGGGGGAGGTCTTGCGGTAAAACGATTCAGCTACCGTTAAAGTACGTGGAGATGAGGCCGATGGGCGTCATTAGCGGCGGTAGCCGGTTGGGGGTAACCAAGTTCTTGCATGAGGGAAGCCTTGGTGGCGACACCCTGATTTTCACAAACGTCACAGAGGGATTCGTAGGTCACGTCGTCGAGTAATAAGCCATATTGGGAGACGTCACAGTTGAAGATGACGGCGGATGAGGCTTGTTGAATCTTCATCTCAGCGGCTAACTTTTGATCGGTCTGAAAGGCCTGCTTAGCCAGATCAGATGCCCAGTCTTCCTGAAACATATCCAAATCTAAGTGCGATGCTTGGGCTAAGGCGAGCGTTAACTCGGTTGAGAAATCTTGATGTTGGTTCACGATGGCAGTTTGCATATCCAGTAAGAAGTTCCGCCCCTTACGTTTCCCCTGAAAAAGGGCCGCCTTATAAGCTAAAATGGCTTGGTAATAGGTCTGAAAACAAGCATTCCGTTCGGCTAACGAAGGATGAACTGAAGCTAAGGCCTGTTCAATAATTTGCTGATTGAGCAACGGCACAAATTGAAACGAAACCTTGCTATTGAGGTGATCGGCCAACTTCATAATGTTGCGCTCGGATCGCATACACCGTGCGCCCAATGGGTTGACGAATAAATAGACTTCTAACACATTGCTTCCTCCTATAATCTGTCCTCAATTGGCGCGTTGAGGCACCAAATTTAAAAGTCACAATATCACTACATTAGCAAAAAATGAAAAAAACGCAATCAGAACGTTTGTTTGTGGTCGTTAAGGGCCGTTACGTTTTGACGCAACCTAATCATGCAACATTTTTGCATAGAGGTAAAGCTAAACGCCTTATGAAAGCCATTTCTGGAACTTGAAAAGTAATTCACAAGTTTTCCGGGGAAAGTGGGGAATTAGAGTCGATTTACCCCGAAATATGGTAAAATCGAGAGGTGAAATGTGGAATTAAGGTTGGGGGAAGTCGCGATGATCGAAAATTGGGATCAATTTTTATTGCCTTATCAACAAGCCGTCAGCGAGTTGAAGGTGAAGTTACGCGGGATGCGTAAGCAATTTGAAAACCAGAATCAGCGCTCGCCCATCGAATTTGTGACCGGTCGGGTAAAGCCGGTGCCCAGTATTAAGGAAAAAATGACGCGCCGGCACGTCGCTGAGGAACGGCTGGAACAGGACATGCAAGACATTGCGGGCTTACGAATCATGTGCCAGTTTGTCGAAGATATCTATCAGGTCGTTGATTTGTTACGTCAACGAACGGACTTGACGATTTTAGAAGAACGGGACTACATTCATAACGAAAAACCCAGTGGCTACCGCTCTTACCATATCGTGGTGGAGTATCCGGTACAGTTAGTCACGGGTGAAAAAAAGATTTTGGCGGAGATCCAGGTACGGACGTTGGCGATGAATTTTTGGGCCACCATTGAGCATTCCTTGAACTATAAGTACCAGGGGGCTTTTCCCGACGATTTAAGCCAACGATTACAGCGGGCGGCCGAGGCTGCGTTTAAGTTGGATACGGAAATGTCCGAAATTCGCGAAGAGATTCAAGAAGCGCAGCATTACACGCCGCAGGGTAAGCAGGGGTCGACGACACCAACTCACGATAAGGACGACTAAATAAGATGAAGGTTTCTATTTATAGTAATAACGGCCAATCTTCGCGGAAGGTGGCCACGGCACTACATCGCGGCTTAATCGCGGGGGGTGTCGAAATCGATAGTTTAAATCCCGACATTGTGGTGACGGTCGGTGGGGATGGGACGTTATTATCGGCGTTTCACCATTACACCGACCGGTTGGACAAGATTCGTTTCGTGGGGATTCATACCGGCCACCTGGGCTTTTACACGGATTGGCGGGACTACGAAGTGAACGACTTGATCCAAAGCTTGGTGCAGGATAACGGCCAAAGTGTGAGTTACCCGTTGCTGACCATTCAGGTGGATTATGCGGACGGGACGCACTCCGATCAGGCACTGGCGCTGAACGAATCAACCATCAAGAAGGTATCGGGAACCATGGTCGCCGATGTGTACATTAAAGGTGAATTTTTTGAAAGTTTCCGAGGGGATGGCCTGTGTATCTCCACGCCAACCGGGTCGACGGCCTACAATAAATCCGTCGGTGGCGCGGTGATTAACCCGCGCTTTAACGCGATTCAAATGGCAGAAATTGCGTCAATCAACAATTTGGTCTTTCGAACGTTAGGGTCACCGTTGATTATCCCCGATGACGAGTGGATTCGGATCGAACCCACGGAGTCGGCGGGAAACGTCTTGATGTGTGATCAACTCAGCATCGAGGGGCGCCCAGTCAAGGCCATTACTTACCGGATTGCCCAGCAACGAATTTCGTTTGCGGAATATCGGCACACGCATTTCTGGCAGCGGGTCGAGACCTCGTTCATCGGCCGGGAGCGCTCATGACGGCGTTTGCTTGGACGGTGGGTGGGACTAGTCCCGTGCACGTCCGGACCGTCTTGATGGCCCACGGGGTCACCCGAACCTATCTGAAACGGGTCAAGTTTCACGGGGGAGTTGTCACGTTGGACGGCCAAGCGGTACGTGTAATCGCCATGGCGCACCCGGGTCAGCAGGTGGGGTTACAGTTACCTCCGGAAGCGTCGAACGATCACGTGGCGGTGTCTCACGGGTCGTTAGATATTCTCTACGAAGATGAGCATTTTCTGGTGGTTAACAAGCCGGCTGAGATGGCGTCGGTGCCGTCGCATCTTTATCCAGACGATACATTAGCCAATCGGGTCAAGGGACACTTGATAGCGATTGATGCGCCTAGTAACGTTACGCATATTGTTACGCGGTTGGACCGGGAGACCAGTGGGGCGGTTTTATTCGCCAAACACCACTTTGCTCACTCTATTTTGGATAAGCAACTTAAATTAGGGCAACTCGACAAACGTTACATTGCAGTTGCCCGGGGCCGAGTACCGGTGGATCATCGGTTGATCGACCTGCCTATCGGTCGGGCCGGTGACTCGTTTATCAAGCGGCAGGTCCGCCCGGATGGCCGTGCCGCCACCACAGAATTATGGGTGCGTTCCCGGTCACAAACGGCTACGTTATTGGCCTTGAAGCTGCACACGGGACGGACTCATCAGATCCGGGTGCACTGCCAGGCGATCGGCCATCCGTTACTGGGAGATTGGTTGTACGGTCAGCCTACGAATCCGTGGATTCACCGCCAGGCCTTACACTGCGCGCGAGTACGGTTCTACCAGCCGTTTTTGGAACGATGGATTACCTGCTACGCCCCGCTACCCCCGGATATGGCCCGGGTCATCCGCCAAGAGAAGTTAATTTAGCTTAAAACGATATCTTTAACGCCCATTTTAGCGAACTGCTAGAATGGGCGTTTTTGAGCGAAAAAGTTGACGTGGCAAGGGTGGTTATCACTAAGGTGACTGGGGGGCGGCCAAACGTTTGACGCAATTTTGGAATCTATTATTTTATTTTTTGCGCAGAGAATTTTACAAATAAAAATAAATTTTACAAATAAAAAAGCCGTGTTTGCACAAAATAGTCAATGTGGATAGAAATGAAATGCGCTGATTTTTAATCCTAAGACGCGTACGCCAGCTAATTTTCAAAACTATGATTTTGAAAATTAAGAATGAAAAAGCGTATTGCAAGTACTTACTTGCAGCATTTTAAAAGCCTATAAATTGTGGGATGTACAAGGATTTAAGATGATGTTTTTGAAAATTAAGACGTCGATTAAAAATTTAATTTTCCGGAATAATTCGGCGTAAACCTGACAAACTAAAGATTTAATTTAAACAATTACAGTCAAATAATGTTCTCTGTTTAATGGTATACATAGTGTATGTGTGCTAGTATAACTCAATAAATAAGCGATTATCGATTGATTAATTGGTACTAGCAGCAGGTTGTGCTGCTGGCGAATCGCTTATCTACTTACTGAAATAATTATTCAGACTTATACCCCAGTGCAGATACAAGCTAAAGGAGGACGTCCTAAGTGAAATCCATGCGGAATAAAGCTGTGAACGGCGATCCTAAGTTGAGATATAAGATGTTTAAGGCAGGGAAGGTTTGGGTTTTTACCGCCATCACGTCATTCTCACTTTTAAGCGCCCCACAGTTGACCGGACATGCGGATACGACCAGTTAGGCAGATGACTCAGCAAGCGTTGATTCGGAGAGTATGAAGCATACTTCTGGGTCGCAAGCATCCCTAACCAGTGGGACCACGACAACCGATGCGACGACAACCTCATCGGCTAATTCACAAGCAACGACCACTAGCGAAACAGTTACTAATGAAGCGACAACGACTAATGACACAACGACTAGCAGTGCCAGCGCCGATAATCAAACGGTGGAAAGTACCACGGCCAGTTCAGCGGCAACTAGTGCTGCCACGACTGAATCGACAGCTAACGCCACGAGTGCCACTACGGCTGCCACGACGACCGCAGCCAGTGCGGCGGCCACGGCGGCTAATCAGACCACCGATAACGCGGCGGCCATTCAATCGGCGGCCGCTAGTTTAGCGGCGCAAACGGTGACGGATGTCACGTTGACCACGAACGTGACCTCGGCGGTTAGTCGCACGGTGACCACCAAGAAGAGTGTCACCACGACAGTCGCGACACCAGCGACTATTGATTCGACCAGTTCAGCTGCTACCGATGAGTCGAATTTCGATTCGATCGCTAATACGGTGACCAGCGCTGCGGCGGGGGCTTCATCGTCCGCGACGGCGGCTAACAGTTACGCCGAACTGGTCAACGTGACGGCCACGCAGACGGCCAATAGTGCAGCGCAGAGTGCTTATGCGGCCACTTCGACGGCCGCCGATTTGGCGTTGCATTACAATAGTTTGGCGTCCATGTATTTAAATGCGACTTCGGTATCGTCTAGCGCCGCAGACATGGCGACGAAATACGCGACCGCTTCGTTGGCCGCGGAATCTTACGCGTTAGTCGCCGTAAGTTATGCCAGTGATGCGTCCAGCGCGGCTAGTGCGGCCGAATTAGCGGCTGCGCAAAATATCAAGGACCTAATCAGCAGCACCAACAGTGCCACGTTCTCGGCCGCCAGTGCGGCTAACGAAGCCGCTAGCACGGCTTCGGCTGCGGCCAGTGCCGCGTACGAAGCCACGCAGTACGACAAGACCAATTCGGCGGCCTTATCGGCGTATTCGCAAGCTAACAGCGCCGCAATGGTGGCGTCCAGTGCGGCTATTACGGCGAACAGTCTTGCCAGCGCGGCGCAATCCGCTTACAACGCGGCCAATAGTGCGGCAACTAGCGGTGACTATTTAGCCGCTAGTGAGGCGCTGGTCACGGCCCGTGATTTAGCGAGCCAAGCTACGACCAACTACCAAGTTGCTAGCGACGCGGATAGTACCGCACAATCCGCTGCAAACGCTGCCATTGGAATGGCGGTCGTCAACGCCGCGAATTTGGCCAGCAGTAGTGCCCAGTTAGCTTCCAGTAGCGCAACGTTAGCTGCTAGTTACGCTAACGATGCCACCCAGTACAGCGGAGATCAGTCCGTTCTGTACGCGTCTACTGCGGCCAGTTACGCGGTCGATGCCCAGACGGCATCCACGATGGCTAGTAGTGCGGCCGCTGCGGCGGCAGTGGCAACCACCACTAAGGAAGCCAACTCCCTTTACCGGGTAGCATCTTCGGCAGCCAACACGGCCCAGGAAGCCATGCAGCAAGCCTCCAGCGCAGCGGCATTTGCCCAGTCGTTTGAAACCAACGTAACCAACCAGCAGACGGATACGGATAAAAACGTGACCACGACGTTGGCCATCGCAAACGATACGCTGAACGTGGGGGAAACGATTGGGTTGACCACTAGCTTGCAAAATAGTGGGGGGTACTCAACGTCCAAAGTGACCTACACCTGGTACGTGTCTTCGGATGGTCAGAACTGGATCGCAGTTGACGGGACTAATAGTACTTATACGGCGACGATGAATACCGCCGGAACCTACTATTATCAAGCGGTCGCCAGCGGAAGCAAGACCTTAATCATAGGGACCTCGTCCTTCTCCTCGGCGTCTAACGTGGTGACGGTAGTGGTCACGGATGCCAAGGGGGATTACACGACCCAGTCGACCAGTTCGGCGAACCTAGCCGGCGAATACGCCTCGGCGGCAGCGGCAGCGGCCAGTTCCGCGGTCGATAACATGTACGAAATCGCGGACATGAGCGGGATCACGGCGAGTTCTGTGGCCAATCAGGCCGTTAGCAGTGCCCAGGAAACCAACTCCTACGCCACGTTAGCCGAATCGGCGGCGACGGCGGCCAGTCAGGCGCAAAGCTTAGCGGCCGAAAATGAAGCGAGCCGCAACTATGAAGCAGCCAGCTCCTACGCGGCTATGGCGGCGAGTTCGGCAACGGCAGCCAGTTCCTACAATGTTCTGACCAGTACGGCGGCAACTAAAACGTTGAGCTTAGTGGACACCGCCCTAGAAAAGGCGGCCCAAGGTGAGGGCCAAGAGGGCACGGCAGACTATCTGGCCTCCAGTTACGCGGCAGCCGCGTCGGCTTCAGCCAGCGCGGCGGCTAGTGCGGCCGTGGCGGCGGGATCACACGCTAACAATGCCAATAATGCCTACTCGTCGGCACCGGGGATGAATTCGGCGGCCCTGGAGTATCTGAATCAGGCCAATTCTGCGGCCAGCACCGCCAGTTCCTTGGCGGCAGCCGCCAGCTCGGCCGCATCGTTAGCCGCGACGTTTACGGGGAAAGATTTTGCCTCGGCGTCCAGCGCAGCAGATGATGCAAACACTTACCTGATTTTGACTAAAGATAATCTAAGCGCAGCGTCTAGTGCAGCGGCAATGACGACCAAAACAGTGGTTGACACGCAGTTCTCCTATGCCGCGTCCATGGCCAGTGCCGCGAGTGTTGCAAATTCGCTTGCCAACTCGATGGGATACTCGGCCGCACAAGTGGCTAACTCTTTAGCAACGGCGAATACGGTGAACACCGCCTTAGGGGCTTCCTACACGGCTTTAACCAGTGCCTACGCGGAAGACGCGCAATCTGCGGCGACGTTAGGAATTGAAGCGGCTGCGGCAGCCAATAACTATATGACCATGGCATCTTCAGCCGTGGCGGCGGGTAACTTTAATGAAGCGAGTTCCTACGTTTCAGCGGCCAATGAGTCGGTCGCAGACGCGAGTTCCTATGCGGTAGAAGCGACGGCCGCTGCCGAATTAGCAAGCTCGGCGGCCATCGAAGCTCAGGCTTACTCGAACAATCTGGATGGTGGAAAATTCATTCCTAACGGGGATGCCGGCACCTTGTTTGGCTGGGTCATTACCGGGGGAATTACGCAACAGCCAACACCGGTTACCTCGACTACTTCGGGGAGCACGTTTACGTTAACGGGTGGTTCCAGAACCGGTTTAATGACAGTGAGCGCAACAACTAAATCGTTCTGGTACGTGCAGTATGAAGGCGTTTGGTACGACATGGATACGGCTCAGGAAAAAGGGATTATCGAGTCTTATTCCAAGAAGAGTAACACGAGCGTCTTGAACCTGGCGGATCTTTCTAACACGCTGACGGTAACCACCAAGAGCGACTTCACGGGAAGCTTAGTCTTCCAATTCCGAGGTGCTTACAGTTTGTCCCCTCAGCCACTGCCCGTATGGACGACAAACTTCTACAGTAATTTGGCTCAGGTTAACGTCTATGACAAGGACATCGCCGCAACAGGGATTGAAATTTCCGGGGCAGATTACCTGTTAAATTCCTCATTGGGCGTTTACACGGCCACCACTAACCCTGGTAACGCCACGGGAACGGTGACTTGGTCCGTGAGTGACGAATCTATCGCGACGGTGAACGAAGATGGGTTGCTGATACCGACCTCCGATACTGCGTTTGGTAAGGTCACGTTGACAGCAACGGTCACCAACGCTGATGGGTCAACCTTCTCGGCCACTAAGGATGTGACGGTCGGCAATGGGTTACAAGATCAGACCGTTAATGCGGGTGAGACGGTGACGATGGAGCCGGTTGGAGGCATTAACGATACGTCAGACTTCACCTACCAATGGTATTATTCCAAGACTAATGCCACTTCCGGTGGGACGGCAATCGCAGGTGCGACTAGCTCAACGTTAACGTTGGATAGTGCTAAAACCAGTGATAGCGGATACTACTAGGTAGATTGTAAAATTAATCCGAACGCTGTTCGGACAAAAAAGATCAGCTTCCTTTAAAATGGTGTTTACCACAAACCCATCTTTTAGGAGCTGATCTTTTGTCTAGTATAACCTATTCCGAACGAATTAAAATCGAAACCTTTTGTGAACTAGGGCTGTCCAATATCCAAATGGGCGTTCGGCTGAACCGATCACCGTCAACAATTTCTTATGAATTATCTCGATGTCAACCTTATCAGGCTGAATTAGCACAAACAGATGCCGAATACAAGCGATCACGATGTGGTCGGAAAACTAAGCTGAGCGATGAGTTAAAGCAAAAAATTCTCAACCATTTACGTCTAAGCTGGTCACCAGGAATGATTGCTCACGAATTTAAACTAGCTACTAAATCTATTTATAATTGGCTAAATCAGGGGAGAATTGATTTCTCCTTGAATGATCTACCTGAACATGGCGTACGCCAACGGCGTAACGTTGACCAACGATCCAAATATAATCAATCTTTGGGGCGATCAATTGAACAGCGTCCCATGATGATTAATCAACGTAATCGCATCGGCGATTTTGAACTAGATACAGTCGTTGGTCCTCGTGGGCATAGTAAGGCAGTTTTATTAACTTTAATCGATCGAAAATCACGGTTCCTTTGGGCATACCGGTTAAAAGATCGAACGACAGCGAGTGTTAATGAAGCACTGACTAAGTTCCTAACAACTTTTAATGGACCGGTGCACAGTTTTACTGTGGACCGTGGTACTGAGTTTAGTGGGCTAGTATCATTTGAATCACAATATGGTATTAAGACCTATTACTGTCATGCTTATACGCCAGCTGAACGTGGTAGTAATGAACGCTTTAATCGGAATTTACGTTATTTTTATCCTAAGGGGACTCGTTTTGAGCACATTAGTGCTCAAGATTTAACGACGACGTTACTCCAAATTAACCAGCGACCGCTTAAAATACTCGACTGGCAAACACCGTATCAGGTTATGCTGACCAATTTGTCCAAAAATTCGGATTAAATTTGCAATCTACCACTATTTAGTGGTTAAATCCGGGACTTCCAGTATCACGTTAGGGGCCGGACAACTGACCGTAAATTCTTCTGCGGGTGAAGCGGCTTCATCTTCCGCTTCATTAGCCGCTTCGGCAGCCAATGAGGCCGGGGTTTATGCTAGCGTGGCTAGTTCTTACGGAAACGTTGCGAACCAATACGCTGACAAGAACTCAACGGCGAGTTCCTACGCGGATCAGGCAGTCTCGGCTGCCGCGGTAGCCAGTTCGGCGGCGGATGCGGCTTCCTCAGCTGCGGCAGCTGCCTCGACCGCTTATGAAACGGCTAGTTCCGCTGAAGCTGCTGGTGATAACTCTGCGGCGTCTAGCTATGCTAAAGAAGCTTCACAGGCTGCGTCCTCGGCAGCTGAGGCTAAAGACAAAGCCTCAAGTGCCGCCAACGATGCTCATTCATATGCAGACTTAGCGGTGGCCGCGGAAGATCTATCAGAATCTGATAGTGATGCCGATTCGGATAGTGACTCGGATTCGGATAGCGACTCTGATGCAGATAGCGATTCCGATTCGGATAGTGACTCGGACACAGATAGTGACTCCGATAGTGATTCTGATGCGGACAGCGATTCTGACTCCGATAGTGATTCGGATTCAGATAGTGATTCTGACGCGGACAGCGACTCGGATTCGGACAGCGATTCCGACGCGGATAGCGACTCCGATTCTGACAGTGATTCTGATACAGATAGCGATTCTGACTCCGATAGTGACTCGGACGCGGATAGCGATTCCGATTCCGACAGTGATTCCGATTCAGATAGTGACTCGGATTCAGACAGCGACTCTGATGCAGATAGCGATTCCGATTCCGACAGTGATTCCGATTCAGATAGTGACTCGGATTCAGATAGCGACTCTGACGCGGATAGTGATTCGGACTCCGACAGTGATGCCGATTCTGATAGTGATTCTGACTCGGATAGTGATGCCGATTCCGACAGTGACTCTGATTCGGATAGTGATTCCGACTCAGATAGCGACTCCGACTCAGATAGTGACTCTGACGCGGACAGTGATTCCGATTCAGATAGCGACTCTGACGCGGACAGTGATGCCGATTCGGATAGTGATTCTGATTCAGATAGCGACTCTGACTCTGATAGCGACTCTGACTCTGATAGTGATTCCGATTCGGACAGTGACTCTGATTCCGATAGTGATTCCGACTCTGATAGCGACTCCGATGCAGATAGTGATTCGGACACGGATAGCGACTCTGATTCCGATAGCGATTCCGACTCTGATAGCGATTCTGATGCGGATAGCGATTCTGACTCCGACAGCGATTCCGACTCTGATAGTGATTCGGACTCCGATAGTGATTCAGACTCGGACAGTGACTCCGATTCCGATAGTGATTCAGACTCTGACAGCGACTCGGACACGGACAGTGATTCCGACTCTGATAGTGATTCGGATTCCGACAGTGATTCCGACAGTGATGCTGATTCCGATAGTGATTCTGATGCGGACAGCGACTCCGATTCTGACAGTGACTCGGACTCCGATAGTGATTCGGATTCTGACAGTGACTCCGACTCTGACAGCGATTCGGATTCTGACAGTGATTCTGATTCTGACAGTGATTCTGATTCCGACAGCGACTCGGATGCAGATAGTGGTTCAGACGCCGATAGTGATTCTGATTCCGACAGCGATTCGGATGCAGATAGTGACTCGGATTCCGACAGCGATTCGGATGCAGACAGTGACTCCGACTCTGACAGCGATTCGGATTCTGACAGTGATTCTGATTCTGACAGTGATTCTGATTCCGACAGCGACTCGGATGCAGATAGTGATTCAGACGCCGATAGTGATTCTGATTCCGACAGCGATTCGGATGCAGATAGCGATTCGGACTCTGACAGCGACTCAGATACGGATAGCGATTCGGATGCAGACAGTGACTCAGATTCTGACAGTGATTCGGATTCAGATAGCGACTCGGACTCCGATAGTGATGCCGATTCTGACAGTGATTCGGATGCAGATAGCGACTCGGACTCCGATAGTGATTCCGATTCCGACAGCGACTCAGATTCAGATAGCGACTCAGATTCGGATAGTGATGCCGATTCCGATAGTGATTCGGATTCGGATAGTGATTCCGACTCTGACAGTGACTCCGATTCGGATAGCGATACCGATTCTGACAGTGATTCGGATGCAGACAGCGACTCTGACGCGGATAGTGATTCGGACTCCGACAGTGATTCAGACTCGGATAGCGATTCAGACTCGGATAGTGACTCGGATGCAGACAGCGACTCTGACGCGGATAGTGATTCGGACTCCGACAGTGATTCAGACTCGGATAGTGATTCAGACTCGGATAGTGATTCGGACTCCGACAGTGATTCAGACTCGGATAGTGATTCCGATTCCGACAGTGACTCTGATTCAGATAGCGACTCTGACGCGGATAGTGATTCGGACTCCGACAGCGATTCGGACTCTGACAGTGACTCCGACGCGGATAGCGACTCTGATTCCGACAGTGATGCTGATTCAGATAGCGACTCCGACGCGGATAGTGATTCAGACTCAGATAGCGACTCCGACGCGGATAGTGATTCCGACTCAGATAGCGATACCGATTCGGACAGTGATTCGGACACGGATAGTGATGCCGATTCAGATAGCGATTCTGACTCGGATAGCGATTCAGACTCTGACGGCGATTCAGATTCCGATAGTGACTCCGACACGGACAGTGATTCAGATTCCGATAGTGACTCGGATGCAGATAGTGATTCAGACTCTGATAGCGATTCTGATGCGGATAGCGATTCAGACTCCGACAGCGATTCGGACAGTGATTCGGACACGGATAGTGATTCCGACTCTGACAGCGACTCCGACTCTGACAGCGACTCCGACACGGACAGCGATTCTGACTCGGATAGTGATTCTGACTCGGATAGTGATTCTGACTCAGATAGCGATTCGGATTCGGACAGTGATTCCGACTCTGATAGCGATACCGATTCCGATAGCGATTCAGATTCTGACAGTGATTCGGATTCAGATAGCGATTCTGATTCCGACAGCGATTCGGACTCTGACAGTGATTCCGACTCTGACAGTGACTCGGACTCCGACAGTGACTCGGATGCAGACAGTGACTCCGATTCCGATAGTGATTCAGACTCCGATAGTGATGCCGACTCTGACAGCGACTCCAACGCGGATAGCGACTCCGATTCCGACAGCGATTCTGATTCTGACAGTGACTCGGACGCGGATAGCGACTCCGACTCGGACAGTGATTCCGACTCGGATAGTGATGCCGATTCCGACAGCGACTCTGATTCAGATAGCGACTCCGATTCGGATAGTGATTCGGATTCCGACGCGGACTCCGATAGTGATTCTGATTCTGACAGTGACTCAGACTCCGACAGTGATGCCGATTCGGATAGTGATTCAGACTCGGACAGTGACTCCGATTCCGATAGTGATGCCGATTCTGACAGTGACTCTGACGCGGATAGCGACTCTGACGCGGATAGCGACTCCGATTCTGACAGTGACTCGGACTCCGATAGTGATTCGGATGCAGACAGTGACTCAGACTCTGACAGCGATTCGGATTCTGACAGTGACTCTGACACAGATAGCGATTCGGATTCTGATAGCGACTCTGACGCGGATAGTGATTCTGATTCCGACAGTGATTCAGACGCGGATAGTGATTCTGACTCAGACAGTGACTCCGACTCCGATAGTGATTCGGATTCTGACAGCGACTCAGATACGGATAGCGATACCGATTCCGATAGCGATTCAGATTCTGACAGTGATTCCGACTCTGATTCCGACAGTGATTCTGATGCGGATAGCGACTCCGATTCAGATAGCGACTCCGACTCTGATAGCGATACCGATTCCGATAGCGATTCAGATTCTGACGGTGATTCTGATTCAGACAGCGATTCGGACTCTGACAGTGATTCCGACTCTGACAGCGACTCTGATGCAGACAGTGATTCAGATTCCGACAGTGATGCCGATTCTGACAGCGACTCAGATTCCGACAGTGATTCTGATTCCGATAGCGACTCCGACACGGATAGTGATTCTGACGCAGACAGTGATTCGGACTCTGATAGCGACTCTGATGCAGACAGCGATTCAGATTCCGACAGTGATGCCGATTCCGATAGCGACTCAGATTCCGACAGTGATGCCGATTCGGATAGTGATTCTGATTCCGATAGCGACTCAGATTCTGACAGTGATTCTGACGCAGACAGTGATTCAGACTCTGATAGCGACTCTGATTCTGACAGCGATTCAGACTCTGACAGTGACTCAGATTCGGATAGTGATTCCGATGCAGATAGCGATTCAGACTCTGATAGCGATTCAGACTCTGACGGCGACTCCGATTCAGATAGCGACTCAGACTCCGACAGCGACTCAGACTCCGACAGCGACTCTGATTCCGACAGTGATTCTGATTCAGATAGCGACTCCGATTCCGACAGTGATTCTGACGCAGACAGTGATTCAGACTCTGATAGCGACTCTGATTCTGACAGCGATTCAGACTCTGACAGTGACTCGGACACGGACAGCGACTCTGATTCCGACTCTGACAGTGACTCGGATTCGGATAGTGACTCGGATTCAGATAGCGACTCGGACTCCGACAGTGACTCGGACGCGGATAGCGATTCCGATTCCGACAGTGATTCTGATTCCGATAGTGACTCAGATTCAGATAGCGACTCAGATTCCGACAGTGACTCGGATTCGGATAGTGACTCGGATTCGGATAGTGACTCCGACACGGATAGTGACTCAGATTCAGATAGCGACTCGGATTCCGACAGTGATTCCGATTCCGACAGTGACTCCGACACGGACAGCGATTCAGACTCTGACAGCGACTCCGATAACAATTCTGGTAGCGGTTCTGGTTCTGGCGGAGATTCTGACAGTGACCTGGATTCCGACAGTGATTCTGATATTGACTCTGGTGGCGGTGGTGATCTGGGAGTCGATTCCGGAAATGGAACGGGTTCTGGCACTAACACCGGTTCTGGCGCCAACACCAGTGGTGGCACTAACAATGGTGGTAACACGACCAGCGCAGCTACGGGCGGTGCTAATGCCACCGTTGCTCCGGTTAGCTACGGAACACCAGCATCTGCTGGTCAAACGATCACAACGTCAGCAGTGCCAACTGCATTAGCTGCACCGGCAGGGACGACTGATGCGGCAACGACGGCAGCGCCGGTGGTTGATCTCACAGCAGCGTCAGCAACAGACCAGGCTGTGAGTGACTCAACTGATAGTTCAAAGTCGCCAGCAGATAAGCAATCCAAGCAAGCCGCGGCTGGCGCAACGACGAGCGGGACGGCGGATGATGCCACGAATAGTGCTAACCAGACGGACCCAGCCAAGGAAACGAATCATGCCAAGACCCTTTGGGGCGCACTTGCGGCTCTGATTGCCGCTGGGGGCGGTTCCTGGTGGTTCTTCGGTAAGCGACGTAAGCAAAATGATAAGTAAAACTGAGTCTAATTAGTTTCGATATTCAAATTAGGTTAGTACAATCAAGTTAAATAACAGATACGTCATAGGTCGAACTATGACGTATCATACATAAAATTTTCAAAAAACATTCAGGAGGGTGATCCAATGAAAAAGTCAGCAATCAAAGAATTGAAAATGCACGTGGTAAATCTCGGAAACGTTCAGGACGTGGCGACGGGAACGGTACGGTTAGCCTTATCCGTTTCCGATAAGCGTCACCGAGCGACCGTGCAATTTGTTCAAGGGACCAGCTTTAATCAGGCCTGGGACCAGATTGCTGACGCACTAGCGGCCACTCCATTGACGAGTTGGGTACGGATTGACGTCGTCCAGTCGATTCAACGGATCACGTTAGTGCAGTTACAGGAGAAATTGAAAGCGATGCCACGCATGAACTATTGGCGGCAAGGCGTCAGTTTTGATGCCGAATTTCACACGGCGCTCCTGGAAATGGAAATCAACGGTCACGCCTTCTTTAAGCCCGGTCCACAACATAAGATTGGGAAAAACGCGTCGGCTAGCTGGATCGATTTCGCGGCCGTTCAACGGTATCTGACTCGGCGGAACGGCCAAACCGTGCCAGAGTTGACGCAGACGCCCTATGTCTGGACCTTTTTAACGGCGGGAATTTTCTTTGACGGGGACCAGATTTACGAATTAGACCAATCGGCGCCGAGTCGGGGGATTCGCCAACTCACCGACCTCAACGGAACGCTACGAACCACCATTGATGCGGGGGAACGGTTCCTACAACGACAGATCAAGCCTGATGGTAAGTTCATTTATGGTTACTATCCCGCCCAGCAGCGCATTCTTAGTAGTTACAATACCGTGCGGCACTTTTCGTCCATTTACGCCTTGTTGGAAGCCATCGCGTTTACGGGGCAGACGGCGGACCTACCGGCAGTCAAGCAGGCGATTCAGTGGGGCATTGACCAGTTGACCACCATCACGGACGGGGCCCGCTTCGTGGTGGAGCAACGTAAGAACAAGACGCCGGAATTAAAGTTGGGCGCGCAAGCCATGCTGATCTTAGCGCTCTGCAAGTACCAGGAGGTTGCGCACGATGAGGAGTTTCTTCCCGTTCTTTTGGAAACCTACCACGGCGTGACCCGATTCTTGCAACCGTCGGGACGGTTCAATCACGTGTTGAACCCCGACCTGACCGTCAAGGAAGCCTTCCGCATCATCTACTACGAAGGTGAAATCACCTTTGCGTTAGCCCGGTTATATCAAATTACCCAGGACGATGCCGTGGCTCACTTGATCCAACAAACACTTGATTTCATGGTGGCCCACAACTACGGCAAGTATCACGATCACTGGTTGTCCTACGCCATTAATGAGGCCTTGCAGATCTTTCCGGCCAACCGAGACTATATGCAGATGGGCCTGCAAAACGTTTACGACCATCTAACCTTCATCGAGCAACGGGACACGGCGTACCCGACGTTACTCGAATTGCTGAACGCGGCGGTCAAGATGACCGACGTGATCAAGCGCACTGGTAATGAGGATTTGTTGGAACCATACGATCTCGGTCGGTTGCGGCAGGCATGGCGCTACCGGGCCGGTTACGAACTATTGACCGGCAGCTTCCAGCCGGAGTTAGCGATGTACTTCTACTATCCCGAAAAGTTTATCGGGGGGGTTCTTTGCCCGCCACGATAATTTCCGGACCAGAATCGACGACTGTGAACACTTCCTTTCCGGGTTGATCAACTACTACGACTACGCGAATCAAGGGGGGATTAGATGACGATTTTAGCCGCCGCCATTGCCTATAAACGCATCCAATTCTTCATTCGGATGCTACTGTTCGTGATTCTGGGCGTGCTGGTCCTAGTGATGCGGGCCCGGAACAAAAAAAAGACCCGTAAGCGCATGGATGAACGGACCGCCTATATGATGAAGCACACCAAGCGGGATAAGAACGGGAAATACCCGTGGGAAAATTAAACGAGAAATGGAGTGAGTGCTGTGTACTATTTTATTAACGAATACATCTTACAAAAAAATTCGAGTGTGGAACATACGGCCATGAACCGGGTGAAACTCTTCAACCATTACCACCAGCCGGCCCAAATCGTAACTAAGATCTATGACCGGCTCCTGCACCGCACGCTCACCGATTTCGAGTTGACCGATTCGGCGGTGGTCAACATGTACGACTTCTTCCAGGAAGCCACGGCGGTGACGCCGCAGGTCATTCATACGACCGATTTACATCTACCCGTAGAATCCGAAATCACGGTGGGTGCCAACGTCAGCAAGGTGGCTGACGGCGACATGTTGACCAGTCACGTGGGATTCATTCCGGGAACCATTGGCCGGGTCTTCTACCAAGAGTTTCTCGACGTCCAGGGGAACGCCATCGAAACGGATTTATGGGATTGGCGGGGCTTTAAGTCAACGACCCAGTACTTCGGACAAAATGGCAAATTGATGATGCAACGTTACTACACGCCGCAAGGCCGCATTGTGATGGACGAGTACCTGGTGCCCGATACGGCGGGCAATCCGCTCACGTCACGAATTATCTTGAAGGACTATCAGGGCAAGGGCGATCGCTTCTTCCAGAACGCCGACGACCTGTTTGCCTTCTTCTTGGAGGAATTAGCTCGTCAAGATCAAGGCCAAACCACCTTCATTGGGGATCGCCCGGGGACGGCGGTCAAACCGTTGTTGGGCTTAACCAATGCGGCGCGTAAGATTCTGTACCTCCCCATTAACCACGTCCGCAATCCTAACGACCCATTACACGCGGAGCTGGACGGGTTCTTACAGCCCGCGTTCGACCATTATCAACAATTTGATGGCTTCGTGACGGCTAGTGCCAAGCAGGCCGAACACCTTACGGCCCGTTTTCCGGGAATTAAGGTCACGGCGATTCCACCGGTGACCACGACGCCGCTGGCCAAAACAGGGGCCGAGGCTCAACCGGTAGCCCAGAATCTGCGGCGGGCCCACAGCCTACTTTATGCGGGACGAATCGCCCCAGACAAGCAAATTGACCAACTGCTGCGAATGTTTGCGTTGGTCAAAGACCGGGTTCCCGACGCCATGTTTGATCTGTATGGATACGGCCAACCAGAGTACGTGCAACAGATGACGGACTTGGTCGCCGAACTGAAGTTAACGGGACAGGTGACCTTCAAGGACTATGATCCCCAACTCGTCCAAAAATATGATCAGTATCAGGTGATGGCTAACATGTCACTGGCCGATGCCGAACCCCTAGCGATGTTGGAAGCCATGGCCCACGGCATTCCGGTGGTCAGCTACCCGTTCAACTATGGGGTCAAGGAGCTGGTAACCTCCGATCAAAACGGTTACCTGATTGCTCCGGGTAATCCGTTGGCGATGGCCGAGAAGATTGCGGGCCTGTTCCAGGACCCAGCCAAGCTGACCAAGCTAAGCACAGCTGCTTATCAAGATGCCCATACCACCTGGACCCACCGAAAAGTTTGGAACCGCTGGCAACGTGTGTTGGCGTAAAGGAGGAAGCACGATGTACTATTTCTTAAACGATAATCTACAATTTTCTAAATCGGGAATTGAACATGCCGAAATCATGCGGTTGCGGTTGTTCCAAAAACACGGTGTTCCCGCCAAAATCGTCACCCGGATGTTTGCCATGAACCTGACCGACGTGTTGGCCCAGGCCCACATCGACCGACAAAATTTCGTGAACTTATTCGAATTCTTCTGTGGGAGTGCCGAAGTGCCCACCCGCAAGGTAACCTTACAATCCTTGGCGTTGCCCCTGAATAGCACGCAGACGCGTAAAGATAAACAGTGTCAGGTCTTCGTACAAGGCAAACTGCTGATGATCATTTATTTACGTGATGCACAGTCGGACGAGATTAGCAATATTCAGTACTTCGACGTTAACGGCCGAACGTTGAAGATGACCTGGTGGGACGTGCGGGGCTTTAAATGCCTGGAACAAAACTTCGATTGGGACGGCAAAATCGCCCTCGAACAGTATTTCGGTCCCGACGGGCAGGTCCACGTGGAAAAGAGTCACCTCTTGAACCGGGCCGGCCAGGAAAGCATCAGCTGGCGGGTCCTGAACTACAAGCAGGGCAGTTGGACCTTCCGGGGGATGAACGAATTGACGCGGTTCTTCTACGACGAACTTAACGCCAACGGGGAAACCAACGTGATGATTTGTGACCGGACCGTGGAGTGCGACTGGGGCCTGTTCCACATGCGCACACCAGTTTACCGGGTCTTACACCTCCACAACAATCACGTGAGTGACGCCAGCGACATGTTGCACTCGCCGTTGAACAACAATTACCAAAACGCGTTGGACAACTGGCGGCAATGGGACGCGGTGATTTCGGCCACGCCGGAACAATCGCGTGACGTGGCGGCGCGGTTTGGGACTAACATCCCGGCCTTCACGATTCCGGTGGGTTACGTCAGTGATCAGACGTTAGCGGCGCCGCAGGTCACGGAAGCCCAGCGTCAAAAGGATCTGATCGTGCACGTGGCGCGGTTGGCGCCCGAAAAGCAACAGAACCATTCGATTGAAGCCTTTGCCCGGATCCACCAAGACTTTCCGGCGGCCAAGCTCGAACTGTGGGGGTACGCTAACGGGGATGCGGCTAAGGCGCTACGTCAACAGGTCGCGGACCTGCACCTTGAAGACAGCGTCCTGTTTAAGGGCTACACCGACGACATCAATGCCGTTTATAACCGGGCCGTGTTAGGCGTACTGCCAAGTCGAGCGGAAGGGTTCTCCTTAACCTTACTGGAAGCTCAGGCCCACGGGGTACCGATGATTGCCAACGACGTTAAATACGGGCCTAGCGACATCATTCAAGACGGTGTCAGCGGGGTGCTGACCCAAGACGGACAGGTCGATCAACTGGCGACGGCCATGCGGCAATTGCTTGCCGACCCGAAGCAGCTTGATGAGTACCGGCAAGCCGCTTACGCTAACGCTCAGCGCTACTCCGAAGACGCCGTGTTTGCCAAGTGGCAGGAACTCTTGGACTACTTCGATCAGCAAACGACCCGCACAGCGCAACCAATCGCGGCCACACTCGGCTAAGTGATTCACGCAGACCAATGGGGGGAATGCCATTATGGATCAAACAACCAGCTTAATTGTCGACATTGACGGCACCTTATGCGACCTCAAGACACCCGAACAAAGTTACCTCGATGTGGCCCCGAAGCCCAGCGTGATTGAGCAGTTAAGAACCTACCAAACGGCTGGATTTCGGATCGTGTTATTCACCTCGCGCCAGATGCGGACCTACAACGGCAACTTGGGCCAGATCAACAAGTACACGGCCCCCGTTACGGCCAAATGGTTAGACCGCTACGATGTGCCGTACGATGAAATCATGTTCGGCAAACCCTGGGCCGGCCGGGGTGGTTACTACATCGACGACCGGGCGTTTCGCCCCAGTGAATTTCTCAACCACACCCCGGCAGAACTCGAAGCCCTAGTAGATAAGGAGCGTGACGTGCATTGAAAACCTTAGTAATGCTCTCGGCCGCAAAGGTTGCCGAAGACATGCAGCAAAACTTCGGGGCCATCTATCCAGCGATGATTCCCGTGACCGACGGGGAACGGATTCTCGACCGCACCGTGGCCCAATACCTTGACGTCTACGATCGGCTGTTCATTGCGGTCAACGCAACCGACACCACAATCACCGATTACGTTCAATACCGGGAACTGGCGATTCAACCCTTAGAGGTCGCCGACGGGTTGACGCTGAGCGAATCGGTGGCCCAGGTTTTGGCGCAGCTGCAGGACCAGGGGCCTTTAGGGACGTTGACGCTGGTCTTTGGGGACACCGTAGTTACCGTTGAAGATATCACCCAGCCCGACGTGGTTTGGACCCATCCCGTGGGGGACGCCGGTCGGTGGACTACCGTGACGGTTGATGACCAGCAGCAATTGACCTTTAACGATAAGGTGGTGCCGACACAACCGACCACGGATTTACAAGCCGCAGTCGGTGTCTTCACCCTCCAAGCGGGGGACTGGTTAAGCGACTATTGGCAAGCTGATCAGGATTTTTACACCAACCTGTGTCGTTACAATCAAGTCTATCCACTAACGCCACTGACCGCGCAGCACTGGCTGGACTTCGGGCATAGTGATAAGTACGTGGAAGCCAAGCAAGCCGTGGAAGCCCGCTTCTTTAACCACACTACCATTGACTCGCAACGGGGAATTTTACGGAAAGAAAGTACCGACGTCGATAAGTTCTTGGGAGAGATCCAGTGGTACCTGAAGTTACCCAAGAATTTGGCGTACTTAGCGCCCCGAATTTTTGACTACTCGCTAAACTACAACGCGCCGTTCGTGGAGATGGAATATTTTTCCTATGAAAGTCTGCATAATTTGTTTCTTTACGGAAACCTAGAATTGGGATTCTGGCGCGAAATCGTTGATGAACTGTTCTTCCTGCGGTCCGAAATGGGACAATATCGAGTCCAAGTGGCTCCGGACGAATACCAGGAGACCGTTGCGGAAATGTATTTGAATAAAACGGTTGACCGCTTGAACCGGCTAGTTGACGAACAAGAATTCTTTGCCCAAATCGCCGAACAACCCTTGGTAATCAACGGGCAAACTTACCCCAGCATCACGGAAATTTTGACAGCGCTGCCAGCCGTGTTGGCCCAATCCGGGGTGCTGACCGGTGACCACTTTAGCGTGATCCACGGGGACTTTTGCATGAGTAACGTGTTGTACGACAACGCCCAACACGTGATGCGATTGATCGATCTCCGGGGGAAGTTCGGCCGGTTCGATATTTACGGGGACGCCAAGTACGATTACGCCAAAATGATGCACAGTTTCTCGGGGAAATACGATTACATCATTTCCGACATGTTCAAGGTCAGTGCGGATACGACGGGGCAGATCGATTACGAACTCGACGTGACGGGGAACGAACGGCAGGTCGGCGAATTATTCGAGCAGCGGTTACGTGAGCATTTAGGCGATGCGGCGACCTACCGGCAGGTGCAATTGATCGAATCACTGCTCTTCTTGAGTATGATTCCGCTCCACCAGGATAAGCCACAGCGGCAAAAAGCCATGTTGGCGGTTGGCGTCACCAAGTTTGCGCCGTTTATGGCGAAGATAACGGAGGGATAACCATGCAAGTTGTGATTACAATGGCGGGCCGCGGGTCGCGCTTTCGGCAGGTGGGCTATACTCAGCCGAAGCACGAAATTGTGGTACGGGGCCGCACGCTCTTTGAGTGGGCCATGGACTCGTTACGCGATTTTAAAAATGAAAAGTTTGTGTTCGTGGTCCGGCAAGGCGCCTATGACCGCGACCAGTTGAAACAGTTGATTGCCGCGGCAGAAATTGAGAACTACGAAATCGTCCCAATCGATGCCGTGACGTCGGGACAGGCGGCTACCGTGATGGCGGCCATGCCGGCCATGAATCCCCACGAGGGGGTGGCCATCTATAACATCGATACCTACGTGGAACCGGGTCACATCTTACGCGCGGATTTGGCAGCATGCGACGGTCATTTGACCACGTTTAAGGCGCCCGGCGATCATTGGTCGTTCGTCAAGCTTGACGATCAGGACCACGTGGTCGACGTGGTCGAGAAGCGACGAATCTCTGATTTAGCGTCGGTCGGGTTTTACTATTTCGACCGATTCGTGGATTTTGCGGGGCTGTATCACCACCACGCTGCGGACGTCCGCAGAGATTACGGGGAGACCTACGTGGCCCCGTTTTACCATTACTTCATTCAAGAACACCGGGGGACCATCACGGTCAAGACGATTCCGGCCGACGCCGTGCACGTCTTAGGGACGCCCGAAGAGTTGGCGGTCTTTCGAGATGAGGTCCCTGCGGAATAGGGCGACATGTAGGCACGGGGGTGATGGCTGGAAAAGCGACCGGGCCATTGTTTATGCACAATTCGAGATGAAATTGAAGTTGGATTAATGCAGGATCAGCGAAGAAATCCAATTCAACGTGAGTTTTGAGGAAGAGAGGTGAAGCGGTTGTGTCTTTGGCGCAAAAGTATGATTTAGAGCAGCACAAAATTTGTCAGAGTATCGGTGATGAACAAACGGTCGTGAATGCTGGATTAGGTAACGTGGCCACACTTTTAATTTTTTTGAGGCTAATGAGCAATCAAAGAATTTTACCGACAACCACCCTCACTGTAACAGCGGAATTATTAAAGCACGACCAGCGAACCTCTCTATTTTCAGTTAATGAACGGGTCAATGCGCGACAATTACTCAATTTGATGCTAACCACTTCGGAACCCATCGTGGCGCTAGCCATTTGTCAAATGGTTCGAGAACAGACCGCTAGAAAGATGAGTAGTTGGTACCGCTCGTTACCTGGCTACGAAAGTTTAAAGGGAGCCCTTGCCAACCAAACGGGACGGGTCCGGCAAACGGTTAAACAAACTTACAGTGGAAAAGACTTGATCACCCTGGGGATTTTGTTGAGTCACTTACCGTCAGAGAATTTGGATTTGCTACATCAGACGGACGTTGTCCAGCATGAAAAATATTTCTATGCTTCAACGATGTTAGTAAAAAAGGGACAATTGCTGGGAGGCTATTTTTGGGGCCAAAATGGTGAGTCCGCGATTGCGTTTGATCGGCGCTATCTGTATGTAGTTTTGGGGGCGACGAGTAGTTACGATCGGGAGGTCGTCTTGTCGCAGCTGGTGCACCAAAAGACCACGGCTTTACAAAATGGCGACTCGGACTATGCGACGCCCCAACTTGCGGTGAGGGCTAAGGAGCCAACCATAACAATTATTGGAGATGTTTACCCGGGAGAATTTTACACGGCGCGCCGGCAGAAAAGAAACCGGTGGGATCCCTTGGTTACGCAAGGATATAACTATACATTTGAAAAACTACAGTCATACTTGCAACAAACGGATTTGAATATTTTTAATATGGAATCGGCCTTAGTTGATGATTTAAAGGATTCTCGCCTGTGGCAATTAAAGAAATTTGTATTGGGCAGTCAGCCCCAACCCACATTGGCGGCATTTAAGCGGGCGAATTTAAACGTTGCGTTGATGGCGAACAATCATGGGGCGGATTATGAAGAATCCGGATTACGTGAGTCGGTTAAGTATTTGGATCAGGCCAAGATGACGCATATCGGGGTGGGACGAGATATCGACGAGGCGACCGTTCCCTTGCGGATTAAAACCGGCCAGGGCACGCTCACCGTGTTTAACGGATATTGGTATAACGACAGGAATTATCGGCAATTGAACGTGTACCCATTGATTGATAAATGGGGAGTAGCGCCCATCACGGGAGTCCTTCTGGCAAAAATAAAAAAGGAACGTCAGGATCACCCGCAGAACTTAATCGTTGTTTCGCCGCACTGGGGCGTAGACTTTAGAGATGTCACCACTAAACAACGGCGGTTGGCAAAACAGTTGGTGGCGGCGGGAGCAGACATGATTGTGGGACACGGTGCGCACGCCTTGCAGGGGATAGAGATGCTAGATGGCCATCCGGTGATCTATGGCTTAGGGGACGCATTTTTTAATAGTGATGGTGAGTTTGCCACCTATCCCACCGCGTTGCCATACGGTGGTCTTTTGGAGATTTGCTGGGGTAAGCCGACCGTCGGATGCACCCTGCGATTTATCCAGGCGAATAATCAGATGACTAAATTTCAACCCAATTGGGTGACAGCGGCAGATTTTGAACAAATTATCCAGGGACTTATTCAGAAAAAAAGTGATCTCTCGGAATGGAACATTAATCGAGAAGACAAAAGTCTCCAATTCAATCTTGGACGATAGCTAGGAGTTGTTAATGTGAGAACGGTATGGGCAGTGATTTGTGGAACGTTACGGGATCAGGTCGATTTTCGGTTGATGCTGGATTACCTTTTACGGTGTCGGGATCAAGGCATTATCCAAGGGGTTGTCTTAAGCACCTGGGAAGGTGAAGTGGCGACGGTACCGGGGCTCGCCCAACAGTTAGCCACTAATCAGGTGGCCGTGGTGACGTCTAAACCAATCGATCAAACGATTGGGGAGACGACCACGGGTTCCGTTAATTATTGGCGTCAAGCAACCCAAATTCAAGCAGCGCTGGATATGATTCCAGAAGATGCTATGGTACTAAAGACCAGAACTGATCGGGCGATGCCCACCACTCGGCGGCTAATTCAGATGCTGGACGAGCCCGAACCGTTACCTTACGTGGCGGCCGTGCAAAAGCAACGGGGACTCACCAGTTTGCCCCGCGAGTTTGACCGCCAAATCGCGATTTTCAAGGCCCGGACCGGGCGGCTGCTGCAATTCGCCGATTTCTCGTTTCTGGGGTACCGACAGGACGTGGCGAAATTGTTGAACTTTGATTTTGCGGCGCTGACCTTTAAACGAGGGCTAGTCGCCAATATTCAGTTCTTCATTTACCCGTTCATCCGAGACTATCCGGTCTTACGCGACTACTACCGGGTAATTAATTTTCAATTCTTGTTGGGTGATCTCGACACCTACACCCGCAACGGGGGTACCCAGTTTCCGCAGTTCTTTCACCGTCTGTACGCCGCCTACTTTGGCCTACTAGCGACGCATTTTCGTATCGGGAGTCTCCTCAGCCAAAAGCGGTTAGGGGAGATCAGTGGGCCCATCGAGTTTTCGGACCTTTTTCACTCGGGGCAGGTTCGCCACCTGGTCCACGACGAACTGGGCGTGACGTTGAATTCGCAAGCGGTCCTGGACACCTTCTTGGCGCAATCATTGCCGGATGATGCCGCACCCAAGTCACGGTGGTGGCGGAAAAAAACGCCCGCACCCGCGCAACCGGTGGTGACGGAGACCGCGACCAAGCGGCTCTTACACCTCTTACGGCAACCCAATGATCAGCTGGTTGGGAAGATGACGGCGACCGAATACCAAGAACTTCAGACCTTTGCGGCCAATCAAGACTTTTCGCCGCACCCCTGGTTACGCCAAATTACCCCGGAGCTTAAGGAACAGGCCGCTGATTACGTGGAATCCGTAGCTTACCGGTTGCCCGGTCTGACCACCGAACAGGAACGGGCGTTGTGGCGGGAGTGCGAGCAGAGCGGTAATGCCAGCCGGGTGTTGCTTAATTTCTGGTTTGCTCACGAGATAGCCCCGCAGGATAGTGCACCGTATCTCATGAGTAGCGCCCGGACGGATAACCGCTTTAGTGTGCTGATGGTCGCCCGGCTATTACGGGCGGGCAGGTTGTCGCCGGCGGATCAGGCCGAAGCGTTGCGCATCACTAATTTTTTCGGTAGCTTTCACGTGCGGCACCACCAGATGAACGCCGAAATTGCGGGGTACATCCTGGCACGTTACTTGTATTTTGTGGAGCAGGGCCAACCGGTCGAAAAAAGCACGGTGGTCCAAGCTAAGTACGTCTTTGAACGGTTCTTCCCGACCGGGTTTGCCGCCTTTGAACAGTTAGTCGGGCAACAACCGGCAGAACTTGTCGCCCTGTTTGATACCGAAATTGACCGGTTACGGGTGGCGAAGCAGGGCAACGCCCGCCAACGGGTCTTAGAAATGGTCTTAGAGGTTACCCATGATCCCAAGTACTGGACGCAGTTGGAAAAACGGTTAAAGGGTAAGTACCCACGCTACGAACAGGCTTACCGCTATTCGGTCGCTCAGGGACTGTTGGTACCAGCAACCGACACGTTGCCGTAAACGGATGAGACGGCACGCTCCCCGGAGCTAAGCGATTGATTAATTTGAGCTAGACGCGCAAGATGGGGACTATTCGAATTGAAAGTTGGTGTCCCCGTTGTTTCAAGATATTGCTCCACACCGTTTAGATAATCAATTTCACGGGCCCCGCACGCCGCGGCCTGACGACTTCGTGGTGGTCTACCACGACCAACACGTGCTGTTAGACCAAGCGCAAACGTTGCCGCGGTGGACCGCGGTCACCCAGACCTGGGCGGTAACGCCCGCCCAAGCTACGTACCTGTTGACGATCGACCAGACGGCTATCTTTTTGGTCACCGCCCCGGTACCGGTACGCTCCGGTCGCGGCGTTACGGCGGTTGACGCCCCAGTGGTTGGGCTTTGCCGCGGCGACGGCGGCTCAACTGGGCTGGTGGTACGCCACCCATCGGTTCTGCAGTCACTGTGGTCACGCGTACGTGCCAGACACCGTTGAACGGGCCTTGACTTGTCCGCAGTGTGGCCAGAAGATTTATCCCACGATTGCCCCGGCAATCATTGTGGCGGTCACGCACGGCGACCAGCTCCTGTTGACTAAGTTTTTGACCGGTTACGACAAATATACCCTGATTTCCGGGTACGCCGAGATCGGGGAGACCCTCGAAGAAACGGTTCGCCGGGAGGTTCACGAAGAGGTCGGACTGAGCGTGCACCACATTCGCTACCGGGGTAGTCAACCCTGGGCGGCCTCGCACGCGTTACTGGTGGGCTTTGTGGCGGAGTTGGACCAGAGTCTCCCCCTCACGTTAGAGACCGATGAATTGTCCCAGGCAAAGTGGTTCCGGCGCGACGAGTTGCCCCACGACGATACTACGTTGAGCTTGTCGTGGAGCATGATCGAAGCCTTCCGCCGGGGCGACCTGTAACGACAGACTCACAAGCAGCGAAAAGAGATGCCCTCCAGGCGAAAGTACCTGGGGGACATCTCTTTTAAAATGGGCTGATTTAATTAAAGGATTAGGCTGTTGGTGCCCAGAAAGAAGTTGACTTTGAGTGCGTCGGCGACTTGCGGGATATCCGTCGCGGCGACTTCGGCCGGCACCAGCGTCAACCCGGCACTGTCGGTCAGGCGCTTAGTGGCGGTCCAGTCGGCCAACCGGTCGGTGGGGTCCCCGGCGCTCAGGACCCTTTCAAAGCCCTGGGTGGCTAACCAGTCGATGGCGCCCCCGCGGTCTTGGGGCCGAATGGCGTCCCAGTCGGTACTAAAGGTCATGGTCATGCCGCCAGCCGCGGCCACTAGGGGCCGTAAGCCTTCGCGGTCGATGCGGCGGTTAGCGTCGAGGGCACCCAAAATTACGCCGTCGACGCCGAGCTGCTGGGCTTCGAGGAGGTCGGCCTCCATGATTTTAATTTCCACGTCGTCGTAGGGCGTGTTGCCGCCCCGCGGTGCAATCACCAGGTCGAGACTCATCCGGTGTTCGTGGGCGTACCGAACGGCCTCGCCCATGACGCCCTTGCTGACGGTGGTCCCGCCCACGGCGAGGTTGTCCGCCAGGGCGACGCGTTTGGCTCCGGCTTCTGCAGCGGCCAACAGGGGGCCGTAGTTTTCTAATAACGGTTCGATTAATCGCAAAACCGATCATCCTTTCTAAACTTGGGCGAATCAGCCGACACTTCCGGGGAATATGGTACAATGGATGCACTTATTTCACGGGGGTACCGGGAAGCTGTTCGACCAAAATACGATGCGTTAAATAGGTAAGTGTGGTTAAGATGCACTCACTATTTTACGCAGACTGAGGGCCGGAAGTAAAGGGATGCTCCTTAGTGACGATTGGAGCGCGAGAAAGTATATGAAAAAGATTGATCGGGCCGCGGCCTTTTTAGACCGGCATGCCGGCCTTTTCCGTTGTCCCGTGTGTCACGACCCGTACGACCACGTGGCCGAACATAGTTTAGTCTGTCCCCAGGGCCACAACGTTGACCTTTCCAAGAAGGGGATGCTGTACTTCATGCAGCGGGCCGTGGCCAGCGAATACGATGACGCGATGTTGGCCGCCCGGCGGCGGATGTTGCAGGCCGGCCTGTTTACCGGAATCACCGATGCTTTTGCGGCTCACCTGCCGGCAACGTCCCAAACGATTTTAGATGTTGGGTGTGGGGAAGGGACCCCGTTAGCCGCCGTGTTGGCGCACCGGAACGGCCAGGACACGGCCGTGGGATTTGACATCTCGAAGCCGGGGATCAACCTGGCGACCCAACTCGACACCAAGGCCTTTTTCTGCGTGGCCGATTTGGCGCAGATGCCGTTTACCGACCAGCAATTTACGGCGGTATTGGATCTGTTTTCGCCGTCGGCTTACAAGGAATTCAACCGGATCATCGCGCCGGGCGGGCAACTCTTGAAGGTGATTCCTAACGCTGATTACCTGATCGAACTGCGGCAGGCCATTTTCCCGGCCGGTAACGCCCATGCCCAGTACGACAACAGCAATGTTTTGGAACTTTTCAAACAACATTATCCGCAGGCCACCAGCGAACGAATTCGCTACCAGGTCCCGGTTGCCCCAGAACGGTTTGCCGATTTGATGTTGATGACGCCGATGCACTGGGGCGCCGATCAGGACCGACTCGACCAAGTTGCCGCGCAGCCGTTCCCCGCGATTACGGTCGACGTGACGTTATTATGTGCACAACCGAGCGAGGTAAACCGTTAAAAGAAATCTGGCGTGCCCCTTGAAGACCTGACAACGGCGTGTTATATTGAGCAGTGAGAAATCGTTTGGCGGTCGATATCAGCGGGTAACTGTTAGCGACTGACAAGTAGTACTTCACTAAGGTAGCTCCTCGCCGTGCCCACACCGAGGAGCTGCTTTTTTTGTGGGTCCGACCTTGTCAAAGGCCAGCGGAGTTGACTATAATAATGAAACAGAACGAATGTTTGAGAAGAGAACGGAGAAGAGAAACTATGACCAACCATATTGCGTTATTTGAACCGCTATTTCCTGCCAATACGGGCAACATCGCCCGGACCTGTGCCGGAACTGATACCGTTTTAGATTTAATCAAACCCCTGGGATTTTCGGTCGATGATGCGCACTTGAAACGCGCCGGCTTGGATTACTGGGATAAGGTGGATGTGCGTTACCACGACAACCTGCCCGCTTTTTTAGACTCGATTGCCGATCCGACCCAGCTATACTTGGTCTCGAAGTTTGCCGAACAGGATTACACGGAACCCGATTATTCGTTGAACGATAACGACCACTACTTCCTATTTGGGAAGGAAACGACCGGGTTACCGGAACCGTTCATGCGCCAACACGAAGAAAAGTGCATCCGGATTCCCCAAGATGACGGTCATATTCGGGCGTTAAACTTATCGAACAGTGCGGCCATTGTGATTTACGAAGTTTTGCGGCAACAGGCCTTTCCGAATCTGGAACGCATTCACCGTTACCCTCACGACAAATTAAAATAACGCTAAGTTTAGAGAGGAGACTGCAAGTTGGCGACGAAACGAAAAACAACCCGCCGCAAGACCACGCGGCGGCGGACGACTAAGCGGAAGAGTGCCCAACCTTTTCCGTACACCCGGAACGTGGTGGGCTTGGTCTTGTTGGTGCTAGCCGCGTTGGGACTCTTTCACCTTGGGTTGTTGGGCACACTTTGGGCCAATCTGATTCGTCTGGTGGTGGGGGAGACCTACCCATTTGGACTAGTAGTTCTGGGAGCTTTGGGTGTGACCCTAGCCGTGACGGGAACTTGGCCCCAACTGGCGCACCACTATTGGCTGGGCAGTGGCTTGATTTATGGTGGCTGGCTGCTTTGGGCGAGTGCCACGGCCTTTGCAGTGGCTAATCAGCATAGTGGGTTCCTCAATACGGTTTGGCATAGTGGCTTGGCCGACCTAGTTTCTGGTGGCCGGACTACCGACTTAGGGGGCGGCCTGGTGGGGGCGCTGGCGCTCACCGTGATTGCTTGGTTGATTGCCCTGCTCGGCGCACAAATCGCTGCCTGGCTAGTGATGGCTGGGGGCGTTTTGGTCTTCTTTCAGATTCCCTTAACCGATGTGCAACACGCTTTACAACGAATTGGTCAGTGGTTAGGGCGGGGACTGGGCAGCTTGACGCAAGCCGTACAACGTGGGCGAGCGGCAATCCAAGCTCGACACCAGGATGTTCAGGATACGGGCTCAACGGCTGATAAGGACCTACCGGATCCACGAAGTACCGTCACGTCACAAGCACCGACGCCACCCGAACAGCCGACTCAGCCGGCAACGCCAGCCCAGCCGAGCTATCACGTGACCGTTGCGGCTAACGAAACGCCGCGACCACAGCCGACCCCAGAGAATGCGGAAGCTGACACCGCAACGGCCGATTCATTAGTGGGAAATACCGAGGTTGATCCGAACTATCAATTGCCGACACCGGACTTGTTGAAACAGGTACCGCCGGCTGATCAGACCGCTGAGGTCAACGCCATCGATGCTAACACCAAAATTTTGAAGCAAACGTTAGACAGCTTCGGGGTGGACGCCGAGGTGAAAAACGTCAGTTTAGGTCCCTCGGTAACCGAGTACGAACTGCATCCCGCTATTGGGGTCAAGGTGTCCCGGATTGTTAACTTGGCCGACGACCTAGCCTTGGCTTTGGCGGCTAAGGGAATCCGCATTCAAGCGCCAATCCCGGGGAAATCCCTGATTGGGATTGAGGTGCCGAATAAAGAAGTGTCCACCGTAGCCTTTCGTGACGTGGTCGAAGCCCAACCGCCACACCCGGGACATCCCTTAGAGGTACCCTTGGGTCGTAACGTCACGGGACAAGTGGTCACCATGGATCTGACCAAGATGCCCCATCTGCTGATTGCCGGAGCAACGGGAAGTGGGAAGTCCGTGGCCATTAATGGGATTATTACCAGTATCTTGATGAACGCCCGGCCTGACCAGGTAAAGATGATGCTAATCGATCCTAAAAAGGTGGAACTAAGCGTTTATAACGGGATTCCCCACCTGTTGACCCCGGTCGTGTCCGAGCCCAAGAAGGCCGCTCGCGCGTTACATAAAGTGGTGGCCGAGATGGAACGACGCTACGAGTTGTTCTCGCAGTTCGGGCAGCGTAAAATCTCGGGGTATAACGCCTTCGTGAAGAAGGCTAACGCCGAAGACAATCAGGCGCGGCCGACCTTACCGTACATCGTGGTTATCGTCGACGAATTAGCCGATTTGATGATGACGGTGTCCAGCGAAGTAGAAGACGCTATTATCCGTTTAGCGCAAATGGGACGGGCCGCCGGTGTTCACATGATTTTGGCCACCCAGCGACCTTCCGTGGATGTCATCACCGGGTTGATCAAGGCCAACGTGCCGTCCCGGATTGCCTTTGCGGTATCCAGTGGGATCGATTCGCGGACCATTCTGGATGCCAATGGGGCCGAAAAACTGCTGGGGCGGGGGGATATGCTCTACCAACCGGTGGATGCTAATTCACCCGTCCGGGTCCAGGGCGCGTTTATTCCCGATGAAGATGTTAGCAACGTGGTCGACTTCATTAAGCAGCAACAAACGGCCGATTACGATGAAGATATGATGGTGACCGACGAAGAAATGCAGCAAAGTGAGCAGGGAGACAGTGATGACGACCTGTTCGATGACGCATTAGCCTTTGTAGTGGACCAACAAAAGGCTAGCACCTCGTTACTGCAGCGCCGGTTCCGAATTGGTTATAATCGGGCCGCCCGGATCATTGACGATCTAGAACAACGGGGCTACATTGGTCCGCAAGAGGGCAGTAAGCCCCGCCAGGTCTATAAACAACCGGAGCCGTCGGCGGATTCGACGACTCCGCCGCAATCGTAGGTTGGTTTAGTGACCTACCTAACTGCAACACAAAAATGACGCCCCACCAGTATGTTTGTGGTGGGGCGTCATTTTTAGATTTAGTCAAAGTTAGCCGTGATTAGGAAGTCATGATTGAGGAAATGGCCCCAAAGATCAGTGAGCCTAAAGTTGCGATAATCATAATCCAGACGAAAACGTTCGTGATTTTTTGAAACGTTGATTTCTTTTTCTTTTCCATATTAGCTTAAGCCACCTCTTTACGTGCGTTGCTACCCAAATAGTGTACCGTGGGTGCGGCGGAATTGCAACCGTTGGCCGCATTTCTGTGGGGGAAAGACGGCGACAAATCGAATTGCAAGTTAATCACGAAATCTCTATAATAAAACGGAAGTTAAGCATGGGGGGATCGACATGGAATTTTGGGCATCACCCGCGGGGCAGCTGGTGATCTTACTGTTGGGGTGGCTGGTGATTTCCACTGTCCGCCGGCTGTTTCGGCGCCATTGGCCCGCGGCATTATTTACCTGGGATTTGATGACGCCGTTATTAATTATCTGTAGTATCGTTCTCGTCCCTAGTGGCGCGGGCGACCTCTTACCCTGGCTAGTCATGGGGTGGATGCTGATTGGAATTGGGGTGGCTTTGGCTCAGGCAATCCATAATCATGAGCTATTGTATCCGCAATTTATGAAGACATTTTGGCGCCTATCGGATCTGTATTGGCTATTAGGGTTTGTGAGTTGTTTCCTACTTACAATTAGTTAGAATAATGCATAAATATGAATTCAATTGATTATTGACCCATTTTGACGGTGGGTCAAAAAGCGGTTTCAGCCACGGTGAACAGGTGTTCGCCGTGGCTTTTTTGGTGTTGGTGGGGAAATTTATAAAAATTCGGAAACGTTGTGGTAGAAAGTGGGGGGGTGTGGTAAACTTGGAAATAGTTACAAGTAGGGGGTAATGGCTATGTTCATGGGCGAATTTGAGCATTCAATTGACGCCAAGGGCCGGCTGATTATTCCCGCTAAGTTTCGTGAGCAATTGGGCGAGCATTTTGTGGTGACCCGGGGCATGGATGGGTGTTTATTCGGTTACCCCATGTCGGAATGGGCAACGTTACAAAATAAGCTCAAAACTTTACCAGTGAACCGGAAAGATGCCCGGGCCTTTGTGCGTTTTTTCTATTCAGCGGCCACGGAATGTGACCTGGATAAACAGGGCCGCATCAATCTACCCCAGACATTACGCACGCACGCCGACCTGGAGAAGGCGTGCGTCATCGTGGGGGTAGCCAACCGGTTTGAAATTTGGAGTGCTGAGCGTTGGGCGGCTTTTTCCGCCACAGCCGAAGCCAACTTTGACGATATTGCAGAAAATCTAATTGACTTTGATCTTTAAAAGATCTTGGCGAAAGGAGCGTGCCCATTGGAAGACTTTCATCATGTTACGGTACTTTTAAATGAAGCGGTGGCCGGGTTGGCCATTCAACCAACCGGCACCTATGTGGATTGCACGCTGGGTGGCGGTGGCCACAGTCAACATATTCTCGAACAGTTGACAACCGGCCACTTGTACGCTTTTGATCAAGACCAAACCGCCATCGACTATAATCAAGAACACTTGGCGGTGGCACTAGCTGCCGGTAAGGTGACGTTTATCAAGAGCAACTTCCGGGATATTCAAGCCCAGTTGGCCGCACGAGGGGTCACTCAGGTTGACGGTATCTTGTATGATTTAGGCGTTTCTTCACCGCAGTTCGATGAGGCTGATCGGGGATTTAGTTACCAACACGATGCCCCCCTCGACATGCGGATGGACCAATCCGCGCCGTTGACGGCTTGGACGGTGGTCAATGAATGGTCGTTTAACGATTTGATGCGCATTTTCCACCGGTACGGCGAAGAAAAGTTTGCCAAACCCATCGCGCGCGCCATCGAACGCCATCGCGCCACCGCACCCATCGACACCACGGGACAGTTGGTTGACATCATTAAGGAGGGGATCCCCGCGGCGGCTCGGCGCCACGGGGGGCATCCCGCCAAGAAGGTTTTCCAAGCAATTCGAATCGCCGTGAACGACGAATTAGGAGCGTTGGAAGCCTCGCTGGAGCAAGCCATCACGTTATTGGCGCCCCACGGACGAATCAGTGTGATTACCTTCCAGTCCTTGGAGGACCGGCTGGTGAAGACCATGTTTCGTGAAAAATCATCGTTACCCGATCTGCCACACGGGTTGCCGGTGATTCCAGAAAATATGCAACCGGATTATCGCTTGGTTAATCGGAAACCAATTCTGCCTTCAGCGGCGGAATTGGCCGCCAATCACCGAGCTCATAGTGCTAAATTACGCATCTTAGAAAAGCTTTAATAAGCCCCCTGATGAGAACTTAATTATTCGACATAGGAAGATGATTATTTATGGCGCAAAATAGCTTAGCAGAAGCCGTTCCGTTAACAACGGAACCGCAACGACGCCCAAACATAGAACACCCACAACCGCGGGTTCGTCCCCAGGGCCAACCCCAAGGACAACCGCAACGACAAAAATTACCCGTTTCCAAATTTGAGAAATGTCTGGTCACGGCCTGTGGTTTAGTGTTGGCTGTATTGATGGTTTGTGTCGTCTCCGCCAAAATCGCAATGAGTAATGCTCAACATGATTTACAAACAATTAATCAGACCACGGCCACTTATCAAAACCGTAATACCAACGCGCAACAAGAGATTAACGAGTTGCAGAGTCGGAGTCGGTTGGATAAGGTTGCGCAGAAGCAAGGACTGAGTTTGGAAAATGCGCGAATAAGGACTGTTAATAAATAATGAATGATTCCCCAAAGCATCCCATGAAGAATACGAACGCGCGCAGAAACCGGAAGATCGTTGGCCAGTTTCTGTTTTTCCTTTTCATCGGCGTTTTTATCCTCATTGCGGTGCGTTTTTCTTACATTTCGATTGGTAAGAAGGTTCAAAACGTGAATTTAAGCGCGGCGGCCCAGAAATTGTATACGGCAAACGAAACGTTGAAGGCCAAGCGCGGGACCATCTATGACGCCAATGATCAACCCATTGCTGAAGATACCAGCGTGTACTCACTCTACGTGGTATTAG